>NZ_CP091913.1:3670000-5045530 GCF_022063185.1 Nostoc sp. UHCC 0870 | reverse complement strand
GAACCATTGCCAAATGCAGGAGGTTTAGCTATTTATGCGGGAGTAATTGCCGCATTGGTATTAGCTATCCTTTTACGACCCATTGAACTACAAAATGTATTAGCTCAGGTATTGACTATTTTACTGGGAGGTTCAATTCTAGTCTTGGTCGGCTTTATTGACGATCAGTTCGGATTACCCCCCTCTGTGCGCTTGTGGGCGCAAATTATCACGGCATTATTACTTTTTGCCAATGGTATTAGCGTTGATGTTCCTCTAGGTACGCCAATTGACTCTATTTTTTCAATGTTGTTGACAGTGCTGTGGATTGTCGGTATTACCAACGCTGTCAACTTGATGGATGGTATGGATGGTTTGGCAGGAGGAATCAGTTTTATCACTGCCATGAGCTTACTAGGGGTTTGCGCCCAATTTCCCAATCGTGCAGCATCCACCTTAGTTTTAGCGGCTTTGGGTGGTGCAGCTTTAGGCTTTTTGCGCCATAACTTCCACCCGTCAAGGATCATTATGGGCGATGCTGGGGCATACTTTTTTGGTTATGTATTGGCAGCAACCAGTATTTTAGGTAACTTACAGCGTAATACAATATATGCCCTTGGCCCCTCAATTTTATTCCTGTTGTTGCCAGTGTTAGACACAACGCAAGTATTTATCCGTCGGTTATTAGCAGGCAAAAATCCCCTCAGTACCCCCGGTAAAGACCACCTACATCACAGATTACTCGCTTGGGGATTCTCCCAACGTCGAGCTGCATTTACTCTGTGGTTAATCACCTTATTGTGCAACTTGCTAGCAATGAGAATCCAAGGTATGAGCTTGGCTGTAATGATTACCACTAGCAGCAGCATCGTCCTCCTGCTTGCTTTTACCGTCTGGCAAAGAATCCGTACTAACTGAGTAATTCGTAATTAAATTTGTAATTACGAATTACGAATTACGAATTACGAATTACGAATTACATCACCATCCCACCATCAACGTTAAACACCTGTCCTGTAATGTAGGCAGCTGCGGGGTCGGCTGCAAGGAAGCGCACCATTCCGGCAATTTCTTCTGGTTGACCGTAGCGACCTAGGGGGATGTATTTGAGAATTTCATCAGATTTGAGGTCGCTTGTCATGTCGGTAGTAATAAAACCGGGAGCAACGGCGTTAACGGTAATCCCACGAGAAGAGAGTTCTTTCGCAACGCTTTTAGTAAAGCCAATCACACCTGCTTTAGCCGCACTGTAGTTAGCCTGTCCTGGATTACCCATTTGTCCAGCTACGGAGGTAATACTAATAATTCTCCCAGAACGCTGCTTGAGCATGATTTTACTAACGGCACGGGTACATAAAAATACACCAGTTAAATTTAGGTCAATTACAGCTTGCCAATCTTCTGGCTTCATCCGCAAAAGTAGGGTATCGCGGGTAATACCGGCATTATTGACTAAAATATCAATGCGCTTAAACTTGTCCATGACAGCATTGATGAGGGCATCTACTTGATCTGCTTGGGAAACATCAGCTTGCAGAGCGATCGCTTCACCCCCAGCAGATGTAATTTCTGCTACTACCTTGTCGGCAGCATCACTAGAACTAGCATAGTTAACTACTACAGTTGCTCCATAGGTGGCTAACTCTATTGCGATCGCCCGGCCAATTCCTCTTGAAGCACCCGTAATAACTGCTACTTGCCCTTTTAAATTTTCACTTAAGACAGCCATTAACTATTCCTCAAAATTTTCAATTACCGCGCTAATGATCTTATGGTGATTTGTACCTACAACTGATCAGTAATTCAAAATTCAAAAAAGCATCTGATAGCCCAAATCTCTTTACCCAGTCCCCAATCACCAGTCCCCAATTTATTTGGCAACAATAAAAACAAAATAATGTTACACCGTTTCTGGAAAGCAGACATTAAGATTGAATTCAATCAATAAAAAATTGGTGTGTGTCGCATGGCTACTAAAAAACAATTCGACAGCTTTGAAGAGATGCTGTCTAGTTCTGATGTACCTGTTTTAGTAGATTTTTACGCTGAATGGTGTGGCCCTTGTCAAATGATGGGGCCGATTTTAGAGCAAGTAAATAATCAACTAAAAGACCGTTTGCGTATTGTGAAAATTGACACTGAAAGATACACAGAATTAGCCAGCCAATATGAAATTTATGCTCTACCAACACTAGTGTTGTTTAAGCAAGGTCAACCAGTTGATCGCATTGAGGGTGTATTGCAAACCCCGCAGTTAGTTCAACGTCTGCAAGGTTTACTTTAACTAATGTTAAGTTTAGAGGCGTTAATTTTTACGTCTCTAAACATTATTGGGTTCTTCAGCTAAATTCATCAGCTATGACAATTTTCCACGCTTCATTTAAATTCAAGAACGTCGCACATTTAAACAACACCACTCTTTGCGTTTCCACATGGTAGCGACGACCCAACCATGTTTTTCTAAGGCTTCAGCAACAGAGTTTGATTGTTCTATTAAAATTCCACTGAAAATAGCCCAAGTGCTAGGTTTAGATATTTCAGTGATTTCTGGTACTAACTGAATAATTACATCAGCCAAAATATTGCAGACTATTCCGTCTACCGGCCGTTCAATTAGTTTTTTCAAAATGTCTACGCTACCCTCTGCTGGTATTATGCGTTCTGGGCTAACGTCATTGAGTGCGCGATTACTGAAGGTAGATTGCACTGCTAAGGGGTCTGTATCCACCGCATAGGCTTTCTCTGCTCCTAATAGCACTGCCCCAACGGAAAGGATACCAGAACCACAACCAATATCCGCAATTATTACAGGCTCTTGTTTAGCATTTGTCCCCATAAAAGACTGGGGAACTGAACTTAAACGCATCTCTAGGGATTCTAAACACAATTGGGTGGTGGCGTGATTGCCTGTACCAAAAGCTACACCAGGGTCAAGACGAATAACTAATCTGTCTGAGTTTTCCGGTAATGGTAGCCATGCGGGATTGATGAGAAAGCGATCGCCTATTTCTTGAGGATGCCAGTATTGTTTCCAACTAGTTGCCCAGTCTTCTTCATCAATTAGTTGCCAATTCAGGGTAGGTCTAGATAATCCTACACACAGGGCATCTTGGCGCAACCACAGCCCCAATGCAGCTAAATCTAGTAGCTCTGCTTGAAATATTGGTAAGTAACCCTTGACTACAAAGTCAGATCCTGTCTTTTCACTAGCTGTTCCCCGACAGCCAAAATCTTCTAATCGCCAGCAAACAGAGTCTTCCAACGCTGGTTCACATGAAATCTGTAATTCCCACCAAGTGTTTGCCATTTTTCAGTGCTGAGTAATGAGTGGTGAGTGCTGAGTGCTGAGTGCTGAGTGCTGAGTGCTGAGTGCTGAGTGCTGAGTAATGAGTAATGAGTTATGAGTTATGAGTTATGAGTGGTGAGTTATGAGTTATTTTTTTTGATTGCTAACTTTTTACTCCTAACTTTACTTTTAACTGATTACAGACGAGATTAATCACATCTGTACTCAGCACTCCCTACTCAGCACTCAGCACTCATAACTCAGCACTTTATAAAGTTACTGTATACGCATCCCGGATACCAGGTACTTTGGTAATCTCAGCTAAAATTCCCTCTGGTAAGGGATCATCAATGCTGAGAGCCATGACTGCATCACCACGCACGATTTTACGACCTACCTGCATACTGGCAATATTGACATTAAAGCTCCCTAATAGAGAACCTAGTTTGCCAATGATTCCTGGCATATCGCGGTGCAGGGTAAACACCATATATTTGCTAGGTGGGACGTTAATGGGGAAACCGTCAACATCAGTCAGGTGAATTTCTTTGTCACCTAACAATGCACCAGTTACAGAATGAGTACCTAAAGTACCTGTGGCTTCTAAACGTAATGAGCCGGCGTAGTCACGGGCTGAAGCGTCGCGGGTTTCGATGACTCTAATACCCCTTTCTTTGGCTTCGATGTTGGCGTTGACGTAGTTTACCCGTTCTCTGAGGGCTTGGTAAAGTAAGCCTTTGAGGGCGGCAATTACTAGAGGCTGGCTCTTGTTAGTTGCGAGTTCCCCTTGGAGACGGACGGTGAGTAACTCTACTCGTCCCCCTGCTAACTGTCCTACCAATTTGCCTAGGGTTTCTGCTAACTCCATATAGGGTTTGAGTTCTTCCAAGACATCGGGGCCGAGTCCGGGAATGTTAACGGCGGAACGGGCGGGTAGTCCTAGAAGTACGTCGCGGATTTGTTCAGCTACGTCTATGGCTACATTCACTTGCGCTTCTGCTGTGGATGCGCCTAAGTGGGGAGTAAGGATAATCTCTTTACCAAGCGATCGCAATTCTGATTCACCCAATGGTTCAGACTCGAACACATCCAAGGCTGCACCGGCAATTGTCCCGGCTTGAATGGCTGCGGCTAAGGCAGCTTCATCAATGATCCCACCACGAGCGCAGTTGATAATCCGGGCTGTGGGCTTCATTTTTGCCAGGGTTTCGGCATTAATCAGGTGGGTTGTTTCTGGGGTTTTGGGAATGTGCAGGGTGATGTAGTCTGCTTGCTGAATCAACAAATCTAAATCTACCAACTGACAGCCAATTTGTTCTGCCCGTTCTGTAGAAATGAAAGGATCGTAAGCTAGTAGTTTCATTCCCATCGCTTTGGCAACAGCCGCCACATGAGAGCCAATTTTACCTAAGCCGACGATACCGATAGTCTTCTTGTATACTTCAGATCCCACAAAAGTTTTGCGATCCCACACACCGCTTTTTACAGAAGCATTTGCATCAGGGATGTGGCGAGCTAAAGACAACATCATCGCTAGGGCGTGTTCTGCCGCCGCAATGGTATTACCTTCAGGGGAATTAACTACAACAATGCCTTTGCGGGTAGCAGCAGGCACATCTACATTATCTACACCAACACCGGCGCGACCGATGATTTTTAGCTGAGTACCTGCTTCGATAATTTCTTGAGTCACCCGCGTTCCCGAACGAATCATCAACGCGTCGTACTCACCAATAATTTCTATTAGTTCTGCTGGTTTGAGACCTGTATTGACATCAACAGTAGCAACTTGCGAGAGAATATCAATACCAGCTTGGTCAATAGGATCGGAGACGAGAACCTTAGACATGATTAAATCATTGATATGAGTTAAGAGTTTTGCTGCACAAGACTTTTTAGTTTAGTCTTTATTCGTGGCCATTCAGCAAAAAATATTTGTTTTAATAACAGATTATCAGGTACTTTCAGATCAAGATGGTGTGTGTGCTTTTTGTAGGCGATCGCTTCATTACAACCATCAGTGTACTATTTTTACTTTATACACGGTATTTCTTGCAAGTATATACGGGAGCGATCGCATTTAAACTTGTGACTGAGTAATTTTGCTCTGAATTAACTTTGCTAAGAGAGTTTAAAACAATATAAAACTTAGATTATTCTATCCAGCAGGCATTTTATACTCAAATTTAGCCAAATTTACTTAATAAATATAACTTGTATGCCAGACTTTTTCTTTCTTTGGGGTCTTAGTGGTGCTAGCTTGGTTTTTAAGCCGATTTTAGAAAAACTGGCAATTTTAGCTAAGGACGCTATAAAAGACTCTTTAGGGGACTATATTAAAGAATTTTTTGGTGTTTTTCTTAAAAGCAACCTAGATTTGGCTCAAGAACTATCTTTGAGAATTGCGTTTGGTCAGGCTTTAAAAGAGTTTTTAAACCTGGTAGAAATACAATTAGGTGACTTTGATATTACAGATAATGAAATTAAAAATTATGAAATTTATATTGAGAAATTTATTGATGACAAAAATATTCTCCAACAATTAGGTATACCGTTTCAAGAAGCTTTAGGAAATCAGCAGTATATTGAAGTTAAAATATTTGCAGATACTTGGCGTAATCTCAATCTCAAAGAACTGCCGGAAAAGTTTAATTGGCAACAATTGAGCAGTCAATATACTAGAAAAGTTAAAACTATAGTAAAAAATTCTGATAATTTAAGAGAAATATTAAATTCAACACTTTTAAGTGATATTAAAGACACGGTAGAAGGTCTTGCTCCCATTGCACCTAATTTTGATTTTACTCGTTATCGTCAGGGTTTATTGGATGCCTATCAAAAACTAAAAATGAATAGTTTAGATACTAGTGCCTATAACTATGATGTAAATTTATGGGATATATTTGTACCGCAAAATCTTGAACAAACAGAAGCAGCAATTAATTCTATTTCTGTATTAGATATTGTCAATAAACCGCAAGATTATAAATATACTTTAATTTTAGGCAATCCTGGTTCTGGAAAATCGACTTTAAGCCAATACACAGCATTAAAGTGGGCAACACTTAAAGCTAGAGATTTAGTAACTCAAGAATTACCGTTATTAATTGAATTAGGAAACTATAGTGCTAATCTAGATAATCTAGATGGTGAAAAATTTTTGGGTTACTTACATAGAGGAGATGGTGTCAAAGGTGGTAATCTGGATCGGCGTGAATTAGATACATGGTTAACATCTCACAATTCTATTGTGATATTTGATGGCTTAGATGAGGTACTTGACCAAGGACGCAGAAAGCAAATTACTACTGATATCATCAATTTTAAAAACACCTATCCTCAATCCAGAATTTTGATTACGTCTCGCATAGTTGGGTATGATAATCAACAATTCACCCAGGCAAACTTCCGTCACTTCAGGCTGCAAGACTTAGATAGTGAGCAAATTAAGGGATTTATCGAACAGTGGCACAATTTAACTTTTAAAGATAAAGATGATGGTAATAGAAAACGCGATCGCTTGCTAGCTTGTATTAATTTTGCTCCCTTTAAAGAATTAGTAGGTAATCCTCTATTACTCACAATGATGGCTATTCTTAATCGTCATGAAGATTTACCACGAGATAGAGCCACTCTTTATGACAATTCCGCAAAATTGCTGCTACAAAGATGGGATCAAGAAAAACCTGTGCCACCTGTTGATAAAGGAAATATTAAATTAGATTATTTTCACAAAAAACAAATACTGCGACACATTGCGTGTAGAATCCAAGGAAATCGCCATGTAAATCCTCATAATTTATTTATTGATGCAAATGCAATAGAAGAAATTATTAGTCAGTATTTAAATAGTAAAGGATTTGAGAAAGCACGGGAAAATGCCATATCATTGCGAGAAGAATTAACTAGTCGCAGCTTTATTTTATGTTTTTTTGGTGGCGATAATTATGGTTTTGTCCACCGAACTTTTTTAGAATACTTTTGTGCTTACCATTTTATTTATGCGTTCCAAACTGAACAAAGTTTGACTTTACCGGAAATTCAACAAGATATCATAGTTGCTCACTGGAAAGATGAAGCTTGGCGTGAGGTAATTATTTTAATTGCTGGTATTCTTGTGGAAGAACATACGGGTAAATTAATAGAGTGCTTAATGACACAAGATGGAGAAGCAAATGGATTTGAAAATTTAATTATAGCGGCTGACTGTCTGCGAAATGCTAGATCCCGTTATCCGATAAAAACAATAGATGATCAACTTTTAAATACACTTAAAAACTTGGTGAAAAATCAGCAAAATATTTCCGATAAAATTTGCGAGAAACTAAATGCAGTTATTCAAGCTACATGGATAGATAATTAAGTTTTAACTCACTCTAGTAGGTTGGGTTGAGCAAAGCGAAACCCAACATGGATGTTGAAACTTTAACCTATATCTAAAACCTAACTCCCCAACCCCCTTCCCTTGTAGGGAAGGGGGCGCAAAACACCCCTTTCCTTGCACTACGGTGTACACACAAGTTATCGAATCACTACCAGCACTTGAATTACCCCTCCCTAACCCTCCCCTTTCCAAGGCTACGGTGTATACACAAATGCTACCCGCATACATTTCAGAACCTTGAGAAAATTCTCAACTGTCATGTTGAATGTAGCGACAGCGCAATGAAACATCTAGAGACTACGGTGCAAGTCCGAGATTCTTCCTTCCGCTCCGCTCCACTCAGAATGACATTGAAGGGCTATAAAGCAAGTTTTGACTGGGATTTTAAGACTTGTGTGTACACCGTAGTTCCAAGGGGAGGGAACTAGATTTTCTTGTTTCCCCCCTTTCCAAGGGGGGATTAAGGGGGGTAATTCGACTTGTGTGTACACCGTCCTCGGTGTTGGGTTTCCTTTTGTCAACCCAACCTACATTTACAGTGCGTAAAATAGAGTTAGAAATCAGGAGTCGAGCTTCATGCTAGAACGCCTAGTTGCTTGGGGAGTTAAAAATGCGTTTGGGTTAGCTTTTAAAACTGTGCTGGAACAACTGGCGCAGCAAACTTCAGTAGCAAGTATTAAAGATTTTTTTTCTATACCTTTGCGGGGTATTGTATCTAGCTTGGGAATTAATCAGCAAGAAACTTTAGAAGTTTTGTTTGGTCAAGCTTTAAAAGAATTTTTATCTCAGGTGCAGTTACAATTAGAAGATGCAGATTTGTCGGAAGCAGACATTAAGCAATACACTCAACCTTTAAAGATTTTTTTAACTCAATCAAGGGTACAGGCTGAATTAGGTAAGGCATTAATAGCAGATATTTTACCTGATGCTGAGGCGTTGTCATCTATGTGGATGGAATTAAATTTACCACCTCTACCTGATGATTTTAACTGGCGTTCCCTGATTAAACGTTATACCAGAAAGATTAATGTCATTCTGGGAGAATCACCGGAATTATCTGCAATTTTAGATAGACAAAATCTTTTAGAAATTCAGCAGACTAATAAAGCATTTGCTGATACTTTATCTAACTTTGATTTGTTACGTTATCGTGCAGAAATTCAAAAAAACTATGCTCATTTAAGGTTGGATTCTTTTGATACTTCAGGTTATAGTTACAATCTGAAGTTATGGAATATCTTTGTGGCTCAAAATGTCCGAGAGGTGAATGAAGCTGCTCCTAAGATTTATGAGCTACCAAAAGAACATCTACAACGCCTGAAAAAACTCGGTCAATTGGAAGAAGATTTTGATATTAACTCGGAAGTTTTAGAACAATATCAAAAAAATTATACTCAACAGGTAAGTTGTTCCGTATTAGAAATAATTAACGACTCACAGACTTATAAATATATAGTAATTTTAGGTGATCCTGGTTCTGGTAAATCTAGTTTATTACAATATTTAACTCTGCAATGGGCAGAAAAACCCATTGAGAATTTTCCTTTATTACCAATTCCTTTACTGGTGGAATTGCGTACTTATGTGCGATATCAAGAAAATGAGCAATGTCAAGATTTTTTGGAGTTCTTTCGCAAAAACAGTGGCTTAAATTCTGCTCTCAATCACTCTCAACTTGATGCAGTGCTGCGAAATGGTGATGCTTATGTGATGTTTGATGGTTTAGATGAAGTATTTGAACCGAGTAAACGAGAAGCAGCAATTACAGATATTATTAACTTTACCCAAGATTATCCTTTAGTCAGAGTTATAGTTACTTCTCGCGTGATTGGTTATCAACCAAACAGATTACGCGATGCTAGTTTTCGGCATTTTATGCTGCAAGATTTAGAGCTAGAACAAATCTATGAGTTTATTAGCTTATGGCATAATTTGGCTTTTAGTGACCTTTTTGAAAAGCAAAGAAAACAAGCACGTTTAGAAAAAGCAATTCAAGATTTTCAGCCAATTCGCCAACTGGCGGGTAATCCCTTATTATTGACGATGATGGCTATTCTTAATCGTAATCAAGAATTACCGAGAGATAGAGCCGAATTATATAATCAAGCTTCACGAGTTTTGTTACAGCAATGGGATTTAGAAAAACTTTTACTCTCCCTAGAAACAAGCACTATTGATTATAAAGATAAACAAGCTATGTTGCGTCAAGTTGCCTATAGTATGCAAACCACTCAACAAGGTTTAGCAGGTAATTTGATTAATGCTAGTGATTTAGAGGAAATTTTAAGTAATTATTTGCGTAGTATCGGGATTCAGCATCCAGAGCAAATAGCACTATCGATGATTCAGGAATTACGGGAACGCAACTTTATTTTATGTTTTTTGGGTGCAGATTATTATGCCTTTGTGCATCGGACTTTTTTAGAATATTTTTGTGCTTGGAAATTTGTCTGGGGGTTTGAGAATGAGCGGACTATTTCCCTAGAGGAATTAATCACGGAAGTTTTTGGTAAACATTGGCAAGATGAAACTTGGCATGAAGTTTTACGGCTGATTGCTGGGATGATTCATCCTAAATTTGTGGGTGAAATTATTGATAGTTTAATAAAGCAGGATGGTGAAGAGGAACAATTTATTAATATATTTTTAGCGGCTAATTGTCTCTTAGAAGTCAGAAATCGCGCAGTAATTGCGTTCACTGCCGATAAATTACTGAATAAATTAAAAGAATTAACTAAATATGATCTCTGGTACTATTACGAATCAGACATTTTCTCTGATGGTGAAGAAGAAAAGCTAGTTAAAAAAATTCGGACTCAAGCAATTACAGCAATTGCGACAACTTGGCAAGATTCAGCCGACATCAAAACCTTTCTCCAAAACCGCGCCACTGAGGATGAACGTTGGGATGTGCGACAGACAGCAGTGCAAGAAATAGCCAAGGCGTACAAGGATGACCCCCAAACCAAAACCTTTCTCCACAACCTCGCCACTGAGGATAAAGATTTAGATGTGCGACAGACAGCAGTGCAAGAAATAGCCAAGGCGTACAAGGATGACCCCCAAACCAAAACCTTTCTCCACAACCTCGCCACTGAGGATAAAGATTTAGATGTGCGACGGACAGCAGTGCAAGAAATAGCCAAGGCGTACAAGGATGACCCCCAAACCAAAACCTTTCTCCACAACCGCGCCACGAAGGATAAAGATTCAGATGTGCGACGGACAGCAGTGCAAGAAATAGCCAAGGCGTACAAGGATGACCCCCAAACCAAAACCTTTCTCCACAACCGCGCCACTGAGGATGAAGATTCAGATGTGCGACAGACAGCAGTGCAAGAAATAGCCAAGGCGTACAAGGATGACCCCCAAACCAAAACCTGTCTCCACAACCGCGCCACTGAGGATAAAGATTCAGATGTGCGACAGACAGCAGTGGAAGAAATAGCCAAGGCGTACAAGGATGACCCCCAAACCAAAACCTTTCTCCACAACCGCGCCACTGAGGATAAAGATTCAGATGTGCGACAGACAGCAGTGGAAGAAATAGCCAAGGCGTACAAGGATGACCCCCAAACCAAAACCTGTCTCCACAACCGCGCCACTGAGGATAAAAGTCCGAGTGTGCGACAGACAGCAGTGCAAGAAATAGCCAAGGCGTACAAGGATAACCCCCAAACCAAAACCTTTCTCCACAACCGCGCCACTGAGGATGAACGTTGGGATGTGCGACAGACAGCAGTGGAAGAAATAGCCAAGGCGTACAAGGATGACCCCCAAACCAAAACCTTTCTCCACAACCTCGCCACTGAGGATGAACGTTGGGATGTGCGACAGACAGCAGTGGAAGAAATAGCCAAGGCGTACAAGGATGACCCCCAAACCAAAACCTTTCTCCACAACCGCGCCACTGAGGATGAACGTTGGGATGTGCGACAGACAGCAGTGGAAGAAATAGCCAAGGCGTACAAGGATGACCCCCAAACCAAAACCTTTCTCCACAACCGCGCCACTGAGGATGAAATTCCGAGTGTGCGACAGACAGCAGTGCAAGAAATAGCCAAGGCGTACAAGGATGACCCCCAAACCAAAACCTTTCTCCACAACCTCGCCACTGCGGATAAAAGTTATATTGTGCGACGGACAGCAGTGCAAGAAATAGCCAAGGCGTACAAATCTCAGCCTGAACTTTTTGAAACCTATTACAACTGTGCTTTTAATGACCCCTTTGAGCAGAAAAACACATGGTACACTAATCCTCGACGTGTTGCACTAGAGATAATTCTTAAGCAATTCCCCCAGCATCCCCAGACTTTACCACTGTTGCACGACCGAGCCAAGAATGACCCAGATAAGAAAGTGCGGGATTATGCTCAGAAAAAGTTGCTGGAAACATAACTTACAGACTTGTGAGAAAAACTCAACCCTGACGATGATTTATCTACGAAAATATTAACGGTAAAATAAAAAATTTACGGCGATGCCTACGTAAAAGGCATCGCGGATTTTAGATAAAATCTAAAATCCCAATCGATTTAACGATTCACCGCCGCAGCTTCCCTTGCCGCAGCTGCTTGATCTGGGTGGATACCCAAGCGTGTAAGGTTAATCCGTCCCTTATTGTCAATTTCGCGCACTTTGACAATGACTTCATCACCCACAGCTACTTCATCTTCAACCTTGCCTACACGATAATCAGCTAGTTGGGAAATATGGATCATTCCTTCCTTACCGGGGAGAAATTCCACAAAAGCCCCAATTGGTATAATCCGCGTCACGCGTCCAGCATAAACATCGCCTTCATTCAACTTGCGGGTCATGCCTTGAACGATATTACGCGCCCTCTTGGCCTTATTTTCATCTACCGCAGAAATAGTGACTGTGCCATCATCTTCGATGTCAATTTTCGCACCAGTTTCTTCAGTGATACCCTTGATTGTTTTACCACCAGGGCCAATGACTAGACCGATCATGTCTGGATCAATCTTAATCGTCAATAGACGCGGTGCATAAGCTGAAGTTTCAGCGCGGGGTTGGTCAATGGCTTGCAACATTTTATCGAGAATGTGCAATCTGGCTGCTTTGGCTTGGTTGATGGCTTGGGCAATTACTTCCATAGGCAAACCAGATATTTTCATATCCATTTGCAAGGCGGTAATCCCGGTATCTGTGCCGGCGACTTTAAAGTCCATGTCTCCCAAGAAGTCTTCAATGCCTTGAATGTCTGTCAGGACTCGGACTTCATCCCCTTCTTTGATCAAACCCATAGCCGCACCACTGACGGGTTTGAGAATGGGTACACCAGCATCCATTAAGGCTAGGGTAGAACCGCACACAGAACCCATTGAGGTAGAACCGTTAGAAGATAACACCTCTGACACGATACGAATCACGTAGGGGAATTGTTCTTTCGGTGGTAGTACGGGTAAAATGGCTCTTTCTGCCAATGCACCGTGACCGATTTCTCGTCTACCTGGGGCGCGTAAAGGTTTGGTTTCTCCCACTGAGAAGGGGGGGAAATTGTAATGATGTAGGTAGCGTTTGGATTGGTCTGTTTGCAGGTCGTCGTTGAGGTTTTGGGCATCTCCGGGAGTACCGAGGGTACAAGCAGATAATACCTGGGTTAGTCCCCGGTTAAATAGCCCGCTACCGTGGACGCGCTTGGGTAAAACATCCACTTGACAAGACACGGGACGGACTTCATCGAGTTTGCGTCCATCAACACGCACGTTATCTTCGACGATTTGACGGCGCATGAAATGCTTAGTAATGTCTTTAAAAGTGTTACCCAAGGCTTTGCTATTGGCAGTAGCAGCCAGGCGAATGGGGTCGTCTTCTGAGAGTGCAGCGATCGCTGTGGCAATATTATCTTTAACGGCATCCAACGCAGTATCTCGTTGGGGTTTAGTCAAATTAAATTGAGCCAGAATTTTCTTAATTTCGTCGCTAGCGCGATCGCGGATATAATTTGCCAGAGTTTGGTCTACCTCTGGTTTTTCTTCTTGGACAATTACCAAACCCATTTCTGCTACTAAATCTTGCTGCGCTTTAATTAAATCGCGCACAGCTTCATAGCCAAAATCAATCGCTTCAATAATATCTCGCTCTGGCAATTGATTAGCACCTGCTTCCACCATGATTATGCCATGTGGTGAACCAGCTACAATCAAATCCAAGTCTCCAGCTTCGATTTCTGCATAGGTGGGGTTGATGATAAAGTCATCACCTACTAAGCCTACCCGTACTGCTGCCATTGGCCCATTAAAGGGGATTTGGGCAATCAAAGTTGCGATCGAAGCACCTGTCACCGCCAATACGTCCGGTGGTACTAGCTCATCCATTGACATTGTAAATGCCACAACTTGCAAGTCATCCCGCAACCATGAAGGGAACAAAGGACGCAAGGGACGGTCAATCAAACGGCTGGTAAGAGTAGCTTTTTCTGGTGGACGACCTTCCCGGCGCATGATCCCACCGGGTATTCTCCCAGCTGCGTATAGTCTTTCTTCGTAATCTACTGTCAGGGGAAGGAAATCAATGCCCTCTCTGGCTGCTGATCGCGTAGCTGTCACCAAAACAACTGTATCCCCTGATTCTATCAACACAGACCCACCAGCTTGCGGTGCTAGTAGGCCTACTTTCAGTCGAATATCCCTTCCATCGAAGGATATTGACTTCTCAAATTCTGCCATTCAGCTTTTTTTCCTTCTCTTTCTTGATTCTCTCACTGTGGCAATCCTAACATTTATGCCCTATGGCTGACTTCTGTTACATACAAAGAGCAACAAGTTCCTCAACGCCAAGTGCGATACACACTCAGCGCATCTACCATCTGTACATCTGCTAGTTTTGCTGCTTGTGGAGTGCTTACAATGATATCAAGGGATTGGGTATTGGGTATTGGTGACTGGGTACTAGTACCGCAAGGCGGAATTCAAAATTCAAAATGACGCTCGATGACTCGCTAACGCTGCGCTAACAAAATTCAAAATGAATACAGCGTAAGCGTTTCATTGATTTGGAATGGGTGGTTTAGACTTTTGGCTTTTGCCTGATTGTACTATCTTTCCTAGTTCTTAATACAGAGTGGCGAAAATAACGCTACCATCTAAAAAATAGCTAAATCAATATTTTTAGTATGAAAAATTTTAATTGATATATCAATATTATTATGTATTTTTATAAAGTTATAGTGGTTCTCGCTTTAGTGGGGAAACAAGAACCCCACCCCCAACCCCCTCCCCGCTAGCGAGGAGGGGGCTATGATATACCTCATAATATTTTAATTTTATGACAATAAAGATATCAAAATAAATATAGTTCTCATTAAACAAGCAATACTTAATAATTTTAGTTTGGTTAAAGTCTGAGTAGTTAACAAATGGCAATTTTACACGGTAGTTGGTTATTAAAAGGGCAGGAAAACTGTTTATTTATTTGGGGTGAAACTTGGCGATCGCCGCGCGTTAATGTGAACTTGAGTGAATTAGCACTAAATCCCTTGGCAATGACAGCAGTTGAGTTAGGTGAGTGGCTGTCTGCTGAAAACATGAAGATTGCAGACTTCATCACTCAGCCAGAGAAAAAGCCATCTACTAAAGCCACAAGTTCTAAAAAGATAAATTTACCGATTCATTCTCAAAAAGTTAATCTACCAACTTATATTTTAGAACTAACTAAAGAAGAGACAGCTTTGATGTCTCCTTTACATTCTGCTGCTTTGCCATCTGAGACGGACTCTCAAAAATACTTGCAGCCTTGGCGAATCGAAGGTTTTTGTCTGAACCCCATAGCAGCTATTAAATTTCTCACTTCTTTACCCTTAAATATTGTCAATGGGGAAGATACATTTTTAGGCGGAGATTTACGTTTTTGGTCACAGGTTGCCCGTTGGAGTTTAGATTTAATCTCACGATCTAAGTTTTTACCAGTTATCGAAGGACAAGCTCATGAGAATTTTGACGCGAAATGGCAAGTCCTTCTAGATAGTGCCATAGATGGAACTCGCTTAGAAAAGTTTGCAGCAAAGATGCCCTTGATTTGTGGGACTTATGGGGGATTAGGGACTGGGGAAGAATTTAGTCAGTCACCAATGTACGTTGATTTTCCTAGTCAGCCGCAAGAATTAATTTTGGCGTTTCTTAATAGTGTCATAGATGCCCAAGTACGGGAGATGGTGGGGACTCAGACTCTAGTTGAACCTAGGGTCATGGCATCCTTACCATTGGCGGTGCGTCAGTGGTTGCAGGCTTTAATTGGTGCATCCAATGTAGTGAATGCAGATGTGATTGGTGGAGAGAGGCTAGAAGCGGCACTGAAAGCGTGGACGATGCCGCTACAATATCAATTAGCCAGCAAAAATCAATTTCGTACTTGTTTTCAGTTGCGATCGCCTGACACTGAAGAAACTGATTGGACATTAGCATATTTTTTGCAAGCGGCTGATCATCCAGAATTTTTAGTAGATGCAGCGACGATTTGGCATCATCCAGTTGAGCAATTAGTTTATCAAAATCGCACCATTGACCAACCGCAAGAAACATTATTGCGGGGTTTGGGTTTAGCTTCTCGATTGTATCCATTGCTTGCACCTAGTTTAGATGCTGAATGTCCCCAATCTTGCCCACTTACTCCTATGCAAGCCTATGAATTTATTAAATCCGTAGCTTGGCGGTTTGAAGATAGCGGTTTAGGTGTGATTTTACCTCCTAGTTTGGCAAATCGTGAAGGCTGGGCGAACCGCTTGGGGTTAAAAATTTCTGCCGAAACTTCCAAGAAAAAACAAGGGCGTTTAGGATTACAGAGTTTACTAAATTTTCAATGGCAATTAGCTATTGGTGGTCAGACTATTTCTAAAGCAGAATTTGATCGCTTGGTGGCTTTAAATAGCCCCTTGGTAGAAATTAACGGCGAATGGGTGGAATTGCGTCCCCAAGATATTAAGACAGCCCAAACCTTTTTTGTATCTCGCAAAGACCAAATGGCGTTGTCTTTAGAAGATGCTTTACGCCTGAGTACAGGAGATACCCAGGTGATTGAGAAATTACCAGTAGTTAGCTTTGAAGCCTCTGGGGCGTTAGAAGAATTAATTGGGGCGTTGACGAATAATCAAGCAGTTGCACCTTTACCTATACCAAAAAACTTTCGCGGACAGTTGCGGCCTTATCAAGAAAGAGGCGCAGCTTGGCTAGCTTTTCTAGAACGTTGGGGTTTAGGCGCGTGTCTCGCCGACGACATGGGCCTCGGTAAAACCGTGCAGTTCATCGCCTTCCTACTACACCTGAAAGAAGAAGATGTCTTAGAAAAACCAACTTTATTAGTTTGCCCTACTTCTGTTTTAGGTAACTGGGAACGGGAGGTTAAAAAATTCGCCCCCACACTCAAAGTTTTAGAATATCACGGTGATAAACGTCCTAAAGGTAAGACATTTCAGGAAGCCGTAAAAAAACATGATTTAGTTATTACTAGTTATTCACTAATTCACCGGGATATTAAATCATTACAGGGTGTGGATTGGCAGATAATTGTTCTAGATGAAGCCCAAAATGTGAAAAATTCTGAAGCTAAACAGTCACAAGCTATCAGACAATTAGAAGCAACATTTCGCATAGCTTTAACGGGGACACCAGTAGAAAATAGACTTCAAGAGTTGTGGTCTATTTTAGATTTTCTCAATCCTGGTTATTTAGGCAATCGGCAATTTTTTCAGCGTAGATTTGCTATGCCGATTGAAAAATATGGAGATGCTGCTTCATTAAATCAATTACGTTCTTTGGTGCAACCCTTTATTTTGCGTCGTCTCAAAACTGACCGTGATATTATTCAAGACTTACCAGAAAAACAAGAAATGACGGTATTTTGTGGCTTAACAACGGAACAAGCCGCACTTTATCAACAAGTAGTAGAAGCATCTTTAGCAGAGATTGATTCTGCTGAAGGATTGCAACGTCGAGGGATGATTTTAGGTTTATTAGTTAAACTCAAACAAATCTGTAATCATCCAGCCCAGTATTTAAAAGAAGCCAACTTAGCACAACATAATTCAGCCAAACTACAACGGCTGGAAGAGATGTTAGAAATAGCTTTAGCAGAAGGCGATCGCGCCTTAATCTTCACCCAATTTGCCGAATGGGGTAAATTACTCAAACCCTACCTAGAAAAGCAACTCGGACGCGAAATATTCTTTTTATATGGTAGTACCACCAAAAAGCAACGCGAAGAAATGATCGACCGTTTCCAACACGACCCCCAAGGGCCACCAATTATGATTTTATCGCTCAAAGCCGGTGGTGTAGGGTTAAATTTAACCAGAGCTAATCATGTCTTCCACTTTGATAGATGGTGGAATCCAGCCGTAGAAAATCAAGCCACAGACCGAGTATTTCGCATTGGTCAAACCCGTAACGTGCAAGTACATAAATTTGTCTGCACCGGCACATTAGAAGAAAAAATTCATGACATGATTGAAAGCAAAAAACAACTAGCAGAACAAGTAGTTGGTGCAGGTGAACAATGGTTAACTGAATTAGATACCGACCAACTCCGCAACCTACTAATATTAGACCGTAATGCAGTCATCGAAGATGATGCAGAATAATAAGAGAAATGAAGAGTAAACTCATTCAATCCCCAATCCCTAATTATGACTACTGATACTTTACAAGCCAGCCGCGAATGGTGGTCACAAAGATGGCTCGATTTACTCGATTCCTATCGCTTTAAAAAACGTTTAGAACGGGCAAGAAATTATTCTCGTCAAGGTAATGTTTTAAGCATTGAATTTAAAGGAGCAAAAGTTTTAGCTAGAGTCCAAGGTAGTGAAGAACAACCTTATAAAGTTTCGCTATCTCTGAATCATTTTAGTGATGAAGAGTGGGGCTATATCATTGAAACCATGTCTAAAAAAGCGGTTTTTGCTGCCAAATTATTAGCAGGAGAAATGCCCCAAAATATTGAAGAAGTCTTCACAGCTAATGGACTATCTTTATTTCCCTTTACCCTAGGTGACGTTCACAGTAAATGTTCCTGTCCTGATAAAGCCAACCCTTGTAAACACGTTGGTGCAATCTACTATCAACTAGGCGACAGATTCAGCGAAGACCCCTTTGTTTTATTTCAATTGCGGGGACGGACTAAAGAACAAATCATTAGCGACTTACGTCAACTACGTGGTGCAAAATTAGAGCCTGAAGCAACTGCAAAACCAGATCATCAACAAACAATTAATCACAATCAATATAATGTCAAAATTGATGATTTCTGGCAATATAACGAGCCACTAGATTCTTCTTTGGTAGTAATTACACCATCAAGTAATGAGACAGTATTAGATGTATTAGGGGCTATTCCGCTAGCCAAAACAGAGGAGAGTTCTATTAATTTAACTTCCAGCGATGTAGTAATGAAATATTTGGAGACTCTGTATAAAGAAGTTAGTCAAAAGGCGATGTTAGCAGCGATGAATGTGGGAGGAAGCTGATATAATTAAGGGTTTGTAGTAAGGGAATTTAGTCCTTTCTGCGAGACACTTGGCAAACGAATAAGGACTAAAGTATTTAATAAGAAATGGATTCCAGCAATTTCACTGTCCAAACTCTGCTCTAGCTTGCTCAACTAAATCTGCTGTCACTACATCTATTTCTGCTTGACGTGCTAAATTTTCAATTCTGGCTTTCGCCTGAGCGCGAACAAAAAAAGGTATATTCTGTAACTTATCTTTAGCTTCCGATGTCCAGCGCAAAGCATCAGTAAAATTAGATTCCTTCATGTCGCTTATACCCCCTGATTTGCCTTGGTTACTTCCATCAAAGCTTCTGTACAAGAACCCCACCCCCAACCCCCTCCCCGCACGCAAGGAGGGGGCTATGATATACCTTATATGATTAGGAAACGCTATATCTATAAGTTTCCTAGACATCTTCACAATTAAACCAATATTACCAAAAAAAGGCTCTTGCTGTTACACAAGAGCCTTAAAAGCGTTCGATTGTCAGTGATGAAATAAAACTTTAGAACCTAGTCAAGTTCAGTCATTGTCATTGCTGGTTCATTCTCACGGTCAATACCTCTTTCAAAACCACCAGCAGCAGCGCGGGCGCGACCAGCGTGCCACAAGTGACCGATGAGGAAGAAGAAACCTAAGACGAAGTGAGAAGTAGACAACCACGCACGAGGAGATACGTAGTTGAAGGAGTTAATTTCGGTAGCCACACCACCTACGGAGTTCAACGAACCTAGAGGAGCGTGGGTCATGTATTCAGCAGCGCGGCGAGCTTGCCAAGGCTGAATATCATTCTTGATTTTTTCTAAGTCAAGACCGTTAGGACCACGTAGAGGCTCTAACCAAGGGCCACGGAAATCCCAGAAGCGCATGGTTTCACCACCAAAGATGATTTCACCGGTAGGAGAGCGCATCAGGTATTTACCTAGACCTGTAGGGCCTTGAGCAGAACCGACGTTAGCACCTAAGCGTTGGTCACGAATCAAGAAGGTTAAAGCTTGAGCTTGAGAAGCTTCAGGACCAGTAGGACCGTAGAATTCGCTAGGGTAAACGGTGTTGTTGTACCAAACCATACAACAAGCGATAAAGCCCATTAAGGACAATGCGCCCAAGCTGTAGGATAGGTAAGCTTCACCAGACCAGATGAACGCACGACGCGCCCAACCGAAAGGCTTGGTGAAGATGTGCCAAATACCACCAGAGATACAAATTAGGGCAATCCAGATGTGACCGCCGATAACATCTTCCATGTTATCTACGCCGACAATCCAGCCTGCGCCACCAAAGGGAGATTCGATTAAATAACCGAAAATGACGGCAGGGTTGAGGGTGGGATTGGTAATCACACGGACATCACCACCACCAGGAGCCCAAGTGTCATATACACCGCCGAAGAACATAGCCTTCAGCACTAGGAGTAACGCACCACAGCCCAAGATGATCAGGTGGAAGCCGATGATATTGGTCATCTTGTTCTTGTCTTTCCAGTCATAACCAAAGAAAGAGGAATACTCTTCTAAGGTTTCTGGGCCGCGAACAGCATGATAAATACCACCAAAGCCCAATACGGCTGAGGAAATCAGGTGGAGTACACCAACTACAAAGTAGGGGAAGGTGTCGATAACTTCACCACCAGCACCCACACCCCAACCGAGGGTAGCAATGTGGGGTAGCAGGATTAAGCCCTGCTCGTACATTGGTTTTTCTGGAACGAAGTGAGCGACTTCAAACACAGTCATCGCTCCAGCCCAGAATACAATCAAGCCAGCGTGAGCAACGTGTGCGCCCAGCAGTTTACCAGATAAGTTGATTAAGCGAGCATTTCCAGACCACCAAGCAAATCCACTGGATTCTTGGTCACGTCCACCGCCCATTACGCCAGTTCTATTAGAGAGCGTTACCACGTGGTAGTACCTCTTCGGGGAATACAAATTTTTCGTGAGGCTGATCTTGAGGGGCCATCCAAGCGCGGATACCCTCATTCAACAAAATGTTCTTGGTATAGAAGGTTTCAAATTCTGGGTCTTCCGCAGCGCGTAATTCTTGCGATACGAAGTCATAAGCCCGCAGGTTGAGGGCTAAACCCACAATCCCGACTGAACTCATCCACAGACCAGTTACTGGCACAAACAACATGAAGAAGTGCAACCAGCGTTTGTTGGAGAAAGCAATCCCGAAAATCTGTGACCAGAAACGGTTTGCTGTCACCATTGAATAGGTTTCTTCCGCTTGGGTGGGGTTGAATGCGGGGAAGGTGTTTGAGCCTTCGCCGTCTTCAAATAAGGTGTTTTCTACGGTTGCACCGTGGATGGCACACAATAATGCTCCACCTAATATCCCTGCTACTCCCATCATGTGGAAGGGGTTGAGTGTCCAGTTATGGAAACCTTGGAGGAATAGTAAGAAGCGGAAAATTGCTGCTACACCAAAACTGGGTGCGAAGAACCAGGATGATTGTCCCAAGGGGTACATCAAGAAGACGCTGACGAATACCGCGATGGGGCCTGAGAATGCTAGGGCGTTGTAAGGACGGATGCCTACTAGACGCGCAATCTCAAATTGACGCAGCATGAAGCCGATTAAGCCAAATGCTCCGTGTAATGCTACGAAAGGCCAAAATCCACCTAGTTGACACCAACGAGTGAAGTCGCCTTGTGCTTCTGGTCCCCACAACAACAATAGGGAGTGTCCCATGCTGTCGGCGGGGCTAGATACTGCTACTGTCAGGAAGTTTGCCCCTTCTAGGTAAGATGAGGCTAGTCCGTGGGTGTACCAGGAGGTGACGAAGGTTGTGCCGGTTAGCCAACCGCCTAGTGCTAGGAAGGCGCAGGGAAATAATAATATTCCTGACCAACCTACGAACACGAAGCGATCGCGCTTTAACCAGTCGTCTAGTACGTCAAACCACCCTCTACTGGGGGCGCGTCCTACTGCGATGGTCATCTAACTAAATCCTCTTTTACTAAAATTGCAACGTTTCTAAGCAGAACTTTCTGGGAATTTTATCCTTTAAGCGACTGCCGCGAGGAAATAACGTTTTTTTTGACAACCTCAGCAGCTTATAATTGCTGAGTTTCTGAGATTTGACCACTTCTTCAAGCTGACATTTCTCAGGGTTATGTCGTTACACGTACCATGAGCTAGTTACCTAGCTTGTGGTAACTTAATGCTTCTTAACTTATCACATTGTTGGGGTTTTCGCTAAACCCACCTAGGGAAATCAAGTATTTAACATGAACCTACTAAATACTATGAATATCAGAATTTTTACAATTTGACACAACTTTTCTCAGAAATCTTATTACAGGGGACAGGGGACAGGGGACAGGGGACAGGTGACAGGGGACAGGTGACAGGGGATAGGGGATGGGGGATGGGGGATGGGGGAAGCGGAGGGAGAAAATTCGATGCTCAATGCTTAATATTTAACTTGCAAGAAATCCTGGTAAAATGGCAGACTTTTAATTAAAGGCAAGCACTTACAGGCCAAGGTAGTTCAATGACTGGATCAACAACAGTTAACAAAGGCGATCGCCTTCTGCATCAAAAAGTTCTCGGTTCTCGTAGGTTTAGCAACTACTGGTGGGCAACTATTGTGACAATGGGAGCTACAGGCTTTTTCTTGGCAGGGATATCGAGTTATTTAAACGTAAATCTTCTCATAGTTACCGATCCAACTCAATTGGTATTTTTCCCCCAAGGATTGGTAATGGGGTTATATGGTTCGGCTGGCTTACTTTTAGCATCTTACCTATGGCTGTCTATCCTCTGGGACTTAGGGGGCGGCTACAATGATTTCAATAGAGAAACTGGCACACTCAAAATCTTTCGTTGGGGATTTCCTGGCAAAAATCGCCGGATTGAAATTGATTCCCGCATTCAAGACGTACAATCTGTACAAATAGATATTAAAGAAGGTCTTAATCCTCGCCGTGCTTTGTATCTCCGTCTTAAAGGTCGCCGAGATATCCCCCTAACACGGGTAGGACAACCTATGTCATTAGCAGAGTTAGAAACCCAAGGCGCAGAGTTAGCCCGCTTTTTAGAAGTACCGTTGGAAGGATTGTAAGTAAATACAGATCGGGGACGGGGAATTAGTACCTCAGTGAACTCAATAGTCCTAATCCCCAGTCCCCATTTTCCATTCCCTATTCGCCAAAAGAAGCTAAGATACACTGGTTGAGTCAGTAATTAGCAATGCGGTTAAAAGTTTCACAATTCTTGGTTGCATTTTTGATCGTCGGTGCTTTGATGTTGAGCGGCTGTTCTACACAGCAGGCTAATTCTAATTCTTCGCCAACATCAACAGCGACCGAGACAACCACCACGACAACTACTACTGAAGCAACATCTGTATCAGATAACATAAGTGAGAGTATTCCGGGAATGAAAGATTTACCACGTCTTGAAGGTAAAGCTACGGTGGTGATGACAGTTAATGGCTCACCAATTACCATCGAAGTAGACGGTACAAATGCCCCTATCACATCTGGCAACTTTGTTGATTTGGTGCAGAAGGGTGTATATGATGGCACTGTTTTTCATCGGGTTGTACGCCAACCTCAACCTTTTGTAGTCCAAGGTGGCGATCCTCAAAGTAAAGATCCAAAAGTTCCAGTAGATAGACTGGGAACAGGCGGCTACATTGATGCAAAAACTAATAGTGAGCGTCGTATCCCCTTAGAAATTAAGCCAAAAGGGGAGTCTAGCCCAATTTATAGCAAGACATTGGAAATGGCCCGTGTAACGAAAGCACCAGAGTTACAGCATAAACAAGGTGCGGTAGCAATGGCGCGATCGCAGCCACCAGATTCTGCTTCCTCTCAGTTTTATTTTGCTTTAGCAGATTTAGGCTTTTTAGATGGTAACTATGCCGTATTCGGTTATGTTACCGACGGTTTTGATGTAGTTAACAAAATTCAACAAGGCGATCGCATTGATTCTGCTAAAGTCACTCAAGGCAGTGAGAATTTAAAATAGGTACTGGGGACTGGGGACTGGGGATTGGGGATTGGGGATAAGGGGTAATGAGGATGAAAACTAAATGCTACCTTGTCTCCTCTGATTCTCTGCTCCAAAATGGTTGAAGTTGTTGTTACTGGTATTGGTTTAGTTTCCGCTTTGGGTACGAGCCTAGAGGAGAGTTGGCAACAATTAATTGTTGGGAAGTCTGGAATTAGCCTATATCAGCTTTTTCCAGAACTTGCGCCACTACCTCTAGGCTTGATTAGTCAAACACCCGCCAAATTGAGAATATTGACCCAGCAGGTTGTAGATGCGGCAATAAAAGATGCTGGTTTATTGACACATTTACCTGAATGTGCTGTAGTGATTGGTTCAAGTCGTAGCCATCAGGCATCCTGGGAAAATTTAGCAAGGAATATGTATGCAAAATGTCCTAACCAATCCCTCTATACAGGAGAAAAATTAGAGGATTGGTTAGAGATTTTACCCCATATGAACGCGATCGCAGCTGCAAGACAAATTGGTGCAACTGGAACGGTTTTAGCACCGATGGCTGCTTGTGCTACGGGAATTTGGGCAATATCTCAGGCAGCATTTTTGATTCAAACAGGACAATATCAAAGAGCGATCGCAGGGGCTGTAGAAGCACCAATTACACCCTTGACTATATCAGGGTTTCAACAGATGGGTGCTTTAGCTAAAACTGGTGCTTACCCCTTTGATTTACACCGTGAAGGTTTAGTATTGGGTGAAGGGGCGGCTATATTTGTCTTGGAATCAAAAGAATTAGCCCAGCAGCGTCAAGCAAAGATTTATGGTCAAGTTTTGGGTTTTGGCTTAACGACAGACGCATATCATCCCAATCAGCCAGACTTAGAAGGTAGGGGAGCGATCGCAGCTATCAAACAAGCTTTAAAACGCAGTCACCTACAACCCCATGATATAGATTACATTCATGCTCACGGAACAGCTACCCAGCTAAATGACCGTATAGAAAGTATGGTCATAGAAAAGATATTTTCCCATCAAGTAGCAATTAGTTCAACTAAAGGGGCTACGGGTCATACCCTAGGCGCGTCGGGAGCATTGGGGGTAGCTTTCACATTGTTAGCTATAAAGCATAATATCTTGCCACCCACTGTAGGATTAAATCAACCAGAATTTGATTTAAACATAGTCAGGACTGCATATAAAACTGACATTCAGCAAGCATTATGTTTGAGTTTTGGGTTTGGTGGACAGAATGCTGCTGTTGTATTGGGTGAATCTACACTTTAATTAACTCACGTTGATGCGATCGCTGAAAATCAAAGTTTCGGTTTGGAGATTCGTGTTGATGGTAGGCAAAATTCAGAATTTGAATAATTGCCAAATAAAACGCATATTCAGAGAAATCGATATGATATAAAAGTCGATAAAACTTAAAAAATATTCACCAAATGCTGATTCACTCCCCTGGCTTATCCAAGAAGGTCAAGGACTCAATAAAAGAGAAAATCTTCTTCGGTAATGAACCTAGTGCCGAGTTAATCGCCATTCTTACCGTTTACTTTGTCCAAGGAATTTTGGGGTTAGCGCGTTTAGCCGTCAGTTTTTTCCTTAAAGATGAATTGTCACTGAGTCCTGTACAGGTATCGGCACTATTGGGAATTGTCGCCCTACCTTGGATTATCAAGCCCCTATTTGGTTTTATGTCTGATGGTTTACCTATATTTGGCTACCGTCGTCGGCCATACTTGGTGCTATCGGGGATACTCGGTGCTATATCCTGGGTAAGTTTAGCGACCATAGTTCATGATAGATGGGCAGCTACATTTGCGATCGCACTCGGTTCTCTCTCCGTTGCCGTTAGTGATGTGATCGTTGACTCGTTAGTTGTGGAAAGAGCCAGGGTAGAATCTCAAGCCGATGCCGGTTCACTACAATCATTATGTTGGGGTGCTTCCGCATTAGGCGGCTTAATCACAGCATATTTTAGTGGATTGCTCCTGGAACACTTTACAACCCGTACTGTATTCTGGATTACTGCTGCATTCCCTTTGATTGTTTCAGGTGTAGCTTGGTTGATTGCTGAATCACCTGTTAGCAAAGACGCTCAGGATAAAACCAACACTCTCAGCATTAAGCATCAAATAGGACAGCTACGGCAAGCCATTACCCAAAAAACTATTTGGCTACCGACAGCATTTGTCTTTATCTGGCAAGCTACCCCAACAGCCGATGCAGCCTTTTTCTTCTTCAGCACCAACGAACTCCACTTTGAACCAGAATTTTTAGGACGGGTGCGTTTGGTGACAAGTTTCGCGGCTTTAATTGGTGTTTGGATTTTTCAACGCTTCTTAAAAAGTGTTCCCTTCCGAGTAATTTTTGGTTGGAGTACAGTGATTTCCGCCGCCTTGGGAATGACAATGCTGCTACTGGTGACACACACAAACCGAGCTTTAGGCATAGATGACCACTGGTTTAGCTTGGGTGATAGCTTGGTTCTCACAGTTATGGGACAAATTGCCTATATGCCTGTGTTAGTCTTAGCTGCGAGACTTTGCCCATCAGGAGTAGAAGCCAGCCTATTTGCATTGTTGATGTCAGTATCAAATTTAGCCGGCATGGTTTCCTACGAGTTTGGAGCTATTATTATGCACTGGCTAGGAATCACCGAAAGCAATTTTGATTCCCTTTGGTTCTTGGTACTGATTACTAATCTCAGCACCTTACTACCATTGCCTTTTCTCAACTGGCTACCTGCTGATGATTCACAAGCAGAAATAGAATTAATACCCAACTTGATGTCAGAAATAATGCTGCGAGAACCTGAATCAGAAACAGTTGAATGAAAAGTGCTGAGTTCCGAGTGCTGAGTAGGCAAAAATATTCAAAAATCACCACTCACCACTCAGCACTCAGCACTCACCACTCAAAACTCAAAACTCAAAACTCAAAACTCAGCACTCACCACTCAGCACTTAGCACTCAGCACTCACCACTCAAATAATATGCAGAGTTTTCAAATTCCAGAAACAGCAATTTTAGAAAAATCCTATACTCGTGAAGATTGGCAGAGAGGATACGAATCCCTTACCCAAGAGTTTGATTATTGGATTGATGATATAGAAGGAGAAATCCCTCAAGAACTGCAAGGCACATTGTTTAGAAATGGGCCAGGATTACTTGATATCAACGGTCAGCGTCTTCATCATCCTTTTGATGGGGATGGGATGATTAGCCGCATCACTTTTGTCAATGGTCGCGCCCATTTTTGTAATAAATTTGTGCGTACAGAAGGCTATCTAGCAGAACAAAAAGCCGGAAAAATTCTCTATCGTGGTGTATTTGGTACTCAAAAGCCAGGGGGTTTGTTAGCTAATATCTTTAATTTCAAAATCAAGAATATTGCTAACACCAACGTTATCTATTGGGGTGATAAACTTTTGGCACTATGGGAAGCTTGTGAACCCCATCTTCTCGATGCTTACACCCTAGAAACTTTAGGCAAAGAATACTTTAATGGAGTTTTGTCAGAGGGCGAAGCTTTTAGCGCACATCCTCGCATTGACCCTAATTGTATTCAAGATGATGGCGCACCTTGTTTAGTTAATTTTTCTATTAAACCGGGACTATCTACTACAATTACAATTTTTGAATTAGACCCAACAGGTAAAGTTCTCAGAAAACAAGCTCATAGTGTTCCGGGATTTTGTTTTATTCACGATTTTGTCATTACTCCTGATTACTGTATCTTTTTTCAAAACCCTGTCGCTTTTAATCCCATACCTTTCGCTTTGGGTATACGTGCAGCTGGGGAATGTATCAAATTCCAGCCAAATCAACCGACTCGAATTATAGTTATCCCTCGCTTTCCAAAAGGGGAAAATACAGGGATAAAAATTCTGGAAACACAAGCAGGTTTTGTGTTTCACCACGTTAATGCTTTTGCTGTCGGGAATGAAATTTATATTGACTCTATTTGCTACGATTCACTACCAGAAGTAGAACCAGACAGCGATTTTCGTCAAGTTGATTTTGATGCGGGTTTTCCTGGTCAAATCTGGCGTTTTCATCTTAATCTTCAAGATGAGACAGTAGAACGCAATTTAATTGAGAGTCGTTGTTGTGAATTTTCCAGCATACATCCTGACCATGTAGGACGCGCCTACAGATATATTTATATAGGTGCAGGTCATGCAGAAACTGGTAATGCACCACTGCAAGCATTACTAAAAATTGATTTAGAGTCTGGAGAAAGACAACTTTGGAGTGCTGCGCCGCGTGGTTTTATAGGTGAGCCGATTTTTGTCCCGCGTCCCAATGCTCAAACAGAAGATGATGGCTGGTTGCTAGCTTTAGTTTATGATGCTGCTCATCATCGCTCAGATGTGGTGATTTTGGATGCTCGTGATTTAGCAAAAGATGCGATTGCACGACTACATCTAAAACATCATATCCCCTATGGCCTGCACGGTAATTTTACCTCAAAAATTTTTGTGGCAAATTGATCCCCTAAGTGTTTATAACCATAGGTTAAAGTCAATAATTATTTTTGCCTTTAATCTGTGGTTTTCTAAAATTAAAATAAAATTGTAACAATAACTACAAAATTCTCATGTTTCTTGAAAACGCGGGATAAGCTAGGCATATATGTATCCGGTTCGCCAAAAACCGCGATTAGGAGAAAATCTTATGGTTTCAACCCCTATCATTCCTTTAGAAGCTGCTACTCCAGCACATATTTGTCCATTTGACCAAGCTTGTAGTTATTTAGAAGCAGCCGGGAAAGAATTAAGGTTAGATCAAGGTGTACTAGAAATTCTTAGTCACCCACGCAAGGTAGTGACAGTTTCCATTCCCGTAAAGCTAGATAATGGTAATATCCGCGTCTTAGCAGGACATCGGGTACAACATTCTGATGTGTTAGGCCCCTACAAAGGCGGAACTAGATACCATCCGGCTGTCACACTGCGGGAAGTGTCGGCTTTAGCTATGCTGATGACGTGGAAATGTGCGCTGTTGGGTATTCCCTATGGTGGTGCAAAGGGAGGTATTGCGATCGATCCGCAAAATTATAGCGTGGGCGAATTAGAGCGGATTACTCGCCGCTATACCAGCGAGTTAATTAAAGATATTGGCCCCTCAGTAGACATACCCGCCCCAGACATGGGAACTTCCGCCCGTGAAATGGCTTGGATGATGGACACATATTCAGTGAATGTGGGTCATTCTGTACCCGGAGTTGTCACTGGTAAGCCTTTATCTATCGGCGGTTCACTAGGGCGAGAAATGGCTACCGGACGCGGTGTAATGATTATCGTCCGGGAAGCATTAGCAGATATAGGCAAATCTCTAGAGGGAATGCGAGTAGTTATCCAAGGTTTTGGGAATGTGGGAGGCGCAGCAGCTGAATTACTCTACCAAGCTGGAGCAAAAATTATTGCTGTTTCCACTGCTACGGGTGGGGTTTATTCATCTCATGGTCTTGATATTCCCGCATTAAAAGCTTATGCTGCCGAAAATCGTAAAAGTGTAATAGGTTTCCCACAAGTAACACCTATTAGTAATGCAGAGTTGCTAACTTTACCCTGTGATGTGTTAATTCCCGCCGCCTTAGAAAACCAGATTACAGCAGAAAATGTCCATCAAGTGAAAGCGCAAATCATTGCAGAAGCTGCTAACGGGCCAATAACTTTGGAAGCCAACCAATTTCTAGAGGCGCAGGGTGTAACTGTCCTACCAGATATCCTAGCCAATGCTGGTGGTGTGGTAGTAAGTTACTTGGAATGGGTGCAAGGTCTTTCTTACGTATTTTGGGATGAAGCACGTGTCAATCGGGAAATGGAACACTTAATGGTGCAAGCATATCATCATGTGATTCAACAGTCCAAAGTGCGGCAAGTTCCTCTAAGGTTAGCAGCTTATACTCTGGGAGTGGGTAGAGTTGCTCAAGCCTTAAATGATAGGGGTCTATATCCTTAAGGGAAAAGATGAATTTGGTGATGTGTACAACCCCTGGATGAATTAATTCAAAATTCAAAATAAAGTCGGGGGTTTTACGCATCACATCTTATAACTAAATTATTGCCCACTCTACAAAAATCGGCATTGAATTTAGTATAAAAAATATGAATATAGCAAGTATCAAAAGACTGAATTTAATTTCTCTCTTGAGATTTATGAATTACTAACAAACAATGTTTATATTCAAATCATTAAGATATTTTTAAGAGGTAAATAATTATGTCACATCAAATTATGTCTAATGGACAATTATTGGCTGAACTAACTTTAGAAGAAGAAGCTAATATAATTGGTGGTGTTAAAATTTCTACCCCCAAGGACACGGACAATAATCCCACTAATATTAGTATTGATAATGCTGGTGCTAAAATCCGCGTTGAATTGGGAAAAGCATCACCAAATCAAAGTTTCAGTAACAAATTTGGTCAATGTAGCTCCTATTTTGATGAGTTTACTGGAAGATTCACTTTTGCTTGTATCTTGAAAAACTCTAAGTAATTGAGACACTACCAAGGTAATCTACTTCCATCCCAAGAGAAAAATTGTCCGCTATCACCTTTTTGTAGTTGTTCAATGACAGCTAGTAATTGGGTAACAGTGCGTTCAACTGAGAATAATTTATCGGGAACTACATTTTTTTGAAACGGACGAGAAAGTTGTGTATCAGTTGTACCAGGATGTAAAGTTACAACTATCGTGTGAGGACAACTTCTACTATACTCAATCGCCACATTTTTCATAAACATATTAAGTGCTGTTTTAGAGGCGCGATAGCCATACCATCCACCAAGTTGGTTATCACCTATACTGGCTAATTTAGCTGATATGGTAGCAAAGACAGCAGACTCATTATGGCGAAACAATGGTAAAAGATGTTTAGCCAATAGTACAGCACCTACACTGTTTACTTGGAAGTAACGTAATAAGTTGTCTGCATTAATTTGTCTTAAACTTTTTTCAGGTTGCAAATCACCTTCATGTAGCAATCCTACACAGTTAATTACTAAATGTAATTTATCTATTTGAGTGCGTATTTGTTTTATAGATTCAGCAATTTGTAACTCATCGGTAATATCTAATATCAAACAAGTTAGACGGCTAGAATATTGTTCAGATAAATCTATTAATTCAGAGGCTGATTCTGGTTGGCGATAAGTGGCATAAATTTTGTTGATTCTGCCATCTTGGAGCAATTTTTTTATAAAGCCTAACCCAATTCCTTGGCTTGCTCCTATGATTAAGACGTTGGTATGATTAAGTTCATCAATAAAAGACATATATATTTTAGTTATATTATTTACCAATGCAAAATTTACTGAAAATCCTATCAAGTACAGATTCAGTTACATCTTCTCCTGTTATTTCTCCTAGTGCTTGAATTGCACCTCTTAAATCAATTGTCCAAAAATCTAAAGGTAATTTTTCGGAAATTGTTACCTGTACTTGTGTTAAAGCAATTTTAGCTTGTGTGAGTGCAGCAGCTTGTCTTTGGTTAATGGCTAAATCCATATCAGCAGCTTGAATTTTACCTGTATGAACTATCTCTAAAATTGCTGTTTCTAGGGAATCAATCCCCTGATTTTGGGCTGCTGCTGTGTGGACAATGTGATTAATATGCTGGGGATATGCTAAAGTATGAATGAGTTGCTTTTCTACTAAGTCGATTTTATTAATCACGAGAATCAACGGACGGTGTTGTACTTGTTCGTAGATTTGTCTATCGCCATCTGTCCAACCTGTGGCAGCATCGATGGTGAATAAGACTAAATCTGCTGTGTTGGCAGCACGACGCGATCGCTCTACCCCTATCTTCTCTACTTGGTCTACTGTGTCCCGAATGCCTGCTGTATCTAGCACCTGCACCGGAATTCCCCCCACTACTATCTGAGATTCCACCACGTCGCGGGTTGTACCGGGTAAGTCAGTGACAATGGCGCGATCGCTCTGACTCCAAGCATTCAACAAGCTAGATTTGCCCACATTCGGACGACCAACGATTGCTACTTTTAACCCTGTACGCAGCAGTTCACCTTTATCTTTAGTTGCCAATAATTTGGTGATTTCTGTGGCAATGCCATCAATATCTGATATTATTTGTTTATGATCCAACGGGGGTAGGTCTTCCTCAAAATCAATCCGAGCCTCAATTTCTGCCAAAATATCCAAACAGTTAGCGCGTAACTGACGGATGGGATGGGCTAATTTTCCCTGTAACCCAGCTAAAGCAGTTTGAGCAGCTTGGGGTGATTTAGCTCCCACCAAATCAGCAATACTTTCGGCTTGAGTTAAATCTAATCGCCCATTCAAAAAGGCGCGGAGGGTAAATTCTCCAGGTTGTGCGAGCCTTGCACCATTTTCCAAACACAACTGCAATACCTGCTGCACTGCCATAATCCCGCCATGACAATGAAATTCCACCACATCTTCACGGGTGTAAGAACGGGGTGCTTTCATGATTAGTAACAAAGCTTCATCTACCATCTGTTGCGTTTGGGGATGGCGAATATAACCGTAGAGAATGCGGTGACTTTCCCAAACCTGCTTTCCAGGAGCATAAAACAGAGTTTGAGCAATGGCTATGGCGTGGAAACCAGACACCCGCACAATACCCACACTACCCTGTTGGGGGACAACAGCAGTAGCGATCGCGGCGATAGTTCCAGTTATAGCCAACAATTCCGACATGAGCGACCTTTTGAGCAAGAAATTGCATATATATGAGCGTAGCAGGGATTGGGCATTATAGCGGTTATCGCTTTAGCTAGGTACAAGAACCCCACCCCCAACCCCCTCCCCGCAAGCAAGGAGGGGGCTATGATATACCTCATGTGATCAAGAAACGCTATAGGCATTGGGCATTGACTTTTGGGCTTCCTGACTTTTTTTAAAATCGTAAATATTTAGACTAATTTGATCTCAAATAGCACGGTAAAATTTACCTGGAAAGTAGAAATAACAAACAAAGGAAATAAAAATCCCTTTTAACTACTCCCCAGTCCCCAGTCCCCAGCGATGCACTGAGCAGTTCGACAGGCTCACTGTATCACTTGTCGTTCGCGGAGCGTCTCGCAGAGAAGTGTCTCCAGTCCCCAGTCCCCACAAGTTGTTGAATTTTAAATTGATTCGTCCCCGATCCTTATTTTCAAATCAGAGAGGAATTGACAGTGGAGCAGAAAATTAACTGCGCTCAAGCCTGCGTTAACGGTTGTGTTTTAGGGGAGAAATGCCCAAACATTGAGTATAGAGAGGCTGCGTCAAAATTTATCGCTGAGACTTCGTTAGACCAAATGCTAGCAATTGCGGAAGAACGTCTCAGGCGAAAAATGACAGAACCTCCAAAATGGGTATTTCCCGAAGAACAGTAAGCATCTCTTGAGTATTAAATAGTATTTGGATCTATACCTAATTCACGCAGCTTCGCCTCTAAGCGATCGCTGCGTTGTTTTTCTTGTTCAGCGCGCTGCATCTCCAACCTTGCAACTTCTTCTGGTGTGAGTACGATTTCCCCATCAGCAGTGTAAAAACGTAAATTCTGCTGTTCAACCCCTAAATATAACTCTAATTGCTGACTCCATAGCCTACCTTGGGGATTGGGTGCTATTGGCTCATATTTACCACCCATTAAAATAAACCCAGCAAATTCTAAATTATTGGGGTCGAACCAAAAGTATTCCGGCGTGCGGAATATATCTTGATAGATTTGTTTTTTTAAGCCTCTGTCAGTAGACGAAGTAGAATCTGATAGTAGTTCTACAATCACGTTGGGATACTTACCTTCTTCTTCCCAGACAACCCAACTTTTACGGGGTTTGCGTTCTGTTCCTAACACCACGAAGAAATCCGGCCCTCGGAAGTGTTCAGATTTAAGCTGTTTCGGACTGTAAAAAATAGTCAGATTACCAGCAGCAAAAAAATCATTGCGGTCTTGCCACCACCATTCTAAGGTGTTTAATAACAGGATTAGTTGCTGTAAATGTAGATAACTTTCCAACTCTGGCTCATCACTGTATAAATCGCCTGGAGGAAAGATAACATATTCTGGGGTTGTTAAATCTTTGGCTACAGACATGGCAGTAAATCTCTTACTCCTATAAGTTTAGCCTAGCAAAGATGGGGACTGGGGACTGGGGACTGGGTATTGGTAATGAAAGAATTATCAACTCCCTTTTAGTTAAGGTTTTTTATTCAGGATTGAGATCAATCGCCAGAGCAATTTGATAAACTTGACGACGGTTAAGGGCAGTATATTTATTTAATTGTCGGCTAGCTTGCGATCGCGATATACCTTGACGCATTAATTGTTCTAGTTCGGCTTTGAGTTGTGCTTCTGTGAGTAGGGGTTGACTGGGGGGATTCCCTGCTAATACTAGAGTATATTCACCTTGGGGTTCTTTTTGTTGATAGTGGGCGATCGCATCGCCAATACTTCCCCGCCAAAATTCCTCATACAATTTAGTTAACTCCCGCGCCATCACAATTTGGCGATCGCTTCCCCAAATATCTGCTAAGTCTTGTAAAGTATCTCGTAAACGGTGGGGCGATTCGTAGAAAATTATAGTGCGAGATTCTGTCTGTAAAGTCTCTAAATGTTCTCGTCGTTGCTGACTTTTCGCAGGTAAAAACCCCTCAAACACAAACTTATCTGTTGGTAGTCCCGCCGCACTCAACGCCGTAATCGCTGCACTCGCGCCAGGAATGGGAACTACGGGAATCTTTGCTTCAATGCAAGCCTTCACCAATTCATACCCCGGATCAGAAATTCCTGGCATACCCGCATCACTAACTAAAGCGATCGCTTTTCCACCCTGCAAATGCTCTATTAATTCTGGGATGCGACTACTACTATTATGCTCGTGGTAACTTGTTTGGGGTGTTTTAACTTGTAAATGTTGTAGTAATTTCCCCGTGTGGCGCGTATCCTCTGCGGCAATCAAATCCACATTCTGCAAAATCCGCACCGCTCGCAAGGTAATATCTTCTAAGTTACCAATGGGTGTGCCAACTATATATAGTGTTCCTGGTTTGGGATCGGTTTGCATTAATGGGGATTGGGGACTGGGGACTGGGGACTGGGGAACTCGGGTCCCCCTCTGGGGATAAGGGGTAATGGGGATTGGGGAGAATAACTAATGACTAATCACGCTTTATTTGTGGGTTTAATCACTTTAGATTTAATTTACTTAGCTGAATCTGCCCCGCAAAATAATCAAAAGTTAGTTGCATCTGATTACACTGTAGCAGCAGGCGGCCCAGCTACCAACGCGGCTGTCACTTTTAGTTATCTAGGAAATCAAGCTACAGTTTTGGGTGTGTTGGGTTCGCATCCCATGACAGAGTTAATTCGGGGAGATTTAACTATATATAATGTAGCGATCGCTGATCTTGACCCTACCATCAATACAGCACCGCCTGTATCCTCCATTATTGTCACCCAATCCACCGGGGAACGGGCGGTCATTTCTATCAATGCTGTCAAAAACCCAGCCAGTATTACCTCAATTCCACCAGATATCTTACACAATATAGATATAGTCCTGATTGACGGACATCAGATGCAGGTGGGATATGCGATCGCTAAAATGGCTAAGGCTCATCATATCCCTGTAGTTATTGATGGTGGTAGTTGGAAACCAGGATTTGAACAAGTCTTACCCTTGGTAGATTACGCCGTTTGTTCGGCTAACTTTTACCCTCCCAACTGTCACTCTCAAGCAGAAGTTTTTGCTTATCTCCGCACCTGCGGTATTCCCCACATCGCCATTACCCACGGAGAACAACCAATTACCTACTCAAGTCATGGTCAATTTGGTAGTATAGCTGTACCTTCTATACCAGCAGTTGATACACTAGGGGCTGGAGATATTGTTCACGGTGCTTTTTGCCACTACATTTTACAAGCCAGTTTTACTGATGCTCTCGACCAAGCAGCTAAAATTGCGGCTGAAGCTTGTAAATATTTTGGTACGCGTCGCTGGATGGATTTTAGGACACAGTAAAATGAAAGACTTACAAGAAATACTAGCGATCGCTCGTGCCGTCGGTTGGGGCGCAGCAGACATATTACAATCTTACTATCACGGCACTGCTACAGACCCTAATCTGGACGTGCAGTATAAACAAAATGAACCTGTCACCGTCGCTGATGTCGTAGTCAGTCAATACATTCTCCAAAAGCTACAAGCAGCCTTGGGTAACGAAGATTTTGCTTACATCAGCGAAGAAACCTATAAATCCAGACTAGATACAGATACATACTCTGCACCTGATTGGGTATGGATTATTGATCCTCTAGATGGTACGCGTGATTTCATCGATAAGACTGGGGATTATGCAGTTCACATCGCTTTAGTTAAAGGACATAGACCAGTCTTAGCAGTAGTTGCAGTACCAGAAAAAGCAAAACTGTACTACGCTACCAAAGGAGGCGGGACATTTGTAGAAACCCGCAACGATGCTGTTCCCCTACAACTACTATTTAGTAACAATAATAAGCCGATTGAAGATTTAACTTTAGTTGTTAGTCGCTCTCACCGCAATCAACGCTTAGATTATCTACTGCAAAACTTGCCTTTACGCCATCAAAAAGCCGTCGGTAGTGTTGGTTGTAAAATAGCCGCCATTCTCGAACAACAAGCAGACATTTACATTTCCCTTTCTGGCAAGTCTGCGCCCAAAGATTGGGATATGGCAGCACCAGAACTGATTTTAACAGAAGCTGGGGGAAATTTTACTCATTTCAATGGTGATCCATTAAAATACAATACTGGCGACATTAATCAGTGGGGTGGATTGCTCGCTAGTAATAGTCAGCATCATCATGTATTGTGTCAAGAAGCAGAAAAAATATTAGCTTTATAGAATAGCGAATCGCTGCGATCGCCTTTCCTGCAAAATCACCTCATAACTATTGTTAATTTTCGTAAAATTGCGGACACTTAAACTAGAAACCTGATAAACACCTAGATAGACTATCAAAGAGTGCATCTGTACTGCTAGCTAAAAAATATGTAAATGTGGCGATATAGCCTGAATGATCCCAGTACAACTTATCCTCAAAAATTTTCTTAGTTACCGTGATGCAACTTTAGATTTTCGTGGTTTGCATACGGCTTGTATTTGTGGTTCTAATGGAGCAGGTAAATCATCCCTTCTCGAAGCAATGACATGGGCGATTTGGGGTGAAAGCCGCGCTGCTGCTGAAGATGATGTGATCCATTCTGGTGCAAAAGAAGTTAGAGTTGATTTTACTTTTCAAACTAACCAACAAAAATATCGGATTATCCGCAGCCGAGTTAGAGGCGCGGCTGGGGGGCTAGAATTTCAAATCGAAACACCCTCTGGGTTTCGTGCCTTGACTGGTAAAGGCATAAGGGCAACACAGGATTTAATTTTAGAATACATTAAGCTCGATTACGATACTTTTATTAACTCTGCCTATCTGCGTCAAGGACGTGCAGATGAATTCATGCTCAAGCGTCCGAGTGAACGCAAAGAGATTTTAGCGGAGTTGTTAAAGCTGAATCAATATGATGAATTAGAAGAACGAGCCAAGGACTCATCCCGTCAGTTTAAAGCTAGGGCTGAGGAATTAGAGCGTTCTTTAGAGTCGATTAAAACTCAACTACAGCAACGTCATATAACTCAAGCTAAAAAGGCAGAATTAGAAGCTGAAATTAACCAATTACAACAAGTACAAGCTTTTGAGAATATTCAATTACAAAGCTTGCAAGTTGTCCAACACCAACGCACTAATTGGGAACAGCAGCTAAATTTTGTCAAGCAACAATATCAGAATTTAACTCAAGATTGCGATCGCCTACAACAAGAGCAATCATCTATTAACAGTCAAATTACCCAGTTAGCCGCACTCATCAACCAAGAAGTGGAGATTAAAGATGGCTTCACCAATTATCAAAATCTCCAATCTCAAGAAGAAGCCTTCGCCATCAAATTTGATGAATATACCCGTGCTACTGTCCTACGTCAACAAAAGCAGCAACAACTCACTAAACAAATTCATGAGTTAGAACGTCAACTGCAACAAGTCCAAGGACAACTAGCCGCCTTACAACAGCAAGAGCAAGAAATTCAACAAACCCTCTCTAAATCTGGGGAAATTGAAGCAGCCTTAGCCCAACTAGCCGCCGCACGTCGCCATCTAACTCATTTAGATGAACTGCAAATGCAAGTCTCGCCTTTATTGCAGCAGCGACAAAACTTACAAAGTCATTTAGATCGGGTTCACGCTGGGTTAGTAGCCAGACTAGAACAGCTACAAGTCACAGAAAATCAACTGCAACGCTCTTCTCAACGCCAACCCCAACTGCAACAAGCGGTGATGGAAGTGGCGATGCAGATTGATCAAATGGATAAAGATCGGGTTTATTTGCAACGAGTCCAGGAAAAAGGGCAAGAAAGACGGCATTTTATCGAACGTTTACAGGCGCAACATCGGGAATATGAAAGATTATTGGGGGAATTAGAGCAAAAACTGCAAATGCTCCGCACTCCCGATGCTATTTGTCCCTTGTGTGAACGTCCCTTAGATGAGCATCACTGGAATCGCGTTGTAGACAAAACGAAAGATGAGTATAAAGAAACAGAGGGGCAATTGTGGGTCTTCCGGGAACAAATGGCGGTTTCAGATAGAGAAATTCAACTACTGAGGCAAGAATACAAGGAAATATTCCAGAAATTGAATGCTTATGACGGCTTACGGGAGCAAAGAGGACAATTAGCCGCACAGTTGCAATCTACCAGCGATGCAGAACAGCATTTACAGCAACTAGCCTCCGAAAAACAACACCTAGAGCGATCGCTGCAAACGGGTGATTATGCGCCCACACAACAAGCTGAACTCAGGCAGCTAGAACAATATCTGCAACAACTCAATTACAATGAGCAAGACCATGCTCTAGCTCGTAGCGAAGTAGAAAGGTGGCGATGGGCAGAAATTAAACAAGGACAAATCAAAGATGCTGCCAAACGCCAAGCCCAACTAGCAGCCCGTAAACCAGAATTACAAGCCCAAATTACCCAGTTAGAAACCAGAATCCAGCAAGAACAGATTGATTCTGAGTGCGCCAAGCAAATCGCGGCGATTGAAAGCCAAATTAGCGAAATTGCTTACAGTTCCGAACAGCACAACCAGATCCGCACCGCCCTACGTCAAGCCCAATCTTGGCAATTCCGCCATCAACAGTTGTTGTCAGCCCAGCAGCAGTATCCTCAACTCCAGGGACGATTACAAGATTTGGAGACATCGAGAAATACCAGGTTGCAAGAGAGACAACAACTTGTCACCCAAATTACCAGTATTGAGCAGCAGTTAGCCACATCGGCCAATCCCGTTGAACAGATTCAAGCTTTAGAGCAGCAAATAGCAGTCCGCAGAAGACAACTTGATGAATGTATCACCCAATTAGGGCGTTTAGAGCAGTTAGCTTTGCAACTGGACACTATGCAAATCCAGTATGAAGAACAACAGCAACAACTGCAAATTTCTAAGCAACAATATCGAGTGTATCAGGAATTAGCCCAGGCATTTGGTAAAAATGGCATCCAAGCCTTGATGATTGAGAATGTGTTACCTCAGCTAGAAGCAGAGACAAATCAACTATTGTCACGGCTGAGTGCTAATCAACTGCACGTACAATTTATTACCCAAAAAGCTGGGAAAAGTAGTAAATCTACGAAGAAAAACGCCAAATTAATTGACACCTTAGATATTTTAATCGCCGATGCTAGAGGTACACGCGCCTATGAGACTTACTCTGGAGGGGAAGCGTTTAGAATTAACTTTGCAATTCGGTTAGCCTTAGCGAAATTATTAGCACAAAGAGCTGGTGCAGCCTTACAGTTATTGATTATCGATGAAGGTTTCGGCACACAGGATGCAGAAGGATGCGATCGCCTGATTGCCTCCATTAATGCGATCGCCAACGATTTTGCCTGCATCCTCACAGTTACCCATATGCCCCACCTTAAAGAGGCATTCCAAGCCAGAATTGAGGTAAATAAGACACAAGAAGGCTCACAAGTCCGCCTGTTAACTTGAGAGTGCTGAGTCAGCACTCTCAAGCACTCCTAAAAATACTGTACTCTAGCATCTAAACCATTAGAACGTAACAATTTAGACCGTTGCTCTGCCAAAAGGCGATCGCTAAATGCACCAGCATTCACATAACTCCCTAAATTGGATTTATCAGCGTAGGCGTTGGGTACATAACGACGTACTTGATTGAGAGTATTCTGGTTGTTAATTGGTACTATCACCACATAACGATTATTATTAGGAAGGTTAGTAGAAAAGTTAGAAACATTCCCCCGCATTATGGGAACGTTATTTACATTCGGTGCTTGATTTACATTCAGTGCTTGCCAAGTTTGCCAATCTACTCTCCCTGTGGGATTGATTTGATAGGATTGCTGGAAGTTAGCAACAGATGCCCTAGTATATTCATCAAAATAACCATCTATCCTCCGAGCAAAAAAGCCTAACTGCAATAAACGCTGTTGTACTAGTCTGACATTTTCGCTGCGATCGCCAACAAAGAGAACATCTTGACTAAGCTGATTACTAGGCTGATTAGCGTATCTAATGTTCCAAGCTTGACGTACTGCTTCTAAGATTTGTACATCAGCAATGCCATCGGTACTCAGTCTATTATCTCGCTGAAATTGTATAATTGCTTCCCGCGTCATCGCCCCCACTGTGCCAGTAGGGTTAGTATTAAAATATCCCAAATCTTGCAGACGTTGTTGCAAATCTCTGACTTGTTGAGTCGAAAGGCCAGGTCTAGCTGGATTTTGAGCAGAACCCTCTAGTGCATTCCAAGTTTGCCAATTCACAACGCCAGTGGCTGAAATCCCTACACGACGTTGAAAAGCAATGACCGCATCCTTAGTAATGCGTTGAAAATTGCCAGTGGGATTAGCATTAAAATAACCCAACTGACGCAAACGCTGTTGTACCCTGGTTACAGCTTGACCACTACTACCTTCAGAAAGAACTGGGTATCGCCCGCCTACACCAGTTGCATTTCTGATAGCTTGAGCAGTTCTAGAACCAACCACACCATCAGCCCCAATTCCCGCAGATCGCTGAAAACGGATGACAGCTTGCTGAGTTTCTGTCCCAAAATAGCCGGTATTAGGTGCGTTAAAATAGCCTAGCTGCTTGAGATTTCTTTGTAGTTGAGAAACGGCTGTTCCTCTACTCCCAAATTTCAATTCTCCACTAGCATTTCTAGCCTGACAAGCTCTTTGTAGGGCTGTTTGTGTACCACTACCAACAACACCATCAGGGGTTAATTTATTGGCTCGCTGAAACCCAATTACAGCTCTTTGAGTCAAGGTAGCAAATTTGCCTGTAGCTGGAGCATTTAAAAAGCCTAATTGCTTTAAACACCTTTGGATATTTGTAACGTTAGTACCGCTACTGCCTATTTTTTCCAGAGCCAAAGCCTGTCCAGCTACACTCAAAACACCTGTAGTTAATGCCACAGATAACAGCCGCATCGCCGCAACACTAGATAATTTCTGCCACTGCAAAAATTGCCAGTTAATTTGGATAGGAATAAACTCAATACTTTCTGATTCCTCGTAGATAGATGCTATATAAGAATAAACAATAGTATCCATAGTTATATTGCTATTTTTTTGTACAAGAACCCCACCCCAACCCCCTCCCCGCAGGCAAGGAGGGGAGGGAGCTATGATATACCTCATTAGGAAACGCTATAAGAATGGCTTCTAGGATGATTTAGCCGAAAAGTTACTTAGTTTAGTAACTGACTTTCAATCAGTATAAATATAGAGAATAATATACTATTTAATCAGATTTTATATACTAATGTTAATTTATCAAAAAGTGAAGGTTCAAAACCTCGCCCCTGGTGGGCGAAACAGTCCTTGTATCGCAAGGTAGGTAAAAACCCCACCCCTTGTGGGTGGCTTAGTTTAATTGCGAATTGCGTTAGCGAAGCGGGACGTTAGTCCATTGCGAATTGCGAATTGGTTTTATATCCCTGAGTTCAAATCCCCCACCAATGGTAGTGATGGGTGGGGGATTTAAATCCCATATCATATGCCTTGATAACTGTTCACTATTCACTGTTCACTGATTTAATTAACCCGTTCAATATTACCGGCTTTTACCCAACCTTCCTGTTTACTGCCTTCGATACGAATTTTTAGCCAGCTTTTATCTTGGTTCTCTTCCAAAACAATAATATTTTGTTTAAACGCCACACTGCCAACGCGCTCGGCATCTTGTTTAGGTTCAGCACGTAAACTTAACCCTTCAGACCAAGTAACACGTCCTTGATAAGCTCCTGGTGGTAATGCTTCTGATGATTCTGTAGGAGTTGCGGAGGGGGTAGGAGACATTATTGCGTTAGGAGTAGGTGTAGTGTTTAAGTCAGTCTTTTGCGGATTTGAAGTTTGGAGAGCAGGGCTATCATTGGCATAAGTCGGTTTAGTAGGGGGTATAGCAGTTCTATTCATGAAATAGAGTGCTACGGCTACACCGCTACCAACTAAAACTGCGATCGCTAATAAAAATCCCAATATAAACTTTAGTAAACCAGAAACCATAGTTAAATCCTTTTCAATAGTCAATAGTCAATAAATTTTTCCCCAGTCCCCATTACCCCTTATCCCCAGAGGGGGCCCCGAGTTCCCCAATCCCCAGTCCCTAATCTCCCATTAATCAATAGTCCATATTAGTTAATGATTAACTCTGAATTATGGACTATTGCAAGTGAATTGACCAACTATCTGGAGATAAATTTAGGACTTACGCAGTGATACGAAGAATCAAGGGTGTGGGCGAGGGTATAGGGGTATAGGGGTGTGGGGGTGTAGGTGTTCAAAACCCTTACACCCCTACACCCTCATACCCTTACACCCCTTCTTCACAAATAACCTCTGTGCGTAAGTCCTGAAATTACCGTAGCTTCCCGAAAGTATCGCTTAAGGGCGTTTGTTTGGAAGCTAAACGCGCTCTCCCTGCTGCTGCCCATTCTTGCAGTTTTTGGATTTGCTCTACAGCTGTGCGGGCTAAGGGGATAATTTGACTGGCAGCTTCTAAAACATCATCGGTGGTAAAATCTCGGTTCTGGCTAAATCCAAGGTGCATGGCTTCAATTAAAGTTTGCTCAATTTCTGCCCCAGAAAAATCGGGTGTTTCGTATGCTAATCGGTTGATGTCATAATTTTTCAAATTGTGGGGGCGCAGTCGGGATAAATGCACATTAAAAATAGCTTTTCTTTCGTCTTGACTGGGTAAGCCGACAAAGAAAATTTCATCAAATCTACCTTTACGGAGCATTTCCGGCGGTAGGGCTTGGATGTCGTTAGCGGTAGCCACCACAAATACAGGGGAGGTTTTTTCCGCTAGCCAGGTAATAAACGTACCAAATACACGGCTAGTTGTTCCTGCATCACCTTTACTACCCAGTCCTGAAAAGGCTTTGTCAATTTCATCAATCCACAAAATGCAGGGGGCGAGGGCTTCTGCTACTTGGATCATTTGGCGAGTGCGAGATTCTGATTCACCGACTAAACCAGCAAATAAGCGTCCTACATCTAGCCGGAGTAGGGGTAAATGCCAGTGATGAGCGATCGCTTTAGCTGTTAATGATTTCCCTGTTCCCTGAATCCCCACCAATAATAAACCCCTGGGATGGGGCAAACCATACTGACGCGCCCGTTCAGTAAACGAGCCTCCCCGCCGCAATAGCCAATCTTTGAGGTTATCTAGTCCCCCAATATCAGAAATTTGCTCAGTGGCGGGGTAAAAGTCGAGGATTTGGGTTTGGCGGATAGTTTGGCGTTTTTCCTCCAAAACTAAATCTACGTCTTCTGGTTGTAATTCGCCGTGGGTGGCGATCGCCTTCGCCAAAACCCGCCGAATCCTCTCCATTGACAATCCTTGGCAAGAACGCACCAAATCATCTAAAACTTTGCCAGATAGAGAGTTACCCGTGGCTTGTAGTAAGCGTTCTATCTCTGTTTTAATTTCCGGGGCTGCGGGTAAAGGGAACTCCACAACCGTTAAAATTTCAGTTAAATCATCAGGAATCGCAATCCGTGGGGATAATAAAACAATATTTTTGGGTTGAGACTTGAGAAGTCGCGCTAAGTTGCGGAGTTTACGAGCGATCGCCACATCATCTAAAAACCGATGATAGTCTCGTAAAATTAAGACGGCTGGGGCTGAAGCCGGTAATTTTTCTACAAATTCTAAAGCTTGCAGAGGGTTACGCCGTCCAAAGCCCTCGTCATTGGGGTTTCCCTGATAGCCATCGACAAAATCCCAAGTATATACGGGGCGATTCCCTTGATTGTTGGCTTCTTCTCGGATTGCTGCTTCTACCCGTTCCTCTTCATAGGTGGGAATATAAATTAAGGGGTAGCGAGCGCGTAGCAGCAGTTTAAACTCTTCGCGAAAGTTCATATTATAGTTATTAGTTGTTAGTTGCTCTTGATGGCAATGTACAACAATTCCTATCTGCTTTGATTTTTGTATCCCTTATGGGAGTATAGCCATACTTACACTCCTAATTCCGAACCAGCAATAACGGCTTCAGTTTGATAGCGAATACCAGCTTGCTGAATGCGATTTAAGGCTTCACCCAAGCGATCGCAATCTGCAATCAAGCTAATACGCACATACCCTTCACCAGCAACGCCAAAGGCATTACCAGGGGTAACAACAACGCCTGTCTGCTGCAACAAGTTCAAAGCAAAATCCGTTGAACCCATACCCACAGGACATTTCACCCACAAATACATTGTTGCTTTGGTTTTGGGGATATCCCAACCCAACTGTCCTAACCCTTGAATGAGGAAATCCCGGCGGGTGCGGTAGCGTTGTTGTACTTCGTGTAAGTAAATATCAGGTAGTTGTAAGGCTGTCTCGGCGGCTGTTTGTAAGGCGGCAAAAATCCCATAATCTAAGTTTGTTTTGAGTGTCCGCAAGCCTTGAATTACATGGCGATTTCCCACCACAAACCCGACACGCCAACCAGCCATATTATAGGTTTTAGATAAGGTATGGAACTCTACACCAATATCTTTTGCCCCAGGAATTTCTAGTAAGCTAGTGGGTTGATAACCATCAAAAGCTAACTCGGCATAACACAAGTCATGTACTAAGAGAATTTCATACTTTCTCGCAAACGCCACGATTTCCTCAAAAAATTCGCGGGGTGCGGTGGCGGCTGTGGGGTTGCTGGGATAGTTAAAATACAGTATCTTAGCTTGTCTAGCAACGTCTTCAGGAATGGCGGCTAAATCAATTAACCAATTATTCTCAGGCTTCAAAATCAAGCTGTGGACTTTACCGCCAGCAATCACTGGCCCGCGAAAATGGGCAGGATAGGCGGGGGAAGGCACTAGTACCACATCACCAGGATTAATATATGCGATCGCTAGATGAGTTAATCCTTCTTTAGAACCCAATAGAGGCAATGCTTCACTATCAGGATCTAATACCACACCATAGCGACGTTTATACCAATTGGTAATAGCACGGCGAAAACTGGCCGTACCTTCAAAGGGGGGATAACCGTGATTGGCGGGATCTTGCAAAGCCTTGATAGCTGCTTCTACCACTGGTTGTGGTGTCGCGCCATCGGGATTGCCCATCCCTAAATCAATTAAATCAATTCCTTGTTCTCTAGCCTTAGCTTTTAACTCATCGAGACGGGCAAATACATAAGGTGGTAGTTGCTGTATCCGATCTGCTGGGGTAATCCAATCCAAACTCATTCCTCAACCTCGTCAACCCCTTCGGGGAATTCAAAATTCAAAATTCAAAATTCAAAATTATTTTTACTAGCTTTCAGCAGTCAAAGTAATTTGTAGTTCTGCTTGTTGCTTGTCAGAAGAGAGTATTACGAATTAGTCATTATTTCATCACTTGTTTCCCTGGTGGAGACACGATTAACTAAGTCTCTATTATCTGTTGGTGCAGTAGTAGAAACCATCGCCGCCATCAATTGTTCCAATGCAACTTTAAATGGTAGTCGATGAATGTCAGATTCGGGTGCTAAAGAAATTTCGGCGGCTGTTTGTAACTCGCCGAGGGTGATATTACCCAAACCCAAATCAGCTAATTTTTGTGGTAGTCCAATCTCTGCATAGAATTTCAACAATTGTTGTCTAGAAGCGGCTGCCAGTTGGTTGCCTTGTACCATTTCTTCTAAACGCAGCTGCACTAAAATACCGTAGGCGACTTTTTCGCCGTGGATGCTACTGTGTCCAGCAATGTGAGTTAGACCATTATGGACTGCATGGGCGGCAACGGTGCGACACTGCGCCCCACCCAAGCCGCCAATGACACCAGCTAGTAAGACAGTAGCATCAACAACTTCTTGCCATACTTCACTGCCTGGATTTTCCAAGGCTGCGGCTGACTTTTGTAATAAAATATCCCGCAAAACTCGCGCCTGTTGGACTGCGGCAATAATTAAAGTCTGTTCTAAATGCCCACTACTAACTGAAGCTTCGTACCATTTAGCGATCGCATCCCCAATTCCTGCTACTAAGGTATGTGGTGGTGCTGTTTTTACTAAATCGTAGTCCAGTATCAATAAATCGGGACAGCGAGACAAACCCACATCATAGAGAAATGCCCCTTCCTCAGAATAGACATTCGATAAAGCCGTCCAAGCTGCACAGGTAGCCGCCGACGTGGGAATCGTGGCGACAGGTAACTGCAACTGATGTGCAACTAATTTAGCTGTATCTAAAGCTTTACCGCCACCAACACCGATAATCACATCGGCTTTATGTTCTTTCGCTGCCTTCCTCAGAGATTTTAAGCTAGCTTCCGAACAGTCAGCACCATAGGAGACTGGGGTAACGTGCAGATTTTGGTGTTCTAAAATCGGCTGCAAACTCTCCTGAACAATAGCCAGGGTGCTATTTCCTGCCACAATTAAGGGACGAGAGCCAAGTTTGGCAATTTCTAAGGCTGCTGACGGCAATACATTCACCCCACGCATCACTTTTGCTGGGGCAATGGCGAGGGTGAGGAATAAACTAGGAGTTTGAGTAGACAAGGTTTGAGTAGATATTTGATTAGGCATATACTCTAGTTTGCCAAAATCTTGATGTTTCTTAATAAAATTAAATTTATAGCAATTTCCGATGCGATTTAGCTACGGTGGGCAAAACGCGATCGCCTACACAACTGAGCAATAACACCAACTACGCCTTGTTTTGACGGTTGGAGTAATTCGTTGGTATTGCCTATGCGCCATAAATTCCGAACTATCAAAGTTTTGAATAATTGGACGGTTTCCTCACAATACCACTGACAGAATGCTCAGTGAAAGTAAATATTAGAGTATCTAAGGGATATAAAGCAGTTTTAGCTGTATTCATAGCCCGTAAATGAAACTGTTATTAAATTTGTGTAAATAATATCTTAATCTAAATTTAATAAATATTGTATATCAAAATACAAAAAAATAATATTCGAGAGAATATTGTATTTTTTTAAAATTTTAAAACTGATTTTTAGAATCACCGCACTTTTAGGGCGGTGAGAACGTCAAAAAAATATGTGTTGAGTTCTGATTCTTGAACAGTTCTTGCTTGAAAACTCAACACTCCTAACTAGCTGACTAGCTTACTCAGCACTCATTACTCATTACTCAGCACTCATTACTCTTCTTCACCTCCCAGGCGATCGCCTCTTTCTAGTTCCCAGAGAATTTGATTTCCTTCCCGTCGTACCCTTGAGACTATCCAATTTCGCCATCGCCATTGGTCTCCTCGACTGGTGACAGCACTAGCATGGACATCCATCAAGTAAGCTAATTCAGAACTGGTAATCAGGTAGCCTTTAGCGGCAATTTCGTCAGCAATACGTAGAGTTTCAACTAAGTTACGGAGTTGTTCAACCCTTTGTTCAGGTGGCTGTTCTTCGACTGTAGCCGCAGCGTGTGCGGTAGGTAGTTCCATAGCAATTATGTTTGATGCGGAAGTAGAGATTTCTTGTGTCTTTTTGTTAACTATTGTAGAGGTTGTAACATGATTAGGTACTTTTGATACAATATTTTCACTGTTATTAGGTAAAGATTTGTAAGCATTAGAATTAGATAATTGTTGTAGAGATGGGATTTTGCCAGTGGCAAAGCTGCGAGCAATTACATCACAACGTTCGTTACCTACGTTACCAGAATGACCGCGCACATGATGCCAGTTAACCTGTTTGCTATTGAGTTCATCGAGAGTTTCTAGCAAGTCTTGATTTTGAACTGGTTTTCCATCTGCCTTTTTCCAGCCTTTTCGCTTCCAGCCTTTCACCCATTTAGTTACGCAATTAATCAAGTATTCGCTATCGGTATAGAGGGTGATAGGTTCAGTTTGTCGAGAGGACTGGAGAAATTGTAAAGCGGCGATCGCAGCCTGCATTTCCATCTTATTATTCGTAGTATGACTGGCGGCATCACCCATTTCATGAATTGAGCCATCACTGAAATAGACAACAACACCCCAGCCTCCAGGGCCAGGATTACCGGTGCAAGCACCATCGGTGTATATGCTTTCGATTGTTTGGGTAGACATAGTAAAAATATCAAACCGCATTGGGATACAAGGACTTTAGCGGCAAAAGATGGGAAGCAATATATACGTTAACGTAGTAAAAATCAATCTTCCAGTATGGTTTAGAAAATATACTTATTGGTTTGTAGTAAGGACTTTAGTCCTGATTTCCTCATGACACACTTAAGTTTGGCAGGGAAATTAGTATACTATTCACAATAAACTTGCTGTAACTCTAAGTTATGCAAATCTGCCAAAATCCTAATTGCTCCAACCCCTTCAACCCAGACGGTAACAAATTTTGCCTGACTTGCGGACACAGCAACTTCAGCAACCTACTCGTCAACCGCTACCGTGTTTTGAGTCTACTAGGAGAAGGCGGATTTGGCAAAACTTACGCAGCCCAAGACATAACTAGATTTGATGATCCTTGTGTCATCAAACAATTTTTTCCTCAAGTCCAAGGAACGGCTGCACTCGCCAAAGCAGCAGAATTATTCAAACAAGAAGCAAAACGCCTGTATGAACTGGGAGAAAATCACTCCCAAATTCCCAGGCTTATGGCTTACTTTGAACAAGGATCAAGCTTGTATTTAGTCCAAGAATTTATCCAAGGACAGACTTTATTAACAGAACTGCGACAACAAACTTTTACAGAAGAACATATTCGCCAAGTCCTTGCTGATTTATTACCCATTCTGCAATTTATCCACGATCGCAATGTTATCCACCGAGATATTAAACCAGAAAATATCATGCGCCGCCAGAGTGATGGCAAACTAGTATTAATTGACTTTGGTGGAGCAAAACAAGTCACCCAAACCAGCCTAGCCAGACAAGCTACAGGAATTTTTACCGTTGGTTATGCACCGAGTGAACAAATGTCAGGTTTTGCATCTCCGGCTAGTGATTTATATGCGTTGGGTGCAACTTGTGCGCGGCTGTTAACTCAATGTTTAGCTGGACAAGATGCCTCCGGTAATTTATTTGATCGTCTTTATGATGTCTATAATGCTCAGTGGTTATGGCGAGATATTTCACAAGAAAAAGGCATTAGTGTTAGTGATAATTTAGGGCAAATTTTAGATAAGTTACTCAAACATTTACCTAGAGAAAGATATCAATCAGCAGCAGAAGTTTTACAAGATTTGAATAATACTAAAGCTAAAACAACAATTTTATCTGTTCCTCAACCGCCATCATCACCTGTTCAACCTTTATCTCAACCGCAATTTTTACCTGTACAAGCACATCAAACAAATAAGGGTTTAATACTACAAACCATTGAGTTTGATATAGTTACGGTAGATGCAGGAGGTACAAAAGCGAGTCGCAAGAGTCATAATGCAAATTTATTTGTAGAAAAACTAGGAAATTTTTTGACTTTAGAAATGGTACAGATACCAGGAGGAATATGTCTAATAGGATCACCACTAGGGGAAGGAAGTTTAAATGAGAAACCACAGCATCAGGTAACAATTCCTGGTTTTTTCATAGGTCAATATGAAATTACCCAAGCGCAGTATCAAGCAATTATGGGTAATAATCCTTCTACTTTCAAAGATGAGAAACGACCTGTAGAAAGAGTAAGTTGGTATGATGCCGTAGAATTTTGTAAAAAATTGAGCCAGAAGACAGGACGCACCTATCGATTACCTAGTGAGGCTGAATGGGAATATGCCTGTCGTGCGGGAACAACTACATCATTCCATTTTGGTGGAACAATTTCTACGGCTTTAGCCAACTACAACGGTAACTTTACTTATGCTTTTGGAGCTATTGGTAAATATCGGCAAGAAACAACACCAGTAGGCAGTTTTCCACCCAACAGTTTTGGTTTATACGATATGCACGGCAATGTTTGGGAGTGGTGTCAGGATAACTGGCATAATAACTATAACGGCGCACCTACTGATGGCAGTGCTTGGTTAATTAGTGGTAATAATAATTGTCTGTTGCGCGGTGGTTCTTGGGACGGAAAACCAGGAATCTGTCGCAGTGCATTCCGCGATTGGGTAGAAGCTGATTACTGTGCTTCCGTTATTGGATTTCGTGTCGTACTAGAGTAATAGTGTGTGATTTTTAAGAAAAATAGGCAGCAAGATAATGAAGTCTGTACAGAATGGTCAGCCTAGTTTACATAATATTTGAATAAATGTATTTGAGTAGAAATTAAGCTTTGCTTTTTGCATTGATTAAGAGTGAAAATATATATTACATTTGGCAAAGTCGAAATAGCTTACAAGGAATTCCAGAACGATGGTTAGCAGCCTTAAAGAACTAATTGACGAGTCAAGGCTGGGTCTTGTTGATGATCCAGAGGAAAGATTTATCAGTAGTGGGGTAAGTTGGGAATTTTATGAGGCACTATTAGCCAAACTAGAGGATAACTCCCACTACCATGTTACTTATCTAGATGGAATATTAGAAATTGTGTCGCCATCAAGAAAACATGAATCAGTAAAAACCAGGTTGGCATCCCTGATATGGCTTTACTTATGGAAAAAACAGATTAAACATTTTCCTTTGGGAAGTACAACCTTTAAAAATCAAGCCAAAAAAGCAGGCGCAGAACCAGACGAATGTTACTGCATAGGAGAAGAAAAGGAAGTTCCCGATTTAGTGATAGAAGTAGTTGTTACTAGTGGCAGCATAAGTAAGCTGGAAACTTACCGACGCTTAGGCGTTTCAGAGGTTTGCTTTTGGCAGCTTGACAAACTTAAGCTTTACCATCTGCGAGACGATGCTCAAGATGAACAAGCCAACATTTTTACTGATACTTATGGTTATGAAGCCATAACTAGAAGTGAAGTGTTACCACATTTAGATATTGCTTTGCTAGAGCGGTGCGTTTTAATTTCAGAATCAGTTGAAGCGGGGAATGAATTTTATCAAAATATTTGATAAATACTTAGAAGAATTAACTTCTAGCAAAACGTCTGACAGCAAATAAACTTCCTATTAATCCGACAGATGCACCAAAACTTAACAGAATTAAAGGTAAAAGTAAAATTTGCGCCGGAGTTAGTTGTAAACCGTTAGTAATAAATTGAATAAATTCTGGTTGATTGGTAAGTAACTGACTGATGAACTGTTGGATGACAGAAATGAAACTCCAAGCGATCGCACCACCGACTAAACCAAAGGCAATTCCTTGTAAAATAAATGGTAGGTAAATCCACGCCGCCGTTGCACCCACTAGCTGCATAATTTCAATTTCCTGGCGACGCGCTAAGACAATCAGACGGATGGTAGTAGTGGTGACTGCGATCGCAGTTAATGTCAAAATACTTGTAATGGTCAAAGTCACCCAATTTAACCCCCGGTGCAACTGAGCAATACGTTTCACCGCCTCATCGATATATTGCACCGTTTCCACCCCCTGTAACTTAGCCAGTTGCGTAGCTAAATTAGGGACAACTTCAGGGTTACGTGCTTTCACCTTCATCTCATCAACTAAAGGATTTTCGCCTAGTTGTTGCGTCGCACCATCAATATCAGAAATCCCCAGTTCCTTGACTAACTTATTCCAAGCTTGCTCTTTGGTAATAGTTTGTACATTTACCACATCTGGCATTTGCACCACCAGTGTTTCAATACTTCGAGCGCGTGTACCAGAATCCAGATAAACTGATACCTCTAGCTGACTACCAAATTGGTTGAGGAGTTTTTCCACTTGCCAAGAAGTTTGCAAACTCAACCCAAACAAAAATAATAATACAGTCACCGTACTAACAGCCGCCCAATTCATCCAACCGCCGCGCAGCAACCCCAGGAAAGTTTCTTTCAGCAGGTAGTCAAGTTTTGTCAGAAATTTAAACATAGATCACCCCAATTAGCTTCATGCAGGACAACACTACCTTTTATACACGAAGCTTGTATTAAACCCTCATACCCCTCTGCGTGAACCTCAGCGAGCCTCTGCGTTGAAAAATCAGACATTTAAGATGCTCCCAGTCAAGCTGACCACTAACTAGATTGATAGAATTAAATTAATTGGAATTTTCACAATCTAGCCATCGAGAGTCATGCCTTCTGAAATTGCTGTTGAGAAAAAAAAGTTAAAAAACCCACCTTTGCAACTTCACTATCTAGGCGATCGCGTCTTGCGTCAACCTGCCAAACGTATCACCAAAATAGATGATGAAATTCGTCAACTGATCCGCGAAATGCTACAAACCATGTACAGCAGTGATGGGATAGGTTTGGCTGCACCCCAAGTAGGAGTTCATAAACAACTGATCGTGATCGACTGCGAACCCGATAACCCTGAAAATCCACCACTGATATTGATTAACCCCAGCATCAAACAAGTCAGCCGCGACGTTTCTATGGCTCAAGAAGGGTGTTTAAGCATTCCTGGCGTATATCTAGATGTAAAGCGTCCCGAAGTGGTGGAAGTGGCTTATAAAGATGAAAATGGCCGTCCCCAAACCCTGAAAGCAACTGACTTACTCGGACGCTGCATTCAGCATGAGATGGATCACCTCAATGGCGTAGTGTTTGTAGATCGTGTGGAAAACTCCTTGACTTTGGCGCAGGAGTTATCTAAGAATGGCTTCTCATATCAAGCAGTCAAACCAGTAGGGTAGGGTGGTCTAGTAGTGTATTTAACTCCAAAAAGCGGTTTTTTTCTAGGAAGCTCTTGTGTAACAGCGATCGCGGCTGTTGGTTCAGTGTTTGAATTAAGTTCGGGACAGCCAGATTTAGGTGTCCAAATCACTTCAATTATCTTAGCTTTGAGTATTCCTCTGACAGGATTATTTTTTGTTGCCGCAGTGAGGGATGCACGGGCTAACATTAAATAAGCATCAGGTACATAAAAAGGGGAAAGGATGAAGTGAACAAGTTAGACTCATTCTTTCCCCTTTTCTCATGGATAGGGGTGTAGGGGTGTAAGGGTGTGGGGGTGTAAGGGAAAAGTTTTTGACTAGATAGTTCAATCTGCACTACGACTTCGAGTGCGAGTTTTCTCCCATAAACCCCTACACCCCTAAACCCCTACACCCCTACACCCCTAAACCCCTACACCCCTACACCCCTACACCCCTACACCCCTACACCCCTACACCCCTACACCCCTACACCCCTACACCCCTACACCCCTACACCCCTACACCCCTACACCCCTACACCCCTACACCCCTACACCCCTAATGGAGAATGCTGATCACTCCTACTCAACTATTAAGGCTGTCTCAAGGACATCTCAATTTACTGGAGATTTGTCCGCGTAAATTCCAGCACACTTATTTAGAACAACTCAACTCGCCTTTAGATCCTGAACAGGAAGAACGCCAGACTTTAGGTAGTCGCTTTCACTTGCTGATGCAGCAGCGAGAAATGGGTTTACCAATTCATCATCTTTTAGCGACAGATACAAAACTACAAAGTTGGATGTCTGCTTTTGCGGATGCAGCACCAGAGATTATTCAACCTACAACAGATGAGCAAACTTTCCGTGAAAGTGAACATTACCGCACCCTGCAAGTGCAAGATTATTTGCTGACAGTTATTTATGATTTACTCATAGGCGATTCCCAACAAGCCCAAATCTTAGATTGGAAAACTTATCCCAAACCACCAGATAAACGCAAGTTAGCCCAAAATTGGCAAACACGCTTATATATGTATGTCTTAGCAGAAACTAGTACCTACTTGCCAGAAAATATTTCCATGACTTATTGGTTTATCCAGTCTGAAGGTAAACCGCAAAATCTTAAATTTACTTACAGCACTAGCGAACACGAAAAAACAGCTAAAAAACTTCATCAGTTGTTAAATAAATTAACTAATTGGTTAGCACTTTATCAACAAAACCAGCCATTTCCCCAAGTTTTGGCAGGGAACAAAGCCTGTGATTATTGTCAGTTTGCCATGAAGTGCGATCGTATTCCTACTACTGAAGAAGCAAATACTCAAAACTCTTTACCAAATCTCGCTAATATTCAAGAAGTATCAATTTAATGGGAAATAGGCATCATCAGTTATCAGATAGAAGCATAAGCTATACAGCGTTTCCTAATCACATGAGGTATATCATAGCCCCCTCCTTGCTTGCGGGGAGGGGGTTGGGGGTGGGGTTCTTGTACCTCACTAAAGCGAGAACCGCTATAAACAAAAATAAGGACTAAAGTCCTTACTACGAACTTGATTTTAATTTTGAATGAATTTAATGCAGTGGATTTTAACAACGCCTGAACAACCCCCAGAGTGGTTTATCCAATTAGTAAAACAGCATACGCCTGCATCAAGTGGATTATTTGCAGCCCAATTATTCTGGCAACGGGGCATTAAAGATAAATCACAATTAGCAGCTTTTATTAACCATAAAATATATCAACCAGCTAGCCCATTTGAGTTTGAGCAAGAAATGCAACTAGCAATAGCACGCTTGCAACAGGCACGGAATGCAGGTGAGAAAATAGCCATTTGGGGAGACTTTGACGCGGATGGTATCACTTCTACATCTGTACTTTGGGATGGTTTAGGACAATTTTTCATTCAACATCAACAGTTAACTTATTACATTCCCAATCGCTTAAAAGAATCCCACGGTTTAAATGAACCAGGAATAGATAATTTAGCAAAACAAGGTTGTAAATTAATAGTTACTTGCGATACTGGCAGTACAAATATTGATGAAATTATCTATGCCCAAAAATTAGGTATAGATGTGATAGTGACAGACCACCATACTTTACCCGCAGAACGTCCACCAGTTACAGCAATTATTAATCCTCGCTATTTACCGCAGGATCATCAATTGTTTCATCTGTCTGGGGTGGCGGTGGCTTATAAGTTAGTTGAAGCCCTATATCAAAAATTACCTAGTATTCCCCAAGACCCATTAGAGAACTTATTAGATTTAGTTGCAGTCGGGTTAATTGCCGATTTAGTCCAGTTAACTGGTGATTGTCGATATTTAGCACAGTTGGGTATTCAAAGACTGCAAGCTGATTTGCAACAACCACCAGCGATGCGCCGTAGACCAGGAGTAGGAAGATTATTGGAATTGTGCCAGAAAAATGGCGATCGCCCCACAGATATTTCCTTTGGTTTAGGCCCCCGCATCAACGCTGTTAGTCGCATCCAAGGCGATGCTAGTTTCTGCGTGGAATTACTCACCAGTCGGGATGTAAAACACTGCAACGAATTAGCAGAAGTTACAGAACTAGCTAATACTAGACGTAAATCTCTACAAAAAGACGTACAAGCCCAAGTAACCCAAAAACTCACCCAATTAGACCTTTCAACTACTAGCGTGATTGTCCTAGAAGACCCCCAATGGCCGGCGGGTGTTTTAGGCTTAGTCGCCGGACAAGTCGCCCAAGAAACCGGTCGCCCGACGATTTTGTTAAGTACAGAAGGGACTATTGAAAATTCTACCCCCACTCCCCTAGCAAGAGGCTCTGCCCGTTCGATAAACTCCGTCGATTTATACCAGTTGGTGAAAGACCAAGCTTATTTATTGCATCGCTTTGGCGGACATCCCTATGCGGCTGGTTTGAGTTTACCAGTAGAGAATATCCCTTTATTTAGGGATGCAATTAATCAGCAATTGCGGCAATCTTTGGGTGGTATTAACCTCACTCCCACAGTCAAAGCAGATATAGTAGTCACGGTAGCCGATTTAGGTAAAGAGTTATTTTTAGAACTGAAACTGCTAGAACCTTGTGGGATGGGCAATCCTGTACCCAAATTATTCATTCAAAACTGCTGGTTTGAGAATGCTTGGCATCGTAATCAGCAAGATTGGCAAGGGAAAAAAGTACAGTACATTAAGACTGATTTTAATATTCATGATGATTCTACTAAAAATCCCTTTCCTGGGATTTGGTGGGGACACTACAAAGAAGAATTACCTCTAGGTAAGTGTGATTGCATTGCAGAATTAGACTACAACACCTATAAAAAACGCTATGAAATCAGATTAATCGCCGTCCGTCCCAGTGAAAATTCAGAACTCAACACCCAACACTTCGCACATATCCTAGATTGGCGCAACCTCCCCAGTCACCACTCACCAGTCCCTAGTACCCAATCCCTCATCCTAGAAGAATGCCCTACTCATTGGGATGATTTACGCGCTTGGTGGCGGCGATGTCTATATAATAATCAACAATTAGCGATCGCTTGGTCTAAACCTAATCCTCAACCACCCAAGGAAATTTGGCTGACTTTAGTTGGTATTGCTAAATACCTCAGTCGGACAAATCAAGTAGTTACCCGTGTACAAATTTTAGAGAAATTGGGAATAAGCGATCGCGCCTTATTTTTGGGAATTAAAGCTTTAAAATATTGGGGATTCACTGTTACAAGACAAGACCGTGATTTGCAAGTCAGTTGGAATCCCAGCACTGTCTCTGAAACCCAGGGTGATGTAGCAGTTGCACAGTTTTTAGCCGCCATCAGCGAAGAACAATTTCAGCAGCAGTATTTTGCTGAAGTGCCTTTGGCTACTATTGTGGCAATGCTGAATAGACTGGATTAACCTGACGATAGGTATCGAGTAAACCCCTAAACTTATCAAAATCAAAACTTAAAGGGTCAACTCTTTCTCCAGAACGGTCTACGGCTTTATGGGTAGTGATGCGATCGCCTGGAACTTGACTTTGAGCAATTAACCAAGCTAAAGAATGATATTGGGCTTCTGTATAGCCACTATGAGATTTTAAGAAATTATTCCCGCGGCCGTCTGGTGGTGTTTCTAAGGACACATGGTAAGCAAAATTATTCACAGATGGCGGTAAATTAGCGTTAGTCTCGACGGTTTCAGCCCCATCTAACCCCTCAAAAACGGAGTTACCTGCACCAAAAGCTCGATATTGGGGAGGGACAAGATAAATCACACTTCCATCTAATGTAATGATGGCGTGGTAACTCGCTTGCATATTTTCATCTTCATGGGGTGTTTGAAAAAAATTTACCGCGCTGGATGCGCTATTACTAGTTTCGTGAATAACAATAATTGGCTGATTATTTAAAGGTACGCCATTAGCATCTTGAATATACCTTTCTCCATAATTGCTAGGATGCACCGCCGCCACTAAATATCGAGGCTTATATTTGCTAAAAGCCTCTGTGGTGTGATATCTAAATCTACTCTGACCATTATTTTTAGGAGATTTGAGCAGATTTTGAGATTTTTCCTGTATGATCTGATCAGATTGTAATTTGGCTTGGGGGTATGGACTCCAGGCGATCGCTGCCGGCTCTGATGTTGTTGTATTCGTTTTTAGTTTATTTGCTTCCCCAATCAACAGTGCCACACTCAAGGCTAAAAACACTAGAGAAATTAATATTACCCTAGTTGCCCAATCTCTAAACCTCATTTTTTTTATTTGGGTAAACAGCTAAAAATAATCTTAATGTTTTAATTTTAGTCAACCATAGACTAAAAAACTCACTTTAAGATTGTGAAATTTTAGATATTTTTGGCAAAAAATTGCGCTCTCTATATTTATATAAATACTGATATTTTTATTTTTATAATCTTGCTTTGGAGAGATTATAAATTGTTAAACTGCTACATCCTGTGCATACAAATACTGCTGAAACCCGGTGGCACAAAACCTGATATGACTTTCCACATAATGTGAAAAGTCAGAAAACATGATGCCCAATTATTTAAACTCATGACTCAGCACTCAGCACCGGCTAAACGCCGCGCTACCGCTAACAGCACTCAGCACTCAGCACTCATAACTCAGCACTCACCACTACTCACCGTATTTCCTACCCCGCCACTCTTTAGGCTGGCGCAACGCAGATAAGAAAATTCGCAGCACTGCTAAGGGATCAGCTAAGGGAGAAAGCCAAAATAGCCAGCCACCTTGAGCATTTTTAAAATCATAAGAAGGTGCGATCGCTAGTAACATGGCAAAGCGAATCACCACCAAGAATAAATTCAATCCCAATAGGCACAGTAAAGGCAATGTCCCAGCTAGGGGAAGCAGTAACCCAAGTAAGAAGTAACCCAATAAAATTAATAGGGGTAAACCCTGAACTGACGACAACAACCATAAGTCTCCCCAAACTTGAGCAGTAGGTGAAGCATCTTTGAGGTCGAGACTTCGCCCCCATTCCTTCCAAGTTTCTAACGCTCCCTCATACATCCTGACTTTGAAAACCTTTGCACCATCTAAAAAGCCTACCTTAAAGCCTTGAGCGGCAATGTAGCGTGCTAAGGTCACATCATCACAAAAAGAACTGCTAGCACTGCTATAACCACCTACAGCAGCCAATACAGACCGCCTACATAAAAAGCACTGTCCATTGGCCATGACTCTCTCTGGTTGCTCTGTGGTGATTCCCGCCGGGTCAAAGCGATAAAGCAAAGTCATTAAAAGTGCCGGTTGCAGCCAACATTCTCCGGGATACTTGAGGATAAACTGAGGCGAGAGAGAAACTAAGTCGTAACCCTGTGCTACTGCTGTTTTCACTAAGCCAGCTACTAAGCTAGGATGCGGTTGTGTATCAGCATCCATCCCTAAAAACCATTGACTATCTTCTGAGCTATACAAAAATCCATTATGCAATGCCCAAGGACGACCCACCCAATTAGCAGGTAGAGGGTCATCATTAATTAACCGAAAACGGGGGTCTTTTTGCTGTGCAGCTTTTACTAAATCGGGAGTCCCATCTTGGGATTTACTATCTACGACAATAATTTCTCGAACTTCGTAACTCTGCTGACTCAAACCAGCTAATAAGGGACTAATTCGCAGTGCTTCATTCAGTGTAGGGACGACAACGCTAACACTACCCAAAATTTCCGGTGTTGGTTGTTGGGGTTGAATGGGGGGATTGCGTCTTGGCCCTTTGACCAGACGCGAAAGCAGTATCGCTGTCGCAGGTACTTGGATAAGTAGGAACAATAGCGATACGGAGCTTTCTATAATCAAAGCGTTGTCCACAGTAAAAATATGGTGCAATTGGAATCGTTACTATAACAAAGATTTATTTTCGCTTGAATTGGGCATTGGGTATCGGGCAGAAAAAAGTCAAATCCTATTCCCTATTCCCCAATACCTAATTCACACGGTTACTTCAACGCCACTTTAACGCTAGCCACGGAGATTTCATTGGTGACTGCTTCAACAGCGATTTGGGATGGAGAAGCTGTAGCTTTCCACCATAGCAACAAGGCTGGGGCTACACCTAAGACTAAACCCAATAATACGGGAATAGAAAAGCCAGCAGCTAAACTCATTACAGTTGCAAAACCAAAGTTGCTTAAATAGATAGCTAGGGGGAAATTTAACTGCGATCGCTCAAATTGAATGGGGTTATTTCTCCACAACAATGCAGCCACAATCATAAATACCGCACCTGTACCCATCCAACCAGCAAAGTTTTGATAGGGCATTCCAAAGAACGCACCTGGTTGTTGCCAATACCAGAAGGGTAAAGCAGTTTGGCTCATCGCTGGGTCAAGTACAAAATCCCAGGAAGTTAGCAGCAAAGCACCCAAAACGATCGCACCAGCATGACGTAACAAACTAGGCTTTTTGTCCACGGCTAAACCAGCACGTCCCAACAGATAGGCAGCACAGCCCACATAAAACCATGACAAGGGAATAGTAAATGGCACTAACCCCGCAATTTTATACCCTAAGCCACTTAAATAACTGTAGTGACCAAAAGGAAAACCTGTACTAGTTCCTAGAAGTTCACTGGTTAAGGAAATTAATACCGCAGGCAGCATAAACCCCAAAGTACGACCTAAACCTAATGTCCGTAAGGCATACAAAAATACAGCTGCTGCACCTAAAATCATGTAGACTACTCCACCTCCCGCCATACTCCACTGCATGGCTGTTTGTCCTATCTCAGATAGATGAAAAAGGACTTCGGCATTAGGTACAACTAGTAGTATCCCTACCAATCCAAAAACCATTGACACAATATGACCAATTAGGCATACGCGCTCAACGATAACAAGCTGTTTCATGATCATTCCTTAAACAAGATGTGATACTTGGCTACTCTGCTGATAATAGTTTACAAATGTTTACGTAAAAATTTAACTAGTTTTTACCGTAATTCTCTGCAAAAATTTGGTGAACTTCTTGCCAGAGAACGAAAATCTATTGGTTGTATCTAGAATAAATGGGATGATAAGCTTATAGTCTAAGCTATTAGTACCACAATATATCCTGATCGGTTAAGCTTTATCTGGAGATAAATTTGGCTATACCCAATAGCTTAGGACTTGGACTCAGATTAACTACCTAAAGGCTCTCATCATTAATACAAATGCTTTCAATGTGAGCAAGCCATGATACAAATTAGGAACTCTTCGGTGGGTCAAGGACTGATTTAGACCGAGTAACTTTGACAATTTACCAACCCATGTCAATCTTCAACCGAATTCCCTGGATAGCTTTGGGGCTATTACTTCTTAGCTATAGTACCTTGGGTTGGGCATTATCTGATACAAAAGCTCCCTGGTTTGTTTGGCTTGTGGTTGTGCTGAGTTTGCTACTTTTGGTAGGCACTTTAACTGCTCCTTATTCAACCTTAGCTAAATACTCTAGTATTTTACTTGGTTCAAATACTAAGACCTTCGTAGCTACTATATTGGGAGCATTTTTATTTTTTATGATGCTTGCCTGGTTTAGAGTATTTCTTGATACTTTGCTGATTATTTCCTCTGCCATTCTTGCGAGAATTGACTTTCAATCAGCCGGTTTCAAAGAAGGACAAGCTTTTATGGTTACATCTATTTTTTCAATTGCAGGTGTTGGTTTAGGCGGAATAATACATACAGTAGTTATACAGCAGTTATGGTGGTAGCCTTTCTGCGTCAAAATTTACAACCTTGAAAATATTACCTTGGGCATTAATGCCCAAGGTAAATTTTAGCTAGCTACTGCTACTGCTTCTGCTGCAACTGCTGGATAAACGCTGACCTTTTTGCGGGATTTACCCTTTCTTTCAAAGGTGACTACACCATCAACCAAGGCGAACAAAGTATCATCTTTGCCAATACCAACATTATTACCAGGATGAAACTTAGTACCACGTTGACGCACGAGGATATTTCCCGCAATTACAACCTGTCCACCAAACCGTTTCACACCTAGACGTTGAGCATTAGAATCGCGTCCGTTACGCGTACTACCCGTACCTTTCTTATGAGCCATAAATTCCTTTTTTTATTGCTTATTCTTGACTATTATTCAGCAGCCACAACTTCAACAGCAACTTCCTCCACAACTTCAGCAGCAACTTCTGCTGGAGCAGTGAAGACTGTACCGTTAATGGTAATGGAATCAATCATCAGTCTAGTAATTTCCTGGCGATGCCCCCGTTTTTTACGGGTTTTCTTTTTGGGCTTCATTTTGTAAACCAGGACTTTGCGGCCTCTCAGATGGCGCATTACAGTACCTTCCACTGTTGCACCTGAGACTAAAGGCTGTCCAATGCTGACTTCGCCGTCATGCTGTACTAGTAAGACTGCATCTATTGTAACTTTTTCATCTGGCTCGACAGCGAGCAGTTCAATATCGTAAAAACGACCTGGCTCAACTTTAATTTGTTTGCCGCCAGTTTCAATAATCGCGTAGGTCATTAAATTGTCCTTGAGGTTGCCGTACAGGTAGCTGACTGAAAATAATTTTGTCAGCGTTTGCATGGTGTCTACCTGATCCGAGCAGGAATGAGACAGACAATCTAAAATCATATTCTATTAGCTAGTGCTAAGTCAATTTATCTTTGATAAATGTTGGCTGTTTTTGGTAAAAATTCAAAATGGAGAATTTAGGGAAAATTTTAGCCAGAATTTACGAAATCATTAAAATGCTTGATGTAGTTAGTAGGGACACAGAACAGCACCAACAAATCTGAGCCAAGATATCTCCTGACTCAGATTTTCTCTTTATATAGCACTGGCTAGTAAGTGCGGCCTATGGTGGGGCTGACTACGCTGGGCGGAACGCGATCGCCTGACATAAACCACTAATATAAAATCAGAGACTCTCAAGGAGAAGGTGAGATGACTGCTCAAGTTGTAGATACCACCTCAGAATTAATTTCCAAGTTGCAAACCCTAGCACCGGAACAGCAACAGCAGGTGTTAGATTTTGTAGAATTTTTAGCACAAAAGTATGCTCTCCCTGAAGAAACTCAAGAAATACCTGAGAAACGGGTACTGGGTTTAAGTGAAGGTGAGATTTGGATGAGTGATGATTTTAATGACCCTTTACCGGACGAATTCTGGATGGGTGAAGGTGAGGTATGAAATTACTGTTAGACACTCACGTATTTATTTGGTCAGTAGGAAACACTAAAAAACTATCTGAGAATGTTAGAAGCCTATTAATAGATACTAACAATACTTGGTTCATTAGTATAGCTAGTGTTTGGGAATTACAAATTAAATATCAGATTGGCAAGCTCAATTTACCATCATCGATACCTAATTTAATTGAAACTCAACTGCAAGTAAATAAGCTAAAAATATTGCCAATAGAGTTGGATCACATCTATGCTCTTGAAGGCTTACAAAATCATCATCGTGACCCTTTTGATAGAATTTTGATAGCTCAGTCAATAGTTGAGGAAATACCTTTATTAAGTGTAGATACAGTATTTGATTCATATCCAGTTCAAAGGATTTGGTAGTATAAATTGCTGATAAAATCAAGCATAATAGTAGGTTGAGTTGAACGCAGTGAACCCCAACATAAACATATTTTTAAGATATATTTAATTTGAGCATATGAAAAGAATAGAAGTTGAAAAAAGAACTATTTTCATTGGTTTAGCAGGTAGCCACGGCTATGGGTTAAATCGTCCTGATTCTGACTGGGATTTTCGGGGTGTGTTTATTGCACCTAAAAGATATTATTTGGGATTTGACCGCATAGAACAAAAAGATGCTGGTTGGGATGAACCTGGTATTTTTCCTTTTATTGATGGTAATAAAGACACAGTTATCTATGAATTAAAGAAAGTCCTTCATTTATTAGCTGGGGCTAATCCTAATGTTTTAGAATTGCTGTGGTTGCCTAATTATCCTGTTTTAACATCAGTTGGTCAGCATTTAATTAAGCATAGAGAATTGTTTTTGAGCAGGAAAGTCAAACATACTTATTCTGGCTATGCTTTTGCTCAAATCAAAAAGATGGAAACTCATCGTAAGTGGTTATTACATCCGCCGCAAAAGAAACCACTACCATCTGATTTTGGCATAGAAAATGAAGAACCTTTGATTAAAGATGAGTTAAATGCTTTTTTAGAGTACCTTTATATCTTAATTAGAGGCAGAATTGAATTTTTAGAAGAAGCTGAAGAATTATATAAGTTACTCACGGCTGATATTGATTTTAAGGGGGTGCTAAAACAATATACTTTACCTGATGAAGTTTTGGATTACACCCAGAAATTAACCAATAGCCGGAAGGATTTTATTCGCTTATTACAAAAAAGTCAAAACTATCAAATAGCCTTAAGAGAATGGAAGGCTTATATATCATGGCAAGAAAATAGAAATCCGGCTAGGGCGGAAATGGAAAGAAAGTCAGGTTTTGACCTCAAACACGGGATGCACTGCATTAGATTACTACGCAGTGGGTTAGAAATATTGCAAACAGGAAAAGTGATTGTAGATAGGAGAATAGCAGGTGATGTTGAGGACTTAAAAGCTATTCTCAAAGGTGAATATTCTTATGAACAGGTGATGCAAATGGCAGATGATTTAGTGGCTCAAATGGAATCTGTTTATGCAATATCAGCTTTACCGCATCAACCAGATTTAGAACAAATTAATGATTTGTGTATGGAATTAGTAGAAATGGAAGGGTGGGGTTAATAGTCGCTTCTCTCCAATTCAAAATTCAAAATTCAAAATTCAAAATTCAAAATTGAAGACTTAGGAGTGGGGTCATTGGTCATTAGTGAGTGTTGAATAACTATCACTATGGATTTTGGACTTTTGACTTTGGATTAGCTAAAGAGTGTTGATTAAGTCGGCGAAACCGTAGAAGCTGATGAGGAGTAATAATATTGCTGTGAGTTGGGTGAGTCTGGTTTGGGGTGAGGGAGCGATCGCTTCTCGCACTAATATAGAAATAGATGCGCCGACTACGAAACTCAAGCCCAGCACTAAATAGGGTTCGGCTGGTACAATGATCGCAATGCTTAACATAGCGATCGCTAGCATCAACATTACTAACTCTACAAACCGAGGCGGGTTGTATTGACTAGCTAAAATGAAGCTGTTTAACCAAAATTGACAAAATCTCATAAACAGTTATGAGTGCTGTAAAGCCCTCCGGGCATGGCTGCGCTTAGAGCGGTAGCTCGGCGTTTAGCCGGTTGTGAATTGTGAGTGAACAGTAATTACTACAGCTTTTTGTCACTGAGTCAGGAATGTTAAATCATTTATCACTCACTGTTCACTGTTCACTGTTCACTGAGGATGATTACCGGACACCTGTCTTCATTTGACCTGTACCATTTTTTTGGGTAGTGTCATCTTCTGGTAGTTCTACACCAAAGACACGTGCAAAAGCTTTTTCAACTTTGTAGCCAGAGTCTATTGATTCTAGCGGGTCTTTCCGCAGACGGTGACGCAGACATAAGGTAATGACGCGGCGTATATCATCAATTGTAACTTCTGTCCGACCTTCAAAAGCTGCTAAGGCTTTGGCGGCTCGGTTGGTAACGATATCACCCCGCAAGCCGTCTACATCTAATTCTGAACAAACTTCAGAAATTTTCACCCGTGAGTCATAGTCCAGTTTGACTTCTGGTAATAGCTTTTGAGCGTTGACAATTTTTTGTTGCAGTGCTTCTTGCTCAGTTTTATGATGCTCTAGAAATACTGGGGGATTTTGGTCAAATTCTGACCGTTGTTCTACGATTTGCACCCGCAAAGCTGGTTCTTTGACGGTATGAATTTCGGCGTGCATTCCGAAGCGGTCAAGTAGTTGGGGACGTAGTTCACCTTCTTCTGGATTACCAGAACCTACCAAGACAAATCTTGCTGGGTGGCGAATAGAAATACCTTCCCGTTCTACAGTATTCCAGCCACTAGCAGCAGAGTCGAGGAGTACGTCTACTAGGTGGTCATCTAGCAAGTTGACCTCATCCACGTAGAGGATACCCCGGTTAGCTTTAGCTAAGAGTCCTGGTTCAAAGGCTTTCACACCTTCAGATAAAGCTTTCTCTATGTCAATAGTGCCGCAAACCCGGTCTTCTGTAGCTCCTAGGGGTAAGTCTACCATTTGAACTTTTTTTAGTTCTATAGGAATTTCGACTCCTTGGCCTGTCCTTTGGCGGACTTCATCGCTCATCAGGTCGGGGTCGCTGGGGTCACTATTGAAAGGATCATTGACAACGACGGGGATTTCTGGTAAGAGGTCAGCCAGCGCACGGATAGTTGTGGTTTTACCTGTGCCGCGATCGCCCATAATCATTACACCACCGATTTTGGGATCAATCACGTTCAACAGCAGAGCCAGTTTCATTTCTTCCTGGCCTACAATTGCCGTAAATGGAAATACCACGCGACGCACACTTGCCGTGGATTGAGCAGTTGGAGTCACTAAATTACCTTAACAATATTTTTCTTATTACAATTCTTTATTGTGCCACAGTTGGGGGTTCGGGGAAGAATAATTAAAAGTGGTAATGATATTAAAGCAGCAAAAATACCAGGAGATATGTATTATTTGGACGCTTCTGACAATAAGTGGTGGAGAGCTAAAATTAGCTTTTACAGATCAGGTTCTCAAGAAGCAAAAAGCATAGATAAGGATGTGGTAGAAAGTGCTTCAGAGCAAACGGGCGATCACCGATGACTAATATATCTCCTGATTTGTAGGGTATTATGGAGAAGTCCAAAGAGGCAGCATAGCACTCAGGAGTCAGCCCATGCAAGCGATTCTTCTAAGCCGTGAAGAAGTTGCACGACGTGCAAAGCAACTATACGAAAGCAGCATTCGTCAAAAAGTGGAGACAGAAGAGAATATTGGCAAGATGGTTATCATCGTCATTGAAACGGGCGATTATGAAGTCGATAAAACTGGGCTGCAAGCATCTCGGAATCTCAGTAAGAAGCATCCAAACGCCCGACTCTTTGGGATTCGCATTGGCTATAACGTTGCTGTCTCCTTTGGGGGTGTCATGGAGCGGGTTAGCAAGTGATTTCTGGAATTGTGACAGATAGACACGCAACGGTCGCTCTCACTTTCTTGCTACCTAATGGTTCAACTGTTCTCATCGAATTTGTCATCGATACAGGATTTACCGGGGAATTGTGCCTTCCTCTAGAAGCAGTTTCACTGATGGGTTAGTCAGAGATGGTTCAAAACTAGACAAACCCATTGAAGCAAGAATCTCCCACTAAATGCGTTGCATTGTAGTGGTGAGAGTGTCAAGTGATGATTCCTGTGCGTTATGCTGTCGCTAACAGCACCCTACGAGAGAGATTGAGAGATCGGCTAAAATAGACAATGCTGTCATGAGGTACGAAGCTATGAGCATTCAAGAACTAGAGCAACAACTCCTCAGCCTCGATTTAGCCGAAAGGATTCGCATTCTCCAACTTTTGGCTCAAAGTCTTACAGTACCCTCAGTATCACAGCGATCCCCATCCCCCGATGAACTTAATTTAACCCGCGATGGCGAACCGCCCGCCGGAGGCGATCGCACTCCTCACCATCCTCTACGTAGCATCTCCATGACGATCCCTCCAGATTTTGACGAACCCATGTCTGAATTATGGGATGTTTTGGAAAAATGATTTTACTCGACACTCACGTTTGGCTTTGGTGGCTTCATACCCCAGAACAGCTTTCCGAGCGTAACCGTACCCTATTAACCATAGGCGAAAATCAAAACGCTGTTTTGGTTTCTGCCATTTCTATTTGGGAAATCGCAGTCAAACATAGTGCAGGAAAACTACCACTCCCCCTTTCCGTCAATGAATGGTTCGCACTTGCCAAAACTCGACCCGGAATTATCATAGAACCACTCGATCCCTTGGATGCAATCGCCAGCACTCAATTACCCGGCGACTTCCACAAAGACCCGGCTGATCGCATTATTGTTGCCATCGCCTACCGTCGCAATATAGAACTCATGACCTGCGATCAAAAAATCCTCAACTATCCATACGTCAAAACACTTTGGTAAATGCGAACGCTCACACACCCTACGTGGATTTGCGTAGATAGATGAATGATTTTTTGTAAGTGCGATCGCCTCCGGCGGACGGTTACGCCATCGCGCTGATCTCACTGTTACAACATCCGCCGGCGTTGACGCTTCTTTTCAAGTTGAGGTCTTCTTAAAGGTACTACCTCGGCTTCGCTGCTTTCCCTGGCTACCCGAATTAGCAAGGCTGAACCTATCAAGCTAGCAATCATCGAATTACCACCATAGCTAAACATCGGTAGGGGTAAGCCTGTTGTTGGTAATGCACCTGTTGCCACAGCAATATGGAGCAGTGATTGTCCTACCATGATAGTGGTGATACCAATTGCTACCAATCGGTATATAGGGTTTTTCGCCTTCAGTGCCACAATTAACCCTAGGGTGGCAAATCCCGCTAACATAAGCAACAGTAAAATACTGCCAACAAAGCCAAACTCTTCCGAAAATATAGCAAAAATAAAATCTGTGTCTTGAATTGGTAAATGAAACCGCTTTTGTTGGGACATCCCAAACCCTAAACCCCAAGTTTTGCCAGAACCTACGGCTAAAAGACTCTGTACTAACTGATAGCCGTCTCCTGTTGCATCCGCCCAAGGATTCAGGAATGACATTACCCGCCTGCGTTGATATTCTTTAATACTGATGCTGAGTAACCCTAACGAGAATCCTCCTATTGCTGTTCCGGCTAAATACTTGTAAGGTAAGCCACCAGCTAAAGCAATCATCCAAATAGTCATACCGCAAAGTGCGGCTGTACTTAAGTTAGGCTGGGCGAGAATTCCTAAAATTACTAAGCCAAAAATACCCAGCCAAGTTAAACGCACCCGCCAAGTTAGTCTTTCCCATTGACCGAATAATCGCGCACTTTGCAGAACTAAAAAGGGTTTGATTAATTCTGAAGGCTGAATGGGAATCGGCCCAATGGCTATCCAACGGGCTGCATCAAAGGCTTTTTTACCCAATCCTGGAATGAGAGTTACAAAAATTAAGGCTAAAAATATTCCTAGCAACCAATGGGATACGCCGAGAATTTTCTGCAAGGGTTGATTCACAATGATATTGAATCCAATTAGGGCGGCGAAAACCCAAATAATTTGTCGTTTAAAGTAAAATAAGCCATCGCCTTGACGCACATCAGCTACTACATAGGAGGCTGAAAATAGGATAATCAAGCCGATAAATAGCCAAGTAAATGTTAACCAGCGTAACAACCGCGCTTCTAATGCCCAGCTGGAGACGGAATCATCAAAAATTGGAATTAGGCTGCGTAGATTCACGATGCAGTACAGGTAAAAGTTAGGAATTAGATGATTACCACAGTCATCTTACCCCACCCCTTAAAGCAATTCGCAATTCGCAATTCGCAATGGACTAACGTCCCGCTTTGCTAACGCAATGGGCTAATGCCTTTGGCGGGGTGGGTTTCTTCGGGTTGAATGCGTAATCAAGCGAAAAAAATATTAAAGCTGAGGAATTACACTCATAACTTATCGAAAATTTGGGTTGAAAACCCCGTCGTTACTTCGACAGGCTCAGTAACCATCTACGACGGCTTTATACTTTTATGGTAGCATAAAAGTGTGGTTAATTGGTCGTACCACTTTGTCGTTCGTGGTAGCTTGCTACGCGGAGCTTCTTTGCCAGGAGAAAGCCATGATTGTTTACGAGTTTAAGGTTAAGGGTAAAGAAAAGCAATATCAGGCAATAAACGAAGCAATTCGTACCAGCCAATTCATTCAAAATAAGTGCTTGCGCTATTGGATGGATAACAAGGATTCAAAGGTAGATAAGTATGCTTTGAATAAATATTGTGCTGTATTAGCTGCGGAATTTCCTTTTGCTGATGAACTTAACTCAATGGCTAGACAATCTGCGGCGGAACGTTCTTGGAGTGCAATTTCTCGGTTTTACGATAACTGTAAAAAGAAGATCAAAGGTAAAAAGGGGTTTCCTAAATTTAAGAAAAACTGCCGTTCAGTTGAATACAAATCAACGGGATGGAAGCTAACTCTTACTCGTAAGTCTATAACTTTCTCAGATAAGAAAGGTATCGGAACTCTGAAATTAAAGGGAACTTACGACCTTAACTATTACGACATCAAGCAGATTAAGCGTGTCCGTTTAGTACGTCGTGCGGATGGCTATTACGCCCAATTTGCAGTTGACGTTGATGCCAGGATAGAAACTCAACCCTCACATCAATTAGTGGGTATTGACTTGGGGCTAAAGTATTTCATTGCTGACAATAAAGGCAATGTAGAACCATCCCCCCAGTTCTACCGCAAATCAGAAAAACAGCTAAACCGTGCAAATCGCAAAAAGTCTAAAAAGTTCAGCAAAGAAAAGAAGAAAGCTCGCGCAAGGCAATCCAACAATTACCACAAAGCTAGAAATAGATATGCTCGTAAGCATTTAAGAGTAAGTAGGCAACGAAATGAGTATTGCAAGAAATTAGCATACTCCGTCATCCAATCTAACGATTTGGTAGCCTATGAAGATTTAAATGTCAAAGGGTTGGTACGTAATCGACATCTAGCTAAATCAATCTCTGATGCTGGTTGGTCAACTTTCCGCCTGTGGTTAGAATATTTTGGTCATAAATATGGGAAAGTAACAGTTGCTGTTCCTCCCCATAATACAAGCCAAAATTGCTCTAACTGTGGCGAGAAAGTCAAGAAATCTCTGTCTACAAGGACTCATGTTTGTTCACATTGCGGATATGTGGAAGACAGAGACATCAACGCAGCAATCAACATTTTGAGACTAGGACTCAGTACGGTAGGGCATACCGGAACTTACGCTACAGGAGATTTGCCCTCTTGGGCGATTGGCCGCGGCCTGTCGTCTAACGGCGAGTCTGTGAATGTAGAATCCTCACGCCTTTAGGCTGGGGAGTGTCAAAACTCAAAATTCATTATGTGATGCACTGCGGCGATCGCGCCGTTGATGTAAGTTGGGATAGATTGACTGTTGCTTACTGTGTCTAGGATTTTTTTCACAGTGAAGAGTGCATCTGGGATGTTTTGCACCTGGTTAATTTTGCTAGCTCTTTTGAGTTGGCGATCGTACAGTCGTGGTAGTGCTAATGCTACTAAAGGTACACCCACAGATGCACATTCGTAAACTGTGTTGTACCCCGCACCGCCTACAACTACATCTGCTGCGGCTAAACATTCTATCCCTGGATGGTGAGATACCCATAACGTCTTGAGTTCGTCTTCAGGGCAATGAGGCGATAAAATTCTCACAGCACATTCAGGGAAAGCCTCATGTAGTCGTCGGGTAAGTTGATTAAATAAAGGTAACTCTGAAGCTTGCCCAGCTGCACACACTAGGATAATTTGACGATCATCATCAACTTTGAGAATACGCGATCGCACAATTTTTTGATCGAGTAATTCCTCAGCATTGCGAATTAACCACGGTGCGGTATGTATCACGCCTGGTAAATCGGACAAAGGTAAATGCTTTCCTTCCCCTGGTACAATCACGGCATCAAAATTATTAGTTACAAATGATCGTAAATCTTTAACCTTTACATAGCGGGGGTTAATATCTCGATGAATCAAAATTCGGGGTATAGTCTGTAACTGGGGTAAGATATCAGCCAACTCACCCCCCAAACCTCTGGGAAAGGTATCAACAATTAAGCAATCATAGTGAGTATTTAAGAAAATTTCCCGTACTTGTAGACAAGTTTCTTCAAAACTCGCATCATCATAAATCCAATGTAATAAGCATCCGTCATTACTAATGTGCTGTGCATAAGGGCTATTTGTAATAATTTCTACTTTTCTTCGGTTAGCTGCAATTCTCCCCAAAGACAAAGCACGGGTTATATGTCCCCAACCGCCACCAAGGGCATAAATTAACCAAGTTTTAGTCAATCGTCAATTCTCTTTTGTTTTGATTTTTAATGTTTCCTAAATTACCACTGATGTTACAAATCAATAGTCAAAAATATCGCATTTATTAGTTGAAATCTCGTAGACCTATTATAGCTTTATATTTTCTTTGTAAAATGCAAATTATTCTTGATTATTTTGATATAGATATTGAGAGATTAACTGCTAAATTCTATTCATCTGTATTGAAGTTTCATTTTTATGACTTTTATATTTTGTCTACTTTATCCTGAAAACTTGATTGAGTAATTGATAGATATATTGAGTATAAGCCATCTATTAATTACTCTAACTACCAGAGAATTTATTGTCTTCAATTTTGATCAAATTTTGTCATCATCTCATTTTTTAGGGACTGATGAAATTTTTAACAATTATTAACTTAGTCATAATTTTGGCAAAAGAAAATGAAGGTATTAACTGTACAAGATTCATATCAACTTTCCTCTATACAGCAAGGAATGCTGTTCAACAGTCTAGTTGCTCAAAATTCGGGGGTAGATATTGAGCAAATGATCTGTGTAGTTGATGAAAAAATAGATATTTTCGCATTTCAAAAAGCATGGCAGAGAGTTGTAGAAAGACACGCAGTATTGAGAACTAGCTTTGATTTGCAAAACGGACGAGAACCTCTGCAATGTGTTCATCAATGGGTAAAAATTCCCCTAGAACAGCAAGATTGGTGTGGCTTGTCTGCTCAAGAACAATCGACTAAATTGCAAGCTTATCTGCAAAGCGATCGCAAGCTGGGCTTTGATTTAAATGTCGCGCCATTGATGCGTCTAGCATTATTTCAGTTGCAAGAATCTGTCTACCAATTTATTTGGACGTTTCACCATGCTGTGTTGGATGGTCGCTCTATGTCCATCATCATCAAGGAAGTGTTCACCTTTTATGATGCTTTCCTTGAAGGAAAAGACTTACAACTTCCTCAACCCCGTCCTTATCAAGACCACATCGCATGGTTACAGCAACAGGATTGGTCTAAATCTGCAAGTTTTTGGCGGGACTTGCTCAAAGGCTTCACTGCACCCACGCCTTTATTAGTAGACTCAAACCCTCGCAATCAAAGCGGTTTTGGCGAGCAAGCAATCCGACTCTCAGAAAAAACTACGGCGATGTTGCAGTCTGTAGCAGAACAACATCAACTCACGCTGAATACTTTAGTACAAGGTGCTTGGGCTTTATTGCTAAGTCGTTATAGTGGTGAGTCCGATGTTGTGTTTGGGGCGACAAGAGCCTGTCGTCATTCCTCTGTAGCTGGGGCGCAGTCGATGGTAGGACTGTTGATAAATACTTTGCCAGTTCGAGTCAAGGTGTCAGGGGAAAAACCGCTTTTGACTTGGCTGAAAGAATTGCGATCGCAGTGGATGGTGTTGCGAGACTATGAACACACCCCCCTAGTCAACATTCAAAGATGGAGCGATATTCCCGCCGGAACTTCCTTATTTGATAGCATTTTGGTATTTGACAAGTATGAATTGAATTCGGCTTTACGTTCTCAGGGTGACAGATGGCAAAATCTGGAGATAAAGCAAGAAGAACAAACTAACTTTCCTCTGACATTGGTTGGCTATGCAGAGTTAGAACTTTTATTGAAGCTCAAATATGACCAAAACAAGTTTGATGATGCCAAAATTGGGCGAATGCTGGGACATCTTCAGACTTTATTGTCCAGTATGGCGACTCATCCTTGGCAGTGTTTAGGAGAATTACCACTATTAACGACAGATGAAAGACATCAAATGTTGATGGAGTGGAATCATACACAAACAGATTTTGCAGAACAACTTTGTATTCATCAACTGTTTGAAGCGCAGGTAGAGCAGACACCAGACGCTATAGCCGTTGTTTGTGGACAGGAACAACTCACCTACAAAGAGTTAAACTGGAGAGCCAATCAGTTAGCCAATCACCTCAAGCAACTGGGTGTCAAGCCAGGGGTGTTAGTTGGTGTATATTTAGAGCGATCGCTAGAAATGATTCCGGCTGTCCTGGGGATTTTGAAAGCTGGAGGCGCATACGTACCACTAGAACCCAGTTTCCCTAAAGCACGCATTCAATTATTGCTGTCTTCTCTGCAAATTAACTGTGTAGTCACCCAAACTGACTTGTTAGCTAGTATTCATGAGTTAGAACTGAGCGCACTAGAACATTTAATCTGTTTAGATAAATCTGCATATAGTACAGCAGGCAAAAAACCAGAGAATCACCAAGAAATCTTTTCCCCTACACCCCTACACCCTCATACCCCTACACTCTCTGTTTGGCATCGTTCTTATCTAGATTTACTGCCTACAGCCAACTTACCAACATCTGCTAATTCCAATGATATTGCCTATGTGATTTTTACCTCTGGCTCTACAGGTACACCAAAGGGGGTTGTAGTTCGTCATCAACCAGTAATCAATCTGATTGAGTGGGTGAATAAAACATTTAATGTTAATGCTCAGGATAGGGTTTTATTTATTACATCCTTATGTTTTGACTTGTCAGTTTATGACATTTTCGGACTGTTAGCCGCAGGTGGTTCGATTCGGGTGGTATCTAGTGATGATGTTCGAGATCCAGAAGCTTTACTGCACATTCTCTGTCATGAGCCGATTACATTTTGGGATTCTGCGCCGCCTGCACTCCAACAACTGGCTGGCTTTTTCCACAAGGTTCAAGAAAGTAATTGTCATCCCCAACTGCGGTTAGTATTTATGAGTGGTGATTGGATACCAGTCACACTACCAGATTTACTCAAAACCACCTTCCCAGGGGTTGAGGTAATTAGTTTGGGTGGAGCAACGGAAGCCACTGTTTGGTCTAATTATTATCCCATCGGCAAAGTCGAGCCGCATTGGAAGAGTATTCCCTATGGTAAACCCATTCAAAATGCTCAATATTACATTCTCGATGCTTACCTCAATCCTTGCCCGATTGGTGTGACTGGGGAATTGTATATTGGTGGAGAATGTTTAGCCTCTGGCTATTTAAATCAACCCGAACTCACAGCCCAAAAATTCATCCCCAATCCCTTTAGCAGCAATCCAGAAGCACGGCTTTATAAAACTGGAGACTTAGCCCGCTATCTCAGTGATGGTAATATTGAATTCCTCGGTCGGATTGATCATCAAGTTAAGATTCGCGGTTTCCGCATCGAGTTGGGAGAGATTGAAAGTGTACTCACACAACACGACTATGTAGAGGAAACTGTAGTTATAGCCAGGGAAGATGAGCCAGGAAATAAGCGTTTAGTGGCGTATGTGGTGATAAACGGTGAATCTGCACCTGTGATGAATGAATTACGGCGGTTTCTGCAAGAAAAATTGCCAGAGTATATGATTCCATCGGCTTTTGTTGTGATCGCCAAAATCCCACTAACTCCTAATGGTAAAGTAGACCGCCGCGCTCTGCCTATCCCTGACCAAAGACCAGAACTAGAAAAAGCCTTTGTTGCACCTAGGAATGCTGTAGAAATTGAGTTAGCGGGAATTTGGTCAGAGGTTTTAGGTATTCAATCAATTGGCATCAGCGATAATTTCTTTGAGTTGGGGGGAAATTCCCTACTTGCAGTAAGATTGTTTACACAAGTAGAAAATAAATTTAGTCAAAAACTTCCCCTAGCTACCTTGTTGCAATCACCAACCATAGAACAATTAGCTAGGATTCTCAGCGAATCAAACACAAAAACTTCTTGGTCTTCTTTGGTAACAATTCAGTCAGGTAGCAGTGCGAAACGTCCTTTATTCTTAATCCATGCTCTGGGAGGTAATGTAATTGGCTACCAAACTCTAGTGCGTCACCTGGGTGCAGAGCAACCTGTATATGGACTGCAAGCACAAGGACTTGATGGTAAACAAGCTCCCCACACTAGAGTTGAGGACATGGCCTCTCACTACATCCAAGAAATTCGCACTGTTCAACCCCATGGCCCTTATCTGTTGGGTGGTTTCTCTAGTGGTGGAATTGTTGCCTATGAAATGGCTCGTCAGTTAGTTGCTCAAGGCGATCGCGTGGCTTTACTGGCAATGTTTGATACATATAACCCCAGTCTATATATCAATCATCCCTCCCTATTGCGGACATTGTACGTCTACTGGCTTACCCTATTGCGACTGCCATCTGTAGATAGAAGGAACTATGCTCTCGCCAAAATAGATTGGTTTCAGTCCATGTTAACTGGCAAACCCAGCAGTAAATTTGACTTGTGGAATGAACATTCCTTTGCTGAAGATGCCAACCCTTACAACATGGCATTAATAGAAGCTCTCAAGCAGGCGACAATGGTGGATTATGTAGCCAAACCCTACGCTGGTAAGGTAACTTTATTTACTACCAAAGAAGTTTTGAGATGGTGTCAATTCCAACCCTGTAGAGGCTGGAGTGCAATGGCGAGACAAGGGGTAGAAATTCACGAAATTCCTGGTACACACCTAGGTATGCTGGGAGAACCAGGTGTGCAGACGCTAGCTGAAAAATTGATGGTTTGTTTAGAGGAAGCACAAGGTGATAATCAGGTAATATCACCAAAAGTTGAGAAGATGCGATGGATACTTGAGAAAAGTGATTGGAGACTTCCCAAAAGTAAAATCACTAGCAAATCATAGTAATACACTTGCGGGAGGAGAGAGCAATGTTTACATGATGTTCTTCTTACCCGCACCCCAAAACGATCAGATATTAATGAAAGTTGAAATCCCCTAACTCGCTCCCATATTACTTTCAAAATCGCCATCTCGTTCAGTTTCTAGACTCATAGCGTCAGCTTCTGTAAAGTCTACGTTACCAGTTTCCGGGTCATAGGAATAGCGATCGCGGTTAGAGTAATAGTCACTACCCCAAGAGCTAGACCGATAGTTCCCATAATTAGAGTAATAGGCGTAGTCTTCTTCGTAAGACTGGTTACAGTAAGCACAATCAATAGTGTCAGTACGTCCGCAGCGACGTTTGAATAAGAAACCGATCATGCGATCGCACTCCGCGCCAGTTGTAGCTGTATAATTGATGATGATTTCACAGTTGCCGATTTGGATGCGATCGCCATCACTGAGGCTACCCGTTGTTAACGGTAAACCATTAATTTGCATCCCATTGCTGGTATTCTGGTCAATAATAATTAACTCTTGATTTTGCCAATTAATCAAGGCATGATAACCTGCAACTAGGTCATCTTGAATAGTAACTCTAGAAACCCTTTGCTCATCAATTTGTTGTGGCATGGCTGAAAATTCTTTGCCAATTGCCACTGGTATCTGTAATAATGGTTCGCGGCGATCGCCTGTATTGGGATCTACCCAAGTTAATTTAATTTGCAAAGCTGATCAACCTCCTGTTAAATTCACAGCGTAAGCTAAAGCGGCTTGTTGTTCGCGGGTGAGTGCATCTAATCCAAAGCAGGTAAATGCTATGGGAGATATGTTTGATTTGGTTGAAAAAACTGTACTTCCAGAGGTATTTCTTAATGAAGTTTTACCATCTTTAATTCTTACTTGATAAACTAATTTTTTATCCGGTGTGGTGATTTCTAATCCAGTTTTATTAGTTGTAATTTGATGAATTTGATTTTTGCCAACATCTTCTAGTTGATAGTTACTGCTACTATTACGTTTAAGAATATATATAGCTTTCTTGTCTGGGTTCTCTATTGTCCAGTATCCTGGGGATGTTACTACATAACCGAATACTTTATCTTGAATATTTTTAATTTTAATTCTCCCTGCTTCATCTGTTTTAATTCTAGCTATTTCTTGTTCATTTTTATCTACTAATTTTGCTCCATCTGGAAGTTGTTTGAGAGAAAATAAATCTGAACCTCCTTCAGTTTTAAACTTGATTTTCTCTGTACGTTCATTAACCTTAGTTACAGTAGTTTTTGTGGGTTGATTACTTGTGCTAGGTGTACTAGGTATCGCCTGATTAGCTTGATTACTACTACAACTCAAAATAGATGTTAGTAAAAAGCCAGCAATTAAAAAATTTAAACCTATTTTTCGCATATCTTTTATTTGGAAAGTGTTTTAGCTAAATTAAGTACATGATAAACGCTCAAAAACATTGATGCAATTGTTTGATAAACTTTATCTTGACTCTCTGCAAACTGTGGTTCAATCCTGACCCCAAGATACATAACTTTATCTGTAACTCTTAATTTTTTTAAAGTTGATGATGGGGGTAGCTGGATTGCATTAATCACGTCATTTTTCAAAATTTTAACCGCCCCATAGCGACGCTGAGGATAGGTTAAACTTAAATTGACCTCTAAACCAATAGGCTTAATTTTTGATTTATACTTACTCTTGCCACTACTACCACGTTTCCAACCATATTGTTTTTTCAATAGCTCAGTAGTAGTTAGTGAAAATTGACTATTATCTAAAAAACGTCCTTGGATATTCAACCATTGATTTTGGTAAATATCTATTTTCCATCCCGATTTGTATGGGTGTGGGATAGTATCTGTTTTATTTTCCTTGATTTTGCCTTTATTGAAGTCTAATTTTATGGAAACCAAGGCTGTTTTATCCATATCCCTGGATAGCATTTCTAAAATTTTTCTACTTAAATTATATCGATTGTTACTAAGATTTAACCTTCTAAATTTAAACATCATTAACAAAGCATAAATCCAGCCTCCAATTAACCCAATACTGCCCAAAAATAGCAATATATTAACTACAGAAAGGAATCCTATTGTTGTACTTAATCCAGATATAATTACAATTAGTATAATTAAAGTTAATGCACCCAAAAAATAATAAAGTGCTGTTCTGCCATATTTCTTTTGTTTTAACTCTGCGAGTTTATCAAGTGCAGCTAAATCATCTAAATCAGTTGCAATAACTGTAATTGGTGCTGTTTCTTGATAAATTAGCTGCTTACGAAATTCTTGCAATTCAATAGGCATATTGTCTAAACTCCATCAACGGATTCTAATCATCAATTTTTTTGCAACTATGCTTTTAGCTTTTATAGAGTTTTATTAACTTTTTTGAAATACTGAGTTCTGTAAAAATATAGTATCGGCTCAATAAGTAGGGGTAGTAGAAAAAATAAAGTCAGCGAGGGACAAGCAATATCATAAAATATGACACATGACGCAAAAGCTAGATTCGAGTAAAAAATTGGGAGAAGAGATACTGCAAACCATCGAGCCAAAAGGAATTGCAGATGAATCAATGCGTCGGACAGTAGAAATATTACTGAACCTAATAGAGCAATTGCAAGCAGAAGTCAAAGAATTACGAGATGAAAATCAACAGTTAAAAGATGAAAACAACCGCCTGAAAGGAGAAAAAGGTCAACCAGACATCAAAAGCAGCAAGAAAGGATTTGCCAACAATCACTCATCAGAAAAAGAACGACAGACTCTAAAAAAGCACAACAAAGGCAGTAAGAAAGCGACAGTTAAAATAAATAGAGAACAAATATTGGAATATCCCCAGGACAAACTGCCAGCAGACGCAGAGTTTAAAGGCTATCAAGAAGTAATCATCCAAGACATCACCTTGGGAACGGACAACGTATTATTCCGTAAAGAGAAATACTACTCACCTTCAGTGGGAAAAACCTATTTAGCAGAACTGCCTTGCGGTTACGAAGGAGAATTCGGTCCGGGAATAAAAGCTTTGGTGATGAGCCTATACTATGGGGGCAACATGACCCAAGGCAAATTATTAGAGTTTTTAGAAGATATTGGGATATCCATATCAGCCGGATATTTATCGAACCTACTGATTAAAAACCACACTGATTTTGAAAGCGAGAAAGATGAAGTATATGCGTCGGGACTAGAGAGCAGTCCTTGGCAAAACTTCGACCAAACTGGTGCGCGGGTGGGTGGGGTGAACTATACCACTAATGTAGTCTGCAACCCTTTCTATACAATCTACCTGACCACTGCCAAAAAAGACAGATTGAGTGTAGTAAAAGTATTGCAAAATGCCACAGAACTGGAGTTGATTCTCAATCAACTTACAGACAATTTAGTGGAGACTTTCCAAATCCCGACTAAATGGAAAAATGCTCTTAAACTATTACCTCAAGAAACTGTGTTGAGTGAAGCAGAGTTTAATACTCTACTTGATACATATCTACCCAAACTAGGTTCTCAACACCGGACTCGGATTATAGAAGCAGCAGCGATTGCTTTTTATCATCAACAAACTGATTGGCCAGTGGTGCAAACTCTCGTTTGTGATGATGCTCCTCAGTTCAAATTACTGACTGATAATATCGCTTTGTGTTGGGTGCATGAAGGACGACATTACAAAAAGTTGACCCCTTATGTTGCTTGTCACCAAAAAGCTCTTGATAAATTCCTGGATGATTTCTGGGATTACTACCGAGACTTGCTGGCTTACAAAGATGCACCCAGTCAACAGATGGCAGAAAAACTCCGGTCTGAGTTTTGGAAACTTTTCGATACTCAAACCGGTTATCAACAGTTGGATGAGCGAAAACAATTAACGCTGCTGAAAATTTCGGAGTTGCTTTTAGTCTTAGAGCATCCTGAATTACCTTTGCATAATAATCCGGCGGAGTTAGCTGCTAGGACAATGGTGCAACGGCGTAATATTAGTTATGCCACTCAAACTCTAGAAGGTACTCAGGCTTGGGATACTTTTATGTCTCTTGTTGCTACTACTCGTAAGTTGGGAATTAGCTTTTTTGAGTATATCCGTGACCGGATTTCTCAGGTTGGGAATATTCCTTCTTTAGCAACTATTATTCAGGAAAAATCTGCTCTCAATCCTTTTGGTTTTTCATTGATGACTGAAGAACTCCTTACCCCGGAATATTGAGGGGATACAAAATATATTTAGACAAAACTAATATAAATCGTCGCCAGTATAGCAAACGGAAAGTTTCGTGTCAACGAGATTAAACATTTATGAATAAAGCAAAAATAGCTTACATTTCCTTTGATACTGTACCCGCACCAAAGGGGGCTGCTATCCATATTGAGGCTTTTTCTGTAGCCTTAGCAGCAGCTTTCAATCATATAGATTTATTAACAGTTTCCCCGACAACAGAGTTGATAAACTCCGTCCAAATTCATCCACAAATTATGCAAACAATGTTGCCAGCTTTGGGTGAGAATTTAATTCAGCGAATTTTATACTTTCGTCGGATATTAAGAGTATGGTTGCAAGGAAAGAGATTTGATACTATTCATATTCGTTCAATTTACGAAGGTTTGGTTATTGCAATTAACAAAAATCAATATTGCGATAAATTAATCTTTGAAGTGAATGGCTTACCTTCTATAGAGTTAAAATATCGATATCCTGGAGTAGTGGAGGATAAAGAACTTTTACATAAGTTGTATTCTCAAGAGCAAATTTGCTTATCAGCAGCAGATTTAATCGTCACTCCTAGCGCAGTCACAGCTAAATATTTACAACAACAGAGGCACATCCCAACAGATAAAATCCGGGTAATTCCCAATGGTGTAAATTTAGATGTCTTTACCTATCGTTTAGCGCAAAATGTGAATTATCTACCCTTGCAGATGTTATATTTTGGGACACTTTCTTCCTGGCAAGGTGTGAATTTAGCTATTGAGGCTTTAGGGCTAATAAATCGAGATATTCCTGCTTATTTAACTGTAATTGGACAAGCCAGAGAATATCAAATTAAAGCTTTAAGACAGCTAGCATCAAAGTTAGGTGTAGGGGATAAATTAACTATCCTAGAACCAATATCACAAAAAGATTTGGTGACAAAAATCCATGACTCAGATATGATTTTATCTCCTCTCACCGCCAACGATCGCAATTTAGTTCAAGGTTGCTGTCCCCTAAAGATTTTAGAAGGTATGGCAACGGGAACGCCTGTAATTGCCAGTGATTTGCCCGTAGTACGGGAGTTAGGAGAAGATGGGGTTGATTTTTTATTAGTCAAGCCAGGTTCAGCTAAGGCGATTAAAGATGGGGCATTACGGTTACATGATGAGAGAGAATTAGCCACGCAACTAGCAGCCAACGCCCGCCAGCGAATTGAAAATTACTATACTTGGCAACAGGCTGGAAATGCTTTAGTGAAAGCCTATCAAGAATTAGGCATTAAGCGGTCAATCACCGTTTGAAGTTGCTGTTTTTCTTGAGTGATAGAATGGGTAGTTAAGATGCGATCGCGTGCTGTTTGCTTAACTCGATTTTTTTCCTCTAAGGTTATCCCCAAACATTCCAGCACAGCCTTACCCAACTTGTGTAACTGAGAACGAGACAGTAAAAACCCGTTTTCACCGTGCGAGATAATTTCTGGAATCCCACCTGCATCACTAGCAATACAACAACAACCACAAGCCATAGCCTCTAACAGTGCATTAGGCATTCCCTCCCACAGTGAAGGCTGAAGATATACATCACATAACCGCAGATAAGCCGCTACTTTTTCAGGGTGAGATAAATGTCCCGTCACTATCACTCGTTGGGCATCTTCTGGCTGATGGCTGGCATACAATTGCAATACAGATTCTTGAGAAGCCCTAACTTCACCAATAATTAGTAGACAAGCTGGACGTTGTTGGCGAACCGTAGTTAAAGCATTCAATAAAAACTTCTGCCCTTTCTTTTCCCGCAGTTCCCCACAAAATCCCAGTACGACTTCATCAGGGGCAATTCCCAAACTATTCCGCAGATTATCCTCAATAAACCCCTCATTCCAGGGAGAAAATATTTCTGTATCAACAGTATTTTTCAACACCAACACATCATCACGCCCACTCAATAGCTGAATCTTCCTCGCCATATCAGCACTGACAGCAGTAATTACATTAGTATTTTGCAACGTCCACTGCAAACGCGCAAAATCTCCCGGTGGAAACATTTCTCTGTCAACATCATTACCCCGCGCACTCACAGTGCTGACTATTCCCTGAAGTCTGGCAAACCAAGTGGCAATAAAACCACTAGGAAAAAGATAATGACCCCATACAGCATCATAACCACGAGTTTGATGCAGCCATTCTAAGAAATTTAATGTATGCGGCATAGTCATATCCCAATGCCGATATAACCCTATGCGATAAACACGAGGCTTAATTTCTAAAGATTCCGGTGGTAAAACTTCCCCCGGCTGTAAGTAACGACTCCAGGTAACAACATCAACTTCTATACCCAGTTGACACAGTGTTGTCACTAGTCGCGTAGCACTACTAGCCAAGCCTCCCAAATCTGGTGTAAATCTTTCTGTAATTATTAAAAGTCTCTTCATATTAGGGACAAACACTTTCTTAAGTGGTAATCTCAATATTGAGTGTAAGACATTTTTTCAACCCATTTTTGAGAAATTAACTTTTAGCTTCCCTAATAAAACTTGATTATTAAAATACTTATCTGACAAAACTCAGTGATTTATCTTGATTAACTATATGGCTACTCATCAATAAGGGAATTTCAATAGAGAACTCTGTTCCTTTACCAGCTTCTGATGAACAACTTAGCTTTCCCTTGTGCTTTTCAACGATAATCTGATAACTGATTGATAAACCCAATCCTGTCCCCTTACCTACGGGCTTAGTGGTGAAAAATGGATCAAATAATCGCTCCTGAACTGCTTCTGTGATGCCTAAACCATTATCCGCAATTCTGATAGCAACACAATTTTCTGCTGAGAGTTCTGTGGTAATTTTAATTTGACGGCAACTAGCATCCTTTCCTGTGCTAGAGCATTCGTTTATGCACATATGTAAGGCATCAATTGCATTACTAATAATATTCATAAATACTTGATTGAGTTGCCCAGGATAACACTCTATTAAAGGTAAATTACCATAATTTTTGATGATCTCTATTTTAGGATGTTCAGGTTTTTCTTTCAGCCTGCTCTGCAAAATTAATAATGTACTATCAATTCCTTCGTGAATATCAACCTTCTTGATCTCTGCTTCATCAAGACGAGAAAAATTCCTGAGAGATAAGACAATTTCTGTGATACGTTTGCTTCCTACTTGCATTGAATGTAATATTTTAGGTAAATCATTAAGTAAGAAGTCTAAATCAATTAATCCAATATAATCTTGAATTTCTGGATCAGGATTGTTATGAAACTTCTGATAAAGCTTCACAAGCTGCATCAAGTCATTGGTATATTCACTAACATATTTTAAATTGCCAGAAATAAAATTAACTGGATTATTAATTTCGTGAGCTATCCCAGCAACTAACTGCCCTAAACTAGACATTTTCTCAGCTTGAATTAATTGGGCTTGAGTTTGTTGTAGCTCTTGGAGAGATTTTTTTAATTCCTGAGATTGCCTTTGAGCAATTTGAGTCAAATTGTCCTTAATTTCCAGAGTACTCTGTAATTGTGCGCGTTGCTGAGTCAGTTCTGCCATTAACTTTTCAGTATCAGCTAGAGAGCTATTCTTGGCTTGTAATAGAAAGAGAAAATCAGCAATTGGATCGTGAATTGCAAAATCTTTTAGTTTAAGCTCAAGAGGAGCAAGACTAGCTGTGTCAGTAATCCAAGGAGAACCTAAGAAAAATATTATCTCTTCCTCTTGTTGATACATCATTTGTCCCTTAAGCATCATTCCATTATGAATAAACTCTAAAATGAAAAGAGAACGGGACTTTTTCTGAATATGTTCAAAATCAACTGGAATGTTAGGACGATTAATCAGGAAATTTTGCCCAATATGACTACCAATTAGTGGTTCAGAACTGATGCGTGCTATAACATCACCAGCCTGTAAAATTTCGTGTTTCTGGTTAAAAGCAAAGTGAAATGGAAAGGCTTGAGCAAAAAGTTCTGGTGAGAGGCTTAAGTGAGGAGTAACCATTCATATATGGCTCAATGTGGTTTATATTTCACTAAAAATTCATCATGTTCAGCACCATCATCCCGACTCTGGGTTTGAGTAATATCCACTTCTGTATCAAACCGTGTCCCTAATCCTTTAACTAAACCAAGAATCATAGGAGCTAGTCCTTCTCTGGTAGAGCGATAGTGTAGCTTTAGAGAAGCTTCTTCTGTATCAGTGCATTCAAATGATGGAGGTTTTAGTTTAGGAAAACTGACTCCTACACGAGCATGAAGATTATCCAGGTTATCTAAAAACTCAGGTAGATTATCCCCACTCATATCTATCATTTCCCCATAACCTTCCTCTGATGTGTATTTCACCCAGAATTCCCCAAAAGCTTGCATAATCTCTGATGGAGATAAATTGAGAACCACACTAGCAGCTTTTACTAGCCTGTGGGTGAGATCATCAGGGTAGCCTTCCATACTAATGAAAACGTCTACATCTACCTCAGCTTTCTGCTTAATTTCTTTCCATATCTTTTCACCAAAGCGACCGCATACCATATCTTGAATCGCTTTATTCACTAATCCATACATATTAATTCTCCTCGAAAATCGATCGCTAACTAATACTTAACGCTGTCATAGAGCTATTAACGTCTTCGCGCTTCAGTTCACGTTGAATAAAAATTACAAAGCTTTAGCCTTAAAAAAGTGTAGGGGATTAAGTCCCCGTCTTCTATCAAGCCGCAAGTATTGTGGCGGAGTTTAAATCCCCGTTACAACACGTAATTGCGTTAGCGGAGCGGGACGTTAGTCCATTGCGAATTGCGAATTGCGAATTGATTTAACTACCCTTTGTAATAATTTTTGATGTACTAATCGGTGTATCAGGTCTGACTAAATTCTAGTGCTACAAATTGCTTTTTTAGCATCAGTATTTTCACCCTTTTTATGTATCTATATTTATGTATTGAGAAGAAGTAAGGAGTCAGGAAAGAGATTATATTGAGAGTATTTAGAGATTTGACGCTGAATTCCATTGAAGAATTGAACACGAGCATCCATTGCTTCCACAATAGCTAGCTTGACCTTGATATCCTCCTCACTCATGGCAACGATATGAGGTTCAATTACTGCGGCTAGTTTTGCTGCATGACTATCATCTACATCAATATGGACTTCAAAAAAGATGAGCGATTCTTTAGGGAAAGGAGCAGATCCGACAATTCCCGTGTATAGTTGCGTGTACAGAGAACTAACAATCCCTTCAGACGCATAACAAATTGCACCCAATGCAGCTAAATAGCCATACTGATGTGGGATTCTCAAGTAAGTTTCTATTAAAGCCAAAGTTTCCGGTGCAGGTGGTAGTGTCGCTAGAGTTTTATCATCAATACCTAGTGCGCGGGTAAATCGACGAAATAATTCTGGGTGAGATTGATTTATATCTCCTTGTCCCATTTCGTCAAATAAGTTTTCTAAGATAACTAACTGAGCAACTTCATCTTGACAACAAGATAAAATACTAGCTAAGATGCGGTTGAATTCCTTAGAAAATTTGTACATTTGAACAGCTAGTACCTGTACATCTTGAAGGCACAAGTTGTCAGTACGACAGCGAGTTAAGAACTCATGCTTCCATAGAGAATGATTAACAGTGATTTCGCGGAAGGAGTTTTTTATTAAAGTTGACATCATGTTTTATTTAGATACTTGTATAGCTAGATGAAGGGGCAGATCAAGTAAAGGGCTAAAGAAGGATTTATCTAATGCAATATGCTCGGAAGTAACACATAATTCTTTCATCACTGGCATCTTATTAAAGCCTGCAATGTTAAGGGAATTAAAATAATCTTCAAGCGTCTTGTGAATCAATTGTACATTTAGCCAAGAACCATCTCGTTTCCAAATACGACCAGGAAACTGCTGATCTCGCTTGCTGAAGTAACCTGCACCATCCACTTGAAAATAGAAGGGATATGTTGCTTCTCGCATATAGGGAAAGGATGGATGAGGAACACTAAATATAAATCGACCATTGGGACGAAGAATACGTGCAATTTCTCTCATACATTCCTGGGTTTGAGCAATTGTCAAATAATTAAATAAAAAAACAGCAACAACTAAGTCTATTTCACCATTACCAAACTGCTTGAGATTGGTAGCACACCCGACTTCGTATTTAATCCCTAGGGGGTTTTTTTTGTCTTGCAAGCGTGCTGCTTCAATCATCCCTTCAGAGATGTCTATCCCATAAACTTGTGCAGCACCACGTCGCGATAGTTCTCTACTGCAATAACCTTCACCACAACCAAGGTCTAGTACCTGCATTTGAGTACATGGTTCACAAAGCTTTAGTACAAAAGGCCTGGCTGTAAAGTCTGAGAGAGAGATAGGTTCTTCTCTCACCCAATTAGCAGATGTCTGATTGTATAAGTCTCTCGTAGAGGTTTGGTTATTTAGTATGTTCATATTTGACTATATTTGGTTGACTTAGAATTTTTATAAAAATTTTCGATTTAAACCTACTCATGTTTTATCATGATGTAATTTTATTATTCATGTTGATATTACTGATTTTTGATTAACCTATATCTAAAAACTAAAAATCAGATTTATCAGACGCTTGTAATATTTATTTTCTTTAAAAAAAAGAACTATAATTTAAAGCTGCTTCATGAAGTTTTATCTATTTAGTTGTGTAGCTAACTTCATCTAATATTATGAATTTTACAAATAATAATTAAAAAAAATATCTTAATGGAGAATTAAAATTTCCGCTAAATATTCTCTTTTTGTATCAAGATTATTCCCTTAGAAAAACGGTATATTTGCCGAAGTTATACAACACATAAAATTGATACTTTGTAATTGCAGATTCGTAAAAAAAACGAATTAGCTGTAAATGTATAAGTTATTTACTTAAAAAATTAATTTGGCAAAAATAATGATGCAAGAACTGTTAACTGAATTGTCGTTACAAGCTCAATCAGAATATGAACAGGCGATCGCATTTTCTCAGATGGGCGATCGCCTCTTTGATGAGCTAGCTGATAAGATGGCAACAAAGCGAGATTACCGACTGCTGTTTGAACACACCTTGCAGCCTGAATTATTCCAACAAATCCAATTTGCGGCCGCAGCTTATATCTCAGCTTGTCTAAATAGTCCCATCATTCTTTCTGAAGCGGAAATGCTGCAACGGCTGTTGGAAGCTAGGAAAAACTTACCAAACTACACTGGTACTGGTCTGTTAATGCCCAAGAAAGAACATACTCTAGCTTTTAACTTGTTTCAAAAGAGTGTGGCTGAAGCTTTTTACAGTCTGGGAGCTAATGACCTCATTGATGCCGTAGATTTACCAGTAAATCTACGCATGGTTTATGGACAGACTGATGCGGAGAAACTGCGTTTACCTTTTACTAGTTCCAAGTGCCATAGCGACGTGTGGGCAGGTGTTCCAGCAGATGCTACTGTGGTTGTTTTACCGCTATTTGGCGACATTGATAATATCACCATTGAAGCGGGTGAAATGCCGCGTGAAATGGAACTACAGGCGATGCGAGTGATGTCTGACTTTGATGAAGGTCGAGATATTCCGATGGTTGTCTCTTACAAGGAAGCAAAACTACAGCATGGTACTATGTATTTCAATGATGCTCGTGGCTTGCACCAGACAGTCAGAAGAAAATCTGAAGGGTTGAGGATTTCCGTTGATTTTCGCTTCCGCAGACAATTTAATGAAGCTTATCGGGCGATGGTTGCACCCAATGTTGGTGGTGTTGAAGAAGATATGAGTGTACCTTATGAAGACTGGCTCAAGGTTGGTCAGGAAACTCTGATTGTCTTTGATGAAACTGTTGAGCAGGCGAAAGAGAAGCGCAATCTAGTATCTCCTGTCCCCCTTTATACTAGAGGATATCGCCTTGTAAAGATGTTTGACTTTTAACTTTCACGATTTTGTCAGCAAGAAAAAATAAAGAGGTCTAATTAGACCTCTTTGACAACTTCTTCTTATAATAAATTTTAAAACTATAGCAATTACAGCAAACCCGCATTAGAACCTTGTTTACCAGTGGCAAGTTCCACCTTAACGATTTTGCCACCCATTTTTTGAATCCGTTGTTGTTCAGAGAACCAATTTTCGTAAGGAACAAGCTTAGTAAAGTAGGTGTTTTGTAGTTCGCGTTGGGTACGAATCCGGGTTTGGCTGGGAACGCAAGCTGTAATTTTAAATAAGCGAGCCATATCTTGATTCTCCTGTGGTGATTATGAAAACTTTTTTATTTCAAAAATGGGATGATGAACTTTACCCAGATTTCTAATTAATCTTTCAAAGGCTGGAAATCAAACATCAATACTAGACAGCTAACACTCATAACTCATATTTAGTTAAATAAGCGTCTAGACGTTCTAGCACTCACAGTTGATTTCCAGACCTTAATATAAGCGCACCTAATGACTTAAGTGCAATCTAACTCTTAGCTCAAGCCAGAGGAGATGTAGTCGAAGTAAACGCCCATTTCTTTACCAGCGTCAGGACCAACCAAGCTAGCAGTTACTTCTTTAATTGCTTGGATAGCTTGAACGGTAGCTCCAACAGGTACACCCAAGGAGTTGTAGGTTTCTTTCAAACCGTTGAGTACGCGCTCATCCAAGATGGAAGGATCGCCAGCTAGCATAGCGTAGGTAGCGTAGCGTAGGTAGTAATCCAAGTCACGGATACAAGCAGCGTAGCGGCGGGTGGTGTACATATTACCACCGGGACGGGTGATATCAGAGTACAACAAAGATTTAGCTACAGCTTCTTTAACGATCGCAGCTGCGTTTGCGCTGATGGTGGTAGCAGCACGTACACGTAGTTCGCCAGTAGCGAAGTAGCCTTTGAGTTTTTCTAAAGCTGAGGTGTCAAGGTACTTACCTTGAACGTCAGAGGAGTTAATTACAGAGGTAATTGCGTCTTGCATGTTGTTATTTCCTTATTTCCAACCTTATTGCAATAGATTTCAGTTTCGTGCTTTGGAAACGGTTTCCAACTACTGCATTGCACCAACAACGTAGTCAAAGTAAGCACCAGCTTCGCCAGCGTCTTCAGCAGACAACAAGCCAGCAGCTACGCTCTTCATAGCGGCAACACCACCAGCAACTGCATCGATGGGTGTACCGAGGGATTTGTACATTTCACGTACACCAACGATACCGATTTCTTCGATGGGGGTAACGTCACCAGCAACGATTCCGTAGGTAACGAGGCGGAGGTAATAGTCTAGGTCACGCAGACAGGTAGCTGTCATTTCTTGACCGTAAGCGTTACCACCAGGGGAAACAACATCAGGACGCTTTTGGAAAAGTTGGTCGCCAGCTTGCTTAACGATACGCTCGCGGTTTTCGGTCAATACTTGAGCGATGCGGAGGCGTTGTGCGCCACCAGCAACAAAGCTCTTGATCCGACTTAGTTCGCCAGGGCTGAGGTAGCGGGCTTCTGCGTCAGCATTCACGATGGACTTCGTGACGATACTCATTAATGGATTCCTCCAGTACGAAATAAAACCAGAATTTGATTAAACTGGTGCGACTTTAAAGTTGGTCGGGCTGAGATTTTTACTCTCATCCTACAGACACAGCAGTTAAATGAGTAACTGCTTCTGTCTTTAGATTACGAGGTTGCTTGAGTTAATACAACTACACAAGCTTGAAAACTCAACTACCTTACGCAAAATATTCTCCGGCATTCTGTTGAGCATTTATTGCTACTCTTAACAGTTTGTAACATTTATTTTCAGATTTGCCGCGATCGCCACAGTTATTACAAGCCAATACGAGATTAGGGGCTGGGTATTAGGAGTGAGGTATGGGGAAAAATTTCCCCCCTCCCCAATCCTCAATCCCCAGTCCCTGAGCAACTAGCGAACTTGCACACTACCGAAATAGTTATGCTGACACTCGTGAGTATGGAACTACATCTTCACCAAAGTAGCCGCTATATTCTGCGCTATTCACAATCGCTTCTACAGCAGCACGCAAACCGCCATCAGCCAATAGGTTGTTATATTGGCTAATTTCGTCTTGGCTAGCTGGCGCACGTCCCAACAGGTGGCGGAACAGAAGTTCCACGACCTTAGCAGAGGGATAAGGCGTACAGAAACGTTGACAATAGATATCAGAACTAGCTAGTTCTTGCACAAACTCGCGCACGGAAATCTCACCGTTGCTGAGTTTACTTTCCAAGTCAGCAAGACGTAAATAGTCAGGAACTTCACTGCTATATACATCCATTACCTGAGAGTAAATAGCGTTGATGACTACCTGTGCTTGGGTTGTAGCATCAGTCAGACGGTGAATGCGAATGGGTTGGCGAGCTACTTCTACAGATTGTCCGCCGCCATCGTTAGAGGAACGACCCAATTCCACGAAGGAGCGTTTGGCTTCAGCCGCTAAATCTGCGATCGCCTTTGCTAAAATTGGTGTCTTATCAGAGTCAATGCGGGATTTTACAGTCTTAAAGCTAGGTACAACCAAATCATCGTTTTGCTTGGTGAGTTGGTTGTACAGTCTTTGAGTATTGGGGAAGTTCGCAGCAGGTAAGGTGGGGAAGCGACGATAAGGTACGGTATCTTCACCAAACACCTCACTATACTCCTGACTATTCATCAACGCCGCAATAAAGGCGCGAATCCCTTGGGTAGCCAAAATTTGGTTATACTTGCGGATTTCTGCCTGATCAAGCGGTGCGCGTCCTAGGAAGTGCTTAGTTCCCAACTCAATTACTTTGGTGTTGGGGTAGGGTGTGTAGAATTCCTTCAAGTAGAGGTTAGAGTAACCCAAACCTTCAATAAATTCTTTAACGCTGATTTCGCCGTTACCCAACTTGCTTTCTAAAACAGTAAATTCGTTTTTAACAATGTAAGGTGCAATATCACGTTCAAAAATCTGGCGGTAAGCCGCATTAATCAAAGTTTTGACTGCGACTTTATCAACAGTATTTGCTACTAGTTTGAAGACCTTAGTTTGTTCTCGTTGCTTAGTAACACCTTGGTTGATGCGAACTTCTACATCTGGTTCTGGGCGTTTTTCCGCAACTGTACCCAATTCTACAAAGCGTGGTGTGACTTGTTTTTCAACTTTTGCACCCACATCTTCACGAATACTACCAACGCGCAATTGACGTTGTGATACACCAGCAGGAGTTAGATAGCGTTCGTAAGGAACGGTATCTTCTCCAAAGGCTTCACTATACTCTACGCTGTCCAGAATGGCATCAACTACAGCATAAAAGCCTTTCTTCGAGGCGATATCAAAGTATTTGTTAATTTCTTGACGACCGTAGGTAGGACGACCTAACAAGCGTCGGTGAATGTACTCAATGGCTTTACAAACATAAAGCGATGTCCAGTACATTTTGCGGAATATATCCGACTTCGCCAAAGCGCGGACAAACTCCCGTAGAGAAATTTCGCCGTTTTCTAGCTTAATTTCTTGCACTTTTAGCCGTTGACCTTCGTAAAGGTCGCGTCCAAAAACTTGCAGATAAGTAGCTCTAATTACTGCTTGGGTAGAGCTTTCCGAGAACTTAACGCTTGCACCTTTAGCAGCCTTTTTACCAATTGTGCCAGGCAATTGATCTAACTTGAACACCTTCGCGCCCAGAGTACCAGGAGCGACACCTCTAGCACCAGGGTTGCTCAGTTGGTTATTAATCCCAGGGCCTTGGTGAATCAAGATCCGTCTTGTATCCTTACCAAAAGGTGCAGGACTGGTGCTGGGGTTGCGGGTTTCTTTCGGGAAAATCGCCCCAAACTGAATTTCCAAGGGGTCGTTACCAGAACCGTAAGGATGCTGGTCGGGTAGTGGCTGTTCGTAAGCCGCAAATGTTGTGATAAATTGAGGTACTTTGCGGAAAGGCGCACTGTAATTAAACAGGTCTTGTTGTGGCCCCCAGTTACGACATTCTTGTGCTTCTTGACCCAGACCACGCAGGTAAGGTACTGTTTCTTCCCCAAAATAGTCGCTGTACTCTTGAGAATCTACCAAAGCATCTACTAATGCTGATAGACCGCCGTTAGAAATAATCGAGAAGTATTTTTGCACTTCTTCACGGCTACTTGGCCCCCGTCCCAAAATGTGACGGAAAGCTAGTTCAATAACGCGGCTGTTAATAAAAGGTTGGTAAAACTGTTTTTGGTAAAGAGGAGATTTCGTCAAGCGGCGGACAAACTCTTTCATAGAGATGTCGCCGTTTTTCACTTTGGATTCTAAGTCAGAGATTGACAAGCTGTAAGCACGGGTAATATCGCGCTCAAAGATTTGCCGATAAGCTGCTTTGATGACTTCATTTTTTTCGCTAGTTGATAACCCAGTCTTCATGACAAACTTGGGTCTTCTTTCAGCTGCGTTGAAGTAGATTTGAGGTAGTTGTAAACCTTGTTGGTCGCCAGAGGGACGTTGACGCACTTTAGTAGAAGGTGTTGCGGCTTTGAACTCTGTCAACAACACATCCATGTACTGAGTCACAATCTCTGTGGCTTCAGGATCTTTGCGGAAGTAAGACAGCGATGCTGATCTAATTTCTTGCAAAGCTACTAAAGTCGCTTCCCCAGAACAAGCATTTTCAATAATTTCCCGCAAACCACGGGTATTCACAGCAATGATATTGGGGTCGCCAGCGACGATCGCATAAGTAGCATAGCGCAAGAACCAGGATAAATCCCGTAAGCTCTTGGCCATGTTGCTGGGGCCGTAACGCGCAACGTTAATTGGTCTAAACCCTGCTGGGGTTGGGCCACTAGGAGATGTGTTAAATATGGAACGCAAATTTTCTAAGAACCCACCACGCGTTTCCACGTAGGTTACAGTCCCTAATTTCATTCCTTCTGCAACATTTCCACCACCAACAGTAGCACCAGCCATTGCTAGTTCTTGTTCTCTGGGCTTTTCTAAAAAAGCCATTGGCGAACCACCAACAAAAATCCGGTTAGCAGCGCGGGATACGATAATCTCAGAATTGTCTGTGAGGGTCTGGGCAATTTCTAACCGCTTTGCACCAGATGCAAAATAAGTTGCTAGTTCTTTTAGTTCCCCATTACCCAAAAAGCGGTCTTGTTGCTCTGCTTGGGAAATGGTTGCTACAGCCAAGGTTTGATATAGTTGCGGGCGCGCAACTGAGCTTCCACCACTTGCCTTAACACTCATTGATTTGTAAAACTCCCATCATAATAATTTATGTGTTAAGTCTGGGTTGCTTGAGGCTTGACACATAGGTCTTTTCATGCGTTGTGATTACTGCTTACAAAACTGCCAGTAAAATTAACCCAGTCAGCTTTTAGATTAGAACGTTTTGCGTTTGCACTGTTGAATTATTAAGAAGTATGTAGATTTTTTCGTCTTAATCCCTGTAGATCAATAAGTACATACTCTTTCTCTCCTGAGACAACATCTAATTTTTGTTACTTTTTTTAACGAAATCTCCCAAAATGTTCTAATTTGCCTTTGCTCTCTCATGGAGATTAGTGAGAAATTAAGTCAAATTCTGACTAGTCGTACACCATCAGAGCGATCGCTAAAAACAATATTATTATGAAAAAATCACCGCCTAAGTAAGAGCGTGTAAATAAAAAAACGTTTGTAGTAAGCACTTTAGTGCTACTGCGAGGACGAAAATTCTCCCTGCGTTCCCTACGAGACGCTGGCGCGTAGCGTATCCGTAGGATTCACCCCGGAGGGATACACTACGAACTCAAGCTGAGAAAGTAAGTAGATTGCTGCAAAGTTATAATCAATAAAGAATTTGCAGGTTAAAATATCATGAATTTAGTTGTAAAAACTTCTCCTAGCAATACTGCACCTAAGTTAACTTATGATGTCTTAATTGAAAACCAAGAAGATGGCACATTTAAAGCAACATTGCTAGGTTTACCAGATTGCCAAGCTTTAGGAAATACAGAAACAGCAGCGATAGAAACCCTCATTCAAAGTTTGCAAAGTCGCTTAGAGACTGCCAAAATTATAACTGTAGAAATTCCAGCAACTGAAGTTGTAGAAAATCCTTGGTTGAAATTTGCTGGAATGCACAAGGATAACCCTCTTTTTGATGAAGTAATTGCTTATATAGAAGAAGAACGGAATGCTCTTGATTCAAAAATGGAGGAAACTCATGCAAAATTTATTAATGAAATTGATAAAGAGCTTGAAAAAATGGGAGTCAACAATGCAGATGAAATCATGAAAATATTTTATTTAACGCAGCGTAATCAAGCAGTTAATACAAATGATACGGAGAATAATTTGTAGTGGCTCAATTGTATATTTTAGATACAGATCACGTATCACTTCTCCAAAATGGAAACAGAATCATAACAAAGCGTATAAGCAAAAAAAATCCCGAAAATTTAGCTGTAACTGTAATTACATTAGAGGAAAAAATGAAAGGATGGTTGAATGAAATAAACAAGAGCAATAATGAGGCTTTTAGAGTAAACAGCAAATTGCTATGGGCTTACAAAGGCTTGGCAGATGAAATAAATTTTTTTAATAATATTCAATTATTGGCTTTTGATAATCGTGCTTACGAAATGTATCAATCTTTGGTTATTCAGAAGCTTAAACGAATAGGTACACAGGATTTACGTATTGCAGCGATCGCCAAATCTGTAAATGGAATTGTAGTCACCCGCAACTGGAGAGATTTTGAAAATGTCCCTGGGTTAATCCTAGAAGATTGGACTATATCTTGAACAGATTAGAAATAACTATATTTTTTAGCTAGTTTATATAATTAATCTATTATTTTTTACGTATCATTTCTTGCTTATATTAAAAATTAATATCAAAGATGAATAAAACTAAAAAGAATATCACTAGAAGAGACACTAATATTTTAATATTGATTGAAAAAAGATAAGTAGGTAGGTAGGCACAATTAAACTGAGCTATATAAACTTATGTAAAGTGCCGTAAATTTTAAAGATAAGGTTTTTAACCAATTTAGATTTCTTAATCCAGTTGTTTCTTTTAGCCTCCACCTACTTACCTAAATTGAGGACACCCTTTTTATACTTAATAACTCTTCTTTTGATTCTATTTTATTAATAACACTTTCTTCTAACAAATGATAGATAAAATGTGGTGTTTCTAAGTTGATTGAATGCAAAAGATTTTGGTAAAGTTGACAGGCTGATTCATCATTGAGAATGCGGTCATGAATAATTCTCGTCCATTCAGGTGCAGTAATCATTAATTGAGGGACAACCTCAATTAATGCTTTAATTTGTTTTTCAACCTCAAAAGATTCAAGAAAATGGATTAATCCAAACATAACTTCTGGGTGTTCGCATTGATCATTCAAAATTAAATGGTATTGAGATAAATACTGCTCATCAGGATTTTCAGCTAGTTCAGCTAAAGCATTTTCAAATTGGACAACTTGTTCTTCTGTTTGCATCAAGCAGTTATTTTTTAAGATGGTCAGTAAATCGTTTTGATTCATGATTTTATGTTTTCTTTATCAAAAATATCTTTCCATTGTAATTTATTCATTCTAATTAATGTTTGTAAGCTATACCTGATATCTTTATTGTACAAACCTTGCCGAAGATAAATAGAACGTACATCCTGAATCTCTTTCGCTAATACTTCTCTGGGTGACAATTTCAAATTAGGCGATTTGCCGTAAGAGTTTGTTTGCCGATGACGGCCTCCTTTTCCTGGTGATAAATGTTCCATCATCATGGCAATCCTTTTGTTGGTTGTATAACTTGTGACTTTGGCTTTCATGAAAGCATTTGAGGGTATGTGATGAGGTGTGAGGTTATCACCCCTGCGTCCAGCTTTGAGCAAGTCTCCATAAGTCCCTACACTTCCTTCCCCCAAGATGAGTTGAGAATGATTGTGAGTAATATTTCTGCTCCTTTGTAATAGTCTTAAATCTTCTATCTTCTGAGAATAATAACCTTTGTCCTAATTACCCCTATCCGCTAAACTCAGAAATGCTGCGTTGTTCCTCATCATGTCCGACCCCCAAACTGTTAGTAATGCTGTTGCCAAACTCTACGATACGTATCCTTTCCCGCCAGAACCCATCCTAGATGAACCACCCCCTGGCTACAATTGGCGATGGAATTGGTTAGCAGCTTATAGTTTTTGTACCGGACGGAAACCACCAAAGCAAGATATCCGCATTTTAGATGCTGGTTGTGGTTCAGGTGTGGGGACGGAATATTTGGTACATCTCAACCCCCAAGCACAGGTGGTAGGAATTGACCTGAGTTCTGGGACTTTAGAGGTAGCAAAAGAACGCTGTCAACGTTCTGGTGCTGACCGTGTAGAATTTCATCACCTGAGTTTGTACGATGTTGAACAGTTACGAGGTGAGTTTGATTTAATTAACTGCGTTGGTGTATTACATCACTTACCAGACCCCATACGTGGGATACAAGCCTTAGCGAAAAAGTTAGCCCCTGGTGGTTTGATGCACATTTTTGTGTACGGGGAGTTGGGACGTTGGGAAATTCGGTTAATGCAAAAAGCGATCGCACTCCTGCAAAATGAGAAAAGAGGCGATTACCCTGACGGTGTACACGTCGGACGAAAAATATTTGCTTCTCTCCCAGAAAACAATCGGCTTCTCAAACGGGAAAAAGAACGCTGGTCAATGGAAAACCAAAGGGATGAATGCTTTGCTGATATGTATGTTCATCCCCAGGAGATTGACTACAACATTGATACCCTGTTTGAACTCATTGATGCGTCGGGATTAGAGTTTATTGGCTTCTCAAATCCTAGCTTTTGGAATTTAGAGAGACTTTTGGGGAAAGCACCAGAGTTAATAGAACGGGCAGAAGAATTGAGTAAACGCCAAAATTACCGTTTAATAGAATTACTCGACCCAGAAGTAACTCACTACGAATTTTTCCTCGGTCGTCCACCCATTACCAAAGCCGACTGGTCAAACGATAACGCCTTACTTTCAGCAATTCCCGAACTAAATCCTTGTATTGACGGATTTCCTAGTAAGTGCGTGTTTAACTACGACTATCAAATTATTAACTTCTCAGAAACAGAGTTTGAGTTTCTACAAAAGTGTGATGGTAATTCCACCGTGGCAGAGATTTTGGTAGAAATACAACTAGGGTTAGACGGAGTGAGAACCCTAATGCAACAGCAGTTGTTGATATTAACACCAGCTTAATCATACCTTCAGCTTGCTTAAATAGCGATCGCCTTTTGCCCACCAGAGGCGATCGCCCACAACCCTTTGAGCTAAATCTCATGTAAAGTAGAAGTGTACCCAGCAGATGCTTATAAACTGGGGATGAACAACCCTACAAGTCAGAACTTCCTGAAACTCAGCAGTAGCGAAGTATTTAGCGACCAGTCGCTTCTCCACAAAACACTCCGCAGCACTGACTGAATTTACTCAAACCTGACTTCATCCCCAAAAAAAGCACTAGCTGGAAACTCCAAAAAACTCAATGAGAGGATATTGATTCACCCCAATCACAAGAATATTCCACCCCACATGAAAAAATCTCTCTTCTTTAACCCCTAATCTCCAAATACAGCATTTCTTACCTCCGCGCCCCTCTGCGCTTACCTCCGCGCCCCTCTGCGTTTTCAATTCACAACAATCTGACGTAAAGCTGTACTAACCCCGATTCATCCCCCCAGCAAAAGAAGTTAATTGTTTTTTTCTAAAGTATTGTTACCGGATCGTGATATGATTCAGCTGACTGAATGTGCAGTCATCATAAGTTAGCTGTACTGGTTTCAAGTCCCGTGAGCTTGTCAGAAGAATCAATTGCACCGAATCCGACAACACCACAAGATGCTCAACCTGGTTTTGAGGAAACAGAACCAGTCAATACTTCTATGGATGAGTTTCATCAACTCTACCAGAAGTTATTGGTGATCACACTTGTCTTGAGTGGGATAATATTTATCTCTGTGTGGATTTTTTATTCCCTAAACACTGCCCTGAATTATTTAATAGGGGCGTGTACAGGTGTGGTTTACTTAAAGATGCTAGCTAAAGACGTTGAGCGACTCGGTGGTGAGAAAAATAGTCTCAGCAAAAATCGTTTTGCTCTGGTTATTGGGTTGATTATACTAGCAACTCAATGGCACGATCTACATATTTTGCCTATATTTTTGGGATTTCTCACTTACAAAGCCACCCTCCTCGTCTACATGGTGCAAACTGCGTTCAATCCTGATTCTTAAAAATCAGGCTCACAACAGAGAATACACCCATCCTCGCACCTTGGGGAAAACGCTTGAAGAATGCAAATGCTTAGTGTCTTAAACGCCTTTAATTCTTTTCCCCTAGCCGAATTAGAAGTGGGTCAACATTTCTACTGGCAATTGGGTAATCTAAAAATTCATGGGCAAGTTTTCCTCACGTCGTGGTTTGTGATTAGCATTTTAGTAATAGCTTCACTAGCCGCTACTCGCAACGCCCAAAAAATTCCTAGTGGCATCCAAAATTTGATGGAATACGCCCTAGAATTTATTCGGGATTTGGCTAAAAACCAACTCGGTGAGAAAGAGTACCGCCCTTGGGTACCATTTATTGGTACATTGTTCTTGTTTATCTTCGTATCGAACTGGTCGGGCGCACTCATTCCTTGGAAGCTAATCAAGCTACCATCGGGTGAATTGGCAGCCCCCACCAACGACATCAATACGACGGTAGCATTGGCGTTGCTGACCTCCTTAGCATATTTTTATGCGGGTTTCAGCAAACGGGGTTTAGGCTACTTCAAGAAGTATATAGAGCCAACTCCGATTCTGTTGCCGATCGCTATTCTCGAAGATTTTACTAAGCCCCTATCCCTAAGCTTCCGGCTTTTCGGAAACATCTTGGCGGATGAATTGGTAGTAGGGGTTTTAGTGCTGCTAGTTCCTTTATTTATACCTCTACCTGTAATGGCCTTGGGTTTATTTACCAGTGCTATCCAAGCATTAGTATTTGCTACCCTAGCAGGGGCATACATTCATGAGGCAATGGAAGGACACGGCGAAGAAGAGCATGAGGAGCATTAACGCCCTCAGTTGTTAGCACAGTTCCAACGAGCATCCACGCTCAAAACGTCGCAAAAGCGATTTTCAGAGAACTCGGTGCAGCGTGAAAAAACACGTCTTAACTAGTTAACCTACTTTTGTTAGTTTTGTACTTAAAGCAAGGAAAATCAACATGGATCCATTAGTTTCTGCTGCTTCAGTTCTGGCTGCTGCTCTAGCAATTGGTTTGGCTGCAATCGGCCCTGGTATTGGTCAAGGTAACGCTGCTGGTCAAGCAGTAGAAGGTATTGCTCGTCAACCCGAAGCAGAAGGAAAAATTCGCGGTACGCTGCTATTAACCTTGGCATTCATGGAATCCCTGACTATTTATGGTCTGGTTATTGCCCTCGTATTGCTATTCGCTAACCCCTTTGCTTAAACCCTAAAAGTTTTGTGGGTGTAGAGACGTGAATTATCACGTTTCTACAGACGGTAAAATTTTGGGTAGTTTTTGATGTAAGTTGACCCTTCTTGGCTATGGGTCTCTAAAATATCAAAGGTTGGATGTTATTGCTAGCCATGAAAACTGCTACTCCAACCTCAAGAGGAGAGAAATGTTTGATTTCGATGCTACCTTGCCTTTTATGGCATTGCAGTTCCTACTGTTGGCAGCCTTGCTAAATGTAATTTTCTATAAGCCACTGACCAAGGTACTGGACGATCGTGATAACTATATCCGAACGAATACCCTTGATGCTAAAGAACGTTTGGCGAAAGCTGAACGTTTAGCTCAGGAATATGAGCAGCAATTAGCAGATGCTCGTAGGCAATCGATGGTAGTTGCAGAAGCAGCACAAGCTGACGCTAAAAAAATTACTTCCCAGAAAATTGCCGAAGCACAACAGGAAGCTCAAGCGCAAAGAGAAAAAGCTGCAATTGAAATAGAGCAGCAAAAGCAAGCCGCTATGATTTCCTTAGAGCAACAAGTTGACGGACTTAGCAGGCAGATTCTCGAAAAATTATTAGGGACTACAGTAGCTTAATCAGCTAAAACTGCCAGCCCTGTCAAAGCATAAGCGTATCTGGGCAAGATTCCCAGATCGCTTTATTAAGTGTCAAAAAAACACACCTTTTCCTGCGGAAATTACAAGAAATTTGATTTACCTTCGGGAAATTAAAAACTTGATTTCTGTTGGGAAAAATACAATGTATTAGCAAGCGAGCAGCGCACTTGTAAATGGGTATCACAGGCACTTTCTTATTACTTGCCGCAGAAGCGCAAGCTGCTCAATCTGAGTTGGCAGAAGGCGCAGCAGAAGGTGGTTTCGGTCTAAACCTAGACATCTTAGAAACCAATATCATTAACCTAGCGATTCTGATTGGCATACTATTCTACTTTGGACGTAAAGTTTTAAGCAATATCCTGAGCGATCGCAAGTCCAACATTGAAACCGCGATTCAGGAAGCAGAGAAACGCTTAAAAGAGGCACAAGTTGCTCTTTCCCAAGCGCAAGAACAGTTGACACAAGCTCAGACTGAGGCAGAACGCATCCGCAAAGCAGCCGAAGAAAGCGCACAAGCAACTAAAGAAGCACTATTGGCAAAGGCAGCGCAAGACGTGGAACGCTTGCAACAATCAGCAGCAGCTGATTTAAACACCGAAAGAGAGCGGGCGTTGACCGAACTGCGGCAGCGAGTAGCCGCCCTGGCATTAGAAAAAGTTGAGTCACAACTGCGGTCTGGGATTGCTGAAGATGTTCAACAAGCCATCATTGACCGTAGCATCGCTCAGGTGGGAGGACGGTAATGAAAAGCACTGTAGAAACAGCTGAAATAGCCCAGCCTTATGCACAGGCTTTGATGTCCCTGGCAAAATCAAAAAATCTCGCAGAAGATTTCGGCAGCGAGGCTCGGATCTTAATCAGCCTGTTGCAAGATTCTCAACAACTGAAGAATTTCGTTGATAATCCCTTTATTAAGCCAGACACCAAAAAAGGGGTTATCACGCAAGTTTTGGGTACAGAAGCTAACCCGTACTTACGTAACTTTTTGTTACTGCTAGTAGACAAACGACGCATTTTCTTCTTAGAGGAAATTCTACAGCAGTATCTATCACTGTTGCGGCAGTTAAATCAAACCGTGTTAGCGGAAGTCATTTCTGCTGTTCCCCTATCATCAGAACAGCAACAGGCAATTGAGCAAAAAGTTATCGCTCTAACTAAAGCTCGTCAAGTAGAACTGGTGACAAAAGTAGACAGCGATTTAATTGGTGGTGTGATCATCAAAGTCGGATCACAAGTAATTGATTCCAGTTTACGAGGTCAACTACGTCGCCTGTCTTTACGCTTAGGTAGCTAGGGCTAGGAAGAAGCAGAGGAATAGAGGGAGCAGGAGAGAAAAACTCATAACTCTTGACTCAGCACTCACCACTCACTACTCACCACTCTACTGATTACTATCAAATTCTGCCGTCTTGCAAGAAAAAAAGATACACCATGAGCATATCAATTAGACCCGACGAAATTAGTAACATTATTCAACAGCAAATCGAGCAATACGACCAAGAAGTCAAAGTTGCTAACGTAGGAACTGTTCTGCAAGTTGGTGACGGTATTGCCCGGATTTATGGTCTAGAAAAGGCCATGGCGGGGGAATTGTTGGAATTTGAAGACGGCACTATCGGTATCGCCCAAAACTTGGAAGAAGATAACGTTGGTGCGGTGTTGATGGGTGAAGGTCGCGCAATTCAAGAAGGTAGCAGTGTCACCGCTACTGGTAGAATCGCCCAAATCGGTGTAGGCGAAGCCTTAGTTGGTCGCGTTGTCGATGCTTTAGGTCGTCCCATCGATGGTAAAGGCGATATCAAAGCCAGCGAAAACCGTTTGATTGAATCTCCAGCACCCGGTATTATTGCTCGTCGTTCTGTACACGAACCGATGCAAACCGGTATCACCGCTATCGACTCCATGATTCCCATCGGTCGTGGTCAACGGGAATTAATCATTGGCGACCGTCAGACAGGTAAAACTGCGATCGCTATTGACACTATCATTAACCAAAAAGGTGAAGATGTAGTTTGCGTCTACGTCGCCATTGGTCAAAAAGCTTCCACCGTTGCTAACGTAGTCCAAACCCTGCAAGAAAAAGGCGCAATGGACTACACCGTAGTTGTTGCAGCTAGTGCCAGTGAACCCGCTACATTACAATACCTAGCTCCTTACACCGGTGCTACCATTGCTGAGTACTTTATGTACAAAGGCAAAGCCACCCTGGTAATTTACGACGATTTATCCAAGCAAGCACAAGCTTATCGCCAAATGTCCTTGCTGCTACGTCGTCCACCCGGACGGGAAGCTTACCCCGGAGACGTATTCTACATTCACTCCCGCTTGTTGGAACGCGCTGCTAAACTCAGCGACGAATTGGGCAAAGGTAGCATGACCGCACTACCCATCATCGAAACCCAAGCTGGTGACGTTTCCGCATACATTCCTACCAACGTAATTTCCATCACCGACGGTCAGATTTTCTTGTCTTCTGACTTGTTTAACGCTGGTGTGCGTCCAGCAGTGAACCCCGGTATTTCCGTATCCCGTGTAGGTTCTGCGGCACAAACCAAAGCGATGAAGAAAGTAGCTGGTAAGATTAAACTGGAATTGGCACAGTTTGACGACCTCCAAGCCTTCGCGCAATTTGCTTCTGACTTAGATAAAGCTACCCAAGACCAGTTGGCAAGAGGTCAACGTTTACGGGAACTACTTAAACAGTCCCAAAATGAACCCTTGTCCGTAGCTGAACAAGTAGCGATTCTGTACGCTGGTATCAACGGTTACTTAGATGACATTGCTGTTGATAAAGTCACCACCTTCACCAAGGGCTTTAGAGACTACCTGAAGTCAGGTGTTAACCCTTACTATCAATCAGTACAAAGCAAAAAAGTGCTGGCTGATGATGAAGAAAGTGCATTGAAGGCAGCTTTAGACGACTACAAAAAGACCTTCAAAGCGACAGCGTAAGACAGTGCTGAGTGCTGAGTGTTGAGTGCTGAGAACAGAGAGGAAGTGAGAGTTATCAGAAAATTCCTACCAAGCTTGGCATTCAAAACATTCTGCCACTCAGGACTGAGAACTCAGGACTCGGAACTTAAAAGAATATGCCTAATCTTAAATCAATACGCGATCGCATTCAGTCGGTCAAGAACACCAAAAAAATTACAGAAGCCATGCGCCTAGTAGCGGCGGCGAGAGTGCGGAGAGCGCAAGAACAAGTGCTATCCACTCGCCCCTTCGCTGATAGACTGGCGCAAGTGCTTTATGGACTACAAACCCGTTTGCGCTTTGAAGAAGCCAACCTCCCACTCCTGAAAAAACGGGAAGTGAAATCAGTAGGGTTGTTGGTAATTTCAGGCGATCGCGGTCTGTGTGGCGGCTACAATAGTAACGTCATCCGTCGTGCCGAAAACCGCACCAAGGAACTAAAGGCAGAAGGTGTAGACTACACATTTGTGATTGTTGGACGTAAAGCTACTCAATACTTCCAACGCCGCGACCAACCAATTGACGCTAGCTATACAGGCTTAGAACAAATTCCCACCGCCGACGAAGCAACTAAGATTGCTGACGAGTTGCTGTCTTTGTTCCTTTCCGAAAAGGTAGACCGCATCGAGTTAATCTACACTCGGTTTGTGTCCTTAGTTAGTTCTCGTCCTGTGGTTCAAACTTTGCTACCTCTTGACCCCCAAGGTTTAGAAGCAGCCGATGACGAAATTTTCCGCTTGACAACCCGTGGCGGTCAGTTTGAAGTTGAACGTCAGAGCGTGGCTAATCAAGTCCGTCCCTTACCCCGTGACATGATTTTTGAGCAAGACCCAGTACAAATTCTGGATTCCTTGCTGCCTTTATATTTGAGTAATCAACTCTTACGGGCATTACAAGAATCTGCCGCTAGTGAACTAGCAGCACGGATGACAGCAATGAGCAACGCCAGTGATAACGCTGGTGAATTGATTAAGTCCCTATCGTTGTCTTACAACAAAGCCCGTCAAGCCGCAATTACTCAAGAACTCCTTGAGGTTGTTGGTGGTGCAGAAGCCTTAACTTAGGAAAAAGTCAATTGCTAACTGTGATAAATAGCTAATTGCTGGTGAATTCAAAACTAGCAATTAGCTATTTTTGGTTTTGGGCATATGCGACAAACAAATTTGATACGACTCGTTGTAGTGCTAGCATTTCCATGAAGTTTGAAATTTCTACGCCGCTTGGCTTTACCGTGAGAACATCCGAAGAGTATTGGCAACGATTGATCATCAAGCATCCTGATATAGAGGAGTTGGAGCAGCTAATTCAATCAGCTCTTGCTGCACCGGACGAAATTCGACGCAGTAGCCGAGATGCAGAAGTATTATTATTTTATCGCGCAAGAAAAGAAAAACGTTGGGTTGTTGCGGTGGCGCGACGCTTAAATGGAGATGGATTCCTAATTACAGCCTACCAAACCGATGCAATTAAGGAGGGCGAAACAGTGTGGCTCAAATAAAGGTGTTTTACGAACCAGAAACAGAGCTATTAAGTGTATTTTGGCAAGTTCCCAGAAAAAACCAAATTGCTACTGAGCTTGGAGACGGGGTGATTTTGATCAAAGATGGGGTGAGTGGCGAGCCAATTGGTATAGAAGTTTTGTCCTACCATCCAGGAGACGATCGCTTTGATGCTGTGAGTGTTGAGTTAGGGCAAATAAGTTCAATGCAACCAGTTGGTTAACAACTCTAATGTATCAGACGGACAGATGCGTAAATCTTTCCTTGTTTTACAACAAAGTCCGCCAAGCAGCAATTAATCAAGAACTGCTTGAGGTTGTTGGTGGTGCAGAAGCACTGGGGTAGGAAAAAGTCAATTGCTAACTATAATTAATAGCTAATTGCTGGTGAGTTTAAAACTAGCAATTAGCTATTTGCGTTTTTGGTAATGGGATTTTAGTTTCGGTTTGCTCAGAAGTCGGAAAAGTGATCTATCACGACATAGAAGCGGAATGCACCGACGGTAAGGCATTCAAGACTCGATTAAATAGCATTTAAAAGCCAAAACAAGGCTTCTATAGGGCATCTCAGTGGGTCACATTTGAACCTTAGGGTAAGTGAAATACAGCACAAAAGAATAGGTGCAAACGTAGCTATAGAAATAAATAATTGCAAGCTACAATTGAAAAGAATATTGTTTTATTTGTACCATATTTGGTAAATTATTTTTTTAGTTTTTTTTATCATTCTCTTTATATAAGGCATATTATCGTAGTTGTCATCAAAATAAATACCTTGAGGGTAAACATAATGATAATTACCTTCTCCTAATGTATTTCCTATTTTTTTAGAAATAAGAAAATAATAATTTAGAAAATTTAGATTTTGCTTTCCTACAGGATTGAAACCCTTACCTAGTTTAGACCCTTCCTCGACAAAAAATTTAATAATTCCTGCTTTGACTTGAGGCTCGGCGTTCTTCAGGTTCTTTTTAATTTCTGAAATTTCTCTTAATTTCCTATAAAAGACACTAACTTGATCTATTTCATTTTTATGTAAAAATGAAGGTGCGTTAATAGAAGTTAAATCCCAAATTAAAAAATTGAAATTTGGAAAATCTAAATCCGTGATAAATACAGTCTTAGCGTTAGCATAAGCTTGAGATAATATAAACATATTTTCTTCTATTTCTCTAGAAAGCATTATTCGTAAGTTCCTAGCTTCTCTTACAGTCTTAAAATAAGATAAAAAAGAGCTAAGAATAACTCCTATAAGGCTGCCTACTAAACCTGATGATAAACTGTTCCAATCCATAAAATACTAATTTTTTTTATCCAGTGAAAACAGAATAGCAGTAAAAAATTCGGACTAGTGCTTACAGGGGGAGCAAATTGTGTGAAATTCCCTACAGAGGATGTTCCTTTTCGCGATCGCGCCTTGTTTGCAAGGATTCAATACCTATCAGGGATTGAAACATATGGATTACCGGGGTTTACTGTCAATCAGAATAGTGGTATCGACAAGCAATAATCGTTAAATACTCATCATCCACCGCATAAACCAACCGATTCGTGTGATCAATTCGCCGCGACCAAAAGCCAGCTAGATTTTCCCTCAGTGCTTCTGGCTTACCGATACCCTCAAACGGTAGTCGGATTGTTGCTTCAATCAGCTTGTTAATTCGTTTTAATGTTTTCTTGTCTTGCTCTTGCCAATATAAATAATCATTCCAAGCCTCATTCGTCCATGCTAGCTTTCTAGTCATCCAACAAATCTCGCTCCACTACTTTCCCTTGCTTGAACTGAGCAATAGAACGCTCCAAATGGGCAGCATTAGCGGGAGAATTTAGCAAATGAACAGTTTCCAGCAAACTATTAAATAACTCTAGTGACATCACCACAGTATCCTCCGCATCCCGTCTGGTGATGATTGTATAGTCGGTATCTTCTACCACTCGATCTAAAACAGCCTTGAGGTTATTTCTCGCTTCGCTAAATGAGACGATTTTCATTTGCTTGATTCTTGTACTGTTTATTGTACAAGTATAACAAATCCAAAATATATTTATTTCTGGAGGCGATCGCTTTTCTCTAGAATTTCAACCTTATTTACCCACAACTGTAAAATCGCGTATTATAATTAAGGTATAGAGACATGGGTCCGTAACGGTTTCGACAGGTTGGCGAACGCTACTCTATGATTCAGGTCGAGAGTGAGTCGTCTCTCGCAAATCAAAGGCTCAAAAAAAAAGTAAATGCGAATAACATCGTTAACTTTGCTCGTAAGCCTGCTACAGTAGCAGTTGCCTAAAAACCTCTCAAAGGTTCGAGCGTCTTTAGTCTGACTCCGTTAAAGATTAGAGACCAACCCCCAACGGACGCTCTAGCAAGTGTTCTCTGGTTAGCTTGCTAGCTAAGATTCAATCAGAGTATCCTACGTTCGGGATAATGAACGATTCCCGCCTTGAGGGTCAGAAAGGCTAAACCTGTGAACGAGTGGGGGGTCAATACCCAATTTGGACAGCAGTTCGACTCTGCTCGGATCCACTAAAATAACTAAAAATCCACCTAAAACTAGGTGGATTTTGTTTTTTAAATGCAAAGTGGCGCGGAGGTTTACGCGTGCGCCGTTAGGCGTTCCCGCAGGGTAGGAACGCGGAGTGGGATTTTTTGTGGGGTTTAACTTGCTGGTTCTGGGGATGCTTCTGATTTTTCTGGTTTGAGTAAGGGAAATGCAATTACATCCCGAATACTGGCAGAATCGGTTAATAACATTACCAATCGATCAATCCCAATACCTAAACCGCCTGTGGGGGGCATACCATATTCTAAAGCGGTGAGGAAGTCTTCATCTACGCCTTGGGCTTCTAAGTCACCGGCTGCTTTTTTTTCAGCTTGGGCTTCTAGGCGTTGTCTTTGGTCGATGGGGTCTGTTAACTCTGAGAAACTGTTAGCCGTCTCCCGTCCGACCATAAATAATTCAAACCGTTCTACTAAGCCAGGTTGAGAACGGTGAGGTTTAGCTAGAGGTGAAATTTCTACGGGGTAGTCAATCACAAAAGTAGGCTGAATTAAGTTGGTTTCTACCTTTTCTTCAAAGGCTAAATTCAGTATTTTACCTATAGTTTGGGCTTCATCTACACCAGGAATTCCAGCATTTTTACTTGCGGCTTTCGCTTCTTCCAAACTTGAGAAAGAATTGAAATCTAAACCTGTATATTCTTTGACTACATCGTGCATTGTCACCCGTCGCCAAGGTGGTGTTAAATCTATACTTTCTCCTTGGTAGGTAATTTGCAACGTACCGAGAACTTCTTGGGCAACGGTGGTAATAATGCCTTCCGTCAACGCCATCATATCGTTGTAGTCAGCGTAGGCTTGGTAAACTTCAATTGAGGTAAATTCAGGGTTATGGCGGGTAGAAATTCCCTCGTTGCGGAAAATGCGCCCCAATTCAAAGACTTTTTCAAAACCACCAACAATTAACCGCTTTAAATGGAGTTCTGTAGCTATTCGCAGATACAGTTCCATTTCTAGGGTGTTGTGATAGGTGACAAAGGGACGGGCATCTGCACCGCCGGCTTCACTTTGCAATACTGGGGTTTCAATTTCTAGGAAATCCCTCTGTTCTAAATAGCGGCGAATACCTGCCGTAATTTGGGCGCGACGGCGGAAGGTTTGCCGGACTTCGGGGTTAACAATCAAATCAACGTAGCGTTGACGGTAGCGTTTAGCAACATCCGTTAATCCGTGCCACTTGTCGGGTAGGGGCAGGAGGGATTTGGTGAGGATGGTGTATTGTTTGACGTAGACCGATAACTCGCCCTTTTCAGTCCGTTTAATTGTACCTGTGACTCCTAGGATGTCGCCTGCATCTGTGAGTTGTTTGAGGTGATTAAAAGCATCAGCATCAACATCTGCCATGCTTTCTTGAATACGATTTTTATCCAGGTAAATTTGAATTGTGCCTGTTTCATCTTGCAAGGTGAAGAAAGCCAACTTACCGAAAACACGACGCGCCATAATGCGTCCAGCAATGGCGACTTCTACATCAACTTCTTCACCACTGGGTAAATCGGCAAATTTTTCTTGCAATTGGGCGGCGTGGTGGGTAGATTCCCAACGGTAAGCGTAAGGATTTGTCCCTAGCTGCTTGAGTTGTTCTACTTTCTCCAGCCTAGCGGCACGGATATCTTCTTCCGACATGGTAACGAACTATTCAGAGGGCAAGATTAATTATAGATGCTGTAAAAGTGGACAGTAAGAGATTTTTGTCCTTGATAGTGCGATCGCTACAATTAAAATACTATGACACAAACCAAAGTACGCTTGTGGAATGTAGACGAATATCACCGGATGTTGGCAACGGGTATTATTGCCGCCGATGAACGGGTAGAACTGATTGCAGGGCAAGTAATTCCGATGAGTGCTAAAAATCCTCCCCACGCAGCCACTACCCTGTGTGCTTCTGATTATCTCAAGCGGCTGTTGGCGGAAGTAGCCCTAGTTCGTGTACAAGATCCCATTCAGTTAAGCCAATATTCTGAACCTGAGCCGGATATTGCCATTGTTCGCATCGATCCGCGAAAATACATTGACCACCACCCTACATCACAGGAAGTATTTCTATTAGTTGAGGTAGCGGATACAACGCTAGAGACAGATCGTAGACAAAAAACACCTCTTTATGCTCAAGCGGGCATTACTGAATACTGGATTTTAGACGTAAATAAATTTCAGGTTTATGTTTTCCGCGAACCAAGTGCGGGGACTTACAAGCAAGAATTTATCTTAGGGGAGAATGCAACGTTATCTTTGATTGCTTTTCCAGAGATGGAAGTTGAGATTAGCCAGTTATTTCCCTAATTTGATGAAGTGAAGCGATCGCCTCCATCATACAGAAAGCGATCGCTATTTTGTTGAATCAGTGTCAGGTTTTAATTAATTAGAGAATATCGCGTTAACGCTGCTTTGATTTTCAAGTTGGTAAATTGCTCTATAGCTTTAATTAGGTGTTCTTGTTCTGGCTGCAAATCTAGTTTGAGCAATGCTTGAAGTAAACTATGCCCAGAATGCAGTTGATGTTGGAGTTCGGTACGTTGAGAAGAAGTTAAAACTTCTGCCATTTCTTTATTACGTCGTTGCAGCATCCCTTGGAGTTGTTGACGCTGCATGGGAGTTAAATCTAGTTCCGACAAGTTAGGGTAATCAGTGACGATATGACCAGCAGGGTCAATAATCGCCTTAGCAGCAGGATAATTAAACCCAAAAGGTGCTGCTGAAGCAATACCCGGCATGAGGAGAAAAACAACGAGAATAATAGCGAATAAAGGTAGCCGCCATTTGGGAGTGTTAATTGCCATGATTAGCAGTTCCTAGGCAAAATTTGGATGTTGGTTGTGTAACTTGTGCTGTTAGGAGTCACATTTGAGATTTTCCCACTCTGGCAGGTATCAAGACTTATGCAACAAAACTTTTCGTTGTGAAAGGGTGTAAGGGTATACGGGTAGTAAATACCTGCACTCTTAGCCCAATTGTTGATTTTTCGTTTTCATCAGTTTGAAAATCATCTCTAATGCTGAGGCTACACCTGATACGAAAAAAACGGAGTCTCTTAGACAACCGTTTTTGTCGGGATTGGGGATTGGAGATTGGGGAGAATTTTTCACCCCCGGCTAAACGCCGCGCTACCGCTAACATTACTCACTCAGATTGTTTCCGTTTGTCAATTTCTCGTTGTAATTCTTCAATTTTGCGGCGTAAAGCTTCTGCTTCAGTGTCTGAGGTTTGGGCATTGACATTGACTGCACCAGCAGCAGGCGATCGCTGATAATTACCTCGGCGAATTTCTTGATATTCTGATGATGTTGCCCATTGTCGTAAATATTGCACTCTCTCCACTGGGAAAGGATGAGTCAGCATCATCCCTTGTGCGCCGTTGTATATTAAGAATTTATACACTTGATTTAGTCCATCTTCATCCAGTGCCTGATAGTTCTCTGACTGTTTGATAAACTCTTTTAAACTACATTCATTGGCATATTTGTTACTACCGCCAGATAGTTTCATCATGGAAGACATCACGGTATCTAGATCATCAATCACTAACAATGCTGCTCGGTCTGCTGATAACTCAGCTTTACGCCGCCATTCAAAAAACGCGTAAATTAAGGCTTGAGTAACAAAATTGCCAATACCAAAGGTTAATTCACCGATAACAGACGCAGCACTCATCGCCCACATCGCCATTTGAATTAAAATAGTATGACCACATTTAATATGTCCCAGTTCATGGGCTAACACCGCCCTAATTTCGGCTTCATTAAGTAAGTCTAGTATCCCTGTATTTATGACTATGTAAGGATGCTCTTGACCCAAGGCATAGCTATTGGCTTGGGGATTTTGTTCAACAAAAAGTGCTGGTTCTGGATAAATATCTAAATCCCGCACACATTCACGAAACATCTGGTAAATAGTGGAATATTGACGCGGCCCGACTTGGATGGTGTTGCCCATTAGATAGACTAACTGAGGGCGTTCGTAAACAAATTCCACAAATTTACGAGCAATTAAATCAAATCCTGGTAAATTGCGTAAAGCTTGCTCGGCTTGGCGATCTAGCGGATGCCTAAAGGCTTCGCTGGAAATTCCTGTGTAAGTTGGCATAATTCAGGATGATAGTCGGTGAGTATTAACCATTGTTAGCAGTCAGTAGCAGGCAGAAGAACTAACAACCCACAACTGACAACATAATAGAAGTGGGGCTATTGGCTCAAACAGTCACTTTGTATGGGATTAAAAGCGTGTGATTGAGGCAGAAGTTCATTTGTCATTACATAACTTCCTGCGATCGCAGGCGGGTTTCCCTTCCTGGCCCCATCATTTAACGATGGCTCGGTTGGTAGCACGCGCCTTGCGCGTAGGCAGGAGTGCTTTAATTCAAGTAGGGGCGGTTTGTGGCTACCAAGGGCGGTATCGCACTAGTTTTATTGCCTCTGCTTTAATGTGGCACGGGTCTGTAATTATTGTTGCCACAGAAGCAGTACAGCAACGTCTACTGCGAGTGGAAATTCCCCGCTTACAGCAATGGCTACAAGTTAACAAACCAATCAGAACAGGTGACGCTTGGCCTGATTCTGAGTTCCAAGGGCTACTTCTGACCTCCCCAGAAGCTTGGTTAAAGGGTCAGTTAACATCTAGTGATAATTTTCCCCCAGGCATTCCTACCATTATTGATGGTGTCGATGATTTGGAAGATTGGGTACGTCATCAGCTTACCCAAACAATTCAACCCCAAGACTGGGATCAACTCATCCTTGCTTGTCCTCGTGAAGTTGATGCAGTTCGTTCTGCATGGGCGGAACTCACCCACGAAATATTCCAGCATCCGGCTAATCCCTACGAATGTTATTTGATTGCTCAATCAGAAGCGGATATCTTAACCCGTCTCTGTGGAGTTTTAGAATCTGTTGAGGGTATACCAACCATCTGGAAAGAATTTTGTCAGCAGTTCTCAAAACTCAACGATAATTCTGCCAATCTCCCCATTGCGTCACCCCCGCCGCTTTTTTGGTCAACTATTGCCCGTCGTCAAGGTTTATTTTCTTTACATTACGCGCCAATGGAATTAGGCAGTATTCTCGCCCCCATTTGGCAAAGACAACCCGTGGTATTAGTTGGTAGTGCCTTAGAACCAGAAACCGAAGCACCTCTGTTTCGGCAACGCTTGGGGTTAGATGATGTAACTTGCTTGAAGTTTGCCTCTGATAGCCAATCAGAAGCCATTCAACTGCATATTCCCTATCAGCTACCTCTCCCCAATACACCAGAATTTCAAGCAGCATTTATTCATAAAGTGCGGACACTTTTGTGTTTGAGTGCTACAGCCCCAGGATTGACAGTTTTATTGGTGGGAGATGTACCACTCAAGGCGCAATCTGGAGCAATTCTCGCCGCCGAGTTTGGTTCACGGGTACAGGTAGAAAAAACTTGTTTGGATGATAATGGTATTTTGGTCAGTGGTTGGGAATTTTGGCGAGAACATCAAGCTGTGTTGCCTGCACCCCAATTGTTAATTATTGCAACTTTACCCCTACCATCTTTAGAAAATCCCCTCGTGGCTGGTAGGGTAGCTTACTACAAGCGATCGCATCAAGATTGGTTTCGGTTATTCCTCTTACCCACCGCATTGAATGAATTACAACGGGCAGTTGCGCCTGTACGCGAAAGCCAAGGGGTTGTGGCTTTACTAGATAGTCGTGTAGTCAACCGTAGCTATGGTTCTCAAATTCTCGCTGCTCTGAGTCCTTTGGCACGTCTGAACTATCTAGATCCAAGTTTGTTTGCTCAAGGTAATGAAGACAATTCTGTTTAGATAGTTACTGTTGAGCAATGTGAAGTTTATCTGTTTCGTAGTAAAGGTAAAATACCTATTGATATTGACTGAGAACCTGCACCGAATTGTGGATTTCTGATTATGGGTGAAGCAAAGCGTCGCAAAGAAGCACTAAAAGAAGAATATGCTCAAGAGGCTCGTATCTTGTCTTGGGTCCCGATAACCAAAAAGCAAGCAGAACTATTTATGGAGTGGACGACTCGCGGCACTTGGTTCTGTATTGGCATTATAGTTTTCATCTGGGTGACTATCCGTTTTATCGGGCCGGCGTTTGGCTGGTGGCAAGTAGTTTAACAGTGAACAGTGAACAGTAAACAGTTATCAGTTAAATCCTTGGGTCTAAGTCTACGCCGATACCCCTGGTAACTGATAACTGATTTGGTCTAAGTTATTAAATTAGCTAAAACCTCTGTGTATCGGGGGGTTTACTTGATTTTTCAAGCTCCCTCTATTGAAACTGATATTTATTTATAACCATCGTTAGAGTGACTAACTTCAACTCTCCCATATGATTGGCTAACAGAGTTAATGGAAAATTTGCCTACTGGAATTTGGAAGTATAAATAAATCTGATGTTGGACTTCATGCCAGATGTAAACATGAGGTGATAGAGCTAGAGTGCCGTGTGAACAATCACACAAAAAAACATCTTTCCTGTTTTCTACTTTCTCTAGCCTCATATCTATAGGAGATTTGTAACGTTTACAACCATCCAAAGGTCATGATAGCTCTGTTGACGTTATCATTACTGGAATTGGGTGTAAAAAGCGAATGAGTGGCAATCAGTACTTTTTCTGTGGTTGACTAATGCCAAACTTAGGTTAACCTTAGAGCGAAATCTGCCAGTGACAAACTAAACAGACGGAGCTTTGTAAAGATAGTATTAATTTTACCAATTCTGCCTGCTAACCTTAACTTGCAAAGTGAATAGTTTGATACGGCAACAGATGCAGTTTTCTCTTAACCTAAGCCAAGGTAGCTAATTAACTATCTTATGATTAATCTGGTAATTGTAATGAATAGTTTACAATACCAATGGATGAGAAAATCTAAAGAAAATATAAAAGAGACTCAAATGACCGTGGTGTCTGGAGGGCAAAAGTGTTTCTAAGACTAGCACATCAACATCGGCAATTCGTCCAAGACTTGGTAATGAACCTACAAGCCTTGGCAATTGTACTAGAACGGCGGGGATATCCTGCATCTTGTTACACCTGCGGCGACCAAATGAACAGTGCTTCATTTATGGTTAGCCTAGGAAATAATCACCTGATTCGGTTTTTAGTATCCGACTATGGGATCACCTGGACAGAGATGCGGGACGATCGCGAATTGATGAAATTAGAAGGTGCGGAAGCTATTAACCAGTTGCAAGAACTAGCCGATATTGTGAAGCAACCTACACAAGTTATTGGAGGTAGTAAGGTTTTAGCAAAAAGAGGCTAAAAATACTTACTTGTTCTGTTGGTGTAATTGCAACTCATCGCCAATAATCGATGCTCACATTGAGAATCGATTAGATTTTGATGAAAAATTATTGGTTATGGCTCGATAGCAATTAATAAGCTAAATGCTGTGCTGTGTCTGAATTTTAAGTGCAGAATCTAGCGTAATTACAAATTACGTAAAGCCTGCGCATAGCTGCACTTAGAGCGTAGCGGCATCGTCACGAATTACGAATTATTTTATGAGCCATTACCAATCAAAATAAAAGATGCCCAATAGTATGGGTGACTTAAGCTATCAGTATTAGGGGCTGAAATGGCTTTGTTATTTGCCGGAAAATTTCCTGTGATTAAGGCGATTTGGGCTAGTTGTAAGGCTCTAGCTTTCGTGAGATTGCCCGAAGATAATTTGTGATAAAAAGAACTCATAAGGACTTGAGTACCACCATCATCTACAGTCCAGAGTGATGCAATAGCGGACTTAGCACCCGTTTTTTGGATTTGGTAGCCGAAGCCTAAAATTTCCTGACCGTTGCCTAACTGACCACCTAAACCAGTTTCGCAGGCACTCAACACGACTAAATCCACCCTGGGTAATGACCATGTAGCAATATTGGTGAGATTTACGCGATCGCCATTCCCAAATAAAATAAATGAATCTTCAGGCTTACCCACAACAAAGGCCGCATGAGTCGCCAAATGGACAATTGTGTAATCATCCATTTGCGGTACTGTAACTTCAGGACTAAAAGCCTGATCTAAAAGTGTTTTGGTTTGGGGAAAAGTAGACGCTAAAGTTTTTACTTCTATACCTGCAAATGGTAAACCCGAAAGAGCGACGCGGCGATTACCCAAGGCTACTTGATAGCTACCTTGAGTAAAAGCACCCGCTAAAATCCTTAAATCTTGTTGTCGTGGCGTGTTCAAGTTAGTCAAACTAGCTGCTGTAATATGATTGACACCGAAACGTTCGACTAACCACTGTTTCCCATCATATAATGCCGATAATGGGATATAACGTAACTTTCCATCGGGTGCATAGAGTATAGTTTGCGTTCCCGCCTGTTTGAGTTCTGTTTCTAGGGGTTTTATCAGCCAGTCATGCAATTGGCGTGCAGGTGTTTTAATATCCCGACTAGGATTTGTTAAGGCTTGACGGAAAGCTGTAATAGTTTGATTGAGTTTTTCATCACTAACTGCTACTGTGCGATGAATTGGCGGTGATTCTGGTGTGACTAGTACCAATTCCAAACTATCTTTGAGAACCAAGGGATAGATAATCGCAGATTTTTGTGGTAATCGGGCTAAATCATCTCTAAGGGCGTTAATACTTTCTAAATCTAAATTTTGCCGCCTAGCAGTCCGGCTAACTTGTTCTAGTTGTGCGGTGATAGCTGGACTGGTGAGAAATGTATTAAAGGCTTCTAGTAGTTGCTGTTGCTGTGTCACCAACTCCTGGAGACGTTGCTTTTGTTGTGGCGATCGCGCTTGGGGTGGTATTTTTCTTAATGTGTTTAATTCTTTGCCGAGTGCTACTGCATTATCTAAAGTCTGCTCAAGTTTTTGTTTAACGGGTTTTTCGCCTGCGACAATATCAATACCTTTAGCAGTGCGTTGATTACCGGGGACATTCTGGAGATATCCTTGCAGTTCCTCAACTTTGAGTAAATCAATTGCCCTTTGTGCTTCGGCTATACGTCCTTGTTTAAGCAACTTTTCACCCAAAAGTCGGTATGTCTGAGCTACAGTGATACTATAAGCATCTGGTTGCGGTACAGAGAAAACAGATGGTTGCAACCGTGCTAATTCACGGTTAATCAGACAATGCTTGTAAAAAAAGATTGCTAACGCTGGTTTTTTTTGAATGTTGAATAATTGACCAATATTGCTGTAAGTTTTACCTAACTCTACGCGATCGCCAATTTCTCGATTAATCACTACAGCTTGCAGATAAGCTTGCAGTGCTAGGGAATAGTCACCTTGATGTTGATGAACTCTACCGATGTTATTGAAGGTGACAGCTTCCCAAAATGGTAATGCTGTGGTTTTACTGATACTTAAAGCTTGCTGTAGCTTTGCTAACGCAGATGGAAACTGGCCTTGCTGAGATTGGGCGATCGCTTGTATATTTAACTGCTCAATAAAATATTTGTCTTGGTCGTTAGATTTTACCTGAGCATTAATAGTGACCCGTTGATTGTTGGGTTCTAATGTCCCACAACTCAGCAGGAGAAGCAACGGTAAAGCTACAATTTTAAAATACTGGAGATTAGTTCGCATAAAAAAACACTCCTTTGATTGGGGAGCGTAAATGCTAATCATTGGAATTAATATTTTGACACTCTCCGACCTAAAGGTACGGAGATTCTTAAGACCTCACAGCCTTAATATTCTGTTTGCACAGATTCCCAGGCTCACCACGTTTGCCCAGTAGGGCGTAGTGATATCTCCTCAAGGTTTTTCGGGCGTAGACTTTCCCCCAGTCCGGGGGTAGGTTTTTAAATCTTATACTGATTAGAGTATTTTACCATGTTCATCAACAAAATTGACTTAAGCCTAAAGGCAATAAAGAAGCTTTCATCCCGTGCCTGTTCGCGCAGCGTCTCCCCTTGGGAGAAGTACGAAGTTCGGACACCTGCGTGTCCTGCTTCTCACGGGTTTTCAGCATTCCCCTTATAATTCAATACCTTTTTATCGTAAATTCAAGGGTTTAAGACCCCTACGTCTACACGTAGTATCAGTTGAGTTAGGGCTTAAATCCCCGACTCCAACTGTTTTGAATTTTGTTAGCGCAGCGTTAGCGAGTCCGCGAGCGTCATTTTGAATTTTGAATTGTTAAGCTATTCCAGATATCGAAAAAACCTAGTGATTGAGAAAATTGAAGATGTCTAAAGAACAATCTAGCCAAGCACAACTCCCACCCACTAGTGCGATTGAACTCCCCTCAATTAGTGAATTCAATACTTGGTTTACATATCCTGTAAAAGTTCATCCCCACCACACTGATTATGCTGGTGTTGTTTGGCATGGTAATTATATCACCTGGATGGAAGAAGCACGGATAGAATGTTTGCGCTCTATAGGTATTGAGTATGCTGATTTAGTAGCTTTGGGTTGCGATTTACCAGTTGTAGAACTTTCTGTCCGCTATCACCGTTCTATTCCGTTAGGAATTGAGGTGTTGGTCAAAACTCGCATGGCGGAAGTGACTGGTGTCCGCATCAATTGGGATTATGCGATCGTTTCCACTGATGGGCAACAGTTATATGCTACCGCCAAAGTAACCTTAGTCGGTTTAGATCGAGAAAGAGGGAAGATAATGCGTCAGTTACCCGCAAGTGTTCAGGATGCCTTCGCCAAGATTGCCGCACCGAAGAATAATTGAGCAATCATAAGATACCATGCAGTAGAGATGGCACAAGTAATCATCTCTACTTACTTAATTGTCTCAGTACCAAAGTAGCTTGTAATTCAATCACTGGTCGAGTTTATATTCAACTATCAGTCGCTGTTGTTGTCGCAGTTGATAAAATATAAACTCCCATTGACCCTGCAATTCTGGAAATTTACCCAAAACACAAAATAATCCATAAATTATTGCATTGCCAAGACCAAAGCGTTGCCTCGTACTAAAGGTAATGCGGGCAATAAGCAACCCATAGGCAAGCAATAGAATTAGCACGCTCACACCTCTTGTCATGACTACTGTAGCGAGGCTTAATAGGGGTAATAACAAGCCCCAAAACCAAATCCTGAAGCTCTGCCGTATACAGAAGCGTTCGGGTGTTCTACGGTATCGCCAAGCCCCTTCAGCAAAAGCATAGCCTCCGCGCAATGTCCGCTTCCACCATTGTTCCCAGCGAACCATTTGCACATCATGAATGGAAGTCTCTGCATCTAAGCGAAATATCTTCCCACCTGCACGGAGTAGACGCAAGCATAGTTCCGGCTCTTCTCCGGCGATGAGTGTCGTGTCAAATCCTCCCACAGATTGGAAGTCGCTAACTCGCACCATTGATTCACCACCACACTCTGTGGTTTCACCTAATGGCGTGTTCCACTCCATATCGCACAAACGATGAAAAACTGTGAGTGTGGGAAACTCTTCTCGTCGTCGTCCACAAACCAGGAAAATATCAGGACAGCACACGAGTTTAGCATAAGCTTTCTCTAGCCAGCTTTCAACAATTATGCAATCACCGTCTACAAACTGGACAAACTGTGTATGGGGATATAATGCTAACAACCGATCACAACCTGCATTATAGGCACGGGCGGCGGTGAAAGGAATCTGAGAATCTAGCTCTACAACTTCAACGCCTAAACTTTTTGCCAAAGCTACGCTACCATCCGTTGAACCAGAATCAACGTACACTATTGGGTATTGATGTTCTGGCATGATTCCTTGACGGGTAGTTAGAGGTTGAATTACAGAGAGTAAAGATAGGCGAAGGCGATCGCCCTCATTTCGTCCAATAACAACAACTCCAAGATGCTGCAAAGTTTCTACATTTGTGGCTACCATTAAGTTCTCCTCTACACGTTTAAGTAACTCTTGATCCCATTGTGAGACAAAGAATACTGAGCCGCTTCTAAAATTCTGACGACTTCTACCCCCACGCTACTGCTGCTTTGGGGATGTGTTCTACCTTTGATACAATCGATAAAATGTTGAGCTTCTAAATGAAGGGCTTCAACTTTTTTTACCAAATAGGGCTGAACTTCACCGCAACGATAGGTGAATTCAGCTTGTGAAGGATTACAAATATTAGAGTTAACTGTAATCCCTCGGTCGTAAACTAAAACTGGGTTACTAGCCGTGTCATCATAAACTAGTATTTTTTTAGTACCAACAATCGTCATGCGACGAGTTTTCACAGGCTCTAACCAACTGACATGAATTGTCGAGAGAATATTATCTGCAAAATCAAGAGTAAGAACAGCAACATCTTGAATATCTTTGTTTCTGGAAATGCAGCTTTCACCGTAAGCACTGACCGCTTTTGGGGATTTCTTTAGTAGGTAATAAATAATTGAAATATCGTGAATTGCTAAATCCCAAACAACATTCACATCTGACCGGAATATACCCAGGTTTCCCCGCACAGAATTAATATATTTAATTTTGCCTAGTTCTCCCGAATTCAAGATATTTTGAATAGTCTGTACTGCCGTGCTGTACTCAAATGTATGACCAACCAAGAGAACTAAATTTTTGTGTTTTGCTATATCTGCAAGCTCCTGAGCGGCGGCTAAGGATGAAGTCATGGGCTTTTCAACCAAAACGTGTTTTCCTGCCTCCAGGGCTGCTTTAACTAAAGAATAGTGACTTTTCACTGGAGTGGCAATGACAATTGCATCGATTTCACTATTGAGAAGTTCTGCAAAACTACAAGTAACGTGAGCCTTCGGATAAAGGAGTTGCATTTGCTCCAGTCGGTCTTTTTCCAAATCACAAAGCATTGTTAACTCAACTTCATTGAGTGCAGAAAAGTTCCTTGCTAGTTTTGGACCCCAGTAGCCACAGCCTACAAGACCAATTTTAACTTTTAAAACAGATGTTTTATGGGGTTCAATGGAGTAGTCTTCCTGTAAAGAAAGTATCATTATCTATATATTTATTTGCATTTATATATTTCCGTAAATAAAAATTTTAACCTTACAGAATAAGGCTTTCTTCTTCTTTTTTGGAGATGTTTATTGGAGCTTTTACACTAATGGCAATAAGCTTTGATTTCTGGAATAACTTATGTAAGGAGAGAACACGGAACACATAACAGGGAACAGAAAAATATCTCTGAGGTGTACTGAGTTTTTTTCAAAAATCAGACATTGAGTCATATAATAGCAGACTGAAGCAATTTGCTCTTCGCAATTAACAATTAAGTTTTGTGAAGGCTATTTTAATTAGGCATCCAAACCCTCTGCCTGTAGAGGCAGAGGAAGGGGACTTAAACACCTAAACTTTGTTAAAAAATGTATACTATGCAGTAGCAATTGTGCAAATTATCATCTCTATTTGCCGAGGTTAATTTGTGATACCGTTTGAGCAAAGTTTATAATCTGATTCCAAATGTCTTGGGGTGTAATACCAAAACCAATATTCAATAAAATGAGTATTGCTGCAATAGTTAAGGCATTACTAATAGTTGCTTTTAATACCTTCCAAACTATGATAAATACGATCCAAGCTAAAATTAAGGTAGGAATCATATCAGTTTAATTCTGTAGATTTAAGTTTTTACAAGATTTTTAGTAAGTCCTAAGTGCTTACTAAATTCATCAATTAAGGACTAAAGTACTGACTACAAACTTGATTTATCACCATTACTTGCACAAATTTTCAACAATGTGTTATTTTTAGCTATGGTGTTTATTACTTAATAAGTGAGATTTAAATAAATTATCGCCTAATAATTATACACTAAGCAGACACTGCAATTCCGGAATAAATGCAGCTTTTTTAGACACAATTACTAAAATATTTTTCTTTTTTAGTAATTATATAAAAAATGATCAAATATTAAGAAATTTGAGGGTGGTGTGATTAAATCACCATCCTCTATGTTTTTTTGTTAAATCTAATACGACATAGCCGCGATATCCAGACAGTTACAAATCGGCAAAAAGTTTATTTTTGACGTTTGACTTCCGTATACTAGCTATTTAGCTGACAGAAATTATACGTGGTTGGGCTGCTAAATTTTTAGTAGCTGTTAAAACTTCTTGTCTTGCCCATTGATCTGCTGCCAAAATGTCATCTAAAGCAGGATTTGCACAGTTATCATTTTGATGGCGATCGCACACTGATTCAATACACCGAGGAATATCTAAAAATGTGATTTTCTCTTCTAGGAATAAAGCTACTACCTGTTCATTAGCAGCATTTAACACAGCAGGCATAGAACCGCCAGCCTTACCAGCCGCGTAAGCTAACCGCATACAGGGATACTTTTGATGATCTGGTTCGCGGAAAGTAAGATTTCCCGCTTTGACTAAATCTAGTCTTTCCCAGTTAGTATAAATACGTTCTGGCCAAGACATCGCATACAGTAGGGGTAAACGCATATCTGGCCAGCCTAATTGTGCCAGTACCGAAGTATCTTGCAGCTCAATTAGTGAGTGAATGATGCTTTGGGGATGGATGACAATATCGATATCTTCGTAATCTAAGCCAAACAAAAAATGAGCCTCGATTACTTCCAACCCTTTATTCATCAAAGTGGCAGAATCAACGGTGATTTTACGTCCCATTGACCAGTTAGGATGCTTGAGAGCATCAGCAACTGTCACCTCTGCTAACCTGGCTACATCCCAATCCCGGAATGCTCCCCCAGAGGCGGTGAGTAGAATCCGCCGTAAGCCACCTTTAGGAACACCTTGGAGACACTGAAAGATAGCCGAATGCTCGGAATCGGCGGGGAGTAATTTGACACCGTGCTTTTCAACTAGGGGTAAGACTACTGGCCCACCGGCGATGAGAGTTTCTTTGTTTGCTAAGGCAATATCTTTACCAGCTTCAATAGCGGCGATCGTTGGTAGTAAACCCGCACAACCTACAATGCCAGTAACCACGGTTTCAGCATCACCATAGCGAGCGACTTCAATGACACCCGCTTCGCCACCAAGTAAAATGGGTTGGGGATCAAGGTCTTTGAGTGCTTCTTGGAGTGCTGGCAGTTTTTCTGCGGCAGAAATCGCCGCTATACTTGGTCGGAATTGCCGAATTTGAGCCGCTAGCATTTCTACATTGCTCCCAGCCGCCAATCCCACAATCCGAAACTGATCTGGGTACTGAGTGACAATATCTAAAGTCTGAGTACCAATTGAGCCGGTAGAACCAACAAGAGTTATAGCTTTCACAATTGCTTAAGGATGTACAGATAACTCTCACTATAAATTGCTTGGGACTCATTCAGAACAGCGATCGCCACAATCCATACTGCTTTTTAGAAAGTAAATTCACTATCAAAAAAACATTTTATAGGTATATTAAAACACTAAATATAGAAGAATCACTGTTTAAAATGTTCAAAATGGACAATATAGAATAGGACTTACGCAACTGGCATATTTTTTATGTAGGGGAGGCAAAAAGCGGTGTGGATTTTCCTCCCGCTTTATTGCCGTTGTGTGACGCTGCGAAAGTATTGGAACGTAGTCATCAGACTTATAGCGTCACGCACCAACGATCGATTGTGACACTTGCGTAAGTCCTGTAGAAAATTTACTGCTGATTTTAGACCATATCAGTGTAGGATTTTACTTTTAATAAAGTCCTTATTTATTAAGCAATAACTATCGATCAGCTTTTAGGATAAATCAAGGCAAATTCTTCAGAATTACCAAGAATGAGGGAATTAGGTAAATTGATTGTTTGCAAAGTTGCGTTATCTAAAAGTAAATAAGATTTATCCAACCACATTTGTTTTAGAGTTGATGAAGATACTGCAATAACTTGGCAATCGCAGTAAAAATCTAAACTGGGGCGGCTATAAGCAAAAGAAGTATAAATTTTTGTTTGTGGTGAAACATTGGCACGAATTAATGCAGCCACGGGTTTAACTGGGAAAGCTTCGTTTAATTCCCAAATCCAAGACTGTGAACTCATCAATAATGCTAAAACTAGATACATCCCAGTGAATAAAACTGGAATAAAATTGCGATCGCGTCTACTCACCAACCATGCTACACTACCCATGCTGATAGCTATAACAATACTCATCACTATTAACACAGGCTGAGGATCAGCTATAGCGAAGTAAACGCAACCTCCTACACCTGCAATAGACAACAAAACAAATATTACCGTCCAAATTCTGCTTTGAATATGTCGATGTTCCCAAACTTCACTGAGTTTTGCGCCAACTGCTAAAGCTAAAAATGGATACACAGGTATCACATACCAGGGGAGTTTTGTTTTCATGAGAGAAATAGTTGCTAAATATACTACTGTGCCTACAAGCACCAAACACCCCCAAGTAGTATGACGCTGTTTCCCAGCTAGATAAAACCCTCCAGGTAAAAATAATAGCCAGGGAAAACCATATTTGAGTATTTCAATTAAATAGTACCAAGGAAGTCCCGTATTACCATCTACAGGTTGTGTGAGTCTGTCAAAAGTTTGTGATTGCAAATTGATTTGTAAAAAACTATTGCCATAATGATGCCATTGTGCAAGATACCAAGCGATCGCAGGCGCATTTCCTAATAATATTCCTATCCATAAATAAGGATTTCTCAACCAACTTAATTGTCTATTGATTAAGAGAAATAAACAGACAATTCCCCCCAACAGCAAAACCATCATCCCTTTAGTGAGCGCAATCAGCCCTAAACCAAACCCCACACCTAAAGCATAGCGTTGGTTTTTACGTGCTTTGAATAGACAAAACAGCACTAGTAAGAAAAAAGTAACTAGCGCACCATCCAACATTGCTAACCTGCCATGACGTACCACAGGTAACATTGTCATGTAAACTAAGGCAGCAAATAAAGCTGGTAACTTAGCTGGAAAAATTAATCTTCCCACTGAGAAAAGCAAAGGTACGCCTAAAGCCGTTAATACTGCGCCAGGTAAACGTGTTGTCCATTCATTGACACCACCTAAAGAATAAGCCCAAGCGATCAGTAAGTGCATCAAGGGTGGTTTGTTATGATACGGTTCTCCTGCCAAAGTTGGATAAAGCCAACCCATAGAACCAAGGGGCGATCGCCAAATTTCACGGGCAACTTGTGCTATTGTTGCCTCATCCCAATCACGTAAAGGTGAGTTACCCAAGCATATTAGCCACAACAGCATAGATAACACGCACAAGCTTAACAGCCATTCTTTTTCTCGGAATGGACGCATATCGAAAAGTCCAGATAATGTTTTTATGAGAACTTTATGTATTTTTAGAGATTTCCGTATTATTAATTATAATATCTAACCAATAGGCAAAAATTCTTATAATGTACGATATTAGCCATAGTCCCCTTACATATAGCGATCGCTTCCTTTGACTACTCAATGCTGCCACCTAATACCGCGCGGCGTATATAAACTTGTTTTATATAACGGTGTAAGGTACTATCTACCAAATTCTTTGCCCATGACAGTGTAATTTTTTCACTGCTTGACTATAGCGAGCCGGAATTTTCCACAATAACCAAGTAACAAAAACTACTAATTTAAATTAGACTTTTTTGTTTCTCCCTGTGACTATAATTATTAAAAGTTTAAACTCTCAAATAGTGAATTTCAGTAAATATACTGTAACAACATATATGTAATTTTAATTTAATAATGTAAGGGCTTACATTAATTAGAGATTTCAATCATTATTTGTCAAATGACTGAATATTGAATATCTCAATTATCTATTCTCATAGACAAAATTCAATATTTAATCACATACTTTTACAAAAAGGATGAAAAAAGTATATGGATTAACTAATGTAAAAGTCTTTTCCATGAGAAACTATCCTGATAAGAGTGCAGTCTATCTTTTTGATATGGAATTAAATTTTGCATCAGATTGATAAAAATTTAATTTTTTTTTAAATAGGTAGCAATGGTATTAAATATTAAAATGCTTGTTATTCTTAGGAGTTTACTAGATGTTCTAGCATAAAAACTAATTTCACTCGAATAATTATCTTGAATATTTCATATTCTATTCAAGGCATATATAAGAAATAATGCTTATTTTGCTTATACAAAATTACTTCGGGGCTTGAGTGTATAAAAAGTTATTAAAATACGTAGATTTATTTTTAACTCTCAAGGTACAAAAATTAAAGATTTTATTTCTCATAAGTTAATCTAGCTACTTTTCAAGGATTTAAATATTTTCAAGAGGCTATATGGATTAAGTATTAAAAGTCATATGCTATTCCCTAGACTAGCGGCTAAGAAAGCTAGAATCTAATTTTTTAATTTCTGTAAATCTGTATTCAAAGTTTCAGGATTATCCGAAATTACCTGAGTATCTACATACTGCTATTGTATTGTGTTAAAAATCACCTCAAAGTGGTGATTGATGGTTAAAACCTTGGAGGAGCTAGGAAGTGGAAAACAACAAGCAGTTGCTATGGCCGCAAGGAATATTGGTTGCGCTGTTTGCCTTAAGTGTAAGTTTGAGTGTTGGTTTGATGATGTTAGTTAAACCAACTACTTCAGATGCTCAGATCAGACAAAGCCTAAATTCCAATACTACACCTGTGCCTGTTGCCAAGATAGGAACTCAGGAGCGCATTGAAGGATTAAAAGAAATCATGCTGACAAGTTGGCAACAACAAGCACAAGTTAAGGGTTTTTCTTATGTTTTGTCGCCACGCTTTCAAGGAGCAACTATTAAGTCAGCACAACTCAGTCAAGGTCAAAAAGTGATTGCTTTGACTTTTGATGATGGGCCTTGGCCTGAATCTACAGCACAAGTGCTAGATATCCTCAAAGAAAACAATGTCAAAGGCACATTTTTTGTTGTTGGGCAAAATATCAAGAATTATCCAGACCTACTTAAGCGTGTAGTTGCTGAAGGTCATGTAATTGGTAATCATACTTGGCATCATCGGTATCATTTTATGAATGCCCAGGTAGCTGCTTATGAAGTAGCTAATACAACAGACCTGATTTATAAAGTCGCTGGTGTAAAAACAAATTTGTTTCGACCACCCGGAGGAATCATGACCAATGGGGTAGCTAATTACGCAAGAAATAGTAAATACGCCATTATTATGTGGTCTTCTGACTCAATTGATTATTCGCAGCCTAGAGTCCCAAATTTAATTAATAACGTTTTCAGAACTGCAAAACCTGGTGGAATTGTGCTGATGCACGATGGTGGAGGGGATCGTTCCCAAACTGTACAAGCTTTACCTGAAATCATTGCCAAGTTTCGCAATCAAGGTTATAGCTTTGTAACTGTTCCAGAACTTTTAGAAATGCAAGAGAAAGATCAAAAAAGGATTGCCAATAAAAAATAATTCGTAATTTGTAATTCGTAATGGGCTAAAGCCCCGCTCCGCTCTAAGCGCAGCTATGCCGCAGGCTTTACGTAATTCGTAATTTGTAATAAAAGAACTTCCCACGGCTGCGATTAAAGCTGACGCAAAGACACAAAAAAACACGATAGAATCATGACTTTTGCAAGAGGTCTATTGTATAACGGTTCTAAAATTTATGGCTCTCCCAGACTTGGGTTGATAAATTAACACTAAAAAATGGCTAAAATGATTGATATAACAAGGTTTTGCTAAAATAAAATCAAGGATTTAATAAAAATTTAGTTTATTACTATTGAATCCCAGACTATGTAAGGATTTAACCTGATATTAAGTATTAATTTGTTATAGCTAGTCTAGGAGAGCCAAATTTATCTTTATCAAGAGATGCGAAATATCGCGTCTCTCTAGAAAAATTTATGGCAATTTAAAATTGTATTGGTATTAATCAAAAGTCATTATCAACTAATGACTTTTGACTATTGACTATACTGAACTCAGATGTTTTTCTGGCACAGCTTGAGGATTGGCTTCTGAACTATCAGCCTCGGAAGGTGGTACTAATTGCCAGAATCTAGGTAAGAATTCTGACCAATTTTGCAAGATGAATTCAGCTTTGGCTGAACCTGTACGTTCTACATGGGCTTTGATTAAATCTTTTAGCTGCTTCTCTCCGGCTGCTGTCATCACCCGTTGAATTTTGACAATTTCTTTGTTGACTAACTCAGGGAATAAGCCATCTTCATCTAAGAAATAGGCTAGTCCACCAGTCATACCGGCTGCTACGTTCCGTCCTACTTTACCCAGAACTACAATTACGCCACCAGTCATGTATTCACAGCAGTGATCCCCAGCACCTTCAATGACGGCTACGCCTTTGGAATTGCGGACAGCAAAGCGTTCTCCGCCTAAACCATTGGCAAATAACACTCCACCTGTAGCACCGTAAAGGCAAGTGTTACCTACGATCACGTTTTGTGATGGGTCATAGGTCGCATCGGCTGGTGGTTTAATGATAATTTCACCACCGTGCATTCCTTTCCCTACGTAGTCGTTGGCTTCTCCCTCTAGGGTCAAAATCATGCCAGGGAGGTTAAAAGCACCAAAGCTTTGTCCCACGCTACCATTAAAGTTGAGGTTAATTTGCCCTTCAAAGCCACTATCACCGTATTGGGAAGCGATCGCACCTGCTAATCTTGCTCCTACAGTTCTGTCAGTATTGACAATAGCTAAGGTCTTAGTAACTGTAGATTGGTGATGAATCGCAGCTTGAATTGTTGGATCGCCGAGTATTTGGTCATCCACAACTGGTCCGTTGCTGTGGACTTGTTCATGCACTAACCAGCTACGGTTGGTTTTGGTATCTGGTAGTTGCAGCAAACAATTGAGGTTGAGTGATTGGGTTTTGGTGAGTGCTGCACTTGTCCGTGTTGTCAGTAAATCAGCGCGTCCAGTAATTTCTGACAAAGAACGATAGCCTAATCGTGCTAATAAACTCCTAACTTCCTCAGCGATGAAGAAGAAGAAATTAACTACGTGTTCTGGGATACCTGTAAACCGCTTCCGCAGTTCTTCTTTTTGGGAAGCTACACCTACAGGACAGTTGTTAGTGTGGCAAATTCTCGCCATGATACAACCTTCAGCAATCATGGCGATTGAGCCGAAGCCGAATTCTTCTGCGCCCATCAATGCAGCCATCAAGACATCCCAACCAGTTTTGAGTCCGCCGTCTACCCGTAAAAGGACGCGATCGCGTAAACTATTTTCCATTAAGACTCGATGTACTTCACTCAATCCCAATTCCCACGGTGAACCAGCGTGCTTAATGGAACTTAGTGGTGATGCACCTGTACCGCCATCATGTCCAGAAATTTGGATGATATCGGCGTTGGCTTTAGCTACACCAGCTGCGATCGTCCCAATCCCAATTTCTGCAACTAGCTTCACCGATACCTGGGCTTTCGGGTTAATTTGGTGCAAGTCAAAAATTAACTGTGCGAGGTCTTCAATGGAGTAGATATCATGGTGTGGTGGTGGTGAAATCAAAGTGACACCAGGCTTAGAACGCCTCAACATGGCAATGTAAGGACTCACCTTTGGCCCTGGTAGTTGTCCACCTTCCCCTGGTTTTGCACCTTGGGCAATTTTAATTTCGATTTGCTTCGCACTGGCTAAATACCCTGGTGTGACACCAAAGCGTCCTGATGCTACTTGCTTGATGGCACTAGAAGCGGTGTCACCATTGCGTAAACCGTTGAGGTGGGGAAGGGTCGGTGAGTGACCAGATGGGTCTACATCGTTAAGGACGTTGTAACGTACTGGATCTTCGCCACCTTCGCCAGAATTAGATTTACCACCTAGGCGGTTCATGGCGATCGCCAGAACTTCATGGGCTTCCCGTGACAATGCGCCCAAGGACATCCCACCAGTACAGAAGCGTTTGACTATATCACTAACTGACTCAACTTCTTCTACAGAGATGGGAGTGCGATCGCTTTGAAAGTCCAGCAAGTCGCGCAGTGCTGTGATGGGTCTACCTTGGAGATGCTGCTTATAAACTTCGTAATGGTCGTACAGCTTGCTATCTACAGCTTTATGCAGTGCTTTAGCTAGTTCTGGGCTGTTCATGTGGTACTCGCCACCAGGACGGTAGTTGACAAACCCTAGATTTTCTAACTTTTTAATTGTCAGTTCGGGGAAAGCCTTGCAGTGGAAGGTAAGCACCTCTTGGGCTAACTCACTCACACTCAAGCCGCCAATGCGGGAGGTTGTACCCTGGAATCCCAGTTGTAATAAATCTCCACCAATCCCAATAGCTTCAAAGATTTGTGCAGCTTGGTAGCTAGAAAGGAGGGAAATTCCCATTTTCGAGAGAATTTTCAACAAACCCGACTCTACAGCTTTGCGATAGTTGGCGATCGCTTGTTCTAAGCTAATGGCTTTGAGTTTACCCCGTTCCATGAAACTTTGAGTTTTGGGTTCATACCACCAATCGCGCACGGTATCTAAAGCCATGTAAGGACAGACAGCACCAGCACCATAGCCAATTAAACAAGCAAAGTGGTGGGTACTCCAACACTGGGCGGTATCTACGATGAGGGAGGTTTTCATCCGCAACCCTTCCCGAATCAGGTGATGATGCACTGCACCCACGGCTAATAAGGGAGGAATATAACTGTATTCGGAAGTAATGCCATCACCAGTGCGATCGCTTAAGATTAAAATCTTCGCACCTGCTCGGACTGATTCGGCCGCTTGTTTTTGTAAAGCCTGCACTGCATCTTGCAATCCTGTGGGGCCGTTAGCGATCGCAAACAGTGTAGATAAATCAGCCGTGGCAAATCCCGACAGCTTAATTGCGTCTAATTCTGCTTCTGTTAAGACTGGCGACTCTAGTTTTAGTCTTCTCGCAAATTCTGGCTTGGGTTCTAATAAGTTACCCCTCTCACCCAGTTCGACCTTCAAAGACATCACTAACTTTTCTCGCAATGGGTCAATTGCGGGGTTAGTGACTTGGGCGAAACGCTGTTTGAAATAGTCATACAGCAGGTGAGGTTTGTCTGACAGCACTGCTAGAGGAATATCATCCCCCATACAGAACGTTGGTTCTGCACCATTGCTAGCCATTGGTTGAATCACCATTTCCACGTCTTCGGTGTTGTAACCAAAGGCGAGTTGCTGACGCAACAGGGTTTGTTTATCAATGGTGTTGGTAGTCAGATGTCCATTTTCGGCAGTTTTATGACCATTGCCGTTACCATTGCCATTGACTGCTGTAGACTCTCCCACAATTTTTTTAAGGTCTTGGCGGTACTGTTGCAGCCATTCGCCGTAGGGATGTTTCTTGGCTGCACGCTGCTTAATTTCCCAATTTTTGAGGACTTCGTGGTTGATTAAATCCACCGCAATCATTTGTCCAGGGCCTAGCCTGCCTTTTTCGACTATGTTGGCTTCAGGGAAGTCTACTACACCTGCTTCGGAAGCCACTACAATGTAGTCATCTTTGGTAATGACATAACGGGCGGGTCTTAAACCATTACGATCTAAGGTTGCGCCAACTTTTTGTCCATCGCTGAATACTAACAGTGCTGGCCCGTCCCATGATTCTTGCAAACCACTGTAATATTCGTAAAAATCGACAATCTCAGGATGGTTAGCTAAAGATGGTTGATTTTGATAAGCTTCAGGCACCATAATCATCAAAGATTCTTCTGGCGATCGTCCTGAACGCACCATTAACTCCATGACGTTATCCAAGGTGGCGGAGTCACTGCTATTAATATTAGCGACAGGCTTGAGGTCTTCCGTGCGATTTCCCCAGATCGGATGATTAAGGCTAGATTCCCGCGCCATCATCCAATTGATGTTACCCAACAAGGTATTGATTTCACCGTTATGACCCAACAACCGCATCGGTTGTGCTAGAGGCCACTTCGGCATTGTATTGGTACTAAAGCGGCGGTGATAAACCGCAAACGCACTTTGATAAGCGGGATTTTGCAAATCTTCATAAAATTCACCCAAAACCGCAGAACGCACCATGCCCTTATAAACAATCGTGCGGCTAGATAAGGAACAGATGTACAGTTCTTCTGTGATACTTTTAGCGGCTTTAAATATGCGTTTCCGAGCAATGTACAGTTGCCTTTCTAGTTCATCTCCGCTTTGTGCAGATTGCAGAAAAATCTGTTCAATCTGCGGTTGATTGGCTCTTGCTTGTACTCCCAGTAAATCTGATTGTATTGGTACTACTCGCCAGCCCAGTACAGTTAATTTTTCTTCAGTGGCTATTTTCTCAAAAGTGGCTTTAGCTTTTTTTGCGACTTCTGCATCTTGGGGTAAGAATATCATCCCCACTGCCATATTGCTATGAGATGAAAAGTCTATTTCTCCTTGAGAATATTCTGTTTGGAATAATTGCCAAGGAATCGCCGTTAAAATTCCCGCCCCGTCACCAGAGTCTTGATCTGCACTACAACCACCCCGATGTTCTAAACAGGCTAATGCTACTAAAGCCTTGTCCACAATTTCGTGGCTGGCCTGATTTTGACGATGAGCAATAAAACCTACACCACAGGCATCTCGTTCTTCTACTAACCACTTTTGCCCTTGGTAGGTATCCCCTGATTTCATATTTGCTGTGATTTCTTGGTTTAGATTCATCGGTTGATCATTCATAGCCTATTCCTGAGATGTCCTGAGATGTTGAGTCACGAACTTCGCCACTGCTGGTGAGCAAAGCTTCTAAATTTCGTGCTGCATAGATACATCAAAACCACCGAAATTTAGAGAAAAAAATTTTAACTCTGGTTTCTTAAATTACCCAGGTTAAAATTTTGACATTATCGTTTATGTGTTTATCCTAATGTGAGACAAAATACTTTTATCTTGACATAATATTTCTATTGTTAAGCTAGGTATTTTCTCAATTCTTGTTCTCTAGGGAATATACTTTTCAGACAGAGAATATCTTTGGATCAAAGAACAAAATTCTGATTAAACACTTCAGTGCTTGACAGACAGAAATAATCCTGATTTAGTAGCAAAATCAGCGTATTACACTTTGACACTCTCACCAATAAATGCTTTGCATTGTAGTGGGAGATTCTTGCTTCAATGGGTTTGTCTAGTTTTGAACCATCTCTGACTCAAAACCCCGTCCAGATTCCCCTCCACAAGCATCTGTTTAAAGTTCACCGACTGCCCGACGGCAAACTAAAATATATCTGCTGTTTAGAACTGACTAAAGTAGTAACAGCAGGGAATATCCTTTTAAGGATCTACTATTCTAATCCAAATTTGACTACCAAGGCTACTGTCTATAGCTTGGTTATCATTGCTGCTAGTTAAAGCCTTTGGTTACAGTGGTTTTAGGGGCAAAATTGCTAAGTGTAATCTATAAGAGATGACTAGCCAAAATATAGGCTATCACGTTTGGGCAAAAGATGAATCATTATTTTTTAAGGTTTCCAGACAATTAGTTAATCTGTAAGTTGGGTGATAATTTTCAACAATACCTATAACTTAAGGTAAAAATGCCAAATTATTGCCGACAACACAATCATCATGTTATTGCCAAAAAGTTGAAATACCGACGACTTCAGGCGACTTTATCGCCAATTATGGCGATCGCACTATGTTTATCTGCTACCAATATCACCAACGCTCAGAAGTCCCCACAATTAACTTCACAGTCTCCCCTACCTCCAACAGATCGAAAAATACCTGCTGGTAGCCAAATTTCCCTGAATGGTCGTAACTTATCAGGTGCTTGGTTGCAAAGACGGGAAGGAACAAATCCAGTTAAAACATATATTAGTGATGCGGCTTTGAGCCAACTCATAGGCGTAGACTTATTAAGTAGTAATAACCCTGCAAGACAGCCCATAGAGTGGTTTTCCTCAACTACCAGTCCATTAGTTCTAGCCACCCATCTACAGAGAGGATATCGCTATCTGGATGTGACAAATCTTTCTCAAACAGCAGGATGGCAGATCCAAGCACAAGGAAACACTCTAGTAATTGCCACACCCAAAGCGCAAGTAAAAAATATTCGTCAAAGTCTACGTCCAGCAGGCGTTACTAATGTTACCGCGCTACAAACATCTCGCATTGTTTTGGACTTAGACCGTTCCACTCCCTGGCAAGTCAAACAAGGACTACCAATTAAAACTCTCCTGGATGACCCCAATGCGCCCACGCCTAATAGTTCTGCACCAGTTAACAGGGAGTGGACAATTACCTTAGATGCGATCGCAGATGCCAGTTTAATTCAACGCTACACTCCCTTATCCGTATCAGTACCAAATCTGCTCAAACAATCACCACCAACGCCAAAGTCTGAGGCATTAATTCAAAAAGTAGAGGTTGTAAATAATCAAACCATTATTACTCTCAGTGTTCCCTTGGATTTATCTCCTCAAATTACCACTATCAATAACCCCGATCGCCTAGTCATTGATCTACGCCCCGATTCCCTCAAACCACGAGATATTAACTGGGCAAATGGATTACGCTGGCGACAGCAGTTTGTAACGTTAGGTCAAGGCAGGTTTCCCATAGTTTGGTTAGAAGTTAATCCCCGGAGTGTGGGGTTAGCAATCAAACCAATTTGGGCAGCACCTAATACCCTAATTGGTACAGCCCCCTTAATTCAAAAAGCCCAAACAAACCTAGCTGTAGCAGCAATTAACGCTGGTTATTTCAACCGCAATAATAGATTACCTCTAGGTGCAATTCGGCGGGACGGTCAGTGGTTATCTAGTCCCATTCTCAACCGAGGTGCGATCGCTTGGAATGATGCTGGACAATTTTACTTTGGTCGTCTCACCTTACAAGAAACTTTAATTACATCTAGTAATTTGCGATCGCCAATTTTATTTCTCAACAGTGGCTATGTACAGAATGGTATTGCCCGTTACACTTCCGCTTGGGGTCAGACTTACACATCGTTAACAGACAATGAAAGGGTTTTCATCGTCCAAAACAACAAAATTAGCAATCAGTTTACAGGGGCTAAAGCTGGTCAAACCAACTTTCCCATTCCCCCAGGTAGCTACTTACTAGTGTTACGTGGCACTGCTACCGCACTAGCAGCACAGTTACCCATTGGTACTAATGTGCAGATTACAAGTGCTACTACTGCCCCTGAGTTTAACCGTTACCCCAACATCATGGGAGCAGGGCCACTGTTGTTACAAAATGGGCAAATCGTCCTTGATGCCAAAAGCGAACAGTTCAGTAATGCCTTCATCAATCAAAAAGCTAGTCGTAGTGCGATCTGCACAACTGCAAATAATAATCTAGTAATTGCGGCTGTACATAACCGTGCCGATGGTGCTGGCCCGACTTTAGCAGAACACGCCCAATTAATGAAGCTATTAGGCTGTGTAAATGCCCTCAACTTAGATGGTGGAAGTTCCACAAGTCTTTACCTAGGAGGACAACTACTCGACCGTTATCCTAATACAGCTGCCCGTGTACACAACGGAATCGGCATTTTTCTCCAGTCTCGGTAATGGGGTATGGGGGTATAGGGGTATGGGGGTATGGGGGTATAGGGGTATGGGGGTATGGGGGTATGGGGGTATGGGGTATGGGGCATTGGATTTTTCTTTCCCCAGTTCCCAGTCCCCAGGAGTTATTTAATTAATTTTGAATTTTGAATTTTGAATTTTGAATTGATTTGTCCCCAGTCCCTATTTAAAGCTGAGAATAAGCAACCATCATGCTTAATGAAGAATTGGTGTAGAGAATATAGTTTGAGTAGAGATTATTGACCCACAGCAGTTTCACTTTGGTATGTTTAGCAAGGTGAAACTAAATTGCCGATTTTTACGGTTGTAAAATTGCCCAAGAGTTTTCCATCAATTATTTAAAAGTAACGACGGTTTGTATATGTCTTCAAATGAGGTAACTATGGTTCAACATCAAGAAAATACCAAGACTAACACTTTGTCCTTGCCTACTGCGATCGCAAACCGGAGTATTGCTGCAACTGAACTACGTCCTTGGGGTGCTTTCACCGTTTTAGAAGAAGGGCGTGGCTACAAAATTAAGCGAATTGAAGTTAAGCCAGGACACCGCCTCAGCCTTCAAATGCACCATCACCGCAGTGAACACTGGATTGTTGTTTCTGGTACTGCTAGGGTAGTTTGCGGTGATCAAGAAATATTACTTGGTAATAATCAGTCAACATACGTACCTCAGTGTACAGCTCACCGTCTCGAAAATCCTGGAGTCATTCCTTTGGTGCTGATTGAAGTCCAAAATGGTGAATACTTAGGCGAAGATGATATTATTCGCTACCAAGATGATTATGCCCGTACTGCAAATTAATCGCTACATATTGCTGTTATGGCTTTAAGTTAACAGCATGATTTTGCAACCCGTCTAAATTCAACCCTGCAATATTCAGTCCCTACCTATTTGTCGGTAGGGACAAATTAATTCAAAATTCAAAATTCAAAATTAATTAAATAACTCCTGGGGACTGGGGACAATGTAGATTTTACCCCGATGCTGAATCACCACTCATTACTCATTACTCATTACTCATTACTCAGCACTCAGCACTCCTATTTTCTTTTTGAACTATTGAAGATTGCAGGTCAGTCATCTGTAATAATTAGGTATAGTGTTTTCAATTGCCTCTATTAGTTTCATGATTCATTTAAGCCCAGCCGCAGTCAGTGAAATCAGTCGCTTACAGGCAAAACAGCAACCAAACACACATTTTAGGTTATCCGTTAAACCAGGTGGCTGTTCTGGTTGGTTTTACGATCTGTCTTTTGATAAACAAATGGGAGTAGGCGATCGCCTTTTTGACATTGACAGTTTTCAAGTGGTCATAGATGCTGAAAGTTGTAACTACGTTGATGGTCTAGTCATAGACTATTCAGAGGATCTAATGGGGGGTGGTTTTCGCTTCCATAATCCTCAATCCGTTGCTACCTGTGGCTGTGGTAACTCCTTTTCCACCACTACACCATCTGTGTTTTAACAAAAAAAATTAAAAATAATATGAAAAGTTTGACATAAAAACAGAAAAAAAGCTATAATCAGGATTTGTTAAAACTTAGACTAGCAAGCAGCTTCACGCGCTGTAACTCATGCCAACAATACAGCAATTAATACGTAGTGAACGCGAAAAAGCGCGTCAGAAAACCAAGTCTCCTGCTCTCAAACAATGCCCTCAACGTCGGGGTGTTTGTACTAGAGTATACACGACCACACCTAAAAAACCTAACTCGGCTCTACGGAAAGTAGCAAGAGTAAGACTAACCTCTGGGTTTGAAGTAACAGCTTATATTCCCGGAATCGGTCACAATTTACAAGAACACTCAGTTGTAATGCTTCGTGGTGGTCGGGTTAAGGATCTACCTGGTGTGAGATACCACATCATTCGCGGCACTTTGGACACAGCCGGAGTGAAAGATCGCAAGCAAGGTCGTTCCAAATATGGAACTAAGCGACCAAAAGAAGCGAAAAAATAAAACAAGTGATTAATCGTAATCCATTGCGATTAGTCCCTTGAATCAAAAGCGTCCAGATTGCATAACAACTGATTATTCGCTTGTTCTGAAACAGAAATAATTATTTATTAAGCCTCTGTTTCCAGAAATTACTCCAGCTTCTCCCCCAAATCTACACTCAGCGAGCAAGTGTAGTTAACATTAAAAACGCTGTAAGCGACAGTAGCGTTTGTATTACAAACCCAGATTTAGAAGATGTTGTCGCTTTGTTGTCCCAATTTTTTAGGATACAAGTCTATAAAATTAGGGTCATTGCAACCGTAAAGCCAGGCTTTGCGGAGTCGCATCTGTAGCTACCAAAGCTCAGAAAAGCCTCTGTCTGATAGCATATAATTTCGTTGCCAAATCCGAATTAAGGGTAAAGTATGTCTCGTCGTGGTGTTATTCAAAGGCGGCCAGTTCCGCCTGACTCTGTATACAACAGTCGGCTTGTAAGTATGATCATCCGACGGATAATGCGTCATGGCAAAAAATCACTTGCTGCCCGCATTGTGTATGAAGCCTTAAAAACTGTAGAGGAACGTACAGGAGCTAATGCACTAGAAGTATTTGAAAGAGCTGTGCGGAATGCAACACCTCTAGTAGAAGTTAAAGCTCGCCGAGTAGGTGGAGCAACCTATCAAGTACCAATGGAAGTGCGTACAGAACGGGGTACTACCCTAGCATTGCGCTGGTTAGTACAATTTTCTCGGTCTAGACCCGGACGGACAATGGCTAGCAGATTAGCTAATGAATTACTAGATGCAGCCAATGAAAGCGGGAATGCTATTCGCAAACGGGAAGAAACACACCGGATGGCGGAAGCAAACAAAGCTTTTGCCCACTATCGTTACTAAGTGAAATAGCGGTATATCTTGCCTTCAGAAGCGGTATATCGCGTCCTTACAAAAAAAAGACGGTTTTCTCTAAAAGTATAGAATCTTAACAAAGAGTAATATACAAGATATCATGAGGCAAAAACTATAGGAGGCTATTGTGGCACGTACTAACCCGCTAGAGAAAGTACGCAATATTGGTATTGCGGCGCATATAGATGCGGGCAAAACCACGACGACAGAGAGAATATTATTTTACTCTGGAATAATTCATAAAATTGGTGAGGTTCACGAAGGAACTGCTGTAACCGACTGGATGGATCAAGAGCGGGAGCGGGGAATTACCATAACTGCTGCGGCGATAAGTACCAGTTGGAAAGATTATCAAATTAACATTATCGATACTCCAGGTCACGTAGACTTCACAATTGAAGTTGAACGTTCAATGCGGGTTTTGGATGGTGTAATTGCGGTTTTTTGCTCTGTGGGTGGTGTACAACCCCAATCAGAGACAGTATGGCGGCAAGCAGACCGTTACAAAGTGCCTCGGATTGCCTTCATCAACAAGATGGATCGCACAGGAGCGAACTTCTATAGAGTTCACGAGCAAATGCGCGATCGCCTGCGGGCAAATGCCATTGCCATTCAGTTGCCAATTGGTAGCGAAAACGACTTCAAGGGCATTGTAGACTTGGTGAGTAAGCGTGCATACATTTACAACAACGACCAAGGTACAGATATTGAAGAAACAGATATCCCGGCGGATTTAGAAGAGCAAGTCGAAGAGTACTACACCAAGCTGGTGGAAGCAGTATCAGAAACAGATGACGCTCTGATGACTAAGTACTTCGATGGCGAAGCACTGACACAAGAGGAAATCCGGGCTGCCCTGCGGAAAGGTACAATCGCTGGCACAATCGTACCTGTACTTTGCGGTTCTGCCTTTAAAAACAAAGGCGTGCAGCTAATGTTGGATGCAGTTGTAGATTACCTACCAGCACCAACAGAAGTACCCCCCATTCAAGGCACACTCCTCAATGGCGACACTGTAGAGCGTCATGCCGATGATAACGAACCCCTAGCGGCTCTGGCATTCAAGATTATGGCTGACCCCTACGGTCGCCTCACCTTTGTTCGTGTTTATTCTGGCGTGCTGAAAAAAGGTAGCTACGTCTTAAATGCTACTAAGAACAAAAAAGAACGGATTTCCCGTTTAGTTCTGATGAAGGCAGATGACCGTCAAGATGTAGATGAACTAAGAGCGGGTGACTTGGGGGCTGCGCTGGGATTAAAAGACACATTAACAGGCGATACTATTACTGAAGAAGGCTCGCCAGTAATTCTAGAATCCCTATTTATTCCAGAGCCTGTGATCTCGGTAGCGGTTGAACCCAAAACCAAGAACGACATGGATAAATTATCCAAAGCTCTGCAATCTCTTTCCGAAGAAGACCCAACCTTCCGCGTCAACGTTGACCCAGAAACCAACCAAACTGTAATTGCCGGGATGGGAGAACTCCACCTAGAAATTCTCGTAGACCGGATGTTACGTGAATTCAAAGTGGAAGCGAACGTTGGTGCGCCACAAGTAGCCTACCGCGAAACGATTCGTAAAACTGTCACCAACGTGGAAGGTAAGTTCATCCGTCAAAGTGGTGGTAAAGGTCAATACGGTCACGTTGTCATCAATTTAGAACCAGGAGAACCCGGTACAGGCTTTGAGTTCGTCTCTAAAATTGTCGGCGGCGTAGTACCTAAAGAGTACATAGGCCCCGCCGAGCAAGGTATGAAAGAAAGCTGTGAATCTGGTATTTTAGCTGGATATCCACTAATTGACGTGAAAGCAACGCTAGTTCATGGCTCTTACCACGATGTGGACTCTTCGGAAATGGCTTTCAAAATTGCCGGTTCAATGGCACTGAAAGAAGCTGTGCTTAAAGCTTCACCAGTTCTGTTAGAACCTATGATGAAAGTCGAGGTGGAAGTTCCTGAAGACTATATCGGGAACGTCATTGGCGACCTCATCTCCCGCCGGGGGCAGATTGAAAGCCAAAGCACTGAACAGGGACTCGCTAAAGTGGCATCAAAAGTACCACTGGCGACTATGTTTGGCTACGCTACAGATATCCGGTCGAAAACCCAAGGGCGGGGTATCTTCTCTATGGAGTTTAGCCACTATGAGGAAGTGCCTCGCAGCGTGGCTGAAACTATCATCGCAAAAAGCAAAGGGAACGCTTAATTAAAAAAGGAAACGAGCATTCATGGCACGCGCAAAGTTTGAAAGGAAAAAAGCCCACGTCAATATCGGTACTGTTGGACACGTTGACCACGGTAAAACAACGTTAACAGCAGCTATCACCATGACCTTATCTGCTCTTGGTCAGGCTGAAGCTAAGGGCTATGACCAAATCGACAACGCCCCAGAAGAAAAGGCACGGGGTATCACAATTAATACAGCCCACGTAGAGTATGAAACGGAAAACCGCCACTATGCTCACGTAGACTGTCCCGGCCACGCTGACTATGTGAAGAACATGATCACTGGTGCAGCACAAATGGATGGCGGTATCCTGGTGGTTTCTGCGGCTGATGGCCCCATGCCCCAAACTCGTGAACACATCCTGCTAGCCAAGCAGGTAGGTGTTCCCCACTTAGTTGTCTTTTTGAATAAAGAAGACATGGTAGACGACGATGAACTACTAGAATTGGTGGAATTAGAAGTTCGGGAATTGCTTTCTAGCTACGACTTCCCCGGCGATGATATTCCAGTAATTAAAGGTTCTGGACTCCAAGCGTTGGAAAAAATGACCTCCAGCCCCAAAACTAAACGGGGTGAAGACAAGTGGGTAGATAAAATCTACGAATTAATGGACGCAGTAGATTCCTACATTCCCACGCCTGAGCGTGATATCGACAAGCCTTTCTTGATGGCGGTAGAAGACGTATTCTCGATCACAGGTCGTGGTACTGTCGCTACTGGTCGGATTGAACGCGGTAAGGTTAAAGTCGGCGATAACGTTGAATTAGTAGGTATTAGAGACACCCGTAACACCACCGTCACCGGGATCGAGATGTTCAAGAAGAGCCTCGATGAAGGTATGGCTGGTGATAACGCTGGTGTACTACTACGTGGTATCCAAAAAGCTGATATTGAACGGGGGATGGTAATTGCTAAACCCGGTTCTATTACTCCTCATACCCAATTTGAAGGTGAAGTATACGTACTCACCGAAAAAGAAGGTGGACGGAAAACACCCTTCTTCTCTGGCTACCGTCCTCAGTTCTACGTGCGGACTACTGATGTAACCGGTACAATCACCGCTTTCACCGCCGATGATGGTAGCGAAGCGGAAATGGTGATGCCAGGCGATCGCATCAAAATGACAGTAGAATTGATCAACGCTATTGCAATTGAGCAAGGTATGCGCTTTGCGATTCGTGAAGGTGGTCGCACCATCGGTGCTGGTGTTGTCTCCAAAATTGTTAAATAGTACCCTTTTACCCTAATAACTAAGAGCAGAGATGAGAAAATCCTCTCTGCTCTTTTATCTGAATTCCCCAATCCCCAAATTAATCAGAACCTGGAAAATTAAAGATGGCAACTCTACAGCAGCAAAAGATTAGAATTCGTTTAAAAGCTTTTGACCGTCGATTATTAGATACATCTTGCGAGAAGATTGTAGACACAGCTAACCGGACTAACGCTACAGCTATAGGCCCTATCCCTTTACCAACAAAACGTAAAATCTACTGCGTGTTGCGATCGCCCCACGTAGATAAAGATTCCCGCGAACACTTTGAAACTCGCACCCATCGCCGAATTATCGATATCTACCAACCCTCATCTAAAACCATTGATGCTCTGATGAAACTGGACTTACCATCAGGTGTAGACATTGAAGTAAAACTGTAATTAGTTAAAACTCAAGGTTCATTAGTCAACAGTGAAAAATTTATTCACTATTGTATGAATATTTACAAAGCCCTGAAGAAATTTATTTCAGGGCTTTTTATTAACCATAAAACAGATGATAGAATTTGACTAACTCCTACACCTAGAAGTGCTTGGGGTTGTAGGGTCAGACACCAATTGCAGCCAGCTAAATTTATACTCAGGTGACAATGACATCTTCTTCTAGAATTGCAGTTCGTGAACTACCTCTGTTCCCGTTACCCGAAGTAGTTCTGTTTCCCACTCGACCATTACCCCTGCACATCTTTGAGTTTCGCTACCGAATCATGATGAACACGATTTTGTCAAGCGATCGCAGGTTTGGTGTAGTGATGGTTGACCCAGTTACAGGCCAAATCGCTAATGTTGGTTGCTGTGCAGAAGTTATTCACTACCAGCGTCTACCAGATGACCGCATGAAAATGCTGACCCTGGGACAGCAAAGGTTTCGTGTTTTAGAATACGTTCGAGAAAAACCTTATCGCGTTGGCTTAGTAGAATGGCTAGAAGATCATCCACCAAGCAAAGATTTACGTCCTTTGGCGGCGGAAGTTGAACAACTACTGCGTGATGTGGTTCGACTTTCAGCTAAGTTAACAGAACAAAATATCGAACTCCCGGAAGAGTTACCTGATTTGCCCACGGAGCTATCTTATTGGGTGGCTAGTAATCTTTACGGTGTGGCGGCGGAGCAACAATCATTACTAGAAATGCAAGATACTGCGCTTCGCTTAGAACGAGAAGCAGAGATTTTGACTACTACTCGTAATCACTTAGCAGCGCGTTCTGTGCTAAAAGATACATTTAATCCCAAGTTGTAAGCCATCAGCTAATAGCACAGATTGGTAACAATTCAGCTTGACTTTTGACTTCCGCCTTTTACTAGTCATGACTCCTGCATAATAACTGGCAGAACATTGTAACTACCAAATATTTTCAGAACTTCTGTGTAGGTATTGAGTTCTGCTAAAGCTGATTGCATATGTGGTGTGTTGACAGCAGCTTCTGAATCAATAAAAAATAAATACTCTCCTAGCGATCGCTTTGTCGGACGAGATTCGATGCGACTCAGGTTAATATCTAATTGAGCAAATATGTGTAGTGCTTTAACTAATGCTCCAGGGACATTAGCAGGTACACTAAAAGCAACAGATGTATGAGTGGGAGTCTGTAAGGGTAACTGGTGCGTAATCTCTGTTGCAGCCTGACTGATTACCCAAAAGCGTGTACAGTTTTCTGGATAATCGTTAATCTGATTAGCCAATATCGGTAAGTTATAAATTTGTGCCGCTCTAGTAGAAGCGATCGCGGCGGTGGTGATATCCTGCTCTAAAGCTTCTAGTGCCTCAGTAGTAGAATTGCTGGGAATCAACTTGACATTGTGAAGAAATTCTCCCAACCAATTTTGACACTGTGCTAATGCTTGGGGATGAGAATAAACAGTTTGAATCCCATCTAAACTAGTAGCACAGGAAATCAACGCATGGGCAATAGGCATAACTAAAGCTGATTGAATTCGCAAACTGTCTAACTGCCATAATGTATCCATCGTCATCGTGACGCTACCCTCAATAGAATTTTCTACCGGGACAACAGCCAAATCAGTTTGCCCTTGAGCAACAGCTTTTAACGACTGAGCAATACTAGGATAGGGACATAAGATAGTTTCAATACCTGTATTTTGGGTTAGCCATTTAACATAAAAAATAGTTGCTTGTTCTGCGTAAGTACCTGGAGGACCTAAATGAGCGATCGATATAGTCACAGCGTTGATTCCTCAGTTATTTTTTAATTTAGAGATAGTACCTAGGCAAAATAAGTCTCAAAACTTCCCATCAATAAAATCATAATTTATACTCTTCCGAAATTAGATATTACCGAGCAAAGCATGGAAATATCTAGGGTTAACTCTAAAAAAATATATCTTTGCTCCTGAATGAAATTTTCTTAATAATCTTTTACTTAATTAACGTAAATTAATCAATAATAAAGTTATTAAACAATTACTGTTCTTAACTCATGGCTACCAGGTTTACTGCCTCCCAATCGGTAGAAATTGCTGTTCCACAGCAAACTATTCCTATTCAGCACTACTTGCGTCAGCCGCAACGTCTAGTTAATGCTTTGGTTGATCAAAGGCGCATTCAGCAACTTTCTGATGAAGTCTTCCGCCTCAAAATGCGTCCTTTGACTTTCATGTCCCTGAGTATTCAACCTACTGTAGACATGAGAGTCTGGGCAGAGTCAAATGGGACAATTTATCTGCGATCGCTAGGCTGCGAAATTCTAGGTTTCGAGTATATTAATCAGCGTTTCTCTCTAAATTTACGCGGTTACTTGTCTCCATACCAACACAACGGCGACACTCGTCTGAACGGTCAAGCAGATTTAGAAGTGCAGGTGGATTTACCACCCCCATTTTCGTTCACTCCCAAACCAATTTTAGAAACAACAGGGAATGGTTTACTCAAGAGTGTCTTGTTAACAGTGAAGCAGCGATTAACCCATCAACTGTTAGCAGATTATCGCCAATGGGTAATATCACAAACTCACAATCAAAGTTTAAATAATGATGGTGCTAATTTACCCTTTCTCAATTTAGAGTGATTTTTTTTGTCAGGGTGTGAGGGTGCAAGAGTTTAAATTTTGTGAACACCTATACCCCTATACCCCCATACCCCCATACCCCTATACCCCTATACCCCCATACCCCTAATTTGACAAGGACGAAAAGACTTGCGGTGTAGCTGGGAAGACCCGTATTTTTGCAGTGCTAACAAATGCTTTTTACTGCCATAACCCTTGTTATTCGCTAAATCATACAAGGGATATTTGGTTGCTAAACGCATGATTAAATCGTCACGCCAAACTTTAGCCACAATACTAGCAGCAGCAATGGCGAGCGATCGCTCATCTCCCTTGATGATGGTTTGTTGTGGCATAGGTAAGTCTTTAACTAACTGATTCCCATCTATCAAGCAGAGAACAGGCTGTACTTTTAGCTTGTGTACAGCCCGCCTCATAGCCAATAGAGTTGCTTGCAAAATATTCATTTGGTCAATTTCAGCCGTGGAAGCATAACCAATTTTCCAGTCTGTTGCTAGGCTATAAATTTGTTGCGCCAGTTTAATTCTGCGAATACTAGATAGTTTTTTACTATCTTTAATTTCAGCTGCTGTCAGTTCTGGCAAAGCAGAGGCTGGTAGTATAACGGCTGCTGCAACGACAGGGCCGAACAAACAGCCCCGCCCAACTTCATCTACTCCTGCTATCAACCCCGGAATATTTGCAAATGTCGAGGAAAACTCTAGCCAATTAGTTTCCTTTAAAGGTGGGGACGTTGGCGTAGCCTCTCCTAGAGATGGGCTACGCCCCACCATAGGCGATGGCGTTCCGCCCACCGGAGGCGATCGCGGTACATTAGCACTTTGCTCCGTCTCTAACATACAGACACGTTAACTATCTTCACTGTCGGAATCGAGGGCAGAAGAACGACGGCGACGACGACGGTTAGGAGTAGTGCTTGCTTCACTATCTTCCATGCTAGCTCTATCTTCCAAGCTAACTCTATCTTCAGTGCTAGCTCTATCTTCAGTTTCAGTGCTGACTGCCGTTACTGTTGGCTCAGTTACTGGCATCGAGAATGATTTGGGTTCTAACTTCAGTTTTGGTGGGCTAAATTCTGTATTTGTTGTTTCAGCAACAGTTGATCTAGAAGTCTCTTCAGGTGGTGCTGTCGATACTTGTCCTGGCTGAACAATATTAATAATTACAGATTTAGAACTTTTTACTTCCTGTTCTAATTTAATTAGAGGAGAAATTCCCATCAAAGCGAACATATCCTGTTCTGGTTGTGTCATTTCCACAGTCCGAATTTCCGGGGGTTCTACCACGGGTTTAATCGGTTCTGCTTTCGTGATTTTGGTGCGCTCTGCCCTTTCCACCCAACCAGATTTACCCAAATTAGGTAAAGGAATTTCTGGTGTTGTACTGATTTCTACGTCGTTATCTAGGTCTAAGTCTGATTCATTGATATAGCCTATAGGATTGTTAGCAATGATGCGGCTTTCATCTTTGCCATTTGCTCCATTGATACCAATCCGACTACGACGAGTGCGGGTACGACGCTTGTTTTGATCGTTGAGTTCTTGATAGCTGGGATGATTAATTAAATTTAAAGCTCCAGAGTCAGAATCTCCCTCGAATCCTTCACCAAATCCGTCGTAGGTTTCCCGCATATCTGTCACACGAGTGACGGGTAAACGCGGTTCTCTTTGCGGTTCTCTTTGGGATTCTCTTTGAGGCAGAGATACAAACCTATCTGGTAATTCTACTGGGATAGGTAAGCGGCTTTCATTTTCTCCAGGTAGCCTGACTGTATGCCCTAAACCACCACAGGCGGAGCAAGTTTCACCAAACAATTCGTAAATATTTTGACCTTGACGTTTACGGGTCAGTTCTACTAAACCTAGTTCGGTGAGTTGAGCAATCTGGGGACGAGCTTTGTCTGCTCTGAGGGCTTTGTTAAAGTGTTCTAAAACTTGCAATTGGTCGCGCCGTGATTCCATATCAATGAAGTCAACGACGATTACCCCAGCAATATTTCTTAACCGTAATTGACGGGCAATTTCTGTGGCTGCTTCGCAGTTTGTCCACAAAACGGTTTCTCTGGCTGTTGCCGATCGCGTGAAAGAACCAGAGTTAACATCTATTACAGTTAATGCTTCTGTTGGCTCAATAATGATATAGCCACCAGAAGGCAGGTCTACTCTTGGTTTCAGGGCTTCGCGAATGGCGGCATTAATGCGGAAATACTCTAAAATCGGAGAGCGATCGCGATGGTGGTCAATCAATAATCCCTGCGGTGTTTGACCTCCACTCCAGTTTTGCAAATACTGCTTGACTCGCTTTAACCCAGTGCTGGAATCTACTACGATCCGGTTGACATCCCCACCGTACATATCCCGCAATACGCGCTGGATAAAATCATCGTCTCTATTTAGTAGTGCTGGCGCACGGGTAGATTGAGCTTCTTGCTGAATTGCTTCCCACTGCTTTTGCAGCACTTCCAAATCTTCGATAATTGCTTCTTCTGGCTTTCCTTCTGCTTCTGTACGCACCAACAAACCCATACCTGCGGGTTTAATTAAAATTGCTAGCGCACGTAAGCGGTTACGCTCAGTTTCACTTTTAATCCGCCGTGATAGATTGACGCCTCTACCATAGGGCATCAATACCACATACCGTCCAGGTAAAGTGATATTACCTGTGAGCCTTGGACCCTTTGTACCCGTTGGCTCTTTCATCACCTGCACCAAAACTTTTTGCTGTGGTGCTAAAAGTTCTGTAATTGCAGCTGCTGTGCGCTTTAGCTTCAGTGGGCCTAAATCAGTTACATGAATAAAACCGTTACGTTCTGGATCACCGATATTGACAAAAGCCGCGTCAATTCCTGGTAATACGTTTTCTACTACGCCTAAGTAGATATCACCGATTTGATGATGCCCTGTGGCTACAACCAGCTCTTGTATTTGATCTTCCGAAAAAACGGCAGCAATCTGATGCTGCTCTGCGATAATAATTTGTTTTGGCATTCAATTTCCTCAAAAATCGGCAGCGCCAACGGACTTGGAGGTTTGTTATGCCTCTCGCCCCTGCCAGCCTCCAAAGACGCTGTTAGTAATAAAAATTGTGAAGCCGAGCTTCAAAATTAAAGAGCTATTGGCTAAGGAATTGCGTTCACACGCCTGATTATTCCAGAACGGCTGCATACTGTTTAAGCAAATAAATCAACCATCCGTGGTTGATTTTTTATGCGATACCCTCACCCTCTAGAGATTAGGTATTCAGCAGTTGTTTTAAAAAGCATAGGTAGAGAAGCTGACTTAGCCTGCTGTTCATTACTAGTTCACAAGGTAGCTACAGAGAGAGTGTTCTTTAATCCGCCTTAGTTTGTCGGGGATAAAACCCCAGAAGCTTCACTCTAATATCTTGCTCTTGCTCCCTGATTACCAGGGTAGTAGTGAACTAGTTCGTTCAATGCAGCGCCAGAAAAGTTCTCTTCTTCTCATTCTAACGCAACCTTGCTAAAAATCAATTCCTATGATGTGCTATTCAGGGCAACTACTAGCCAGATGCCCTGTAGAGATTATACTGCTAAAATTAGCTGATTGCGGTGGATTTGCCAGAGATGAAATTTTGTGCAGTCTGTTTTCAGGATGCCTAGGTTCTCTGTGTCCGCAACTTCACCAGCTACTATTTCTAGCATAGACAGAACTTGTTCGGGACGCAACAACAACCCATCTTGGCGACAGCTACCCACATAACGCAGAACAGCTGTTGATTCCGTTTCGTTGTTGTTGGCTGATATTAATTCCAACTCAAACAACCGTGAGCGCAGATTTATGATCTGAGTCTTGCCTGATTTGGTGGTTTGCTCCCATAAAATTTCGTCTCGAATGTTAATTGCTTCTATCCAAGTTTGCCATTGTGCTGGTGTGACTTCGCTGGAGGCGGCTATGGTAATCAGATACTCTACCTGTTCCAACAATTTATTAGCGGCTGGAGCTTTTAAGTCTACCTGTTCGACACGATATATAGGGATATCTGGAGGCAATTCTTGAGCCAGTTTTTGATGAAATACGTCCACCTCTACAGACTCAGTTAACTCAAAATCGACAATCTCACCACTACTAGTAGCTCCTAAAGCTAAGGCACTGGCTACAGCAATTTTGGGACTGGGATGGAAGCCGTTGGTATAAGCCACTGGTAAACTTGCCCGTCGCACTACTCGGTCAAACAAGCGCATCATATCTAAGTGACTGAGTAACGCCATATCTCCTTGTTTACCAAACCAAACGCGTAATCGTTGGGTTTTAGTGATGTTAGGGACAAAATCACCAGCAAATTCGGGGATAGCCGGTGGCTCAATGACAATATTATGACCAAAATCTGTACCACATACCCCACAGTGAGAACAGCTTTCAAAAGAACAGTCTGGAACAACCGCCGCCTCTAGAGCGCGTTGTAAGTCCTCGATCAGCCATTTTTTGTCAATGCCGGTATCTATATGATCCCAGGGGAGGGGAGTGCTGAGTGCTGAGTGCTGAGTGCTGAGTGCTGAGTTCTGAGTGCTGAGTGCTGAGTTCTGAGTAGTGAGTTCTGAGTAGTGAGTGGTGAGTGCTGAGTGGTGAGTGGTGAGTGCTGTTAGCGGTAGCGGGGCGTTTAGCCCGTGCTGAGTGCTGAGTGCTGAGTGCTGAGTGCTGAGTGCTGAATGGGAAAAAATAAGTAATTCTCCCTGCTCCCCTGCTTCCCCTGCTCCCCCTGCTTCCCCTGCTTCCCCTGCTACCCTACTCTCCTGCTGTGCAGCAAACAAATTCCATTCACCGTTTTCGACTAGGCGGTATTTCCAATCTAAATCAGCTTCTCTGATTGCATCTTCCCAAGCGGCAAAAGCTTTACTGAGGTTGTCATACCAAGAATCCATGCCTGCACCCAATTCCCAGGCTCGGCGGACTACTTTACCCAAACTGCGATCGCCCCGCCCAATAAAATCTTCCATTGCGGAAATACGGACATCGGTAAAATTGACTTTTACTCCCCGGCTGCGCCGGAATGCTTGCCGCAACAGGTCTTGTTTACGCCGGAATTCTCCAGTGGAAACTGAGTGCCACTGAAATGGTGTATGGGGTTTAGGAGTGAAATTAGAAATTGTTAGGTTGAAGTTGAGTGGTCTTCTGCCTTTACCTCGACATTCCCTTTGCAACCAGCTAACTGTTTCCTCAATGCCTAAAACATCGGTATCCGTCTCACCGGGTAAGCCGATCATGAAATACAACTTGATTTTATCCCAGCCTTGTTCCCAGGCAGTTTTGACACCTCGTAATAATTCCTCGTTGGTTAAACCCTTATTGACGATATCCCGCATCCTTTGCGTTCCGGCTTCGGGGGCGAAGGTCAGCCCACCTTGGCGTGTACCACCGAGGATATTAGCGATGTTTTCATCAAATCTATCTACGCGTTGACTGGGGAGTGTCAGGGAAATATTTTCATTTCTTAACCGATTTTTAATTTCCATCCCTACAGCTGGTAGGGACAAATAATCAGAACAACTCAAAGATAAGAGGGAAAATTCATTATAACCAGTGGCTCTCATGCCCTTTTCAATGGCTTCAACCACTTGCTCTGGTTCTACATCCCTGGCTGGCCTGGTAAGCATCCCTGGTTGACAAAACCGACAGCCACGGGTGCAACCACGGCGAATTTCAATGGTCAAGCGATCGTGTACTGTTTCTACGTAGGGAACTAGTCCAATGGAATAGGCGGGAATGGGGGTAGCGACTCGCCGCAGAATCCGTTGAGGAACATCTGGGCGTAGAGGCTTTACCGAACCATCTTTTGCCGGGGCATAAAACTGAGGTACATACACGCCTGGGATTTGTGCCAAGTCTAGTAGCAGATTTTCCCGGCTTAACCCAGCTTGTTTGCCTTCTTCCAATACCAAGCCGACTTCTGGTAAGAGTTCTTCACCATCTCCCAAGGCGAAAAAGTCAAAAAAGTCGGCGTAGGGTTCAGGATTTGATGTTGCTGTCTGTCCCCCGGCGAATATCAGAGGATAATTCCCCTGTGATCTTTCTTGCCATGTGAGGGGAATTCCTGCCAAGTCCAACATTTCTAGAATGTTGGTTGCTCCTAGTTCATAACTGAGACTAAAACCTAAAATATCGAATTCTTGTAGTTCTCGCTTCGACTCGACAGCAAACAAGGGGGTGTTTGTTGTTCTGAGTTTGCCTGCTAGGTCTGTACCTGGTAAGTAAGCGCGATCGCATAACTGCCGAGGTTGGGCATTCAAGATATTATAAAGAATGATATGCCCTAAATTCGATGATCCAACTTCGTATACTTCTGGATAAGTTAATACCCACCGTATGACTGCCTTATCCCAAGGCTTGTGTATTGCCAGCCGTTCGTTACCTAAGTAACGGGCTGGTTTTAAGATATCAGATGTGATTAATTTTTCAAATGCAATAGCCACTGTGCCAACTTTGAGCTACTTCAATTACAGCTACTCCCCTCCAACATTAGCATTGATTAGCTCTTTGAGTAGTTTTTCTGGTGGCAAGTTACAACTCTTTTACATTCACTTGCTCGAAAGTATTGCGCCTGTTAGGTTCAGTTGCTACTTTTGCTAAAAATTATCCTTCAGATAGGTCAAAAATCTCGTCAAGTTGGGTTAACTCCAAAATCATCCTGATGGCTGGGGATAAAGAATCAAGTTGGAAACCCTTGTCTAGACTCTGAGCTAATTTTAGTGCAGATACTAGGGACATTAATCCAGAACTATCAAAAGATTCTACTGCTGCTAAGTCTACTAACAAGCTAGAAACATCATCTTGAACCAAAGTTGTGGATAATTCGCGTTCAAATTCCAAGGCATTGGTTGCGTTCAGGCAACCGTGAGGACGAATAACTGCCATTTTCGGACTTTTTAGTAGTGCTTGCATATTGACATCCTAAGTAGAGTTATTGAACCATGAAGCTTGAATTTATTTGAACATAAACTTTTTGCTGCCACATCGACCAGATGTCTTAAATCTCTTTGCTAAATCTTTATTTTTTTTCCTGGCCTATTTAAAGATTGTCATAATTTTGGGGTTAAATGTATTCTTGTATACTTTTTTTCCTGTGAGTTCAAAAAAAAATCAACATAGATAGCCACAAAGCAGAAGACAGCCAAACCGTCATCCACAATTATGCTGAAAAGTCTGATCAGTCTATGAAATACAACAGCTTGAGCAATTTTAATGCAATGCTTGAGATGCAGTGATAGCTCATTCTATTTATGGAAATCGTTAAGTTTAATCACGAACTATCTACTTAGTTTAACTGTGACATAAATCACTATAATAGTAGTATTTGCATCACATTTTATACTGAACTTCATCTTGGATAATTTAGTATCACCGTACAGTGGGTTCATGACCTATGAGAACTAAATACATAATTCGTCAGTTAGTTGAAAAAGCTCTTGATATTAAAAAATTAACTCCAGAGATCGAAAATGAAATAAACTCGGAACTGACTGAACAGGGCTACATCTCTGATGTTGACTACGAAGCCCTAGAATTATTGATGGCAGAGATGGATGCTGGGCGCATTCAGCTAGTTTCCAGTCTCGGATTTTAATAAATTAGTGGATTTGGGATTTTTCTCTAGAAAAATTTAATTGTGACAATAATCTAGTAAAGACTGCTAGTGCTTTTGAGTGATGTTTACTATTTATTTATTACTTAGTTCAGTACGGCGTAAATAACTGCGAAAAAGAGCAAGAGCCTTGATATACAAAACTTTTGACTTTTTTTTGACCCTTCCCTTCTCTACGAAGGCTATAGCAACGGGACGCTACGCGTTAGCGCAGTCTCTCGTAGAGAACGACTGGGCTCACAACTCATTACTCATTACTCATTACTCATTACTCCCTCTTGATAAGCTTGCCAGAGTTGGTGGATAAACTGATGAAGTTGCTGTTTAGCTAATTTGTCTAGTTCAGATTTTGGTTCTTTCGCCAAAAGTTGACTTAAAAAAGTAATAACTTCTGTATCTAGGGCTGGTCGAAACAACTCACCAGGCCACAACAAGTCAGAACCATCCCGGAGGTCAGTAATTATAGGCATTTCTGGGGTATGAGTGACTAGCAGCAACGGGCGCACCCAGCATAGCTGACGGGAAACCACAACTTGAATCAGTTCTGCATACAGATTCCTGTCGCCATGCTCTAAAGACAGAATTTGTCCTGGTTGAAAGTCGAGACTCATGTCCATAATTACCTAGGTAGGGCAGTCGCACTGGGTTTCCTCTACCTTTATTTTAAGAGTGGGAGGAGGCGTTGCTGTAAAGCTATCTTGCCAGTATCCCAACTTAAAAGCAGCAAATTTTTTTTCTGACATGAAGTTATGGTGAAAATGCGATAAAATAAGTGAATAACTGTTAAGCGATCGCAAGTACAGAACCTCTGTTGTAGTAACTGGAAAATCAAAGAGCAAAAGCTGTGTCAGTCGAAACCATTGAGAAGCCTTCCACAACCCGCAAGCTTGCGCCTCGGTATCGAGTTTTGCTCCATAATGACGACTACAACTCTATGGAGCATGTAGTACAAACACTACTAACTACAGTGCCAAGCCTTAGTCAGCCCCAGGCTGTTAGTATCATGATGGAAGCCCATACAAATGGGCTGGCTTTAGTTATTACCTGCGCTCAAGAACACGCAGAGTTTTATTGTGAAACTCTCAAGAGTCATGGTCTCAGCAGCACAATAGAACCAGATGAATAATTTGTAATGTGCTGCGCCCCGCTACGCTCTAAGCGCAGCTATGCCGCAGGCTTTACGTAATTCGTAATTAAGAGTTACAATTGCGAACTATGAATGAATAAATAGTCTGTCATTAGTCATCTAACACCCCCAGGAGACTCCCGTCACAACGCAAGTTTGGCGGTGAGAGGAATGGAAGTGAGGAGCTTCACCCCTGAGTCGAATTGTTGCAGAGCAACAACAGGTGACTCTTTGAGCGATGAGCGAGTAATTAAACTTTGGTGCATAGCGAGGTGTAGGTATTTCACAGATTTAATGGTAAAATGTGAGGTATGGAAAAAGCCTACCGTTACCGTTTGTATCCAACTGCCGAGCAAGAACAAATATTGCGCCGGACAATTGGCTGTGTGCGGTTGGTTTTTAACAAGGCTTTGGCTTCCCGAACAGAAGCTTGGTATGAGAGACAACAGAAGGTTGATTACGTTCAGTCTTCTGCTATGCTGACGCAGTGGAAAAAACTTGAAGACCTCCAGTTTTTGAATGAGGTTAGCTGTGTACCACTGCAACAAGGCTTGAGACATCTGCAAACGGCTTTCACTAATTTCTTTGCTGGTAGGGCAAGATACCCCAATTTCAAAAAGAAACGCAGTGGTGGCAGTGCAGAGTTTACCAAGTCTGCTTTCCGGTGGAAAGACGGGCAGGTCTACTTGGCAAAGTGTTCTGAGCCATTGCCAATCAAATGGTCTAGGCAACTGCCCAAGGTGTGTGAACCTAGTACCATCACAGTTAAACTTGAACCTTCGGGACGCTGGTTTGTCAGCTTGAGAATTAACGATCTGACTGACGAAACTTTGCAACCCGTTGACACTGCTGTGGGACTGGATGTTGGAGTGAGCAGTCTTGTAACCCTGAGTACAGGTGAAAAGATTGCTAACCCCAAAGCGTTTGACAAGCACTATCAAAAGCTGAGAAAGGCGCAGAAGTCTTTGAGTCGTAAACAAAAAGCCTCTCGCAACCGAGATAAAGCAAGACTCAAAGTAGCTCGTCTTCAAGCTAAAATTTCTGATTCTAGGAAAGACCACTTGCACAAACTGACAACTCGACTGATTCGTGAAAACCAAACGATAGTAGTTGAGGATTTGGCAGTCAATAACATGGTCAGAAATCCCAAACTCGCCCGTGCTATTAGTGACGCTGCATGGTCGGAGTTGGTGAGGCAACTGGAATATAAAGCTCTTTGGTATGGTCGAACAGTAGTGAAAATTGACCGATGGTTTCCCAGTTCTAAACGCTGTGGGAACTGTGGTCACGTTGTTGAAAAATTGCCGTTGAATATCAGAGAGTGGGACTGTCCCAACTGCGGGGCGCACCATGACAGAGATATCAACGCGGCTAAAAATATTTTGGCGGTGGGACACACCGTTACAGTCTGTGGAGCGAACATAAGACCTGATAGGCATGAGTCTAAAGGGCAGTTGCAAAAATCCAGTAATGGAAAGAAACAGAAACCTAAGTCGTGAGTTTTAGGAATCCCCCGCTACACTCGCAAGGGTTAGCGGTGGGAGGATGTCAAAATCTTGATTACTGACTTTTGGCGTACCTAAAATGAAAACCAAAATCCTGAATTTAGCACAACGCCCTGCCCCTATCCGGCTGGGTTGTTTTATTTTGGCATTATTATTGCTGTGGCTACCCCTGGCTGCACCAATATATTTACTAGTGGATGATTCTAATTTAGTAAGTATATTGACAATGGTAATACTATATGTAGAGTTTATTTTTCTGCTGAGGTTATGGGGTCAAAAAGTCTACCAACAACCCCGAATACTAAGGCTATATGGCTTGGAATTTACGCGGCGCAATGGTGTAGAACTTCTGTGTGGCTTAGTCTTAGGAATCATTAATATTTTTATTTTATTTGGGATACAAGGTTTTTTGGGTTGGCTAGTGTGGCAACAACCAAAGATTTTTCTCCTGAAAGTAATTTTAGAAGGCTTTATTGTTGGTTTAGGTGTAGGTTTTGCAGAAGAATTGTTATTTCGTGGCTGGTTGTTAGACGAATTGGAAAGAGATTACAGTCAGCCTGTCGCATTGTGGATAGATGCACTAGTCTTTGCTGCTTTACACTTTATTAAGCCACTTACAGCAATTATTCACACATTACCACAGTTTCCGGCTTTAGTATTGTTGGGGTTAACGCAGGTATGGGGTAAGCGTTGGCGGCGGGGAAGATTGGGCTTACCAATAGGTTTACATGGTGGTTTGGTTTGGGGCTACTACATTATTAATGTCGGGGGATTAATTGAATACTCTGGTCGAGTTCCTGACTGGATAACTGGGGTAAATAATAATCCCTTACAAGGATTAATGGGGGTTGTTTTTATGGGTATATTGGCGTTGTGGATGCGGAGGCGGAGTGTTAAAGGTTAATTATGATTAAATATAGTGTCATTTTACTATTATTGATATTTTCTTTGTCTGTAGCATCTCCTGCTTGGGCTATGGTATGCCGCAATTATGAAGGGCATCAGATTTGCATTCTCAGTATTCAACGTAGTGCGAAAAAATATTGGGAATATCAGGCGGCTGTAAGTGTTGATGGAGTTAAAACACCTGTGGAAGTTTACAATTGCCGGGGTAAATTTAAAATTCAAAAAGATAGGACTGTAATTCAATTCACTCAGAATAGTCCTGGTGAAATAATTTGTAGTTTTTTTAAGAAATAGGTAATCATAATTATTTCTGTTGCCAGATTTAGAGTAATCAATATATGATGTGCTAAATTTAGCCGTATTTGAAAAATTACAATCAACAATAACTATGTTTAGTTGGTTATTTGAAATTTTTAACTGGTTTCGGAAGCTATGGGAACGATTAGATGAGAAAACGAAACGTGCAATTATAGAGGAAGTCGTTAAGTCTTTTGAAGAGTTACTTCGTTCTTTTTATAAATGGTGGAAAAATCGGTAATAAAAATGAGGATAAATAATGAGCAATTTTAAGGATTTTATGGATGAAATTGAAAACTCATCTGCTCAATCATTGCCAGAGTGTGATTTAACACTTCCTGCCATTCAGGTAGCGTTAACAGCAGCAGTTAGTGGACTATTGTTACCATCTTTAATATCTCACAATGAACAACAAAAGTTCTCAGAAGAAGTTTCTAATCTGGTTAAGGACGAATCTTTCCTAGCCGAACTGAGTAATCAGATTGGTGAACCATTAGATCCTGAATCTGAAGACGAATTTGTGAAACGCGGTAGCGATGCGCTAAGACAATTGCTTTATGACAAATTTGGCATCAAGTAGGCTCGATTCAGCTTTACCAAATAGTGTTGACTTTAGATAGTTGTATTTTACTATCTCTACTAATTACAGGTACTTGTAAATATAAAGCTGTGGCAGCAATAATGCGATCCGGTAAATCTGGGATTTGCGCGCGATTTATTAAACGCAAAGCTTGGGCAATATCACGCTCAAAGGGAACTTCAGCTAATACAGCATTGTTGGAATCAACAGATGCTAACAGACGTTCAAGTGTCAGGGGAGAAATCCGCCCTTTTTCGCTCAAATACACAATTTCAGCTAGTGTAATAGAGGAAAATGCCACTTGATGGCCATCAGATGCTATTTGCTCAATCGTATCTTTTGCTAGAGTAGAAAGTCGCAAATCGCTAAAAATATACCAAATGACTGTATGGGTGTCGGCTACAGCACGTAGCATCAAATATCCTCCCGTGCAAAGGTTGCCCATTCCTCAACACGAGCTGCATCAATTTCATCTGCGGAAGGTGCTTTTCCCAAATCCGCACACAAACCCCATAATGATTGACGTGGAGCAGGAATTTCATCAATTAACTCTCGTTCTATGTCAGGCACTATTTGCTGAATTAAGCGTACTTTGTCCACTGTAGAGAGTTGCTTTGCTAAATCAATAACTTCCTGTAGAGTCACAAATTTCTACCTACTTTACCTATAAAAAGTTTAGCAATATCAATAGATAGGATGTTTTTTTAATTTTTATAACCCTTTCTCCAGCACTGTACCAACCAAACAAGCTTTCTCTAAATTCACACCATTCAAATTTGCCCCTATTAACTCAGCACACAACAAGTTAGCCCCTGTCAAATTCGCCCCTGCCAAATTCGCCCCACGTAAGTCGGCTTCTTCTAAATTTGCTTCACTTAATAACGCTCCTTCCAAATCTGTACGAGTTAAGTCCGCACCTTTGAGATTTGCACCTGTAAGATTAGCACCACGCAAGTCAGCACCACGTAAGTCAACACCTTGTAAGTTAACATTCATCAAATTCGCGCCACTTAAAAAAGCACCAGCCAATGACACGTCGCTGAGTATAGCCCCCATCAGGCTAGAACCACGCAAGTTGCTGCCTCGTAAGTCTGCACCAGTTAAATCTGCTTGCATGAGATTAGCTCCCATGAGGTTAGCCCGCAAGTCGGTTGCTTGGAGGTTAGCACCCATCAAATTTGCGCCTTCTAAATGCCCACCTTCGAGCTTAGAACCTGCGAAATTAGTACCAACAAGGGTAGCACCTGCCAAATTTATGTGGCTTAAATCTAGTTGAGAGAGTTCCTCATCTTCTAAATTTACCCCTGGGAGTTGTTTGAGTTTTCCTTGTCTAATGGCTTCAATATTCATTGGGGGTAACTACCAATTTCCTCACTAGTCTTGCTCTGGCTATCCCATCGGGAATCAATCAGCCACATTCCTGTACTAACTTTAGATGTCATTAGGGGTAAGTCGAGTCCCTGTTGTAAACCCATAACTAACAAAGTTAGGGCATCTAATAGTTTAGGGTCAAAGCGATCGCATTGTTGTCTGCATTCTACCAAGGCTTGAGCAAATATCTCTGCCCGATTCTGCTGGGAGGATTTTAGTTGATTGACTCGCCACTGAAAGTCTGCAACCAATGCCAAAATTCTCGACTCTAGGGGAATTGCATCACCTGCTAACCCGGCTGGTTCTCCTGTTCCATCCCAGTATTCGGTCTGGTGAGTGATAATTTGCGCTACTGCACGTAATCTTGACATTTTTCGTAATACTTGCGCTCCTGGAATCAGAGGACAACTCAAAGGGCAACTGGGGGCTATTTCTTGGGGTTGTGTGGATGCAGCAGGAGTCAGAACGCTTTGTGCTGTGCGGAGTGGATCTATGCGGTGTAATAACGCTGCTAGTTTTAATCTCTTGATTTGCCATGCAGGTAAATCTAAAAGTTGCCCCATTGTTTCGGCGATCGCACTGACTTCTTCCGCAGCCATTGGGTTGTCAATATCAGCCAGATCCATCAGTTGCGCCATCCGCAAAAATGCTTGCACTTCGTTAGAAAGCAAGTTGCTATCTAGAGCTTTTTGACGCAGTGCAGTAGGAATGGATAGTTGTTCTTGACCTGTTTTGAGGTAATCGACCACACGGGAGACAACTGTTAACAGGTTTTCTGAAGTAATGACAGCAGGTGGAATTGCCTGTTGATCACTCAAAAGGTTTTCTGCTAATTCTGGGTTGTATTTTTGAATGTGAGCGATCGCTAATTCTGCTGTTTCTCTCACCAAGGTCGGCTCAAATGTCCACAAACCATAGAATTTACGCTCTAAATCAGAAGTTGGTATTCCCCCTGAACCATAATCAGCAATTGATAACTCTTGACAAAGTACCATTGCTGTGTATTTAGGCGACAGAATGATTAAGTGCCATTCCTGAGTTACCGGGTCAGTTGCATCTAATGCTACTAAGTCTACATTTGATAGTTGGCTCGTGGGATGTTCAGCAAAGCCTGTATCCGGTGAGGCCATAATCACAATTTGGCGGCTGTGGTTGGCAATGTCTGCGTATCTTTCCGCCTCTTCTAAATACCACTTACCTCGTTGAAAGGCAGTAATTACCAAGGGTTTATTTTCATCAGTTAAGATGTGGTCTTCTAAGGCATGACACAAAGCAACAAGTGTATTTTTGTAATACACTCCAAAGTGAATCGGTCTACTACTATGACGATGGGCTGTTTCCAGCAGTTGTAGAATTGAACCTTCTAACATAGGGCTTTGGGGGCAGGAACGGCAGAGGAGGAAGAGCGGGTTAACAATTCAAAATTCAAAATTCAAAATTCAAAATTCAAAATTAAAGACAGTTGGAGTTGGGGATTTAAACCTCAACTCAACTGATACTACGTGTAGACGTAGGGGGCTTAAACCCTTGAATTTACGATAAGGGACACCAGGGAGACAAGGTAGAATTACTTTTGACTCACTACTCAGCACGGGCTAAACGCCCCGCTACCGCTAACAGCACTCAGCACTCAGCACTCAGCACTTAGCACTTAGCACTCCCTACTCCCTACAATACACTGGCTAACTGTTTATCTGTCTTTTCAATCGGTGCAGAAAGTGCTTCTTCCAAATCGGCACAACCCAACTTTTCTTCTAAGATTTTCATCACTTCCCTACCGAAATCATTGGGGTTTCGTCGCCAGGCTTGCAAGCACACTTCACCAAAGAATGAACCAAGAGGTTCAGGATTCCAGAGGAGTTTTTTGGCTGTCCACGGCATTAAACTCATCGGATCATACCCAGGTTTAAGAATACCTTCTTTGAAGGCATATTCTTCTAAGTGGGTATGGGGTTGCAAGCCAATAAAAAAGATGGCTGGTTCGACTTTATCCGCACCGAAAATCTTTTCTAGTTCACGATGGTAAGCGATGGTTTGGCGAATGGTTTCGGGACGTTCGTCAATCACATTAAAGGAGTAGTTGACGGATACTAAATCATTGAAACCAGCTGCTTTTAAGTCACGGCAGTTTTGCAGAACAGTTCGCAGATTGTAACCCATCCGCATTTTCCGCACGAGTTCTTGAGAACCGCTAGTGATGCCGATTTCAAAGTAATTCATCCCTGTCTTCGCCATCAAATCACACAACTCTGGTGTGAGGTTGTCGGCTCTGATGTATGCTGCCCAATGAATATCTGTCATCCCAGAATCTACGATTTTCTGTAATAGTTCTACAGCATCGTCGATAAATTTCCGTGCAGGAATAAATTGGGCATCAGTAAACCAGAAGTTGCGAATACCACGATTATATAGTTGGCGCATTTCTGCCACCACCTCATCGGCTGGGTTTATCCGTACCTGTTTACCTTCGACAACGGTGTAGACACAGTAACAGCAGTTGTGGGGACAACCTCGTTTAGTTTGGACACCAATGTAAAAGTCTTCTTCTTGCAGGTAATAGTTAAACTCTGGCCAAATAGTTTCTATATATTCGTAGTTACAGGCGGTTTTTTCGAGGGGGGTAGGTTGTTCGTGAATTAGTCTTTGTCGTGGTTGCGCTTCTCCTACTACATAGCAGCGTTCATCTCGGAACTCTCGGCCATGGAGGAATTTTTCTAGTAAGGTTTCCCCTTCACCCACAGAAATAATTGTTCCTGGGGGTAAGCTTTTACCCAACTGTTCGTAAAATACGCTGACTGCACCACCACCTACAACTGCACGGGCTTGTTGGTGATACTGTTTGGCTCGTTTTAAGCCCCGTTTAATTAATCCCAGATTGCGCCACAACTCTACATAGTAAGCAATGAATATTCGCAACCCGCCCAAAGCCCCACGCAATTTAATGAAAGGATTTTTCGCGTAGTAGAATTCAAAAGCGTTTTGTAGCGGGTTGCCACCACGCCCACCGACTGGGGCATAAATTTGAATATCCCGCCACGAAAATACAAGTAGTGTTGGCTGGAATTCGTCGATACAACGATCTAAAGCTGAAGCATAGTCTAAAGGTGGAACAGTTCCCAAATCAAAAATGCGTTGTTCGATGCTGGGAAAAACCTTGTGGACATGATCACTCAGATAAACAACCCCTATGGGGAAGATAGGGTTACAAGGAAGGCGAACGTAAAGAATTCGATTTTCCATCATCTTGCCGTTTTTTGGGAAAAGTCCAAGAAAGTATCAATTTTTAATGTGCTGGTTGGTTTAGCACTTTATTGGCAATCATACTTGACATTGAAGCAGATTCTTGATAATTAGATTTGCTCAATATCGAGGAGTATGAGTAAGGTTTTATGAAGAAAATTTTCATATATCTTTACCATAACATTGAGTTTATAAGAAAGTAGCTGCAAAACCTTGTGATTTGAGCAATGAGAATAAAAACTACAGACTAGGCTTAAGCTACGGGGAGTGTGAATCATTAAGCGATGATCCCTGCGGCTATTTCCTACGATAGAGGAAGCCATAAAATATTCACAACGTAAGAAATTAAAGGAATTGTAATGATTAACTATGGTAAATATCTATGATATTTGGCGCAATAAGTTAATTAATCTAGTGAAAAATCCCCAAAAATTCTTGCATAGTGTAGAATTATATAGAATAAAAAAGTTTTATTAAAAATTCATAACTTGAACATACCTTTAGATAGAAATAACGTAGAAAATTTCAGTTGGTAGTCGGAGTTACAACATAGAGGGATCAGCAAGTGTTAATTTTGCTGGTGTAATGTAAAATTGTGGCGTAAAGCTCCTCGGCAGTTATGGCTCAAATATTAGATCCTCTACCACCTGAGCAATTGGGAAAAGTTCTCTGCTGCTACGTTAATGCCACGAGCAAAATCCAGGTGGCTCGCATCTCCAATATTCCCAATTGGTATTTTGAAAGGGTGGTTTTTCCTGGACAACGCCTCGTGTTTGAAGCTCCTCTAGAGGCCCAGATGGAGATTCATACAGGTATGATGGCAAGTGCGATTTTGTCTGATACAATTCCGTGCGATCGCCTGATGATTAGCGAGCCAAGCAGTAGCGAATTAGATACAAACTCAGTCGGTGCAGACCCTATTAGTACAAAAGCAATTGTTCAGCCAAATAATACAAAATCTAGTGATACAACAAAACCTTTAACAGTTGCTGGTTAAGCATCAATTGATTAAAAAAATAATTTTTAAATCTCTGAGGGTTGCTGAAGTCAGCAGCCTTTTTTATTTTTATTTTTAGTTAATGGGGATTGGGGACAAATCAAGTCAAAAGTCAAAAGCCAAAAGTCAAAATTAAATAACTCCTGGGGATTGGGGATTGGGTATGATTTACCCTGTCACCTGTCACCTGTCACCGTTCGGCTGACGCTCACGGCGTTCGCGCTAGCGTCCCGCAGGGAAGCCTGTCACCTGTCACCTGTCACCTGTCACCTGTCACCTGTCACCTGTCACCTGTCACCTGTCACCTGTCCCCTGTCACCTATAAAATAAACCTTATGCACCTACCTTCTTTTATCTGGTTGTGGAAAATAGCTGCTTGGTCGATGGGATTATCGATACTGGCGTATTTACTCTTAGCGGTTACAGGCTTTTGGATGTGGCGAGTGAGAAATTATCAGGACGTTCCTGATTTTTTGTTGCTCAATTGGGCTACCCCTCGTTTGTGGCGATCGCTCCACTATACAATGGGCATCAGCATGGTTAGTTTAGTGCTGTTACTTTTGGCTATTGGTATAGTCGGCACTTTCGGTCACTTCGGTTCTTTGGGACACTCATCACACTTATGGGCTGGGTTGATAGTAGTAGGATTAGTTTTAATATCAGCTTTTAGTGCCACACAAATCAGTCACCGACGACCTTGGGCTAGACCTTTACATATTAGTCTGAATATTGTTTTGTTTTTTGGTTTTACTTGGGTATCACTCACTGGTTGGAGTGTGGTGCAAAAATATTTACCTTAGTTGGGGACTGGGGATTGGGGACTAGAAGGTAGATTTGATCCCAATGCCCCATGCCCATCTTTAGTTAGACTAAAATCAAAAGCCCATAATTTGATGATTGAGCCGTGACAGTAAACTCAGCTAATACTTCAGCGTCTATTTTTCGTCTATCTCCGCTAATTCGGATCACGCTGTTGAGTCTTTATATAGCACTGACTCTACCCTTACCTTTTTTAGCTCAAGCAACAAATGCACCCACTCCCCCTGCTTTGTTATGGGTGGGAATTTGCATTGGTTTCTTTGGCTTGTATGCGGTTTTGACTGAAAGAGTAATTGTAGATGACCAAGCAATTCAAGTAACTTACCCAGCTTGGGTTTCTCGGTTCTGGCGTAAAGGTTGGTCTTTACCTTGGTCAGAGATAAAACAGCTTAAACCGCGCTCTACGGGTCAAGGTGGGTTAGTTTATTATTTTCTGTGTCAAGATGACAAAGCTTATCTACTACCGATGCGAGTAGCTGGATTTGCCCGTTTAGTAAATATAGTTCAAGCTAAAACAGGTATAGATACCACAGATGTTCGCCCTTTGGCTCAACCGTGGATGTATTTGATTTTATTAGGATTTACTCTGTTGTTATTGTTGATTGATTGCTGGACTATCACTACAGCCTTAGCTAGGTGAACTACCCACACTGACTTGGAGTACCAAGTACAGTGTCGGCTTCTGTAATCACAGGGGAGTGCCTAAACTTAGACTTTCGTCCAAGAGTGGGACTTACCTCCCCTCCTACAGCAGAGACGGCTGAACCTTCCGCCTTTATCATTCTGATGCCTTCGGCTCTAATATTTATCGCTGCATTTCCATCTCTGTCATGATGAGTGCCACAATGAGGACAAATCCATTCACGGACATCCAACGGCATCTCACCAATCTGATAGAAACAATTAGAGCAGAGTTTGGAACTGGGAAACCATCTATCAATCTCAACCAACTTTCCACCCTTGCGTTCTAGCTTATAGGCTAAAAAATTGGTGAACATTCCCCATCCTGCATCAGAGATTGATTTTGCTAATTTGTGGTTACGAACCATGCCCTTGACATGAAGATTCTCTACTATGACAGCTTGGCTATCGCTGACCAACTTATAACTAAGTTTATGTAGAAAATCTTGCCTGGAATTACTAACTCGTTCGTACACTTTGGCAACAACTTTTCTATATCTATTTCTTGAATTACTCCCTTTTTGTTTACGGGCTAATTTCTTCTGTTTACGCTTGAGATTTTTCTCATGTTTAGCAAGGTGTTTAGGATTGTCGTATTTAGAAACTCTTTCACCATCAGTTACAACAGCGAAATGTTTTATCCCTAAGTCAACACCATAAATCTTGCCATCTGTAATAGTAGGGTGTTCACCTTCTATCTCGGTCAGAATAGATGCAAGGTATTTACCTGATGGAGTTTTACATACAGTTACAGTCTTGATTTTCCCCTCAATTAGCCTATGTATTTTGGCTTTGACTGTCCCAATATTACCTGGTAATTTGATATTGCCATCAACAATTTTGACGTGTTGAGGATATTGAATTGACTGTTTACCATGCTTGGATTTGAAGGAAGGAAAACCTGCACGTTTCTCAAAAAAGTTTTTGTACGCAGTAGTCAGATTCAGTGTGGTAGCTTGTAAAACTTGGCTATAACAATCAGCCAACCACTTTGTATCTTCGGCTTTTTTGAGCGTTGGGAGAAATGCGTTGAGTGCTGCACGTGTAAGCCCTTTCCCTGTTTCTTTGTAAGTCTCAATTGACTTATTTAGGGCATAATTCCACCACCATCGAGAACATCCAAAAGTCTGCTCCAATAATGTTTTTTGCCCCGTTGTTGGATATAAACGAACTTGTACAACCTTGTGCAACACTTAACATCACCTCCTTGATGAATCTATCTTATCATGATATATATATTCTGGTAAGCTTATTGAAAATAAATAATTGTTGATTCGTCATACATCTAATATTTGTCTTTGCTGTGCAAAAAATTAATCTTAGATGCAATCCTTATCAACCACCTTATATCCCGCCACTGATTCGGAGTACCAAATGAGCGTGGGGGACTTACGGCGTAATAGTTAAAGATGGGACTGGGGACTGGGGAGTGGGACAAAATTTCTTGTCCACTTTATCCCCTACACTAGGGTGTTGACTTTGTTGGTTTTTAGTAAATATGTACCATGTACTTTGTATTTCGTTAAAAGCCCAGTCATTACAAGGTTTCAGCCATAGTGGAGATGTGCAAAAAACTGCATGAACCACACCCCAAAAAAGCCACAGAGTCAACAGCCTACCCCTACACCCTTACACCCCTACACCCCCACACCCCTAATGAAACTGCAATTACGGCTAGAACAAGTTAATCTGTTTGCAAAGTTGAAAACTCAGCTTCAGGGATACCCGATACTGCGGGATATTTCCTTTGATGTTTCCCCTGGAGAACGTTTAGCAATTGTCGGCCCCTCTGGTGCTGGTAAAACTTCACTATTACGTTTACTTAACCGTTTGAGTGAACCTGCTAGCGGCAAGATTTATCTAGATAATCAGGATTATTACCAAATCCCAATTATCAAACTGCGCCAGATGGTGACACTGGTATTACAAGAGCCAAAATTGTTAGGGATGACAGTCCAGCAAGCCTTGGCTTATCCTTTAGTTTTGCGCGAATTGCCTAAACAGACAATTCAAGAACGAGTTAATTATTGGGTAGAACAACTGCAAATTCCCAATGATTGGTTAGAACGCACTGAACTACAACTTTCGGCTGGACAAAGACAGCTAGTAGCGATCGCGCGAGCTTTAGTCATTCAACCACAAATTCTGCTCTTAGACGAACCAACATCTAATTTGGATATTGGCAGAGCTACCCATTTAATGCAAGTTTTAATTAAACTCAATCAAACTCATCAAACTACAATTTTGATGATCAATAATCAAATAGACTTAACCCAGGTATTTTGCACCCGTTTGTTAAATCTACAGCAAGGAAGTTTGTTATTTAATCAAACAGCCTGTAATATCGACTGGGTTAATCTCCGAGAAAGGTTATTGCACGCCGAAACTCAAATCACTGAAGAATGGAGCTAGTCAGCAATTCAAAATTCAAAATTCAAAATGAATAAAAATTGCTGTGACAAGTCTCTTCACGATTTCGATTTTGTAAATTGTAGGATCAACAGATTTTTATTCAAAATACCATACAGGAAGCAAGCTTTGGATTCTGATATTTTGAAATTTGGTGATTTTCACCTATGACCTTTGTCCAGTTAGTGTTGAACGTTGATTACTAAATCTCTCCTTTGGTAACTTGGTTTGTGTTTGGGGAGGATTAGCATTCAAACTTTCCATATTAAATCTGTATCCCACGTTCCGAATAGTTTGAATCAAACTAGGCTGACGAGGATCAAGTTCAACTTTTTTGCGTAGAGATAAAACATGAGTGTCAATGGTACGCGGGTTGTCAATAGCATCAGGCCACGCACGACGCAACAACTCAGACCGACTCAATGGTACTCCTCCAGCTTGTGCCAAAACGTAGAGCAAACTAAATTCCTGGGGAGTGAGGTCAATAAACTCTCCTTGGAATCGGACACGACGCTGCACTAAGTCAATTTGCAAAGTACCATAATCCAAATAAGCAGGTGCTGTAGGCGTGCGATTGCGACGAATTAAAGCCTCTACCCTAGCCAAAAACTCTTGCATTCCAAAAGGCTTGCTCAAGTAATCATCAGCTCCTGCTTTCAAGCCTGCAACCACATCAGCTTCATTAGTACGAGCAGATAGCATCAAGATGAGCGGCTGTTGCTGACGATGCAACCAACGACAAAACTCAATACCATCTCCATCTGACAAATCGGCATCTAGGATGACCAAAGTTGGTTGATGGCTTAAAAAAGCTTCCCTAGCTTGATAAATGCTAGCGGCTTGATGAACTCTATATTCCAATTGTTGCAAGTGCCAACCAAGCAACGACCTCAGATGGGGATTCCCCTCAACGATTTCAATACAAACCGAACCCACGGCGGCAAGACCCCTTAGCGTCTGATGAATTTCAAAGTAACAAGCCCATGCTCAAGGTTTTGTAGCCTTTGTTACTCGACTAACAATTAGCTTTACATTTTCTCAATACAAAAATTGGCCAGATGCTTATGTTTTGCCTTATCCAGACCGGAGTTAGTAATATTCTTAAATTTTTGTTATGATTATTAAAAATTTTCCCGCTAAATATCCTATCTGCTATTTGAGTCTGGGTAATCTGCCAAAAAACTATATTACAAAGCAATCTCACAATTACCAGGACAACGCTAACGTTTTTCTAGAAAATATTGATGCTTGCAATTACCTATCCCGTCAAGATACTATCCAAAACAAGTACAAGTATAGGAATAACTGATTGGATAACCTAATTTGATTTTTTCTGGAATAGGATGTAACTATATTGTAGTTGCTGGAGAGATTGCCACCATTAGGTATCAGAGCTTTTTAGGGTAGTTCAAGCAGAAATGCCCCCTTCACTTTTTAGTCTGAATCATTTACAATTCTCATTCCAAAGAGATCAATAAAGCAGTTATGCTCCAAGACACACAATCGATCCGCCATTACCAAAGAATTACTGACGCCTTCGTCGAGTTGTGGAATCGCGGGTATCGCACGGATGATATGCGGATGTATTTGGATGGCTATCTAGCGGCACTGCGAAATGGAAACGTTATTGAACCGTTTCTGATTCATCGTTTGGAGGAAGAAGCCAGTCGTTACTTGTACGATGGGTCAAATTTTGTTATGACACAACCTCAGCCACAACATGATTATTACTAACACCTACTCAGAGGTGACTATAGTGGCGATAAAGCAACGCAGATAATTATAACATATTATCTGTAAAGGTCAACAACTCTATTCATATTAACTTTGGGAATCACTGTAATTACAAAAATTAACCCCTCAACCTTTGAGGGGTATCAAGCTAATTTTTGATAATCTAAATTAGAAAGAGATTGATTCAGTTTCTAACTTTTGACATCTCCTCCGACTGGAAGTCAGGAGGATTCTAAACTGATGTTGCTACGGGGTCTGAAAGACCCTCTCCGCAACGTTTACTAATTGATTGTTAAATAACTCAATTAGCTTTGGCACTGTCAAAATGCCCTACCCACCTCGACTAGATTAAATCTAGTTGTATGGCTACTTGAATGTTAGGTGAAATGCGTGAATACGTTTTTGTTACGGAGTTTTTCATCCTATATTCACGCTATTTGATTTTATCATGTTGTCTAATAAATTAGACAATTAGCTTTCATCCCCCGGCTAGAAGCCGGAGGTTCTCAGCATAAGTACGATAGCGGTTCTTGCTTTAGTGAGGTACAAGAACCCCACCCCCAACCCCCTCCCCGCAAGCAAGGAGGGGGCTATAATAACTTCATTTGATTAGGAAAAGCTATACCTAGATAAATTAAGAAGCTAGTGCTACTTCCACTAGTTGCTGCAACTCACCTTTTTGGTAAAGTTCGATCAGGATATCAGAACCACCGATGAACTGACCATTAATATATACTTGAGGAATGGTTGGCCAATTAGAGTATTCTTTAATACTCTGGCGAATGTCTTGATCGTCTAAAACATTAATAGTTTCAAAGGGAACGCCCAGAGTATTCAGAATCTGCACAACATTGTTAGAGAAACCGCACTGGGGCATTAACTTAGTTCCCTTCATAAAAACTAGAATTTTATTCTGGTTTAGCAAGTTATCAATTTTTTCTTGGACTTCTGGTGTCATGGTCTTTTTTTCCCTAGTTTTGTTGAATAGTTAATAGTCGTTAGTCATTTAGTTATCAGTCTACGGGTAATAGCTAATTAACTAGCTGCGGAATTTAAGACTATGGACTACGGATTTTTGGCTCATTACTTTAGGAAGCGACTTTTGGCTGATGCCTATCAAGCTTCGGGGGTAGATGTTTTTAATGCCAAGGCGTGAATAGCCTCAGTTGACATAGCTTGTCGCAAAGCACCATAAACTAACTGATGCTGTTGCACCAGTCCCTTACCTGCAAACTGCGATGAGACTACTGTCACCTGATAGTGGTCGCCTCCACCGGTTAAGTCTTGCACTTGAACTTGTGCATCGGGCATTTCCGCTTTGATCATTGCTTCAACCTGCTGCGGAGTAATCATCGCAATTCCTGAAAAACCTACTTTTCTATTAATAACAGATATGGAGTGCATCCCTCTGCCAAATTGCGGGTGTAGCAATTCAATTTAACTATTAGTTTTTTGTTCTCCCAGCATTGGTGGAAGTCTATGGATGATGGGGGGATTGGGGATTGGGGATTGGGGATTGGGAATGAAGTTCCCCCCCTGCTTCCCCTGCTTCCCTTGCTTCCCCTGCTTTCTTTACTTCCCCTGCTTTCCTTGCTTCCTTGCCTTTTTACTTTTGGGATGAGGAAGAGGAACTGCCGCCTTGTCGGGGATAAGGGGCATCAACAAAGCCCAATTCAAATAACTGCTGATAGGCTTTTTTGCCTAATTCGCGTGTGGGATTTTGGCTTTTAATGATTTGCACTAATAAAGGCACAGCCAATTCTGGCTGATTTTGAGCGCGATGTACCAAAGCTAGTTGATAGGTGGCTTCATCCCGCTTTTGCGCTGTTGAAAAAGCTTTTTGTCGCTGGGAATCGGAAACTCGATTGTCTATGCCAGAAAAGCTAGAGTTTAAATCTTGATAAAAATTTGATAGCTGATTATAAATCTGACGGGCTTCTTGGAGCTTTTTCGCTGCTAGGGGGTAGTTTTGGGCAGCAACGGCTTGGGCGGCCTCTGTCATCAAGCGATCGCCACCCCCAATGCTCATTAGGCTATTATTTTGAGCGGTAGGACGTAGATTATTGGGGCTGTTAGGGTCAATAGGTTGTACTTGATTCTGAGCATTGACAGGTGCAAGCAGACCTAGGGTTGCTAGCACCGTTAGGGCAGTCAAACGAATTAAAGAAGCAGGAGCAGCAACGTTCATGGGGTCAATTTGTGCAACAACTATTAAGAAATCGAACAAGGTAGGGAAACTTCGGGTATCTTAACTCTGTTTTCGTTTTTAACAAAGCGAAGCTACGTACTGAGTTTCTTTGATTTAGACTGAAAATCGGTTTAATAGAGTTCCCGTTGCCCCTGCACCAACCACAATCGCCCCTATGAACAATCGCAATCAATCCTCTGATTTACCAACCACAGGTGTACCAGCAAGCAGTATGGGATTGGTACTCCAACGGGGAGGTGAAGAATTAATCTTGGCGAAAGCTTTAGACCGCTTCACCGTCCGTTTTGTCACCGATTTTCCTGTGCAACAATTATCTCAGGTTAGTTGGGGCATTTGGCAACGCAGTATTACTCAAGCCAAATTAGAACTCTTTCAAACTACACCCGAACAAATAGAGGAAGCGATCGCTCTAGCACGGAGTGATGACAATGTAGCTTTTGCTAGTCATGCCTACACAGTCAAGGATAATCCTGGGACTTGCGTTTATTTTGCTGACCAAATTACCATTCAGTTTGCTGATGGTGTAGACAGCCTCAAAATTAATCTCATCGCCTCGCAATTGCACCTCATCCAAGACAAACCTATACTTGGTTTGCCCAATGCTTTTGTATTTCTGGTCAGTAAACAAGCTACAGAAAATCCCATCAAAATCACTAACCAGTTACAAACTCTACCAGAGGTGTTAGCGGCTGAACCAAATGTGTTAATCGAAACTGAGCCGCATTATCGACCCCGTGACACTCTCTATAGCCAGCAATGGTATCTCCACCATAACGGCGGGAATGAATTGTTTGTAGGCTCTCACATTGCCGTAGAACAAGCTTGGGATGTGACCCGTGGGGTGCGGTCTGTAGTTGTGGCTGTGGTGGATGATTCTTTTGATTTGAATCACCCAGACTTTCAAGGTAGTGGTAAGGTGGTTGCACCCAGGGATTTAAGGGATGATGACTTTTTACCGTTACCAGATGGTAGAGGTAGCAGTCATGGTACAGCCTGTGCAGGGTTAGCTGTGGCAGAAGAAAATGGCACTGGAATTGTCGGGGTTGCCCCTGGGTGTGCCTTTATGCCTATCCGTACTACTGGGTTTTTAGATGATGAATCTATTGAAAAGATATTTAACTGGGCAATTGAGAAGGGTGCTAGTGTAATTTCTTGTAGCTGGGGAGCTTCAGCTGTTTACTTTCCCTTATCCTTACGCCAACAGGCAGCTATTACCAGGGCTGCTACACAAGGACGCAATGGTAAAGGTTGCGTAGTTTTATTTGCGGCGGGCAATGCCAACCGCCCCGTGAGTGGTACTGTATATGAGCAGAATTGGCCAAACAATGTTTTACAAGGTCTGACAACCTGGCTGGGTGGTTTTGGTGTACATTCTGATGTGATGACCATTTCGGCATCAACCAGTATGGGTAAAAAAGCTGCTTATAGCAATTGGGGAACTAATATTTCGGTGTGCGCCCCTAGTAATAATGCCCCACCAGGAATGTCTTTTCCAGGGAAAGGTTTTTTGTACACACAACCTACAATTACAACTTCCCTAACTGGAAGGGGAATGTTAACAACTGACCAAATAGGTGCAGCAGGTTACGATTTAAGTGATTTTACTAGCAACTTTGGGGGAACTTCTAGTGCTACACCTGTAGTTGCAGGGGTGGCGGCTTTGGTTTTATCAGCGAATCCTGATTTGACGGCTCAACAAGTTAAACGCATCTTAGAAACAACGGCTGATAAAATTGTAGACTCTGATCCTGACGCACAATTGGGTTTGTATGGCGGTACTTATGATCAAAATGGCCATTCCCAGTGGTTTGGTTATGGTAAAGTCAATGCAGCTAAGGCGGTGCAAGCGGCTGTACAAATGCGGGCTGATCAGACATCAACTGCTAGTCAGCAAGTGAAGGTGAGTAATTCTAGCCCCGTAGAGATTCCTGATCATAATCAACAGGGGATTAAAAGTGCGATCGCTATTTCTGAAGCGAGTACAGTTAAAGATATTCAAGTTACAGTCAATCTCACCCATGATTTTTTAGGTGATTTAGAAATTTATTTAATTGCTCCCAATAATCAGCAGGTATTACTGCAAAATCGGACTTTAGGGTGTCGGACTGAGTTAAAAACAACTTATACACTGCGATCGCATCCCCTACTTAAACAGCTACTCTCACAGTCCGCCAAAGGTAGTTGGTATTTATGGCTAATAGACTACGCACCCCAAGATACAGGTAAGCTCAATAGTTGGGAATTGAGTTTGGGAATTTAGCTAAGTCGCTACACGATTAAGAATTGGGAATTTCTGCAAAAGCATGATGACTAACAGCGAGTTCTTGATTGCTTAAATGTTGTAGAGTCCTTGTTAAATCCTCTGTCAATCGCTTGGCATTTTGTTTAACCTTACCATTGGTGTAATCTTTGACATTAATTGCCGAGCCAATTTCAATGCTCACATCTGCACCCCAGCTTGGGTAAGGCTCACTGTAGTTAATGCCAACTGGAATAATTTTTACCCCCAGTCCTGGGTGATGAAATTCTGCACTTAAAGCTAAACGAGCAATTCCTGGCTTTAATTGGTGAACTTTGCCATCTCGAAATATATCACCTTCAGGATAAATGACTAACATTTGTCCTTGATGCAGCACTTCTACAGCATGACGGAGAGTAGCAACAGCAGGGTGTTGAGGATTTACAGGAAATCCACCCATGCGACGGACAAACCAACCTTGTAAACCTTGGCATTCATCAATTGTCACCATAAATTGTAAGTCTCTGCCGGTGACGTAACGACCTGCCGCATAGGGTAAAAGTAATGAATCCCAACGAGCGCGATGGGTGGGAGCTAAAATAACAGGGCCAGTTTTGGGGATATTTTCTTGGCCAGTGATTTTAATGTGTCCAAAAAAGAAGGGTAAAAGAAAGTGATGTCCCAAAAAATACGCCAGAGGAGTTAACCAAGGAGAAATCCTTGCAGAACTAACAGCCACTTTGGGATTTATAGGCTTGTCCGTTGGCTTTATGGGGTAGGTATCAGACGCAGAGTAAAATTCCATCATGTGGGTAGCTGCAAATTAACCGGTAGAATTCGGCGAGAGATTACTTTAATTACACCGTAGATTTTCTTCCGTAAGTTGTGTCATCACAGCTGGACAGTTTAATCTCTGTCCGTTATTTTTTCGGATGTCGCTTAGTAGCAAACCAATTCTGTAATTGCTGGCGACAGGCTGACTCTAGAACACCTCCAATAACTTGCAGACGATGATTAGAAGCCGCACTATCGGGGATGTTCAGTACCGTCCGAATTGCGCCAGTTTTGGTATCGTCCACTCCATAGATTAACTTCCCTAGACGTGCTTGTACGATCGCACCTGCACACATAGGGCAAGGTTCTAGGGTGACATACAAGGTACAATCATGAAGCCGCCAAGTTTGTAAATTTTGGGTAGCTGAACGCAAAGCAATAATTTCTGCATGGGCTGTAGGATCTTGATCACGCTCTTTTCTATTCTCACCTTCAGCAATTAAATTACCATCAGCATCAGTAATTACAGCCCCAACCGGCACTTCACCAGCGTCACCAGCAACTTTTGCCAACTCTAAGGCTCGGTTCATCCAGTGACGATAGATAAGATATTCGGGGTAAATTAATTCAAAATTCAAAATCTTTTAGCACCCACCACTCACTACTCAGCACTCAGCACCGGCTAAACGCCGCGCTACCGCTAACAGCACGGGCTAAACGCCCCGCTTCCGCTAACAGCACTCATAACTCAGCACTCATAACTCAGCACTCAGCACTCACTCAAGCTGGCTGTACTAAAAGGGGGTCGAGTTGACCTTTGGTGTCTAACTCATAAAGGTCATCACAGCCGCCAAAATGTTGGTTATTGATGAAAATTTGCGGTACTGTGCGGCGACCATTGGCACGTTCTGCCATTTTTGCTCTTGCGGCTTCATCACCATCGATTTTGTACTCGGTGAAATTTACACCTTTCCACCACAGTAATAGCTTGGCTCTGATGCAGTAAGGGCAAGTTTGCCAGGTATATATTTCTACATTGGCGTTGATGCGTTCGGGATGGCGACCAAGTAGGGGATTAAGAAAGTCAAACATGGTGTTTATCCTATGGTTTTTTGAAAATTATAAATTAGGCACTGATGTTTGTTTTACTACTCAAGGTGAATATTTTCAATTAAATAGCGATCATTGCCTACGACGGTGGGAACGCCATCCTATCTCCTAAAAAAAATAATATTTTTGATAGGAAAGAAGATTAAATCTGCCACGCAATTTACAAGGACAAATCATCTGTAATCCCTTTGGTTAAACGATCACTCTCGTTATAATACAACCAAAAATCCATTATTAGCAGCAAAACTTAACACATATGTAAGTGGATAGTATTTTCCACAGGTATCCGCCCTTTGGTAGACTTGAGAACTGAAATGGCAAGATGAAAAGTCGGAAAAATCAAGCAGTTGAGAGGGTGACTCTGTGGAAAATACACTTGGATTAGAGATTATTGAGGTAGTAGAACAGGCCGCGATCGCATCCGCAAAGTGGATGGGTAAGGGCGAAAAAAATACTGCTGACCAGGTAGCAGTGGAAGCAATGCGGGAGCGGATGAATAAAATTCATATGCGCGGTCGCATTGTAATTGGGGAAGGGGAACGCGATGACGCACCCATGCTTTACATTGGGGAAGAAGTCGGTATCTGTACCCAAGCAGATGCTAAAAACTTCTGTAACCCTGATGAATTGGTCGAAATTGATATTGCTGTTGACCCCTGCGAAGGTACAAACTTGGTAGCCTATGGGCAACCTGGTTCAATGGCTGTGTTGGCAATTTCTGAAAAAGGTGGACTATTTGCTGCTCCTGACTTCTACATGAAGAAACTAGCAGCACCTCCAGCCGCTAAAGGTCACGTAGACATTAACAAGTCAGCCACGGAAAACCTCAAGATTCTTTCCGAGTGTCTAGATCGCTCTATTGAAGAACTTGTGATAGTAGTCATGAAGCGCGATCGCCACACAGATTTGATCAAAGAAATCCGTGAAGCTGGCGCAAGAGTACAGTTGATTTCCGATGGTGACGTGGGTGCGGCTGTATCTTGTGGCTTTGCTGGTACTAATATTCATGCCCTAATGGGTATTGGTGCTGCTCCTGAAGGTGTAATTTCCGCAGCCGCAATGCGTGCTTTAGGTGGACACTTCCAAGGTCAATTGATCTACGATCCAGCAGTAGTGAAAACAGGTTTGATTGGCGAAAGCAGAGAAGCCAACCTTGATCGTTTGAGTTCTATGGGTATTGATGACGCTGATAAGGTCTACAACGCCCATGAACTGGCATCTGGGAACACCGTGCTGTTCGCAGCGTGCGGTATCACCTCTGGAAACCTTATGCAAGGTGTCCGCTTCTTCCACGGCGGTGCTAGAACTCAAAGTCTGGTTATCTCCAGTCAGTCCAAAACTGCTCGGTTTGTGGATACTATTCATATGTGGGAACAGCCCAAGATTGTGCAACTGCACTAGGAGTTAGGGGACAGGGGACAGGGGGACAGGGGAAGTAGGGGAAGCAGGGGAAGCAGGGGAAGCAGGGGAAGCAGGGGGGAAATTTCATCCCCAATCCCTAGTATCCAATCCCTAATCCCCAATCCCCAGTCCCCAATCCCTAATCCCCAATCCCCAATCCCCAATCCCCAATCCCCAGTCCCCAATCATTAAATAACCCATTACTAATTACCGATAAGAAATGAATATTGCAGTGGTGGGGTTAAGCCATAAAACAGCCCCAGTTGAAATTCGGGAAAAGCTGAGTATTCCAGAACCACAAACAGAAAGTGCGATCGCACACTTAACCAGCTATCCCCATATTGATGAAGTTGCTATCCTTAGCACTTGTAACCGCCTAGAAATCTACATTGTGGCGGCGGAAACTGAGCATGGTATCCGGGAAGTTACTCAGTTTCTTTCAGAACACAGCAAATTACCTGTAAATTCTTTACGACAACACTTATTTGTTCTGCTGCATGAAGATGCTGTGATGCACGTCATGCGTGTAGCTGCTGGCTTAGATAGCTTAGTCCTCGGAGAAGGACAAATTCTGGCTCAGGTGAAAAATACTCACAAACTGGGGCAGCAATATAATGGTATAAAAACAATTTTGAATCGATTATTTAAACAAGCACTGACAGCTGGTAAGCGTGTCCGCACGGAAACGAGTATTGGTACTGGTGCAGTTTCTATTAGTTCGGCTGCTGTGGAATTAGCACAAATCAAAGCTGATAATTTAGCTGGCTGTCGAGTGGCAATTCTCGGTGCTGGTAAGATGTCACGGCTGTTGGTACAACACCTGATTTCTAAAGGTGCTACGCAAATTAGTATTGTCAATCGCTCCCGCGATCGCGCTCAAGAATTGGCACAGCAGTTTTCTGATCAGCCTATTCGCACACACTTGCTCCCGGATATGATGCAAGTAATTTCCGAGAGTCATATAGTATTTACTAGCACTTCTGCAACAGAGCCAATACTTGATAGAGCTAAATTAGAGATGGTTTTAGCTCCTAACCAACCTCTGATGTTATTTGATATTTCCGTGCCACGTAATGTCCATACAGACGTAAATGAACTGTCTCATGTACAAGCCTTTAATGTCGATGATTTAAAGGCAGTTGTCGCCCAAAACTATGAAAGCCGGAGAAAAATGGCTCAAGAAGCAGAACGGCTATTAGAAGAAGAAGTTGATGCTTTTGATATTTGGTGGCGCAGTTTAGAAACTGTCTCCACAATTAGCTCTCTGCGGAGTAAAATTGAAACTATCCGCGAACAAGAATTAGAAAAAGCTTTATCAAGATTAGGTTCGGAATTTGGCGACAAGCATCAAGAAGTAATAGAAGCTTTAACACGAGGGATTGTGAATAAAATTTTACATGATCCGATGGTGCAATTACGGGCGCAGCAAGATGTCGAAGCTAGAAGACGCTGTATGCAAACCCTACAGATGTTATTCAACCTAGATGTAGGTGAGCAATTTAGTTAAATTAGGAGTGTAGGGGGATAGGAGAATTAAACCAATTCGCAATGGGCTAACGCCCCGCTCCGCTCTAAGCGCAGCTATGCCGCAGGCTTTACGCAATTACGTGTTGTAACGGGGATTTAAACCCCGCCACAACACTTGCGGCTTGATAGAAGCCGGGGACTTAATCCCCTACACTTTGTTAAATTTGGTCTAGATTTATACCTCTCTCTTGTAATCGAGTCAATAAATCTTGGTATTTTTGGCGTTCTTGCTCAAGTTGCTGCAACGCGGCTTCTTTGGCTTGACGTTCTTGCATCCGTAATTGGTCAAGTTCAACGGGTGTAAGAAATTTCTCCCCGTCAGGACGATATATCTCTAGAGTTTCGGGAGTTATTTCCAAGCGTATTCCCAAACGGGGACTTATCCAACCTTGAAGCTCGTTAATTTCCTGAAACCAATCTTCTGAACGCACAAACCCAGTGAGTTCATTGTCATCTGGGTCGTAAATATAATATTCTTCAACTCCATAGCGTTGATAAAATAGGAGTTTTTTGGCCATTTCTTTGGTTTTATTCCCAGGAGATAAGATTTCAAATACCACTTGTGGGGGAATGTTATCTTCTTCCCACTGTTTGTAAGAACCTCTATCTCCCTTTGGCCTGTCAAATACTACTAGAGTATCAGGTGCTTGTTTAATGTTGGGGTTGCCTTCCACTGGATACCAAAATAAATCTCCAGCGATGAAAACATCTGGATGCGCTGCAAATAAAATTTCTAAATTTTCTTTAATAGTTACTATCCAGCGAAATTGCTTGGTATTATCGGCCATTGGTTGTCCGTCGCTTTCGGGGTAGATGACCTCAGCTGCGGTATTGGGAGTGATTACCATAACGCTACGCCTCTACTCTTGGTCTTTTTCCTAGTTTAGTTGTTGAGTTGACACTCCCCTGGCTAAAGCCGTTCGCGCAAGCGTCTCGCTAGAGAGGGGATTCTACTTTCACCCTAGCCACTTGCTCAACCAGGGTTTCCCCAAGTAGAGTAGAGGTTGCTAGTCCAGTAGCGTTACTTTGGGATTGCCAATCCCTAGCTTTTGCATCGCGTAGCGTGCCGTAGGCAAGATTCAGAATATTTTTTGCAGCGTTGACATCTCTTTGTAGCTCACATCCACAATTACATTTATGAGTACGAGTTGAAAGAGATTTTTTAACAATTGCGCCACAATCACTACATTTTTGTGATGTCATTTTTGGGTTGACAGCAATAGTTTTTGTGTTGAATTTAGCCGAAAAATATTCTAACCAATGACGAAACAATCCCCAGCTAACATCATTAATTGATTTAGCAAGACAATGATTTTTCACCATGTTCTTAACCCTTAAATCTTCGTAGACTACTAAGGCGTTAGCCTTGCATACGTTACGCGCTATTCTCTTAGCGTGTTCACTCCGTTGTCTACTTACTTTTAAGTGTTTTCGAGCATATCTTTGTCTAGCTTTCCGTCGTTCGTTTTTACCTTTTTCTTTTTTATAAATCTGACGCCCGGCGTGTTTAATTGATTTTTCTGCTTTTCTCAAGAACCTGGGATTAGGTTCATGATGTCCATTGGAATCAGAGTAGAAAAATTCTAAACCAACATCTAAACCCACTTCACCATTAGCAATTCTTGACTCACTTAATGGTTCGGTTTTAATTGAAAATTGGCAATAGTACCCATCAGCTTTTTTGACTAACCTTACCCGTTTAATTAACTTGACTGGGTAAGTGTGAATATCCCATTTACCAAGTAACTTTACTTCACCAATACCTTTTTTATCGGTAAAAGTAATACGTCGTTTAGTGGGATGTAGTGACCATCCAGAAGTCTTATATTCAACGGAACGATTGTCTTTCTGAAAACGTGGATATCCTTTTTTGCCTGGGGTCTTTGATTTGCAATTACTGTAGAACCTATCAATAGATGACCATGCTCTCTCTGTTGCAGATTGGCAAGCCATTGAATTTAGTTCTTCTACAAACTTAAATTCCTTCCGTAGTGCTGTTGAGTAATTATTGAGAGCAACCTTATTAATATTGTCTTCTCTTGGCGCATCCATCCAGTATTTAATGGCTTTATTTCTAATGAACTGTGTAGTTCTAATAGCTTCATTTATTGCTTGATACTGTAATTTTGTACCCTTGATTTTATACTCTAATACCAGCACTAATTAATCACCTCCTTACGTTGCTTTATTTTTAAAGATGATACCATGAATAGGTAGCCAATGGGAGACAAATGAAAACAAAAAGATTAAATGTAAGACTAACTGACCGCAGGTATCACAAGTTGACTCTATTAGCTGCTCAGTCAGACAAGACTATCAGTAGTCTTGTTGATGATTGGATTGATTCTTTACCAGAGCCTAAAAAACTAAATCTCGCTGAAGGCTAAAGCCTTACTCGTGGTTTTCATCCCCTGTCTAAAGCACGAAATACGCAACTGCGTTGCTGTTTCTCAGGGGTTTTCAACCTACCCCTTATAACCTTTATTAGCAATTAATGGTAATTATGTACTATAAAAATTAAGCGATCGCCAGATTAACCAGAGCATATCAAAGCTCAGGTGATCGCTTGCTATTAATAATAAGCACTCTCTTCCTGCGTGGGGAAAATCTCAACATAGCTAAATGTAAAGAACAACTTAAGAAATATCAACTTTTCGCGGAACAAATCGCAAAATTAACATTAATTCAAAATTTACCAAAGCAGTACAAGCACTGCATCAGATGAGAACCGCATCAGTAATTCGATTTAGGTCTAATTAGATTACGATCGAATTAATTCTAACAAATTATGAAACAAGAGCAATTTAAGACCCTATTGCAATTTTTCAAAGCTTTGGCTGACGAGAGTCGATTGAAGATTATAGGAATCTTAGCCAATCAAGAGTGCAGCGTCGAAGAATTGGCAGCACTCATGCAACTAAAAGAGCCTACAGTTTCCCATCATTTGGCAAAACTCAAAGAGTTAAATCTGGTGACAATGCGCCCGGAAGGTAACAGTCGTATATACCAGTTAGATAGGGAAGTATTGCAAAGTATCAGTAAGGAAATTTTCACACCTGAGCAAATGGCTTCTTGGATAGAGGGTGTTGATACTGAAGCCTGGGAGAACAAAGTTTTGAAAAACTACTTAGAGGTAGATATTAATAGTACAAATATAGTACAATGCCTCAAAGAGATTCCGGCTAGTCGTAAAAAGCGGTTAGTGATTCTCAAGTGGTTAGCCAACAAATTTGACTTGGGTATTAACTACTCAGAACGTGAGGTAAATGACATTCTCAAACCCTACCATCCTGACTATGCAACCTTGCGACGGGAGTTGATTGGCTACCAGTTAATGCAGCGAGACAATGGGGTTTATTGGCGTATTTGAAATGGAGAATTGGATAAAAAATTATCCATTAGCGTGACTTAAACATTTTTGAGGCATTAAAAAGCCTCAAACCCTTACAGGGTAAGAAAAATACATCAAAAGCTAAAAAAATGCTTGAAACCCAGATATATAAAAAAACTAGGAAAACTGATATCAAAGTCTCTCTGCATATACATTTGAGGGGATTTTCTAGGAAGTTTTTATCTAAGTCCGATTAATTATTTTCATGAGAAGCATCACTATAGAATACTAGTATTATCTCGTGTTTAAGTTAACGAAAAGCATCATCTTAAAATCACTTTATTGCTGTATTTTTTTTGTATGTTCTCCTATTATCCAGCCTCTTGTTGTAGTTCCGTTTAGACAAACATATAGCCAATTCCCATCCTGATTTTTTCTTAAAACAATTATTTCTTGATTAATTTTGATACGTTTTATAATAGTTTCGTTATCTAGTGGTTTTGCACGTAATCCCAGACCTTTATCCCTTGTAACAATAGCTTTATATGCTCCAGATTGAAGACTACATCCTGAAGTATTCCCTTTAGGCCTTTCTGTAGCTTGTTGTGAATTAGTTGTAGTTGTTGGGCGAGTTAACTCTTGAAAACCTTTGATTAAACCAATAATACCACCACCACCTATCAAAAGGGTAAAAAATGGTATAAGTATATCCTTGAAAAACGGTACACCTATATCCTTGAAAATATCATTTTTATTTGAAATTTTAGGCTCATTATTATGTTTTTCGGGAATATATCTAGACTTATTTTGTATATATCGAGGATGATAAAAGCTAGTTTTCAGATCAGCATTTTCTCCATTAATATACAGCTTTATTTTAGGAGTCCAGCGACCTTCTTCTCTAATAGAAAACTCATTACCATCTTTATCTTTAAAACTATATATCTCTATTTCACCTTCCCATTGCTGTTTCCAACGCTTTTTGTAGGATTTCATGAAAGATTCTTTGTAAAGTAAACATCCATCAAAATAGAATAAACGTCTCTCCCAAAAATCGCTTTCAACTATTAACGTATGGTTCTGATCATTTAATTCAAAGTTCCATCTTTTTCCCATAATTCTATATCAATGTTTAGATAACGCTTACTAATAAAAACTCAGCTTGATTTGTCAAAAAACTTCACACTTGAAATTTAAGTTTGAGGTGGAAAATTTCCAAGATAATTACTCCCCAAATGGGAGAAACTCGTGCAATAATAACTTACCTAAGCGTATATTAAAAGCTTATGAAAACTTACATATAGTAGTAAATTGAGGTTTATTCGGTAATATTCTGCTATTAATACTATCACAGGAGCATCCCATTTTTTAAAATTCCCAAAAAGCAAAATAATTTTGATGGCGGAGTCTTATTTATAGATATCTTTTGGGCATATTTTATTCTGAGAAAATAATAAAAAATGGGATGTACCCTTGTACCACTAACCACAAAACTATGAGTTTAAAAAATTATTGCCCTAAATAGGCTTCCAACACTTGAGAATTGTTTTGAATTTCTGCGGGTGTGCCATCAGCTAAATTCTGTCCTTCAGCTAGCACCCAAACGCGATCGCACAAGGACATAATTACATCCATATTGTGTTCAATAATTAGAAAGGTCATGCCATCTCGACGATTCCAATTGAGAATGCGATCGCATATATCATCAATTAATCTAGGGTTAACTCCTGCTGCTGGTTCATCTAACAAAATCAACTTGGGATCAGTCATCAACGCCCTACCCATTTCTAGCAGTTTGCGTTGTCCACCAGACAAACCACCAGCATATTCGTAGGCTTTTTGCGCTAAACCCACAGATTCCAGCACCATCATTGCTCTTTCTTTTAATTGCTTCTCTTCGTTGGCGACTACCTGGGGTTGTAACTGCACCTGCCAAAAATTCTCGCCTGTTTGTTTTTGGGCTGCTAGCAGCATATTTTCTAACACTGACAACCGCGAGAGTGTGCGGGCTACCTGAAAAGTCCGTACTAGTCCCTGCTGGGCGATTTGGTGGGATTGCAGGTTTTGGATGGGTTCGCCGTCAAAAATCACACGTCCTTTATCTGGATGGATGAAGTTTGAGAGTAAGTTAAATAAAGTAGTTTTGCCAGCACCATTGGGGCCAATCAAGCCGGTGATGCTGCCTTTCGCGACTTCTATTTGGGCTTCGCTGACAGCTTGGATACCGCCAAAGCTTTTGCAAAGTCCAGTAGCTGCTAATAAGGGAAGTGGGGATGATTGGTTATTTACCAAGAGTGAGTTCCTCCTTTTTCCCTAAGATACCTTGAGGCCGCCAAATCATTAGCACCATCAAAATAAAACCGATTACCATGATGCGGAATGCACCCAGACGTGCGGCATCAAGGGGAATAATTTGGGGTAAGACTTCCCGCGTAATGGCATCGTAGGCAAAGTAAATGACTGCGCCTAAGATTGTGCCAATATTGTTACCAGAACCGCCGAGAATGACCATAATCCACGAGTCAAAAGTCAGTTGTGGCTGGAAATTATCAGGATAAATCGCGCTGATTTGCCAAGCGAAGAAAGCACCAGCGACACCTGCGATCGCACCACCTAGCATTAAGGATTGTAACTTGTACCAAAAGACATTTTTACCCATTGCTTTGGGTATTTCTTCATCTTCACGAATGGCTTTGAGAATTCTACCCCAAGGCGATCGCACTAAATATTCCAACCGCCAGAATACAAACGCCAAAACTACCAGCGATAACAACATTAAACCCGCTTTGGGGATGTAGTTATACAGTGTGATTACCCCAGAAATATAAATCGCGCCTGCCAATAAGCCTAAGATGCTTCCCACCACCAACCGCGAAGTAAATTCTTGTTTATTACCGACTCTGTAACCTGAATCAGTAATTTGTGGTTTTTTAGCAGTCCGAATCCACCGCCACAACGAAAACACAGTAATTGCAAACAGTAGCGTCAGTACACCAATCATCCCCAAACGAAAGAACAAATTTGGTGATGTCGATAGAGGTATGGGATAACTCTGGACACCAAAAGCCCCAGATACCCAGGCATCACCTACAGGTAACTCTTGGTTATTGACTACTAAGCGAATCAATTCCCCCGTGCCAATTGTGACAATCGCCAAATAATCTTCACGCAGGCGCAGAGTTGCCAAACCTATAAGTAAACCTAATAAAGCTGCCACAACTCCCCCAATCAAGGCTGATATTAATAAAGGCACACCTTGAAAACTTAACAATACTGTGGTGTAAGCACCCAAAGTCATAAAAGCGATATGACCAAAGTTAATTAACCCTGTAAAACCCCACTGTAAATTGAGTCCTAAACTAAACAGGGCAAAGGTTGCTGTAGAAATTGCGAGAAAAATAATATATTCAATCATTGGTCACGTCGCTGCGCTCCGAATTCAAAATTCAAAATTCAAAATTCAAAATTAATCTACCTACGGATAAACTATCACCTGTCACCTGTCACCTGTCACCTGTCACCTGTCACCTGTCACCTAATATTGCCGTTAACCGTTAGAGATTTGTGGGAACAATACCTTTGTGTTTTGGTTTATATAAACGATAGATGAACTTGCTAAGAATTAGAATCCATCACTTAATTGAGCAGTTAGGGGACGAAGAACTCGACAGCGTTTGGAATTGTACACACGCATTGCATTGTGACTTTTATATGCTAAAAGCAATACAACAAGTCAAGCGATCGCAGCAACCGTGGGATATCTTAACCCATGATGAAGCCGTCAGGATGTTGATGTTTGTCTAAAGATTGGGGATTGGGGACTGGGGAGTAGGGTATTGGTATAAAAATCTTACCCCTACACCCCTACACCCTTACACCCCTACACCCCTACTAAGGTGAACTCAGTGAATCTGGAAATGCGCTATGCCAGGTCTTTTTTAGTAGACCTGAAAAATTTAGAACCTGCTGCCTATCAGCGAGTATATGATTTCGTATTTTTTGAGTTTGCCGAAAAGCGGACTTTGCATTCTCTGCCAGAACTCCGACAGCTTGATGATGAAGGGATTTTTCATCGGTTTACTATAGATGATTATTTGGTTGGCATAGAGATTAGGGGAGATATTGTCAAATTTCTTCGGGTCATACCTATGCCAGATGTTTAGTGTCGGGAGTTTCTCAAGACTTAAAACTGTATAAGGCAAAGCAGGGATGCGTCTACCGTTACATTAAACTTGAGTTGAAGGACACTTTACTAGAGAACTCCCTATGGATGCGAAGGCACTTTGGCAACGATACCAAGATTGGTTATATTTCCACGAGGGATTAGGACTGTATCTAGATGTTAGTCGGATGCGTTTTGATGATGCCTTCGTGAAGTCGTTGCTGCCGAAGTTTGACAAAGCGTTTGCGGATATGGCTGAATTAGAGAAGGGAGCGATCGCTAATCCCGACGAGAACCGCATGGTGGGACACTACTGGTTGCGAAATCCAGATTTAGCTCCTACTCCAGAACTTACACAAGAAATTGTTCAAAGTTTAGAACAACTGGAAGCCTTTGCGGAAAAAGTTCATACAGGTGCTGTTCATCCACCCAAAGCCAGCCGCTTCACAGATATTATTTCCATTGGGATTGGTGGTTCTGCTCTCGGCCCTCAATTTGTGGCTGAAGCCCTCGCCCCGGAATTTCCACCCCTAAAAATTCATTTTATTGACAATACCGATCCTGCCGGCATTGATCGGGTTCTCACTCAACTCAGAAATCATCTTGCTAGCACGTTGGTACTAGTTATCTCCAAGTCTGGAGGGACACCAGAACCCCGTAATGGCATGATTGAAGTCAAAAGAGCCTACGCTGGACAAAATTTAGACTTTGCTCAATATGCAGTAGCTATTACTAGTGCTGATAGCAATCTAGACAAATTAGCTAAGGCTGAAGGCTGGCTGGCTAGATTCCCTATGTATGATTGGGTGGGCGGACGTACCTCGGAAATGTCTACTGTCGGGTTAGTTCCCGCCGCATTACAAGGTATTGATGTCCGCACCATGCTAGAGGGTGCAAAAGAAATGGATGACGCTACCCGCGTCCCTGATGTGAAAAACAACCCGGCGGCGTTGCTAGCGTTGTCTTGGTATTTTGCTGGTAACGGTAAGGGTGAAAAAGACATGGTTGTCTTACCCTACAAGGACAGTCTGCTGTTGTTCAGTCGTTATTTACAACAGCTAGTGATGGAATCCTTGGGTAAAGAAAAAGACTTAGACGGGAATACTGTTTATCAAGGTATTGCCGTTTATGGTAACAAGGGTTCAACTGACCAACACGCTTACGTGCAGCAGTTGCGTGAAGGTGTACCCAATTTCTTTGCTACCCTCATCGAAGTTTTAGAAGACCGCAACGGCGCATCTCCAGAAATCGATCCGGGTGTTACGTCTGGCGATTATCTCTCTGGTTTTCTGCAAGGAACTCGCCAAGCCCTTTACGAAAATCAGCGCGATTCTATTACAGTTTCTATTCCCCAAGTTAATGGCCGGACTGTAGGCGCATTAGTTGCCTTGTATGAACGGGCTGTTGGCTTATATGCTAGTTTGGTGAACGTTAACGCTTACCACCAACCAGGGGTAGAAGCCGGTAAAAAAGCGGCGGCTGCCATTTTGGATCTGCAAGCCAAAGTAGTAGGATTACTGCAAACAGAAAAAACACCCCTCTCTTTAGAACAAATTGCTGAGAAGGCGGGCGTTGCTGATGATGTGGAAGCTATTTACAAGATTCTGCGTCACTTGGAAGCCAATCAACGCGGTGTAGTATTCCAGGGAAATCCTGCACAACCCAGCACTTTAAAAATTTCTCTTGGCTAATAAATCTACCGCCATGTGAAAGTCAAAAGACTAAGTATTTTACACTTTTTAACAAGAACCCCGCTTTCTTAAAGAAGGCGGGGTTCTTGACTGTTTACAAAGGTTTGAGAATTGCTATACAACACAAAACTTAAGTAGCTAGGAGTACATAAATTCAAGTTTGTAGTAAGGACTTTAGTCCTGATAGTTATTGGCTATAAGGAATGAATTACAGAATAGAGTAGGGGCTTTTGCTGACAGTTACTATTTACTTTGACTAATAAAATGTTGCTTAAAGTAGCTCTTGGGTAAAAAACAGCGATCTGGTAAAAAAGGATTATCACTATATTGAGATAGGAAATCTAGGGGCGGATCTCTATGACAAAATGGCGCAACCAGTCCCCATTCTTCCGCCAACCAAATCCAGTATCCTACTTCAACTTTGCCGTAGTTTGAGACAGTATCAATTTCCCCAACGCTGTTATTAATGGGTACTAATTCAGGTGATGACTTGATTTCAGTTAACAGCCAAGCTAACTCATTTACAGTAAAGTAATAACCATAATTAGCAGCAATATGAACAAACTGCTGGGGATTTTTAGCTGATAGCAATTCATCTTTTATACCTAGTGTTTTTTGTGCTAAATCAAAAAACTCCCAAATCTGCTTTCTGGTAACGAGAAACCAAGCCAGTTGTTCTGCGCTTAAATTGTAGCCATTCTCGGTTACTACGTTAATAAATTGCTCTAGGTTTTGTGTTTCTCCTAATTGATGCTTTAAGACGAAATTATTCTCGACAAATCTAAAGAAATCATTGATTTTTTGCCATGTAAAGTTACTGTAAATATTGTTAAGTTTTAATTTTTCTTTCCAGGAAATATATTCATCATCTTTTAAAAAGAAATTCCAAATTTGGTAATACATAATTCATTTGCCCTTTACTTTACTTCATCAAAAGTATGCTGAAATACCAGTGTAATAAGTATATGCTTGGTTCTTCGACAGTACGAATTAAAAAGTTTTTGTAAATTCAAGAACACAGGGTATAAGTACCGTATAAACGTAATTGAAAAAACTAGTAGTTAAAATTACTTACATACTAAAGTTAGGCGATGACCTCCACTGCAATGTAGCGATCGCTCATTTTATATCGTTACTTTTCTTAATATAAAAACCAGTGAAATTATGCTGTTTTAGTAAGCGCGATCGCTTTATCTTGTTATTTTTCTTAATCTAAAATTTAGATCAAGACTAGGACAAGGTGATCAGACTTGTGTGTACACGGTAGTCTTGTAGGGGAGAGGTTTGGAGAGGGGTTTCAAGAATAAGTCGCACATCGCGTTATTTACTTAGGAATTAACGACAGATATACACACGCTACGCTATCATGATTGAATTGGTAAGTCGCGGAGGTAGTAAAAGCGATCGCTTCTCCAATCACTACCTTTAATTCTTCCTAGGTAGCCTGTTAATGGTGATGACAGTTCTATCAAAATTTCGTGCATTTCTTGAATATTTAACATTATCTTAGGCGGATTAGAAGCATCATAAGCACCATTAATATATTCAATACCAACTTGTCTATCAGCATTCTTAATTAACTTTACTATATGCTCTCTCAACTGAATACTTAGCCAAATATTGTCAATGTAGCCGTTTATTTTAGTGTCAGCAGCTCCACCAAATGGTTCTTGCTCTAGACATGGTTTCAAATCCATTAAATTTATAGAACCTGGGTGTTTTACTTTCAATTCAACCAATCGTTGCAAAGTTTCTGGACGAATCACATTCATTTCATTTCCATTAGCTGTTAACTCAGCATCTTCTGTTAATTCACCAGCAGCCATAATTATCTTAATGCAACGGTTATATTTTCGTTGTAAATGTTTATACCCTAACTTAACAAGCTGTGCTGCTGTACCATCAGGTATCTTTTCACTTTTGGTAGCTTTACATTCACCAACTATGGGATAAGGAGATTCACAATAAAAATCTAACCCGCCTGCACCACCAGTAGAATTTGGATCAAGACTAGTTTTTGGGTTACTGTTGTTGTTATAAAAACCAAGTTTAATTAAACTCTGACGGACTCTTTTCTCAAACGTATCACCATCAGAAGAATTCCCCACATCTGCTATTGTTTGAATCCACTGTAAATCAGGATCAGTGTGTAGGCTAACTTTTTTTATAGACCAACCTAAAAATGATGTTATATCTTGATTTAATTGTTCAGCTATTGGGTTAACACTAGCAACCTGTGTAATTAAACTCTGTAAATATTCTAATTGAGGATGCTGTGGTTGATGTCGATTTTCTAATTGGTATTGGCGTTTGTAAAAGCTATGTTCATTTAATACTGGTGTTTCTTCAACAATAGTTATAGACCTTCCTAGATGGATAAACTGGCTGTTTACTTTGATAGAGAGTTGTATTAATGTAGGCAAGTAATAAACTTGCAGGTAAGCCAAAAAAATATGATTTTGTGTCAGTCTTTCACGTAAAGCTTCTGTTGTCCAAATTGTTAGCCGTGATAAAGCCGCTAATGATTCAGTATCAGGTTCTATTTCTTTGCAAAGTTTACACCTCGCCCATGCTTTTATAGGAATATTGTCATTGCATAGTTTATCAAAAGCATTTTTGGCAATTGATAAGAAATTTGAGTGGTAGTATTGCTCAACTGGAAGCTGATTAGTTGAAGTATCCGTTGGATAAAGAGCAAATTGACGAGCAGGGAGAATATAATTTTTACATATTGCTACAATTATTCGTCCTTGACATAGAGCTTCTATGTCTGGAGCAGGTAAACAAAGTGCAGTATTAATTACAGCAGAATTACTCATTATTGCTAGAAATCAAAATGTTGTATTTATAACAACTAAAATCTATAATTACAGATTTTAGTTGGTTTGTTTTCAATAGCATATGTTATATGTAGATATTATTTTAGCTATCTTCATCAATAGCATCTTTAGGAACTTCTCCTGATGGATCACTAAGAATTTCATGGATCAAGTTATTATCAATAACTATTCGAGTTCTGGATAGAAAATGATTTATTTGTTCTTCAGTTACTTGATAATCATTACGAGCATCGAAAACAGAATAAATTGCTAAAAGCGGTTTTATTTCTTCACGCTTCAATAACACCCATTCACCACCTAATTTACTTGATAGGAGTTCGTCTAAATACTGTTTTGCTTTAGTACCACTGCCAACTTTTTTAGCCCGGACTAAACAGCCGCGAGTTAAATCGAAGTCTTGGTATTCAATTAGGCGTTTTAATCCAGCTTGAAGAAATCTCCCACTAACTCCTTCAAGCACAGCTACTCCAATTTTTACAACACTGCCATTTTCATCACCAATGATTTTGAAATCAATATATCCCTGATCTACACTACGAGCTTTAACTTCTGTAATATCCTTAATATAAACTTTTTCAATATTTTGTCCAACTAAAGTAGAAAAGCTGAATTGTAGAGCTTTAGAAAGTTTATTTTTATTCTGAAAATCATCTTGTATGTTGCTTTCAAGGTAGACTAATTCCTTACTGTAAGCAGATTCTACTGGATCTTTCGGCGGTAGTGGTGTTAGACTCCAATTTTCTGCACACCACTGTAAAACCTTTCTAACCATCGGTCTTTCTTTACCAAGTTCTCTTAGTTTCTCCTCTTCAAAGGGATAAAGTGAATTAGGTGGTGTTACGCCACGTTGTTCATAAAAGTCTTTCAACCATTGAGAAACCAAGACAATGACATCATCAGATTTGAGATAAGTTAATTCAATACTCTTTTGAGCAATTCGATCGGTGACTGATTCTGCTTCTCGTAAAGCTCTTATTTGATCATTCCACGTTTGAGGAAACATAGTTGTTAGAAAAACACCCCGTTTAATTTTGTCATATAAGTCTTTCGCTAAAATAGCAGCAACTTGTGATGCTGTGAATCCTGCATCATTACACATTAGGATACTTTCCAATTCATCAAAACACATGATGATAGGTTTGTAATCACTAATTAAATCTAGGATTTGACGAACTGTGCTAAAAGCTTGGGCTTCTCTATCCTGTGCGCTAGAGTTAGCTAGACCCAGTGCTTCAGCCCTTGACTGCGGTAATTCTTGACCTGCAAGCCAGTTTATAGCGAAACGTTCCTCAGATGGATTAGAGGAAAGTGTCCATAAAATTGCTGCGATAATGTCAGGATTCTCGATGTCATACTTGATTCCTAAAATTCTATCTGTCCAATGTTCAACTACTTTAGGATTTACTTTAAGGACTTCCGAAAAGTGCCTAACTAACTCCTCTGGTGTGTAGGTTTTGTTGTAAGTTTCATTAAAAATAGCAGTTGCTAATTCCCGCCACTGACTCACCCCTTGGCTACCGATCTGCTTCAGACTATTTGCTAAGTTTCGTAAGAATTCACCTTTAATTCGATTTAAGTCATTAATCTCACTCGTGTATACAAATAAAGCACTACCATCAACCTGAAGCTGGTGGCGAATTCGACTAATAAGATGGCTTTTTCCTAAACCTCTCTCAGCTTTGATAGTAATACCTATAACTGGTTGCTGTTTGGTGCGAACTCTTTCAATAGCATCAAAAATAGCATCTGAAGCATGAGCATTTAAGGAGGGAACATCAGGAAAACCTGTAACCCAGATATCTTGGCTTCTCACTACTAAAGGTCTGTCAAATGGGTTATAGTTTTGAATCACATTAATCAGTTCGTTCTCATTAGGCATGGATCTAGGGCGAGGTTTTTAGGTGTTAGATTTTGGATGCTAAATTTTGTACTTCTCACTATTTCTCACTATGCGAAATTGAAGTAGTTTTAAGTATTTGTGAGAAGTAATCCGAGAATAAGTTTATGAATTTAATCGTTTCGCATAGCAACGTAACCCACTTATTGGAGTAGTTATGGAGTCTTCAATTTTGTCTGCGTCACTGTCTGACAAGCTACCACCTTGAAGCTGTAAAATATCGTTCTCTTGCATTTTTAGTAGCCATTCATTGAACTTATCTCGACTCACCTGATCGCCTAGTTGTCTCCTAATACGATAAATTGGCACTAAATCATCAAAGCTATGGTTCTGGTTTAACTTGTCGTAGACTTCCAACACCACTGACTTAAACTCGTCATAAGAAGCGATCGCACTCTTTCCATTAACTGGTGCAGATGTGCTGACTACCACAGCATCAATTTGGCTAATCCACTTCACTAACGCATTCGCCGCCCAAGTACCAACAATAGTCCCATCAAACTTAAACTCACCACTTCTCAAACCCTCACCCAGAAACTCTAAACCCTGGGGAGATGTCAGAGAGTATCCAGTTTTTGAAATTGATATCGTCCCTTGTTTCTGTAGTTCTTCAAATAGGCTCTGATAGTCTGCTATTTTCTTGCCCTTCGATAAAATACGCTTGTTGAGTTGGCCTTTCTTCACTTCTTGCTGCGTTCCCCCCAAATCCCACAAAGCTAGCAGAAGACGAGTTTTAGTTTTAGCAGTCTGTAAACTATCTTTGACTGAACCCATGTGTGTAGCCTATTTAACTGATTATTACAATAATATAATGCACTTTTCCTACACACTCTACTTAAGTGGCATTGAAAAATTTCTTAGCATTTTAGCAAAAAGGCTATTATTTTCAATAAATAAAGCAATATTCAAGAATCACATATAGATATTTAAAATACATTATTGAGATATCTTATTTAAGTATTTTTTCTGACTTATCGTACTAAAGCAACAGAAAATTTTATGTGAAATTATTATTTCATCACCAAAATTTCTTGCGATCGCTAATAATTTCTCTGCACATATAACCCAACCAAAAGTCTATTCCTGGGGAGCGATCGCAATGTCTTTCAAAAGCGGGACGGAAGACTAGAAAAATCGGCTCATCATAACAAAGGGTAAATACAAACTTTTGAAAAACCTACTTGCTATATTTCAGCGAGGAAGAGATTATGGTAGGCGATTTTTTACGGAAAGCTCAGGATTTTATCAGTGGCTCAAGGCGCGAAGAACGTCAGGAAGAAGGAGAGTATCGGGAACGGGGACGCAGGGGAAGACGAGACAGCGAAGACCGCTATGAAGATGAAGACGAATATGGCAATGTCCGCCGCTCCCGTGAAGACCGTGATGATGATGAGGATGAAGAGGAAGATGATGGCAACGTCCGCCGTTCCCGCAGAGACCGCTACGATGAGGACGACGAATAACCATATTGATTCATATTGTAAAGACGCGATTTATTACTTTCCTTGGCGAACATAACTCACGGCTACACAGACAAAACCCCTAATTTTTCATTAGTCCGCGCAGGCGGACTTTGTTTGTGTAGTAGCGAATTATATTCACCCAATATTTTTCTATTTTTAAATCGAACTTATAGCAGCTAAAATTTCTTGCGATCGCTGAATATTTTTCCGTACAGATTGAGCCGCAATCTGCAAAGCTGCTTTTTCACTCTCACTCAAATTCAATTCCAAAACACTCTCAATTCCACCAAAACCCAAGCGACAGGGAACACCAATCACCACATCTTTTAAACCATATTCACCTTGCAGATATGTCGCGGCAGGTAACAACCGCGACTGATTCAATAAAATTGATTCCACCATCACACTAGTAGCCGAAGCTGGGGTAAAAAATGCGCTACCCGTCTGCATCAATTCCACAATTTCCGCGCCGCCATTGCGGGTTCTCTCCACCAAACGTTCAATTGTTTCTGTATCCAATAATTCCGTGATAGGGATACCGTTAACAGTGGCGTGACGAGATAAAGGAAGCATCAAATCGCCGTGACTACCTAAAACCATCGCCTTGACATCAGCAGGTAAAACCCCCAACTCCAAGGCGATAAAAGTTTCAAATCGTGCCGAGTCCAACACCCCAGCCATCCCCATAATTCTATTCCGAGGTAAACCCGTCGCTTCCCAGGCTAAATAAGTCATCACATCCAAGGGATTGGTGACTACGATAAAAATAGCATTAGGAGAATAGGCGATCGCACTTTTGGCTGCTTCAACAACAATTTTGGCATTGGTCTTCAGCAAATCATCCCGACTCATCCCTGATTTGCGGGGAAGTCCGGCGGTAATCACCACAATTTGCGAACCAGCCGTATCAGCATAATTATTTGTACCGATAATCTCACGATTATGTAATTCCAGACCCCTAGCTTCTAATAAATCCAGTGCTAAACCTTGGGGCATTCCCTCAACAATATCTAATAAAACCACATCTGCGAGATTTTTCTCAGCAATGCGTTGAGCTAAGGTACTACCAACCTTACCAGCACCGATGATAGAGACACGAGGTAGACGATATAAAATTGGGGAGTCTAAAGGAGACAACATAAACTCAAGTAAAAACTGCAACCTGTACATAAACCAGGTTAACAGCTAGTGTTGCGATCGCCAGTAGCTTAAGTAAGATAGTCTCCTATGTAGGATGGGCGAAATCAAGTCCGATAAACAAGTTTGTAGTAAAGACTAAAGTCCTTACTACGAACCGTCAAAACTAACTTGATAGACTACTAGCCGCTATTCCAATGCTTCGAGTTGATCCAAACGTAACCAAATATTGGGTGTCGGTACTTGTCCAAACATCACCAGAGCATAATCACCCTTAATATCTACAATTTCACCTTTAGTTTCAAACAAATAAGCCGGAAAGCGAGTATCACTAGCTTTAGCCTCCACACTATTTTCCAGCTTCTCGCGGATAGCCCGCACCATATTTCCTTTTTTTACCGGCATAATTTCCCCTTTAAAGTTTTGACACCCTTTTAAAGAGGATTATAGGGGATTGGGGACTGGGTAAGAATTGTTCCCTTGTCTCCCTTCTTTTGCTTCCCCTAAACCCCTACACCCCTACACCCCTACACTAGGGTGTTGACTTTGTAGGAAAAGCATTAAAAAAAGTTCATACAAATTCTGCGTCGTTATCTAAGGTCGAAAATACGATTTTTCTTTTCGAGAGCATGGACTGACCAAAAACTTGAGATGACCAATCCTTAAGGTCTATATAGCGAACATTTTCTAATGCCTGTTTAACCACAGATGTGGTCAAATTCATCGTACATAAACAAATGCTTAAAATCATCTGACCTATCTGTTTGAGAGGGCATCTAGAGGAAAAATGTTTGTATTTACCAAAAATAGATTCAATGATATCAGAAGCTGCCAAAAAAGTTTTATCCTTGGGAATCTGTTCGATTTCAGTTTTTATATATAACCAAATATTTTGTGGGAAAGTTATATCCAGAAATGTTGAATTGTTTTTTAACTGGAATTCAGCTAGAGATTCTTGATTAATACCGTTTTGTTTAAGTTGAATTTCTAAGGCTCTGGTCATCATCACCATTTGACTCCAAATCCGGATGTCTTCTTGATAATCTTTTAACCATCCAAACTTCATAATTAATTTTTGATTGAAAATGTCCGGGTCAGAAGTTTCTGCTAATTTTAATAAAGTCTCAATTGGACATTTCAACAGTTTCTCTGCCCAATTAATCAACTTCTCTACATTGAAATAACGACATTGAGAGCGTTGCGATGGTGGAGATATAAAGGCTAATTCGGTTTGTTGAAGTTGATGCCGACACTGATTACATTTTTGAATAAAAGATTGATATTTTTCGGAATTAGCTAGCTCATGTTTGAGTAATAAAGCCATTGCATGAGTTACATCATACGTATAAACTACATCTGGATATTTTTGTATGTAAAGCTTAATTCCTTTTTCAATGTCACTACCATGATCTGCTATTATTTGTACTGGGCAGCCCACTTTAGTAGTTAGTTCACAAAGCTTTTGTTCAATCAATTCTCCTCTGGTCGAATCCATGATTTCCAGTGCTAATACTTGAACATCATGGTGTTTTAATCCTCTTTTTGATGGGAAAACTTCCGATTCTAAGTATTGTTGAGATACTCCCAAAACCACCAAACACTTTTGCTTTCCTAATTCTACTGTTAGGTCTATAATAAAAACCCAATCACTTCGGTATTCTTTGGCTCGTTGTAGTTCATATAAACCAATTCTTCCTAACCAACTTCTCACACTACTGAAGCAGGGAGTTTTTACTTCCTCCGCCGATGCTTCCCACTTCAAGTTATTCTCAACTCCTCGTAAGCTACTTCCAGAATCAATGCTTTGTTGTATGGCTTTTTGTACTGTTTGAACGCTATATTGATGCCCGAACGCTGCCACCATCTCTATTTTTTCGGAATTTTCTTCCCCTTTTTTTGTCCATCAACCAAATTGGTATGAAGGATACGTAGTTCTTTTTCTGCTTTCATCGCCCGTGTTTTCCAATTCTCTCTTGAGAGCAATAAATCCCTAACTTTTACTTCTAATGCTCTGAGCTTTTTTTGTCTCTCAAGGGCTATCTCTTTCCAATTCTCTCTACTTTGTTTAAACAGACGAATTAATCGGCTGGAGGAACTTTTTAATTTATTCATTAACCACCCAACCTCAATTTGATATTTTTAGGTGTCTATCCTGTATGAAGAAATATCATCATAAGATACCCAAAGTCAACACCCTACCCCTACACCCCTACACCCTTAATACTGACACTGGGGGCAAAAATGACTGGATCTTCCCCCTAACTTAATTCGCTGAATGACTTCACCACAAACTCTACAGGGTTCTCCCGCACGATTGTAAACCCAGGCGACACCGCCATAGTTACCATTAATACCCTTAACGTTGAGGAAATTACTAAAAGTCGTTCCGCCAGCCGCAATACTGGTTTCCAGCACTTGAATAATTGCGGTTCGCAAAGGCTCAATTTGCCTTAACTTTAAATCTGCACACAGCGTTTCAGGCAATATCCCACTCTTAAATAATGCTTCATCAGCATAAATATTACCCAACCCAGCCACCACCGACTGATCTAATAGTGCAGTCTTAATCGGACGACGGCGATTGTGCAACTTATCGGCTAAATACTCAACAGTAAACTCCGGCGAAAAGGGATCAGCTGCAAGTTTACCTAACCCAGTGATGACACTTTCTACAGCTACTCCCGGCTGCACCCACCACATTTGACCAAAAGTGCGCTGATCAACAAATCGCAATTCCTGTTCATCTCCAAAGAATATTCTTACCCGTGTGTGCTTGTGCAATGGTTCATCGGGCTTTACCCATAGTAGCTGACCAGTCATTCGCAAATGAACCCCTAGCCAACCACCAGAAGGGGAGGATGAGGAAGCAGGGAGGGGTTGAGAGAGTTCACAGAGGAGATACTTACCGCGACGCTGCCAATTAATTATAGTTTTACCTGCGATCGCATTTACAAACTCATCTACAGAAAAAGGGTGGGCGATGGTGCGATTTAGCAACACATCTCCACCCGTAATTTGCCAATTCAGAGTCAATTGATTTAGACCCCGACGGACTGTTTCGACTTCAGGCAGTTCAGGCATTTAAACTGATTTAGCAAGCGATGGGATTTATTTATAGGGATCAAAAATTGAATTACTAATATAGATACATTTGCTAACCCAACTACGAAAAATAATCCGCAAATACCCGCAGGTCGGTGCTGATTTAGTAGAGTAGTCTGAGGTTGAAGAATGAAAAAATTATAATTTTTATTCCTCAGTATCTATATTTTACCCTTCGCTTCATCATCCCATTAAATCAATCCCTTCCGGCTGGGCTAGTTATTTTTTAACTTTAGCCTTAGGTGCTTCGACCTCTAGAAGTTCATCTGGAGCGAAGTTGTTGGTGTTGATGCCAGAGTAATTTACCTTCTCAAAGCGGACAATTACAGGGTATTTGATGCCACTTTGGTCTACGGAAGCTACAGTGCCGACATCTTGAAACCAGTAGGATTCTGGGCGAAGAACACGTACTTTAGAACCACGTTGTACCATGATTATTTTCCCTTTTAGTTATCAATCGCCATTATTTAGGGCTAATTGATTTCACTCTACAACTTGAAGGTCGTTACTAGAGGATTTGTTAAGTTATTTATCTGATATTGAATAACTTCTGCCCCTCTCCTTCCCCTGCTTCCCCTGCTTCCCCTGCTTCCCCTGTCACCTGTCACCTGTCCCCTGTCCCCTGTCACCTGTCACCTCTCACCTCTCACCTGTCACCAATCTCTACCTTTAGTTGCTTTTATGTCCCAAATTACAAACCTAGTATGGTGTGAAACCCTGCTTGACAAAGTACCAACAATGACGTACCTTCGTTCGCAAACCCATATTTAAGGAAAATCTTATGTTTTACTTAAAACAAACACGCTACCCTCATTACCCCTGCCAATCCGCAAGTTTTCGTCTAAGTAAGTGATATCCAACCAGCCTGATTGTGTATCGCTCTTGACAGGTACATCCAACGCCGTAAATTTTTTACCAGCCACAATTTGTTGGATAAAATTCTCTGGAGAAGTGTATCCTATTAATCGTTGTAAACCAATGATAGAACGCTCAAATTTTACTTGGATGCGCTGCTCTGAAATTGGCTCAAATTTTGCTGCTACAGTGACTAATCCTTCTAAGTAAGGTAAGCCATAAATTTCAGCGATGTTGTAAACGCTGGTATTTTCTACCCGAATACACTGATAAATTTGACCAAGTTTATAGACAGGTACGCGATCTATGTTCAAGAGAGCTTTGCTAGTGGTGTAAAGTAAACGCCAATTGCCCTCTAGTAAATTGGTAGCCTCTAATGGACGCGGTGTCGGATTCAGGTCTTCTAAAGTAGCGATCGCTGCTAAGATAAACTGCTTTTGTGGTTGACTAGCTAGTAAACCGCGATTTGTACCCGCGATCGCATCTAATAGAGCCGCTTTTTTGATCATCACCCATTGCCTCAAAATTTATCAGGATTAAAGCCACATTAAATTGATATTAATGTCCTATGTATGAAGCCGAAAAAAATACTCAGAATCAGAGCTTAATTGCTTTATCTCTATTAAATAAAATATTTTGGTTAGCTTGCGGATTTATTCATCCCAGAGTTGAAGAAATAACTAAATTATCGCGTATCAAGTGATAGACTTCTTAATGTCTAGTTACATAAGCTTTTTTGCCTATTAAGTCGATATGTTGAATTCTCCCCTACGTGAAGAACCTCGAAATCAGCGTGCTGCTGTCATCCCCCTAAAGCAAGAGTCTTCTTTATTAGATTGGCTACAAGCTAACGGACGGATCATACCGCGTGAAGTTCAAGAATCTAGTCTTCGAGATGAAGAAGAGGAAATATCAGAATTTCTCGGTGGAGATGATGGCATTGACTACCTTGATGATGATGACGACGACGATATCAGTCTAGACGAAGATTAGCCTTTTAGGCTCGGATTTCCGAAAACGTATACAGTTAAGCAGTTTTATTTAAGTGTGGAGTGAAGGGAAGGTTTTGTGGACGCTAAATTATCTCCAAACCAAGGATTGAATTTTTCTGGCATCGGTCTAGCTTCTGGTTTAGCGACTGGACTGGGTATAGCAGCTGTGATTTTAGATTGGTTGGCAAACAGAACCCCTTGGCAGGGTATGTCATTGACTCTGCCACTGGTAATGGCTACCATTTTTTCAGCTGTTGTAGGTTACTTTGTAGTGCCTCTACTGCAAGCCCTCAAAACTGGGCAAATTATCCGCGAAGATGGCCCGCAAGCCCATTTAAAGAAGGCGGGTACACCAACTATGGGTGGTATCTTTTTTATCCCTGTGGCGGTGATTGTAGCTTGTGTTTGGTCTAGTTTTGCTCCAGAAGTGCTTGCTGTCTCCGCATTAACTCTCAGTTATGGTTTAGTTGGCTGGATTGACGATTGGCAAATTCTCCGCCGGAAGTCTAATAAAGGCATCTCTCCCCGGATGAAATTACTCTTGCAAATCGGTTTTGCCCTAGCTTTTTGTGTGTGGCTGATGTTCAATCAACCCGCTAATATTACGAGTATTGCATTACCTTGGGTGGGCTTTGCCTTACCTTTAGGATTCTTATTCTGGCCGTTGGCTGGTTTTGTCCTCGTGGCAGAAAGTAATGCAACTAATTTAACTGACGGTATTGATGGCTTGGCGGCTGGAACAGTAGCGATCGCCTTGCTAGCATTAGGTGCTATAGTTGCTCCTACTTCTCTGGGATTAATGGTTTTCTGTGCAGCCTTAAGCGGTGGCTGTTTAGGTTTCTTAGCCCACAACCGCAACCCAGCCCGTGTGTTCATGGGAGATACTGGTTCTCTAGCTTTGGGTGGTGCTTTAGCAGCCGTAGCGTTGTTAACTAACAGCTTGGTAGCTTTGTTTATTCTCAGTGGTATCTTCTTTGTCGAAACCTTGTCTGTGATGGCACAGGTAACTTATTACAAAGCCACCAAAGGCCCCGATGGCAAAGGTAAGCGTCTGTTTAAAATGGCCCCTCTACATCACCATTTAGAATTATCTGGTTGGTCGGAATTGCAAGTAGTTGGTGTATTTTATATCATCGCTGCTATCTTAGCGACAATTTGTTTAGCGATCGCTCCTTTTTAAATCTTTTTAAAGAACTATAAAACTTTAGCCCCGCTTTCTGGATGAAGGTGGGGTTATTCTATTGAGGAAAAGAGGCAGAAGGCAGACGAAAATAACTAATGACTAAATTATTCAGAAATTAACTGTGCATAGATGGTATCTATTTATAGTGTTATGGAATGAAAATATGAAAAGAGTAATTACGCCAATATTATTAATGGGAATTAGCATCAACTTACTCGCAAGTACCCCCAGCAATGCCAACAACAATTATTCGATCATAGCTCAATCTAACAATAGAAATAGAACTACAGAAGAGTTTATTGTGAGTGGAACAGAACCTTTTTGGAGTGTGACAATTAGCAAAAAAGGAATTATTTACTCCACACCGGAATCCCGCCAAAGTTTCCCTTATGTTTCGCCATTACAAGCATCTGGTCGCCCAGCAGACTTAGTAAGAGTTTATCGATTAAGAGATAAAAATAATACAACTAATACCTTGGTGATTAAAAAAGTAACATCCTGTAGTGATGGTATGTCTGATATCAAATATCCCTATTCAGCTATATTTATTAGGGGTAATACGGTCTTAGAAGGTTGTGCCAAACCAAATAAATAGCGTTCATATACCCCATTCCCCATTCCCCTATTTCCGTATTTGGCTAACTAAATGAGTGAGTTCTGGTAATATTAGCTTTTCCATAGCCAATCGCACAGCATTGCTAGAACCAGGTAAAGAGAAGATGAGTTTGTTTTGATAAACACCAGCAACCGCACGAGAGGCGATCGCACGCGAACCAATTTCTTGATAACTTAGAAATCTAAACAACTCCCCAAATCCCGGTAGGGTTTTTTCCAGTAATTTTTCAATAGCATCATAGGTAGTATCTCTAGGTGCAATCCCTGTACCACCATGAAAAATCACTGCATCCAAATTGGCTTTTTTACTTAGTGATTCAATCTGGTGTTGGATTTGTTCTGGTTCATCTTTGATGATTGCATATGCTCCCACTGCATAGTTAGCACCAGTTAGCAACTGCTGGATAATTTGACCGCTTTTATCTGTCTCTAGTGTACGCGTATCACTGACGGTAACAACCGCACAAGTTACTGTTATTCCCGGTACATCTGGATGAGGTTGTGATGTCATGATCACTACAATAAAAGTTACTAGTACCACTAGGCAAAAGTCAAAAGTCAAAAGTCAAAAGACTTCTATTTTGGACTGTGTGAAGTTATTAGCCATTGACTAATGACTAATGACTAATGACTACCTTTGACACTCTCAGGTCTAAAGACGCGCTCGTTTCCCGCATACCGTGAGGTCTTATGATTTACTGAATCCTAAACCCGTGTCTTCAGCGTATCGCTCCATAAAACGCATAAAGCGATCCCATTCTTCGCTAGATTTCATCAAGTAAATAGCTTCTAACGCTTCCGGCTTACCGTTGATGAATTTACCCTTAACCTCGCGGGTGATTAGTTCTCCTTCTTCATCAATCATGTACATCCCAGTAATCTCATCGGTGCTACCTTGGGCTAGAATCTTAGGATTCGTAAAAATAAAGGTTGCTGTACCACTGTCACCAGTGCGCGATCGCGTCAAACGTACCTCTGGAATTCCGTCTTCTTCAACTCCCCTGGAAAATTGAATTTTCGCCATGATAAATTTAAATTTTTGTAATCATTAGTTTAATATTCTCTCATCATTTGGTGGGTATTAGGGACTGGGGATTGAGGATTGGGGATTGGGGATTGGGGACTGGGGACTTGTGACTTGTGACTGGGGATTGGGGACTGGGGACAAGGAAGAGAAGAACTAATGACTATTGACTCTGACCTCAGCACTCTTTTTCTAGGATCAACGTGACTGGCCCATCGTTTTCGATGCTGACTTGCATCATTGCGCCGAATTTACCTGTTTCTACTCGTAAACCGCTAGTTTGTAACTTAGCAACAAAGCTTTTATATAATTCTTCAGCTTGGGAAGGATTCGCCGAACGGTCGAAGGAGGGACGGCGACCTTTGCGACAGTCACCGTAGAGTGTAAATTGGCTCACTACCAACAACTCACCGCCAATTTCTTGCACAGATTTTTGCCACCTGTCGCCGCCTTCTTCATCAGGAAACAGGCGTAATTCTAAACATTTCCGCGCCATCCAGTCTATTTCTGCATCTGTGTCTGTATCAGCAATCCCTACGAGTAAATTTAATCCTCGGTCAATTTTGCCAATCACTTCACCGTTAACGGTAACTTGAGATGATTTTACTCGCTGGACGATTACGCGCATAATAGCCATTTTTCCCTACAAATTAGTCAATAGCCATTTTAATCGCCCATTGATTAATGACTAATAAACCTCTTGCATAAATTCTTAAGCTGTCATGTTGAGCGAAGCGAAACATCTCAAAGATTCTACATTTCATTCAGAATGACACATCTAATTTTTGGAATTTTGCAAGAGGTCTAATGACTAATGACTATTTCCCAAAGCCTTGACCTCGGCTGGTGGAAGGAATAGACAGACAATTTTCTAATTGGGTCAGTAAGGTTTCCCGATCTAAATTTTGCCCAATCAGCACTATTTGATTTTTGGGTTCACCTTTCCATTCGTCATCATCTAGGGTGAACCGTTTACCGCACAGGTGGAAAATATGCCGATTGGGACTTTCATCAAACCACATTATTCCCTTAGCGCGGAAGATAGACGTGGGTAGTTGATTATCTAGAAAATATTGAAACTTCCGAATTGAGAAAGGCTGGTCACTTTGGAAAGATATAGATGAAAAGCCATCATTTTCTAAGTGGTCAGAGTGATGATGGTGGTGTTCATGGTCGTGATGGTCGTGACCGCAGTTTGCATGATCATGGTCATGGTCGTGATGGTCGTGACCACAGGTTGAATCATCATGATCATGATCGTGATGTTCGTGATCATGCTCATCAACACTGTCAAAATATTTATCAGATTCAAACAGTCCGACACTCAGAATTAAAGGTAACGCAACTTGCGATCGCGTCGTCCTTAAAATTCTTGCTCCTTCCTTAACTTCATTAATTTTTGTTTCCAACTCATTTAATTTAGCTTCATCAACCAAATCTGCCTTATTCAAGACAATCACATCACCGTAGGCAATTTGACTGTAAGCTGCTTGGGAGTTGAATAAATCTAAGCTGTAATTTGCTGCATCTACTACAGTAATAATCGAGTCCAACCGCGTTAAATCTCTCAGTTCTGTACCCAAAAATGTCAGGGCTACTGGTAGGGGGTCTGCTAGTCCTGTTGTTTCTACAACTAGGTAATCTAGCTTTTCGTCCCGTTCTAAAACTTTATATACAGCATCAACTAAATCGTTATTAATAGTGCAGCAGATACAACCATTACTTAATTCCACCATATTCTCATCAGTGGAAACGATTAACTCGTTGTCGATGCCGATTTCTCCAAATTCATTCACCAAAACAGCAGTTTTCAAACCCTGTTGGTTGCTGAGGATATGGTTGAGTAAGGTTGTTTTGCCACTACCGAGGAATCCAGTAATAATTGTGACTGGCATTCCTTGTTTGGGAGCATCCATTGGTTGAGAATTGGAAGTAACTGCTGATTGCATAAGACTGTAATCAAAAAATTAGAAAATTTGAGAGAAGTTAAAATTTCCGCACCGCTAAGAGCAACTCAAAATTTATAGACTCGAAAGCGACTACCCACAGGGTAAGTCAAAAGAGTTGAATTTTGGTCTTTTGTACTGTTTTAAATGGTAGTCGTATTTCAGCCGTGATGTACTAGCATAGGGATGCTGGATAATTATTCCTGCTGCTTTACTTTATTATTGCGTATATTTCTATTTCAAATTTACTGTGTTATGACCCTAACCATTTACAATACCCTCACTCGTCGGCAAGAACCTTTTGAAACTGTAGAACCAGGAAAGGTTAAGATGTATTGCTGCGGTGTGACAGTTTATGACTATTGCCATTTGGGTCATGCACGTTCTTACATCGTTTGGGATACGATTCGCCGTTATTTGATCTGGCGTGGTTTTGAAGTTACCTACATCCAAAATTTTACTGATATCGACGATAAGATTCTCAACCGCGCTAAAGAACAAGGTTCAACGATGGAAGCGGTCTCTAACCGCTTTATTGATGCTTATTTTGAAGATATCCGCCGCTTAAATGTCATGGATGCGGATGAGTATCCCCGCGTTACTGAGCATATTCCCGAAATTCATGAACTGATTCAGATTTTAGAACAAAAAGGTCTAGCCTACGCTGTGGGTGGAGATGTTTATTACCGTGTAGAACGCTTTCCTAATTATGGCAAACTCTCAGGCAGAGAACTGGAGCAAATGCAAGCTGGTGCTAGCGGTCGGTTAGATGCAGATGAATCAGAAGTTAAAAAGCAACACCCCTTTGATTTTGCTTTGTGGAAGGGCGCAAAACCAGGCGAACCAGCATGGAGTTCTCCTTGGGGTGAAGGTCGTCCGGGATGGCATATTGAATGCTCGGCGATGATTCGCTCTAAATTAGGAAAGACCATTGATATTCATGGTGGTGGTGGAGATTTGATTTTTCCGCACCATGAAAATGAAATTGCTCAGTCAGAAGCAGCCATGAATCAACCATTGGCGCGTTATTGGACACATAACGGTATGGTAATGGTTGATGGTCAAAAAATGTCTAAATCATTGGGTAATTTCATCACCATTCGGGAATTACTAGATGGGGTAGGAAATTGGAAAGATCAGCCAGTCAACCCGATGGCGGTGAGATTGTTTGTCTTACAGGCACATTATCGCAAGCCTTTAGATTTTACCGAAGATGCGATCGCCACTGCGGAAAATAGCTGGAAAACCCTGAAAGAAGGGTTACTTTTTGGCTATCAATACGGTGAAAAACTGGGATGGAGTGAAGAATCATCAATGATTCCCGAACTAGTCGCCCGCTTTCAAGAATTAGGCGATGATGATTTTAACTTCTCTGGTGGTTTGGCGGTTGTATTTGAATTAGCTAAAGACTTGCGCCGCGAAGGAAATATTTTGGTGCATGAAGGAACAACTAAAACCCCAGCCGATGAACTCCACCGCCAGTGGTATACCTTAGTTACCTTGGCTAAAATCTTGGGTTTAGAAGCAACACTAGATGATGAAACCCTGACAAAAGACGGTTTAAGTGATGCAGAAATTGAGGCTCTAATTCAGCAAAGACAGGACGCGAGAAAATCCAAAAATTTTGCCGAAAGCGATCGCATCCGCAACGAACTACAAGCTCAAGGTATAACTTTAATTGATAGTCCTCAAGGTACACGTTGGCATAGAGGCTAAAGGTGACTGGGGACTGGGAAAGAGAAAATTTACCCAATCCCTAATACCCAGCACCCAATCCCCAATACCCAATCCCTATTTCCTAAAATTTTTATGTGGTCAGAATTAACAAAAGCGATCGCTAGTTTTAAAATACCGGCTGATTGGATCGGTATTCGAGTTGTGAAGGAAACGGCTGCTAACCATTATGTTCGTGATGGTTTGCCCCAATCCAATGGCAAATCCACAACCCAGGGAGCAATGCTCGAAGTCTTGGTGAACGGCTGTTTGGGTTACGCAGCGACTAATTCCTTAGAACTTTCATCGCTGCAAGTAGCGGCGGAAATGGCATATAAACAAGCACTTGCAGCTAGTGAGTGGTGGATTTATCCCTTCCGCGAAACTGAACGTCCTAAAGTGGTGGGTGAATATAACTCACCTTTTTTAGAACCATTGGATGCCCTATGTCCAGGAGAAATTAATGATTTATTGGTGCGGATTTGTCACACCCTCAAAGTTGACGAGAAAATTGTGCAAACCACAGCTAGCGTCAGCACGAACCAGAAAGAGAGTTGGTTTGTCAGCAGCAATGGTTCTGAGGTATATCAAAAGTTTTTATCTTTAGGAAACCATTATGGAGCGATCGCGCAAGATGGGGCAATAGTTCAACAACGCACTAATAACGGCTGGCAAGCACATTGTTATCAAGGTGGGATGGAACTGTTACACAGAGAAAATTTATGGCGAGAGGTGCAGCAAATTGGCGAACAGGCGATAGAACTGTTAACCGCCGAGGAATGCCCAACCACCCGCACCAATTTAGTTTTAGCCCCCGACCAAATGATGCTGCAAATTCATGAAAGTGTCGGACATCCCTTAGAAATTGACCGCATCTTAGGAGATGAACGCAACTACGCCGGCGGTAGCTTTGTCAACACCAGCGATTTTGGTCAGCTAGTTTACGGTTCACCCTTGATGAATATTACCTTCGACCCCACCGTTGATGGTGAATATGCTAGCTATGGCTTTGATGATACAGGAGCAGTTGCCACAAGAGAATATGTCATCAAAGAAGGCGTATTGCAACGGGGTTTAGGTAGTTTAGAAAGTCAAGCCAGAACCGGAGTTCCTGGGGTCGCCTGCGCTCGTGCATCCTCTTGGAATCGCGCCCCAATTGACCGCATGGCTAACTTAAATTTAGAACCAGGAAACGCCAGCTTTGACGAAATGATTAGTGGGATTGAACACGGCGTTTACATGGAATCTAACCGTTCTTGGTCAATTGACGATCGCCGTTATAAATTTCAGTTTGGCTGTGAGTATGCCAAATTAATTGAAAATGGTAAACTCACTAAAACCCTACGTAATCCCAACTACCGCGCCACCACCCCAGAATTTTGGCACAGCTTAATCCAAGTGGGGGATGACTCCAACTGGGAAATGTATGGTACACCCTTTTGTGGTAAAGGCGAACCCAACCAAGCCATCTGGGTAGGACATGGTTCACCAGTTTGTGTATTTGCTAATGTCGAAGTTTTCGGCGGAGGAAAATAAAAAGTCAAAAAGTCAAAAGTATAGCGTTTCCTAATCACATGAGATATATCATAGCCCCCTCCTTGCTTGCGGGGAGGGGGTTGGGGGTGGGGTTCTTGTACCTCACTACAGAGATAACCGCTATAGTAGTCTATCAAGTTAGTTTTGACGGTTCGGAGTAAGGACTAAAGTCCTCATTTTTCTAAGGACTAAAGTCCTTACTACAAACTTGGTTATCCATCAATTTAAACTTGACGCACTAGTAGTTAGTAATCATGTAGGTTGGGTTGACACAAGGAAACCCAACATTACTAATTATATTTTTATTGCGATCCACTGCCATTTTTAAGTGCATTTTACTTACCTATTATGAAAGCAGAAATATCTACCTTAGAAGTTAGTTTTAATCAAATATTAGAAACTCTAATCGCCAAAAAGGCAGAAAATGAAGAATTTACTATCAAATTAAACTGTGAACGCAGTCAATTTACTCGGTTGAATCATGCCAAAATACGTCAAACTGGTTATGTGGCTGATGGTTGGGTAGAATTAACTCTGATGGCAAATCAGCGCAGCAGCTTCCGCCAATTTCCTTTTACAGGTAATTCGGAAACAGACTGGCAAGCAGCATATAAAGCTTTGCAAGAATTACGGGATGAATTGCCTGTATTACCATCTGATACATACCTTGTTTTACCATCAGGAAATAATACTAGTCGAGAAGTAAATACAGGTAGCTTGCTGACAGCAGATGTATTAGTGCCAAATATCTTAGAACAGGTTAATGAATTAGATTTTACTGGTATATATGCTGGGGGAATAGCAATTAGAGCTTATGGTGATTCCTGTGGTCAGAAACATTGGTTTGCAACTGATTCTTTTACTTTAGATTATTCTTTATTTATCGCATCTGGACAAGCTGTTAAAGGTATATTTGCTGGTAGTAATTGGGATACAGCAGCATATACAGCCAAAATCAGCGAAGGGAAAAAACTACTGAAACTATTATCTAGCGCACCAAAGGAATTGCCAAGAGGACAATACAAAACTTATTTTGCACCTGCCGCCGTTGCTGATTTATTGGGTATGCTTTCTTGGGGTGCTGTGAGTGAAGCAGATATCCAACAAGGTAACAGTGCTTTAGCAGTTTTATCACGCCAAGAAAAACAGTTGTCGCCTGCATTTAGTTTGAAAGAAAATTTTCAACGGGGACTAGTACCTCGCTTTAATGAATTGGGAGAAACCGCAGCACCAGAATTACCAATCATAGACAACGGTAAATTAGTCAATACCTTAATTAATTCCCGCACTGCGAAGGAATATAAAAAAATTGCCAATGGTGCTAATAGTTCCGAAACTTTACGTGCGCCAGAAATCAGTCCAGGTAATTTAGTTTATGAGCAAATTTTGCCAAGTTTAGATACGGGGTTATATGTATCGAATTTGCATTACTTGAACTGGAGCGATCGCCCTAAAGGTAGAATTACAGGTATGACCCGTTACGCCTGTTTTTGGGTAGAAAACGGTGAAATTGTCGCACCCATAGAAAACCTCCGCTTCGATGAAAGTCTCTATCGTTTTTGGGGAGAAAATTTAGTAGACTTCACCAATTTTCAAGAGTTTATTCCAGAAGTTGGCACATACGAAAGTCGTCAACTCGGCGGTAGCTTAGTTCCAGGTATGTTAGTAGATGATTTTACTTATACCTTGTAACTTCAAGTTTGCATAATTTCCGCATCCCTAGCTACTCCGTGACTGTAGCCAGGAAAGTGGAAAGTGTCACTTTATCTAACTTCATTAAATAGAAGCGATCGCAGTCGAGATTTGCTCCCAGAATGACTGTGTACTGTTTGAAGTAAGAATAGACATAGGGACGGGCGATCGGGTGTTGGGAAATAAGTTCAAGGTGTGTTGACGAGATATTTGTAGAGGTCATCAATCACAGCATTAGCAGCAAGTGGATTTCCCCCAACCCACTTAAAGTGATCGACAGGATAAACCGAACCGTGCTGAACACTTTTAAGATTTTTCAAGAGAGGTTTTTGTTGAAGTCTTTTAAGAGCATCTACGTGAGCTTTTTCAGATCCTAAAAGAAATAAAACGTCACCATCCAAAAGTTCTGGACGTTCCTCGGATATTAGCTGGACTACTTCGTTATACCTAACAACATCTTGTTTGGGTGGACGCTTTAATCCAAGCTCTTCGAGAATAGAGCTGGAAAATGAGTTTTTTAAGAAAAAGTAAACATTGTTTCCAAAAATACTGACGACAGAAAACGTTTTATCTTTGTAACGATTGTCCAACGCTAATTTTAGTGGCTCTCCCAGACTAGATATGTTAAATTAACAACAGAAATACCAATTTAGTAAAACCCTTCTTCTAAAACTATTAAAGTTAGTTAAGCCATAAGCTCTGCGTTTAATGAGCTTAATCTTCTGATTAATTCCTTCTACGATACCTTGAGTAGTTCGGTGATCAAAATAAGCAAGAATTTCATCTATCCATCTACAGATGGTTCGACAACTTTTGGGGAATAATTTATAAGCTGCTTGAGTCCATTCCAGGAATTTATCTAAGGCTTCATCACTGGTTATCGGACTTTCAAATATATCTCTAATTGCTTCTTTATTCCGATACATTTCTCCTAACTCTGGAGCAACTTTTTGGAGTGAAGCTATCTTCGCCTTTTCTTCATCACTCAGGCTTTCTTTTTTCTTTAGCAAAGGGTATTTACTGTGAGTTAAGCCAGCTAATTTCTTTTCTCTTTCTTGGCGATTTTTAATTTTCTCTGCTGCTCTTTTTTCCTGTTTTCTTCTTGCGTCTAACTCCTGGTTTATTTGTTTCATGACATGGAATCTATCTGCCACCACTTGAGCATTCGGTAGCATTTCTTGGATTAAACTTTTATAGGGTATCCATAAGTCTATGCTGACTTCTTCTATTTGATTCAGTACCTCTGAACCTAGACTGGATAAGTATTCTGCTATAACTGCTTTATTTCTTTTTTCTAACAAAGCTATGGGTCTTCTTGTCTCTAAATCTACTAATACTGCTGCATAATTCTTTCCCCCTTTTAATTGTGTGATTTCATCTATTCCTAGCTTTTTTATCTGACGAGGTTTTTCTTTTAGCAAATCTGCTTCTAACTCTTTTAATATTGTTTCTATCTCAGATGGTGTCATTCTATTTCTTCTAGCTGCACTCTCCACATCCGTCTCTAATACTTCCTTGATTACTTTCATCCCTAGTCTTGTTGTGTAAGTTCTTCTACTTTTTACAAAAGACAGTTTTTCGCTGAATACTTTCTGACATTCTGTACATTTCAATTGACGACGATTTACTTTTAAAATTACTTGATAGCCACTCATGGGTATATCTCTGACCATATACCAATGATTTTGATGAGTTTTATCAGTTGTCTTTCCACAGCGAGGACACTGAGCAACTTTTGACTGACTTTGGATTTCAATTACGATTTCATCATCGGTGATAAAATTGTAATTCACAACCTTAATATCTTCAATATTAATAACTTTAGTAATAAAATGAAGTAGGGGATTAGAAGGCATATTTATTAAAATGCTAATTTTATTCTCAACCTTTCTTGCTTATTTATAGTCTTAATTGCTTGTATAACTCCTTCCCAGCTTGGATTATCGCCACTAATCACTGCTAATTCTATTGAATTATACTGGATTTATTCATGCTATTCTAGCATAACTACTCTGGGAGAGCCATTTTAGTTCTTCAACCCGATGATGATAGTTACTCAAAACCTGCTGTGCTACTGCTTTTTTCCTAAATATCTCAGCAGTGAAGTTAAAACTTTCCTTCCAATTCCCTGCTATTCGATCTTTCCATGAAAAAATAACTGTAGGGGCAATTTTAGAAAGTATAGGGTAAATTCTTTCAACGTTATCCCAAGCCAATATCAAGTCAGGTTTCAGTAATAATATTTTTTCCAGGTTGGGATTGAATGGGTCGCCAATTAGCTTGATACCATTTATCTTATCAACTAAATAGCTTTTCCTCAATTCCTCATCTATATAAACAGTATTACCAATGGGGTTAATGCCTAAAGCAAGCGTATCACCTAAAAGAGCAGCGTAAGATGAAATGGTGATAACCCGTTTGGGGTGATCAGGAATGCAAGCTTCACCCATTGCGTGTTGCACAACTCGGCAAGGGGTTAAAGATGATTCGATCGTTAGCGTTTCATTATGCTTGATCTTTGTACTGCTACAGGCTGAGATGATAGTGATTACAAGTACTGTTAGTAATAGCCTTTGTTTTATCCCCCTCAATCTCCTCTGGCAAAGGGGGGAATCTAGCTTCAGTTTCCTACCCTTACCAAGGGCAGGGTTAGGGTAAAGTTGATTGCCGCAACTGACGAATTGTCTAAGCGATGACCTACGGTCGGTCGTAGACCATCGCCACCACCTGATCCAGTTGTTGATCCACTTGCTCATTCATAAACCTCACTAGATAAATTTCTTTCGTTTTATTCCCGGTTGTTCTGCAAAAACTTTTTGAGGTTAGGAAAAACCATGAATAGAAATGGTTTTTTCAATCGATGCATTGGGTTTTTTATCACTGAGTTTGAGGTTGTTTAAAAATTTACACTATGTTGTGGCACATGATTCAAGCGATAGTTAACAGAAAAGTTAATTAAAATTCCCAACTGATGGAGCCAGTAATGGTAAAAGGTGCATCTCTTACAACATAAGTGTTACCTAAAGCAAAGCTCGAATAGTCTATATCAAACAGATTACGGATATTAATCGCTGCCTTCAAACGATCTCTCCGGTAATAAATGGCCGCATCAGTACGTAAATAAGGATCTAATATGAATGGGTCAGCCAAATTGCCACTGCCTTGTCTCTCACCGACATAAAACAACCCTAAACCAAATCCTAATCCTTTCAAATCACCCCCTTGAATTGTATAGCTTGTCCACAGACTGGCTTGATGGTTTGGTACGCCATACAATCTACTACCGATTGGAAACCGATTATCTGCGGTAACTTTTGCATCGGTGTAAGCATAAGACGCAATTACGTTCCAACCGGGTGAAATCTCACCTGTAACATCTAATTCAATCCCTTGGCTCTGTTGTTCCCCAGTTTGAATAGAAAATCTAGGCCTATCGGGATCAGAGGTGGTTACATTGGTCTTGGTGATTTGATAAGCTGCCAGATTTGCCGATCCATATCTTTGAGTGATTACGTCGTAACGAGAGATATCGGGATAGCCGATGTAAAGGTTTCGAGGCGTTAAGCTGCCATCACTGAGTACAATTGCACCTGATGGACTGGGAGCTTGCAAGGTGCTAATGTACTCATAATAAAGGTTTAAACTTGTTCGATCACCTAAATTTAACGTGATTGAAGGTGCGATCGTCGTCTGCTGCGAGTTGACAAAATCTTGAAAACTATCTGCACCCTGATAGCTGGCGATAAAACGGTAAAGCAGCGTATTATCTGCTGTCAGTGGTCCTGATAAGTCGATGCTAGGCTGATAAAATCCATAGTTTCCTGCCTCAAATGCAAAATTATAATAAGGCTCACTCAAAGGCTGGCGTGTTATCACGTTGACAATTCCACCAGGCTCCAAAGCACCAAACAGAACTGAGGCTGGTCCTTTCAGCACTTCTACTTGCTCAATGGTGCCAATACCTGTTATGCCAAAGCGATCAACATCTCGAAAGCCATTACGAAAATTCCCTTGCTGGCTAAATCCTCTGATGATTGTACGTCCTACAGAACCAGGGAGTGATCCACCAGGAACCACTCCACTGACTGTCTCTACTGCCTCAGTCAAAGTTCTTGGTTGACGCTCTTCCAGTACCTGTCGCGGCACTACTTGTATTGACTGGGGGATATCACGTAAAGATGTATCAGTCCGCGTTGCAGTAGAGGCATTCGGCACGCGATAACTATCTTGTTCACCTGTCACTACCAACTCAATCGGTTCATCCTGCTGTGCTGCTGGTGTCTCACTCGCTGGCTTTTCTTCAGCTTGCGGTGTTTCTGGTGGCTGTGTCGCCGTTGCCGTAGATGCTACCGCCAAAACCAGCCCTGCATCATCATCAAATAACTCAACTGTGGGTAAAGCATTCTCACCTACCACCGCCACTCGCACAGTATTTGCATCAATATTTGTGACTGTAATTTCCGTAATTCCCTCAACTGGTTTTTCCGAGCGGAATGTAAACGCCTCACCACTGGGTAAACGCAATTGAGCATTGGGAATATCTGCAATAAAGTTATTTTCAGCACTGCGATTTGTCACTTGCAGTTGTTCACCAAGGGTTGTCTCTAAAATCACCTCCACCCCTTTATCCGTGGGATTTGCTTTCACACCCGTAATTGTGACAATACTTCCCGGAACAACAGGGGGATTGCTGGGAGTTGGTGACTGCACTAGCAGTTGGGCGTTAGTCGTGGGTAGTTCTATTTCGCTCAATTGGCGAATTTGAGAACTTGTTTGATTTTGTATGTCTACATCTTGCTGTTTCTCACCAGCCCATACCGATGACACTGCAACAATACTCAAACATCCCGAAAGACTGATTAAAAATGATAGATGAACAGATAAACACCAACTCCTCATAGTTCCTCACACAGCAATCAAAGCTTTTGTTGCTAATAATTTTTGATAATAATAAGGTGTAGTGTAGAGAAGTTGACTGTGGCGTGTCTATACAAAAAACGCCAATTTGTTAGCCGAAAAACGCCTTTTTCCCTGCCAAACATTGGCTAGGCGTGATGCCAAACTGCCGCTTGAATGCTGCTGCAAAACGACTGTGGTGGACGTATCCCACCATATCTGCCACTTCTGCCACTTTGCGTTTCCCGCCGCAGACATCGCCTTGGCGGAATAAAATTTCTGCCTTCTGTAACCTTTGCTGTGTCAAATAACCCACCACAGTTGTGTTGAAAAGTGCAGAAAAACCTCTCTGGAGAGTGCGAACGCTGACTCCTACCTGCTGTGCTAGTTCTGACAGGGATGGCGGATGCTCAAGTTGTGTGGTCAAAATTTCTTTAGCGTGGTAAATACGGGCGACTGTTTCAGGTTTCAGCCCTGGTGTATCATGGATTGGCTGTTGCTCTGCCGAAATTAAATCCAGGTACATCGCAACTATTTCAAACACCTTCGCTTGCAGATACATCCGCTTTGCTGCACCATGATAAGGTGCATTCCACATTTGTTCAGCAAGCGATCGCATTGCTGGTGTCACTGTAGGGTAAAATGAGAACTTCCAATCTTCCTCTTTACACAGCAATTTCTGGACATCAGAGCTATACTGCCCATCCTGCAAAAAAAACGATTCTAGTAATTCTGGTTCAATCTCCACATTCACCGCAGTTAAATGTTCGCCCGCACGATATTTGCAAACATAAGAGGGCGAAATCCCGCCACCTGAAAAGTAGCTGCGTGTTCCACCCAGATTAGGATGAACATCGTCAAAATAAAGAAAGCCAGAGAGAAAAATTGTGAACTGAATCAAATGATCGTGGGCAGATGTTTTCACCGTAAAATCCTGGTGGTACTCACAATCTGAGAAGTTTAACCACACCCCAGGCGATAGACTCATACTGCGATTGTAGCCCCCTCCCAAGATTTCCGGCACGCCCACAAGCCTCTCAAAGCTATCCAGCACGAGATTTTCCACCTGGGGTTGAGGAGCCTGTTGGAGCAGTTCATCAAAGTCTGATTCGTTGAGGATGAGTGTCATGCTGGAGTAAGCTAAGTGCAAGTTATTATCAATAAATTTACCACTACATAGATGATGCAGATCAACTGAGGCGAGGGCTTTCTGGATCAAATGAACATTGTTTTAATGAATCCCAGACTGTACGCGCCACAAACTGGTATAAATTCCATCAATTGCTACTAATTCAGCCGAAAGTGCGATCGCACTTTCGGTTACTCCGGCGATAGGCTTCACTTTCATCAAGGACGCGACCTCGTTCATAAGTTTCCGCAGTAAAGCTTTTAATTGTGGCAATCCTAGAGATATTATTAGCTAAACGACTATTAATAAATCCGGCTTTATCCCGTACATTTGCATACAGGGGAGCGAGTCGTTTTTGGAATACTTTTGCAGACGAATATGGTGTATTTAGGCATTGGTTTAGTGGTAATTCAATAACAATATTTATGGCTCTCCCAGAGTAGTTATGCTAGAATAGCATGAATAAATCCAGTATAATTCAATAGAATTAGCAGTGATTAGTGGCGATAATCCAAGCTGGGAAGGAGTTATACAAGCAATTAAGACTATAAATAAGCAAGAAAGGTTGAGAATAAAATTAGCATTTTAATAAATATGCCTTCTAATCCCCTACTTCATTTTATTACTAAAGTTATTAATATTGAAGATATTAAGGTTGTGAATTACAATTTTATCACCGATGATGAAATCGTAATTGAAATCCAAAGTCAGTCAAAAGTTGCTCAGTGTCCTCGCTGTGGAAAGACAACTGATAAAACTCATCAAAATCATTGGTATATGGTCAGAGATATACCCATGAGTGGCTATCAAGTAATTTTAAAAGTAAATCGTCGTCAATTGAAATGTACAGAATGTCAGAAAGTATTCAGCGAAAAACTGTCTTTTGTAAAAAGTAGAAGAACTTACACAACAAGACTAGGGATGAAAGTAATCAAGGAAGTATTAGAGACGGATGTGGAGAGTGCAGCTAGAAGAAATAGAATGACACCATCTGAGATAGAAACAATATTAAAAGAGTTAGAAGCAGATTTGCTAAAAGAAAAACCTCGTCAGATAAAAAAGCTAGGAATAGATGAAATCACACAATTAAAAGGGGGAAAGAATTATGCAGCAGTATTAGTAGATTTAGAGACAAGAAGACCCATAGCTTTGTTAGAAAAAAGAAATAAAGCAGTTATAGCAGAATACTTATCCAGTCTAGGTTCAGAGGTACTGAATCAAATAGAAGAAGTCAGCATAGACTTATGGATACCCTATAAAAGTTTAATCCAAGAAATGCTACCGAATGCTCAAGTGGTGGCAGATAGATTCCATGTCATGAAACAAATAAACCAGGAGTTAGACGCAAGAAGAAAACAGGAAAAAAGAGCAGCAGAGAAAATTAAAAATCGCCAAGAAAGAGAAAAGAAATTAGCTGGCTTAACTCACAGTAAATACCCTTTGCTAAAGAAAAAAGAAAGCCTGAGTGATGAAGAAAAGGCGAAGATAGCTTCACTCCAAAAAGTTGCTCCAGAGTTAGGAGAAATGTATCGGAATAAAGAAGCAATTAGAGATATATTTGAAAGTCCGATAACCAGTGATGAAGCCTTAGATAAATTCCTGGAATGGACTCAAGCAGCTTATAAATTATTCCCCAAAAGTTGTCGAACCATCTGTAGATGGATAGATGAAATTCTTGCTTATTTTGATCACCGAACTACTCAAGGTATCGTAGAAGGAATTAATCAGAAGATTAAGCTCATTAAACGCAGAGCTTATGGCTTAACTAACTTTAATAGTTTTAGAAGAAGGGTTTTACTAAATTGGTATTTCTGTTGTTAATTTAACATATCTAGTCTGGGAGAGCCTTTATTCTTAACCTATTTACAGTAGTTGGTACTTTATTCGTTTGCTTGTTGGGTTTCGCTGCGTTTCACCCAACCTAGTAGCTATTGGCAGATTCACAATAGACTCAAAATTAATAGGTTTGCATAGCTTTTAACGACTCTCGGAAAGCTTATACTTTTTCCTCAAAAATATTTATTTCCCGTTAGGGAGTATTAACTAAATACTTATACAAATCATCAATCACAGCATCAGCTGCAAGTGGGTTATTTCCAGCCCACGACGTAACATCGAAAAGATAAACCTGTCCTTTTTGAACAGCATTAAGTTTTTTCCAAAGCGGCTTTTGTTTTAAGCTTTCATAGGCTTCTGTATGTCCTAGATCGGAAACTCCAAAGAATAAGATATCGCCATCTAATAGCTCCAGCCTTTCTTCAGAGATACCGTCTATCCTACCACCATGTACAGAAACATCTTGTGTTGGGGGGCGTTGCAGTCCCAACTCCTCAAGAATTGAACCTGCAAATGAATTTTTAACATAAATGTATGCGCTCTGACCATAAGCAAAAGCAACAGAAATAGTTTTATCTTGATAGCGATCGCCCAAGGCTATTTTTAGTTCTTGGATTCGTTGATTATAGTTATTCAAGACCTGCTGTGCTGTCGTTTTTTCTCCTAATATTTCAGCAACAATATTAAAACCTTGTTTCCAGTTCGTGATTAAATCTGCGATCGGAATGATTACTGTGGGTGCAATTTGAGAAAGCATAGGATAAACCTGTTTAACAGGTTCCCAAGCCAAAATTAAATCAGGTTTAAACTGCAAAATTTTCTCTAGATTGGGACTATTTGTAAGGCCTATGTTTTTGATCCCTTCTACCTTATTGCCCAAATAAGATAGATCCCTTATTAAGGGAGCATTTAACTCTATATCTGAACCACTACTAGCAATGGGTTTAACGCCCAGAGTCAGTGCGTTACCTAGTATTTGGTAGGAAATAGTGATAATTCGTTTGGGATGATTCGGAACGCAGGTTTCACCCATTGCGTGCTGCACAACTCGGCAAGGGGTTAAAGGCGTTTCGGAGGGTGGTAGCTTGCTATGGTTAATTTTTGTGCTGTTACAAGCTGAGATAAGCATAGCAGTCAGGCTCACCACCCAAAACCATCGCCACCAAGCTTGCCATTGTGGGTATATTTTTAGCCCCATTTTAATTCCACCTTCTTAAGGCTAAGGTATACACATAAGCTCAACTGATCCCCCCTAGCCCCCCTTGAGAAGGCTACCGTGTACACACAAGTCTTATAACCTTGTCCCACATCGTTTTGATCCCCCCTAACTCCCCTTGAAAAAGGGGGAAGAATCAAAGTCCCCCTTTTTAAGGGGGATTTAGGGGGATCGAACCCACATTCTGCACCCAGCACAAAGATGTGTGTACACCGTAGCCTTGAGAAGGGGGGAACCGGATCGGCTTCAAAGTTCCCCTTTTTAAGGGGGATTTAGGGGGATCAAAACTGCCACGAAATAGTTCCCTGCACCGTTAACGGTTCACCTGGAGAAACGCGCAATGGGCTAAAGGAGGCAGTCTCAAAATAATCAACATTGAACAGATTTCTAAAATTAAGGGCAGCACGGAACCGATCGCGCCTGTAAAAAATTGAGGCATCTGTCCGCAGATAGCTGGGAATTTGAAAGCTATTGTCTAAATTCGCTTGCCGTTCTCCTACAAAGAATAATCCTAAGCCAACTCCCAAACCTTGCAAATCTCCCTCTAGAAGCTCATAGCTTGTCCACAAGTTAAAGGTATTCTCAGGAGCGTTAGCCAGCCGATTGCCTTCAGGGATACTATTATCTTGGGTAACTTTGGCATCGGTATAGGCATAACCTGCAAGAATATTCCACCCCGGCAAAATTTCGCCCTGAACGCTGAGTTCAACACCTCGGCTGCGCTGTTCTCCAGTCTGAATTGAAAAACCAGAGGGTACACCCGGTCTAGTGTCAGTCGTTAAGACATTGCTACGGGTCAGGTCAAACAAAGCCAGGGTTGCCGAAAGTCGGTCATTCACATCTGCCTTGACCCCTATTTCATACTGAGTGCCACGTTCAGGTTGAAACAAGTCACCTTCAAAGGTCGTGCCAGTGGCTGGGGTAAAAGATCGGCTGTAGCTGGCATAAAGGGAAATGGGTTCAATGGGTTGATAGACAATGCCCACACGGGGAGTGAAGGCATCACTCGATTGACTGGTTTCAACGTTGGTCTGAAAATTTTGATTGGTTTCTGTAACCAGATCAAACCGTCCACCCAGCAAGAACTTAAGATTTTCTGCCAGTGTCACCTGATCTTGTAAATAAATCCCCAGAGTGTCCCGGTAAAAACCGCCATTAAAAGCGCGGGAAAGAGGTCCAAAAGCAGGCTGTCCATAGACAGGGTTGAACAAGTCTATGGGTGCAGCAGTGCCTGTAAACACGTCTACGGTTTGGTCAAATCTACCCAAATCAACTCCAAAAACTAGCTGATGACCAATTGAACCTGTTGAAAACCTGCCAATTAGGTTGACATTTAGATCATAGATGTCTCTATCAGTATCATCAAGACGCTCAACCCCACGAGTTAAGGTTCGATTATCGGCAGCAAGACTAATCGGAAAAACCAGCCTGTCAGAACTAAAATTAACTGCTCTCCACTGAAATGCCTGTTGAATTGACCAGTTTTCGCTGAACTCATGCTCTAGCCGATAGCCCGCTCTTCTAACCGTGCTATTAAGAATGCCGCCTGGTTCTCCCACAAAACGATTGCGTGGGATCTCACCATTGGGGTTTGGCAACACTGTGCCGATCGCTGGCAATCCAGAGTAGTAAGAATCTTCAGTTCTATCTGTGTACTCCCCTTCCAGGGTAAAACGTGTACGCTCTCCAAGCGCAAAACTCACAACGGGTGCAATCGTAAATTGACGGGCGTTAAAAAAATCAACAAAACTTCCTCTGTCTAAATAGGCTGCATTGAGACGATACAATACTGTCCTAGAATCGTTCAACGGTCCCGATAAATCAACAGCACCTCGATAGAAATCATAGCTGCCAACAGTTGCATCAATGGCATAGAAGGGATCACGAAGTTAATGGTTCCCCCTGGAGTTGCTTGACCATAAAGTACGGAAGCAGGACCTTTTAGTACTTCGATTCTTTCGATGTCGGGGGTAAGATCCGACAATGTACCTCCATTCTCTCTCAGCCCATTTCTAAGATAATTACCAACGTCGCTAGGATTGGTATTAAATCCTCGAATAGTAAAGTTAGCGCGCTCGGTTCTTGAATTAAGGAATGAAGCTACTCCAGGGACGTTTTGCAGGGCTTCGTTAGTGTTAGTAACGTTTTGATCGCGCAATACTTCTTGCGGTACAACTTGAATCGATTGGGGAATATCCCGCAATGGTGTATCCGTCCGCGTCGCTGTACTTGCATTCGGTACGCGATAACTATCCCGTTCCCCCGTCACCACCAACTCAATCGGGTCATCCTGCTGCGCTGCGGGTTGTTCCTCCGGTTTTTCTTCTGGTGGTTTTTCCGGCTCCTGGGCTGTCGTAGCTGTCGATGCAACAGCAAAAATCAACCCCATATCATCATCAAATAACTCAACCGCAGGTAACGCTTTCTCACCCACTACCGTTACCCGCATGGTATTCGCATCAATATTTGTAACTGTAATTTCTGTAATTCCCTCGATGGGTTTTTCCGACTTAAACGTGAAAGCATTGCCATCATGTAAACGTAACTGCCCACCAGTGATATCTGCAATAAAATTATTCCCTGTGCTGCGGTTGGCAACTTGCAGTTTATCCCCTGTGGTTGTCTCTAAAATCACCTCCACACCTTTATCAGTGGGATTGGCTTTGACTCCCGTAATTGCAATAACTTCCTCTGGCTTGGGATTAGTGGGTGCGGGTTGCTGTACTAATAATTTCGCGCTAGTTGCAGGAAGTTCGATATCGCCCAGTTGGGGAATTGAAGTGTTATTTTTTTGCTGTAGGGATAATGGTTCATCCTTTGCCCATCCTGGTTGTACTGCGATAGCTTCGCTCTCTTCGAGACGCTCCGCGAACGCCGCAGGCATCGCACTCAAGCATCCAGACAAACTGACTAGAAACCACAAACGAACACTAGCGGACAAAGACCAACGTTTCATACTTCCTCACCACACAAATAAATCTACTGCTAAAAATTCTTAATAACAAGTAGGGGTAGTATAAAAAACGCGTAGCCGTAATTGTCGTTAGACATCGCTCGGTGTCTATCCAAAAACCGCCATTTATAATCCAAAAACCGCCTTGTTAACTGCTAAACATTGACTCGGTGTAATACCAAACCGCCGTTTAATGCTGCTGAAAAATTGTTTTATTTTCTTAGCATGGCTGATTTAGAAGCACTACAGCCTTACAATCAGGAAGGTGCAATCTACGAATAATGCCTTCATGCGTCGAGATTCGATATTTTATAAACTATTTCAACAATCGCCTACTTTACTATTTGAGCTATTGACAAATCCGCCAAGTAATGCAGATGAATATAGATTTGATTCAGTAGCAGTTAAAGAACCAAAATTTGAAATCGACGGAGTATTTCTACCACCACTAAATCAAAATCCTGGTGTGGTGTATTTCTGTGAGGTGCAGTTTCAAAAAGATGAACAGCTTTATGAACGGGTATTTGCGGAATCGTATTTGTATTTTTACCGCAATCGTGCCAGGTTTAGTAATTTACAAATCGTGATCATTTACCCATCCCGCAGTTTAGAACAAACTGATATTAGTCCTTACCTCAGTCAACTTAATAGCCCCCAGGTACATCGGATATATTTGGATGAGTTGGGTGATATTCGCTCTCTACCCCTATGGGTGGCGTTAATGGTGTTGACTACCCTGGAAGAAGAAAGTTCTACTGAGGAAGCTAGGTATTTACTAAAGAGGAGTCAACAGGAAGTACCTCAAGCAGAAAATCGTGCCATCATAGATTTATTAACGACGATTATGGTGTACAAGTTTGAAGGCAAGAGTCAACGGGAGGTAGAAAAGATGCTAGGAATTACACTCCAACAAACACGGGTTTATCGGGAAATCAAGGAAGAAGGGCGAGAGGTAGAAGCGCGATCGCTAATTTTGCGTCTATTAACCCGTAAGGTGGGAGAATTACCCCAAGAAGTTCGTCAAAAAGTTGAATCTCTTTCGTTGGAACAATTGGAAAATCTGGGAGAAGCGTTGCTTGATTTTACCAGTATGGCTGATTTAGATGCTTGGTTAAAATCAATCTAAATTTAATTGGTGAGTGGTAACGTCAAAATGATAATTGTTGCTACTGAATAGTGGTGTCTACCCAAAAACCGCCTTGTTACCTGCTAAACATTGACTGGGTGTAATGCCAAATCGTCGTTTAAATGCTGTTGAAAAATGCCCTAAATGTCCGTAACCAACTAAATTCGCCACATCTGCAACTTTATGCTTACCATGTCGCAATAGCATTTGGGCTTTCTCTAACCGTAACTGTGTTACATAACCCACAACTGTTGTCTGGAAAAGGGTTTGAAAACCTCGTTGTAAAGTGCGATCGCTTACTCCTACCATTTGAGCTAGTTCTGATAGGGATGGTGGATTCTCGAATTTGATTGTCAAGATTTCCTGAGCATGGTGAATCCGCGCAATGGTTTCTGGTTTGAATTTGGATGCGTTGCTCACCAATTCCTGATCGTCACAAATCGTATCGACAAATAAAGCCAATAACTCAAATACCTTACCTTGCAGATATAACCGTTTAGCAGCACCCCGTAGTGGTGGATTCCATAGTTCCTGAGCAAAAAAGCGCATCTTTGCAGTCACCTGGGGGTAAAATGCTACTTTCCAATCATCACCTTTGAATAGTTGCTTGATATGATCTGTGTTGCGCTGTTCCTCATCCAAAAATGATTTCAGTACCTCTGGTTCAATTTCTACATCTACATAGGTAAACCGCACCCTTCCTTGATACTTGCAGTTGTAAGCTGGTGAAATTCCACTCCCAGAAAAATAACCGCGTGTCCCACCTAAAACGGGATGCACTTCCTCACAATCCATAAAACCCGATAAACAAATACCAATTTGAATTGTATGGTCGTGGACAGGTGCTTTCAGTATCAAATCCTGGTGATGGGTGCAATCCATCAACATCAACCATATTCCCGGCGATAGTTCCACCTCGGAAAAATAAAAATCCCGATCAATATATTTTGTGATCTCGGCAACATCCTCAAATGTACCAGATACCGAATCTTGCCAGTCGGGATTGCTAGCCTGTAAACGCATCTCATCCCAGTCCGATTCATTGAGGATAAATGTCATGCTAGGAGGCTGGAGAAAAATTAATTAAATACTAAGTTTTTGCAACTATTTTACCACATATGCTAGGAAATATAGGTGATTTGGGATATATGTTTTCACGAAACTCTTTAGAGCAATTGTTACTAAATCATCAGTAGTATTTAACAATCTATAGTAATAATGCTTAGATAACTAGAGAGGGTTAAAAAATATCCGTGATTAATGACACGGTAGCTAGATTCGGGTGGTTCGTCTGTTAAATAACGATATAACTTCCCCATTAAAAAAGAAAGCCCCATAATGACAGTTAGCAGTTATCAATACACCTGACAACTGTTAACTGTTAACTGATTTAAGCGGTTTCCAAAGATGGGCTAGGAAAATGTGGTTTCAATACTTCCAGCCAACGTAGGATACGTTCGTCGGTTTTGTCGCTCTCATTTACTTCGTCAATAGGTAGTCCGATAAATGTATCGTTGCGGACAGCAAGGGAATATTCGTAAGTATAACCATCAAGGGGAAATTCACCAACTAAAGTCGCGCCTAATTTTTTGAAGTGATCGTACAAAGTACCCAATGCGCTGACAAACTGTTCCCCGTGAGTTATACAATCTCCCGCACCAAATAAGGCGATGGTTTTACCTGTAAAATCGGGTTTTTCGATGGACATATCGAATATAGGATCGCGCCAATCATTTTGGACTTCTCCTGAACCCCAAGTAGAACAACCAAAGAGCAAATAATCATACTCCAACATCTGCTCAACGCCATCAAAATCTTCTTCCATGCTGTAAATATCACACAGTTCCTCACCAAAATGCTCGTGCAGTTTCATGGCGATGGATGCAGTGATACCGGAAGTGCTACCATAGAAAATAGCCATTTTTGCCATAATCAAATCTCCTCTGGGTTTAAACGAGCGAATTTTTGAGCTTGCTATTACTGAGGATGTTTATACCTAGAGATTCCCCAAATTTTACAGGTTAGATTTTGCCTATAATTAGTGTTTGAGGTGAAAATTTATAGGCATTATTGTTATCCCTGCTAGTTAGTCAACACCCTATAAAGTATTGCTACTTAATGAGTATTAATTGCAATAGATTCTAATTAAATAATATTTATATTTACAATTTAAAAAAGTTTAAATATTACAAATGATATTTTCAATAATTAATTATTGGTTACAGTAATATTTTGTCCAAAGTCCAATAATAAAGGTGATTAACAAGTTATCTCAAAGGATGATGGAGCGATCGCATCATCCATACACCCATTAATGATAGGACTTACGCATTGACAGTAAAGCCGAAATAGCAGGTATGCTTTTCAGGGCTTTTAGCTAAATTTCTCAGTTACCTTTTTGTTATACCTGCGGCGGGTTACACCTACGCAACTAACAAAGCATGGTTTGTAAAAGGCTGAAACGACCTATTTAGGTTATTACACAAAGTGAGTCTTTTGTACAGTGTGTAAGTCCTAAATAATATATATTCCTTATTGCTAATATCCTCATGATTGTTGTAAATTAACTATTAATACTTTCATAGTTAAGAATTACTTGCAACTTCTCATTAAAATTGCCGTTAAAGCATGACAAATATCCTGACGGAAGAGCAAATCAATCAAATTGAACAGGAAACTTTAGAAAATTTAGAGGTATCGTATAATACTAAAGGATTTGACCAAATTCAAAGAGTCCGCAACAGCTTATATGATACTTATTCCCAAGTAGTTGAATTGCGTCCAGGATTAATTCTAGAAATTTTTGATGATTATTACTACCAGCAAGTTAATAGTATAGTTAATCACTATGGTGGTTACGTACTAACAGCCAAATTTTATTTATCAGGTAATCACAATGTAATTTGTCCAGGGATTCCAGGAGTTACAGAAAATTATCAAGAAACTGTAGGGAATAATTACTTATTCTACTTACCTGATATTGAAGAAATAGAACAATATTTTGCAGGCGATCGCATCTATTTAATTAGAATTTGTATAGACCTAGACTTTTTTAAATCCTTCATTGATGGGCTAGAGCATCTACCAAAACAGTTACAGCCTTTTTTAGAAAGTAACTCTCCATCGCTATTTCACCGCCCAGTCGGTAAGATTACCCTACCCATGCAGACAGCATTACAGCAAATGCTCAATGTACCCTATCAAGGGATGATACAAAAAATGTATCTGGAAGGCAAGGTATTAGAATTGCTAGCTTTGCAGTTTGCTCAACTGATAGAGACTGAGGGAGATAAACAACCCCTCATTAATCTCAAAGTCGGTGATGTTGAGAAAATTTATCATGCCAAGGATATTTTAACCAAAAACTATGATCATCCACCGTCATTAATCGACTTAGCGAAAAAAGTTGGTATTAATGACAACAAACTAAAGTACGGTTTCCGTGAAGTATTCGGTACTACAGTATTTGGATATTTGCGTGACTATCGCCTAGAAATAGCGCGAAAGTTGCTACAGGAACAAAAGCAGAACGTGAGAACTGTAGTCAATACAGTTGGTTATGCCAATCAAAGTCACTTCGCCGCCGCATTTAAGCGTAAGTTTGGTATTAGCCCCCAAGATTGTCGCTTAGGCAGAAAAGCCGTTTAATAATCACAGAACCAACAAACCCCTAAACCTACTCCCCTATTTGACTATTTGCTGCTTACTTGCAAGTTCATGTCAAAAATTAATCACACTCTCCCGCTATGGTCTAAAACTCTCCGTCTACTATGTAGACTTACCCTTCGTAAATTACATAAACTCTTTCCACAGACAGTTGCAAATAAATTGCAGTATTGAGCTTGACTTTGTGGAGTGAGGGGTATGGAGTCTCGACCAGCGAAAGAGGTTATTTCAGCAGGGATTGTGTTGGCACTGGTATCATTACTTTTACAACCAGCAGTTGCGGAAACTAAATCACATCATTCTATCAGTACAGTAAAGTTACTACTGGCACAACAAAATGATGTTGCACCTGTGGAAGTAACAGGTGTAAAAGTCACTAATACAGATAAAGGTATCGAAGTGACTTTAGAAAGTGCTAAACCAGAAGCACTGCATCCTGTCATTAAGAGTGCAGAGAATAATTATATTGCAGATGTCCCTAATGCAGTCTTAGCACTACCGGAAGGTAAAGAATTTAGCATTGCTAATCCAGTAAGCGGGATTGTATCTGTGATTGTTACTCAAGTTGATGCTAATACTGTGCGGTTAACGGTAACGGGTGAAGCAGGTTTACCCACAGTAGAGTTATTTGACAGTGATGAAGGGTTAATTTTTGAGTTTGCGCCCACTGTATCACAAACACCGCCACCATCACAGCCGACAAGTGAAACACCACCAGAACAGCCAACAGCCGAAAGTGATGAAACTATTGAATTGGTAGTGACAGCTACACGCACAGGAGAAGAACTACAAAATATACCACGTTCTGTAACTGTGATTACCCGTGAGCAACTTGATCAGCAAACTAAAGTGAATCGAGATTTGCAAAGTATTTTGAGTAATTCAGTTCCAGGTTTAGGAGCTAGTTCAGACTCACAACAAAGTTTTGCTCAGACTTTGCGGGGAAGACCACCTCTAGTATTAGTAGATGGAGTACCGATTAGCTCTAATATTGATAATGATACATCCGTCGCTAATTTACGTCGCATTGATGTTGAGGCTATTGAACGGATAGAAGTAGTACGCGGTCTAAGTGCTGTTTATGGTGATGGTGCTGCGGGTGGGGTGATTAATATTATTACCCGACGACCAACTCAAGACCGAGTAGTTTCCAGTGCAGAAATTGGAGTACGATCCGTTGGTAATTTCAAATCTGGTAGTTTTGGTAACTTTTTAAACTACGGTATTTCCGGTAAGCAAGGAGGGGTAGATTTTGTCGCTTCTTTCACCCGTGATAGCTTTGGAAAACCATTTGATGCAGAAGGCGATCGCATACCATTATTTGGTGATGCAGAAGCCGAAAGTGCTTCGATTAACTTTTTAGGTAAGCTGGGATTTCAATTAGGTTCACAACAGCGATTGCAAATTACAGCTAATTACTTTAATGATGATCAAAATCAATATGGAGATTATGATTTAACTGTAGGAGCAATCCCAGGAATTCAAAAAGCACGCCTCCTAGATAGACCAGTTGATTTTGTTAATTCCTCAGATCCTTTTAACCGAGGAACTGTAATTCAATTCGACTACACCCATAATAATATCTTGAATAGTCAACTACAAGCACAGGCATATTATCGTCAAACTAAAACAGCCGCAACCCTATTTGATAACCGCTTATTTGATCCAGATAGCATTTTAGATATTGGTCGTTCGGTAGTGAAAGCAGAACGATTTGGAGGACGTTTACAGTTAGATACAGCTTTATCAAATAACTTGAATTTACTGTGGGGCGCAGATTATTCCAGTGAAGATAGTAAAGGCGATTACGATTTATTTGATGTTGCAGAGTTTGACAACAGCAATGGCAGAATAGCAAGAAAAATCGGTTCATCAATTCGCATCGCTCCTTTTACTACCAAAAACTTGGGTTTATTTTCTCAAGTAAAATGGGAAGCAAGTGAAAAAGTATTCCTGAGTGGTGGGGTACGTTATGAAAATATTAATGTGTCAGTTGTTGATAATTGGGTAGATGGACAAACTGCACTATCTTATCGAGGTGGGGAGAAAACTTTAGATGATGTGGTATTTAATGCGGGTGTAGTTTACAAAGCCACCCCAACAATTAGTTTCTTTGCTAATTTTGCTCAAGGATTTTCATTACCTAATATTTCTCGCATAGTACAGCGTCCCCAAGCGGGTTTCAATTTTGCTGAAGATGTGGAATTATCAGCACCACAAAAAGTTGATAGCTACGAATTAGGAATTCGTGGACAGTGGAATAATTTCCAAGCTTCCCTCGCTGGATTTTATAGTTATTCCAGTTTAGGAACTACGGTTCAATTTGAAGACTTTGGCAGTGATTTTAGAATTTTACGCGCTCCCCAACGCAATTATGGTATTGAATTAGCAGCAGATTGGCAACCGAGCGATAAATGGAAATTAGGCAAAAGCGCAAAATCAATTTTTGACGCTAATACTTACATTAAAATCACACATTTACAGCATGGAACAGGGTTGGGGGAACAGGGAACAGGCTTGAAAGTCTCTTAGTATCTGGTTTATTCTTAAATTTTGTATCTCATTTACCTGAAATCTGCTGTAATGTATGGTGTTAGGGTGCGTCAGTATGAATAATGTCTTGTTATAGTTAGGTTTTCTCGGACTGACGCACCCTACATTTTGTATATTTATTGACTTGGAGGTTAATGATAAAAAATAAAATTTGGGCTTTAATTGGGAAACAATCTGTGTTTAGATGTCTATTTCTCCCTATTTTTACACCTATTGTCATTGTGGCTTGTAGCCATATAGTAATTAATCATGAACATAGCAAAGTACAAACTATCAAATTGAATCCTACACCCTGTTATGTAGTGAAGCACAAAATGGGAGAAACCTGTGTTCCCCAAAATCCTCAACGTATCGTTGTTTTAGCTCACACTACCTTGGCAAATGTTCTAGCTTTAGGTGTGAAACCGATTGGTATAACAAGTGCTGATTTACCTCCCTATCTCCAACAAGCCAGGGATATTCAAGTAGTTGGTGAGGGATGGGAACCTGATGTTGAAAAAATTTTGCTGCTTAAACCCGATCTGATTCTTGGCAAAGAGTACCATCGTACAGAATATAATACATTATCACAGATTGCTCCAACCGTACTCTTGGAATGGAAAGGTACACCTTCTTGGAAACAGCATTTAGAAGATGTTGCCCAGGTTTTAAATAAAACAGATCAAGCCAAATTATTAATGCAGAATTACCACCAACGGCTGGAAGAATTTAAACTGAAAATGGGCGATCGCCTGAAAAATCTTCAGATTTCCTACATCGATATATTGGTAGGTTATATCTGGTGTGATGTGAAAAATTCCTTTGCAGGGACGATTCTAGCAGATGCAGGTTTACAGCGTCCTTCCGCCCAAGAAGTTGTCACTAAAGGCGGATACATTACATTTGGTTTAGAAACCATGCAAGAAGATGCCGATGGAGATGTAATTTTTACTAGCCATTGGATGGATGAAGATGGTGCAAAAGCTTTGAAAAGAAATCAAAATCACCCTCTTTGGCATAAACTCAAAGCCGTAAAACAGAACCAAGTATATGTTGTTAATCGTCACTTTTGGCGAGGTTCAAATATTCTTGCTGCTCACAAAGTAATTGATGATTTATTTGATTATTTAGTAGATGCGAAAAGTTAACGCGCCAAAGGCGGGGCCTAGTCCATTACTGTTTAACCCGCCCCTAATATCTTTGAATTACAACCTATTGCAAGATATTTGCTGCTTACTTACAGGTTAATGTCAAAAATTAATCACACTCTCCGTCTATGGTCTAAAACTCTCCGTCTACTATGTAGACTTACATCAGATAAATTACATAAACTCTTTCCACAGACAGTTGCAAATTACTTGCAATATTGAGTTTGACTTTGTGGAGTGAGGGGTATGGAGTCTCGACCATCGAAAGAAATTATCTCAGCCGGGATTGTCTTGGCACTTGTATCATTGCTTTTACAACCAGCTGTTGCGGAAACCAAATCACATCATTCTATCAGTACGGCGAAGTTACTACTGGCACAACAAAATGATGTTGCATCTGTGGAAGTGACAGGTGTAAAAGTCACTTCCACAGATAAAGGTATCGAAGTGACTTTAGAAAGTGCTAAACCAGATGCACTGCGACCTGTGATTAAAAGTGCAGAGAATAATTATATTGCAGATGTCCCTAATGCAGTCTTAGCACTACCGGAAGGTAAAGAATTTAGCATTGCTAATCCAGTAAGCGGGATTGTATCTGTGATTGTTACTCAAGCTGATGCTAATACTGTACGGGTAACAGTCACAGGTGAAGCGGGTTTACCAACAGCAGAGTTATTTGATAGTGATGAAGGTTTAATCTTTGCACTTGCACCTGTAGCTGTAACGACACAGCCACCAGAACAACCAGAACAAACGAGAAGCGAAACACCACCAGAACAAGTAACAGCCCAAAGTGATGAACCTATTGAATTGGTTGTCACAGGTGAACGGAATAGTTATCGAGTACCTAACGCCTCTACTGGAACTAAAACAGATACTTCCCTGCGTGATATACCTCAAGCAATTCAGGTAATTCCTCGACAAGTCCTGCAAGATCAACAAGTCAGGCGTTTAAACGACGCTTTACGAAATGCACCAGGTGTAATATCTAATAGCTCGGAACGTTCTGTTTTTGAAGGCTTTACCATACGTGGTTTTAGTAACCGTAATATCATCCGCAACGGACTAAAAGACGATACTAACATCACAACTAATGTGAATACCGAGAATATAGAGCAGATAGAAGTTTTGCGGGGACCAGCCTCGGTTCTATTTGGTCAAGGTGGTGCTGGAGGAACAATTAATATTGTCACGAAAAAACCTCAAAGTATTCCTTCTTATTCCTTTGAAGGAACTATTGGCAGTTTTGACACCTATGGCGGTTCTATAGATTTTACAGGTCCATTAAATAATGAAAAAACTTTACTATATCGGTTAAACGCATCTGCATCAACAACAGATACATTTGTTGATTTTTTTGAGAGAGAGAGTTTCTTTATTGCCCCCAGTTTAACTTGGCTGATGGGTAAGAACACCCAATTAACTTTAGAAACCGAGTATTCAAACCAAAAACAACCCAATGACCGGGGTTTACCTGCTGTGGGTACAGTATTACCTAATCCTAACGGTAAAATCCCTCGTAATCGTTTTCTTGGCGAACCTTTTGATGAGATTGATAAAAATAATCGTCAATCTCTGCGAATTGGCTATAATTTTGAACACCGGTTTAACGAAAATTGGCAGTTCCGCAATAACTTTAATTTTTCCTACTTAAGTGCGAGACAAAACTCTCTATTTCCCTCAGCACTTTTAGATGATAATCGCACTCTTAGAAGGGGTTTAATTGTCGCTGCATTTGCCCAACAAGCATACAATTTAGATACCAATATTCTCGGAAATTTCAAAACAGGCAATATCGAACACAAATTGCTAGTCGGTATTGACCTGTCGAGAGATGTTTATTACAATGAAGGCAGAAACTTCAGACAAGAGCTTGGTTCTATAGATATTTTTAATCCCATTTATCGCCGTGATAGTGTTGGTGAAGTTCTGAGCGAATTTGAAGATGAACCTTTCATTTCTAATGGTTTAGGCATTTATTTACAAAACCAAATTTCCTTTTCAGAAAACTTGAAGTTAGTTCTAGGTGGAAGATTTGATATTGTCAGCCAAAAAATAGAAGATGCTCAAGGCGAAACCACATCTTTTCAGCAGGATGAAGCATTTAGCCCACGAATTGGTATTGTCTATCAACCGAGTCAAGCCGTTTCTTTATACGCTAATTATAGCCGTTCCTTTGAACAAGTCACTGGGACAAATTTCGATAACAGACTTTTTGAACCAGAAAAGGGAACTCAATATGAAGTGGGGGTAAAAGTAGATTGGACAAAAAATCTTTCTTCAAGTCTAGCTTTATACCAACTCACCCGCTCAAACGTTCTCACTACTGATCTCAGGGATCCAAGCGGAAATACTTCTATCCAGACAGGGGAACAAAGAAGTCGTGGTTTTGAAGTAGATATCACAGGTGAAATTGCACCAGGATGGAAAATAATTGGTGGCTACGCTTACACCGATGCACAAATTACTGAAGACAATGATCTTCCAGTCGGAAACCGCCTTAGTAACGTGCCAGAACACGCGATTAGTTTGTGGAGTACCTACGAACTTCAAAAAGGGAATCTCCAAGGTTTAGGATTTGGTTTAGGACTCTTTTATGTAGGAGAAAGAGAGGGAAATTTAAATAATAGCTTTAGTCTGCCGGGTTATTTACGGACTGATGCTGCCTTGTTTTATCGCCGAAATAATTTCCGTGCTGCTTTAAATTTACAGAACTTGTTTGATAATGAGTATTTTGAAGCAGCTAGTGGCATTTTGCGCGTTTCTCCTGGCGCACCCCGTACTGTGAAATTTACATTGGGCTGGCAATTGTAATTTACAAATTACTCAAATGGGTAGTTTTTAAAATTGCGATTTATGGCAAATTACATACAGCACTTGAATGTTCTGAGGGCTGTTTTATTACTCAATTCATCGCCAAATGATGCAATGATTAGAAAATGGTTTTATCATATCAAATTATTTTTGATCATCACCCTAGCTGTAATATTTCTCAAAGGCTGTTATACTTTTTCCTCTCAAGAAACCTACTCATCAAAAGTCAAGTCTCTTACATCAGAATGTCGAATTATTAAGCATGAATTAGGAGAAAGCTGTATTCCTTTACAACCTCAACGCATAATCGCTTTAGATGAAACTTCTATGGAAGCGTTGTTAGCACTGGACTTAAAACCAGTAGCAGCAATACAGCCTAATATTGCAGGAAGCATAATACCAAAGTTGGGTAAAAAAGCTGAAGGTGTTGTTTCTTTAGGAAAAGATAGTCAACCAAATATAGAAAAAATGGTGCAGTTAAATCCAGATTTAATTTTAGGTTTTTCTATTAGTGCAGAACAATATAAATTATTTTCCCAAATAGCACCGACAGTAACATTTGATTATATACAATTTGGTTGGAAAGATGCGTTCTCACGTATTGCTGAGACAACAGGTAAAAGTGAACAGGCAAAAAAATTACTTGACGAATATCAACAACGAGTTGAAAAAATACGCATATTTGTCAATCATAACCTCAAAGGAAAAACAGTTTCTATTAGTCGTTTTTATGCTGGTAATCAATTTACAGAATTTCGCACTAAATATTCATTTCCTGGTAGTCTAATTACAGAAGTCGGAATCCCTCTACCAGAAATTCAAAATCAACTTACTACTAATGAAAATCAGCCTTTGGTTTCAGTTAGTTTAGAACGTTTAGATTTAATCAATGCTGATATTTTATTTATAGTTTTAGATCCGGGTGCAGAACCAACTTTTCAAAAATATCAGAATAGTCCACTTTGGCAAAACCTGAAAGCTGTTCAAAATCAACGAATCTATACTGTTAATTCAAGTTACTGGATTTTCGGAAATATCCTGTCAGCAAACGCCATCTTAGATGATTTATTTAAATACCTGGATAAAAATTAATGCTAGTTAATTCTCATCAAAAAATATTGCCAATATCTCAAGAATTAGATAACACAATTGTGATCAATTTCTTAAAAAAAATATTTACTCTTGCTCAAAGAAATATAGATAATTCCTATACAGACATCATAATTTTAACTCAGCCTTCAGATGATGTTGAGGTGATTTCACTTAATGATTATCTACAACCAGATAGACTTTTATCTCAATGGCAAACCAGCGAGATATACCAAAAAATTCCAGATATTCGTATTGCTGCATCTATCTGGAATAAAGTTTATAGTTGGACAACATTACCAGGTGTTCTAGCTTTGATGACTTGGGCAGGAATTGGGTTAAATGCTGAACTGGATAATGTGAGTTTTGTATTAGCAGAAGGTGAACCCAAGGCGTTATGGTTTCATGATTTAAGTGATAATGTAATTTATCCCCAAAGATTACCTATACCCATTCCTCGTTTAACTAAACTTTCTAAAAAAATATGTGGGGTAATGCGGTAAATGCTTCAGAATGGCAGTTTGCCAAACTTAATAAAGTTACAAATTCAGAATCAATAAAAACAGATTACTCCGTCTTGTATGAACAAGCTTACAGTTCAGTTATGCCAGGACGTAACCCACTTTATAATTTAGTCCGCACTGAACAACTTAACGAACCTGGTTTACCAGCTACAGCTACAGTTCGGCTTACCTGTTGTTTATATGCTTTTATTCCTCCTTGTGATGAGAAATGTACAAACTGTCCTCTATTAAAACCACAAGAACGAATTGCCCAAATCAAGGAATACATGAAAGAATCTGACTGAAATTATATTCATTGGCGTTGCATATTTTAGGGGAGGATTTTTTTCACGCAGAGGCGCAGAGAGTCAGAGAGTCAGAGAGTCAGAGAATTTTTATACCACAACAACCAAATCTAGCTAGTATGCGTAATTTTCTCATCGTTTGGCTTGGTCAATTAGTGTCTACCATTGGTAGCAATATGACTGGCTTTGCAATTGAAATTTGGGCATGGGAAATTACAGGTAAAGCCACAACTTTGACTCTGGTAGGTTTTTTTAGTTTGCTACCAAGTATTATTATTACTCCCATTAGTGGTGTAATTGTAGACCGATTTAACCGCAAATTTTTAATGATGGTGGGTGATACTGTTGCAGTTCTCAGCACAATTGTAATTTTGTTGTTGCATCTCACCAATAATCTACAAATTTGGCACTTTTATCTGACAGGCGCGATTGTTGGAACTTTTAATCAATTTCAATCTTTGGCGTACTCAGCATCAGTATCACTGATGATTCCTAAACAACACTATACTCGTGCTAGTAGTCTAGAATTTTTATCCGGTTACGGTAGTCAAATTATTGCACCTGCTTTGGCGGGGTATCTTTACACTGTCATTGGTTTTCTAGGAATTTGGTTAATTGATATTTCGACGTTTATTGTAGCAATTGGGAGCTTATTATTTGTGAGTATTCCTCAACCAATACCAACCACAAAAAACGAAAATATAGCCAACATTTGGCAAGATTTGGGATTGGGTTGGCGTTATATTACTACTCACAAAAGTTTGCTGGCGTTGTTAATAGTTAATTTATTATTTTGGCTACCCCATGATGTTGGAAATTCCTTATACTCACCTATGATTTTGTCGCGCACTAATAATAATACTTTAGTGCTAGGTAGCTTGGCTGCTGCGGCTGGTGTTGGTGGTGTGATAGGGGCGATAGTTGTTAGCACTTGGGGCGGTTTTAAACGGAAAATTAAAGGCGTTTTATGGGGGATGATGGGTGCAGGTATCAGTAAAATTGTCTTTGGTTTGGGTAGAACACCTTGGGTTTGGATTCCGGGACAATTTTGTTCTTCTTTGAATTTTCCTTTAAATGGCAGTTCGGATAGTGCTATTTGGTTAGCGAAAGTACCACCCAATGTGCAAGGAAGGGTTTTTGCAGCGCGATCGCTACTTTTACAGATCGCTTCTGCTGTAGGCTATTTAATAGCAGGGCCTTTGGCAGATCAAGTTTTTGCACCCGCCTTGCAATCAGGCGGTGTTCTAGTTGGTATTCTCGGCGGATTATTTGGGACTGGTACTGGTGCAGGAATTGCGCTGTTATATGTAATTTGTGCGCTGTGTATGTTGTTGGTCGGTTGGCTAGGCTTTTCTGTACGTCTGCTGCGGGATGTGGAAGATATTGTACCTGACCATGATGAAGAGTATAGCCAGTTGAAGTAATAAATTTAATTTACGCTGCTTATTAGTTTCTAATCCTAATGATATTACGATTAGCTCACTTAACCAAATATTTGAATAAGTCATCCAAAACTTGATTAGCTCCAATTATTCCCCATGCAGAAATCCAAACATCATTTTTCACTGGATAAACGTGATTTTGTTGTACAGCTTGTAACTGCGACCACAGAGGATGATTGGTGAATTGTTTCAACCTTGATTCATTGTGTCCTCCAAGAATTAAGAAAATAACATCACCATTGATTTGAGGAATTAATTCCAAGGAAATGTTTTCGTGATTTTTATCTTTATCTTGATATTTAGGACGAGGTAAACCGATTTCTTTGAGGATTGATCCACCGAAGGAATCATTCATATAAAGACGAGTGAAATTAGCCCAAAAGTTGACTAAAGATACTTTTGTTTGGGAAAGGGTATCTCCCATTTGTTGACGCAGGCTTTCTATTCTTTGATCATATTTTTGCAACAATTTTTCAGCTTTTGCTGTTTCTCCCAGTGCTTCCGCATATTTCTTTAACCAATCTTTCCAATCGCTATCTTGATCTGCTAATACTGTTGGGGCAATTTGCGATAGTTGTCCATATAATTCAGCATCCCAAGAAAACCCTAAAATTAAGTCTGGTTTGAGATATAAAATCTTTTCTAGATTTGGTTGACCATTAATACCAATTTTTTCAATTCCTGATGTTAAATCTTGTAAGTAAGCAGCAAAATTATCATCACTGAATGTTGTGGCTGCTATTGGTTTTACCCCTAAAGCTAAAATATTATCTAAGCCACCTAGTACAACTACTTTCTGTGGATGCAAAGGTATTTTTGTTTCGCCCATAGTATGTTTAATTACGCGCATTTCTGAAGTTGCATTCACAGAATTTATAGTGACATTCTTTGGTGTACTCATTCCACAGCCGATAACTATTAAAGCTGTGATGATGCTGAATAAAATTAACTTAATTTGATGATAATTAAGTATATGGTGCAGGAAGGTAAATACCCTGATAAATAAATGATTTTTAATTGACATTTTTCCGATGATTAATTAAACTGCGATTAATGATGTGGCTATATCAACAAGTTCTGTAATGCTAAATTGAGAAATCTTTACTAACTCAGTAGTGCCGCATTCTGCCCTAAAGACTACACTTTTATTTTCATCTTCAATCACATTACATCTATAACAGCCAACTATGCCATCAGGTGTGGTAAACTTTATTTCTACTTGACTAAAAGTTTCATCCTCGTTTTGCTCAATTACATGACCTTGCACTTTGTAATTAAACCAATCCCAATTATATTTGAGCATCAACTCTCTTTCTAATATTTGCACTTGCCAAGGTAAAATACCCCAACCATGATAGACTTTTTTTAAACATTGGATATCGCCCGTTCGTGTCAAGATAGAAGTAAAGGATTTTTGGTCTAACCTAGCGTAATATCTGCCTTCTGGAAGCTCAATCATAGTTGGTGCAAAACGATGTCCACCAAAATGACTGCTTTGCCAAACTCGCACATGAGATAATGATAAATCTTCTACTGTTGCTAAGGCTTGACGATAAAAAGGATTGCCATATTTAGCACAGCATTTATCATGACTACCATGAGTACATACTAAAAAATCTCTAGTTTGAATATTGGTGTCTTCAGATTCTAGATTTTCATTTTTGATGCACTTTTGGATGATTGGTACTGCATCATTAATATCTGATAGGATATATTCTTTCTTGTTGTACCCTGAATATATTTCTTCTGTCTGGTAATAGATAATTAACCGAGTTCGCCCAGTTTGATAATAATTGGGATTGTAAATAAATACCAACCTTATATAACAAGCCGCTTCATCAATATCTGATTGTAAATCTTGTAATTTACTGGGAATATTTTTGGAATCTAGGGGTTGAGATGTCCAAGGTGGTGGAACTTCAATTAAGATATAATATTGGCGATTTATTGCAGTACCAATGGGGTCTTCTTTTGCTTGACAAGATTCCTCAGCACAGAAAATTTTGTTCATAATAAACCACAAAATCAGAGTTAGTAATTTCAGCTAATTACAATTATTATCAATAATTAAATATGATTTATGTTTGTTTGGGTACAAGTTTAAGGTGTCTTAGCTGACTCTGGATATTCAACAATGGCGTTACAGGTGACATATTTGAGAAAATTACATGGGTGTTCTGACTCGAACACCCACGTAACTAAATTATTTATCTTTTTATTGCTGCTAAGAAACTGATACAGCGACCTCTTTATCTCTGTTTTTCTTCCTAAAATTTACCAAATAATCCGATACCCAACGCTTAAGGTTCTACCTTGACCTGCGTAGTTAGCACTATCAAAGAAAGGTGCAAAGTATTGTGAGTAAACTGGGAAATATTGGTTATTGAAGAGGTTTTGAATGCCTATTTGTAGTTCCCCTTGACCTATTTTGATGCTGCTGATGTAGTCTACGGTGACGAAGCTGCTGATTTTACCATCCTCAACACCATCCTCAAAAGCCCGATCGCGATCGCCTGAGTAAAGTAATTGTAATCTGTTCCGCCAACCTTTGAGGGTTTGGTTTTCTACATAAGCGGTCAACTTCAATGGTGGGACTGTAATACTGTTGAGTGCTAGATATTCACCATCATTATTTGCATCATTTTCACCTTCTATCCAAGTCGCCGTACCCCCCACTCTCCAACCCTCAGTAGGTTGGACATCAACCGCAGCCTCTATACCGTAAACTTTTTGAGGAGCGCGAACAGTCTCTAGAAAATCAGTGCTACGGTTAAAGTTAAAAGCCGAACCTAAATCAGAATAGTTGTAGAAGCCAGATAAGGATGCTTGGACATTATCCCATTGACCGCGAATACCGATTTCATAGTTGTCTACTTTTTGTGGTTCAGTCAGTTGCAGAGAGTTTAAAATATTGACTACACCTGCTGGGGGTCGTCGGAAGACACGACCTAAATCGGGAACAGAGAAGCCTTGAGCAAAACTAGCAAATACACTTACTTCAGGCGTAAATTTGTAGACGATACCGCCATTAAATACTGTAGAGCCAAAACTGCGATCGCCCCCTTGAATATTCCGACGGGGAAAATCGGCGGTGATGTAGTCGTCTAAACTCACACCTATATTCACATAACGCAAGCCACCACTCAAGCGTAAGCTATCAGATACATCCCATTGTAATTGACCAAATACACCCAGTTCTCTAAAGTCATAATCTGGGACAAAAACACGCTCCTCAATCTTGCGAAAGATTCGACCCCCTGATGCGTCAAATTCCCCAGGATCGAAAATATTAAATTTTTGAGAACTACGCTCATTTTGATAGTCCACACCCCAAAGTAAACTCACTGTTTTTTGAGAGTTGAAGGGTGTCTCAACTTGCAATCTTCCGCCTAACTGTTCTGTACCCCCTTCTGAATCGGTAATCGCTCTTAAGCTACCACCTCGGTTATCATCAGGAATTCCCCCAGCAAAATTATAGTTACGATAGTAAGCTTGAGCCTGAAGTTTGCTACCGAAAATATTGTCGTTATTGTAATTTAAGCTCAGTAAAGTATTTGTGATAGAAATCCCTTGATCAGCACCAATCACAGTTGTTCCTTCCGGTAGCTTCAAGGCGCGAGATTTTTGAATACCAGGAATATCATCAACGGCTGGGTCGGAAATAAAATCACTATTTTGTTGCTGATTAAAGTGATTGAAAGTGAATTGCAGACGTTGTTCTGGCGATAATTCAACTCCTATCTTAGCCAAAGCGTTGATTTTGGTGCTATCATTATCACCTGCAAAATTAGCAATGCGATCGCCTTCTGCATCATAAAAACCCGCAGTTGTCACCAGAGAAAAACCCACAGTATAGTCAAATTTGCCTTCTGTCCCTGCAATTTGATGGGAAAGATTGTAACCAAAACTATCTTCGGAACGAGTTAAGGAGGTATCCAAACCAATATTTGTTGTGGAAGTTAGTTTTTGACCGCTTGGCCTCTTAGTAATAATATTGACTACACCACCAGTTGCTTGACCACCATAGATCGCATTCGGGCCACGCACAACTTCAATCCGTTCAATTGCACTGGGATCAATAGTGGTCAATTGTGCAGAAAATGATTGTAAATTACCATTTTGGGGAACTCCGTCAATTAAAACTGAGATGTTGCGACCCCGTAAATTTTGCCCGAATGTATCAGTCCGACTAATTGGTGAACCAAAGCCAGGAACAGTTTTTGCCAGAATGTCAGCTAAGTTAGTGCTTAACCTTGCTTGATCCTCAATCTGCTCACGAGTAATCACAGTTACAGAACGCGGTACATTTTGGATATCTTCTTCTGTACGCGTTGCTGTCACCACCAGTTCAATTGATGAGTCGCTTTCAGATGTTGTTGCATCTGGTGTTTCTTCACTAGTTGGCTGTGATGGTTGCGTTGGTGCTTGTGTAGTTGAGACAACGGGTGTCAAGCTAAAAATCAAACTCTGTTCACTATCAAATAATTCAACAGTTGGGACTTGTGACTCTCCCGTTACCACCACTCGAATAGTATTAGCATCAGCTTGAGTCACACTCACAGACACAATCCCAGCTACAGGATTACTCACACTAAAATCTTTATCCTCTGGTAGTGCTAGCACCGCATTGGGAATATCTGCAATATAACTATTGGCTTCAGTTTTAGTTACAGGTTGCAATGCTTCTGCTTGGGGAGTTTCTAAAAGAACTTCAATCCCTTTATCTGTAGAGTTGACTTTCACGCCCGTAACTTTTACTACTGATTGTTGCGCCATCAGTTGGGTGCTGCTGATAGCATGATAGGATTTAGTTTCAGCAACGGCTGGTTGCACTAGCAATGATATGCACGAAAAAACAAGACTTGCTGAAATGATTTCCTTCTGTTGCCAAGACTTCATACCGCTCACTCTTCTCACTATCCGAACTTGATATTGCAATTAATTTGCAAATTTCTTGAGAAAGAGTTTACGCAATTACCGAAGGTGAAGTCTACTCACAGACGGAGATTTTTGATCCCAAGCGGGAGGGACTTAGACAGGGGAGGTTTTCAGAAATTGGCTAAACTGTGGAATTTGCGTCTAGCCAATTGAGTAAGTCAGCGATGGTCGGAGACCCGCCTTTGGCGATCGGCTCTGCCGTTTCCCCTTGGGAAATCGCACTAAAATCTAATAAAGCTACTCTACTAGAATCCGCACCCAGCGCGTCAACACTCAGTGTTTCTAACTGTTCTAGAGAAAGACTTTGAATCTGTTCCCGAACTTCTGCGGGTAAATCTCCCACCCGTTTTTGCAGTAACCGTAGTAAAGTTGCTTGCTCACCTTCTTGTTTCCCTTCTTCCTTGCCACGCTCGTAGCCAATGCGCTCACCTGTGGTAATGTAACTTATAGTACGCTCCTGCTCAAATTGTTTAAACTTTTGCCAAAATTCTGCTTCTAACGCTTTTGGTAAAATCATAACCCAATCACTGACTAAATTAATGAGATAATTTACTAATTAGGGGCTACAACTTGATTCCACTTTATGACAATCACCATTTCTCAACAAGCCTTTGACGAACTATGGCAAGAGATACGGACTAATGGAACTAGTCGTTATCCAGATCCCAAAGACCAGTTTGATGTGATGTACCATGTTCCGCAGGCATTCGGACGGGGTTACTGGCGGGAGATTCAACTACGGGAAGGTTTGCAGTTAACTATTGCTGACTACAAAGTGAGCGATCGCCTAATGATAGAATTCTCTGATCTAGATACACCTGGAATAGAGTATCATTTTCATCTGTCTGGTGAAACTCACTGTCGGGAAACCCACCTTGAAGGGTTATTGCATGGAACAAGCATGGCAAATGCTACAAACAGGAACATGGAAAGTGGGAGAAGTTGCCAATATAGTCGGTTATAAAGATTTAACTGCTTTTGGCAGGGCATTTCGCAAAAAATTTGGCATCCGTCCACGGGATTGTATAAAAAAATATTCCGTTTAAGCCGAATAAAAATTCCGTTTGAGCATAATTATATCTATCTTCACCTTGATGTTTTTCCCTAAGCTAGTTAGGAAATATTTTGATTAAGCTTCAAGGTGTGGGAGTTATGGTGAATTGGCTACAACTGCGATCGCTATTGCTGACAGGTGTATTTTTTATTCTGGGAGTGCAAGCAACATGGGCAAAGGATACTAATTCTAATAGTAACGCTCAAATTTTGGTACAGTCACCAATACCAACATCAGAAATTATCCCAGTCACAGGAGTTAAGGCGACTCCCACTGAAAAAGGTGTGGAGATAATTTTAGAGACACCTGTTGGAGAAAAATTACAAGTTACAAATCGCAGCACTGATAATAATTTTATTGCAGATATTCCTAATGCTCAGTTGCGTTCACCTAATGGCAATGCTTTCAACTTTCGTTCGGAAAAACCAAGTGCGGGAATTACTGAAATAACAGTCATCAATGCTGATGCAAATACTGTGAGGGTGACGGTGGTAGGTGAAACTAGTCTACCAACAGTTGAATTATTTGATGACAATGCTGGGCTGGTTTTTGGTATAACATCTGCTGCAACAGCAATGCAACCACCATCACAAGAACTGGAAACACCACCAACTGACGAAATACCGACAACTGAGACACCACCAGCAGAACCCGTTGCACAACCAGATGAAATTATTGAGTTGCTAGTCACAGGCGAACAAGGTGGATATCGTGTGCCAAATGCTACTACTGGAAGTAGGCTTGATATTCCACTAATAGAAACACCTGCATCTATTGGCGTAATTACAGAGGAATTCATTGAGGATAAAGCACCCCGACGAGTAGAAGATTTAGCTCCTTATATTAGTGGAGTAACAGCAGGAGATATTGGACAGGGTGGACTCTTCACTGACTTTCAAATTCGTGGCTTCAATGTAGGTAGCCAAGTTTATATCAATGGGTTACGAGATAATTACCGTTCTTTAATCAGAGACTTTGCTAATATTGAACGTCTGGAAATTTTGAAAGGTTTGTCTTCCTTACTTTATGGAACAGGTGCGCCTGGTGGAGTAGTTAACTATATTACAAAAAAGCCCCAAGCCACCCCTAGTTATAAATTTTCAGCCGATGTAGGTAGCTTTAATTTTTATCGCGGTGAGGTTGATTTAACAGGGCCGTTAACTCAAGACAAAAATCTACTTTATCGCCTCAATTTAGCTTTTCAAGATTCAGATTATTTCGTAGACAACGTTGAAGACAATCGCATTTTTGTTGCTCCGTCACTAACCTTTTTAACGGGTGGTGGCGGTTCTTTAACAGTTGAAGGGGAGTATTACCGACAAGATAAAGACTTTAATACTGGAGCTAAATTCTTTAATGGTCAGATTTTTTATGACCGCAGTTATACAGACCCTCGCAATAGCCAGATTTACAATCATTATCGCATAGCCGCCTATTTAGATCAGCCCATTAGTAAAGAGTGGTCAGTTAATCTGAGCGGTCAGTATTTTAATACACAAAGGGAAGCTAATCCAATTTTTGTCGCACTTGGTTTTCAGGGTGACACATTAACACGTTTTTACCGCACAATTTTTGATGATTATTATCAATACAATCTGCGAGGTGAAATCAGGGGAAACTTCAATATTGGAGCTTCAGAACATAAGTTACTCACAGGCATTGAGTACAATTATTACCGTTCCAGATTCAATGGTGTGAATGCTGGTTTTTTTGGCAGTATAGACGTTGCTAACCCTAGTTTTGATGTTCCTATTCCTACTGGACTTACTAATCGTACAATTGATTTTGATGATAGTGAGTGGGGCATTTACATTCAAGATTTCGTAAAGTTTGGGCAATTTCGGTTACTAGCTGGTTTGCGCTATGGCGGATTTGATTCTGTGACTGGTAGCGCAGAAAATTTTGTTTCTCCTAGCATCGGTTTAGTTTATAGCTTGTCAGATTTCGCTTCACTTTATGCTAGCTTTAGTAAATCCACAGAGCCACAATATGGTTTACTTTCAGATGGGAATTTTCCTAACCCTAGAAAGGCTACTCAATATGAAGTGGGTGCTAAAGTAAATCTGTTAAATGATAGGCTGACTATTACAACTGCACTGTTTAACTTAGAGCAAATAAATATTGCAGAGGCTGATCCCAGTAACCCAGATTTTAGTATCCTTGTAGGCGATGTTCGTAGCCGTGGCTTGGAATTAGATATTAACGGAAAAGTAACTGATAATTTTAGTTTGATTGCAGCTTACACCTACCAAGACTCAGTAATTACCAACAGTGCCGTCCCTGGGCAAGAAGGAAATCGCCCAATTAATAGTCCACAACACAGCGTAGGTCTTTATGGCAAGTACGAGTTTACGGAAGGTTCGCTCAGAGGATTAAGTTTAGGTACAGGTTTAGTTTATGTGGGTGAAAGAAAAGGAGATAACGAAAATAGCTTTGAGCTTCCTGGTTATATGCGAGTTGATTTAGGTGCTGCTTACAAAGTGAATAACTTGACCTTTAGATTAGCTGTTGAAAACCTTTTTGATATTCGTTATGCTTCCGGTTCAAATAATCGGGCTAACATTACTCAAGGTTCACCTTTTGCAATTACTGGATCAGTTTCACTACAGTTTTAATTGTATTGATTCTTGACTGAATTTTATCTAGTAAAAAACAATGGCAATACGCTCCGGGATACGTTGTTTATTATTAATGGTTGTGATTTTTGGACTGATTACAGCTTGTAGCGGTTACACAGTTCAAAACACAGTTTTTCCTACTGAAGTGGCAAGTAAAGATTGCCGCATGGTTAAACACACAATGGGTAAAACTTGCGTTCCCATAAATTAACTGATGATGACCAAAAATTTCTAGAAGAACTCAAGCAAAAACCACTGTGGAAAAATCTGCGAGCCGTTCAACAAAATCACGTTTACTCTATAGATTATCTAACTTGGCGAGCCGGAAATTTACTGGCTGCTGATGCAGTAATTGATGACTTATTTAAATATCTTGTCAACACGCCTTGAATTGTGTCTGTGTATTTGTATAGATAAATTTTTGTCACTGAATTCATTTAAGCGATCGCTCATTTCATTACAGTTCATCAGAAGCGATCGCATTAATTTGCTTGTAGCCAGTTGAGCAGGTCAGCGATCGCACTAAAATCTAATAAAGCTTCACCCAGTGTTTCCAACTGTTCTAGAGAAAGACTTTGAATCTGTTCCCGAACTTCTGCGGGTAAATCTCCCACCCGTTTTTGCAGTAACCGTAGTACAATAGCTTGCTCACCTTCTTGTTTCCCTTCTTCCTTGCCACGCTCGTAGCCAATGCGCTCACCTGTGGTAATGTAACTCATAGTACGCTCCTGCTCAAATTGTTTAAACTCTTGCCAAAATTCTGCTTCTAACGCTTTTGGTAAAATCATAACCCAATCAATAAAACGATAAAGGTTACGAATATCCCTTTCTTGTAGCCCTTGTGCGTACAGTCGCCGAATTAAGCTAAATTTCCATGCTTTGCGTTCTCCTGGTTGCTTAGTGGTTTGCTGTGTCTTTAAATGTGCCATTACCACCGTAGCAAAAGGATTATCGCTGGCTTCTAATTCTGCCCATCGATTTTGATAATCGAGTAGCTTGATACTACCAAATCTAAAGAGCAAAGCACAATCAGGATAATTGTAACTGTATTGATTTGGTCGCCAAGTTAAGTCAGCATCACACAAAATTGCTAGACTGATGGCGGGTTGACCAAATTTGTCAAAGATTCGCAGGTTATAAGAAAACATCCTTTCGGCAAAGTCATCTTCTGGTTTGGCTTGGATTTCTACATGAATCAATAACCAAATTTCCTCTCCTTGAAGTTGCCACACTTTGACTAATTTATCGGCGTATCTTCTACCCTGTTCGGCTTCCCTTGCTATTTGTTGAAATTCCTTGTCGAGAAATTCATGGGGACGTTCCCAGTTAATTAGTGCGGCTGTTTGGGGGAAGAAAAACTGCATTGCTTGGGGAAAGTAGGCTTCTAAAATTTCTTTCCACGGTGAATCATTATCGGCTCTCTCTCTTTCCTCGCTCATGGGTTAATTACTATATTGGTGTTTCTCATCATCATGTTAAAACATCATTGACTTTGATATTTTGTAGATTAATTAAGCCGTTTTCCTTCCTAATTTACAAACTTTTGGACTAATACCAAATTTGCGCTTAAATGCGGCTGCAAAATGACCAGGGTTAGAATATCCAACATGAGAGGCTACCTCTGCTACATTTTGCTGACCTTCTTGTAATAGCATTTGCGCCATTTCCATGCGGTAGTTGTGTAGGTAGCCAAAGACGGTTGTACCAAACACTTCCCGAAATCCTAATTTTAATTTATTGTCATTGACACCTACTATTTTTGCTAAATCCAGCAGTGTAGGAGGGTTATCATATTGACTAATTAAAATTTCTTTGGCGTGGTGAATTCTTTGAATATCAGGTGCTTTAAGATTAACTATAGTTTTTCTATTTTCTTCAGCTTCTAGTATTTGCGCTAACTGTAAAGCTAGAAGTTCCAGCACCTTGCTTTCTAGATAAATTCGTTGCACCATGCCTTGATAGGGTGCATTCAACAGATGTGATAATACAGTTTGCATTGTGGGTGTAATTTTCCCCACTGGTAGATGAAAACGCGGTGGATGATCACTTTCTAGTAAAGGTTGCAATTGTTTGGGTACAGATGTAAACCCAGTAACAAAATTTCTGAGGAAATTGATGTCAAAAATAATTCTGATTATATAATAGCGATCGCCTGCAAAATATTGCTCTATTTCTTCTATATCTGGTAAATAAAATAAATAATTATTTCCTGCTGTTTCTTGATATTTTTCTTGCACTCCTGCAATACCAGGACAAATTACACTATGATTTCCCTCTAGATAAAATTTTGCGATCAGTGGATATTCATCATCATGATTATTCTGAATATTTACTTGACGATATTGAGTTTTATCAAAAATTTCTAGAGATAATCCTGGGCGTAGCTGCATTTCCTGATAAGAACTACGAGTAAAGTTACTTTCCCATTTCTCTACAAAGTCGAAGGATTTACTAGAATCTACAGCCTGTAATATCTTCAAACTTGCTTCTACAACTTCATCGTATTGTTCTTTCGTCAGAATTTCCAACATCTTTGGGCAGCAATTTCAGATAATAAATTGCTAATTGTTATCAATTGACTAAGGTATTATATGATAATTTACCTCATTTGTGGGATAATTACAATACAAAAACTATATCATTTAGTAGATGACTTGCAACTATCTTATTGCTAGCGATCGCCATAATCACAAGACCTAAGCAACCAAAATCTTTGCATTGCAAGGGTTTAATATCATATCTGCTTGATTACACGCAGAACTCCACCCACTGCTTATTAGTCTCTTCTCCGTAAATGCTACGGTGAAAACAAAAGTCTTGGCGCAGTATGTGGGATATCTGTTCAATAAGAAACATCACTTGAAAAGACATATCGTCTACAACTCTATACGCCTTAATTTAGGTAAAAGTCTTCCTGTGTTTTCCATGTAAATTTGATATTGTTCACCAAATTGCTCAATCATCATTTATTCTTCATTATTGATACGAGCAAAGTATAAAAATCCATAGGATATGATTCCCGAAAATCCAGCTAGCCAGTTATCTAGTAATAACGCTTGGGCAATTACCCACAACCAAATAGATGTATACATGGGATGCCGAATTTTTTGATAAATTCCGTTGGTGATGAGAGTATGTCCTTCCCTTACTTCTAGTGTAGGCGACCAATTAATACCTAAATCATCATGCGATCGCCAAAACATCCATATCCCCATCAGGAATACAAAAATGCCTGTAATATTTGCCCAAATTGGTAATCTGTAATTAGCAAATTCGAGGAATGGTGTGAGGACATAAATAACGGGTAGAAATAACATCCCGATAGATGTCAGGAACAAAACAAACTTTTCTAGCGAAGTTTTTTTGTCGATGATAATAGAATTATTCTTATTTCTTCGCTGATATGAAAAGCGAATACTGTAAATTGTTACCAAACAAATCATGAAAACAATTTTTAATGATACGGTGTTCATGTTCATCAGTATTTGTTTTAGTTGGCTAATCAAAGCACTATTCATGCCGTGCTGTACTAGAAGCAGAGTCAATCGCCACAGTCCTAAAGAACCGCACACTCAAATATCTCTGCATGAAGAAATTATCGGTGTGGTGTTTTCATCTTAACAAGAATATTTCTTAAAAAGCAAGGGGATAAAAGTCGATGGCAATGGTACAAACGCCCAAGATAGCTGAAATTTAAGAAATTTGCCGCCAAATGGATTGTAAATTCAAGGGTTTAAGACACAAAAATCAGCGATCGCGGTATGATTATTGCTAATAAATATCATAAAGCTGCGGCTATCTACAAGTTGCTCTTGCAAGAGGCATGAGATAATTTTCATGAAATCCAAACAAATACGCCACATTGTATTTTTCCTACACCGCTACCTCGGCTTGGTTGTGGGATTATTGCTAGTTAACCTGAGTTCGGGATAAGGAAAAGGACAGGTAGTAAGCTGAAAATAACAACAAATCCAGCAGCCTGTCCTATGTTTAGTTTAGATGCTTTGTTCTGTCATGTAGATGATTTCTGTAAAGCGTTTGAAGCGCAATGGCACAAAAAATTGTTAAATCATGGAGGAATAAAACGTTTTCGTGCTAAAAGCTTATGTTTAAGTGAAATCATGACAATTATCATCGCTTTTCATCAAAATCACTACCGGAATTTCAAGCATTTTTATTTAAATCAAGTGAAACAACAGTGGAGTTCTGCATTTCCAGGTCTTCCTTCTTATCAACGATTTATTGAATGGATGCCATCAACCTTGATACCTTTGTGTGTCTATCTGAAGCATTGTTTTGGACAATGTACAGGTATCGGTTTTATCGATTCAACTTGCTTGAAGGTATGTCATAATCGTCGGATTTCTAGGCATAAGGTGTTTGAAGGTTTAGCCGCTCGTGGCAAGACTTCTGTGGATTGGTTTTTTGGTTTTAAGCTGCATCTGGTCGTCAATGAGTTTGGTCAACTCTTAAATGTATCTCTGACTCCTGGTAATGTCGATGACCGTCAACCAGTACCCGATTTACTGAGTGGTCTGTTTGGCAAAATATTTGCCGATAGAGGTTATGTTTCACAAAAACTTGCTTCTCAACTTTTACAAGACTTCGGAATTGAATTTTTTGCCAAACCCCGTCGCAATATGAAGAATAAGCTAATGCGTCTTCATGACAAGCTTTTGTCCCGTAAACGCTCAATTATTGAGACGATTAATGACCAACTCAAAAATATTTCTCAAATTGAGCATTCCAGACATCGATAGCGAAGCGGTAGCCGGTACCCCGGCGTCAGCCCTGTTAATTTTTGCGTTAACGTTCTTTGCGGATTAATCGCTTATTGTCATCAACCTAAGAAACCTAGCCTTCAACTGGAGTGGCTTTTACCTCCTTATCTTTAACCCGAACTCAGGTTAGTTATTGTCGGCTTAACTGGTAGTGTACTAGTTTTTCAAAGAGAAATTGACCAATTCCTAGTCAGTCAGCAATTTGGACAAATCATTGCCCAAGGCTATCGCTTATCTCTAATATCTATATTGGAGAACGTCAAAACCGCCTATGCTTCCCAACCCAATCTTAAAATCTCCAGTATCAACACACTTCCTAACCCTCTAGTCCCTTATCGTGTCTTCTTGCAAGCACCTAAAGATAAATGGTTGGAAGTTTTTGTTAATCCCTACACTGGCACAATTATGGGTTCTCGTGATTGGGATCAAACCCTAATTGGCTATACTTTTAAACTTCACTACCAACTGCTTGCAGGTGACACTGGTACAATCATCGTCGGGGTTGTCGCCTTTGTACTGTTGATTGTTAGTATCTCTGGAATTATTCTCTGGCCTGGTTGGCGCAGATTTATTTCAGGGTTCAAAATTAAGTGGAATGCTCATCCCCAGCGAGTCAACTTTGATATTCATAAAGTTGCAGGTATTATTGCAGGTATCTTCTTGAGTATGATAGCCTTCACAGGTGTGTGCTGGAATTTTTGGGACTTCTCCAGACCTCTCATCCATACTGTGACAATGACTCCCATTCCTCCCACACCTGTGTCTCAACCCATCAAAGGAAAATTATCTTTGAGTCTGGGTGAAATTCTCCAACAAGCCGATACTGCTTTTCCTGGTGCTGTTACTACCTACATTAGCCTACCGCAAACACCAGAAGAAGTATTCAGAATAGGGAAAAAATTACCGCAAGAAACAACGCCCTATGGTAGCTCTCGGATTTACCTAGACCAGTATACAGGTGCAGTAGTACAACTGAAAAATGGTTTGCAACCATCACGAGCCGACCGCATTCTAGACTCTTTTACACCCATACATTACGGAACTTTTTGGGGATTACCATCTCGGATTTTCTACGTTTTCGTAGGACTTACGCCACTGATTTTATTTATCACGGGATTTATCATGTGGCGATATCGTCCTCAAAATAAAGATAAATCAGCCGTGACCAAAGAATTTGTACATTAGACATCGACCAAAATCAAGTAGAGAGGTAGGATTTCTACTTCTCTAACAAAGATTTTGGATAATTTTTTCCATCCAATTACAAAAGAGAAGATTTAGCTTGCAGTTTCCTTTCTCCCTTGCGACCTATGGGAATACACATTGGTGTCCCCACAACTGGGTCAGCCACAACACGACACTCTAAGCCAAAAACCTCGTGTACCATCTCTTCAGTCATTACCTGCTGGGGTTCTCCAGCCGTAAAAATCCGGCCTTGTTTCACAACAACCAGATAATCTGCATAACGACAAGCCTGATTTAAATCATGCAACACCATGACAATAGTCCGTCCCTGATGTTGGTTCAATTCATATAACAAATCTAAAACTTCTATCTGATGTGCCAAATCCAAAAAAGTAGTCGGTTCATCTAACAGTAAAATATCTGTATCTTGTGCTAATGCCATTGCAATCCAAGCACGTTGTCTTTGTCCACCAGATAAAGTATCTAATCCTCTATCATCCAACTCTAATAAACTTGTAATTTCTAGTGCCTGTTGGACAATTTTTTCATCTTTTTCTGACCACTGCTGCAACCAATTTTGATAAGGATAGCGTCCTTGTGCTACCAAGTCTCTGACTGTTAATCCTTCCGGTGCAACTGGCCCTTGCGGTAATATCCCTAATTGCTTCGCTACATCCTTAGTAGAAAGATTAAAAATAGATTGCCCATCAAGATAAACTGTACCGCCATAGGGTTTAAGAAGTCTAGCTAGACCTCGTAATAAAGTTGATTTACCACAACCATTTGCACCTACTAAAGCACTAATTTGTCCTGTGGGAATCGACAAATTCAGGTCACGAATAATTGGCGCACCATCGTAAGCTAAAGACAGACCTTTGGTTGATAATCCTTTCATAGCTGTTACCGTTTTTAATTTTGAAGGAGGTAGGAGGTAGGAGGCAAGGAGCGAGAAATTTTTGAATTTTGTAGCTTGCTTCTCTTACGAGACGCTAACGCGAACCCGTAGTGAATTCTGAATTTTGACCCTTCACTTCGTTCGAGGGCAAGATTTTGAATTTTGAATTGATCTACTTCTTCCGATTACGAATTAACAAATAGAGAAAATAAGGCGCACCAATAGCAGCCGTCACGACCCCACAAGGAATTTCTATAGGTGCAAACAAGGTTCTGCCTAGCAAATCTGCGGCGACAACAATCACTCCCCCTAACAATGCAGAGGTAGGAATCAAGCCTTCATGATTTGTACCTACTAACTGTCTGCCTAAATGGGGTGCAATTAAACCAACAAAACCAATCATTCCCGCCGTGGCGACTCCTGCACCGGCTAAGGCTACACCCACTAGCACGAGTAAACCACGTTGCCATTCCACCCGGCTACCTAAACCTTTGGCAACATCATCTCCTAAATTTAAGGCGTTCAAATGTCTTGCCAATGTCAACGCCATCGGTACGAATACAATTAACCAAGGTAAGAAGGAAAAGACTTGTTCCCAGGTGCGTCCGTAGACACTACCAGCCAACCATACAAGGGCATCACTGACACTGTAGATTTCGCCAAAGGTAATCATCAAGCTGGTAAATGCGCTGGCGATCGCAGACAACCCCACACCCATTAAAATTAACAAAATGGGTGAACTACCATTATTCCAAGCTAGGGAGTAAATCAGCACAGCCATCAATAAAGCCCCAGCAAAGGCTGATAGAGGCAAGGTGTAAATGGGTGCGGCAGGAAATAAAATAATAACTGTCACTGCTGCAAGACTCGCGCCGGCATTAATGCCAATAATCCCAGGGTCAGCTAAGGGGTTACGTGTTAGCCCTTGAAAGATAGTACCAGAAATTGCCAGTGCTACCCCCACCATAAAAGCGACAAGGGTACGAGGTAGACGCAGATTGTGAATCACAAAAGCATGGTCTGGATTGCCTGTATCTATACCAAATACAGTTTTGATGATATCTAAAGGTGAGATAGGATACTCACCCCTACCCACATTAATCACCATCGCGATCGCAATTACTACTGCCAAACAAAGCAGCATCAGTGGTACGCGTCGGTCTATGCGAAAAGATATCGCCTCGGAACGGATGACGAGCCAATCTACCTTCATTTCTTCACCTTTGACTTAGCCAAGTAGACAAAAAAGGGCGCACCAACTAGTGCTGTCATTACTCCCACGGGTAATTCTTGAGGTTTGAGTAAGATACGCGCAGCGACATCAGCAACTAAGAGTAAAGTTGCTCCTACTACTGCGGAGTAAGGCAAAATCCAACGGTAATCAGCTTTGATGAAAAACCTCACCATGTGGGGAACAACTAAGCCAATAAAGCCAATTGGCCCGGCCAGGGATACGGAACTTCCCGCCAGTAAAACAACGCTGATGGCTGTCGTAATTTTCACCCAAGCTGTCTCTTGACCCAAGCCTTTAGCTACGTCTTCACCCAGACTCATAGTTGTAATTTGTCTACCCAAGGCAAAGGCTACTACTAAGCCAACAACAACGAAAGGCAATGCTGACAATAATATGTTGAAATCCCTTCCAGCTAAAGAACCAGCCAACCAAAATCTAATTTCTTCTAAGGTGCGTTGACTGACGATGAGAATAGCTGTGGTGAGGGAAGAAATCAGAGCCGTGATCGCCGCGCCTGCTATGGTGATATTTAATGGTGTAGCTCCTCCTGGCCCCAGAGAACCAAGGAAGTAGACTAATATGGCGGTGACTCCTGCACCCACAAAGGCCACAATAGTCAACAGACTCAAAGACGAGCTGCCAAACACAAAAGTTGTAGCAACTACAGCCAATGCAGCCCCCGATTCAATCCCCAAAATCCCTGGATCGGCTAGGGGGTTGCGTGTCAAACCCTGCATTAATGCCCCGGCGACTGCTAAGGCTGATCCTACCAAAAGAGCAACAAGCGATCGCGGTAATCTCACCGTCTGAATGACTAAATGTTCATAAGAACCATCAAAGGTGATAAAGGATTCCAGAATCTTGTTTAACGGTATTTCTGCTGCACCCAATGTAACACTATACACCAAACAAGTTAGCAGAATCAGTATGCCTAGAATCAGACCCACTAATGGCGATATTTTGGGTGGATTCCAGTTCTTTGGTGATGCTGTGGTTGCTCTTGTCATTATCTTCTAGTTAATTGAAAAATATAGTCATTTGGGTAAGTTAGTTGTGCTTTCTTTGACATTTGCAAGTTCAACATCTTAATTGAGAATTAATATAAGAATATCAAGTGTTTAAGCAAGGTATATTCTCCTATTCTTAAGATTTTCCGCCTGATGTAAGCGGAAAGGTTCAAGATTATACTTTATACTTATTAGTATATTTTTTCAACTTTTTGTAGTGTTGTTTGATGAAAAAACAGAAATAATTGCCAAATGGTTGAGACAGTTAGTTACTTGCTGTGTAGTTGAATGCTGAAAGTCAACACGGAAAATATACAAGTTAGATCCCTGACAGCTTAGTATGTTTGCTATGCCAAAGATGGCACTGCATATAATGTCTGCAACGCTCTAACTGTAGAAACGACCAAAATTAATGATACAGTCTCTTATTTTTTTCTATTTTCTCAAGTAAACTGTGTAGATAATTCTAAGTAAATGGTACTCATCCTTCAGGAATCGGCAGATTGTTATCAATCATTGACAGAAAATAACAACACTCCGCAATCAAATATCTGGGAAGTGCATATAAATGATCCTCAAGGGATGAGTCATGGTTATAGACAATGGTTTCATTTGCGCCCAGGAATATCTCTACTAACTGATCACTATCAGTTAAATGATGATTTAATTGTGGAGAAAATATCTGCTCCTAACTGTCTGTGGTTAGAGTTAAGTTTTAGTATATTTGGTAACAATAATAATGAAGATGTCTACTCAGGACAAAACTTTCTATATGTCTATAGAGAGGTAGGCAAAGCTGGTTATACTAAATGGCAAGCTCAGGAAAGAATTTTAAAATTTGATATTCATATTGAGTATTCACAAATTCAAAAATTACTTGCTCACCAAATGGATTTATTGCCTGTAAGCTTTAGGCAAATGTTTGAGAAAAACGATGATGAGCCTAATTATCGTAATTTTGGTATTACAAACCATGCAATGCAAACTGTGTTACGGCAAATTTTAAATTGTCCCTATCAAGGTTTGACTAAACAACTCTATTTGGAAGGCAAAATATTAGAATTATTAGCTTTACGTTTGGAATATCTACAAGAAAATCCTAATATTCATAGAAATATTACCCTTAAATCTCATCAAGTTGATAGCATTTATCATGCTAGAGATATTTTAATGAATAATATAAATAACCCACCTTCATTAATCAATTTGGCACGTCAGGTAGAATTAAATGATTGTACCCTAAAAAAAGGTTTTCAAGAGGTATTTGGTACTACAGTATTTGGATATTTACATGAGTATCGTATGGAACAGGCGAAATAATTACTCTTAGAAAAGAAAATGAATGTGACTCAAGTAGCTCAAGTTGTCGGTTACGAAGCACGTACTTCTTTTATTAGGGCTTTTCGCAAAAAGTTTGGTGTGAGTCCTACTGCTTATGTTCAAAAAAATTCCGCTTAGGTAACAAAAAAATTCCCGTTACGTCACACTTAGAGCTTTAACTCTCCGTTTAATTACAGTAAGATTCTTGCTAAGAATTATTAATAACAGAAGCAAGTCTCAATGAGATGTACTTAAAACTACACCTCATTAGTGCTTTATCTTTCTGTATGTGAGGAGAGATGTTGATTAAACCAGTATTATTGCATCATTTGTGTTTGGCGGCGATAGTATCAATATTAACTAGTAATCACTTTGTACGGGCAGAGGTAAATACAACACAAAATAAAACTCCGCGACTGAGTAAAAGTGTTCCAATGCTGGTTCAAGCACCAACAAATGAAGTTGTGCAAGTGACGGGAGTGAAGGCGAATCCCACAGAAAAAGGTGTGGAGGTGATTTTACAGACTACCGTTGGCGATAAGTTACAACTGGTAAATAGTAGTCAAGGTAACGCATATATTGCTGATATTCCTAATGCACAGTTACGCTTACCTAATGGTGATGCTTTTACTTTCAGTTCCCCAAAACCACGGGAGGGAATTAATGAGATCACAGTCACCAATCTGGATGCTAACACTATCCGGGTGACAGTCACAGGTGAGGCGGGATTACCTGTAGTAGAGTTATTTGATAGTGATGAGGGTTTGATTTTGGGGGTGGTAAGTGCAGCACCGCCACAGACACAAGCTACACCAACACCAGAACCAGAACAACCTTCAGCCGCAACTGATCAGCCAATTGAATTGGTAGTAACAGGAGAACAGGATAGCTATCGTGTAACGAATGCTGCAACTGCTACTAAAACTGATACAGCCTTGCGGGACATTCCCCAATCAATTCAAGTGATTCCTCGTCAGGTGATTGAGGATCAACGCGCTACCCAGTTGAATGAAGCATTACGGAATGTGAGTGGTGTACAGCCATCCAACAGTGCGGGGAGAACCCGCGATCGCTTTGTGATTCGTGGATTTGATGATTTTAACTCGGTAATTCGGGATGGTTTTAAAGAAAATACCTCTGCATATAGAGAAACTGCCAATATTGAACGCATAGAAGTATTAAAAGGCCCGGCTTCTGTATTATTTGGACAACTAGAACCAGGGGGAGTGGTTAACATCATTACCAAGCAACCCCAGAGAGAACCATTTTTAACTATGGGTTTAGAGGCGGGAAGTTATGGTTTTTTCCGTCCGACAGTTGATTTTAACAGTCCTCTCAATGACTCTAAAACCTTGCGGTTGCGAGTTAATGCAGCAGTGGAAGTTTCTGAATCCTTCCGCGACTTTGACAAAGAGACTAGCCGCTTTTTTATTGCGCCTGTATTAGCGTGGGACATTGGGAATCGCACAAGTTTAGTGTTTGACCTAGAATATTTAAAAGACTCTCGACCATTTGATCGGGGTTTAGTAGCATTAGGCGATCGCGTTGCTGACATTCCCTTCAATCGCATCTTAGGCGAACCCTTTGACTCTAAAGAAGTAGAAGATTTACGGATTGGTACACGTTTTGAGCATGGCTTCAATGATAACTGGAAACTCCGCTCTGCCTTGCGAATTGTCTCCACACAAACATCTAGTTTTGTAACTGAACCCGATAGTTTGGATGAAACTACAGGTTTATTATCTCGTGGTTTTGGTGTAGATCGACCAACACCTGATGAAACCTACGCTTTTCAAACTGATTTGATCGGTAAATTTAAAACTGGTGCAATTGAACACGAACTTGTAGTTGGCTTTGACTTCAACCGTCAAACTAACTTCGTTGACGATCGCCGCAGCGCACCCGCACCCGCTATTGATATTTTCAACCCAGTCTATTTGACTGCTAGACCTAATATAGAATCAGATCCGTTTCGGGGTTTATTTGCAGCAGATAACATTGGTATCTATATCCAAGACCAAATTAAACTGGCAGAAAATCTCAAACTCCTCATTGGCGGACGTTATGATTTTACCAATCAAAGTTTCCTGAGTATTGTAGATGGTGTGAAATTCTTTGATATATCCGATCAAGCATTTAGCCCCCGGATAGGAATAGTATATCAACCAATTACACCCCTCTCTCTTTACGCCAGTTATAGCCGTTCCTTCGCGCAAAACTTTGGCATTCAACAGGACAACTCACGCATAGAACCAGAACGAGGAACACAATACGAAGTTGGTGTGAGAGGAGAATTTTTAGATGGTAAATTGATTACGAGTTTAGCGGGTTATCAGATTACCAAAACCAATGTTGCCACACCAGACCCCGCAGATTTAAACTTTTCTATTCCCGTTGGCGAAGTGCGAAGTCGAGGGATTGAATTTGATATTGCTGGAGAACTGGCTAAAGGCTGGAACATTATTGCTTCCTATGCCTATACAGATGCCAAGATTACAGAAGATAATACCGATGTGGAAGGAAATCGTCTCAATCGAGTGCCAGAAAATAGTGCTAGTATTTGGACAACCTACGAATTGCAAAGTGGGGCTTTGCAAGGTTTGGGTATGGGTGTGGGACTATTTTTCGTAGGTGAACGTCAAGGAGACTTAAGTAATTCCTTTACCGTTCCCGGCTACACCCGCACTGATGCTGCTTTGTTCTATCGTCGAGATAACTGGAATCTAGGTCTCAATTTTAAAAACATTTTTGATGTTAACTATATTGAGTCCACCACATCCCGCACATCAATTGATGCTGGTATTCCTTTTACGGTTATTGGTTCGTTGTCTGTAAAATTTTAATTGGGGACTGGGGACTGGGTGCTGATGAATCTCGACAAGTTAACGAAGATCCGATTGCTAGTGGTTGCAGACGACAGTGCAAATGAATACTTGGTTTAAGTATATAAAATTATTGCTGCTATCAGTTTGTACTTTTTTGCTAGTGACAGGCTGTAACAGTAACATATCAGAATTACTTAGTAATCAGTCTACCAGCAATATAACTACAAATTGCCGTGTAATTAATCATGAAGCAGGTAAAACGCAGATTTGCGGACAGCCTAAAAAAGTTGTGGCTCTGAGTCCGCCTGTGTTAGATATGATGCTTGCTTTGGGTGTGCAACCTGCGGGTTATGCGGAAGTAGACTTGCTCAATAGTAAAGTATTTGATCGACCTAAAGAGCAAATTCCCTACCTTGGCGATCGCATTACCAGCCAACCGATCAATGTAGGCGATCGCGGTAATCCTTCTTTAGAAAGTTTATTGCAACTGAAGCCAGATTTGATTTTAGGTGAAGCCGCTTATAACGAAAGTGAATACCAAATTTTAAACAAAATTGCACCGACAATTTTAATTAATCATCGAGATGGTATCACTCCAGCTTGGCAACAAACAATCTCAATTATTGCTCAGGCTTTAGGACGAGAAGACAAAGTACCAGCAGTTATAGCAGAGTATGAACAGAAATTATCTCAAGCCAAAACTGCGATCGCTCCTATCGCTCAACACCAGGAACTATTGCTGTTAGCATTTAGGGGAATTACTCTCACCTCATTTACCTTTGGAGCAGAAACCTTTGCTGGTAAACTATTACAAGATTTAGGATTTAAGCTTATTAGTCCTGAATCCACAGAATATGAAGTGGCATTGGAAGTATTACCCAAATTTAAGTCTGACTTAATTGTGGTCATGCCTTCAGGAAATAACAACATAGAAAACGCCAAGCGTCAATGGAGTCAAAATCCGATTTTACAGTCTATATCTGCTACCAATACAAATCGAATTTACTTCATTGACTACCAACTAGCAAGCCGCATTCGCGGGCCGATCGCTGCGGAGTTTTTTGTTAATCAAGTCCGTCAATTACTGACATCCTATCCTTAACTGAAAGAAATACCAAATTAATGATATAATTTCTCATCTATTATTTTTGTTGTCATAACTTCAGATAGCCGTTGTTCTGCAAGAATCCCCAGTACCCTTTATCCCATGACCAAACACACCCTATTCGTTTGCAAATCTTGTCACCGTTCATCCGAAGAATTGGCAGAAAATCAGCTTCGAGATGGCAGTATTTTACTTGACAAAATTACCACCTTGTATTCAGAAAAATTCGTGACAGAAGAACTGGAAATTCAACCAGTAGGATGTTTATGGGCTTGCAGCCGTGGTTGTGTTGTAGCGATTTCCAGCCCGGAAAAGCCAAGCTATTTGCTGGTGGATCTACCTCCAGATGCAGAAAATGCTTCAGCATTACTCGAATTTGCACAAATGTACATCAATAATCGCAAAGGGGCGTTTATGTGGGAAAAACTTCCTAAAGAATTGGAATCTGCTATTTTTGCAAGTATTCCTTCTGTATTGACCAAAGCTGAAGATTAGGTGTTATTTGCAACATCAATTTTGGTGTTGCTATTCTCACAGAGAATCTATGTAATTATTATTACTCAAATATTACGAATTTGGAAATACACAATTGCGTAAACTCAGATTCATGATTAAACTATTGAGAAAATCTCTTAATTGTTGAACGCGATCGCTATGACATTTTCAGAGCCAGTTTACTGGGACGTAGATCAGAAAGCTTATCGTGGCTTTGAAATGACTTATCAACAATCTGGTTCTGAAACAGTATCTAGATTACCAGAGTATATGGGAACAGGAGGCGATCGCGTTACTCAGCTACGCAATGGATTGGTTGTTTGCATTCGGGAAGCTCAACTGTGGCAACCCTTAAGATTAAAACAACAACATCAGTCTTCATTTCCGCTTACGGCAAAGTTTTATCTATCTAGTGGTTCTAGGGTAATTACCCCTGGTGCTGTACATATTCCCGATGACTATGAAGAAACAACTGGTTGCAACTACATTTACCACCTGCCCAATATCTTAGAATACGAGGAATGGCGGGCAAAAGAAAAAATTCAACTGGTGATGATCTGTGCAGACATCAATTATTTTCAATCGTTCACCTCTGATAATGAATTTCTGCCAGAACCCCTGCGGCGATTGATTGAATTAGATTCATCCGCGCAATTTCATCAATCTTTGGGCAAAAACACTCCAGCCATCCAACAGATTCTTCAGCAAATACTGCATTGTCCCTATCAGGGAATCACTCGACAAATGTATCTTGAAGGCAAAGCTCTGGAAATACTGACCTTACAATTTACCAATTGGAAAGAAACTTCTCATCACTCCGTTTCGCTAAAGTTACGCAAAGATGATATCGAGCGGCTATATGCAGCGCAAGAGATTTTGATTCGGACAATGAACAATCCCCCATCCCTGCTGGGTTTAGCCCGACAGGTAGGAATCAACGAGCGTAAACTAAAACAGGGATTTCGCCAAGTTTTTGGTACAACAGTTTTCGGCTACCTACAGGACTATCGGTTGCAACAAGCCCAAAAATTGCTCAAAAAACGGGGAATGTCAATTGCTAGCGTTGCCACAGCTATAGGTTATACCAATCCAGAAGCCTTCAGTGTGGCATTTCGGCGTAAATTTGCAGTCAGTCCCAAAGCCTATCAATTGGGTAAAAATCGATAAAGTCCGTTTCACAAAGAAAAAAGTCCGTTTCACAAAGAAATCTTAGAGATTAAATCCGTATAATTTTTTTTACTCACTTTTGCAAAAAATTATTAACTATCAGCTAACTAACCTGATCATGGTTGCGTAGCAAGGATGTATTGGTAAATGAGTATGAAGATCGCTATTTTCCTGTCTGGGGCGTTAGCTCTGGTCGCTATTCAACCTGTCTGGGCAGAAAGTATCAACCAGATGGAAGTGGAGGAACAAAAATCACTCACCTCCTCTGTCAAGCAAAGGCTGAGAACTGTTGAAGATAAAGAATGGCTGGCGCAGGCAAATACGGCAGTTATCCAGATAACTGGCGTGAAAGCCAATCCTACTGATAAAGGTGTAGAGATACTTCTAGAAACTTCCCAAGGAGAAAAGCTACAAATTACAAATCGTAGTGCAGGTAATAGCTATATTACTGATATTTCTAATGCACAACTACGTTTACCTAGTGGCGAAGCTTTCACCTTTCGCTCAGAGAAACCAATTACAGGTATTACTGAGATTACCGTCACAAATCAAGATGCTAATACTATCCGAGTCAGCATAGTTGGGGAAACCAGTTTACCAACTGCCGAGTTGTTTGATAGTGATGAGGGATTAATTTTTGGTTTGACACCTGTTGTAGCTTCATCACCACCCCAACAGCCAGAAACTCAGTCAGAACAGCCATCACCAGAAACGCAAGCACCGATTGAATTGGTGGTGACAGGGGAAAAAAACGGCTATCAAGTTCCTAATACTGCAACCGTTACAAGAACGAATACACCCATTATCGATATACCCCAGTCTATTCAAGTTGTTCCGCGAGAGGTACTCGAAGACCAACAAATTACCCGCGTTGATGATGCACTCCGCAATGTTCCTGGTGTACTTGGTAGTACCAACGCTTTTATCGGTAATCAAATCACAATTCGTGGTTTTAGCACTTCTAACCTGCCGATTTTACGAGATGGCTTTAGGATATATGAAAACTTCTCGTTTCAAGAAACATCAAATTTAGAGCGTATTGAAGTTTTAAAAGGCCCAGCTTCAGTGCAGTATGGTCAACTAGACCCAGGTGGGGTAATTAACCTAGTTACTAAAAAACCACTATCAGAACCGTTTTACGAAATTCAGGCTCAATTTGGTAGTTATGGACTGATAAGACCCAGTTTTGATGTTTCCGGTCCGTTGACTGACGATGGTAAATTGCTTTATCGACTGAACGCAACTTATCAACGGGAGGAAGGGTTTCGGGACTTTAATACAGAAACAGAAAGGTTTTTTATTGCCCCTAGTCTGACATGGAAGATTAGCGATTCCCTTCGGGATAGCTCCGCTTCACGCACTAACGTAGACTTTTCTCTAGAATATCTCGATAGTACACGACCATTTGATACAAGTTTAGTAGCTTTTGGTAGGAGTGTGGCTGATGTTCCTTATAGTCGCGTTTTTAATGACCCTGATGACTTTATTGATACAAAATCTTTCAGTATCGCCTACAACTTAGAGCATCGCTTCAGCGATAACTGGACTCTACGCAATAGTTTCCGATATCTGCAACAAGATTTATTTACCCAAGCCACCCTGGCTGGTCCCCTCGATGAAACTACAGGGATTCTCACTCGCACCTATGCCCAACGGAATTATCAATCAGATGATTACTCGCTGCAAACAAATGTTGTCGGTAAGTTTGCTACAGGTTCTATCAAACACACACTACTAGCTGGCGTTGATTTCAACCGGGGTATTCTCGATGATTTAGTCTTCAGAGGTACACGAACGACCTTAAATATATTCAATCCAGTTTATGGAGTCCCTCCTAGAACAGATTTTTCCACATTACCGCCAGCTACTCCATTTAAGAACGAAACAACTAGGCTAGGATTTTATCTGCAAGACCAAATTGCATTGAATAACCAATTTACTGTACTGGCAGGTTTACGCTACGATACTGTTGATTTTAAAGATACTTTCACAGATGAAAGTAAATACGATAGTGCCTGGAGTCCAGTAATTGGTTTGGTCTATAAACCAGTGGAAAATCTTTCTATTTACACCAGCTATTCCCGATCATTTGTACCGACTTTTTCCAGAGATGCTAACGGCGATTTTCTGCAACCGGAACGTGGTACAGGATATGAAATCGGCATCAAAGCGGAATTACTCCAAGGTAATCTTTTTGCGACATTAGCCTACTTTGATATTACTAAACAAAATGTAGCAACTGCCGATCCTGACATTTTGGGAGCATCTGTAGCCACAGGCGAACAGCGCAGTCGTGGACTTGAACTTAGTGCTACTGGCAGAATCTCACCAGGATGGAATATTATTGCTGGCTACGCCTACACTGATGCGGAAATTACCCAAGATAACACTATAGCTGTGGGTAATCGCTTACCAGGTACTCCGAAACATAGTGCGAATCTTTGGACAACATACGAGATTCAAGCGGGTAGTTTACAAGGTTTAGGTTTTGGACTTGGTGTTAATTATGTTGGTAAACGCTTCGGCAACTTTCAAAATGATTTTGAGGTAGATATTACTCATAATTTTGGGCGATACCAGTGCTATTTTGTGTACCATCATCATTGCTTTACTCTATGCCACCAATAATTTACAAATTTGGTATCTTTATGCTTTGATTGCTGTTTCAGCTTGTTTTGGTCATGTACAACATCTGGCTTATTCAGCTTCTGTATCCCTACTTGTGCCGAAACAGCATTACACTCGCGCCAGCAGTATGATTTCTTTAGTTAGCCCTGCCTCAGCAATTGTTTCTCCGGCTTTAGCAGGTATACTTTATCCAGCGATTGGTTTATTCGGAATTATTCTAATTGATATTATTACCTTTGCTATTGCCGCAACCATAATTTTAATTTTGTCAGTTCCCCAACCGCCTCAGATAGAAACAAACAACAACCATGATGAAACAATTTGGCAACAATTAGCCTTTGGTTTTCGCTACATCTTATCACGACCGAGTTTGTTAGCGATGGCGATCACATTTTCATGTTTTTGGTTTGCCCATCAAATCTGCGATACCTTATTCCAACCCATGATTCTCGCACGTACCGATGGCAACACGGAGGTCTTAAGTGTTGTTATGACTGCTGCTGGAGTAGGGGGTGTAATTGGCGGCTCATTTTTAAGTATTTGGGGGGGATTTAAGCGTCAAGTCAATGGAATGCTGTTAGGTTTTATCGGTACTGGTTTGAGCAAAATTGTTTTGGGTATCGGTCAAATACCATTAATTTGGACTGGTGCTAGTTTATTTTCTTCTATTAATGTGCCTTTATTATTTAGTTCCAGTAATGCTATCTGGTATGCAAAAGTAGAGCCAAGTGTTCAAGGAAGGGTATTTGCGGCTGACCATACTATTGGGATGATTATCGGCACAATTGCTAGTTTAATTTCAGGCCCCATCGCAGACACAATTTTTGAGCCAGCCATGCAGCCAGGAGGATGGTTAGCATTGATTTTTAGCCCTATTTTCGGTAGTAGGACAGGAAGTGGTATAGCTCTTTTTTATGTAGCTACTTCTTTAATCATTGTATTAGTAGGAATCAGTGGCTATGCTTTCCCAAAACTGAGAAATGTAGAGGATATTTTACCTGATAGTGACTCAACTAGTGTATAAAAATACAGGCTTTGCATAATAGTGGGATGAATTGAGGACAGCAGAGGAAACAGGGGGTAGAGTGTTGACACTCATTTCCGCTCAAATTAATGATATTATTTTTCATCTACACTATGTAATCAATCCCAAATCCAAAACCCCAAGTTCCATGACCCTTGTTTTACAAGAATCAGCAGATTGTCACCATTTATGGTCTATTCTACATTGGCGATCGCCAAAGTGATTTGGACAATTCCTTTGTACTGCCAAGCTACTTGCGTACCGATGCAGCAATTTATTATCGTAGAGATCGCCTGAAAGCAGCTATCAATGTCCGTAATTTGTTTGACGTAACCTATCAAAATTATTCTTTCGGAAGATTGTTTAACCAAGTTGGCGATCCCTTGACAGTTGTTGGTTCGCTCAGTTGGGAGTTTTAACTAGTTCCCCTTTTGGCAATTAGCTAAATAGCTTGTGCAATTATTCGATTTACGCTTTCCCCTTTATTACCCGTTGTCAATGTTTTTACGCAATTTCTTCTGAAGAATAAGCAGTGCGATCGCCCTCGCTGAAGGTTAGGTTGAGGCAGCTATAGTCTCTGCGATGCAGAACCACACAACTCATACCACACTGGATTGCAATAGGGAAAAGAAGTATGATTTAGAAAATTCATCTTGAAAAGCAGCTATACTAAAAACGGGTTAAAAGTGTCATTCTGAACGAAGTGAAGAATCTCCGAGATACTTCGCTGCACTACGTTACGCTCAGTATGACATAAGTCCAGATTTCACCCGTTTGCAGTATATATGAATGTTCAACTCGTAGAATCAATCAAGCAAATGATTTTAGCATTGCCACCAGAAGAGCAGAACTGGTTAAAGGCGCAGCTAGTTCAGAAAAGCTCTCACTCCCCTGCTCAGGTTGTCGATCTCAATTCCTTCAGTGGCACTATCCAGCTCAAGCAAGATCCGCTTGAATTTCAACATCAGATACGGAATGAATGGGCGTGACAAACAAAAGATACATTCTCGATACGAATGTTACCTTATATCTTTTAGGTGGACGGCTTCTAAACACCTTACCTGTTGGTGAATTCTACTTGTCCGTGATCAGCGAAATTGAAATGCTTTCTTATCCAGCACTCGGCGCAGAAGAAGAGTTGAAAATTCAACAGTTTCTATCACAAGTAATAGTAGTTGGTCTAGATCAAGATTTGAAGAATGCTGCAATCAAACTGCGTAAGCAGTATCGACTGAAATTACCAGATGCGATCATTTGTGCCACTGCCCTAATTTATGATGCAGTTTTGTTAAGTAATGATTTACAACTGGCAAGTGTCACAGAAATTAGCGTTGATACTGTTCAAATTCAATAGTTAGCAAATTGGGGCAGTAAAGATACCACAGAGACTTGAGAAAAACTCCAAGAAAACCCTTTATGGCGACAACTCAAGGCAGTGCAAGCAAGAGGAATGACTAGCAATTGATGGGATTGATGCCAGTCTGTGGCTTGTGCAATCTGGTATGGGAGCTACCACCACCAGCGACTGCGACAAGTCGCTTTTTTTACAGCAAATTTTGTGCAACAATTAATAATATTTCTTATTTAAGATATATAGCAGGTTGGGGTACTGAATACTGGAGCGATCGCTGACTTGTCAAGTTTGCAATTAACATTGCATCCAGTATTAGGTGTTCCCTTTTAAGGAACTGGAAAAAATGCGTTAATTTCAACCATATATCAGCTTGATAATAATAGCAATTATCGTTAAACTATGACAAAAATTATTACAAGTACAGACTGGGAAGAACTATGGGCAGAAAGTGAGCAAAATGGTCAAGCTTCTAGTCAATTAAAGGGTTTTGAAACTATCCATCAAGGGAAAATTCTAGATATCTTTCATACCTATGAATGCTGGACAGAATTACGTAATGGATTATTTATTAAGATACATGAAAAAGAGTTTATTAATGATCTGGTATGGATTAGAGATAATTTAGATGATACTGAATTTGGCTTGAGTTTTTTTATTTCAGGAAAAGTGAGAATTGAACGCCACGGTTTAACTGACAAGACAGACGAAATCGTAGGCAGATATTATTCAGAATGTAACTGCGATATCAAAGAAACTGAATGGTGGAAAGCCGGAGAAAAGTTTTCACGAATTTATCTGAAAATCGAACCACAGCAATTCTTTCAAAGTTTTGGCGAAGAAGAATTAGAACAGATACCCATTTTTCTGCGCCAAGCAGTAATGAATGGTAAAGTACAGCCTTACTACCAGCAAGGGGAAATTACACAGCAAATGTGGCAGGTGTTATGTAATATCCTCAAGTGTCCCTATCAAGGCTTGATGAAGCGAATGTATTTAGAAAGTCAAGCAATGGAATTGATGACGCTTTATTTCCAACAATTTCAGGAACAGGAAATATCTAATCATAACTTTACCGGCAAGAATTTGAGAGATGTTGAAAGAATATACCAAGCCAAGGAAATTTTGTTAGGTAATCTAGAAAATCCACCTAGCCTGATAGAGTTAGCACAACAAGTAGGGATAAATGAATTTAAATTGAAGTGTGGGTTTCGTCAAGTTTTCGGGACATCTGCGTTCAAATATTTGCACAACTATCGTCTGGAAAAAGCGAAACAACTTTTAGCATTAGGAGAAATGAACGTTGAAGAAGTGGCATTTAGAGTAGGTTTTGACAGTCGCAGTTACTTTGCTTTAGCTTTCCGCAAAAAATTTGGTTTGAATCCCAAACAATACTTTCAACATCAAAAAAATCCCTCTAGCGTTCAAAAAAAATCCCTCTAGCGTTCAAATTAGAAATCCGAATCCCGTATTGTAGATACACTACTAGTTTAGTTAAGAAATATTCCTAACAGCTTGTGGGGATAAATGGAGTGACCTAATACCCTAATCTGTCACAGGAGAGGGGTCAAAAGTCTGATGAATATGTTGGTGTGAGGGAGATTTGGTGATGAGATTAATAAAATCGCTTTCCGGGCTGATGTTTACAGCCTCAGTTTTCATACTCATAACACAGTCAGTTCTGGCTGAAACCGATGGGGGAAATTCGGTTGATATTGGAGATAAAAGCAAATCTGTATCAACTATGCCCCAGTTGAGTGAGGTAAAACTTCCCCAGACTAATGCCGCACTGTTGTTAACTCAGAACCCTGATGCAGAGGCAATAGTAGAAGTTACAGGGGTAAGTATCAACCAAACTGAAAAAGGTGTTGAGGTCATTTTAGAAACTGCTAAAGGTGATGCTCTCAAACCTGTTCAGAAGAATGAAGGCAATAAATTAATTATCGATATTCCCAATTCGCAATTGCGTTACGAGGGTGGTGATACATTTCGTCAAGAAAACCCATTAGCCGGAATTGCAGAAGTTTTGGTAGTTAATCAAGATAATAATACTATCCAGGTGACAGTGACGGGGGAAAGAGGACTGCCGATAGTTGAGTTATTTGATGGGGATGAAGGACTGATTTTTGGCGTAACACCTGCTGCAACTACGGCGCAACAACCACAAACTCCACCAGTGGAAGAAAAGCCAGCAATTGAAACACCCCAAGAAGAACCAGCAGCACAGCAGGATGAACCGATTGAGTTAGTGGTAACGGGACAACAGAATGGGTATCGCGTACAGGATGCGACGACTGCAACAAAGACAGATACACCTTTGCGCGATATTCCCCAATCTATTCAGGTAGTGCCGCGAGAGGTGCTGGAAGATCGCAATGTGAGAAGTCTAGCTGAGGCAGTGGAAACGGTTAGTGGCGTAGTTGATGGTGCTGACTACAACGGTTCGCCTGCACAAGACTTCATTATCAGAGGATTTGAACAGGGTGGAAGTTTCCGAAATGGCTATCGAGATGTAAATTCTTATGGCTTGACAGGGGTGGGGACGATTGAGCGAGTGGAAGTTCTCAAAGGTCCAGCCTCGGTTTTGTTTGGGGCTGTAGAACCAGGTGGAATCATCAACGTCGTCACTAAACAACCCTTGAGTGAACCCTATTATAAGCTGGGATTTGAGGTGGGGAACAGGGCATCTTATCAGCCTAGCATTGATTTCTCTGGCCCTTTAAACGCCGATAAAACTTTGCTTTATCGCTTCAACGCTAGCTATCAAAGTTCAGATGGTTTTCAAGATTTTGTCAACACAAATCTGACTACAATCGCACCAACAATCGGGTGGAAATTGGGTGATAGAACAGACTTGACTCTATATTATGAGTATATTAACTTCAAAGGAACTTTTGAGCAGTATACTTCAATTCTTAGCGATAATACGTTTCTGCCTCGAAACTTCTATCAGGCATATCCTGAAAATGCTTACGTAGATAATACTACCCAAAAGTTGGGTTACACATTGAGTCACAAGTTTAGTGATAACTGGCAGATTCGTAATAACTTTTCTGTAGTTACTAGTAAAAACGCTGAAGAATATACTTTAGCAACAGGAGTCGTGAATGATCAGTCCTTACGGCAATTTGCTCAAGATCGTGAATTTACGCAAGATAACTATTTTGGACAGATCGACTTGCTAGGAAAGTTTAATACGGGATCGATTTCACACCAAATATTGATGGGTTTTGATTTTAATCATAATATTGATACTTTTGCAAGGGTAGTTCAAAGGAATGTTCCTAATCTAGATATTTTCAATCCCAACTATAATATTCCCAGCTTCGACTATGGCCCACGTTCTAGTTCTACCGAACGTTTTCAAACCTACGGGATTTACCTTCAGGATCAGATTACCTTTCTAGATAATCTGAAGTTATTAATCGGTGGACGCTTCGATTGGATTTCCGGCGAAAATACAGACAACGTGACAGGGGATACTACACAAAACCCTGATAGTAGTGCTTTCAGCCCCCGAATCGGGTTAGTGTATCAGCCTAGCAAATCTGTTTCTCTCTACACCAGCTACAGCCAATCTTTCGTCCCTGAAACTGGAGTCAACCCTGATGGTGAAATATTTGAGCCGACAAGAGGAACACAATATGAAGCAGGTATTAAAGCTGACTTTCTAGAGGGTAGGCTTTCGGCAACACTGGCAGCCTATCAAATCACCAAGTCTAATATTCTCACCCCCGATCCTGATCCTGAAAGAGCTGCGCTTGATTATTTAATTCAGGTAGGGGAACAAAGAAGTCGAGGGATTGAGTTAGATGTTGCGGGGGAGATTTTACCTGGCTGGAAGGCGATCGCTTCCTATGCTTACACTAATGCAGAAGTAACTGAAGATAACGATATTCCTGTAGGCAATCGATTGGTAAGTGTGCCAAAAAACCAAGCTAGTCTCTGGACAACCTATGAGTTTCAAAATAGCGATTTGAAGGGTTTGGGATTTGGTCTAGGTCTGTTTTATGTGGGTACGCGATTGGGAGATTCCGCTAACTCCTTTGAAATACCCGATTACTTGCGTACTGATGCGGCAATTTACTATCGTAGAGATGGTTTTAAAGCTGGTATCAATATCCGTAATCTATTTGATACGGACTATATTAGAACCTCTGACGATGGTAGAACATTTCTGCGAAGAGGTGCGCCTTTTACAATTATCGGCTCTATTAGCTGGGAATTTTAACTCTCTTCTGTAGATCATCAGCTAAGTAATTTGCGTGAACACAACACCAGTCTTTTAGACAACCTGCCAAATATTAGTTAAAGAAAAAATCCCTGGCAATGAGAAAGAGAGCCATTAGTACAATTATGCCATTGTTAGTTCTTGTTAAAGGAGTTTGTGTTTTGACTTTTGCTAAGTTTGTTTGGGTTGTCAAGACTGTTTTTTCGAGTAATTACAAGTTTTTACCATTCTTTCTGACCATAGTTGCTGTTGTTGCGATCGCAGCCTGTAACAACACATCGCAGCTAGAACAAAGGGAAACAAGTGCAACTGCTCTAAGTCCAATAGAAACAAAAACTATTAGCCATGCTTTAGGTAAAGTTAAAATTCCACTTAAACCGCAGCGAGTTGTTGTATTAGAAGAAAATATAATTCTCGATTCTGTACTGGCTCTGGGTGTAAAGCCAGTTGGTGTCATGTATTGTCAGGACTGTGAGGAAAATTTTCGAGGTATCCCCAGCGACTTACTTGCTGATGTTCCAGTGGTGGGCAATATTGGAAATCAACCTTCCCTAGAGAAAATTCTTAGTTTAAAACCCGATTTAATTTTGGGGTTAACATGGCTCAAGAGTTCTTATAAAATCCTTTCCAGTATCGCGCCAACCGTACTGATCGATTTTCCGAGTATGTATGATTTTAAAGAAAGACTACGATATGTAGCCCAAGTGTTGGGAAAGAGCGATCGCGCAGAGGAACTTCTGACTCAGTACCAAAATCGTATCCAAACATTGCGGCAGCAATTAGGAAAGCAATTAGAAACAAAAACAATATCTGTGATTTATCTTGCAGGTTCGGCGGATATTTTTTATAGCTACAGACCAGACTTTCTAGCTTATGGTCAAATTCTTAGCGACGCAGGTTTACGACTAATCCAACAAAATCAAAAACAACGCGAGTTAACTTTAAGTATTGAAGTTTTACCCAAATACGATGCGGATATTTTATTTATTATGACAGAACACTTGACTAGAGATTTTAAAGAAGCAAATCCTGAAGTTTTATCTTTCTTACAAAAGCCTATTTGGTCAAATCTTAAAGCTGTTAAAACTAAACAGATATACAGGGTAAATTGGACTGTCGGGGGAGCTATGGGAGCTAACAGAATAATTGATGACCTCTATAAATATTTAGTATGCTGGAGAAATCTTGTATGAGCAAGTTGGGTCTATGAATGAAGAATCTTCGCCCTTATAGGGCGGAGAGTGTCAAATTATTAACCAAGCATTTACTATGACCCTGACTCTAAAAGAGCAAGAATGGCGCGAGATGTGGAACGAAACAGCCCAAAGCATTACACAAAATCCAGCTTTGGAGCCATTTGAGTATGTATTCCAATTACCCCAGCAGTTTGGTCACGGTAGTATAAAAGATATCGAGGTGCATCCAGAAATTTGGTTATCAATTGTTGACTATAAATTGCGTGAAGATGTATTGATGCAATTACCAGAGTGGGAACACCCTTTACAATTCGGTGTGTTGCTATCAGGAACAGTTATTAATGAATATGGCGGGAAGTTGGGAGGGGGGTACAGTTGCATTTCTGGTAGTGGTGTGCAGCATCAGATGTCTATAAGAAGTTCTAAATCTAGGCATTTGGGTATTGATATCCATATGTCCCCTGATGTGCTGCGAACTTTTTTTCCCGGTCATGATGGCGAAATGCTTCCTCAGTTACGTTTGCTTGCGAAGGGTGATGACTGGCAAACTTTGATTTACCCAGAAATGACAAGTGCGATCGCACTTGTAGTCAAGCAAATGATCAACTGTCCCTATCAGGGAATCACAAAGCAAATGTATTTGCAAGGAAAAGTCATAGAACTTATGGCCTTGCAGTTAGCTCCAATTGTAAATGAGCAAAGTGAATTAACCGCATCACCACGGCTTAAATCCACAACTGTCACCCGCATTCATCACGCAAGAGAAATTTTGCACTTTTGTCTGGAGAATCCACCATCATTAGTGGAATTAGCGCAAATTGTGGGAGTTAGTGACAGGACTCTGCGCTATGGATTTAAGACATTATTTGGTACAACCGTATTTAATTATCTCACGGAAAAACGCCTAGAACGAGCCGAGCAACTTTTGCGAAATGGTGGAGGAACTGTTGCAGAGGTGGCTAATTTATTAGGCTATTCCCATTTAGGATATTTTGCTGCCGCTTTTAAACGCCAGTTTGGGATTACACCCAGCGAATGTTTGTTAGGTAAAAAATCTATCTCTGCTTCCTAATGCCGTTTTGGGATATTAACGCCATTTTTGGATAGACGCGATCGCACCTACTTCTCTAAACTACCTCTAGATATAGTTGACAATTTGGCCCAATAAGTCAATTTACTTGTGTGGAGAGTGGCGTGAATAGATTGATATTTTTACCGGGTACACGGTTATCGTTCGCTATTAGTTTACTAGTATATTTTTTTAGTTCTGCGATACTCTTTGAGAGCGGCTGCGCGATCGCTCAATCGGCTTTGGCTGAGATGGAAGCAAAAGAGAAAAATAGGAAACTTATCGAACTGGGCGAGTTTGAATCCCCAGTTACTAATATTGATGGTTTGCTTTCTCAGTCACCGACACCAACTAATCCTCCTATGAATCAAGAGGAAATTGTCACAATTACGGGTGTTAACCGCACCTTGCTTAGAATTCCTACGGCACTAGGTAAGTGGGAAGGTCTCACTAGATCATGGCGAGAACATTTTAACTTCGTAGCTGAGGCATTAGGAAAACAAGAAGCTGCACAACAAGCTTGGAATCGCTACTACCAGAGAATTAAAGAACTAAAAATAGCCTTAAATGATCGATATGTGGATAAAGAAATATCCATTATTGGCGTTTATGGCGGCATGAGAATATATAGCGATGGTCAAGACTCATTTGCTAGTTCCATTCTTAACGATATTGGATTACAACGTATTAGAAACGCAAATTCTCCTCTACCTATTTCTGAAGAAAAACTAGAAGAAGTAGATAGTGATATTATATTTGTGATGATTTTCCAAGATAAAGGAGAAGAAAGCAGAAAAGCTTTTGAAAAGCTGCAACAGAAGCCTCTTTGGCAAACACTTAGAGCCGTTCAGAAAGGTCAGATATATCTTGTGGATCGTGAGGCTTGGATCGGAGCAAACTTGATTGCTGCCGATGTCGTTATTGATGACCTCTACAAATACCTTGTAAATACACCTTAAACCTATGTCTAAACCCACCTTATTCATCTGCAAATCCGTTGGGTATTTGTTAAATATAGTTTGTCAAAAATAGCATCTTGTCGCATGAAGCATTCCCAAAACGGCCAAATCATCACCTTCTGCATATAATATATTGCCACAATCATCTATAAATTGCCGTTTTTGGATAAAAATTTGCTGTTTTTGGATAGAATTCACAGAGTAAAAATAGTATAATTTATATATTTTGGTCAACTGCCATTGCAATGACTAACTAGAAAACCTAAATCACTGAACTTGCACTCTGACAATGACATCCAAATTCCATCCTTTATCAAATAAACTCTCTCCCCTCCAAAGGTTACTCAACTACGGACAAAAATATCGTGGACAAATTTATCAAGCATCTACCTACTCTATAATTAATACAATTTTAGATTTAGCCCCACCTTGGTTAATAGGTATAGCTGTAGATATATTAGTCCAAAAGCAAGATTCTTTTATTGGTAAATTAGGCATTCAAGAAGTAGTATGGCAATTTGCTCTACTTTCATTAATAACCGTCATTGTTTGGATATTTGAATCACTTTCTCAGTATGCTTATGATAGGATTTGGCGGAACTTAGCCCAAAATATTCAACATAATTTACGTTTAGATGCCTACAATCATTTACAAGAATTAGAATCAGCTTATTTTGAAGATAGTAGTACAGGCGGTTTGATGTCTATTCTCGGTGATGATATCAATCAACTCGAAGACTTCTTAAATGGGGGAGCTAATGAAATTATTCAAGTTACTACCTCATTTATAATCTTAATCGGTGGTGCATTCTTAATTTTACCTTTCAACATCACCTTAGCAGCAATGCTGCCAATGCCTTTTATTCTCTGGGGTTCTTTAGTATATCAAAAACGCCTTGAACCTCGTTATGCTGATGTTAGAGAAAAGGTGAGCTTTTTGAATTCTCGTTTAGCCAATAATATTAGTGGGATTACCACCATTAAAAGTTTCACTGCTGAAAAATATGAAAGTGCCAGATTAGCAACAGAAAGTGATGCGTATAAAAAAAGTAATGCCAAAGCAATTAAACTTTCTGCTGCTTTTGTGCCTGTAATTAGAATGTTAGTTTTAGTTGGGTTTACGGCTTTATTATTTTTGGGAGGTATGGCAGCTTATTCTGGTAGAATATCCATCGGTAATTATAGTGTTTTATTAGTTTTAGTCCAAAGATTATTGTGGCCGTTGGTATTTTTAGGAGAAACTTTTGACCACTATCAAAGAGCAATGGCTTCTACAAAGCGAGTTATGGATTTGTTAGATACTCCCATCCAAGTTATTACGGGAGATATGCCCTTAGTTGTGGAGCAAGTAAAGGGGGAAGTTGAGTTTAAAAATGTTACTTTTGCTTATCGAAATAGTGCAACAATAATTAAGGATTTATCTTTACATATTCCTGCGGGAAAAACTATTGCGGTTGTTGGCTCTACTGGTTCGGGTAAAAGCACCTTAGTAAAACTATTGTTGCGATTTTATGATGTTTCTCATGGCTCAATTACTATTGATGGGATTGATATTCACGAGTTGAATTTATCTGATTTGCGTCGCAGTATTGGCTTAGTTAGTCAAGATGTATTTTTATTTCATGGTACGGTGGCAGAAAATATTGCCTACGGTACTTTTGAAGCGACTGATGAAGCAATCATTAATGCTGCGAAAGTAGCTGAAGCACATGATTTTATTAGGGAGTTACCCCAAGGTTATGAAACAATAGTTGGGGAGCGAGGACAAAAGTTATCTGGAGGACAACGCCAACGGATAGCGATCGCTAGAGCAGTGGTAAAAAATCCGCCGATTTTGATTTTGGATGAGGCGACATCTGCGGTGGATAATGAAACTGAAGCCGCAATCCAACGTTCTTTAGAAAAGATTACCGTGAATCGGACTACGATCGCGATCGCACATCGTCTTTCCACAATTCGCCACAGTCATTGTATATATGTGATGGATCATGGTCAAATTGTCGAGCAGGGTAAGCATGAGGAATTACTAGCAATTGATGGAATTTATACCAGTTTGTGGCGCGTACAGTCTGGGATTCAATAAAACAATGTTCATTTGATCCAGAAAGCCCTCGCCTAAGTTGCTCGGCATCATCTATTCAGTGGTAAATTTATTGATAATAACTTGCACTTAGTTCATTCCAGCATGACACTCATCCTCAGCCAATCAGACCTTGACGAACTTCACCAACAGACTCCTCAACCCCAGGTGCAGAATCTCGTACTTGATAGCTTTGAGAGGCTGGAGGGCGTGCCGGAAATCGTGGGACGGGGCTACTCTCGCAACATGAATCTATCACCTGGGGTGTGCTTGTATTTCTCAGATTGCGAATGTCATCAGGACTGGATGCTGAAAACACCTGCCCATGATCATCCCATTCAGTTCACGATTTTTCTCTCCGGCTTTCTTTACTTTGATGATCTTCATCCTATTCTGGGTGAAACGCATAGCTACTTTTCGGGTAGCGGAATTTCGCCTAGCTACATTGAAAAGCGTCAAGCTGGAGAGCGTTTAACTTTTGTGAGTGTAGAGATTGAGCCAGAATTGTTAGACTCGTTTTTGCTGGAGGATGGGCAGTATAGTTCTGATGTCCAGAAATTGCTGTTTAAAGGAGAAGACTGGAAAAACTCATTTTATCCGACGGTGACACCAGCAATGCGATCGCTTGCTCAACAAATGTGGAATCCGCCCTATCGCGGTGCAGCAAAGCGGATGTATCTCCAAGCGAAGGTATTTGAGTTAGTGGCGATGCACCTGGATTTGATTGCGTCAGATCAACAACCAATTTATGAATTACCAGGGTTCAAACCTGATACCATTGCCCGTATTCACCACGCCAAAGAAATTTTGACCACACAACTTGAGCATCCGCCATTGCTGTGTGAACTAGCGCAGCAAGTGGGAGTTAGTGTTCGCACCCTCCAGAGAGGTTTTTCAGCACTTTTTAACACAACTGTCATGGGTTATTTGACACAGCAACGGCTGGATAATGCCCAAAGATTGTTGCGTCAAGGCGATCATAAAGTGTCAGAGGTGGCAAATCTGGTGGGGTATAGCCACCTAAGTCATTTTGCAGCAGCCTTCAAACGACAGTATGGCATCACACCCAGCCAATACTTGGCAGGAGAAAAAGCGTTTTTTGGCTAGATAAATGGCATTTTTTGGATAGACACACCACAGTCAACTTCTCTACACTACATCTCATGGCTAACAAAAATAATTAGCAACAAAAGCTTTAATTGCTGTGTGAGGAAGTATGAGAAGTTGGTGTTTATCTGTTCGTCTATCATTTTTAATTAGTCTTTCGGGATGTTTGAGTATTGTTGCAGTGTCATCGGTATGGGCTAGTGAGAAACGGCAAGATGACACACAAAATCAAACAAGTTCTCAAATTCCCCAATTGAGCGAAATTTGTCCTAAATCTCACCCCACCCTAACCCTCCCCTTTCCAAGGGGAGGGAACAATATCTCCAGTCTCCCCCCTTTGCAAGGGGGATTAAGGGGGGTAATTCTTGTGCATACACCGTAGCTCAACAGAACAGTATCGTCAAAATTACGGGTGTGAAAGCCAATCCCACCGAGAAAGGGGTGGAGGTGATTTTAGAAACAGCCCAAGGGGATAAACTGCAAGTCGCCAATCGCAGCACAGGTAATAGTTTTATCGCTGATATCACTGGTGGGCAGTTACGTTTAGCGAATGGCGAGGCTTTCACCTTTAAGTCAGAAAAACCGCTTGCGGGAGTTACGGAAATCACAGTAATAAATATTGATGCGAATACCGTGCGGGTAACGGTGGCTGGGGAAAAGACTTTACCAGTAGTTGAGTTATTTGATGATAATACCGGGTTGATTTTTACAGTAGCATCCACAGAAACAGCAACGAAACCACCAGACACACCCCCAGTAGAAGAAGAGCCAGTAACCGAGAACCCCCAAGAAAAGCCAGATGACCCAATTGAGTTGGTGGTGACGGGGGAGCAGGATGGATATAACGTACCGAGTGCCAGTACAGCGACGCGGACGGATACGCCGATTCGGGATATTCCCCAATCAATTCAGGTAGTGCCGCGACAGGTAATTGAAGATCGCAGACCCACAAATGTTACCCAGGCAGTGGAAACGGTCAGTGGGGTTCTGGATGCTGGAAATTCAAATGGGCAAACTGGCAATAGAATTATTAGAGGATTTGAGCAGGGATTTGTAGGCAGTGCTGCTACTTTGCGAAATGGTGTTCGTGATGCTGACTACTACAGTCTGTCACCCATCGGTACGGTCGAACAAGTGGAAGTCCTAAAAGGTCCCGCCTCAGTTTTGTTTGGAGCGGTAGAGCCTGGCGGAGTTATCAATTTGGTCACTCGCCAACCTTTAAGTGAACCTTATTATCGGCTAGACTTTGAGGTAGGGAACTACGGTGTTTATCAGCCTGGGATCGATTTGTCAGGACCTTTGACTAAGGATAAAACAGTCCTTTATCGATTCATTGCCAATTATCGAGGTGCAGGAGATTTTCAGGAATTTGTCAACTCAAGTCAGACGACAATTGCGCCCTCGTTAGCTTTTAATTTAGGCGATCGCACCAGCTTAAACCTAGGGTGTTGACTTTGTAGGAAAAGCATTAAAAAAAGTTCATACAAATTCTGCGTCGTTATCTAAGGTCGAAAATACGATTTTTCTTTTCGAGAGCATGGACTGACCAAAAACTTGAGATGACCAATCCTTAAGGTCTATATAGCGAACATTTTCTAATGCCTGTTTAACCACAGATGTGGTCAAATTCATCGTACATAAACAAATGCTTAAAATCATCTGACCTATCTGTTTGAGAGGGCATCTAGAGGAAAAATGTTTGTATTTACCAAAAATAGATTCAATGATATCAGAAGCTGCCAAAAAAGTTTTATCCTTGGGAATCTGTTCGATTTCAGTTTTTATATATAACCAAATATTTTGTGGGAAAGTTATATCCAGAAATGTTGAATTGTTTTTTAACTGGAATTCAGCTAGAGATTCTTGATTAATACCGTTTTGTTTAAGTTGAATTTCTAAGGCTCTGGTCATCATCACCATTTGACTCCAAATCCGGATGTCTTCTTGATAATCTTTTAACCATCCAAACTTCATAATTAATTTTTGATTGAAAATGTCCGGGTCAGAAGTTTCTGCTAATTTTAATAAAGTCTCAATTGGACATTTCAACAGTTTCTCTGCCCAATTAATCAACTTCTCTACATTGAAATAACGACATTGAGAGCGTTGCGATGGTGGAGATATAAAGGCTAATTCGGTTTGTTGAAGTTGATGCCGACACTGATTACATTTTTGAATAAAAGATTGATATTTTTCGGAATTAGCTAGCTCATGTTTGAGTAATAAAGCCATTGCATGAGTTACATCATACGTATAAACTACATCTGGATATTTTTGTATGTAAAGCTTAATTCCTTTTTCAATGTCACTACCATGATCTGCTATTATTTGTACTGGGCAGCCCACTTTAGTAGTTAGTTCACAAAGCTTTTGTTCAATCAATTCTCCTCTGGTCGAATCCATGATTTCCAGTGCTAATACTTGAACATCATGGTGTTTTAATCCTCTTTTTGATGGGAAAACTTCCGATTCTAAGTATTGTTGAGATACTCCCAAAACCACCAAACACTTTTGCTTTCCTAATTCTACTGTTAGGTCTATAATAAAAACCCAATCACTTCGGTATTCTTTGGCTCGTTGTAGTTCATATAAACCAATTCTTCCTAACCAACTTCTCACACTACTGAAGCAGGGAGTTTTTACTTCCTCCGCCGATGCTTCCCACTTCAAGTTATTCTCAACTCCTCGTAAGCTACTTCCAGAATCAATGCTTTGTTGTATGGCTTTTTGTACTGTTTGAACGCTATATTGATGCCCGAACGCTGCCACCATCTCTATTTTTTCGGAATTTTCTTCCCCTTTTTTTGTCCATCAACCAAATTGGTATGAAGGATACGTAGTTCTTTTTCTGCTTTCATCGCCCGTGTTTTCCAATTCTCTCTTGAGAGCAATAAATCCCTAACTTTTACTTCTAATGCTCTGAGCTTTTTTTGTCTCTCAAGGGCTATCTCTTTCCAATTCTCTCTACTTTGTTTAAACAGACGAATTAATCGGCTGGAGGAACTTTTTAATTTATTCATTAACCACCCAACCTCAATTTGATATTTTTAGGTGTCTATCCTGTATGAAGAAATATCATCATAAGATACCCAAAGTCAACACCCTACCCTCAACCGCTTGCCGAGTTGTGCAACACGCAGTGGGAGAAACCTGTGTCCCTAATAACCCTCAACGGATTGTCACCCTCCTTCACCCTATTTTAGGTTATACCCTTACCCTAGATGTTAAACCTGTTGGCAGCAATATTCGTTCAATGGAGCAGTCGATTGGAAACTATCTAAATGTTCAAAGCTATCTAGGGAATAAGACAGAAGGGATCGCGGTAACAGGTATAGAAGAATCTCCAAACTTAGAAAGAATTTTGCAACTGAAGCCTGATTTAATTTTTGCTACAGATGCTAATAATCAAGTTTATCCCCTACTTTCTAAAATTGCGCCTGTAGTAACAGTCCCCTCTGAAGACGCAGTATTCAATTGGAAAGAAGTTTTTCATTTTATCACTCAAGTATTAGGAAAAGAAGAGAAAGCGCAACAAGCCTTAAATCATTACTACCAGCGAATTGAAGAGCTAAAAATATCTCTAGGAGATCGCTATCAAAACCAAACCGTCTCCATTTCTGGAGGTGCAGGTATCAATACGTTGTATGCCTTTACAAGCAAAAACACATTTTCAGGTTCAATTCTTAGTGATTTGGGACTGCAACAGCCAGAAACCCAAAATATTGTTACGCCCTATGGTGTAATTTATAATATTTCTGAAGAAAGATTAGAACTGTTCGATGGTGATGTTTTATTCTTCTTGGCTTTTGGGAAAGAAGGAAAAGCAAGTTTTGAACGGTTGAGACAAAGACCACTGTGGAAAACGCTCAAAGCCGTTCAGAAAGGTCAGGTTTATCCTGTCAATGGTTATACATGGACTGGAGCAAACATTTTAGCGGCTGATGCTGTGATTGATGACCTATATAAATACTTAGTTAATACTCCCTAACGGGACATAAACATTTTTGAGGCAGAAACAAGTCTCAAATCGATGCAGGATAAGAAAAATACTCCCCTTGCTCAAAAATGCTTGAAACCCAGATATATCAATGAAAATACGCTCTGCTCTCCCCCTCCTGCGTTTATTGCGCTATGCCAAACCCTATCAACCTCAAATTTGGGGTGCAATTATTTGTTCGATTCTACGTACCCTATTAGACCTAGCACCACCTTATCTCATCGGTGTTGCAGTAGATGTGGTAGTCGAACGAGAAACTTCCTTAATTGCGCGGTTTGGTATTCAAAATCCTCTGAATCAGTTATTAGTATTGTCTCTGCTGACGATCGCCACTTGGGGTTTAGAATCCCTCAGCCAATATGCAGCCGACAAATTTTGGCGTAATTTAGCACAAACCCTACAGCACGAATTACGAGTTGATACTTACAACTACTTGCAAGAATTAGAACTTGCTTACTTTGAAGACCGCAGCACGGGTATCTTGCTATCTATTCTCAATGATGACATCAACCAGCTTGAGGGCTTCTTCAACTCTGGCGCACAGGATCTCATCAGCTTTTTCACGCGAGTATCTGCGGTGGGAATTAGCTTTATGCTGCTGGCTCCCGGTATTGGGTGGCTGGCGATGTTACCCATCCCATTTATCCTCTGGGGAACGTTCATCTTTCAATCGAGGTTAGCTCCCCGCTATGACACAGTACGAGATCGCGCCGGAATTATCAGCGATCGCCTAGCTAACAACATTTCTGGTATCGCCACCATCAAAAGCTTTACGGCTGAAGCTTATGAGAGCGATCGCGTTTACCAAGAAAGTGAATCCTATCGTCGCAGTAACAAACAGGCGATCGCTCTGAGTGTCGCCTTTCAACCCGTGCTGAGATTTTTGATTTTACTAGGGTTTGTGCTGACTCTGTATCTGGGTGGTCGGGAAGTGCTTCAGGGTAGCCTGACTGTGGGTACTTATGGCTTCATGGTATTTATTGTGCAAGATTTACTCTGGCCGTTCACAGAACTGAGTGAAATCATGGATGAATATCAGAGAGCGATGGCATCGGTGCGGCGTGTCATGGGATTATTGGATACTGCCATCGCAATTCCCGGAGGCAATAATTCCTTACCAATTGCAACTATAGCCCGTCAAGTGCAATTTGATCACATTACCTTTGCCTACAACGAACGCAACGATATACTCAAAAATTTATCTCTCCAGATTCCCGCCGGAGCTACAATCGGTATTGTGGGAGCAACGGGTTCTGGTAAAAGTACGTTAGTTAAACTTTTACTACGGTTTTATGAAGTACAAAGTGGACGCATTTTAGTTGACGACATTGATATCCGCGACCTCAATTTATGCGATTTACGGCGTTGTATTGGTTGGGTGAGTCAGGATGTGTTTTTATTTCACGGTACGGTGGCAGAAAATATTTGTTACGGTAGTTTTGATGCTACTGAGTCAGAAATTATCCATGCTGCGAAATTAGCTGAAGCTCATGAATTTATTCTGCAACTACCCCAAGGATACGATACCATTGTCGGCGAACGGGGTCAAAAACTTTCGGGTGGACAAAGACAAAGGATTGCGATCGCTCGTGCTATTCTCAAAGACCCAGCAATTTTGATTTTGGATGAGGCTACCTCTGCGGTGGATAATGAGACGGAAGCGGCGATTCAGAAATCGTTGGAGATAATTACCCAAAATCGTACGACAATTGCGATCGCACATCGTCTTTCCACAATTCGCCACAGTCATTGTATATATGTGATGGATCATGGTCAAATTGTCGAGCAGGGTAAGCATGAAGAATTACTAGCAATTGATGGAATTTATACCAGTTTGTGGCGCGTACAGTCTGGGATTCATTAATTCTTGCTAACTTTTTTTGATGATTACAGGCTTGTCTTACAAAGAAGCGTATAAGTACAGCAATCCGTTAACAGTTGCACAAAGACTAAAATTGGAAGCAATCAACATCTGCGGTTGGATGAAACCGCTAATTTCTAAGCTTTCACGCAAAGCGTCAGCCAATCTTGGCTGACCTATATTTTCCACTGGTTCATCCTCTAGTTGAAAATCATCCGGCAACGCTTCCCAAGAGATTACCAGATTTTGTAGCTCTTTGGTTTTATCGAGTTGTGTCGCCATAAAGACCGCTTTTTATGGATTTGTGTTTATTGTATCGCTGCCAGTGGGTCAAAAATCTATGTCAGGAAATCATCAGTTATTTCCGGGAATGAGTAATTGCCCACTACACTGTTAATATGCAACAAGGTTAAAAATAATTCTCATTTAATTAAAACTGAAGCTCAATTTGCGATCAATTTATTACGTAATTTTTGATATAAATTTTACTTTTATTAACTGTAAAATTAACTATGACGCTCACTATCTCCCAGCAATCCTTCGAGGATCTGTTGTATCAAGAGACAGAAAACAGTTCCGAATATCCAGATCCCGATGATCAGTTAGATGTGATATATGATTACCCAAAGGTACTGGGACAAGGCTATTGGCGAGAAATCAAGCTGCGTCAGGGTTTGCAGTTAGCTATTGGTGATTTGCGGTTGTGCGATCGCATGATTTCTGAATACCCAGAAACAGAATGTTGGCTAAATTACCATTTTCATTTTTCAGGGGAACATGAAGATAAATATACATCCATAGGTAGCGGAAAGTATATTTTCCAAGGCAGTGGTTTGGCTCCTCAAAAAAAAACTCAGTGTTATCACGAACAACCATTTCTTGAGATTGAATTTACAATGCAGCCTGATGTACTGCTTTCCTTTGCAGGAAATAGTGAAGGAGAATTACCAAAACGGTTGCAGCACTTAATTCGACCCTGTGAGCAGTATTACCATCGCTGTGGCACTGCCACCTTACCGATGCAGAGAATAGCACGGCAAATTTTACACTGTCCCTATCGGAGTATTGCCAAACGGATGTATCTAGAAAGTAAGGTGCTGGAATTGATGGGAATACTTTTAGGGCAAGAACTAGAGATGCGTGATGGTAAAACCAATATTCAGCCTTTACAACCAGATGTAGTCGATAGAATCCACCACGCCAGGGAAATCATCCTGCAACGCTTGGACAATCCACCCTCCTTACACGAATTAGCGCGACAAGTTGGTTTAAATGAATGCACCTTAAAACGGGGCTTTCGTTGTTGTTTTGGCACAACAGTATTTGGCTATTTGCGTAATTACAAACTTGAACAAGCGCGACAACTACTGGAAATAGGAGAGATGAAAATTACCGAAATTGCTCATGCAATGGGTTACAACAGCCGCAGTCCTTTTGCTGCTGCATTCCGCAAACAGTTTGGCTTGAATCCCAAAGAATACCAAAAACTGCAAAAAAATTCCGTTTAGCTATCGAAAATATTCCGTCTACCTATCGGATTAGTCTTGGTTAACACAGAGTTTCACGGTATTTTTATTGAAAGTAATTTTTATTAATGGTGTGAGCAGTGGTGTCAAATTATTGCTGGTTGAAAGTGTTGATGCTTGGCTCTTTCTGGGGATTAGTTGCCTTGCCAGCTGGGGCGGAAACAAGTTTAGACCGTATTAATCCTGGTCTCAATACGTCTGTGGCAACTGCGGCTAAAAGTAGTCAAAAAATCCCTCATTTAAACGAAGTTAAACGCCCAGCGACTACAGTAAAACAGTGGATTGCCCAAGGAATAATTCAGGTAACGGGTGTAAAACTAGGGCAAACAGACAAGAAACTAGAAGTAATTTTAGAGACTACAGGTTCAGATCAGTTGCAGCCTGTAAGTAAGAGTGAAGATAATAATTTTATTATGGATATTCCTAATACTCAGTTAAATTTGCCCTCTGGTAGTGAGTTTCGTCAAGAAAAGCCCATTGATGGAATCACGGTAGTGACCGTAAGTAATCTTGATGCAAATACTATCCGGGTGATAGTCACAGGTGAGACGAGTTTGCCCAAGGTTGAATTATTTGATAGCGACGAGGGTTTAATTTTTGGCGTGACATCTGAGATAACGGCTATGCAGCCACCAGAAACACCACCAGAAGAAGCATCAGTGCAGCCGGATGAGCCGATTGAGTTGGTGGTGACAGGAGAACGGGATAGTTATCGCGTACCGAATGCCAGTACGGCGACACGGACGGATACACCATTGCGAGACATTCCCCAATCGATTCAAGTTATACCGCAAGAGGTGCTGCGCGATCAAAATGTGACCCGTCAAGAAGAAGCTCTGAGAAATATCCCTGGTGTGGTTACGGGAACTCCTCCCTACTTTGAACGGAGTTTCTACCGAATTCGCGGTTTTTTTATCCCAAATTCTGCAGGTAATAATCTGATAAATGGCATACCTGACTTCGTGGGTGGTCTTTCAACTGGGTTTTCCAATGTTGAAAGAGTAGAAGTCCTTAAAGGTCCGGCCTCCGTTTTATTTGGGCAGGGCAGTCCCGGTGGAACCATCAATTTCGTCACAAAACAGCCGTTAAGTGAACCGTTCTATGAGATCAATGCAACAATTGGCAATTATGATTTCTACCAAGGTGGAATTGATTTGTCTGGTCCACTAGACAATCGTGGCAATGTTCTATACCGATTAAATACATCCTATAGAAATGCTGGTAGTTCTATTGATCTCATAAAAAATAGAAATTTTCAGATAGCTCCTGTCTTGAGTTGGGCGATTAGTGATAGAACAAAGTTGACCCTCGAAGGCGATTATGTCAACGATAGTGTTCCTCCCCCAACGGGTGTGCCAGCTCTGGGATCTGTACTTTTTAATCCTGATGGAAAAATATCACGTAACCGCAACTACAACGAGTCTAACGCCAGTCAACAAGCGAATACAGCGCGAGTTGGATATAGATTAGAACATCAGTTCAGTGATTCCTGGTCACTACGTAATGCATTTTTTGCATCATTTAATGAATTTAAAACATCCAATCTTGTTATTCCAACTGGTCTACGCTCTGACAATCGAACTTTAAATCGTCTATTCCTGGACACAACACGCGATATTACTTCTTACGTACTCGCATCGGATGTAACTGGGAAATTGTCAACTGGATCAATAGAACACCAGTTGACAATTGGATTTGATTTTAACAATTTCTATAATAGAGATACCGCCACTGCAATAACTGGCTCACCGATTGATATATTCAACCCTGTTTTTGGACAGCCGTTTAACTCTACTCCTGCCTTCGCATCTGATAATGCTACAAATAGGACAGCATTAGGAATCTATGCTCAAGATCAGATTACAATAGCGGAAAATTTGAAGCTATTACTAGGTATACGTTTTGATACGTTCAATCAGACGGTTAAAGATCGAGTAGGTGACACCGAACAAAATCAATCGGAAAGTGCTTTTAGTCCTCGTGTTGGTATAGTTTATCAACCCATTCCACCGATTTCCCTTTATGCTAGCTACAGCCAATCTTTTTCTCCTGTTGATGGGCGCAGTTTTGAAAACGCACAATTTCAACCAGAAAGAGGTACACAATATGAAGTTGGGGTAAAAGCAGATTTAAATGACAGATTATCTGCAACACTTGCATTTTACGATTTACTCCTCTCCAATGTTTTAACCGACGATCCAGTCAATCCTGACTTTTCTGTTCAAACAGGGAAACAACGTAGCAGAGGTATAGAGGTGAATCTGTCAGGTGCAATCTTACCAGGATGGAATATCATTACTGGCTATGCTTACACTGATGCTCGCATCGAAGAAGATAATGCTCTGCCTGTAGGAAATCGACTTTCTAATGTACCAAAACATTCTTTCAACTTGTGGACAACCTATGAAATTCAAGCGGGTAACTTAAAAGGACTGGGTTTTGGCTTAGGGCTTTTTTATGTTGGTGAACGTCAAGGTGATTTGGGAAATTCCTTTGAGATACCTGGCTATTTACGGACAGATGCTGCCATATTTTACAAACAAGATAATTGGAGAGCAGCACTCAATGTCAGGAATCTATTCGGGGTAGACTACTTTGAAAGTTCTTTTAATCGAAATCGGCTTTTTGCTGGAGAAGACCTTACAATTCAAGGTACGATTTCTTGGCAATTCTAACAGTCAAGGAAAGAGACGAAGATACATAAGCCGCTTCGTCACTTGGCTATCTTTGGGCGTGATGGGACTTTTGCTTGTCACAGCCTGTACTCCTAAAGATCGCCACAACATTCAAATACCTATTGAATCGGGCATTGCAGAGTGCCATTCGTTTCAGCACGTTATGGGTGAAACTTGTATTCCTACTGCCCCGAAACTTGTCATTACATTATCTGCCCCAACTCTCAATAATGCCCTTCTTCTGGGAGTAAAACCCCTTGGCAGCACTTATTTTCTAGACGATAATAAGTTACTTATCAGCAATGGGATAGAATTTCTGGGACGTTCTCAACCTAATTTAGAGAAGATATCCTTGCTTAAGCCAGATTTGATTTTGGGCTGGGAAAGGATGGACAAGAGTGTTTACCCCTTACTTTCAAAAATTGCTCCTACCGTGTTGGGAAAGTTTAAAGAACCTCTGGATTGGTCAAAGCACTTTGATTTTGTCGCTCAGGTTTTAGGCAAGGAAAAAGAAGCTAAAGAAGCGTGGAAGAACTACTACAAAAAAATTGAGACTTTGAAAATAGCTTTGGGCATTGACGCGGCTTCTCTAAAGAAGAATGGCTACCAGGGACAAAAAATTTCATTTATCCACATACATTCTGGTAATCGTGGTGTTGAGAGTGATGTAAAAAACTCGTTTGCTGGTTCTATTTTAGATACTGTTGGCTTACAGCGTCCAACAGCACAGAATATTAATGCTCCCTATGGAATAATCAGTATTTCTGAAGAGGAATTAGAGAAGGCTGATGGAGACGTGCTATTTGTTTCTATCTTGAGCAATAACGCCGAAAAAGCTTTTGCAAGAATTCAGAAAAAACCCCTTTGGAAACGCCTTAATGCAGTTCAGAAAAATCATGTTTATTTAGTTGATCCCTCAACCTGGAATGGTGCAAGTTTACCTGCTGCAAATGCTGTCCTTGATGATCTCTACAAATACCTCGTCAACGCACCTTAAGCTGTAATAACCTGATTGCAACGTTAGACAGAAAAGATATATTTGCCAAAGTGGGATGCTCCCCCAACTCCCAGCAATCCCCCTGTTGTTCCGGGAAGTATTGTCACAATTACGGAAGTGAAAGCAAATCCCACTGATAAAGGGGTGGAAGTGATTTTATTTTCTGTGCGTCTGCTGCGGGATGTGGAAGATATTCTCCCCGACCATGATGAAGAGTATAGCCAGTTGAAGTAATAAATTCAATTCACGTTGATTTGAGTAAATACTTAAATAAATCATCAACTATGGCATTAGCTGAGAAAATACTACCAAAAATCCAGTAACTAGAATCAACACTATAAACTCGTTGATTCTGGACTACATTCAGGGTTTGCCAAAGACGAGTATTTTGATATTTCTGGAATAAATCTCTAGCACCAGGGTCTACAGCTACAAATAAAACATCAGCATCCAGTAAGTCTATTCGTTCTAAGCTGAGGGTTACTAAAGTATCATCAGGAGTCTTAATTAATTGACGTTGATGAACTGGCATAGAAATTCCTAACTCTGCCAAAATACTGCCAGGAAAAGAATATTGAGAACGAAAGGCAGGAAGTTTATTACCACCGTGAAATCGACTCACAGACACCTCTATTTGATTAATTTCCTCCCCCAAAGCAGTGCGTAATTTTTCTAGACGTTGTTGATATTCGATTAATAATGTCTTTGCTGTCGCAGTTTTATTTACTATTTCAGCAAGATTTATCAAAGTTTCCTTCCATTGACTATGGACATTTTGTAATTTAACTGTAGGTGCTATTTGCGAAAATAAATCATAATTTACTGAATTAATACCATATGTACCAATAATTAAGTCTGGATGTAGTTTCAGTGTTGTTTCTAAATTAAACTGATTTTCTTTTCCTATATAAGCTATACCATTCATCTGATTTTTCAGAAAAGTATTTTTGCTAGCTACAAAAGCTGTATCTACTGTTGCTATTGGTTTCAAACCTAATGCGATTAAAGCTTCTAGTGATACTTGTTCTGTAACAATAATGCGTTGTGGATTAAGAGGAATACAAGTTTCGCCTAATTCATGCTTAATTAATCGACATTTTGAGGTTAATATTTTTGGCTCTGGTAAATTAAATTGTGAAAATTTATAATAAATACTGAATATAAATAATAGAATGACTACCAGTATAAACAATATAATGTAATTTAAAAACCGCTTACTTTTTATAAATGAATTACTGCCCATCACTCTATACCAGCATATTTTTAATGTAAAGGATACTATCTAAATATAATTATTACCTTATCTCTCAATATAATACATGAATTATCAAGTAAACATTAAATGTGTAAGATGCGTTAAAGCAATGTGTAACGCACCTTATGATGTTGGTGCGTTACGGCTAGATATCATTTGCTCACACTCCCAAATCCTGAAACGGCCGTAACACAACGGCAATAAAGCGGGAGGAAAATCCACACCGCTTTTTGCCTCCCCTACTTAATATTTACTTTAGAAATATCTTCTAAGGTAATTTCTATGTGGACAATCTAGTGTGAATAAATTTGCGTAATTCTTGTTAATTAATAACCTTAAAATTCAAAGGAAATAGTTCCTAAAACAGTGAAAGGTGCGGCTGGAACAACGAAAAAACCTTGGGATTCATAATACTTTGTGTCAAACATATTTTTAATGTTGACAGCCGCGCGCCAATTATTTTGCTTATAAAAAATGCTAGCGTCTGTTCTTAAATAAGAAGGAATTTGGATTTGATTTGGTAAAGAGGCTTCACGCTCACCTGCATAAACTAATCCTAATCCTAGTCCCAACCCTTGTAAATTTCCTTTTTGAAATTCATAAGTAGACCACAAACTAGCACCATGATAAGGTACACCAGCTAACCGATCATTTAATAAATCAGAGTTATTATCTTTACTTACATAAGCATCTGTGTAAGCATAAGTAGCAATGATTTTCCAACCTGGTGAAATTTCTCCAACTACATCTAGCTCAACTCCTCGGCTTCTTTGTTCACCAGTTTGGACACTAAAATCAGAATCTACTGGATCAGGAGTTAATACATTATTCTTGGTAATATCAAAAAAAGCTAAAGTAGCTGAGAGACGATTATCCAGAAAATCTTGTTTAATTCCTATTTCAAATTGTTCTGATGTTTCTGGTTTAAATGGTTCATTATTGCGGTTTCTGCCAAATGTTTGCGGGTTGAAAGCATTTGTCCAACTGGCATAAATTGAAGTGGTGTCTGTAGGTTGATAAACTATACCTAAACGGGGAGAAAATTCTGAATCTGAGTTTCTAGTGTTAAAATCTGGGTCATCTTCGTATCTGTCGTAGGAGTTTACCCAGTCAAAACGACCACCAGCTAATAATTTAAGATTGGGGGTGATTTCGATTAAATCTTGTAAGTAAAATGCAACATTTTCCCCGCCATATTCCCCAGCGTAAGTACGACGTATAAGTTCTGGTTGTGCGCCATATACTGGGTTGAATATATTTAAGTCTGCAATATTACCCCGGAAAAAATTGCTTTGGAATTGATTACTAGTCAACTCCAATCCAACTAAGACATTATGGCTAATTGAGCCTATGTTAAATTTACCGCTAATTTCATTTTGAAAAGCAAGGTTTGTTTGGTCACTTTCAGAACGACGAAATCTGCGGCGGGCTGTTTGTCCATCTTCATTAATAGAGTCAGGTTGTACACCTTGGGAAGCACCATTCACACTCAAGACGTTAAAGGCTTGGCGAAATTTCCAGTTATTGTTGTAACCAAATCGGCTTTCTAAAACGTAGGTAAAGTTATTGGATTTATATTCAGAATCCTGAAGATTTGGTTCATCTAAAGATCGATTAATGGGAAGATCAAAAATTACTGTGTTGTTAGAAGGAAAACCTCGATCAAAGACGTAGTTGTATTTCTGATATTCATAAGCAAATGTGAGATCGGTATTTTCTCCTACTTTCAAACTAACAACAGGATTAATAAATGTACTTTCGTTTTCTACAAAATCCCGGAAACTGTTAGCGTTTTCATAAGCTACATTGAGCCGATAAAGTGCTGCCCGATTTTCTGTGAGTGGACCGGTGAGATCAATTGTGCCACGATAAAAATCATAACTCCCAAATGTACCACCAATTTGATAGAAGGGTTCTGATAGAGGTTTTTTAGTAATTGTGTTGACTATGCCACCGGGACTGGTAGCACTTCCATATAAAACGGAAGCAGGCCCTTTGAGAAATTCTACTCTTTCAACACCAGCTACATCACGCGGACTGGTAAAACCAAAATCTTTAAAACCATCACGCAGGTTTTCAAAACCTGTAGCAAAACCACGAATAAAATAACCTTGAGATGCTAGTCCGCCTAAAGTTGATTGAGGACGCACACCGCTAACATTTTCTGCTAGTTCGTTGAGTCTAACTACTTGTCTGTCTCGAATAATTTCTTTAGGTATAACTTGGATAGATGCGGGAACATCACGCAAAGGAACTTCTATTTTTGTGCCGGTTGTTGCTTCCCTGACTCGATAGCTATCTTGTTCACCTGTAACTACCAGTTCAATGGGTGTATCAGTTTCAGCTGTTGGTTGTGATGTCGGAGTTTCTGTAGTTGGTTTCTCCTCCGGTGGTTGTTGTGGCGTTTCTGGTTGAGATGCGGAAGGTGATACAGGTGTCACACTTAAAATTAAACCTGCATCACTATCGAATAGTTCATAAGTGGGTGTTCCCACCTCTCCGGTGACAGTTATTCTGATAGTATTACTGTCTTGGTTGATAACTGTAACTTCAGTAATACCCGCAAAAGGGTTTTCTTGCCGAAATGTATTTCCTGAAGGTAAACTTAGTTGAGCATTGGTAATCTCAGCTATTAAGCTATTACCTGAATTGCTATTGACTACTTGTAATTTTTCACCTTGCTTAGTCTCTAGAATTACTTCTATACCCTGGTTTGTAGTATCAATCCGCACTCCATTTACCAGAATGGGAGATTGCGGTGTGGATGCTTGAGATAGTAATCTCTGAGGATTTGTAGAGATACTACCGCTTTCAGACAAGGGAGGATTTCCACTACCCCAAGCTGGTTGTACAGTGACTACTATCCCTGCTAACCATAAACCCATCAATAATTGCGGTTGTCGCCTCATAATCTCCTCACCTAGACCAGCCTCTCATACCAGAGGGTGTAATTTTTACAGCTAAGAATCTTTGTTAAGAAGCTTAATCTACAATGGATGTGACTTTGAAGACCTGATTGAACCGAAGACGGATTTTTTTGAACCAAAGACGGATTTTTACGAAAAATAACAGCAAATAGCTGTATTTCAGGCTCTTAGTAATAAATCATAGGATTTAGGGTTAGTACCGAATTGCTTACGAAAGGCTGTAGCAAAATGGCTTTGATTAGTATAGCCAACAGCACGCGCTACTTCTTTGACATTCATTTGACCTTCTAAAAGTAATTGGCGTGCTTTTTCCATGCGTTGTTGGTGTAAGTAGCTAAATGCAGTTGTACCAAATACTTGGCGAAAGCCTAGCTTGAGTTTATAGTCGTTTAATCCTACTTGTCTGGCTAGTTCTATTAAAGAAGGGGGATTGTCTAAATTTCCCGTTAAAATTTCTTTGGCATAATAAATTCTATCAATATCATCTCCCTTTAAAACAGAGGCTTTTGTGGAATTACTTTCTATGGCGGTTAATTGTTCAATTTTCAAGGCAATTATTTCTAAACATTTACTTTCTAAATAAATTTTTTTGGTTAAGCCTGTAAAGGGACAATTGATAATTTGTTCTAGGGCAACTCGCATTTCTGGAGTAGTATGATCTATTTGACGATATGGCTCTTGATCAGTTTCAATCAGCTTTTTGAGCATTTCTGAGGATATGGGATTTAAGCCACCTGTAATAAAACTATGGATTAATTCAGGGGATTCGGAATGTATATCTACCTTTAAAAGTCGCTGCGATCGCAATAATTCTGATGTGTTATTCTGGTTTAAACCTCCACTTTGAAAGAAGTTTTTCCCAGCATGAATATTATTCCAATAGCCTGAGAGATGAAAACCAAATTCTAGTCCACCACTAAAACTATCTGAATACTTTCTTTCTATTACTAAATCGTGATGAAATTCCGCATCAATAATTAATAAACTAATGTCCCGCAGTTCAATCCAACGTTCATATCCACTACCAAATTGTTGAGGACATATATTAATAATATCAGATGGGTCTGATGGGTCTGGTTGTCTAGTTTTTTGATTGCGTTCTCTCCAAAATTCTTGGTAATCTGCGAGTGAAATAATATTCGCCATGCCCTATCCTACAAAACACCTCATCTCATTTAACTGAGAAGGCTATAGATAAACTTTCTCAAATAGCTTTGAGTGTAAGTTTATCAGAATGCAATCATGTTGTCTAGCAACGGCGATACATCGCCTGTGATTAATCATAGTAACTAAAAAATCCAATCAATTTGCTCATCAGCTAAAATAAATGTCTTCAAACTTGCCTTAGCCAAGTCAAAGTTATGTCAAAAATCGACGTTACTCCAAAAACTCAGAATCTGACGACAAATATGTCTAATTTTTTGTTCAGCTTCTGGCAAAGGTAGCATCACACCGTGGAATTTACCGTGTTCTATAGTAGCAAATTGCCATTGTTGTCCCATATAGTCATGTCCAGAAAGTTCAATTTCTATAATTCTTTGCATTGCAGATTCATTTGCTGAGGACAGCCGAATTTGCATCAAAATACAATAACTCTGGCAAAGACAACTACGTCTAGAAAAATGAAAAGCTAAATCCACCGAGTATGGATCATGGAATTTTTCGGTTTCTGGATTTTTTAACCAGGGACTTAAATCTGCGACACTATCGGGAAATTCGGCTTTAAAGAGATTGATCACAGTAGCAATTTTACTCACCATATTCCAACTGTTGACTTTTTCATTCGCATTCACGGCTTCTACTCCCAATCACAGAATTTTAGATTTTGGACTGTACCTACAGAATGTTCTGAGGAACAGTAGCATTTGGGGCTATTCAAAAATTAGTATTGAGATTTTTTATCATAAATCTTGGAGAAATAAATGACATGAATATAAATTTTTTCTGGTAAATCAATCTCTTTATCCTTTGATAGCAAGCTTTTTAGCTTCTTTGCAGGCTACATACCATCTGATATTAGACAAACATAGAACACATCTTCATTAATCAGGATTATATTCTTTTTGATAAAGACTTGCAATAATTGTGCAAATCTTTCATAATAGTTGTAACTTTAGAGGACTTAAATATGAGTAATTATGCTCAAGAATTGAGAGCTACTGCCCAAGCAATGGTTGCTCCTGGTAAGGGAATTTTGGCAATGGATGAAAGTAATGGTACTTGTAACAAGCGGTTTGATAAGCTAGGGATTCCCACCACAGAAGATCGTCGTCGTGCTTACAGAGAGCTAATTTTGACGACTCCTAACTTAAGTGAGTTTATTAGTGGTGCAATTTTGTACGATGAAACCATTCGTCAATCATCACAAACAGGTGTACCTTTTACCCAAATCATGCAACAGGCGGGGATAATTATTGGCATCAAGGTAGATGGAGGGGCAAAAGATTTAGCTGGATGTCCTGGCGAAAAGGTGACAGAAGGACTGGATGAATTAGGTTCGCGCATTGCTGAATACTATAAAATGGGTGCGAGATTTGCCAAGTGGCGGGCTGTAATTACCATCGGTGAAGGTATTCCTAGTCGTACTTGCATTGAAGCCAATGCCCATGCTTTAGCTCGTTATGCGGTACTGTGTCAAGAAGGTGGATTAGTACCGATTGTCGAACCAGAAGTGCTAATTGATGGAGACCATACTATTGAGCTTTGTTATGAAGTTACAGATCAAACTTTGCAAGCAGTATTTACTCAACTGCGGTTGCACAAAGTAGCGTTTGATCAAATGATTCTCAAGCCCAGTATGGTAATCGCTGGACTTAATTGTTCTACTCCTTCAACCGTAGATCAAGTAGCAGACCAAACTATCGAATGCTTACTGAATAATGTACCTGCATCAGTTCCAGGTGTAGCATTTCTATCGGGTGGACAAACCAATGAACAGTCATCGGCGCATTTAAATACAATGAATGCTAGATATGGCGATCGCCTGCCTTGGCGTGTTACATTTTCCTATGCACGGGCAATTCAACAATCCGCTTTAGAATACTGGCGTGGCAATGATGCCAATACCCAAGCTGCACAACAACTACTTTATCATCGGGCTAAATTGAATAGTGCTGCTAGTGTAGGTAAGTACAGTCCAGATATGGAAAAAACACCTGTATTAGTTTAACCTGATCCTAGAACGGGATAGAAAAAACTAAAATCTGATTACCGTAGCTGAAAAATCACTGAATGAACAATGCACCAAACCTAGAAACAGGATCTAAACCACAGCAATATTGTGCTGTTGATGTCACACATACCGAAATTAAGTTAACGCAATTAGCAAAGCGAATTGTCTGTTTAACTGCAACCGGTCTTGATATCTTAGTTGAACTTGGTTTAGAACCTGTTGGCTATCTCTCTCAAGGAATAGCCTCCAGACCAGAATTTTATGGGGAAAGCTCACAACAATTCATGTCTGTAGGGTCTTGGATGATGCCAAATTTTTCAGCTATTCAAAATACTCAGCCTGATCTGATCATCGGCTGGGTATTTCCCCATCGGTTTTATCGCTGGTGGTGGCGAAATACTGCCCCTATATATCTCATGGGTGGTAGTGGATTTGATGCAACTTTACGCAGATTACGTGACATTGCCCAATTAACAGGGCGTATGGCTGAAGCTGAAGCAGCTATCATGCGGATTGAAGCTAAAATTCAGGCTTATCGTCTTGCTATCCCAGAACATGAGCGTAAAATTGTGTTGATGATGGGTGGTTCTACTCTTAACTGTCTCAGCCAAAAGTTCATCATTGAGACAGACGCAGGGACTTTTGGTAGTGTGATTAAACAACTAGCTCAATATCCTTGGTCTGAGCCTATGACCAAAAATCATGAGCCAGGTTTCACAAGTTTATCACTTAAAGAAATTCTCCAAGTTAATCCAGATATTATCTTTGTGCAGACTTATCCACCTTCACCAGTTCCACTATCTCAGCAGTTAGCTAAGAACCCCCTTTGGAGACAGCTAAAATCAGTGCAGAATCATCAAGTGTATGAGGTGGATCAATTTTGGCATTCTGGTAATGGAACTCGAATGCTGGGTTTAATTCTCGATCAGTTAATGCCAATGGTTTATCCCCAATTAATCCTCTCATGAACATCCAGAAAGGTTTGAGACAAAAAGAATTGTGCGATCGCCTGGGATTAAACTATAAACTATCCTTAATCATCATCTGGCGGCGTTTGTCATTCAGAGTACGAAAATAATTGAGGACATTTTCTTCTGCACCAGCGACTTTAATCGCTTGAACTGAAGCAAATATTTCACCTAAAATCCCTGTCACTTTTTCAGTAGCTTGGCGGCTGGCTTTTCTATACTGTTTAATCCGAGTTTCTGCTTGGCGAACAATTACTATCATCCCTACTAAAGGCAGAAATACAAACATTGTCATCTGTAAATTGATATTTAATAAAATTACTAAACAAATAACAGCAAATATTCCTTGTCCTACAACTTGTGAGAATAATGCCACATTTTCTTCTATTTGTTCAGCATCATCACGAAAATAACTGATTATTTCACCCTGAGATATATTCGTTTCAGCCTCTTTATTAACTACCATTGGCTGTGCTGTGGGATTCTTGAAAAGGCTGTCTAGCAAATTATGTCGCAGTAATGACCGCATAGTAAAACGGTACTGCGTTTTGGTAATACGCCCAGCAAATAAAGCTGTAATTTGTCCTAAATTCAGTGCTAGGAATAACGCAATTAAAGCTAGAGGTGATAATGCAAATTTTGCCTCATTAGTCAAACTGTTGAAAAATTCTCGAATAATTAAGCCGGGGAGGGCTGGCAAACCCATAATTAAAATCCAGAAGCAGAAATCAATTGTGTATAATTTTGGCGTGTAGCGCATAAGTTGCCATAATAATTTCCAATGCTTGCGCTTTTTTGTTGATATCATAATAATTTTAAATTCGTAATTTTAGGAATGGTCTTAGGTTAATAAATCGGTTAAGCCCGTTTGTAATAACTGAGCAAAATGTGAGTGAGGATTTTTAATTAATTTTTCGCGTTGACCATATTCAATAACTCGACTTTGTTCTAAAATTAATATTTGATTGGCTCTTTCTACAGTTGCCAAACGGTGGGCAATGATTATTCCTGTACGTCCAGTTAATAATTTATCAACGGCTTTTTCAATCAGTTTCTCGGTCATGGGATCGAGGCGAGAGGAGGCTTCATCTAATATGACTAAACCAGGATCTTTGAGAAAGACGCGCGTAAAAGCAAGTAATTGCGCTTGTCCAGCAGATAAGCCGCTACTATCTGGCCCTAAGTTTGTATCTAAGCCTTGGGGTAATGAATGCAACCATGGCGATAAGCCTAATATTTCTAAGGTTTCATATATGCGTTCGTCGCTGATGTTCTGATGGAAAAAGGTGAGATTATTCCGCACTGTGGTTTGAAACAGTTGTACATCCTGGGTGACTAATCCGATTTTTTGAGGTAAATCTGTGAGAAGAGTCTGATTAATTGGCACACCTCCCAAGTGAATTGAGCCTGATTTTGGATCATATAATCTCAGTAATAACCGCGCTAGGGAAGATTTTCCGCTACCTGTCCGCCCTAATAAACCTAATAGTTGTCCCGCAGGTAAATTAAAGGATATGTCTTGCAGTACCAAATCCCCTGCTTCCGATTTCCGGTCATTGTAGCTAAAGGAAATGTTCTCAAAAGTTACAGAAAGTGCGCCTTGAGGAAGTCTTTGTTCGCCTCCTGCACTAAGTTGGGATTTGACTTGCAGTAAATCTTGAATGCGGTAAATACTGGCTTCTGCTTGTTGGAGGACTTCAAATTGGTTGCGAATTTGTTCTATCGGTTCGCTGAGTAAGTTGGTGTAGTAGTACAGTATATATACTGTGCCGATGGTGATAATATTTTGATTCCAAAGGTAAGCACCGACGCTTAAAGCGATCGCAGTTCCTAATGTAAAGATACCGTTGGTTGTACCCCAAAGAATAGTGCTAGCAAAACGGGCTTGATGATATACAGGTAGCCAGCCTTGCAAAATTTTATGGAAGCGTTGCATCACATAGCTTTTAGCACCATTGGCGCGGATGTCTTCCATCCCAACGAGTTGTTCACCTAGAAACCCAAAAAAATCGGCACTAATTTGGCGATAAGTTCTCCAATAGGGAACGGCTATGGAACGCAGACGTATTAAAGTAGATAAGGCTATTAAGGCAAAAAAGGCGATCGCTAAACCTGCACGCCAATCTTCGGCAAATAGCACTACAATTACACCTAACATCAACAGCAAATTGCCCAAGATGTAAATGCTGAAATTGGAAAAGAATTGCGAAAGAGTGTGAACATCTCCGTCTACTCTCTCTAGTAATTCACCGGGTGTAGTGTATTTATGAAAGGATAAATCTAGTTTCAAACAATGCTCAACCAAGTCAGATCGTAAGGCGTTGGTGGCTCTCCAAGCGACGTTTTCGCCGTAGTAGGTAGCAGTAATGGTGATGAGTTGAGTGATGACAGCTACAGCTATAAATAGTAAGGCGGCTAAAAGTAAGTTTCGCCCAGAACCACCAGCTACGGCTGTGTCTATGAAATAACGGAGAATTTGCGGGTTGACTAATTAGACATCTCCGAAAACAGTCAAAGCCTTTGTTTGGCTAGGCTGTAGCCACTAAATGCAATCATCTTAAATTAGCTATTCTGTACGATGAAATAAGACTTTGAGATATTTGCTGTTGATAATTAGGCAAAAATATCTAGTTATATGCGATAATTTTAACCTGATGATATAGCTGATATTTCTAATGGTAATATTAGCCCTCGAATCCGTAACCTTACTAGCCCACAAATCGTCAAAATTACTTGCTTATATTTGCGGGTATTTAACCTAAATCTCTCTTGGACAACTCGAAAGATTTTGACTGACCGTATTCGATGTTCAACAAAGATTCGTTTAGATGAAAATATTTTGTTCTGTTCTTTCTGTTCAGTTGTTAGTTCTTGATTTCTTGGTTTCTTAATTGGAGTTGTAATTAAATCTTCTCCAAGATATGCCTTATCTCCTTTAAATCTTTGTTTGGCATCAAACTCTGAACGATATTCTCGGAACAAAGTTATATCGCTTTTTGGACCAGGTTCACCTGCCACAACATCAACGATATCACTAGCATCAGGTAAAATAATCATTTGAGTTTTAAATGTATGATTACTCTTCTTACCTGAAAAATATTTCTTTTGTTCATCATTGTCTCTAGGTCTTTCTCTGACTTGTTCATAGCTATCTACTATTAATTCATATTCTGTGAGCATTTCTTTTACTACTTCATAGTCAGAAGCGTTTTTTTTTTACTTGTTCAAGCAAACTTGATGGCAGTAATTCTCGCAAGTTAGGCAACCAATAGTTAAACGTATCGTTGGCTGTAGACTCACTTACTTCAAACTGAATACCTAGAAGTTGAAAGGTTGTCAGATGTCGGAGATACACTAAAGTTAAAATGATTTGTTCAGAAATAGATAATTTTGGTTTCCGACCTCCTCCACCAGCAATAATTCTCACTTTCTTAGATTCCAGTAAAGCTTTTTTTTCATGATATAATCTTTCCCCATTTATGATTAATTGTTGTAACTGTTCATATTCCAGACCTATTAACCTTTGGGTTTGTTTAGGATTCTCTTCAATGTAATTCAGTATATTGCTCATGCTTCTGTGTCAAAATAACGCTTTAATGTTCTTTTATCACAGAATAATACTATTTTGGAGATGTCTACAGTGGCAGGCTAATTTTCCATCTGTTCGGTGCATTGGCAGAATTTGAACGCAATCTCATCCGTGAACGCACAACGGCGGGTCTTGTAGCAGCGCGTGCGCGTGGTCATAAGGGAGGTAGACCAAAAGCACTAGACCGAGCAAAACGCCAATTAGCAGTAAAGCTTTATACCGAAAGGCAACACACCATTGTTGAAATCTGTAGACTCATGGGGATTTCTAAACCAACTCTCTATAACTACATCGCTGAGATAAAAACATAACATGGCACACAAGGAAATCCCGGTAGAGGCACTCATCAACTTACGCCACCGCCTCGACGGATTACCAAGTCGTTGCCAAGAGCGTCGAATTCTCATTGAACAGACATCTGCTCTATACGGTGTGTCAACAGATACTCTGTATCGCGCTCTGCGTAACTTATCACGCCCCAAATCCATCAACCGCTCAGATAGTGGAACACCTCGAAAGCTATCACAGGCTGAAATGGAACTTTACTGTGAAATCATTGCGGCGATGAAAATCCGCACCAGTAATAAGAAAGGGCGACACCTCTCAACTGCACGGGCGATTGAACTACTGGAAGATTTTGGGATGGATACACCAAATGGCTTTATCCAACCGAGCAAGGGTACGTTAACTAGAAGTACCGTCAACTATTACTTGAAAGTATGGGGATATGACAATGAACGAATGACCCGGCAACCTCCGGCGGTGCGTTTTCAGGCAGAATACAGCAATGAATGTTGGCATTTCGACCTGAGTCAGTCTGATTTGAAACACGTAAAGCAGCCATTGTGGGTGGATGCGGGTAAAGGTAATCCCCTGCTGATGCTTTATAGCGAATGTCATGGACTGCCTAAGAATCAAGCTAGTCACGCATCTGCCCAATGGCAAGGATGGTCGTCGGGTGACAGCTCGTTCCAAGGGCAAAGTAGAAAGACCGTTTCGGACGGTAAAAGAAGCTTACGAAACTCTGTATCACTTTCACGAACCGGAAAACGAGGTAGAGGCTAACCTTTGGTTGCGCCAGTATCTGTTGCTTTACAACGATAAGCCACACCGAGAGTCCCCACATTCGCGCATAGAAGATTGGCTGCGAAATCTCCCCAAGTCAGGTTTACGCGCAATGTGCAGTTGGGAGCGATTCTGTAACTTTGCCCGCGAACCGCAACGTAGAAAGGTTGGTTCCGATGCCAGGGTATCAATTGAAGGCGTAGCTTATGAGGTAGAGCCAGACTTGGCTGGTGAAACTGTCGTCCTTTGGTGGGGTTTATTTGACAACGAGCTATATGTTGAGTTTAGCGATCGCCGCTACGGCCCATTTTACCCGGTTGATGGGCCAATTCCATTACATCGCTATCGCAAACACAAAAAAACTAAAACCGAAGAACGGGCAGACAGGATTGCGGATTTAGCAAAGAAACTGGGTTTGCCACGGACAGCATTGGACAAAAATGCCGATCTCCAATTTCTAGTGGACAAGTATAAAGAACTTGAGCCGACTGTCACACCTTTTAACGACCCAGACCCATTCCAAGAATTTACATATCCCAGCATAATATTCGCTAAATTGGCGATTTCAGATTATCTAGCGCAGCCGTTGGCCAAATTATCTCCTGAACAAATGGCATTTATTAATGCACTGCTAACTGAAACCCTCAACAAAAAAGTGATTATTGACCGGGTAAGGGAGTATTTCCAAAAGCCAAAAGGAGGGGAACAAAATGCTTACTGAGGTCATGGAACACTTTAGTTTGGTTAAGGAGTTTCCCAAAGCTGGGTACTACGAGACTGAACACCAAAAACAAATGTTCAAGGATATTAAAGTGGCAATTCATTCGGGGAAGTTGGTTGCCATTACAGGAATTATCGGGTGTGGTAAAACAACGACTTTACGACGTTTGTTTGACGTTTTGGAGAAAGAAGGTAAAATTACCGTCTCAAAATCGCTTTCTGTGGATAAAGACCGAGCGACACTACCCACTCTGATTGCTGCCTTATTCTATGATTTATCCACAGATAAGGAAATTAAAATTCCGAAAGACGGCGAAAAACGGGAACGGGAATTACGTGACCTGATTAGAAAAGGTAAAAAGCCTGTAGCACTGTTTGTGGATGAGGCTCATGACCTACATTACAGTACGCTGACGGGACTTAAACGTTTAATCGAGGTAGTTGAAGACGGTGGTGGCACACTTTCGGTAGTGCTGGCTGGTCATCCCAAACTGAAAAATGATTTGCGCCGTCCCACGATGGAGGAAATTGGGTATCGGGCGACGGTCTTCTCTTTGGAGGGGATTGTCGGTAATCAACGAGAATATATTGAATGGTTGGTATCTGAATGTACTACGGATGATACTTCTATCAGTGACATACTAGAGGCCTCTGCTATTGAATTACTTGCTGCGCGGTTGAGAACTCCACTACAAATCGAACAACATTTGACACTAGCTTTAGAGGCTGCGTACCGAGTTGCAGTCAAGCCTGTTACTACGGTGATTATTGAGTCGGTGCTATCGAAGCTTCTTGATGATTTGGAACCAACTCTCACTCGGCATGGCTATAACGTGAGGGATTTGGCTGAACAGTTCAATGCCAAACCGGCTGAAATTAAGTTGTTGTTTCGTGGTCAACTTGACCCAATGCGTGCGCGGGAGTTGCAGGAGCAAATGTTGGCGGCGGGATTGCCACTTTGAACTAATTGAAAGCGCAATTTCCAGCAGGTTCATTTATAGTTGCAAATAATCCTGGCTCAAACCGATGATTGCAGGTTGGTTGCAGATAATCCTGGCTCAGTTGCAAATAATCCTGGCTGAAGCGTAATTATAGTTGCATTTAATCCTGGTTTGTAAATGTCATGATTGCAGGTTTGAGCGATTAGCATTGCAGGTCGCTACACTTAACAACTCTACCCTTTTGGGGTTTAAGATAATCTACAAGTAAATTCCAGTATTGCCGTAGTCCAATTTTCATATTTTCCGCTTAATTATGCCTATTTAATGCGAATATATTTTGATATAGTAATTTATCTATGTAGCTTTATTGAGTGCGTGAAAACTGATTCAATTCTCTATCGACTGTTCAAAACATTTCCTGGCGTTTTCTTTGAATTGCTCGGTCAATCGCCAGTGGAAGCGGAAGCCTATGAATTTTTATCAGTAGAAGTCAAGTCGCTTCTCTACGAGACGCTACGCGAACGCTCCAATTCAAAATTCAAAATTCAAAATCCAAAATTAAAGACAATTAGTGGGAGCTTGAACTCACCCCTAATTGTTCGCGTAGCGTCCCGTAGGGAAGACCGCCAAATCATTCGCGCAGCGTCTCGTAGAGAAGATTGTGGCTCTTTCTTGTACCCACAATTAATTAATTCAAAATTATTTCCATTCTTCCTAACAGAATTTTGAATTTTGCATTTTGAATTCAAAAAAGGTCAACGAGTGCAAGTAATTTACCTAGATGAGTTGAGAGACTTAACTAATCAATCAATTGGGTTAGGAACTCTTACGTTGGTAGTTGAACCACCAGAACAGGCGAGTGTAAAAGCTCGGAATTTAATTGAGAGGAGTAGACAAGTTCCTGATGAACAAGTCAGGAGAAAATTAGTAGAATTAATAGAGACAATCATTGTTTATAAGTTTCCTCACAAGAGTCAAGCGGAGATTCAGGCAATGTTAGGATTAGGCGATTTGAAACAAACCAAGGTTTACCAAGAAGGTAAACTTGAAGGTAAACTCGAAGCAGTACCTCGGTTATTGAAATTGGGGTTAACTTTGGAACAGGTAGCAGAAGCACTAGAATTAGACATTGCAGAAGTTAGAAAAGCTGCGCGATAAGTGATTACATCTTGCAACAGGCGGCTGAAAGTCACTGCTACACAGGCATGACGTATACCTTCTGACCTCTGGGAAGGCCGCCTACGCGGGTTAAAAATCTTGATTTTCTGTTAGTCCGCGCAGGCGGACTTAGTTTGTATAGCCGCGATTTCTAATCGCCAGGGCTGTAATCCAATTTTGATCATGCCAATTTCACTAGACTACTAACTTGATACTGCTTGACTTCCTCTAAAGTTGGGTTTGCTCCTGATTTCCAGGCTGTCATGACTGAACCTTTTACCTCCACCCTGGCTTGATATGCACTGCTAATATTTCCATCGGCTGTGGTGAAATCAATGCGAACATCAGCCCATTCTTGATTAATTTCATCACTGGCTAAAACTTGACCGGCTTTGTGATATTCCAGCCACCTCCAACCTGCAAGCATCCAAATTTCTCGTTCGGCAATTTGTTCAAAGAAGGATAAACCACCCCAACCTCGATAGTATGGATAAAGTTCTTTGACTGAAGCATTACGCCGGACTAATAAATCTAAAATTTCTGGTTTTAAATGACCCCAATATTGTCCTTGGGGTAAGTCAACTAAGGTAGGTGCAAACTCGTGTCCACCAAAATGACTACATCGCCAAAAACGCAAGTTATTATTATTTGCACCAGCGTATTCAGAACGTAATTTTTGATAAATTGGATAACCAAATCTACTACAAGCTGCATCTACATTGCCGTGGTTGCAAACAAATAATTCTCGAATATGGTTTGTTTGTTGGCGATATTGTGCAAAGTTTGGTAGTTCTTCGGGATTTTTGAGTAAAGCTAATGCCAAAGAACCCAGTAAAGCATGAGGTACAATAAACTCATGTTTCTCAAATTGAGCAAAAAATTTTGCTGGGCGGCGATAGTAGAATACACGAGTATAACCTGGATGGGAATACTCTCGGTCTGGTGCGATCGCTAGTGGTCGAATTGACCCACCATTTCCCCAAATAAATTGTAACGGGTCTAATACATCCTGTGGTATGGAGTCAGGGTTTATCCAAATGTTATCCGGCCAAGGTTGTGCAGCTTCAATAATGAAGTATTGTTCGGCGTTGTTTGCTGAACCAATGGGGTCTTCACCGTTAGCTTGGGAAATCTCGGAACAAAAACGACAATTATTTTGAGTCTTTTGGGTTGACATATTCATGATTACTTCACTAAATATTTAAACAAGTCATCAAGAATGAGATTGGCGGCGATGTAACTTCCACCGTGCCAATAATCATCACCTACCTCATAGACTTTGCCTAACTTAACTGCATTTAATTGAAGCCACAAAGGATGGTTAAGAATGTATTGATATTTATCTGCTTGTGGATGCCGTTGCAGAAACATCACATCCCCATCTGCATATTTAATACTCTCCATCGACATATCAATTCCCTCTTTTTGAATGGGAGAACGAGGTAAGCCTACATCCTGAATGATCATGCTAGATATACCTTGTCCTTCTCCCCGCAGGCGAATCCTATCTGCGTAAATTCTGACGAGTGAAACCTCTGTGGTGTTCAGAGAATCGCCTAATCTCTGTTGTAACTTTTTTACCCGTTGCTGATAATTATTGATGACAATATCTGCCTCAGATGATTTACCCAATGCTTCAGCGAAGTATTTAAAACATTCCTGCCAACGAACAATTTTACCATTCCACCATTCACAGGTAACTGTCGGTGCAATTTGCGATAGCTGATTATATAAACTTCCTTTTTGTGTGAAATTAGAAACAGAAAGAATTACGTCTGGCTTGAGCGTTAAAATCTTTTCTAAATTCGGTTTTCCAGACTCACCAACCATCGCCACTTCTTGCACTTTTTTCCGCAAGTAAGCAGGTATATTTCCAGCAGATACATCTCCAAAGAAGACAGAAGTACCTACAGGTTTGAGACCTAAAGTTAATGCAATCTCTAAGCTTGGTTCATCTAGCACTACTATCCGTTGTGGGTCATTAGGAACACAGGTTTCACCCATGAGATGTTTGACTATTCTGCACTGTGAAGGCAATAACTCATTAGAGCTAGTTAAGTTTTGTGAGACATTATTAACACAAGCAGAAAACAGCACAATTGCCAGAAGTGTTAACCCAAATAACCTAAGCCCACGACGAATTTTATACATTTTGAAATCTTGATTTAGTTCTACTCGAAGTGCAGGACAATCTAAAATTCCACTGACAGCGTTCCTCTGACTGTGAACGGCGCACCAGGATGAATGCGATCCCGACGCTGGCCAGTAGCTTCGATGTAATCTACATTGAAAAGGTTGTTAATGTTAATACCAGCCCGCCAGTTATTTCGTCGATAGAATATACTGGCATCAGTACGCACATAACTAGGCACTTGAAAAGAGTTATTCAAATCACCTTGGCGTTCACCAACATAGAATAAACCCAAGCCAAATCCTAAGCCTTGAAAATCACCTGTTTGAATTTCATAAGTTGACCACAAACTGGCGGAGTTAAACGGCACACCATCCAGCAAATTACCCGGTTGTAGGTTGTTATCCCTGGTTACTCTGGCATCGGTGTAAGCGTAAGAAGCAATAATATTCCATCCCGGAAGAACTTGTCCTGTGACATCCAACTCAATACCCCGGCTTCTTTGCTCTCCTGATGGAATGGCAAATCTTGGATTATCAGGATCAGTGATAGCAAGATTACTCCTAGTGATTTCATAGGCAGCCAAATTTGTAATCAATCTACTGTTGAGAAATTCACCTCTAACACCCACTTCATACTGTGTACCGCGCACGGGTTCAAGCAACGAACCATCTACACGAGTTCTAATGTTAGGTTGAAAGGATCTACTGAAACTAGCGTATAGAGAAATTGGCTCAATCGGTTGATAGACAATGCCAGCTCGTGGACTAAAGGCTTGGGATTCCCGTTCACTGGTGAGAGTAGTTTGATTAATGTTATCAAAGCGTCCTCCCACTAATAGCTTGAAGTTTTCAGCCAGCGTAATTTGATCCTGCAAAAATATACCGAAAGAATTTGTTTCAGTCCGGTTAGGAAAGTTAAATGGGAACTGATCTCTCGGAGGTAGGGGTGCTATTCCATAAACAGGGTTAAATATATTAATACTAGGAGCCGCAGCAAATAGAACTGCACCTTCTCTTGTGTCCCAAGACAAATCAACACCAAATAAAAGTTTATGCTCGACTGATCCAGTAGCAAACTTTCCGATTAGCTCGGTTTGCAATGCAAAGGTTCTCGCTTCACTATCACTAATGATAAAATCTCTAGACAGTTCACCAGTTTCCTGATTTAGTCTTGAAGGATCAGCGTTAGCTAAAGTAAAGTCCTCATAAGAAAATCGAAACCGATTGCGGAGTGTCCAGTTATCGTTGAAACTATGCTCCAAGCGATATCCTGCTAACAAATTTGTTCTTTCACTAGAGTCATCTGGTTCACCCAAAATTCGATCAAAGGGAATATTGGCAACGCCTGTACCAATTGCAATTAATCCCCGATCAAATGGGCGCTGATCATTTAAGTACTCAAATTCAAATGTTACGTCAGTGCGATCGCTAATCTTCCAAGTAACTACAGGTGAAATGAAAAATCTTTCCACTTCTGTGTCGAAGTTCCGAAAGTTTCCGCCTCTCTCATAAGCTGTATTCAAGCGATAGAGTAATGTCCCCTCTGGGTTTAAAGGTCCTGATAAATCAAGGGTTGGCCGCACTAAACCAAAACTTCCAGCTTGCAACCCAACAGCATAAAAAGGCTCTGAAAGCGGTTGTTTGGTAACGTAGTTAATAATACCACCAGGATCTAAATTACCATAGAGTAGGGAAGCTGGTCCTTTGAGGACTTCTATTCGTTCCAAATTTGCCGTTTCCACCAGAGGAGTGAAAGTGTCTCTGAAACCATCGCGGAGATTCCCTCCAAATTGTTGAAATCCACGAATATTAAATACCTCAGATATGCCACCAACTGTATTTCCCCGTTGCACGCCACTGACATTACGCAATGCTTCCGAGGCGCGAATCACTTGTCTATCCTCTAATACTTGTCGGGGAACGACTTGAATTGATTGGGGAATGTCCCGTAGGGGTGTGTCCGTTCTTGTCGCAGTTGTGGCATTGGGTACACTATATCCATCTTGCTCACCCGTTACCACCAATTCAATCGGCTGGTCTGGAGTTGATGGTTGTTCTGTTTGAGTTTCACCTTCTGGTTCTGCTGGTAATTGTGGAGTCTGTGCAGAAGTTACAACTGGTGTCAAGCCAAAAATCAGACCTTCATCAGTGTCAAATAACTCCGCCGTAGGTAATCCCCCCTGTCCTATGACTGTGACGCGGATAGTATTAGCATCCAAGTTTGTTACTGTTATCTCAGTAATTCCCTCAATTGGTTTTTCGGAACGGAATATGAACCCTTCGCCACTGGGTAAACGCAATTGAGCATTGGGAATATCCGCAATAAAGTTATTATCAGCACTGCGATTGGTGATTTGTAAGTCTTCTCCTTGAGTTGTCTGTAAAATCAACTCCACCCCTTTATCTGTGGGAGTGGCTTTTACTGCTGTCACTTCCACCAGTGTGGGGGAATTAGGTACTTGAGACAGCAATTCAGCTTTAGTTGCAAGACGTTCACCTAGTTTTTTTTGCGTCATATCTTGCGAAACGCCTGATTTGGTCTGAACCACCTCAGCAGACGCAGACTGCACAATCAATGTCGATACAATACCTGTTAAGCAAAGACTATACAAAATTTGTTGATTCACCGTACTCACCCTCAAACCACAGTTACATCACATTAACTAGTAGATTAAAATTAGGTTTTTAACCTGCTAGTTAGGAATGCTTTTCAATTATTGTGAAAGTATTTTGATGGTTATGCGGGTACTGCGTCTATCCATAGAGGGAGTTTTTTTTTGGACTTTGGACAATTATTTATCCATAGACGGACTATTTTTGTCGGTAAGCACTGGGATTTACCTCGAATTTCTTTCTAAAGGCAGCAGCAAAGTGACTCAGGTGAGAATAGCCCACAGCATGGGCAACTTGGGCAACAGTTAATTTTTGTTCTGCCAACATTTGTTTAGCTTGTTCCATGCGATGATTATGCAGGTAGCCAAAAACTGTAGTTCCAAATATCTGACGAAAACCTTGCTTCAGTTTTTGTTGATTAATAGCAACTTGTTGCCCCAGTTCTAGCAATGTTGGCGGATGATGTAAGTTAGTAATGAGAATATCTTTGGCATAGTAAATACGTTCTATATCGTCTGGAGAAAGATTAACTGTAGATTGGCTAACTTGTCGATACTCTAGTTCCTGCGCCAGCCACAATGCCACAAGTTCCAGTGCTTTGCTTTGGAGATAAATTTTTCGGACAAAATCTCGGTAGGGACAGTTAAGAATTTGGTATAACACCGACTGCATTACAGATGTAGTAGTTCGCAGTTCATAGTAGGGTGCATTTTTAGCCCCGAAAAGCGGAAGTTGCTGGTGTGGAGATAAGTATTGTAAGTGTTGCTGAATCAAAGTTACCCAAATTTCTGGCGTGAGGTTAATATCAACTTTCAGGTGTCGTTGATTACCCGCCCACTCTGTTTTACCTCCGCGACCAACATCCGATAAGCGCAAGAAGTTTTGACCACCTTGCATCACCTCACCTGTATACAATTTACGGTTTCCCGATAGACGAAAACCTATTTCAGGACTTTTTTCCTCGACTTCTGGGTCCTCCAAGATAATATGCTTGAAGAATTGATTATTTTGAATATCTATAGAAATACCATCCTGTAGGAATATGCGCTGCCAATATCCTTTACCAATAGACTTTGAATATTTCAAAACAGTGTCATTTTCAGATGAATGATCTAAATTACCGTTACTAGGTGCTTCTTCAAACATTTCATCTATATTTTTGATTAATAAGATACCAGCCATCTCTAGTTGCACATTTTGAAAAGTAATATTTCTAACCTATATTAGCAGGAATTAGAGAATATTTCTCAATAAGGATATGATAAAAGAGTGAATTAGAGGTTGCAGAATTTAGTAGGACTTACGCATCTGGCACATTAGTAAGGTGCGTCAGATATCAATAATCTGTTTATTTGCAGGATTTATGCAGTCTGACGTGGTTGGTGAACTTGCCGAACCACACCCTACAACAGATTTTTAGTGCGATCGCCCTAGGGTTTAGCGGAGCGATCAAAAACGGCAATTATTTTGAGTTTTGTTGGTTGACATATTAATGATTACTTCACTAAATATTTAAACAAGTCATCCAAAACGAGATTAGCAGCAATATAACCGCTTCCACCCCAGTAACTATTTTCGACTTTATATACTTTTCCAGCCTGTACAGCGTTCAGTTGCTTCCATAGAGGATGTTTGATTCTAGAAATTGTGTGTCGGGTGGGTAATATAACTCGTTTTTCAATATCCACCCAGTTTCTTGCTGCAAAAATGAACAACTTTGTCCTTTAAACAAACAAAGGCGATCTCCTCCACTGTATGACTGAAACCTCTAGGTGTTCCTGGGACGCTATCTCTAGGAATTTATTGCTAATGATGCTGTCAGATTCGTGGGGCAATTATGATAGATTAAAGTAGCAAAATAAAGATTAAACATAAGTTGTGGCTGCTAAAGATCGCTTTCATCAAGTTGTTAAAACATCTCTGATTAAGGATGGGTGGAATGTTACTCACGATCCATTACAGATTAAGGTAGGTGGTGTGGATATGGAAATTGACTTGGGGGCAGAACGGTTGCTGGCAGCAGAACGCGGAGATGAAAAAATAGCGGTTGAGGTCAAAAGCTTTCTCAGTAGTGCATCCGCAATTTCCGAATTCCATACGGCACTAGGTCAATTTATTAACTACCGAGCCGCATTACGTCGTGAAGATCCAAATCGCGTCCTCTATTTAGCTGTGCCGATTTTAGTATATAACAGCTTCTTTCAACTTGATTTTCCAGCCTCAATGCTACTAGAAAATTCCGTAAAACTGTTGGTATATGATATTCAATTAGTGCAGATTACAGAGTGGAAAACATGACGGAAAAACTAATTATTTATCAGCAAATTGTGCAGGACTTACTAATGGAATATTCTCAAAATAAGCCTGCATACGGTGACATTGAAGTGGAAACTGTGTTTGATACACAACGACATCATTACCAAATTATACATCTGGGTTGGCAGCATAACCGTTGGATTCATCAATGTGTAATGCACCTTGATATCAGAAATGAAAAAATTTGGATTTTCTACAATTCAACTGAACATGATATTGCAGCAGATTTAGTCAGTCTGGGTGTACCAAAGCAAGATATTGTGCTGGGTTTTCATCCTCCTTTCATGCGTGAATTGAGTGATTATGGTGTGGGGTGAAAAATGAACAACGTCATCCTTTAAACAAAAAAAGGCGATCGCCTCCACTGTATGATTGAACCTCTGGGTGTTCCTGGAACGCGATCGCTATAGAAGATTTATATTTAAATTAGGAAACTTCTTTTGGCAGATGCAACGCTGACAGAAATTCGCAAAAATTCAATTTTCAAGCATGGATAATCAAGCTGATGCTGATCCGCACTGCCACACTAAATATTTAAACAAGTCATCCAAAACGAGATTAGCAGCAATATAACCGCTTCCACCCCAGTAACTATTTTCAACTTTATATACTTTTCCAGCCTGTACAGCCTTCAGTTGTTTCCATAGAGGATGATTAAGAACTTGCTGATAAAGTTGTGCTTCGGGATCTCGTGCCGTTAAAAAAATGATATCGCCATCAGCATCCCCAATACTTTCAAGGGAGATATCTATTCCCTCTTCCTGGGAAGGTGGGCGAGGCAAGCCGATGTCTTCGATAATGGTGCTACTCAGGCTAACAATCTTGGTTTTCCCATATAGGCGGATTCTATCGGGATAAATTTCGATAATTGAGATTAGAGTATTTGGGAGGCGATCGCCCATTTGCTTCTGTAATTCTGCAATCCGTTGATTGTAAGCATTGACAATTTTTTCAGCTTCAGATGTTTTACCAAAGGCTTCAGCAAACAATTGGAAACATTCTTTCCAGCGAATACTCTTACCATCCCACCATTTTCCAATCACAGTAGGAGCAATTTGTGATAGCCGACCATACAATTCCTGCTGTTCTCCATAATCATCTGTAGCCAAGATTAAATCTGGCTTGATGGTGAGAATTTTCTCTAAACTTAGTTGTCGTGAATCCAGACCAACACTGGCGGTACTTTCAAATCTTTTTCTCAAGTAATCGCTCTGTTGTGCGTAATTAGTTGTACCTGTGGGCTTAAAGCCTAGTATTAAAGCAGCCTCCAGAGTGGATTCACTCGCAGCAATAATTCGCTGTGGGTTATTAGGAACGCAGGTTTCACCCATAATGTGTTTGACTATTCTGCACTGTGAAGGCAATAACTCAGCAGAGTTAGTTAACTTTTGTGAGACATTATTAGCACAAGCAGAAAACAGCACAATTGCCAAAAGCGTTAACCCAAAGAACCCAAGCCCACGACGAATTTTATACATTTTTAAAAGTTGATTTAGTTCTTGAAAACTCTAAAACTCCACCGACAACGTTCCTCTCACCGTCAGAGGCGCACCAGGATCAATGCGATTCCTGCGCTGTCCGGTAGCTTCGACATAATCTACATTGAAAAGGTTATTAACATTAATGCCAACTTTCCAGTTATCTCGCCGATAAAACACACTGGCATCAGTACGCACATAACTAGGTACTTGAAAAGAGTTATTTAAATCGCCTTGGCGTTCACCAACATAAAACAAACCCAAGCCAAACCCTAAGCCTTGCAAATCACCTGTTTGAATCTCATAGGTTGACCACAAACTGGCTGAGTTAAACGGCACACCATCAATTAAATTACCAGGCTGTAGATTGTCATCTTTAGTAACTCTGGCATCGGTGTAAGCGTAGGAAGCAATCATATTCCATCCCGGAAGAATTTGTCCTGTGACATCCAACTCAATACCCCGGCTTCTTTGCTCTCCAAGAGGAATAGAGAAATCTGGATTATCTGGATCGGTGACACCAAGATTACTTTTGATGATTTCATAAGCAGCTAGGTTTGTAATCAACCTACTATTGAAAAACTCACCTCTAATGCCAATTTCATACTGCGTACCACGCACTGGTTCAAGCAGTGAACCATCTACACGAGTTCCAGAGTTAGGTTCAAATGATCTACTAAAACTGGTATATAGGGAAATTGGCTGAATAGGTTGATAAACAATGCCTACTCGTGGAGTAAAGGCTTGGTCTTCTTGTTCATCAGAAGGAGAGCTTTGGTTAATAATATCAAAGCGTCCACCTACCAGTAGTTTTAAGTTTTCAGTCAGCGTAACTTGATCTTGGAGAAAAAATCCCAGAGAATTTGTTTCACTCACGCGAGAAAAGCTATCTGGAAACTGAACTCTAGCAGGTCGGGTTTCAACTCGATAAACAGGATTAAAGATGTTAATACTGGGAGCATCAGCAAAGGTACCAAATAAATTAGATGCTTGCCAGGATTGATCAACGCCAAATACCAGGGTGTGCTTGACTGCTCCAGTAGAAAAATTTCCGACGATATCAGTTTGTAACGCATAGGTTTTATCGTCAGCCTCAACAGTAACAAATTCTCTAGAGAGTTCTCCAGTCTCCTCATTCAGTCTGCCAAAGTCAGTGATCAAAGAGGTCTCGTCAAGAGAAGAGAATCGAAACCGATTGCGAATTTTCCAGTTGTCGTTGAAACGATGCTCCAAGCGATATCCTGCTGAAAAATCCGTCTTTTCGTTAAAATCATCTGGTTCACCCAAAATTCGGTCAAAGGGAATATTGGCAATGCCTGTACCAAAAGCAATTACGCCCCGATCAAATGGGTGCTTATTGTTTAAGTAATCCAATTCAAATGTTAGATCAGTGCGATCGCTAATCTTCCAGGTAACTACAGGCGAGATAAAAAATCTTTCAATCTCCTGGTCAAAATCCCGAAAGTTTCCTCCTTTTTCATAAGCGGTATTCAAGCGATAGAGTAATGTACCCTCTGGGTTTAAAGGTCCTGAGAAATCAAGGGTTGGTCGCACTAAACCGAAACTTCCAACCTGCAACCCAACAGCATAAAAAGGCTCTGAGAGGGGTTGCTTTGTAACGAAGTTAATCACACCACCAGGGTCTAAATTACCATAGAGTACAGAAGCCGGTCCTTTGAGAACTTCTATCCGTTCTAAATTTGCCGTTTCTATAACAGAGAAACCGTCTCTAAATCCATCGCGGAGATTCCCTCCAAATTGTTGAAAACCGCGAATATTAAATACCTGAGATCCACCACCAGCAGTATTTCCTCGTTGGACACCACTGACATTACGCAGTGCCTCAGATGCTCGAATTGCCTGTTGATCCTCTAACACTTGTCTGGGAACTACTTGAATTGATTGCGGAATATCACGCAGGGGTGTGTCCGTCCTCGTCGCAGTTGTGGCATTGGGTACACTGTATCTATCTTGCTGACCCGTTACTACCAATTCAATCGGCTGGTCTGGAGTTGATGGTTGTTCTGTTTGAGTTTCAGTTTCTGGTTCTGCTGGTAATTGTGGAGTCTGGGCAGAAGTTACAACTGGTGTCAAGCCAAAAATCAAACCTTCATCAGTGTCAAATAACTCCGCCGTAGGTAATCCCCCCTCTCCTATGACTGTGACGCGGATAGTATTAGCATCTAAGTTTGTTACTGTTATCTCAGTAATCCCCTCTGTTGGTTTTTCCGAACGGAATATGAAACCATCGCTATTGGGTAAACGCAATTGAGCATTAGGAATATCTGCGATAAAGTTATTATCAGCACTACGATTGGTGATTTGTAACTCTTCTCCTTGAGTTGTCTGTAAAATCAACTCCACCCCTTTATCTGTGGGAGTAGCTTTTACTGCTGTCACTTCCACCAGTGTGGGGGAATTAGGTACTTGAGAAAGTAATTCAGCTTGATTAACAAGACGTTCACGTAATTCTCTGTGCGTAATATTTTGCGAAACGCCTGATTTTGTCTGAACTACCTCAGCAGACGCAGACTGCACAATCAATGTCGATACAATACCTGTTAAGCACAGACTATACAAAATTTTTTGATTCACCGTACTCACCCTCAAACCACAGTTACACCACATTAAAAAGCAGATTAAAACTAGCTTTTCACCTGCTAGTTAGGAATACTTTTCAATTATTCTGAAAGTATTTTGATGGTTCTGTGGCTACTATGTCTATCCATAGAGGGATTTTATTTATCCATAGACGGACTATTTTTACTTTCCGTAAGCACTGGGATTTACCCCTATTTTTTTTCTGAATGCAGCCGCAAAGTGACTCAGGTGAGAATAGCCTACAGCATGGGCAACTTGGGCAACAGTCAATTTTTTTTCTGCCAACATTTGTTTAGCTTGTTCCATGCGATGATCATGCAGGTAGCCAAAAACTGTAGTCCCAAATATCTGCCGAAAACCCCGCTTCAGTTTTCGCTCATTTACCGCAACTCGACGTGATAGTTCTAGCAATGTTGGCGGATGAAGCAAATTAGTAATCAGAATATCTCTGGCATAGTAAATACGTTCTATATCATCAGGGGAAAGTTTGACTGTAGATTGGTTAATCTGACGATAATCTAGTTCTTGTGACAGCCACAATGCTACCAGTTCCAGTGCTTTACTTTGTAGATAAACCTCTCGGATAAAATCTCGGTAGGGACAATTGAGAATTTGGTATAACACCGACTGCATTACAGGTGTAGTGGTTCGCAGTTCGTAATAAGGTGCATTTTTAACCCCGAAAAGAGGAAGTTGCTGGTGTGGAGATAAGTATTGTGATTGTTGATTAATCAGCATTGCCCACATTTCCGGCGTGAGGTTGATATCAACTTTCAGGTGTCTTTGATTACCTGCCCACTCTGTTATACCTCCGTGACCGACATCCGATAAGCACAAGAAGTTTTGACCACCTTGCATCACCTCACCTGTATACAATTTACGGTTTCCTGACAAACGAAAACCTATTTCCGGCAATCCCTCACCTTCTGGTTCTTCCCAGATAATATGGTTGAAGAATTGACTATTTTCAATATCTATAGAAATACCATCCGGTAGGAACGTGCGCTGCCAGTAACCCTTACCAATAGACTCAGAATAGTTCAAAACAATGTCATTTTCAGTTTGATGAGGCTGATTACCGTTAATAGCTGTCTCTTCAAACATTTCATCCATATTTTTTATTGATTAAGATCCCAGCCATCTCTAGTTACACGCTCTTAAAGGTGATATTTACAACTAGGTTAACAGCTATTAGATAATTTTCTCAAGAGGGATGTCATGAGATCACTACCCGTCTTTTTAGTTGTCATAGCACAAGTTCCTTTTTTCCTTGCTGCTAGCTGATGCTATGCGGCGTAACTCTCAAGCACGGTACGCATAGAGTCTGTTTGGTTTAGCCTCTCGTAGCGATCGCCTGTGGTAATGTAGCTCATAGTCCGCTCCTGCTCGAATTGTTTAAACTCTTGCCAAAATTCTGCTTCCAAGCCTTTTGGTAAAATCATAACCCAATCAATAAATCGGTAGAGGTTACGAATATCCCTTTCCTGCGAACCTAATTCATACAATCGGCGAATTAAACTAAATTTCCAAGTTTTACGTTCTCCTAACTTTTTAGCTGTTTGCTGTGTCTTCAAATGCGCCATTACCACTGTTGCAAAGGGATTATCGCTGGTTTCTAATTCTTGCCATCGGCTTTGATAATCTAAAAGCTTGACAATGCCAAATTCAAAGTTAAGTCTGCTATCAGGGTAGCTATAACTATATTGGTTTGGTCGCCATGTCGAATCAGCATCTTTTCATCATGCCAATTTCACTAAATTACGGACACGATACTGCTTGACTTCCTCTAAAGTAGGATTTTCTCCTGATTTCCAGGCTGTCATAACTGAGCCTTTGTCCTCCACCCTGGCTTGATATGCACTGCTAATATTTCCATCGTTTGTGGTGTAATCAATGCGAACATCCGCCCATTCTTGATTAATTTCATCACTTGCTAAAACTTGACCAGCTTTGTGATATTCCAGCCACCTCCAACCTTCAAGCATCCAAATTTCTCGTTCGGTAATTTGTTCAAAGAAAGATAAACCACCCCATCCCCGATAGTAGGGATAAAGTTCTTCGACAGAACCCTTACGCCACACTAATACATCTAAAATTTCCGGCTTTACGTGACCCCAGTAATGTCCTATTGGTAAATCAACTAGGGTAGGTGCAAACTGATGTCCGCCAAAATGACTGCATCGCCAAACGCGCAGGTTTACATTAGTTGCAGCATATTCAGCACGCAATTTTTTGTAAATGGGATAACCAAATCTGCTACAGGCAGCGTCAACATTACCATGTGTACAGACAAGTAGTTCTCTAATATGTGTAGTGTTTTGCTGATATGGTTCAAAATCTGGTAAATTTGCTGGTTCTTTAATTAAAGCCAGGGCTAAATCACCAATTTCAGCATCAGGTACGAGAAATGCTTGTTTCTCATACTCAGCAAATAACCCGGCTGGGCGACGATAGTGAAATACGTGTTTATAACCTGGAATAGAATACTCTTTATCTGGTGCGATCGCCAGCTGTCGAACTGTTCCCCCACCTTCCCAAACAAAGTTTAAAGCGTCTAATACTCCCTGTGGCATGGGATCAGGTTCAATCCAAATTGGAATCGGCCAAGGTTGTGCAGCTTCAATAATTAAATATTGTTCCACAGCGATCGCTGATCCAATAGGGTCTTCACCGTTAGCTTGAGAAATTTCTGAACAAAAACGGCAATGATTTTGAGTCTTGTTAATTCGCATATTTAAACTCACTCCAGTAAATAGTGGAACAAATCATCAAGAATCTTGTTGACTCCTAAAGGGCCACCAGCAAACCAATCACCTTGATTTACTACATATACTTGTTTATTTGTGACTGCTCGTAAATGCTGCCACAGAGGATTTTTTAAATAAGATGAGATGCTATCATTGAATTCATTGATGATGAACAAAACATCTGCATCATATTTTTTTAAATCTTCTATACTTAATTGTAAATAAGGTTCTTTTTGATTTCTTTGAATTGATGTGCGTTTCACCCCTACATCATCAATAACTTGGTTAAATACAGCATCACCATTAAATGACTTGATATTTTGTCCAGTAAATACAATCACCGATACTTCAATTTTTTCTAGTAATTCTCCTAGGCGATATTGCAAATTTTCAACTCTTTCTTGGTAGTCATGTAAAACTTTATCGGCTTGTTCCTCCTCACCTAATATTTGGGCAATGTAGCAAAAATTAGCTTTAAAAGAGGTAAAATTACCCCATTCAACTAATACTGTAGGAGCAAAATTGCTAAGTTGCTTGTAAATATTTTTTTGATATTCACGCCCTAGTATTAAGTCAGGTTTGAGCATGAGTATTTTCTCAAGAGAAGGCTGAAATGCACTACCAACTTGTTGAATATTCCTCACTTGCTGTTCATTTATGCCACGAAATAAAACTCCTTGTTCGGGAACATAAGTCGCTATACCAATTGGTTTTACACCCAGAGCCAAAACAGGATCGAGGATAGTCGAATCATGTAAAGTGATTATCCGTTGGGGTTTAATGGGAATTTTTGTTTCTCCCCCAGCGTGTTTAACTAATCGTGTAACTACTGGTTGAGAAATGGATAAACTACTATCAAGTTGTCTAGGTTTATCCTCAGAAATATGCTGACAAGCCCAAAGCAAAATGATAGAAACCAAACCCAATAAGCATAGAGTAATATAACCTCTAATTTTAATTTTTCCCTCCGTAAAAAAGTGATAAATTCCCAATCCCCACTCCCCAGTTTCTAATCACCAAGTAATGCGGTAATTAACACTAAGACTGCGACCTCTTTCTAAGTTATTCAACAGTTCATCCAGTCCGCCACCTGCTTGAGAAAATACAGAGGAGTATTTGTTATTTAATATGTTTTGAATACCTACCTCTAAATTGCCTGCACCAATTTGAAAGCTGCTGATGTAATCAACTACGAGATAATCCCTAATAGTAACAAAATCACTGCCAGCTTCAAAACCGCGATCGCGATTACCGACATAGAGTAATTGCAACCGATTCCGCCAGCCTGGAGTAGTTTGATTTTCAACATAAGCTGTTAACTTCAATGGCTGAACTTCTAATGTCCGCAAAGCTCTAAAATCACCATCTTCATTTTGATCATCTTCCCCTTCTGTCCAAGTCAAACTACTACCAAGTTTCCAATTCCTTGATGCTTCCCAGTCTAAAGTTGCTTCAATCCCATAGTTTCTTTGCGGAGCGCGAATATATTGAATCGTACCGTCTGGTTGACCCCTGGAAGATAGACCAAGAGCAGAATAATTAAAAAATCCGGCTAGAGTTGCTTGGAAATTATTCCAATTCCCACGGACACCAATTTCGTAATTATCTATTTTTTGCGGCTGGAGAAAACGGACATCTCTGTCAATGGTGAATCCGGGGGGTAAGAAGTTGAGGACGCGGAAAAGTTGTGGTACTGAATAACCTTGAGCAAAGTTAGCAAAAACACTAACTGTAGGCGTAATTTTATAGACGCTGCCCACATTAAACACCGTGTCACTGAAATCTAGTTCGCCGCCTGCAACACTGGGGCCAACATAGGGATCAAAGTTGTTGTCTAATAACGGTGTGAATTCGTCCACACTAAAGTTAAAGCGTTCGTGACGCACACCACCACTGAGAATTAATTGCTCACTTACGTCCCATTGCGCTTGGGCAAACAATCCTAAGCTACTCAAATCAAAGGCAGGGTAATAAACTTGTTCGCCAATTTTACGCAGAATCCGACGGTTATTATTACTAGCATCAAAAGCGACGGGATCAAATATCTCTTGGCGGGTATCCCCTTCTTGTTGTTTCTCGTAATCAGCTCCCCATAATAAAGATACAGATGTAGATAGGGGTGTTTGAATCTGTAACCTTCCCCCAAAAGCTTCTTCTTCAGAACGGAAGCGATTGATGGCATCTGCAAATCGACCCCGGTCATCTCTGCCTACTCCTAACTCTTCGGAACTGCGATAATAGGCTTGGGCTTGCAGTTTGCTAGCAAAAACTGCCTCATTAGTATAGTTGAGGTTAACAGATGTACTGGTAATTCGAGGTGCATCCGTGCCTTCGTAAACCTGATTTTGTTTTAAGGCACGGGTTGTTTGCAATCCAGGGATTGTACGCGTAATCGGATCAGCGATGAATTTAATTTTACGGGAATTATTGCCATGATTGACAGTAAATTGTAGACGTTGTTGTTCTCCAACATCAATTCCTATCTTGCCCAATATACTTGTAGAGACAGTATCATCTGATGTGGCGTTGTTACTGGGAATCCGCGAACCATCAGCATCAAAGAAACTACCTACACTATTACGTGAGAGGGAAAATACATAATCAAAAATCCCATCTTTACCGGAAAATCCATATTGTAGATAATTGCCGAAGCTGTTTTCGCCCAAGAACGCATCACCAGCCGCCGCCGCACTGATACCAACTTGAGCAGTAGAAGTAAATCCTTCAGCTGGCTTTCTCGTAATAATATTGATGACACCACCAGATGCACCTTGACCAAAGACGGCTGTAGGGCCACGTACCACTTCCACCCGTTCAATCGCATCTGGGGAAATGTACTCTAACTGAGTATTCACAAAGGAATTACCTTGCTGTGGTACACCGTCAATCAAAATTGATACCGGACGACCCCGTAAAGTTTGAGCATTACCAGCGCGGTTAAGTGAGTTTGGCGGCCCCAAACCTGGAACTATCCGCCCTAAGATATCTCCTAAATCATTGGTGATGGTTGATTGTTTCTCAATTTCTTCACGGGTAATAACTGTCACACTACGCGGCACGTTGGTGATTGCTTCCTCTGTCCGTGTCGCTGTCACTATCAGTTCAATCGGCTCATCCACTTCCGCAGATGGTTGTTCTGTTTGTGGCTGTTGCGTTTCTGGTTGCGGAGGTTGTGGAACAGATGATGCAGCAACTTCTACACCTAAAATTAAACCCTCGTCGCCGTCAAACAACTCTACGTTTGGTAATGTTGTTTCACCTGTAACTGTCACCCTGATAGTATTGGTATCTAAATTGCTGACAACAACATCAGTAATGCCACTAGCAGGATTTTCTTGGCGAAATTCCTGACTTAATTGAGCATTGGGGATTTCCACTATATAGACATTCCCCTCAGTCTTATTTACAGGTTGTAGCTTTTCTCCTTGATTTGTTTCTAAAATTATCTCCAGCCCTTTGTCCGTTGTTTGTAACTTGACATTGGTAATCTGAATTTGTGCTTGGGACAGCGATTGTTTAAGACTGGTGACAGGTTTTTCGATTTCATGTCCTTTATCTTCTGCCCGCCCAGGTAGATTAATTAACACCAAGGCTAATATCGTCATCAAAACAAGTCTTTGCAGTTGACTAGCCATAACTTCACACAACCGAATGCAAAAATTGAGAAATTTTCTAAATAAATGGTCTTGTAAACTGCAAAAATTGACTCCAATACTTGCTTAATTAAGACAGTATGGAAAGTATCTTCAGTGCAGCATTTAGTAATTACTATCAAGAAGCTTACAGGAAAGTCTGAAGGTGTGAAGTTTCGACTTGATGGCTAGACGGAATTTCTTGATGACTAGGCGGAATTTTTCATTGGTTGTTGATGGGTTCGCAAATACACACTAGGATTAACCCCATACTGTTTACGAAATGCAGCTGCAAAGTAACTGCGGTCTGCAAAACCAACTGCACGAGCTACTTCTCCTATGCTCATTTCACCTATTGCTAACAGTTGTCCGGCTTTCTCTAATCTCTGGTGATGTAAATAGCCAAAAGCCGTTGTATTAAACACTTGACGGAAACCTCGTTTGAGCGTGCAGTCATTCAAACCCACCATTCTCGCTAGTTCGATTAAGGAAGGAGGATTGTCTATATTCTGTAACAAAATATCTTTTGCACAGTGAATACGTTCTATGTCATCTGGTTTGAGGTGATAGGCATTTATTTGAGATTGTCCTAGTGCTAACTCTTCTGAAATTAGCAAGGCCATTAACTCTAAAGCTTTACTTTCCAAATATATACGCTTAGTAACACCCTGGTAAGGACATTGTAAAATTTGTTGCAAAGCCATCGTCATCACAGACGTGGTGTTACCGGAACGCACATAATATTTGTTTTCTGGTTTTTCAACTAAATGGGCAAGTTGTGCCGATTTTTGCTCAGTGCGAAGGTCTAGACATGAGCAAAAAAACTCCGGTTCGATATGGAGATTAATGGACAGAGTTCTCTGACTTGCTAACCATTCATAAGATTCTTTTGGTGCAACACCGCTACCACAAATAGCGTACTGTCCAGCCAAAGCAGAGCTAGATTGATTTTTGTGACCACCAGATAGATAAAAGGTAAACTCTACACCGTGTTGGCGTTCTGGAGATTTGAGAATCAGATAATCATGGAGTTGATAGTCAGCAATTGTTAACTCCAAGCCTTCCCGCAAGTGAATATATCGGAGATTTCCTTGACCTAACTCCTGTGGATATGGGCAAATCGTCTCAAACTCATCTGCACACTGGTTTTGGATTTCTTCAGTTTCTGAAAAAAGTTCCCAGAAAGCTTGTTGCGAAATCGTGATTGGCATTATCTCTATCTGGTGTGTGGAAAATTAAGATACAAATACTATTTACTATTGATTATATACTGTTGAGAAATAATTTCAATAGCTCAAGAAATAATGAGGCTACTATAGATATCAAAATATGAACTACCTCTAGCTGGCTTCACTTCGTGACGCTGCGCGAACGCCTGAGCTAGAGGTCGTAGAAACCTCTAGCCCGTTTTCAGCAAAGTTACTTTGAGATTTTTGTCGCTTCTTCGCCCCTAGTTGCCTCATCTCGCCAGCTTGCTTACGCTTGCTAGTAGATGTGGTAGAGCTAGGCGACTCTGCGACTGCGTTCGCGAAGCGTCGCGAAGCGAAGCCAGTTCCTGACTCCGGTAGAGTACCTTTTGACCAATAAAGCATAACTTCGGCAGCAGCGATGTCGCGGTCTTGAACATATCCACAAACACCACACTCATGTACTCTAATGTCGAGTGTTTTCTTGTGCTGATGACCGCATTTTGGGCAGGTTTGAGAAGGCTTTACTTTCTTAGTTGGAACTTCTACAAATACACCACCAATTTGCTCTACTTTGTACTTGATGGTACTGCGAAGCATTCCAAACCCTACATCGAGTATCGACTTATTCAGCCCTGCTTTTTGCTTTTTACGCTTGCCTTTCTTTGCTTTACTAGTCATGTTTTTTACTTCTAGTTTTTCGGTCGCAACGAGGCTATTACCGCTTACAATTTCTGCTGCTACCTGATGAACCCAATTTTGACGTTGATTACCAACTTGACGAACTAGCTTAGTAACCTTTAATTGGGCTTTTTTATATCGTCTAGAAGCTTTGATTTTTTTGTTTCTATTTGGTGCGCGTTTACGTCTCTTCTCCTTAGAAGCTTTTTTGATTTTCTGTTCAGCATTTCTCAAAAACTTAGGAGCATCTATTTGTTGATGATTTTCGCCATCAGTAATTGATAATGCTGCTTTACAACCTAAGTCAATACCAATTGCACCAACTGGTAGAACTTCAGGCTTGAGAACTTGGTCTAACACATCAACTGTAATAGATGCGTACCATTTACCATTTCGGTAAACAATTGTGCAAGTAGTTGGAGTTCCCCAATACTTAGCCTTGCCTCTCATTTGAATCTGCCCAATCTTAGACAAATTCAAATAACCATTTTCACCATTAGACTCTACTGAATATCCACTTTTAGCTGGATAAGTCCAACCTGAATAATGTCTAATTGATTTGAATCTTGGACGCTTACCTAATCCTTTAAACCAGCGTTCAAAAGCAAAGTCAACACGCTTCAAGGTTGCTTGTAAAGCTTGAGAATTTATTTGTTTATACTCTGTCCAAACTTCCTTGAACGCTGGTAAACAATTCTGCTGCTCAAAATAATCAACCTTATGGTTGAACTTTTGATATTGTGTAAATCTGTTATTGACTGCGGCATTATACAAGTCTTTTTGTAACTTCCGGTGATACCTCAAAGACTGTTCTATTTGTTTATTTGGGTATAACCTAAAAGTCATTCGCCTTGTAGCCACTGTTTTATTTGCCTCCTTGTTTTTTGTTTTTTTATTTCCCTAGCAATACACTAACATATATGTGTCGTCATTGTGTCTCAAGGCAATGAAAAAAGAATTACATATCCGAATTACTGAACGTCGCCTTAATAAGTTGCGCTTATTAGCTGTGGAAAAAGACAAAACTATTACTCAGATAGTGGAAGATTTAATTGATACCCTTCCAGAACCAAAAAATAAAGATTGTTGATTCCTTATGCACCCATTCCCTTATCAACCTTGCGGTTGATTTTGGTCATAGATGCAATCGTCATCAACCGCTATTCATCCCCACCTTGCGAGTACGCTGTTCGCGTAGCGTCTCGCAGAGAAGGTGGGGACTTTCGCGCTACGTTAAAAAATCCAATCAGCTTGCTCATCAGCTAAAATATCATCAAAATTACCTTGAGCTACAACCCTACCTGCTTTCATTACAATAATCTGGTCAGCACGACGTAAAACAGAACGGCGATGAGACACTACAAGACAAGTTGGTGTCCAAGAATTTTCCCCCTGTTCAGTTGTATTAGCAAATATCCGCGACCATAACGCCAATTCTGTTTCCACATCCAACGCGCTGGAAAGGTCATCAAATATCAGTAATTCTGGTTGACGTACAAACATCCTCGCCGCCGCTACCCGTTGCATTTGTCCACCAGACAGCCGCACACCTTTTGTTCCTACTAAAGTTTCTAGCTTCTCATTCATAGCTGCTAAATCTTGCTCAAAAACAGCCATTTTTAATGCTGTTTCAATATCAGCATCATCCTTAGACAATCCCAGCAAAATGTTTTCTCGCAAGGAATAGCTAAAAAGTTGGGGAATTTGTGGAGTGTAAGCACTGCGAGGTGGGACAAAAAAATTAGCAGGGTCTGCAACTAGATGATTATTCCAATAAATTTCCCCGGCTTGTTTGGGTAATAATCCTAATAATACTCTGAGCAATGTAGTTTTTCCTGCACCGATGCGCCCAGTAATTACAGTCAAACTACCGCGCTGTATTTTTAAGTTGATATCTACAATTCCTTGAGTAGTACCAGGATAAATATAAGTTAAATTTGTTAGTTTTAATGATTGTAGTTGATGACTTGCATTATTTGTTGGTTGTTCTAATCGAGGTAAGTTTTGTCTACTTTTACCCAAGTCTTGTAAATAAAGTTGATTTGGGGCTACCAAAGTCTCTGTTGATGCACCAGAAATTAAAGTAGTCATACGTTCAAAAGCAACTTCCGTTTGTTTATACAATGCCATAAAGCCGCCTACAGAGGCAAAAAAACCTGTAACAAATGACAGGTTATAAACAAATAAAGCAAAGTCACCTACTGTTAATTGATTACCGCCGCTTTGCATCAAAAAAGAAGCCATCACCAAAATCAAACCTGTGCCGAAATTCACCATGTTCTGAAATAGTGAATTGAGAATGGCTTTTAATAGGGTGTCTTTAACCATCATCTCCCGACGGTTATCATTCAAAGTGCGAAAATAAGAGAGGACATCTTGTTCTGCACCAGCTACTTTAATAGCTTGTACAGAACTAAATATTTCTCCTAAAATTCCTGTCACTTGTTGAGTTGCTTGACGGCTAGATTTGCGATATTGTTTGATGCGGGTTTCTGTTTTTTGAATAATTACTACCATTCCCACTAACGGGAGGAAAACAAATAGTGTCATGGGTACATTGACACTTAATAAAATAACTAAAGAAAGGATAGCAAATATTCCTTCTCCAAATATTTCTGATACCCACGCTACATTATCTTCAATGTGTTCGGTATCATCTCGAAAATAGCTGATTACTTCACCTTGGGATACAGTTTTTTCAGTATCATTATGAGCGACCTTAATTTGAGCATGAGGATTATTTAAGAGACGTTCTAATAAATTTCTTCTCAGTAATGACCTCATAGTAAAACGATGCTGAGTTTTGGTGATTCGCCCTATAATTATCACCAAAATATGCCCCAAACTTAAAGCTATAAAACCTGCAATAACTGCCCAAGATGATAAACCAAATTGAGCTTTACCTGTGAGACTATTAAAAAATTCTCGAATAATTAGTCCAGGTAGGGCAGGTAAGCCCATAATAAAAATCCAGAAGCAAGTATCAATTAAATAGAGTTTGGGTTTATAGCAAATTAATTGCCATAATAATTGCCAACCAGGAAGTTTTTTTGTTGATAAGGACATGATAACTCGTAATTAAAATAAAAGTATTAGCCCGAATTTCTCACAAACAGTAGGGGCGGGTTCACAGATATACTCGAATCATTCACGAAGATTTCGCTAAACCCGCCCCTACTGACTCTGGACTGAGGTTGCAATAATTGGTGAGAAATCCGGGTTAGGTATATAGATATAATCACGATTAAACTAATAAATCTGTTAAACCAGCTTGTAATAATTGGGCAAAACGTGAGTGAGAATTTTTGGCTAGTTGTTCTCTTTCACCGTATTCACTTACCTTACCTTTGTCTAAAATTAAGATTTGATTGGCTCTTTCTACGGTTGCTAAACGATGGGCAATAATAATGGCGGTTCGTCTCATCAATAATTTATCTATAGCTGTTTCAATGAGTCTTTCTGTCATTGGGTCAAGACGTGAAGAGGCTTCATCGAGAATTACTAAGCCAGGGTCTTTGAGAAATACACGGGTAAAGGCTAATAGCTGCGCTTGTCCTGCTGACAAGCCGCTACTATCTAGCCCTAGAGTTGTATCTAAGCCATTGGGTAAAGAGTGCAACCATTCTGACAAGCCCAACATTTCTATTGTTTCATAGATGCGATCGCTAGTTATGTCAGGATTGAAAAAAGTTAGGTTATTGCGAACTGTGGTTTGAAAAAGTTGCACATCTTGAGTTACTAACCCGACTTTCCTCGGTAATTCTTGGAGTGGGGTTTGGTCGATAGGTACACCCCCCAATCGAATTGAACCTGATTGTGGGTCATACAATCTCAAGAGTAATCGCGCCAAAGTAGACTTTCCGCTTCCTGTACGTCCCAGTAAACCCAAAACCTGACCCGCAGGTAAATTAAAAAATACATCTTGCAATACTAAATCTTCAGTATCATGTTCCCGGTCATTGTAACTAAAGCAGACATTCTCGACAGCTATAGACAGCGCACCTGGGGGAAGTAATTTTTCGCCGCTTGTAAGCAATTGAGATTGAACTTGGAATAAGTCTGTGATGCGGTAAATACTCGCATCTGCTTGCTGGAGGTCTTCAAATTGGTTGCGAATCTGTTCAATTGGTTCGCTGAGAATATTAGTGTAGTAATACAATAGGTAAACTGTACCGATGGTAATTGTTTGTTGACTCCATAGGTAAGCACCAACGATGAGAGCAATTACACTGCCTAAAGTAAATATACCGTTGGTTGTCACCCAAAGAATTGTATCGGCAAAGCGGGCTTTATGAAAGATGGGTAGCCAGTTACGAATTATTGTATAGAAGCGTTGCATGACATAATTTTTTGCGCCATTGGCGCGGATGTCTTCCATCCCGGTTAGCTGTTCACCTAAGAAGCCAAAAAACTCTGCACTAAATTGGCGATACCCTCCCCAATGGAAAACTGAAATTCTACGCAACTTAATCAGAGTAGACAAGGCGGTGAGAGCAAACAATAAAATAGCTAAACCGGCTCGCCAATCTTCTATAAACAGGACTACTATCACACCCAACACCATGAGTAAATTACCCAAGATGTGAATAGTAAATTTCGAGAAAAATTCTGATAAATTCTGCACATCGCCGTCTATACGTTCCACTAATTCCCCTGGTGTACGGTATTTGTGGAAGGATAAATCTAGTGTCAAACAATGCTCTACTAAATCTGCACGCAAATTATTAGTAGCTGTCCAGGCGACGTTTTCACCGTAGAATGTGGCGGTAATTGACATTGCTTGGGTGATTAAGGCTACACCAATAAATAGCAAGGCCGCTAAGAGTAATTTTTGGCTATCCCCACCACTAACAGCTGTGTCAATGAAATAACGTAGAATTTGGGGGTTGAGGATTTGTAAGCCGATGCTTACGAGTAGTGCGATCGCAAATTTGACCATCCTACTCTTTTGCGGCTTAAGGTAGTCTACAAGTAAATTCCAGTATTGCTGTATTCCAATTTTCATAAAGCTTTAGCTATCAATAAGCCGTATTTTGAAGGCTGATTTTAGAATCACGTAGAGTTTAGGAGAGAATTTTTTTAGCTAATTTTCGTATTCTACGCCGAATCTGCCTATTTATTGCCAATATATTTTGATTATTTTCCCTAATCTCCATATACAAAGGTTTGCTACAGTGGGGATGATCCGGAAACTGTGAGGATTGAGCAATGGTTAGAGAATACTCGCCCGAAACACAATCCAATTCGGCTCACGAACATTTTCCCCCGCTTCAAAGTGGCGATCGCTTGACTCGCCCTGAATTTGAGCGACGTTATGCAGCTGCACCCCACATTAAAAAAGCAGAATTGATCGAAGGAATCGTTTACGTGGCATCTCCCTTAAGACATGAACTGCATGGTAAACCTCACAGTCGAGTCATGACCTGGTTAGGAGTTTATCAAGCAATGACTCCTGGCGTTGACTTGAGTGATGCTCCGACTGTCAGACTAGATTTAGATAATGAACCCCAACCGGATGCGGTGCTATTGATTGAACCTGCTGTGGGTGGACAGACTCGATTAAGTAGCGATGATTATATTGAAGGTTCACCTGAGTTAATTGTGGAAGTTGCCGCCAGTAGTGCCGCCATCGATAGGGGCAGCAAAAAACAAGTTTATCGCCGTAACGGGGTTTTGGAGTATGTCATCTGGCAATCCTACGAGAATCAAATCGAATGGTTTTACCTTTGTGATGGCGACTATCACTTACTATCTCCCGATGCCGATGGCATCATTCGCTCTCAGGCGTTTCCTGGTTTGTGGTTAAAGGTGGAGGCATTGTTAAACAATCAGATGGCGCAGGTGTTGGAGGTGTTGCAGTTGGGATTAAATTCCTCTGAACATGGGGAGTTTGTCAAGCAATTGGGCAAAAATTAATATTAGTTTTTAAGGTTGTCACAATTGGCGAATTTGATTAACAAATATTTTAGTCGCAATCGTCCCTCGGATATTGGTGTTTAGCAGTTTTTAAGAGTTGATTATGGGATGCGATCGCCTGTTTAGCTTGTTCTTCTCTATTTTCCTCCTGTGCGATCGCTAATATTCCAGGTAATTACAGGCGCAACAAAGATACGTTCGGTAAAATTAAAATCTCGAAAACTCTCAGAGTTTTGATAAGCCACATTCAGCCGATATAACAGCGAACCATCATCTGTGAGAAGCCCCGAAATATCAAAACTAGGGCGATAGAAAGCATAATTGCCGACATTAAATTCAGCTGAATAATAGGGAGTGCTAAGGGGTTGTTTTGTGACAATATTGACAATTCCTCCCGGTTCAGCCTGACCAAATAGAACAGAAGCCGGCCCTTTGAGAACCTCAATGCGATCGATGTTTGCTGTATCTACCGAAGAGTAAGAGTCATTGTCAGAAAATCCATTGCGGAAATTTCCAGCTTGATCGAAGCCACGAATATTATATCCACCGGCATTTGAACCTCCGAAGTTATCTCGTTTGCGTACACCGCTGACGTTTTCCAAGGCATCTTGTAAGCGCTTCGTCTTTTGGTCTTCTAAGATTCGACGCGGGATCACTTGAATCGAAGCGGGAATATCACGCAATGGGGTATCAGTCTTAGTCGCAGTTGACGCATTTGGTACACGATACCCATCTTGCTGACCTGTGACTACCAATTCAATCGGCTGATTATCTTGTGTTGATGGTTGTTCTGCTTGAATTTCACTCTCAGGTTTCTCTGGTTGCTGCTGTGGTGATGGCGTAGAAGCTACAGCACCCGCTATCGAGAAAATTAAACCCTCTTCTGGACTATCAAATAAAGCCACAGATGGTACACTAGCCTCACCCGCCACTGTCACCCGAATAGTATTGCCATCAAAATTTGTTACCGTGATTTCAGTAATCCCCTCAACTGGGTTTTCCGAACGGAATGTGAACCCATCACCACTAGGTAAACGTAGTTGAGCATTAGGAATATCTGCGATAAAACTATTCTCAGTATTGCGATTTGTGATTTGTAGTTTTTCCCCTTGAGTTGTTTGTAAAATTATCTCCACACCTTGCTCTGTGGGATTTGCTTGAACTCCTGTCACCTGTATAACTATCACACCAGACTCTTGAGCCAGCAATGCAGCACTTTTATGAGGATTAACAACATCCTGAAGGCTAGAAATATCTGATTCTGCTTGCGCTGGTTGCATCATCAGCATTGAAATCACACCTACAGCCAAAAGAACATGAGATTTTTCAGCCAAATTTCCACACACCATGATCACCGTATTCCCTGAACAGTTGCCAGTAACTTTCAATAACTGTTAGGTACAATACGGCATTTTGTTATTTCAAGTGATTTCTACAGGGTCATTTTTGAACACTAGGCGGACTTTTTTCGCCACTGTCCTTGATAATCTTTAGGATTGATACCAAACTTTTTGCGGAATGCTGCTGCAAAGTAACTTCTGTTAGCAAATCCCACAGCGTAAGACACCTCAGCTACATTCATTTGACCTGTCATCAAAAATTGACAAGCTTGTTCTAGACGATAATCATGCAAATATCCAAACACTGTGGTATCGAAGATTTGCCGAAATCCCTGTTTTAATTTGCGCTCATTTAATTGCACTTGTCGCGCTAATTCAATTAATGAGGGGGGATTGGTAATATTTTGGGTAATAATATCTTTGGCTTGATAAATCCGCTCGATATCGCGTTTTTTCAAATTAGTTAACTGCTGTGGGGATGTCCCATCCTGCAACATTTGAGCAAATTGTAAAGTGATTAATTCCAAAGTCTTAGCTTCTACATAAGTCCGGCGCATAATTCCTTGCAACGGACAGTTCAGTAGTTGCTGTAATGCCAGTTGCATCGCCGGAGTCATCTTACCCAGTGATTGATAAAATGGAAGCGGTGTATCAGTTTCTAAGCAGGGTTTAAGTAAGCAAGGTAAATAGTCTTCCTGACCCTGGCTCAATAATCTCACCAGATGCGGTTCTAAACGGATTCTGACGCTAACATTGCGTCCCGGCATCCTTGTCTCAATTTCTCGTGTTCCTGGAGGATAGTAAAATAAATAACTTTCTCCCGGTTGTTCACAAGCGTCTTTATTTATACCAAATATTTGCTCTTTGAGAACGCCTTCGCTCCGAAATACCAGAGCCATAGGGTAATCTTCACCACCAGAATAATCATGATCATAAATATCTGGATACTCAAAATTCGAGATATCTGTGCGGAGTCCCTGAGAAAGGGGAATATGATTAACTACACCTTTCCTAAGAGGGTGCTGCCACTTTACTACACTTTTAAATTTTAACCCCGCTAAGATTTGGGTGTAGGCGGAAATTTCCGGTCGTTGGGTTGTCTGGACTTGGTTGACTCGCTGCACAATTTGTTCTAGCAAGATTTGGGGTTGATTTGTCGCTGTTAATGGTGCTAGGGGTAATAAGGCTGAATCCTGAAGAAACGGTTCGGGGTTTTCTTCCCACATCCGAATTACTCGAAATTGATGATGGGTGTTTTCTACTGTAAAGGTGGTAGTAATTTCGCTTTCATCTTTGGGAGGAAGTAACAATACTACAACTTGTGTGATGGGTAAACGATACAACCGATACAACCGCACCCAATAATCTAACATTCGCAGAGATAGGGGTGGTGTGGATTCGATTTTGGTTTGAAATTCTAGGTGTAAAATCCTGCCTTGTAGTTGTAAAAAGGTGACGTAATCGGCGCGGATGGGTTCAATACTCAATTCGGTTTTCAGGATTGTAACCTCTGTTTGGGGTGTCCCTAATACCCAACTGGCAAATCTTTCTGGGTGTTTTTCTGATAGCAGTTTGCAGAGATTGTCAAAGGACATTGATTACATGGCTATTTCATTAAGCATTTTTATTATCTCGTAGAGAGTCATAAAATAAATAACCAAGCAAACCCCAAGAATCCCTAGTTTGCTTGGGGTTAAGTTTCTACTGATGGGCTAACCATGCGTTCAAATCCAACAAACTGCTAAAGTCCAGTAAAGCCTCACCCAGATTTTCCAATTCTTCCAAACTCAGAGTCTCTACCTGTTCGCGCATCTCTGGGGGTAATTCTCCTAACTTGCGAGTGAGTAGACGCAAAACCAGACTTCGTTCCCCTTCTTGTCGCCCTTCTTGTCGCCCTTCTTGTCGTCCGCGTTGTTCCCCTCGCTGTTCGCCTTCTTCGAGAATTTCTTGGTAAATAACTGACTCGCGCATCATACCCTCCCGAAATAGTTTTTTAATCAAATCCTTTTTAAATTTTAACCCCGCTAAGATTTGGGTGTAGGCAGAAATTTCCGGTCGTTGGGTTGTCTGGACTTGGTTGACTCGCTGCACAATTTGTTCTAGCAAGATTTGGGGTTGATTTGTCGCTGTTAATGGTGCTAGGGGTAATAAGGCTGAATCCTGAAGAAACGGTTCGGGGTTTTCTTCCCACATCCGAATTACTCGAAATTGATGATGGGTGTTTTCTACTGTAAAGGTGGTAGTAATTTCGCTTTCATCTTTGGGAGGAAGTAACAATACTACAACTTGTGTGATGGGTAAACGATACAACCGATACAACCGCACCCAATAATCTAACATTCGCAGAGATAGGGGTGGTGTGGATTCGATTTTGGTTTGAAATTCTAGGTGTAAAATCCTGCCTTGTAGTTGTAAAAAGGTGACGTAATCGGCGCGGATGGGTTCAATACTCAATTCGGTTTTCAGGACTGTAACCTCTGTTTGGGGTGTCCCTAATACCCAACTGGCGAATTTTTGCGGGTGTTTTTCTGATAGGAGTTTGCAGAGATTGTCAAAGGACATTGAGAATAGATAGCTATTTCGTTAAGCATTGTGATTATCTCATGAATAATTAAAAATCTGATACATTAAGACTGCAACAGTTGACGAATTTGATTGATAAATATCTCAGCTGCAATTGGCCCTCGAATACGAACCAGTTGATAGTCCATAAAATAAATCTTTCCCGCTTGTACGGCGGGAATTAAGCGCAGAATTTGATTGTTTTGCCACTCCTGTTTGGCATTATCGATCGTGTCACTTCCAGTAGTCGGCATAACTAAAATATGATCGGCTTTAATCTCTGCTATGGTTTCAACAGAAATATTCGGTCTGTCTGCTTTTCCGACAATGACCTGAAAGCCTAAATCTTCAAGCAACCCAGTAATTAAACCAGACGATAAGATAAATGATTCATTGGAAAGTCCGTTCCAGCCTAAAACAATAATGGTTTGCCCTGATATCACTGGTGCTAGTTGGCTTTTGACTGTTTCCACAAGTTGATTATGGGATAAGATCGCCTGTTTTGCTTGTTCTTCTCGATTTAACCCCTGTGCGATCGCTTGCATCGCAGTTTTCCATCCGGTTTTTTCCCCAGTGTCAAAAAATGCCGTTGGTGCAATGTTAGAGAATAACTTGTAATTGGTCTGGAGTTGAAATTTTTCACCCAAAATTAAATCAGGTTTGAGTTGCACTAATGTTTCTATAGAGGGATTATGGCGATCGCCTAAATTCACAGGTTTACTTGTGACGCGATCGCCTAAAAAAGGTATCTGCTGACTGGGATTATCAAATACTTTTTGCTTTAACAAATCCACTTCCGCATAACCTGCCGGTTGCACCCCTAATGACAACAAAATATCTAATATCGGTGGACTCAGAGCCACAATTTTTTGCAGATGGCCGCAAATTTTTGTTTCACCACCGTCATGCTGAATCACACGACAATCTGATAATACACTCTCCGAATTGGTACGGCTGGGTAATTGGGGTGTGCTGCTATTACAGGCTACAACTAAAATCAATGTACACACTGACAGCAGCAACAGTTTGATATTTCTGAACCAAAACTTCATTGATTGTAGTTATCTAAAATTGCCAAGAAATTGTTCCTTGTACCTCAAAGGGTGCGCCAGGAACAACAGCGCGCCGATTTTGCGAACCTGCAAAATACTCTGTACCAAACAAATTCTTAAAATTTAACGCCGCACGGAAATTATTACGGTTGTAATAAATCGCCGCATCAACGCGAGTATACCCTGGTAATGTAAAACTGTTATCTAAATCTCCCGTTCGTTCCCCGACGAAAAAAGCTCCTGCACCAAAGCCTAAACCTGTTAAGTCACCAGATTGAAGTGTATAAGTTGTCCACAAACTAGCTGCATTTTGAGGAATATTATTCAAGCGATTACCCACTTCAAAGGTGTTGTCTTGAGTAATTGTGGCATCGATAAGAGCATAGGAAGCAATAATATTCCAACCAGGTAAAATTTCCCCAGCTACATCTATATCAATACCCCTAGCTCTTTGTTCACCAACTTGAATGGAAAAGCGGGGATTATCAGGATCGGCTGTTGTAATATTACTTCTGGTGATGTTATACGCGCCTATAGTGGCAGAAAGACGACCATCGAGAAAATCGGCTTTAGCTCCAATTTCATACTGTGTACCCTGCGTTGGTTCAAAGGGGGTATTGGTTGCACTTTGACCTCCTTGTGGCACAAATGACCGTGAGTAGTTGGCATAAAGCGATAGAGTTTCACTAGGCTGATAAACAATACCAACACGGGGAGAAAATGCACTATCATCTATATCTTCACGAAAGTCTCCAAAACGCTGCTTGGAGGTAACACTATCAAACCTACCGCCAATCACTAGTTTGAGGTTATCTAATAAGGTAATTTGGTCTTGTAAGTAGATACCAAAGAGTTTTTCCTCTTTCTGCTCACCACCAAAATAGAAATCATAGCCACCAGTGTAGGCGATCGCATTATAGTCTGGCTCAAAGATATCGAGCAATCCTCCAGTTATGGCCTGCTGTTGTCCTGCAAGGGGTTGAGCAGTGTAACGAGCAAAGGAGTTCCTCACTTCTAGACCTAATAAAAGCTTGTGCGCGATCGCTCCTGTCTTAAACCCCCAAACTAAATCGTTTTGGAAGGTATATGTCTCAAAAAATTGATCACCAGTGTAAGCTTCAATTCTTACAGTGCGATTATCGTCTAGCAATCCGCCGCTAAGACCTGATGACCCTTCGCGGTCAGATTCAAAGCTAGTCGTGTAGCGGAATGCACTACGCAATGACACATCATCAGAAAAATTGTGATCAAGGTATACATAAGCTCGTGTTTCATCATAATTAGTTTTCGAGAACCTGGGATCAAACAAAGCTCTACTCAAGGGCAAATCCGCCGGGCGATCTGCACCATTGAGTACAAGCAGACCTCGATCAAATGTCCTTCTGTCTTGGAGATAAGATGCTTCTAGAGTCAGCTTTGTACTGGGGCTAATTGTCCACGCTAAGGAGGGAGCAATGAAATAACGCCTGGAATCGGTAAAATCTCGAAAACTACCTGCACTTTCGTATGCAATATTCAGGCGATAGGCCAGCGAACCATCATCATTCAATGGCCCGGAAAAATCCAATGTTGGCCGGTAGAAGTCATAACTTCCCGCCGTGAAGCCAATATTGTAGTAAGGCGTTGAAAGTGGTTTTTTAGAAACTAGGTTGATGATACCTCCCGGTTCACCCTGTCCAAACAGAACAGAAGCCGGGCCTTTGAGAACTTCAATCCGTTCTACATCCGCCGTCTCTTGAGCAGTCCGATTGTTAAAAGAACTGCCACCACCAGTATCTTCTCTCAACCCATTTCTGTAATTGGTGGCAGAAAATCCCCGAATCAGAAAATCTTGTCCGCGATTACCAAAAGAACTAGAGTAGGTAACACCACCCACGTTACGCAATGCTTCATCTAAGCGTACAGCCCCTTGATCTTCCAAAACCTGACGGGGAATCACCTGTATATTGGCAGGAATATCACGCAATGGGGTATCTGTCTTAGTTGCTGTTGAGCTATCTCTGACACGATACCCATTTTGTTCACCCGTCACCACTAATTCAATCGGCTGATCACTTGGCGTTGATGGTTCTGCTGGTGGTGCTTCAGTTGTGGGCTGCTCAACTTGAGGCTGCTGTGGTGCTTGCATTGCAGTTGTAGCAGGTGTCAAACTCAAAATTAACCCTTGATCAGTGTCAAATAATGCGACATTCGGCAATCCTGTTTCACCTGTGATTGTCACCCGAATAGTGTTAGCGTCCAGGTTGGAGACGGTAATCTCAGTAATACCCTCAACTGGTTGCTGGGAACTGAATCTAAACTCATCGCCACTCGGTAAACGCAATTGAGCGTTAGGAATATCTGCAATATAGTTATTATCACCACTGCGATCGCTGATTTGCAGTTGTTCACCAACAGTTGTCTGTAAAATTATCTCTACACCTTTCTCAGTGGGATTGGCTTGCACTTCATTGACAATAATTAGAGATTGGGGAGTTGCAGTTTGTGATACTAATTCTTTGACAGTATTTGCAGGCAGTTCCACATCACTCACATGGGGAATTGCCCAAGCAGGTTTAGCTGCAACTACTACCCCAGTTAACCATAAACTTGCAAATAATTGTAGCTTTGTTGACATCTCTTCTCACACCACTTAGGAATCCATTTCAAAAAGACTACAATAAATTCCCTATGATTTAGAATACCTGTTCAGCTGCAAGACGGATTTTTTTCGGCGTTTGACGGATTTTTTGGAGAAATCGATAGCTATTTGCTGTTAGTTAGCTTATTAATTAGTTTTATTTTTAAACGCAGAGATTTAATGAAGGCTTAAGGGCGACTCTGTGCTAACTTTTCAGCCGGTAGTGTTTAGGATTAACACCGAATCGTTTCCGAAACGCAGCCGCAAAACAACCGTGGTTGATATAACCAACGGTACGGGCTATTTCTTTTATACTCATCTGTCGTTCTAAAAGCAGTTGACGTGAAAATTCCATACGGTGTTGATGTAAATAACCAAAAACTGTTGTACCAAACACCTGACGAAAACCAATTTTTAACTTGTAATCGTTTAATCCTACTTGATGCGCTAGTTCGATTAATGAGGGGGGATTATTGATATTTTTGATTAAAATGACTTTGGCTGCATAAATTCTTTCAATATCATCCTTTTTTAACACTACTGATTTAGCCATTGGCTTTTCATTCTGTGCCAATTGTTCTAATTTGAGTGCGATTAATTCTAAACATTTACCTTCCAGATATATATATTTACTTATTCCCTGAAATGGACAGTTGATAATCTGCTCTAGTGGTAACTGCATTTCTGGTGTAATTATATTGGTTTCATAAAATCTTTTTTTAGTATTTCCTTCAATCAAATTTATTAAATTTTTAGGTAATTTTTCTTGATGATTAACGATAAAACTCTGAAGTAAACTTTGATTATCTAGGTGAATATCCACTTTCAGCCGTCGCTTGTTAGCAAAAATAATAAAATCTTCTACTTTGTCTATTTCATCTATATAAATCCAATCAAAAAAGCTTTCTGTACCATTTCCTTGGGAGTATGAGCCTGATAAATTAAAACCGAATTCTATAATATCGTCTTCATAATCATTAATGTCTTTATATTCAACATACAAATCATCGTCAAATTTTTCATCAACAATCAGCAGATTAATTCCTCGTAGCTTAATCCAGCGATGATATCCTCTACCGAAGTGCTGGGGACAGTAATTAATAAAATCGGTATTATCAGTTGCTTCTAGATAATGAGTATTTTGGTTAATTTGCTGCCATGTGCGTTTATACTCCGTTTGAGAAATTAAATTTACCATAAATAGGAAGTATTTGCATTAGATTCTCTTGCTAGAATAGCATAGCTGATATTCTACTTCTACTTAGAAGCATTTTGACTGCAAACATCACAAGGCTTTTCTTCCTACTTTTGCTGACAATATTGCGGACGAAAAGCAATTAGTATGAACGACTGAACTCATATTTGGCATTTCCTGGCGACAATCGAGACAAAACCAGTAAATTCTACTGCTACCAATGTGTTGCAGCAGTTTTCCATGACAGCAAGGGCAGTTACTCATATTTTAATTAATTATTTGTGTTGCTAAATTTCAAATTTATAAAATCTAGTTATTGACACTAAAGTCAACACCTATCGTGATGTATTGAGATTTTTGCAATCAGAAAATAAGTGGGAGAGTAGTTCTCCCACAAGAAAGCCTGATGTTGGAGGTAATAGATTTGTATAACAATAATCTAACAAATGATTTAATTTATTGCAACTAATTTTCAATAAATTTTGAATTAAGCGATCGCCTCCGGTCGTTCGGAAACCATCGCTTTCACCTTGCACCCTTGTTGTCGTCCTCTTTGGACGATTCGAGATTTTTTTGGTGCTGTCTAACGACAAGCTGCTTCCCTATGTCAGCAAGTAATATTCTTGAGGTTGCCAAGCAATCTCGGTAGTTGAGAAAATCTAGCAAAAATTTTGTATGTTTAATAACAAATTAGTGCTATAAAAATAAGCTATTCTAATTATGTTAGTGCTAATTAATCTCAGTAAGCAGCTACTTGCTGTATTTATCACAAATACTGATCAAAGTGACTTTACGTTGAGTATTTACTAAAATATATTACTAATAATTAGCAACAAATATAATAACTTATTGCCACTATTTATGACAATCACAATTTCACAAGAAGCTTTTTGGGATTTATTTGTAGAGATACCAGAAACAGAAAAAAAGTCCGATGGGCTAAGTCCAAGCGTAGGCGATCGCTGGGATATATTTGATACTATTTGCTATTTCCCGGAAGAATTAGGTCAAGGATTGTCTGGTGGAATAGAACTACGAGATGGTTTATATTTATCTATTTCCGAACACCAATTACATGAAGATTTAATTATAAAACTCCCTGAGCGACAACATCCTTTAGAATACAGCTTTTATCTAGCAGGCTATTACGAAGATAATCATTTTGCTGTTAGTAGCGGACAAAATAGATTGTGGGGTAGTGGACTAGCACCAAAGGAGAAATATAAAACATTTAAATCAGAAAAAATCATTGAGATTAATGTTCACATGGAAACGGAGCTATTTTGCCTTTTTATGGGTAAAGAAAAAAATCAGCTTCCGCAAGAATTAACTCATTTAGTCAGAAACAATCATCAAGAATATTATTCTCGTCCTGGTACTACGACTCCAGCAATGCAAATTGCATTACAACAAATTTTAAATTGTCCCTACCAGGGAATGATGAAACGGATGTACTTAGAAAGTAAGGTTTTAGAACTAATGGTATTGCTGGTTGAAGAAGATGTCTCTGCACGTCAAGGTAAAAATGATACCTTTGCACTCAAACCTGATGATGTGGAACGTATTCACCACGCCAAAGAAATTTTGCTCCAAAATTTAGAAAATCCTCCTTCTTTAATGGAGTTATCTAGACAAGTCGGCTTAAATGACTGCACTCTTAAACGTGGCTTCCGGCTAGTATTTGATACGACAGTATTTGGCTATTTACATCATCATAGATTAGAAGAAGCACGCAAATTGTTAGTAGCAGGAGAAATAAACATTTCTCAAGCAGCGCGTAGAGTTGGTTTTTCTAGTCGCAGTTACTTTGCTACCGCTTTTAGAAAAAAATTTGGTATCAATCCCAAAGAATTTTTGATAGATAATTCGCGTTTATCAATGGAACTTAATCAGTTGATAGGATAAGGATAAGAGCCATAAATTTAAAGATTTCCATGTAATCATAACCTGATTAAACAACTTAAAAATTCAAAAATTCCGTCTAGCGTTCAAAAAATTCCGTCTAGCGTTCAAAGCACTCATCTATATGCAAGAGCTTTCCTGTAAGCTTTTTGATACTAATTACTAATTACGAGAGTAAAGGTGATTGGGCATGGGGTAGTAGGTAATAGAATTTCTTAATACCCAGTCCCCATTCCCCAATCACTTATTTGTGGGTGAGTAGAGTGATGTCAAATCAGTTACAAAAACTAACTTGGATGATCGGTGTGGCTTTGGTACTGGTTAACCCCCCTGTGTTAGCAGAGGATAGCCAAAAACCAATCTCTAAAATTTCTCAATTGGGTGATGTAGAAAAACCTGCTACCAGTATTAAGCAATGGCTGGCTCAGTCGCTAATTCAAATCACAGGTGTTAAGTCCCAAGCCACAGACAAAGGGATAGAGGTAACTTTAGAAACTAATCAATCAGATAAACTGCAACTGGTAAATAAGAGTGAAGGGAATAGCTATATTGTTGATATTCCCAATACCCAATTACGCCTACCTAACGGTGATACATTCCGTCAAGAGAAAGCGACTCCAGGAATAACTGAAGTTATAGTCACAAATTTAAATGCAAACACTGTTCGCGTGACAGTGACGGGTGAAACTGGTGCGCCACAAGTTGAGTTATTTGATGGTGATGAAGGTTTGGTTTTTGGGGTTGTACCAACTGTGACGACTACACAAACACCACAGACACAACCCACGCCAGTAGAACCGCAAACCAGCACTGAAACTCAGCCAGAAGAACCATCTGCACAGGGTGAAGCACCTATTGAACTGGTAGTTACAGGTGAACAGGGTGGTTATCGTGTAGAACAAGCATCTACTGCAACTAAGACAGATACACCTATTCGTGATATTCCGCAATCAATTCAGGTAATACCCCGCGAAGTCCTCAAAGACCAAGGAACAATTCGCGTTCAAGATGCACTACGAAATGTAAGTGGTTCTACTAGCGCGGGTTACTACCAAGGTTTTAGTGAATATCTTTCTTTACGTGGTTTTGGTGCAAACTTATTTCGGGATGGACTTCGTTCTTATCAGGATTATGGTGGCTTGATTGAAACAGCTGATATTGAACGTATAGAAGTTCTGAAAGGCCCAGCATCAGTTTTGTTTGGAGATGCACCCCCTGGTGGTTTAGTGAATTTGGTTACTAAACAACCTCTAACTCAACCGTTTTATTCTGTTGAGGGAACTGTTGGCAGTTTTAGCACCTATCGGGGTGGGATTGATTTATCTGGGCCATTAAATGACAGTAAAACTGCTCTTTATCGCTTTAATACTTCCTATGAAAATGCTGGAAGTTTTCGTGACTTTGTAAATTCAGAACGTGTGTTTCTTGCTCCTAGATTCAAGTTTGCACTTGGTGATAAAACAAATTTAACTATAGATGGTTCTTGGATTGAAGAAACACGGACAGCCGATGATGGTACTGTGGCAATAGGTAATCGTCCGGCAAATTTGCCACGGGAACGTTTTTTAGGTGAACCGTTCCAGAATGTGGAAATAAATGTGACTAATTTTGGTTATGCACTTGACCATAAGTTTAACGATCAATGGTCAATCAGAAATTCTTTCCGCGCTCAATTTGTAAATTTAGCCCGTTACTATCCTATACGGGATTCTCTTGATCAAGAAACGGGTGAATTAAGTAGATTGAGTTATTTTTCCGAGCGTCGAGATAATGCTTATTCTACCCAAATGGATGTAGTAGGAAAATTCTCAACTGGCTCGATTAAACATCAATTATTGTTTGGATTTGACTATGCTAAAATCACCGAAGATGGAACTTTTGGAGACTTTGAAACTTACCCATCTATTAATATATTTAACCCAGTCTACGCTCGTTTAGAGTATCCAAAACAAGGAATCTTAAATTTTTTCCGTGATGATACTCTCGATAAATATGGGTTTTATATCCAAGACCAAATCGAACTTAATCCCCAACTCAAATTACTAGTAGGAGGGCGATTTGATATTTTTGAGCAAACTCGCACAACACGCAGTTTAGGCGAAGAAAAAGAAGAATTTTCCCAATCTGATAGCAACTTTAGTCCCCGATTAGGAATAGTTTATCAACCATCTGAAAATATCTCCCTTTACGCATCTTATGCAACCTCTTTTGAACCCAGTTTCGGCACAAGTCGCAATGGTAATGGTGAACCATTTAAACCGGAAACAGGTAGACAATTTGAGGTAGGCGTGAAAGCTGATATTACCCGCAATTTGAGCGCGACTTTAGCATTGTATGATCTCCGTAAGCAAAATGTTACCGTTGATGATCCCAATTCATCCGACCCCAACGAGCAAATTCAAACTGGGGAACAGACAAGTCGAGGTATTGAATTTGACATTGCTGGGGAAATTACCCCAGGTTGGAAAGTAATCGCATCCTATTCTTACATTGATGCCTTTGTTAGCAAAGATACTAGTGGTTTAGAAGGTCGCCGACGCGATAATATTCCAGAACACGCAGCAAGTTTGTGGACAACCTATGAACTTCAAGCAGGAAGTATGCAAGGGTTAGGATTTGGACTGGGATTATTTTTTGTAGGAGATCGCTTCGGAGATTTAGACAACAGTTATATTCTTCCCAGTTATGTCCGTACTGATGCGTCGATATTTTACAAGCGCAACAACTGGAGAGCTGCTTTAAATGTTCGTAACTTGTTTGATAAAACCTATTTTAATGGTTCTGATGGTGGTCGTTTAGGTGTCTACTATGGTGAACCTTTAACATTGGTGGGTTCATTTGCAATTGAATTTTAACCAAAATTGAAAGAGGAGAAAGTATTAAAGTGTATGGTTACCTCAAATTATTGTTGCTAGGGATTGTTACTATCGTCTTGCTATTAGCTTGTCATGGTAATATTTCGCAAAATGTAATTCAAGGTAATAATAATTTATCTACATCTCCTCTTCCGGTCGCCACAAAATTAGTCAAACACGCTTTGGGTGAAACAAGAATTCCCATCAAACCAAAGCGAATTATTGTATTAAATGATATTGGTCTTTTAGACCCGGTATTGTCTTTGGGTATCAAACCAATTGGTACAGTCAGTTATTTTCCAGAGTACGACTTTTTATTCCGTGGTGTAACTAATGATGAAGCGGCTGGTATCGAGATAATTGGCACTGGAAATCAGCCTAATTTAGAAAGAATTATCAAGCTCAAACCCGATTTAATTTTGATGCGTGAATACCAAAAAAGTTTGTATAAAGAATTATCTGCGATCGCACCTACAGTTATGGTAGATTTGCCGGGTTTAAATTACTCTTTCAAAGAAAATCTCCGCTTTATTGCTCAAATACTAGGTGAGCCAGAAAAAGCAGAGCAAGTCATCACTCAATACTATGAACGAGTTCAAAAGTTGCAAAATTTAATGGGTGAACGTCTCAAAGAGATAGAAGTATCGGTGATTTATATTTTTGGAGAAGGTCTCATCTCTACATATTCAGATAATGAAACTTATAATCAAGTTTTCCAAGACATTGGCATACGACTAATACCTGTACTGGCAAATCAAAAAGAAGAAACTGTAGTATCCAGTATTGAGATATTAAATAAGTATGATGCTGATGTTTTGTTCGTTATGAACGATACCAAGCAATTAACACAAGCTTTTTTCAAAATCCTCTTTTAACTACACTAAAAGCAGCAAAAAATAATCAAGTGTATGAAGTCCAAGTAAATAGATGGTGGACATACGGCTTTTTTGGAATTAATAAACTACTTGATGACCTTTTTAAATATCTGAGTTAGCCATAGTCTTGTTGAACATATTACATTTGGCGAAAGATTTTTACTTATTTTTGCACAACTAATTTAACTGGAGTGTGAGGAAAATGTCAAAACTAGAACAACTGATTTGGATAGCGAGTTTGAGCGGAATTTTAGTTACTATGCCCGCAATTGCTGAGGAGATAAAAAGCAGCAGCATACAGGAGAAAAAAGATAATCTGAAACCTGTAAGCAAAGTCAAACAATTGCTAGCTCAATCACCTATTGTGATTCCCCAAGTAAGATTACAATCTACTGATAAGGGGCTTGATATAATTTTAGAAACCAATCAAAGTGATAAGCTCCAATCAGTAGTGAAAAGTGAGGGCAACAATTACATTGTAGATATACCTAACACCCAATTACGCCTACCTAATGGTGATATATTCCGCCAAGAAAAACCGACTGCGGGAATTAGTGAAGTTATAGTCACAAATTTAGATGCAAACACTGTTCGCGTGACAGTGACGGGTGAAACTGGTGCGCCACAAGTTGAGTTATTTGATGGTGATGAAGGTTTGGTTTTTGGGGTTGTACCAACTGTGACGACTACACAAACACCACAGACACAACCCAGCACTGAAACCCAGCCAGAAGAACCATCTGCACAGAGTGAAACACCGATTGAATTAATAGTCACAGGTGAGCAAAATAGATATCGTGTACCCAATGCTTCCACTGGAACTAGAACTGACACTTTGATCAGAGATATTCCTCAGACTATTCAAGTAGTTCCTGAAGAAGTGATTAGAGATCAAAGAGTTACTCGCTTAAGAGATGCACTGCTGAATGTTGGTGGTGTGGTTCAAAATGGTGGGTTTGGTGGGGGAGTAGATCAACTGGCTAATCGCGGATTTTTTACCGGTGGTCTTTTTGGTGGTGGTATTTTAGTTGATGGTTTCAAAGATGGACGAGGTGGTATTAGGGAAACTGCAAACGTTGAACGCATAGAAGTTTTGAAAGGACCGGCTTCAGTTTTATATGGTGGCGTTGAACCTGGAGGTGTAATTAACTTAGTTACAAAGCAACCTCTCAGAGATCCTTACTATAATGCTGAATTGTCAGTGGGTAATTTCTCCACATTTCGTCCTAGTCTTGATATCTCAGGTCCACTAAATTCTGATAAAACTCTGTTATATAGGCTCAACTCTGTTTACGAATCTTCAGCAGGATTCCGCAATTTTGATCAAGATATTCAACGATTCTTTATTTCACCCATTTTAAAATGGGAAATTGGCAAAGCAACTAACTTAACGTTTCAATTTGACTATCTCAACGATGAACGTCCATTTGATCGGGGATTTTTAGCTTTTGGTAACGGTATTCTGGACATTCCTGTGGAGCGTATTTTAGGCGAACCAGATGATGTAAGGAAAGTTGAAGAAATAGGTTTTAGCTATCGCTTAGAGCATAATTTTAACGATAATTGGAAAATCCGCAATGCTTTCCGATATCAGAGTTCAGATAGTTTTGATTATCGTGCTGAACCTGTAAGATTAAATGAAACAACAGGCATTCTGTCACGCAACTTTAGATCCAATGATGACTATCAAGAAAATTATACTTTACAAACTGATCTAGTTGGTAAGTTTACTACAGGTTCAATTAACCATACTCTCTTATTTGGTGTTGACTTAGCTAGAGCCACATCAGGGGGAACTCAAAAGCGATTACCAGGAGGAATTACACCAAGTATTGATGTATTCAACCCAGTTTACAATGCCATACCCAGACCTGGTTTAGAAGAATTAACAAACGTTGTGCGTAATAACCAGAATAGAAGCACTGGTTTAGGAATTTTCTTGCAAGACCAAATAGCTTTTGCAGATAATTTAAAATTTCTTGTGGGTGGAAGGTTGGATTTTGTAGATCAAAACAGCAAAAATTTCTTGAATGGTTCTGAATCCAATCAATACGATACAGCTATCACCCCCAGACTGGGTATAGTTTATCAACCTATTCAAGCTATTTCTCTTTATGCTAGTTACAGTCAATCATTTTCACCAAATTTTGCGACAAGCGTAGATGGAACAATTTTAGAGCCTGAACGAGGAACTCAATACGAAGTAGGAGTAAAAGCTGAATTTTTGGATGGCAAATTAGCTGCTACCTTAGCAGCTTATGACATTACAAAATCAAATATGGCTACAACCGATCCAGCTAATCCAGACTTTAGCATTCCCATAGGAAAACAACGCAGCCAAGGTATTGAACTCAATGTTAGGGGAGAAATTAGTCCTGGTTGGAATGTGATTGCATCTTATTCTTATGTTGATCCTAAGTACACAGAATTTAATGATGGTTTGGCTGGGAATCGTCCAGCGAATATCCCATTTAATACAGCCAGTTTATGGACAACTTATCAATTACAACGCGGTAATTTACAAGGTTTAGGTTTTGGTTTTGGTTTGTTTTATATAGGCGATCGCCAAGGTGACGACGACAATACTTATGTCATCCCTGGTTATCTGAGAACAGACGCAACCATCTACTATCAACGTGATAATTGGCGAGCTGGAATTAATATCCAAAATCTGTTCAATGAAAAATATTTTCACGGAGCAAATTTTGGTAGAGTTGCTATAGAACCTGGCGCACCGTTAACAGTGGTTGGTAGTTTTTCTGTGACATTTTAATCTGACGAAAATCAGGTGTAGGATTTGAGATACCATCATGAATGACAGTTATATCAGAATAAAAAGCTTTACTCGCTGGTTGCGATTTAGCATTGTAATATTTTTTACTCTACTCCTGGCTGTAGCTTGTCATCGTGGTGGTTCTCTACCTGTTAATTATCAAAGTACCAACGCTGCTTGTCGTCAGGTGGAACACGCTGCGGGAATTACCTGTATTCCAGACAAATTTGAGCGACTTGTGACTCTAGATGATGCTGAAAATGCGATCGCACTAGGAATTAAACCTCTTGGTGCTGTGATCTCCCATTTTTCATCATTTTGGCAAGATCAGCTAACAGGAGTAAAAAACATCGGGACAACTGGCGAACCTAATTTAGAAAGTATCCTTGCACTCAAACCAGATTTGATTGTGGGTTCTGACTATCAACTAGATATTTATCCTATTACTTCAAAAATTGCTCCAACCGTTTTGTTGAAATTTGAACACAGTGGTCAATGGAAAGAGGTATTTAAAAATACTAGTGTGGCGTTAGGAAAGAAAGAAGTCGGTCAACAAGTAATGGCAGATTATTACCGTCGTCTCGCAGATTTTAAGCAGAAAATGGGTAATAAGTTATCAAAAATCAAAGTTTCTGTAGTGCGAGTCTATCCTAGTAACATTAACCTTTATCTACTTGATTCTTTCTGCGGAACAGTTTTACAAGATGCCGGCTTATCTCGCCCAGAATCGCAAAATTTCACTGCATCAGAAGCAAAAAAGTTATTTAATAATCAGATTCAAATGTCCATCGGTAATGAATTAATCGAACAAGCTGATGGTGATGTGATATTTATTTGGACGGCTGAGAATGATGCCAAGGGTAATCGAACAGCACAATATAAATTAGAGCAACTTAAATCAAGTCCACTGTGGAGAAATTTAAAAGCTGTGCGAGAAAATAAAGTTTATCTAGTTCCACAATACTGGATTGGAAGTGGTATGTTAGCGGCAAATGCGATTATTGATGACTTATTTAAGTATCTAATTGACACACCTTGAGTTTTTCGGAGATAATCCAAACACCGAGAATTTAGTGCTTGAAGATTAGTTTAAATACTTTTTATAAAACCAATTCGCAATTCGCAATTCGCAATTCGCAATTCGCAATAAATAGTGTTTGTATCTTAATTTTCCACACACCAGATAGAGATAATGCCAATCACGATTTCGCAACAAGCTTTCTGGGAACTTTTTTCAGAAACTGAAGAAATCCAAAACCAGTGTGCAGATGAGTTTGAGACGATTTGCCCATATCCACAGGAGTTAGGTCAAGGAAATCTCCTATATATTCACTTGCGGGAAGGACTGGAGTTAACAATTGCTGACTATCTGGTGGTCACAAAAATCAATCTAGCTCTGCTTTGGCTGGACAGTAAGCTATTTGTGGTAGCGGTGTTGCACCAAAAGAATCTTATGAATGGTTAGCAAGTCAGAGGACTCTGTCCATTAATCTCCATATCGAACCGGAGTTTTTTTGCTCATGTCTAGACCTTCGCACTGAGCAAAAATCGGCACAACTTGCCCATTTAGTTGAAAAACCAGAAAACAAATATTATGTGCGTTCCGGTAACACCACGTCTGTGATGACGATGGCTTTGCAACAAATTCTACAATGCCCGTACCAGGGTGTTACTAAGCGTATATATGGGTAAAAACCTCTACCTTACATTTTTACCCCAGTTCTTTACCCAAACTACCCAAAATTACACCAAAAATCTTGGAAGGCTCTGGAAACAACACCTATGACTCCTATTAAAAAAGGGCTTGGAAGCCCTGTAATGCTTATATTTCTTAGAAGGCGACACCCGGATTTGAACCGGGGGATGGAGGTTTTGCAGACCTCTGCCTTACCACTTGGCTATGTCGCCAGCACTCACAATTACCTATAATAACAGATTTTGTTCTAAATTAACATCCCTTGTTTGGGAAAATTTGACTTTATTTGTACCAATTCTGGAAATGGGTGCTGGTATCACCAGGAAATATAGATTTATTTAGATAATACTAACATTTACACTTCTGTAGATGAGTGTCGTAAAATACAAAAAAACTAAAACTTCTATCTTAGGATAGATGAAAAAATAAAATATTATTTAATTAAGCTATTTTATACAAATTTTTTGCTGTATTTTGCGTATAATTGCTTAATTAAAATAAAAAGTATTTTACTTTAAAAGTATGGAAATAAAAAGTAAATCATGTTATTGATGCTCTTAATGATGTATTTACTAGCAAGCTAATTTTATTACTTTCCTAAATAATGCTATTGTTCCAAAAGGAGAATCAAATATTAATACGCACAAATCCCTAACCGTAAAAATGAATCAAGCTTCTCCAATATCAGTGGCGCAAGTAACGGATATACATTTGTTGGCGGCTGAAAATCACCAACTCCAAGGGATACATACTACAGAATCTTTCCAAGCAGTGATAAAACGCTTGCAAGAACTACGCGATGAACTTGATTTACTGCTACTGACTGGAAATTTGTCTGATGATGGTACGCCTCAATCTTATGAAAATCTGCAATACCACCTGAATTTACTGAAGATACCAACTTATTGGCTACCAGGAAATCATGACTGTGCGATCGCAATGGATAAAATTTTAAATCTAGGAATGCTTTCTCGACGCAAGTCTTTTCAACGGGGTGGTTGGAATTTTATCTTGCTGGACTCTTCTTTACCTGATAATTGGCATGGTTATCTGTCGTCTACAACTTTAGCGTGGCTGGAATCTGAGTTACAAATTCTAGGCAATAACCCCACTTTGGTAGCATTACATCATCCTCCTTTTTCAGTCAACTCTGCTTGGTTAGATGCAAGTAAGCTGAAAAATCCTGAAGATTTATTTGCTGTCCTAGATCGCTATCCCCAAGTTAAGTTAGTCTTATTCGGTCACATTCACCAGGAGTTTCAACACCAGCATCATCACGTTGAATACCTAGGTACTCCCTCAACTTGCTTTCAATTCCATTCAGAAAGTCCCACTTTTGCCATTAATCAAGACTTCCCTGGATTCCGTCTGTTGAAACTGTACCCTGATGGCACATGGGAAAATAGAGTTGAGCGAGTTCCTTATCCTTCTTCACTCAAGTCAGCCGCAACAGTTTGAATTGAAGATAGGGAGTAGGTAAGAATCACCTACTCACAAGCGATAAGGGACTTCCAGATAAAAAATATCCAAACTGTAGGGTGCGTCAGTGCGATAGAAACTAACTATACTGAGAAATTATTCATACTGACGCACCCTACCCAACTGATAATATTGAATCAGAAATTGATTACGACTTCATCAGCAAAACTCTGCGATCGCACGAATTGGAATGGCCCAGCAACAGAACCCCAAAGAAGTTGATCGGTTTCTAAATCCCGTCCTCTATCAAGACTCAAGAATATTTCGTCGTTCACCTCAAATTCATTATCTAAATAACTTTTTTGGTCTTTGCGAACCACAATACAGGCTTTACCTGGTTCGACTTTACCTTTGAAGGTATTGCCCGTCCACTCCACAATCATGTCACAGCCGGGCATTTTTTCTAAGTGTTCACTTTTGAGATGCTGGAGGCGTTCCACATTGCGGGATGCACCATAGAAATTTTCCTCTTGCTTGACAGTATAGTTTTCCAAGCGGATGCGATCGCCTACAACATATAACTTTAACACCCGCAAGCGATAAGGCTGACTCAGCATAAAGTCATAAGCCTGTTCTAAAAACAATGCTACCCCCGATAAGACATCCCAAGGCAGAGGACGCATACACACGCGTATATGAGCATAAAAAGGTGGATTTGCAAAAGCCTGTGCTTGATTGCTAAAATCACCAGCCATCCAACGCGCTAAGGTGGCAATATCTGTAGAATGAGTCACGTCGCTTCGCTCCGAATTCAAAATTCAAAATTCAAAATTCAAAATTAACATTCCCCATAAATAAATTGAGGTGCTAAAAAAATATCTGTAAGTATTCTAAAGGTTATTGGGGTCTTCCTGGTCTCACCTACTCCTCTACATCCAATTACTTGGGTGCATCCCACTTTTGTCATCCTGAGTGTAGCGAAGGATCTCAGTTCTAACACGAGATCGGGATTCTTTCCTACGGAACGCTTCGCGTTAAGCGCAGCTATGCCGCAGGCTTTACACTTCGCTATCGCTACGTTCAGAATGACATTTACAAAACTGGGATGCACCCATTACTTGGCCTCAATTCCATAACAAAAGCGACCAATTACAGGTGGGCTTTTCGCCATTAATGTATTTGTACTAACTTGTAATCCCTGCAAAAAAGGCTCTAAATTGAAAGTCTTCCAATCTTGAGAATTATTGTTACTAGAACTCCACTCACTCCACCATTTTTCGGCAGCTACCCCTTTAGCTTTAGCATCGATAGTAAAGTAGTAAAACCCAGAATCTTGTAACCTATTTGGTTTAATTGTAGTTACAAATTTCAAGTTTCCCTCACCATCTTTTTCCCATTGATTTAGTTGCAGAGCTTGTTTTAATCCTGAATCGTTAGATTCTAGTAATTTTTTTTCTAAATTATCGAATATCTGAACTGTAGTTTCAGTCTCAATATTACTAAAAGGCAGTAATGTATGACTATATAATCTTAACGGTACACTGTAATTAATTGGTATCTCTTTATCTGGGTTTGCATTGACTCGAAAAAGGTGAATTTTTTCTTCATTCACTTCTATTCTCGGACTACCCACTGCTGCTATCTTCTGCACAGATTTTTTTTGTGGTACTGCTTCGCCGTCAAGATAAGATACTTCTTCAATCAAATGATTTGCAGAGAAAATATTTAGTTGGCTATCTGTTGGTATTTTATTTTCCTTACTTATTTTGTTAAAATAAAAGGCGATGTCGCTATATTTTCCCAAAAAGATCAGATAAAAAGGTCTAAATTCCTTAATTTTATTACCTTGTGTATTATGGGTTGTATAGCGAAATTTACTCCCACTATCATCTTCACGATATACCTCTCCATTAAATTCACTTTTTATTGCGACAATGCCCACAGCATAATCAGCTTCAATATTATTTACATTTAGATAATTTTGCTCGATGCGGCGATTTATCTGATTAACATCTTCACTCGCCTGATATAAATCTGTGATAATCACACTTAGCTTATTTTCCTGAGCTGCTTCAATAGCATTTTCTATCTTGACTGTTTTTAGAAGTGGATAGTCTGTACCACTATAAAATTTTGGCTGTCTAGCGTCTCTATATTGCTGACGATTAATTTTTTGGGGTGTTTCTCCCAAACGATAATACTCTTCCGTAATCTGTCTAGAAGTTCCTAGGAATAGGATATTTTGTAATGATTCTATGGTTTGACTATAGCGAGTTTTTTCATCCCTAGGATGGATGACATATCCCTGCATTGATGGTGTGCCATCTACGTATATAGAAACTGTCAATGGTGATGATAGTGAAACTGGGCTAGGCAGTTCCGGTAATTTACAAGTTAATTCTGGTGCTGATGTAGGAGATATAGGACAACCTGTCAGTCCCAAAGTTATTCAGAATATCAAGAAAGTCAATACTTGCCGTTGCACTCGCATCATGTCTTTAAATATTGTTTGTGAATATTTAATAAATATAAAAATATGTAAACCTGTATTTTGATTTACAAAATGGCTAGCTTTGTACTTAATATTACATTATTGTAATACGATAATCAAGAAAAACAGATTTTGCTAACAATGTAAAATTTTGTACTCATCACCAGAGCTATAATAAACCATTATTTGGTATATTTTTACAAACTACCATTAGTCACTACTACAGGAATCCAAATGAAGCAAAGTGAGCTGGTTCGCATTGTTGGGTTTAGTGTATTTGGCTGGCTGTTAATGTTTTGGGTACAGCCATTTTTTTATCGCATTTCACTACCTTTTTTTGTACTGCCTAGTGTAGACAAACTTGATGCTTGGATTAGTAACTACATCCCAGGAGCAACAATTGTTTTAATTGCTTTTGTGCAACATTGCTGTGGTATGTTTTGGCATCCAGAGCGCAACCCAGAACAGCCCATGATAGACAAAGTTGGTTATTGGTTTGGTGTGTAATTTTATTCATCCCAGTTTCAAGTATTATTGCGACTTTATTTTTCTTGAGTTATAAGCCAGAAGCTATTTTGTCTCTAACAACTCTGTATATATTTGATGCGGCATTTCTTTACTGGTTTACCACGGCTACCAGTTCGCCAAGAGACTTAATGTATACTCCTCGAGGAGCATTTACACTGCGTCGTCTTCCTCTATTTAGGAACTAGATAATGGCACTGTATTTAATTGGGATTGGTGGGACTGGTGCTAAGTGTATTGAGGCGGTTATTCATTTAGCAAGTGCGGGACTTTTTAGTAACACGCCTATCAAAGTTTTATTTATAGACCCAGATGAAAGTAACGGTAATTTAGAACGCGCTCAAAGTACACTAAAACTTTATCAAAGATGTTCTCAAATCATCGCCGGAGAGAAAGAACAGTGTGCTTGGATGAAGACTCCCATCGAGTCTTATGATTTATGGTCGCCGTTTGCAGAGGTAAATGTTAACAAAAATCTGGGGTCGTTTTTTAATTACAATAACCTGAAGCAGAATTATCAAGAATTAGGTAACTTATTTGATGTTCTTTATACTAAAGAAGAACGAACAGTTAATTTAGACGTGGGTTTTCGTGGACGACCGGCAATTGGTTCAGCCGTGATGAGCCAAGTAAATTTGGAGACATTAGATCAAGAACCGTGGCGATCGCTAATTGGTCAAATTCAAGCCGATGTCGGTGGAGGAAGCCCAACTAAGGTTTTACTGTGCGGTTCGATGTTTGGCGGGACTGGTGCTTCGGGATTACCTACCATCGGTCAGTTACTCAACAATAAATTGCGAGCATTGATTGAGAGCGATCGCATCAATATGGGTTGTATATTCATGCTCCCCTATTTTTGCTTTGCGCCACCTGTAGGCGAAGACCCCGATGGTGTTTACGCCCAATCTGATTTATTTTTATTAAACACCGAAGCCGCATTGCGTTACTACGTGAACCAAGCACAAAAAATCTTTAGCAACGTCTACTTACTGGGTAATCAAAATGCCAAGAAAGTTGAGTTTAGTATTGGTAAAAATACTCAACGCAACGACCCCCATTTTTTGGAATTATATGCTGCCCTAGCTGCTCGCAAGTTTTTCTTGCAACCATGTAACAAGCAGCGTCCTGTGACATTAATTGCACGTCAAGATTTAGGCAAAGTCACGTGGAACGATATCCCAGAACCCAACATAGTTAAACAGGAACTAGCTAACGCCACCCGTTTCGCCTATGCTTGGCTAGCCAATACCCGACCAGAATTATACAGTGCGAAAGAACAAGGAGTCGTCTGGGGACAAAAGAATATACCCTGGTTTAGTAGATTTTTCCGCCCCAAAAGCTTCCTTGGGAATTATGGAAATTTACCTGAATTTGGTGAAGCGCGAGAACAAGACACCATTGAGGTTGTAACACGTTGGTGTCAAACATACTTGCGTTGGCTATACAACATTCATCAAGGAGAAGGTGAGGACATTCAACTTTTTGAATCTCGTTCGTTGTTGCGACCAACACCAGAGGGATTTCCCCGCTTAGTTATTAATGATAGTCGAGACAGAGGTAAACAAACCCAAGACACCATACAAGAATTAAACGTCAAGCTAATTTCTGAACCGCGAAATCTCCCAGCACCAAATCAAGGAGCAGCAGGATTAGCGAAAGCCCTCTATATTAATTCTCGCCTGGAAGAGCCAAAATCAGGGAAAAATTGATTATGACCGCTACACCAATCAATAACAATTTATGCTTTTTTCTACCTGCATTAAATCAGGAGGCTGATGTTAAACCCATTGATGAAGCAGGTAAATGGGAAGAGCAAGAAAATAACGCCTTTGAAAAGGTAGCCACCAGTCTCAATTATCAAGCACCAAGGGAAGTTAAAAGCATTAGTTCCGTACCCACCATGTGGGCGCGACCCCTATCAGTAGAGATGGCTCTGCATAATAATCAGTATCCCATCCGCGACCAAATGATTGAACAATGGCGGGGGATGCTAGCAGCTTTAGCCCTTGCTGAAGTGCGCGGGTTTCCCCTGAAGGCGCAACTCATAGAACTACGTCAATTGCGATATGAAGAATTTGCTCGTTGTTTGCATGAACTTTTACCAAGTGAATCTAGGACTCTTTACACAATAGCAAATAAGCATTCCTGGGAAGATATTTACGTCTTTTTATGGCAAGGTAAAGCAGTCGGGATGACTTCTCCTAGTACCCTAGTTTGTCCTGCTGAAGAAGGAGAATGGAGAGGCTTACAATGGTGGGTAAAAGGTCAACTGCACTCTCCTATTCCTCATTTAAATGCTAGTGAAAAATCTTTGTTGTGGCGTTGGCTAGAAAATCTACGCCGAGAAATCGGTAAACCAGAATATCAAGGTAAAAAGCAGGCTATCAATACGATTGGTGGATTAATAGATGAATTTCGCGCTGATTTAAACGCCGATACCAGTCAACCATTAAGCTTAACTGAAGAACCACAATTTTTTGGCGTACCGCTCAATAGAGGAATATTAAATACCTTAAACTTTCCTGTTAAAGCACCAGAAAAGCCTTCTAATATCAGATTAATAGCTAGTAGCAGTAAAACTCCTAAGTCAGATTTGTTAGTTATTGATCCAGAAATTGCTAAAGTCTGGAATGTGCCATTACAAAATATTTGGGTGCATGGAGGTAAAACTTTAGCATCATTAAATGTGGAAGATTTACGGCAAAGAAGAATTATTTGGCAAGATGTCAAATGGGTTGAACCGAAAGATTTATTTTTGCCAGAATTTAAATTTATTAATCAAGAAGATGCCTTACCAGGAGCATTCTTACCAAAAGAAGTTGTACCCTTAACCTTTGAAGGCGATCGCATTACCCCACTCATACCCCTAAACCCCATCCTACTAGATTATCTCACCCCAGAAGAGTTAATTTCTAGACTGAAACTACAACCTCTAAATGGCAATGAAGGCCCACAAATCCGAGTCACATTAGACCTACCCCTAGCTGGGATGGAAGAAGGTAATTCATCCCAAAACTATCGTCTGCAAAAGGATTATGTCCTCAAAGAAGAAAACGCCTTACCAGAAGTACCCGTCTTAGAAGTATGGCCGAACTTCCGCAGTCCAAGCTGGAAATATTACTATGCTTTTTATTACGATGGTGAACATTCAGATGATACCTTCCAAGTAAATTTTCCTGAAGCGAAACAACCCCAAATTTTTAAAGATGGTCGGGGTGCTTATCAAATGGCTTACTTGGAACAATTTCCCTCTTATCTTGAATGTCAAACGCAAAATAAAAATCTCTTAGGTTTAATTCTACTAGAGTCTCCACCAGAAGTTACTACCAGAAGTTCATGGCAAATAGGTGTAGATTTTGGAACATCTTTTACTAACATTTATGTCAATAGAATTGGTACAGCCGAGCCATTAGAGTTAATTAATCTCCATCTCAAAATCACCGAGTTTAACCAAGAAACTCGCTTACCATTGCTGTATGAATACTTTATTCCCGAAGACTTTATTCCCTTACATAAACCCCTACCTTTATCTAGTGTATTAACAACTAGAGGTAGCCAAGCTGCAAATAATGACCAAAGAAAACCAATTTTTGACGGTCGAATTTACGTACCCAACAGTTACAGATTTAAAATTCAAGAAGACTGGATTAAAACCAACTTAAAATGGGAAGAACCACAAAATTTAGTCTTCAATCAACTTTTCCTCAAGCACTTAGCACTACACATTACAGCTATAGCTGCAAGCCAGGGAGTTGGACAAATTCAATGGTCTTTATCCTATCCTTCAGCTTTTTCTCGCGGTGATAAAAACCGCTACGCCAAAAGTTGGAAAGATATCACAAGAGAACTAGAAGAAAAAACAGGTGTTGGACACAATTCTCCAGACATAGATAACTTAGATTATTTCCGTTCTGAAAGTCTAGCCCTAGCTCAATATTTTGCAGATCATGAAGATCATGACTTAGTTAACACCACCTGTATTGATGTTGGTGGTGGTACTTCAGACATATCAATTTGGGAGGAAGAAAACCTCGTTCACCAATGTTCAGTTTTGTTGGCAGGTCGGGATTTGTTCTCACAATTTTTAGAATTAAATCCTAAATTTTTAGAAAAGAGATTTGGGATAGAACCATCTGAGATCAAAGGACTCAAAGGTACAGCATTTAATCCTAAATTAGACGTGTGGCTACGCTTGGAAGGAGACAACTGGCTGAATAACAAAAAAGCCTTTATTGCAGATCAAGCCGATTTTCAAGGACTAATACAACTCACAGCTATTGGTACGGCTGGATTGTATTACTATGTAGGCATTATTCTCAAAACTTTGCACCAAGAAGAGAAATATAAGCGTCCAGAAATCACACCTGTTTATATGGGTGGAAATGGCGGACGCTTTTTACATTGGCTTTCTGAAACTGGACAATTTGACCGTAACTCAGAAATTAATCTGCTATTTAGCCGGATGTTGAGTAAAGGTTCTGGTTTTGAAGACATTGAAGTAACTACACGTTTAAGTCAGAATCTTAAAGATGAAGTAGCTTGTGGCTAGGGTGTTGACTTTGGGTATCTTATGATGATATTTCTTCATACAGGATAGACACCTAAAAATATCAAATTGAGGTTGGGTGGTTAATGAATAAATTAAAAAGTTCCTCCAGCCGATTAATTCGTCTGTTTAAACAAAGTAGAGAGAATTGGAAAGAGATAGCCCTTGAGAGACAAAAAAAGCTCAGAGCATTAGAAGTAAAAGTTAGGGATTTATTGCTCTCAAGAGAGAATTGGAAAACACGGGCGATGAAAGCAGAAAAAGAACTACGTATCCTTCATACCAATTTGGTTGATGGACAAAAAAAGGGGAAGAAAATTCCGAAAAAATAGAGATGGTGGCAGCGTTCGGGCATCAATATAGCGTTCAAACAGTACAAAAAGCCATACAACAAAGCATTGATTCTGGAAGTAGCTTACGAGGAGTTGAGAATAACTTGAAGTGGGAAGCATCGGCGGAGGAAGTAAAAACTCCCTGCTTCAGTAGTGTGAGAAGTTGGTTAGGAAGAATTGGTTTATATGAACTACAACGAGCCAAAGAATACCGAAGTGATTGGGTTTTTATTATAGACCTAACAGTAGAATTAGGAAAGCAAAAGTGTTTGGTGGTTTTGGGAGTATCTCAACAATACTTAGAATCGGAAGTTTTCCCATCAAAAAGAGGATTAAAACACCATGATGTTCAAGTATTAGCACTGGAAATCATGGATTCGACCAGAGGAGAATTGATTGAACAAAAGCTTTGTGAACTAACTACTAAAGTGGGCTGCCCAGTACAAATAATAGCAGATCATGGTAGTGACATTGAAAAAGGAATTAAGCTTTACATACAAAAATATCCAGATGTAGTTTATACGTATGATGTAACTCATGCAATGGCTTTATTACTCAAACATGAGCTAGCTAATTCCGAAAAATATCAATCTTTTATTCAAAAATGTAATCAGTGTCGGCATCAACTTCAACAAACCGAATTAGCCTTTATATCTCCACCATCGCAACGCTCTCAATGTCGTTATTTCAATGTAGAGAAGTTGATTAATTGGGCAGAGAAACTGTTGAAATGTCCAATTGAGACTTTATTAAAATTAGCAGAAACTTCTGACCCGGACATTTTCAATCAAAAATTAATTATGAAGTTTGGATGGTTAAAAGATTATCAAGAAGACATCCGGATTTGGAGTCAAATGGTGATGATGACCAGAGCCTTAGAAATTCAACTTAAACAAAACGGTATTAATCAAGAATCTCTAGCTGAATTCCAGTTAAAAAACAATTCAACATTTCTGGATATAACTTTCCCACAAAATATTTGGTTATATATAAAAACTGAAATCGAACAGATTCCCAAGGATAAAACTTTTTTGGCAGCTTCTGATATCATTGAATCTATTTTTGGTAAATACAAACATTTTTCCTCTAGATGCCCTCTCAAACAGATAGGTCAGATGATTTTAAGCATTTGTTTATGTACGATGAATTTGACCACATCTGTGGTTAAACAGGCATTAGAAAATGTTCGCTATATAGACCTTAAGGATTGGTCATCTCAAGTTTTTGGTCAGTCCATGCTCTCGAAAAGAAAAATCGTATTTTCGACCTTAGATAACGACGCAGAATTTGTATGAACTTTTTTTAATGCTTTTCCTACAAAGTCAACACCCTAGCTTGTGGCTTAGTCTTAAAAGATACGAAACTTAAAGGATTAAAACGCAAAACCAAAGACCCGTTAATCGCAGGTGAGCAATGTGTAATCAATGGTAGACAAATTAATTGGAACTCCCGCTTGCAATTAGAAGAAGATGAAGAAGAAATTACGCAATTTACGATTCCTCAACTAGTGCAGTTACCCAAATTCATTTATGATTTTCATGTAGCACTTAGAGAACTAGAAATTGAAGGTATTAAACCTTTACAGGGGTATAAAAGAAGTCTAGACCTACAAGAAAACGAAAAACTATGGCGAGATACCAACCGCGCATTAACAGATTCTCTGTTAAAAATTAAAGGTTCATCAGAAAATATTCGTTTTGAGCCTCCTTATATTTTGGGATTAAAAGCGTTGTTACGCGTATTAGGTAAAGACTGGGCGGATAGATGGTCAAAGTAAATATTCTCTAACCAGCCTTATTCCTCACCCGACGAAAAAAGTGGAGACTGGGGATAATTATCGATGGTTTATGCGTCAAACTAATTTGCAGTTACAGTTGTTAGACATAGATGGCTAATTCTCCAGACTCATATAAAATACTTATGCTAAAACGCTTCAGTGTAATTATTACAGCCGCTATACTCTGGCAATTTAGCAGTGATTTGACGCTGGCGCAGAGTCGAAATCCTCTACAGGCGGATAAATTTCCGCCTAGTCCGCTAGAAATCAGCACACCAGACCCACTTTTACCAAATTTGCGTGATAAACAGCCTTTAAGCCTTTTAGAAAAACTAAAACTTCAGGCGGCGTTAGATGAGTTAAATCAAGAGGCGGTGGTAAAACTGCAAGCGGGAGATAAAGAAGCAGCTTTTGAGATTTGGAATCGGGAGTTGCGCTTACGTCGCTATTTGGGTGCTGTGGCTGAGGTACAAGCATTGTCAAGAGTTGGTGAGATTGCTTGGAATAGGAGCGATCGCCAACAGCTACAATATATTACGCAACGCTTGCAGGCAATTCAAAAGCAGGCACAACCTAAAAAAGCTAAAACTCAAGCCAGTATTGACTTAGAGCTATTACGCGCATTAGGTTCAGCTTATCAGAAAGTGCGATCGCCTAAACCTGCCATAGAACTATATAATCAAATTTTGCTAGAGGTGCGACAACAAAAAGATACCTCTGCGGAAATCGATACCCTCAAAACCCTGGGGAACTTAAATCTGAGTTGGTTTAATTATCCCCAAGCCGCCACCAACTACGAGGAGTTGCTAAATTTAGCTACCAACCGGGGAGAACGCCAGGATGAATTAACATACCTGCAACAGCTAGCTTATATCTATCAACAGGCGAAGCAGCCGCAAAAATCTATTGATGTCTTGAGTAAGCTCAAAGAAATTTACTCCCAAAATGATAATCAGGCACTTGTGCCAAATTTGCAACTAGCGATCGCAGCCAATTACGAAACCCTCGCTAAAGAAAATCCGGCTTTACTCCCCGAAGCCTTTAAAAACTATCAAGCCGCTTATGTCACAGCTTGGGAATTACAACAGTATGCGCGTGCGGCTGAAGCATTGCAGAAGTTAATCCCCTTATATCGTTCTCAAGGACAAATTAATGAGGCTTTAGAAACTAGCAAAATTCTCTTAGAAACAGAAGCAAGAGCCGCTAATTATTATGGGATGATGCAAGCTTACGATCAAATGGGACAATTATATTTAGAAAGCAAAGACTATCCGCAAGCACTAACAGCTTTTAAAGACGGCTTAGAGTTAGCAAGGCAACTCCAACATCAGGAAAAATACTTTACTCAGCAAGTTGAAAAAGCATCCCAGGGAAGTTTGTAAACTCATAATTTCTCTTCTCATAGGTCGTATATTTTAACAATACTGGGTTCTGGGTCTTGAGCATTATAACAATGCGGGCTTAAGTATTTGGGTGTAAAAAATTAAGGGCTTTTATATACTGTTCGCGGAGCGTGTCCTAGACAGACACTCTGCGAACAAAGAGGAAACTTCATTCCTACAAAACAGGCTTTACCCCTTTTGATTGCTTAATAGTTCCATTTAATTTGACTTATATCTGCATACTTACTTAAACTCTTGACAACTTCTTATTAACATTCTACTATGAAACTGTTCAGTATTAGCACTTAAGTATTAACACTTAAAAAAACTCCCAATGCTTAGTTTACGTTCTGTAATCGGGATTTTCCCCCAACACAAAACGCTCTGCACTTCTGCTAAGAGGGTGTTTGAAAAGTCCTTGGTGATCTAGTAAATACTTTTAGATCACTCTAAATCCACACTACTTGCAACAACGGGTCTAACACCCGCAAAGCAGTGTAATTGAAGTTTCCCCCCTGTTTAAGACTTAGGACAGCCAAAAGGTTTTAGTTAACTAGTCAGAATGAATATAACCTCATCAAAATGCTCAACATTAATAGAGATATGAAATCATCTCAGTTTACAAATAACAACTTTCCCGAAGAATCAACAGAAAACTTGTTACTTTTCCAAGACGAATTAGAAATCTATCTAGCTAAGATTTGGAAGAATGTTTTGGGTGTTAAATCAGTTGGTAGACAGGACGACTTTTTTGACTTAGGAGGAACATCCTTGCTAGCAGTGCAGTTGTTTGCAGAAATCGGTAAAACCTTTAAGACAAATCTGCACTCTGCGGTCATATTTGAAATGTCAACAATTGAAGAGCTAGCTAGTCTCATCCGTGATGAAGGATGCAATAAAACACCTGAAACTTCCATAGTTCCAATTCAAACCACAGGCAATAAACCTCCTTTATTTTTTGTCAACTCTATAAGTTATGCCCGAACTTTTGCGCCTTATTTGGGATCTGACCAACCATTTTATGCCCTGAATATATTTGGACTAACTGATTTTTTTAAACATCAACTTTCCGATATCCAAATTAAAGATGTTGCGGCAAAGTTCATTGAAGATATGCAAATCATCCAGCCTCATGGTCCTTATTTCTTGAGTACCTATTGTGGTGACTCGTTTGTGACTTTTGAAATTGCTCAACAGCTACAAGCAAAAGGTCAACAAGTAGCTATGTTGGCTTTTATTGATTCGATTTGGGAACCTGTTGATTTAGGTCTTTCTCTTTATTGGCACAATATAGGTCAATTTGGATTGGACTATGTTCTTGAAAAAGCTAAGGATAAGTTGAGATTTACCAAGCATAAATTGAGTTTAAGCATAGAACAGATTAAGGGGAAGTTGCTCAATAAAAAAGGGCAAATATCACCTCGCCATGTAGACGACATTAATTTACTAAAAGCCTTTCAAGAATCTAGAAATACCTATAGACCGCAAGTCTATCCAGGTAAGATAACTTTATTTACTTCCACTGAATGGAAATTGAGAAACTCACCTAAACTAGCTAGTTTCGCTGCTGCTGGCTCAGAGAATTTGGAGCTTCCTGGATATCATCATACTCTGTTTAAAGAACCCCAAGTGCAGGTTCTAGCTGAAAAATTGAGCGATTGCTTAGATAAAGCACGTGTGAGTGCTGAGTGTATGTCAATGTAACGGAGTTTGAAAAATACCCACGCTGGCGAATATAAATCGCGGCTACACGAATCAACACCCTAGACTTAGCCTGTGTAGTAGCGAATTATATTCGCCCAAAGCTTTTCTAAAAAACAAAATCTTAACGCGTCTTTGAAGCGATCGCTTAATATTCAATCATAGACTGTACCATCAGGCATGATTGCTCCCTCTAAATCGGCATTTGTGAGAATTGCCCCTGTTAGGTCTGCACCTTGCAAATTTGCTTTTCGCAGAATCGCACTATCAAGATTGGCATAACTCAAGTCTGCATTTTGCAAACTAGCCTCAGTTAAATCAGCCGCCAAGTTACCCCACTGGATTGTCTTACCCAGATTCGCGCGACATAATTTGGCTTTATCTAAGTTGGCATGATGCAAAGAAGCGGCTCTGAGGTCAGCGTAACTCAAATCTGACCCACTTAAAACCGCATATCCCAAATCTGTATGCTGGTTAGAACTAGGGCGAAAGTCTGCTTGAAATAGCAGAGAACGAGATAAGTTTGCACGATGTAAATTAGCCCCACACAAACTTACTTTAATTAAGTTTGTTTCTTCTAAACGTGTCTTGACTAGTTTTGCACCTGTTAAATCAGCTTCTCGGAGAACAGCACGATATAAATCAGCTTCACTCAAATCTACGCCCCAAAGAATGGATTCACTCAAGTCTGCGGCTTGTAAACAAGCTTGGCTCAGATTAGTTTTGCCAAGTCGAGTTTGACGTAAATCAGCATAACTAAAATCTGCGCCTGTGAGGTTAGCGTTTGTTAATTCTGCTTCTTGTAGATTGACGCGCTGAAAATTCCGTTCTCCAGCCGCATATTGTTTGAGAATCTGATCTAAATCCATATTTCCCAGAAGTTCTTAATTTTGAATTTTGAATTGATGTGTCCCCATTCCCTAAGAACGACCAACACAACGTTGAAAAGCGGGAAGATGGTTATTTTGTGAGACATGGCGAAGTTGGATAAAAGCAGCCCGTAAATCTGCTTGTTGTACAAATTCTAAAAAGCGGTCATACATCTGGACGTTGGCTATTTCTGATTCTACTCCTGTTTGACAGGCAGCTTGGAGAGTATCGGGGGCGGGGATATTTCCCATAAAGGTATCAGGAGGAATCGGTAATCCGTATTTGGTAAATAGGTGATTCCACAAAGAGACGTGTCTATCTTCGGCGTGAACAATGTTGCTAAAAGGACGCACTTCACCAAATTTGTTGATTACTGCGGTGTAAAAAGCACGGGCATAATATTCATCGTTGATGGCATCAATCATTGCCTGTTGGGTTTCGGCATTTAATTCCCTACTCGGATTATAAGCGGAGGTTGGGCTAGTGGTGTTAGTGGTAGTATTGGCGATCGCTACACCACACATACCTCTTTTATCTCCATGATCTAATCTAGATATTTGATGCCGTCGGTGGCGGTTTCCTTGACAATTCATAATTTCTTCCTCATTTTTTATCTTCACGAAATCTCTTGACTAATGTCTCTACTAATCTCTACTTTGATAGGCTTAACTAAAGACAAACCCAATAATTTCAAACCTAGTCTTTCAAACCAAGGTACTGCTGCACCAAAGCGCATTTTGGCTAAAAAATACTTCTCAAACGCAGTTTTAGCCCAACTTACCCAAGCACCACTCAAAGCCACAGCCCGCCGACGTTTACCTGTGACTGCATCTGGTAGCACAGGATTAGCGAGAAATAAAATGCCTGTGTCACCAAAGTCAGCAAAGCAAATGGCATCAAGTGTTGAGGTTACAGGCTGGGCAGAAATGACACCCAATTCAATAGCAATATTATGTGCCACGGCCATTCCCATTGCTTCCGTCATCTGTCCAGTTTTGGGTACACCCAAGGGTATAGGTGTCTCCTCTGGTGGTTTTATCTCTACAACCACACCTATGGCATAAATTGAGGCATATTCAGGATGTCTGTATGTAGGTAATACGGGAATAAAGCCATCCTGATTGCTTAATCCTGGTACTTGGCGCACAAAACGCGGCCCCCGGAAGGGTGGGAGTAGCATTGAATAAGCAAAGGGTAAGACTCTGCCATTTCCTAGATGAATCTGATTTGGCTCAATTGCTGTGACTTCCACATTTTCAATAACTTCTACCCCTCGTTGTGCCATAATTTCCTTCACTAAGTGGGCAGAATTAGCCATTCCACCAATACCCAAGTGTCCGGCGTAGGGTTCTGGAGTCACAAAGGTAATTGATACCTGTTCTCTTAATCCCTGTTTCCTCAAAACGTAGTCTGCTAATAGCGTAAACTCGTAGGCAGGGCCTAAACAACTCGTTTTCGGTAATGCTCCTACTACTAATGGCCCTGGTGCAAGGAGAAAGTTTTGCCAAGCTTTGTGTGCCATTAAAGCGTGATGGGGATTACAGACTGATTGTGTATATCCATCGGGGCCTAGTCCAGCTACTGCATCTAATGCTAGTTCTGCCCCTGTAGCAATAATCAAGTAATCGTAAGTAATGCTTTGCTCTCCGAATGATATCTTTTGATCTTGAGGATTTAAGTGATCTATTCGCCCTAGTATCCAGTTAATCCCTTTCAGTTGCAATCGTTTTTGTAAGCTAACCTGAATTGACTCCAAAGAAGTTAAACCCATCGCTACCCAAGGCAATGAAGGAATAAAGGTGAAGTAAGGGGTTTCTGAAATTACGGTGACATGATGTTCTTTGGGGAGGATATGCCGTAATTCATAAGCTGTGGGCAAACCTCCCAACCCTGCACCGACGATGACAATGTGAGCCATTGCAGGAAATCTCCGAATATTTGATTGTTGATTTGGGGATGAACTGAGGGATAAGCAAGTTTGTAGTAAGGACTAAAGTCCTTACTACGAACCGTCCTTAAACTGATAGACCAATAGATTGATTCCTATTATTATTATTATTTGTCAGCCATCAGAACTCTTGTATTACTTTTAATTAAGATACTGACTAGAAAAAAGGGCGTTGGGGAAAATAAATCTCCTAAAAAGTTTATATAACTATATAGTAGTATAATAAAGAAAGATTAGTAAAGAGTGAGAAAGTTTATGGATGATAGTTTGATTCTGTCCAACCCTTCCATGTCTAGGCGGCAACTGCTGAATTTCTTCACTGGAACTATTGTTGCAGTTACAGCGAGTGCTGCCTTATATCCAGCGACTAAGTTTTTCGTACCTCCAGCCGAAAGCACTGATGCAGATGGTAGCATCCTCGCTAAAGACCAAATCGGTCATCCTATCCCAGCCAGCCAAATTTTAGCTGAACAACCAGGAACACGGGCTTTAATCGCTGGATTGGCAAGTGAGCCTACCTATTTAACAGTTAAAGAAGATGGCACTCTCGATGAGATGGGTATTGTTGATAATTGCACCCATTTGGGTTGTACTTTCCCGTGGAATCCTGTTGATGAACAGTTCCAATGTCCTTGTCATGGTTCACGCTATGATGCCCAAGGTTCTGTAGAACGAGGGCCTGCTAACCGTCCTCTGAAGTTAGTTCATGTCCAGGTTAGAGATAATAACATTTGGATTTCACCGTGGAAGGATACAGACCCCCGTACTGGAGAAAAACCTTGGTGGGTTTAAATCAGTTATCGTTATCAGTTATCAGACAATGTAGGGTGCGTCAGTGGGGTAAAACCTAACTAGACAAAGAAATTATTCATACTGACGCACCCTACCAACTCACAATTTTGAATTTTGAATTCGGAGCAAAGCAACGTGACTTCTACACCTATTGTCAGCCACTCTGTAACTAACATTTCACCGCAGGAATTTGTCGAACTAAGCGACCCACTGCTACTGATTGATGTGCGTAGTGGTATTGAGTATGCCACTGGTCATGCACCTACTGCGCTCAACCTCAGTTTACCGCGAATTATACTTGGGAGGATACCCATGTTTCGTTCCTGGGTGTTACCGGAGTGGTTTCGGGAATTATCTTCAGATCAAGCGATCGCAATAATTTGTTTAACAGCCCATCGCAGCCCTATTGCTGCATCTCAACTGGTGAAAGTAGGCTGGAAAAAAGTATACAACATTACTGGCGGTATGGTGGAGTGGCAGCGATTAAACCTCGAAGTTTGTAAATAAGGAGGTTCTCAATGGGAGCGCAAATTTCCCAACATCAAAAATATTAAACGCAGAGGAGCGCGGAGTTTAACGCAAAGTTACGCGGAGAGTTTTTTAAGAGGAATTGGTGAGAATATGCAGTTATCAAAAAGTAATTTTTCGGAACGTGTTGATCATGTTTATGATGCGATGATCGTTGGTGGTGGTGCTGGGGGTCTTTCTGCTGGTATTTATTTGCAAAGATACCGTCTTTCTAGTCTGATTATTGATAAGGGTAAGGCTCGTTCTTTCTGGATGCAGGAGTTACATAATTATCTGGGTTTACCTCCAGATACTCCTGGCCGTGTGTTGCTGCAACAGGGTAAGAAGCATTATGACTCTTTGGATGGGGATTTTTTAAATGCTTATGTTGAGGAGGTGGTGGATGAGGGTGATACTTTTGCTGTGCGGGTGAAAGTTGGTCGTCAAAATAGTATTTATTCTGTGTTGCATTCTAAGTATTTGATTGCGGCTAGTGGGATTATTGACAATCTCCCACCTTTGGAAAATATGCAGAATGTGTTTGAATACGCTGGCTATAATTTGCACGTTTGTATGGTCTGCGATGGCTATGAGATGGCTGATAAGCAATGCGGGTTTTTTGCGGGGAGTGAGGCCAGTATTGAGGAAATGGTGTTTAATTTGAGTTGGTTTACGCCTTACATTACTATCTTTACTCATGGATTATTTACTGTGAGTGCAGAATTGCGCTCTAAGTTACAGCAGTATGGTTATCGCTTAGTGGAAACACCAGTTAAGCAATTTTTGGGTAAAAATCATCATATGACAGGTGTGGAATTGGTTGATGGTGCGGTGGTTGAGTTGGAAACGGGTTTAATTTCAATGGGTTCGCACTATCACAATACCTATCTGGAGGGATTTGATTTAGAGCGAAAAGGGGGATATTTGGTGACAGATCAAATGGGTCGGACTTCTCACCCGCGTATTTTTGCGATCGGAGATTTGAAGGTAGGTTTGAATCAAGTGGTGATTGCTGCGGGTGATGGTGCATTGGCTGCAACGCAGATTTGGCGGGAAATTCGCCGTGCTGTCGGTGCTAGACCTTGGCTGTCAAATCTGCCATCAGTTCTGCCACAGAGATGAGGTGCTGATTCTGACTGACGTTTGTACCAGAAAACATTAAAGTAGGGATGAAGGATCTGAGTCATGATAGACTTGCTCATTTATTAACTAAATAACTGAGGAGTAATTTTATCATCTCAGTGGTAATGGTCATGGAAATATAAGCTCTATAGCAAAAAACTTAAATTTAAATTTACCCCTTGACAAGTTTATTGCTATATAGTTATATAGTTTACATGCGACACACTAAACCAATTTCCCGAAAGAAAGCTACAGATGCTTTCCCTGAAAACCCAGGCTGCATCTGACTTTCTTAATTACGTTAGCGGAGCGGGGCGGGAGCATCGTTACGAATTGGTTTTACTTTTTTGTCGATCAATTTCACATCCATTCGCACTTATTCAAAAATATGACAACACTAGTAAAAGAGCGTATTAGCTCTAATTTATGGGATATATTTTGTAACTGGATCACCAGTACAAACAATCGGATGTATATTGGCTGGTTTGGCGTAATCCTGATTCCTACTGCTTTAACTGCAACGATTGTCTTTATTCTGGCGTTTATTGCTGCGCCTCCTGTGGATTTAGACGGTATCCGCGAGCCTGTTTCTGGTTCATTGCTCTACGGGAATAATATTATATCTGCTACCGTTGTTCCCACCTCTGCGGCAATTGGTTTGCACTTGTACCCGATATGGGAAGCAGCTTCTTTGGATGAATGGCTGTACAACGGTGGCCCTTACCAAATGATTGTTTTGCACTTCCTGACTGCCATCTATGCTTATATGGGTCGTCAGTGGGAATTAAGCTACCGTTTAGGAATGCGTCCTTGGATTCCTGTCGCTTTTTCCGCTCCTGTTGCGGCTGCAACTGCGGTTTTGTTGATTTATCCCATTGGACAAGGTAGTTTTTCTGATGGCATGATGTTGGGTATTTCCGGTACATTCAACTTCATGATTGTGTTTTCACCAGAACACAATATCCTCATGCACCCGTTTCATATGCTAGGTGTGGTTGGAGTTTTTGGTGGGGCTTTGTTCTCTGCAATGCACGGTTCTTTGGTAACTTCTACGCTAGTTCGGGAAACCTCGGAAGTAGAATCAGCTAATATTGGTTACAAGTTTGGACAAGAAGAAGAAACTTACAATATCGTTGCGGCGCACGGTTACTTTGGTCGGTTAATCTTCCAATACGCCAGTTTTAATAACTCACGTTCTTTGCACTTCCTCCTGGCTGCTTGGCCTGTAGTTGGTATTTGGTTTGCTTCTTTAGGTATCAGCACTATGGCGTTTAACTTGAATGGATTCAACTTCAATAACTCGATTTTGGATCGCCAAGGACGCACAATTGATACCTGGGCAGATTCGCTAAATAGAGCGAACTTAGGGATTGAAGTTATGCACGAGCGCAATGCTCATAACTTCCCTCTAGATTTAGCATCTGGTGAAGCTCAACCAATTGCTCTTGCTGCGCCTTCAATCGCTATCTAGTTTCTGCGTTCATGCTGCTTAGTAAAATTGCACCCTAACTTTAGGGTGTTTTTTTATGGGTTAAAAAATTGTTTTTATGTTCTGCAAAGCTTTGAGACTTTCGGTTTGTTGTATGATTCGTTCACTAATGCGATCGCACGCTAATTCACAAAGCTCAAAAATCATGGGATCAGCAATCTCATAAAAAGCACTAGTACCTTTTGGTTGACGAGAGACAATCCCCGCTTGAGTTAACACTTTGAGGTGCTTGGACAGATTCGCTTGTCCTAAACCTGTAGCCTCTGTTAGTTCCATCACATTCATCGGCCCTGACTTCAGACAAGTCAAAATTTGCAACCGACTCCCTTCAGATAGCATCTTGAAATAGTCAGCAACCGCCGCAAATATATCTGAATCACCCGGAGATAGCTTACTTTTCGGCATAGGCAGATGCAATAGTGAGTGCCAAAATAATTAAATAACTAATTAGTATTATAAGCAACTGATGGGAGGAGGAGAGGGGATAGGGGAGAGGGGACAGGTGACAGGTGACAGGGAGAAGAACTAATGACTAAATTAAACAAAAAGTTACTGATTTTGTTGAGTTCAGGATTCATCATTTTAGGTTTGATGGGCTGCGATCGCTTGTTTGGTGCTTCTGGTGAATTGGTTGAACGTGTGAGCGATGGTGATACCTTAGCAGTTAAGGATGCCAAGGGGAATAAATTCACGGTGCGCTTTGCTTGTATGGATGCGCCGGAAATAGCCCATTCCCGGAAAGAGCAGGCTAGTAGAAGAGTTAGCGATCGCAATCAATTTAGTTGGGGTGCGAAAGCACAAGCAAGATTAGAGCAATTGGTCAAACAAAGCGGCGATCGCGTTACCTTGAATATTACAGATAGCGATCGTTATGGACGCAAAGTAGCTGAGGTGCGATTAAGAGATGGTACTTTTGTCCAACAAGTGTTAATCCAGGAAGGATTAGCTAAGGTTTATCGTCCTTATTTAAATAAATGTCCTAGTAAAGAATTAGTGCAACAAGCTGAAGCCAAAGCACAGCAGCAGAAGATTGGTATTTGGGGCGATCCTAAATTTGTTAATCCTTGGAAGTATCGGAGTTTGAATAAGAAAAAATAGCTGTCAATCATCCCTTACTATTGAGTACATTGTATGTTTACTGGCTTACCCTATTGCGACTGCCATCTGTAGATAGAAGAAACTATGTTCTTGCCAAAATAGATTGGTTCAAGTCAATTTTAGAGAATTGGTATTACGAATTGGGGAATGTGCAAGTGATTTGGATTATAGGTAGCGATCGCTATGAATGCAAACTTGCTAACATTTTTCGTATATCCTTTAACATTAAAAATAAATGTAAAGGGTCAGTAGGACTAGGTTCAAAATCAAAATTTTCATACCATGCTCGTGCTTGGTTATCTTTAGCATGAACTAGCAAAGCACGAATACCTAAAATATCTGCTGCTGCATTGACACGCTTGAGACAGTCCTTTAATAAACCACTGCCTATTCTCTTACCTTGAAAATCTTTACTGACTGCTAAACGAGCTAACAGAGCAACAGGTATAGGATATTTTGGTAATCCTTTAATGATGCGAGGTGGCGCATCTTGATGAATAACAGAGGCTACAGTGAGAGTGTAGTAACCAATTACATGATTATCTACACAGGCTACATAAGTTTTTGAACTATCAGACTGTTGATTTTGTAAAGCGTAATTAATTAAAAAATGATTTAAAGCAGGTTTCCCACAATCAAAGTCTTGAATATTCTGGGAAGCTGATAATTTTTCTATATATAGACTATCAAGAGACATTACTCAAATACACTTGGCTCAGTTAATAGACGACGCAAACGGGGTTTGTCTGTTGTTGGAGAATCTAGGGCATTTTGAAATGCTTGCCATTGCTCATCATCTAGTGCAAATACTTTACGATTTGTCAAAGCATCTTGAGCAGCAGTTAAACCGTGTTCTAACAAAAACTCACTGACATTTTTATGACTTGCAGCCGCAGCTTGCTGCAATAGTTTTTTGACATTAGGACTTGTACGGATGTCAATCCTTTCGGTTCTAGACTCCGGCGAGTGACTCATAACTTAAATGTAGATAGATTTTACTCTCAACACCTAAGCTATCATACACACATTGTCCTGACAACAGCATGAGGGAATTATTGTAAGTTACTTACAGAACCAAATATAAAACGAGTAAGCAGGCTAGCGATCGCCATCAATCGTGAATCTTCCTAATTAACCCTCCCGCAAGCGAGGAGGGGGCTATGATATACCTCATGTGATTAGGAAACGCTATAAGGCTTGGCAAAAGCACTAACTAGAAGCAAGAACTAAATCTAAAATCTTTTGCCAATCTGGGATGACTATTTTAAAAGTATGGGACAGTTTTATGTTGTCTAATAGAGAATATGCTGGTCTAGTAGCGGCACTGGGATATTCTTCTGAGGTAATGGGAATTAATCTCTGCAATTTGCGTTCATTCTGCTGCAAATCATATGTAAAAATTTCTTGAGCAAAGCCATACCAGCTAGTTTTACCATTAGATGTTAAGTGATATAAGCCACCTTTACGGGCAAAAAAATCGGCTGTATTTTGGAGAGATGGCAATAAAATTTGGGCTGTGACTTCAGCAATTAGGCGACTCCAAGTTGGTGCGCCAATTTGGTCATCAACTACTCTAATTTCTTCTCTTTCCTTTGCTAGTCTCTGCATTGTTAGTAAAAAGTTTTTACCTCGCAACCCATACACCCAGCTAGTGCGGAGAATTAAATGATCTACACCGACAGATGCGATCGCTTCTTCAGCTGCTAATTTGGTTTTGCCATAGATATTTTGAGGATTGGCTGGATCATTCTCAGTATATCCTGTACTTTTTGTACCATCGAATACGTAATCAGTGGAGTAATGAACGATCGCTGCACCTAGATGCTTGGCTTCTTCCGCCATTACACCAGGCGCAATCCCATTAATAGCCATTGCTAAATCTGGTTCTAACTCTGCTTGATCTACTGCGGTATAAGCAGCAGCATTCACAATCAAGTTGGGTTTGATTTCCCTAATTGTCTGACGAATTGTATCTGGTTGGGCTAGATTCATCTGTTCACGTCCTACAGGAATCACTTCTCCTAAAGTCATCAAGGTGCGCTGTAGTTCCCAACCAACCTGTCCAGTCACGCCTGTTAAGAGGATTTTCACGAATAAACCTCTGCTTCTAGCAATAATTTACCCACTTTATCTTTAGCAGAGACAACAGGTTCTTCTTGGATAGGCCAGGCGATCGCTAAATCAGGATCATTCCAAATAATAGTACGATCATACTGCGGTGCATAGTATTCGGTAGTTTTGTATAAGAATTCTGCCGATTCTGACAACACTAAAAAACCATGAGCAAAACCTGGCGGTATCCACAGTTGATTTTTATTTTCAGCAGAAAGATACACACCTACCCATTGACCGAAAGTTGCAGAAGTTTTTCTTAAATCAACAGCTACATCAAACACTGAACCTACTACAACTCTGACTAGTTTTCCCTGCGGCTGATGAATCTGATAATGTAACCCACGTAAAACATTTTTCACAGAGCGGGAATGATTATCTTGGACAAAATGAGATGATATTCCTACCTTATCCAAAAAAACTTTTTCGTTATAACTCTCATAAAAAAAACCGCGTTCATCCCCAAAAATTGGCGGCTCAATTAACAGTACATCAGGAATATCTGTCTGTAATACATTCATAAATTAATCCTGGGTTTCAAAAAAATTATGGGACTAAAAGGCCATTTAAGGCACTGATGCTACTTGTTAATTCTCTATTTTCTCTAGAGGTAATCAGATTATCTTCAATTATCTGTCGCAGATAAATACCATAACTACTTTTACCCATTGATTCAGCTAACTGAGAAAGCTGACGGGCATCAATATATCCTTGACTATATGCAATCTCTTCCAAGCAAGCTATTTTAAAGCCTTGCCTTTGTTCTAATGTTTGGATAAAGTTAGAGGCTTGATGTAATGATTCGTGTGTCCCAGTGTCTAACCAAGCATATCCACGCCCTAATATTTCTACTTTTAAGTTACCTTGACGAAGATAAGCTAAATTCACATCCGTAATTTCTAGTTCATTCCGCACCGAAGGCTTGAGACTAGCTGCAATTTCGGTAACTTGAGAATCATAAAAATAAATACCAGGGACAGCATATTTTGATTTAGGATGTTTCGGTTTTTCCTCAATACTGATTGCTTTACCATAGAGATCAAATTCAATTACACCGTAGTTTTTCGGTTCTGTTACTTTATAGCCGAAAATTAAACCTCCATCCTGGAGTCTAGCCGCACGATTGAGAACTTCAGTTAAACCATGTCCATAAAATATGTTGTCTCCTAAGATCAAGCATACTGAGTCATTTTTAATAAAGTCTTTGCCTAGAATAAAAGCCTGAGCTAAACCTTCTGGTTGAGGCTGTTCCACATAACTAAATTCAAGTCCCCATTGGCTACCATTCTTAAGTAAACGGCGAAAAAGAGGTAAATCTGTCGGAGTTGAAATAATCAGAATTTCCCTAATCCCTGCCAGCATTAATACAGATAATGGGTAGTAGATCATTGGTTTGTCGTAAACTGGCATAAGCTGTTTACTAACAACTTGAGTTAAGGGATAAAGACGTGTACCAGAACCACCCGCCAGAATAATACCCTTCATTTTGATATCCTTATAAAGTAGAATTAATTATCGAGATTCATAATTTTGTTGAATCCAGTTTTGATATGTACCCGTGCATACAGATTCTAACCAAGCTGAGTTATTGAGATACCAATGAACTGTTTTTAATAAACCACTATCAAAGTTTTCTTTGGGTTGCCAATTTAAATTTTGGCTAATTTTACTACAGTCAATTGCATAGCGACGGTCGTGACCTGGACGGTCCTTAATAAAAGTAATCAGAGATGAATGTTTAAAATTATCTTTGGGTGATAAATCATCCAGAATGCTACAAATGTTTTCCACAACTGCTAAATTTGTTTGTTCATTTAGCCCTCCAATATTGTAGCTTTCACCAATCAGACCCTCTTTCAAAACAAGATGAATGGCATCACAGTGATCGCCTACATAAAGCCAGTCTCGGATATTTTGACCGTCACCATATATCGGTAGAGTTTTCCCATTTAAAGCATTGAGAATAGTTAAAGGTATGAGTTTTTCTGGAAATTGTAGAGGCCCATAATTATTAGAGCAATTGGTTGTTAAAGTTGGTAAACCATAGGTATGATAATAAGAGCGCACGAGATGGTCTGCACTTGCTTTAGAAGCTGCATAGGGACTATTGGGTGCATAGGGTGTATCTTCTCGAAAAGCTGGATCTGTGGGATTTAAAGAACCATATACTTCATCAGTAGATATATGCAGAAAGCGAAAATTTTCTTGTTTTGGTGATGTAAGTTTTTGCCAATAAGCTTTACTGGCTTCTAATAGTTGAAATGTTCCTACTACATTAGTTTGGATAAAACTTTGGGGACTAAAAATTGAACGGTCAACGTGAGTTTCTGCCGCAAAATTGATTACTGCATCAGGTCGATATTGCTGTAGTATATACTGGACTAATTCGTAATTATTAATATCTCCTAGAACAAAATAATAGTTGGGGTCATTTTGTAACTCTGCTAAACTTTGTAAATTACTTGCGTAAGTTAATTTATCTAAGTTAATGATATTAGCCCATTTTGATTGTCGAGCTTGCAGAATAAAGTTAGCTCCAATAAAGCCTACTCCACCTGTAACTAAAAATGTTGGTATTTCATCTATTTTTAAATTCGCCATATCAGATGAGTTTTGGTATTTATGATGTTTTATTTTTAAGAAACATTCGACTTCTTCAAACCTAATTTTTGGGCAATATTTTTGAGTGTATCTCTGGGAAACCAAACCATAAAAATACCGCCTCTATCTAATATTGCTAAGTTCCAGATATAGCCAAAACCTGGAAATTGCTTTAACAGTGGTATTTCAGCTAAAACATAACGGCGATTTTTGCGCGCCTGATTGGGGGGATTGTCTTCAGTGCGGAGTTGTTCTGGTAAAGGTAGCCAATGACCTGCTATTTTTCCAGGCTCAAAAAATCTTGCCTGTACAGATAATCCCATCAATCGGTCAGCTGTCCAAAAAGGAATATATTTAAACGGGCCAAATATAGTTAGAGTCGATACAACACCCTTGAGTGCTTCCTGAACTAATTCGTTTTTCCAAACTTTTTTATCAAAGTTTTCTTGATGAGGTCCTCTTTGATCTCTACGTCCTCGAAAAAGCGCGAAAAAGTCAAGTTTATTATCGAAGGGAGTAATGGGAATTTCCCGAATTGTATATTTTTTTTCTTCTTCAGAATAAGTTTTTTCTTTAATCGGATTTCTAACTTCAATATTTTTAATATTTGGTAGGTAATCCCAAGGTTTATCAATTGGTAATTTACCAAAGGGAAATTGAACTTGGTTTAATCTAAAGAAATAGCTATCAGGAAATTCACTAAAATAATCTTCGGCAATGGCAATAATATTATGATGAATATACTCATCACAATTAATGGAGAGAACATATTTTCCTGACGCATTCAGTAAAGCCGTAACTCTTTGAATGAGTTCTCCTCGAAGAGGACTTGTAATTTGACGTAGGCGAGAATCATTAATAGGAATGAAGGGGACATGAGGAGGATAAACTAAAATAATCTCAACGCTACCGTGAACTTTTAAAATTTCTTGTAGCCATGAAGTTTCAACACCGTCCCTCATGGGGATAATTATAGAAAGCTGCGGATTTGTCATAGAGTAGAATTTCCAGATTTCCCAAAGGTTTACGAAAGCAATTAAATTAATACATCACAGAGAAATATTTTTACCGAGGATGGAATTCTACAGTTGTTTCTAAAATTTTAATGTCATAATGACCAAAGAAATCATTACCGAGTAATCCGATTGGGGCTTTGGGTGCGATCGCTACTTCTATATTTTGGACTCCAGCACCTCCTGCTGCAATCAATTGCACCGTACTAATGGGAAATTCGATTTGGCTACCATCGGCAATTTGCGCTGTCATGACTCCCGTAGTTTTGAGTTGCAGTGCGTTTGCTGTTCCCATCGTAATCAGGGTGTTGTTTGCACCTGTGTCCAGAATCATCTCAACGGTTTTTTTGTTGTTAAAGGTGACATCAATTACAGGAGTTCTACCCAGACGGCGTTTGATGGGAACACGAAATATTCTTTTTTCTGGCTGAAGAGGTATTTTCTTCTCAGTGTTAACGCCACAAAGTTTTTCTAGTTTAATTGTTCTACCAGAGGAGTTAATCATAAAACATTCGCCTGGATCTTCAGCAGTTACACGATGGTGTAATGCTAAAAATACCAGCGTCGGCAGGACTGTAATTAAAGCTAAATTAATAGTTTTAATCATCCGCTTGCTAGCATTAATCATTGTATTATTTTTAAATAAACCCTACTTTTAGCGATTTTATGAGTACTCAAGTCCTGACTACGAACTTAAATTATTTTTTCGTCTAACTATGGTTAGAATTATGGTCACTTTATATATTACATATATTTACTGAGCCGTAAATTAAAGTTTAAGTGAAGACTCAATAAAAATACTTGGAGTTAATCACAGTTGGTGGCGGTATATATAGCGGTTCTCACTTTAGTGAGGTACAAGAACCCCACCCCCAACCCCCTAAGAGCAAGTGGGGAGGGGGCTATGACATACTTCATGTGATTAGGAAACGCTATATATAGCGGTGGCGATCGCCTGGTTCACAGCCATATCCTTTTGAGATAAGATTACCTCTTCTGTTATGGTGCGTTGTGCGACGACTCCACACACAGCCGCAGCCGCAAATCCATATACTCCCGCCATTTTAAACAGTGTGCCGCATTCCATTTCGTAGTTCAAAATATTTAACCGCCGATATTCTTCAGTTATGCCATTTAGCGATCGCATTAAATAAGGGTTGGCGGAATCGGTGCGTTCTTGTCCTTCATAAAAGGTATCGACTGAAGCCGTAATCCCCAGATAATGCTCAATCTGTAATGCTTGTGCAGCCTTCACCAAAGCCACCGTCAGAAACGGATCGGCGGCGGCTGGATATTCCACAGGCGCAATATCATTAGCTGCACCTTGACGACACAACGCTGCACTACTAATTACAATACTACCGACGGGGATATGGGGTTGAATTGAGCCACAAGTCCCAATGCGAATAATTTGTTTAATCCCTACCTGCACCAACTCATTAACAACAATACTTAAGGAAGGCGCACCCATACCACTTGTAGCAGATAAAATGGGGCGACCATTGGGTAAGTATCCTAAATAGCTATTGAGTCCCCGATTTTCTGAGAGTAACCGTATATCCTGTAAATAAGTGTAAGCAATCAAACGCGCACGTTCAGGATCGCCAGATAATAGGGTCATCGTGGGAGGTGTAGAACCTAAATCATTTTGTCCAAAGCCAATGTGATAGAAACGTTCTCCAGACATATTGTTGACGACATTTTGATGCTGGCATGATATTACATCAGATTGCAGATTTTCTTGACTATGATTGGACTGACGTTAACCAATCTCCTAGCTATTGGTACGAGGGGCGTTGTCTGCAAACTGGTGATTTAATCAGGCTACCCCGCACACCTTTAGTAGAAGCGATCGCCTGCGGTTTAATGCAGCAATTAGCCAAAGATGAGTGTTATTCTCATGAGGGTAAAATGTATGGTGTATTACTGGTGGAATTACCGACCGGTGAACAACGAATATTAAAAGCTTTTTCTGGTTTATTGAATGGTGAAAGTGTTGTTAATGGCTGGGTTGCACCGATTCCTGGGAGAGAACAAGTAGCTTTACAAGAAGCGAAAACTTTGGCTGAGTTAGAAGCAATTAAGCAAGAACTCATTACCCTGAAGCAATTACCAGCCAGACAAGAGTATGAAACCTTATCGCGGGAATTTGCCCAACAGTTGCAAGCAATGAGCGATCGCCATTCTAATTCCAAACAGCAACGACAGCAAAAACGCCAGCAACTTGGTGACACATCCACAGGTGAAGTCTTAAGTTTGGCGTTGGAAGAATTAGACGAAGAAAGCCGCCAGCAGGGAATTGAACGCCGCCGACTCAAACACCAACGAGATGTAACTTTAGCAACGTTAAAACAGGCGATCGCGATCGCAGATACACGCATTCAATCACTCAAACAACAGCGTAAAGCCCTATCTCGACAACTCCAAGCACAAATGCACGCCGCTTACTCCCTGATGAATTTTTTAGGGCAATCTTTATCATTACAGCAATTAATGCCCGATGGTTTACCCACAGGTACAGGGGACTGTTGCGCCCCCAAGCTACTCCACTACGCCGCCACCCACGGACTCAAACCCCTAGCAATGGCGGAATTTTGGTATGGGACATCTAATCAAGATAAAGTCCAGGGGGAATTTTATGGTGCTTGTGCAGAACGCTGTCAGCCGTTGATGGGGTTTTTGTTGGCAGGTTTAAGACCTAACCCCCCTACCCCCTTCCCTACAAGGGAAGGGGGAGTTTTAAGCCCCTACAAGGGGAGGGGCTACGGTGTATACACAAGTCAGATTTTCTTTCTAGATCAAGGTTTTACCCCCCTTAATCCCCCCTTGGAAAGGGGGGAAACCGGAAAATCTAGTTCCCTCCCCTTTCCAAGGGGAGGGTTAGGGTGGGGTAATTCGAGGACAGAAAGTGATTCGATAACTTGTGTATACGAAGACGAACATTTGATTGCTATCAACAAACCTGCGGGACTGCTATCTGTTCCAGGGCGTTATCTGGAAACTCAAGACAGCGTGAGTAGTCGCTTGCGTAATTTGTTACCTGATGGCGATAATTTAGCGGCGGTGCATCGCTTAGATCAAGAAACCTCTGGGATTCTCTTAGTAGCACGTGATTCCCAAACCTATCGCCAACTTAGCCAGCAATTCCAACAGCGACAAGTCCACAAGGTTTATGAAGCCATACTTGCGGGTGTTGTCACCACAGACACAGGTTTAATTGAATTACCATTATGGGGAGATCCGCAAAATCGACCTTATCAGCAAGTTAACTGGGAACATGGTAAACCCAGCGTCACGCGCTTTCGGGTGATGGCGAGGGAAAGAGAATATACTCGCGTTGAGTTTGCACCATTGACAGGACGCACCCATCAGTTGCGGGTTCATGCTTTAGTAGGATTGGGAGTGGTGATTTTAGGCGATCGCCTATATGGTTGCAATGCTGAAGCCACTCGCTTACACTTACACGCCAGAGAACTCCGCTTTCAGCATCCCCACAGGCACGCAACTATTCATTTGCAGACTGAAACGCCGTTTTAATTTTTTTGTAGTTCTTAAGCAGCGTCATAGGGGCAGTTTTGCGATCCGATCAACCCACTCTTCTGCACTCGATACTGCCCAAATTAGCAACAGTTCTCTGACTTGCTAACTTAGCTGCCATCAGCTTATTGTACAAAGCAGGATCAGTAGTTTGTAGGGGTTGGGGCATAGCATCAAAAGCGGCTTCCTCTGCTGCTAGGTAAGAATCTATCTCAACACGATTAGACATCTCCGAAAACAGTCAAAGCCTTTGTTTGGCTAGGCTGTAGCCACTAAATGCAATCATCTTAAATTAGCTATTCTGTACGATGAAATAAGACTTTGAGATATTTGCTGTTGATAATTAGGCAAAAATATCTAGTTATATGCGATAATTTTAACCTGATGATATAGCTGATATTTCTAATGGTAATATTAGCCCTCGAATCCGTAACCTTACTAGCCCACAAATCGTCAAAATTACTTGCTTATATTTGCGGGTATTTAACCTAAATCTCTCTTGGACAACTCGAAAGATTTTGACTGACCGTATTCGATGTTCAACAAAGATTCGTTTAGATGAAAATATTTTGTTCTGTTCTTTCTGTTCAGTTGTTAGTTCTTGATTTCTTGGTTTCTTAATTGGAGTTGTAATTAAATCTTCTCCAAGATATGCCTTATCTCCTTTAAATCTTTGTTTGGCATCAAACTCTGAACGATATTCTCGGAACAAAGTTATATCGCTTTTTGGACCAGGTTCACCTGCCACAACATCAACGATATCACTAGCATCAGGTAAAATAATCATTTGAGTTTTAAATGTATGATTACTCTTCTTACCTGAAAAATATTTCTTTTGTTCATCATTGTCTCTAGGTCTTTCTCTGACTTGTTCATAGCTATCTACTATTAATTCATATTCTGTGAGCATTTCTTTTACTACTTCATAGTCAGAAGCGTTTTTTTTTACTTGTTCAAGCAAACTTGATGGCAGTAATTCTCGCAAGTTAGGCAACCAATAGTTAAACGTATCGTTGGCTGTAGACTCACTTACTTCAAACTGAATACCTAGAAGTTGAAAGGTTGTCAGATGTCGGAGATACACTAAAGTTAAAATGATTTGTTCAGAAATAGATAATTTTGGTTTCCGACCTCCTCCACCAGCAATAATTCTCACTTTCTTAGATTCCAGTAAAGCTTTTTTTTCATGATATAATCTTTCCCCATTTATGATTAATTGTTGTAACTGTTCATATTCCAGACCTATTAACCTTTGGGTTTGTTTAGGATTCTCTTCAATGTAATTCAGTATATTGCTCATGCTTCTGTGTCAAAATAACGCTTTAATGTTCTTTTATCACAGAATAATACTATTTTGGAGATGTCTATTAGCTAGATAGAATGCGATGTCTACGACGGGCTACGCCTACGCGCCATAAACTTGTTCTAATGTTAGTAATGGAAAAGATTGAACAATGCTTTCAGGTGATAATCCACCCCGGAAGGCGTAAACAACAGAATCCAGGGAAATTCGAGTTCCTTCGACCCAATAAGCATCGTTTCGATACTCTACATAAGATTTAGCTGCAACAACTGGCATATATTTATTTTGCTTCTACCTACTTATAAACTTAATATATCAATTGGGTTCATGCTTTTGATTTTAGGCGATCGCCTGTATGGTTGCAATGCTGGGGCGACTCGTTTACACTTGCACGCCAGAGAACTCCGCTTTCAGCATCCCCACACCCAAGCAACTATTTATTTGCAGACTGAAACGCCGTTTTAATCTTTTTGCAGATTTGCACTAATGCTGCATCCTGTTCTGCTTCAGTGAGGCTTTTTAAAGGATGTTTGGGTTCGTGTGCTGCTTGGTATTTAGCAATTTCTGTTTCTTCGTATGCGCTAAAACTTATAGGTATCCAAATAATTTTCAATCCTTCAGCTTGGGCAGCATTTAACAATGGGGGTAACTCATTATCAGCAATAAAATCTGATGCTAAAAAGTTAGGACTTACCATTAAAACTGCTACTTTTGCTGCTGCCAAAGCATCTTCAATTTCTTTATACCACTCAGTTCCAGGTTCAATTTTCGTATCATCCCACACGACTAATTTTTGGTTGCGAATCATTGGCTTTAGGTGGGTTTGCAGTTGAGTTAGCCAATCTTTATCTGAATGGCTATAGCTGATAAAAACTTGATTTCTCATGACTGGTTCTAGAATCGGGTTTACATTTTCGATTAAAACATCATCAATCAATCTTATAATATCTACATTCACTCCGCTTTCATAGCACATAATACTGTATTGCTTTCTATCCTTAAATTTTTGAAGTTTTTCATATTCATACACATAAGGATTTTGGCTAGTTTGGCATTTTTCACAATTACAAGGAATAAGTTGACGATATTTTAGCCGTTCATAAGATTTATGAATTTTTTCCAATTCATGGATAATTATCGCTAGTAATTCTTTTTTCCGACTTCCGACGACACGAATTTTAATTTCACGTTGGTGATAGTGTTCAATTACTTCAGCGCGTGTTTTGTCTTTATTGAGAACAACACCAGTTTTCCAAACAAGTGTTTGCTGTTCAATATAATTATGTGTTTCCACAATAAAGCGACTTAACATACCTTTGGGCATAAAGTCATACCTGTAACGCAGAATAAGATTATGATTATTAGACTCATTCAAGTTGTATTCAGGTTGATTTGCCGAGAGTAATTGAGGAGTAATATAATTATTAGGACAACTAGGAATTTCATAGCATAGCTTAAACTTCATCATTAAACGTAATAGCTCTGGACGCATATCAGCATATTTGTTTTCACTCCAAATATCGTTTAAATCATTGCGGGTAAATTTGCCTAAGTTTTGAATAACTTGTCTGTTATCTAATACTTTGTAGACTGCATCTGTACCCCAAGTAGGTTTAAGAATTATGGTTTTTACTAGTAAATCATCATCCTGAAAATGAAGATATACACCTAAATCATGTAGATAACCGCTTAGTTGTAGTTTATCTTTTCGTTCAGTAAATCCATATTTTTGGCAAATATTCAAATATTCTTCTAAAGTAATATACTGACGTTTATCACTTTCTAAAACCTTTCGGACTTCAACCCAATTTTTAGGAAGTTCTGTGCCTATATGGGGCAGGTTACTAATATAGTGTTTGATTTTATTTAAGATTTCTGGTAAACCACGATTTGTAGCAAAGTTAGTAGAGAGTGTTTCTTTCAAATTGGTAAAATTAGCCCGTAAACCTCGCTCGTTTATTCCTGGCTTACGCTCGTCTTTTTCATTTTTTATCACAATTACAGGGCTGTTATCGCTTAGTAGTTCTACCACATTCAACCAATAGTCAAAATCAGTATCTTCTTTACGAGTATCTGCAACTAAAACATAAAGTGAACGTTTAGTGAGAAAAAATTGGTGAGTAGCATGGTAAATTTCTTGCCCTCCAAAATCCCATATATTAATCTGGAACTCTCTATCATTTTCTAGAAGAAATTTCCATTTAACTATATCAATTCCCTCGGTAGATTTTTCATCTTGTTTTAGTTCATAGTTATTATCTTGAATTTTTCTAGCTAGGGTAGTTTTTCCTGCACCACCTTCTCCTACTATAAGTAATTTAGCTTCGTAGAGGCGATCAGTTTCTTGTTCTAACTGTTGCCTGAAAAAGTTCATAATTGCTCTTAGACCCTCCTTGATTATTTCTGGTGGAGGTGAATCAAGTGGATTATCTTGGAGGTCGAGCGATTGCAGGTTGACCAGTTGTCCAATTTCCGGTGGCAGACTGCTCAGTTGATTACTGTGGAGGTCGAGCGATTGCAGGTTGACCAGTTGTCCAATTTCCGGTGGTAGACTGCTCAGTTGGTTACTGTTGAGGTTGAGCGATTGCAGGTTGACCAGTTGTCCAATTTCCGGTGGCAGACTACTCAGTTGATTACTACCGAGGTAGAGCTTTTGCAGGTTGATCAGTTGGACAATTTCCGGTGGCAGACTGCTCAGTTGATTACTCCAGAGGTCGAGCTTTTGCAGGTTGACCAGTTGGACAATTTCCGGTGGCAGACTGCTCAGTTGATTACTCCAGAGGTCGAGCTTTTGCAGGTTGACCAGTTGGACAATTTCCGGTGGCAGACTGCTCAGTTGATTACTGCTGAGGTGGAGCGATCGCAGATTGCTAAGTTTCCCAATTTCTGGTGGTAGGCTTGTTAATTTTTTGCTAGAAAGGTCTAGTTCCGTAGCTTGGTCTTTAGCAGCTTGTTCAATAATTCGCAGCAGTTCTTCGTTAGTCATAGGAATGGAGCGATCGCACCAGTAAAATCAATTTAAATAATAATGTAGCGTGTATAAACAGTTGCATGAGCCGCATTTAAACTTTGCAATATCAAGATTTTAGTAAAAAGCACGCTCACTCACCCTCATAACTCCATAATTCCACCTCTGAACATGGATGTTTGAGTAAAAAGTGCGATCCAACTATAGCGTTTCCTAATTATATAATGTGTATAATAGCCCCCTCCTTGCTTGCGGGGAGGGGGGGTGGGGTTCTTCTGAGAACCGCTATATCAAGCAACGTCAAGCGTTATAGGTTCAGACCATTGAATTATCATGCTATACCGGCTCATAACACCGCGAACAAAATTCTTAATTAAGGCCGATATCAATTCCATACATCTCAATCTATGCTGACAGAGTGGAATATTTAATTTGAAGTTATGTTAGCTGATATCTACGATGTTGTGATAGTTGGAGCTGGGCCGATTGGATTGGCAACTGCGATCGGTTTACGCAAGCGGGGAATTGAAAATATTTTGGTATTAGATCAAACTCGTGCTTTTCGTCCAGTTGGTCAAGTGTTGGATCTGCTTCCCAATGGCTTAAAGTCTCTGAGATATTTAGATCCTCATGCTTACGAAGCAGTTAAAAACGCCGCCCTTGGTTTATCTAATTCTCAACCATCTAATCAAAAACAAAATACTCCCAAATCTTCACCTACATGGGCTTTCAGGAATTTGCAAGGGCAGATAATGCGCTCAATGTCTGTAAGTTTTGATAATTGGTTTCAAGAATATGGCGAAGGGCGAGTTTCACTTGCTTGGTATGATTTGCAGACAACTTTAAGACAACAATTACCCCAAGAAATTGTCAGAGCGAATCACCGTTGTATTAATGTTGTAGATGAACCAGAAAATGATTGTGTGCGGATAGATTGTGTTTCTGATACTACAGTAGAAGCCAATCCCTATGCTCATTGGAATGACAACAAAACCGAAAATCTAGATACTAATTCCCCCGCATCAGTTACTAATAAATCATTTCGAGCCAGGCTAATTGTAGCCGCCGACGGAATTAATTCTACAATTCGCCGAGTGCTTTACAAAGATAGCTTTTATCAAGATTATGCCAAACCAGAATATTCTGGGTTTGCTGCTATATCTTGTCGAGAAGTTGCTGATATTCCCGCAGAAGTGGAAGCAGAAATCGAAGCTACATTTTTGCAAAATTCACGGGTTACTACTATTTGTCATGATGAGGTATCGAGAAAAGCGGTTGGTGAGATGGAAGACACAAGGATGATGTTATTCCGCAGTCGCATTACTAATCAATTTGGCTATCTCATCCATTTCGCTTCACCTTTGGCAGCTTTACAAGGTAAGTCTGGCAGTTCTTTAATTAATTTAGCTGTAAAAGTCTTTGAGCAAGCTGGATTTCCCGATGTCCTCAAGCAATTAGTCCGTTTATCGCCTCCAGAAAATATAGAACAGCGTCCTTATTATATTCATCGGGCAATTATTGCTGATTCTGACACCACACCAATTCAACCAACTTGGAATGCAGGGAGGGTGGTTTTAGTTGGTGATGCGGCGCATGGGATGCCGCCATTTATGGCTCAAGGTGCTAATCAAGGTTTAGAAGATGCTTTAGCTGTGGTAGCATTAATTGCTCAAATTGCCGCAGAAAATAACTGGAATAATAGACAAGCTATAACAGAAGCTTTCCAGAAATATGAACAGTTACGTCGTCCGTGGATGGCGTATGTTCAGGAAGCAACTTTAACCCGTCATCCCCATTCTTCAGAACATAATTGGCAGCAATATAGTCAACAAATTTATGGGCGTAATGTTGAGCAAGTGATGAAAGAGTTAGCTAATTCGTAATTCGTAATGCTGCTACGCGGAAGCAAGTTCTGACTTTTTACGTTATGTGGAAAAGCTAATGCGAAACCTAACCCCCTAACCCCCTTCCCTAGTAGGGAAGGGGGAAAAGTTAAAGCCTCTCTCCTTTCTACAAGTGGGGTTTTTTGAATTATGGATTGCGAAAGTGTTGAAATTCATAGACATAAAATAGTCGGCTGAATTTCTGTAACAAGTAGCCAATTATTGCTAATAAAATTCCGCTTCCTAATGCTAACCAAAATTGTGTCGGCGGCAGAAATGTGAGAGATTTTTCTAATGCTGCTTGTGTCGCTACCATGCGTGCATCTAAAATAATTCCTAACAAGAAACATACAGCCGCCAATACATAGGCTGAAACTTTGAGGCGATTGATATTAGCCAGGGCATTTTGGCACACTGTACAGTTTTGAGTGTGGGTTGTCCAGACATCAAATAGCTTTTGATGGTCGGTTTCTGTCCAAGGTAAATCATGGCTGTAGCCTTCCGCCCAAGGGATACCACCGCCAGCACGTTGGTCTAGCCATTGGCGAAATGTAATCACCATCTTGTCTTGCGGATTAGGTGTAAAGACAGCATCAAGCCATTTACCCTGTTTTCTCTGGGCAATAGTTTTTTCTTGATAATGCAGAAATACCATATCTTGGTGCAGGAACAAGGACGCTAACACATGACCTAACCAAGTGGGTAAGGGTAGACCAAAAATTGATAAGCCTTGGGGTGTCTTACCTTGGGAATTTTTAACGAACACCTGACAGCCAATGTGGCGACACCATCCGGGACGGGTGGGAGTAGCATACAACGCCAAAATGAATTTACCGCCATCTTTCGGGGTTGAGGAAATTCTCATGTGACAAGGTGGCTGGAAGTCGTGAATTGCTTGCTCAATGTTGCCCGTTGTGGGTTGAATTTCAAACGCAAAGCCATCCTGGGTAGATATCTTGCGGGTGGGAATCATGTCATAATATTTAGCATCTTTGTAGCGATCGCCTACAATCCCATGATGAGAAACTGGTACATGGGCAGGATCGGCAACGTTTTCCATGAAATAATCCCATCCATAGGGCAAATCCCGGAAGTTCCAAAAAAACTTCACTACTTGTTCTGAGTTCTCTTCTAATTCAGGAACAAGGCGCGGTGTCCGCAATTGGCTTTCTTTTTGGGCTTCCTCCCCTGTTTCCCCCCACACCCACAATAAGCCTTGATTCTCTTGGGTAGGATAGACAACAGCACAGGATTTGGGGTTTTCACAGTTTTTCGCGGCGGTTTGTTTATCTACAGACTGGGGAATGTTGACACATTTACCTTCAGCATCAAACCGCCAAGCATGGTAAGCACATAAAAGTGTGCCATCAGATTCTACCCGTCCTTGGGAAAGCGGGGCGAGTCGATGGGGACAAAAATCTTCAAAGCAACGCCATTTTCCCGTACCATCCCGCCATAACACAATATCCTTACCTAACAACTGCATCGCATGGGGACGAGAAGGATCTAAAAATTCCACAACCGCTATTGGATACCACTGCTTTGTCCATTGGAATATCCCTTCTTCTGCTTGTAGTTGCTCGTTTTTCAGGCTGTTTAAGATATTTCCCGGCAAATTGATATCAGTAGTCATAAGAATACGCGGTAAGAGGGAAACTCAGAGGCTTTAGCCCTGAGAGGGAAGCGGTACGAGCGGTTTTAACCGCATTGGATATTTTGTTCATTACCGCCTTGGAGTTGGGAAATTAGGTGTACTTTTGTGATGTACTTTCAACGGGACAATTACCGTTTCAAATTTTCCAACTCTGTACGCATAATGTTTTGCTCTAAAGAGCCTCCCATTTCTGGGGTAATGTTAGCTTCTCCCAAGGGGAGACGCTGCGCGAACGACCAGTTATAAGAGCTTGTTAGGCTTGCAATACTGTTCCAGTGACCTTAGAACTGTTTAATCACAAGCGACAGAGCAGGGAACTAGCTACGCATTCCAGGGTGTCGTAACTCAAATAACGGCTACTCGTTTAACCAAGTGGTCTGGTCAGTACGGCTTGCTTGATTACTCTTACAAGCCCAGTCCCTTTAGGGCTGGGTTACTGACATACTAACGCTGTACTTTTTTAGATGACATGACCCTAGCTTAGTAAATTTTTCAGGTTGGTAGTGAGGACTTTAGTCCTTAGATTGAGGACTAAAGTCCTCACTACCAACTTACTAGTATTGTAATTAAATAAACACTGAATTTTTAGGATAAATATATATGCAAGAAGAAATATCTTTACCACAGATGGGTTGCGGAACTTGGGCATGGGGCAACCAATTGCTTTGGGGATACACTGAAAGTATGGACGACCAATTGCAAGCAGTATTTAACCTGTGTGTAAGTAATGGTGTAACTCTATTTGATACAGGCGATTCTTACGGCACTGGACGCTTACAAGGACGTAGTGAATTACTATTAGGACAATTTTCTCGCTCATATCAAGGCATAAACCAAGACCATATCTGCATTGCTACCAAGTTGGCTGCATACCCTTGGCGATGGACACGCCAGTCAATGATTAAAGCTTGTAAAGCTTCAGCACAACGTTTGGGTAGAAATGTTGATTTAGTTCAGATGCACTGGTCAACAGCAAATTATGCGCCTTGGCAAGAGGAGGGACTTTTGGATGGTTTAGCTGATTTGTACGAGCAAGGTTTAGTCAAGGGTGTGGGATTATCTAATTACGGTACTAAACGCCTGCAACGTGTACATAAAAAGTTTGCAGCGCGGGGAATACCAATTAAAACTCTGCAAGTGCAATACTCGCTGTTATCTACATATCCCGTCACCGAATTGGGACTAAAACAAGTGTGTGATGAATTGGGTATACAACTAATCGCTTACAGTCCTTTAGGTTTGGGGATATTAACAGGGAAATATTCTGAAAATAGCTCTTATCCTCAAGGTATCAGAGGTTTATTATTTAGACAATTATTGCCCGGAGCGCGATCGCTCTTAGCCTGTTTACGAGCTGTGGCAGAATCTAGAAATAAAACCATGTCCCAAGTCGCTATTAACTGGTGTATTTGTAAGGGAACTATGCCTATACCTGGAGCAAAATCTGTCACCCAGGCGCAGAATAATATAGGGGCTTTGGGTTGGCAATTAGATGCTGGTGAAATTGCGGAGTTAGATCAAGCAGCAGCCAGTACAGATAAAAAAATGGTGCAAAATATTTTTCAGACTAAATAATTGAATTAGTAGCGATCGCTAATAACTACCAAAGTATGGAGACAAACTTACCGTAGAATTAATCTTTATCTACCTCTTGCTTATCCCATCTGCCCCATGTTTTGCGACTACCTAGTACAAATTCTGACTGCTCGTGTATACGATGTTGCTCAGGAATCTCCTCTGGAGTATGCCCCGAATCTTTCTGCCAGACTGAATAATCAACTCTTGTTGAAACGGGAAGATATGCAGTCTGTATTTTCCTTTAAGCTACGCGGTGCTTACAACAAAATGGCTAACCTCACGCCGGATTTACTAGCACAGGGCGTAATTGCTGCCTCTGCGGGTAATCATGCCCAAGGTGTGGCTTTAGGTGCAAGTCGCTTAGGAACGAAAGCTGTTATCGTCATGCCTGTGACTACACCCCAGGTAAAGATTGATGCAGTCAAGGCGCGGGGTGGAGAGGTGGTATTGTATGGGGATACCTATGATGATGCTTACGCCTTTGCTCGACAACTGGAGGCTGAAAAGGGTTTAACTTTTATTCATCCTTTTGATGATCCTCATGTGATAGCTGGACAGGGAACTATTGGCATGGAAATTCTCAGGCAATACCAACAGCCCATTCATGCCATATTTGTGGCGATTGGTGGCGGTGGCTTGATTTCTGGCATTGCAGCCTATGTGAAACGTCTCCGTCCCGAAATCAAAATTATTGGCGTAGAACCGGTAGATGCTGATGCTATGCACCAATCATTAAAAGCAGGTAAACGGGTGCAGTTGTCTCAGGTGGGTTTATTTGCTGATGGGGTAGCAGTGCGGGAAGTAGGGGAAGAAACCTTTAGGCTGTGTCAAGAATACGTAGATGAAATCATTTTGGTGGATACAGATGCCACCTGTGCCGCAATTAAAGATGTGTTTGAAGATACCCGCTCTATTTTAGAACCTGCCGGGGCATTAGCGATCGCCGGTGCAAAAGCCTATGTCGAACGGGAGCAAATTCAAGGACAAACTTTAATAGCCGTCGCCTGCGGTGCTAATATGAACTTTGATCGGTTGCGTTTTGTCGCCGAACGCGCCGAATTTGGCGAACGCCGCGAAGCCATCTTTGCAGTTACCATTCCCGAAGCACCAGGAAGTCTACATAAGTTTTGCGAATGTATTGGTAGACGCAACCTAACAGAGTTTAACTATCGCATTGCTGACGAGAAAATTGCCCATATTTTTGTCGGGATGCAAATCCAAAACCGTGCCGATAGAATCAAGATGGTAGAAACCTTTGAAGATTGTGGTTTTCCCATTATCGATTTAACTGATGATGAACTGACAAAACTGCATTTAAGGCACATGGTTGGGGGACATTCTCCCTTAGCCCACAATGAACTACTCTATCGGTTTGAGTTTCCTGAACGTCCCGGCGCATTGATGAAATTTGTCGCTTCCATGAGTCCTAACTGGAATATTAGTATGTTCCACTACCGCAATAATGGCTCAGACTACGGACGGATTGTTGTAGGAATGCAAGTACCTCCCCAAGAAATGGCAGAATGGCAGGCATTTCTTGATAGCCTCGGTTACGGCTATTGGGATGAAAGCCAAAATCCGGCGTATAAATTGTTTTTAGGTTGAGGAAGTTGGTGGAACACTGTCACCATTCTTTACAGTTAACACTCAACAACTTGAAACGGAATAATTTATTTTTGAGAGTTTCCTAAATCAGTGATGCTCGGATAGTTAAGCCTATAATGAGAATTGTTGGGAAGACTTCAAAGCATGAGTGAAACTGCCGAAAAACTTAAACTAGAACTTTCTCAGCTTTCTGCAAAAGAACGTGCTGAAATTGCCTACTTTTTAATTCATTCTCTAGATGATGATCTAGATGATGATCTAGAAACTGTTGGGGATACGGAATTAAGCAAAAGGTTGGAAGATATTAATTCCAACACAGTTATTGGAGAGCCAATATATCAAGTTTTTGAAGAGTTACGAGAAAAGTATTCGTGAAGTTTATTGTTATCCATACCGAAGCTCGAAAAGAGCTTGATGCTGCAATAGCTTACTATGAAACGCAGAAAGTAGGCTTGGGACTAGATTTGCTATCTCAAGTAGAAAAAGTTATTCTCAAAATTCAGCAAAACCCGAATTTAGGAACTCCATACAAAATTGCAGGAATACGCCGCTATGCTATTCAACGTTTTCCCTACCTAATTTTTTATACGGAGCTTGAAGAAGTGATTTGGGTTATAGCAATAGCTCATGGTAAGCGCAAACTGAATTACTGGAAACAAAGAAATCTTGAAATTTAACATCTTTACCAATTTTAACGCAATAGACGGGAATTTTAGAATTACTATCGCAAGTGTCACAATTAATTGGTGCGTGACGCTATAAGTCTCATTACTACGTTCAAATACTTTTGCAGCGTCACACAACGGCAATAAAGCGGGAGGAAAATCCACACCGCTTTTTGCCTCCCCTACATAAAAAATATGCGGCGTTGCGGAAGTTCTAATTTTTTATCTGGAATTTAGAGATTTACGGATAAATCTTCTGCGGTAATTAGAGTTAGCTGAGAATTATCTAGCTTGTGAAGATCATGGACAATTCTATTAGCTTGTTGTTCAATACTCCTTTCAAATAAAGCACGGGCGAAACGTCCATTACCAAAATTCTTGTCTCGGTTGACATATGCTAATTCAAAAGTAGCTTGTAAGATAATATTTGCCGAGGGGTCGAGGGTGTAGCCGTTATCGTGACAGAATTTCTTGAAAATTAATAATAATTCTTGGGGAGTGTAGTGATCGAGGTAAAATAAACGGTGCAGACGGGATTTAAAGCCTGGATTAGATTCTAGTAAACGATCCATTTCCTCAGTGTAGCCGGCGATAACTACCGCCAAGCGATCGCGGTGATCTTCCATGCGTTTAATTAATATCTGCAATGCTTCCTTGCCATAATCATTAGGGCTATCTTCAGGTGCAAGGGCGTGGGCTTCATCTATGAATAATACACCGTCTAGGGCTTGCTGGACAGCATTTTCCACCCTGAGAGCAGTTTGGCCAATATACCCACTGACAATCCCGGCGCGATCGGTTTCTACAACGTGTCCCCGTTCCAGAAATCCCAATTGTTTATATAATCTTCCTACTAAACGGGCAATAGTGGTTTTACCTGTCCCTGGTGGGCCATATAACATTAAGTGTAGTGAAATATCTACAGTTTTCAGCCCTCGCTTTTGTCGTTCGGTTTGGACTTTGAGGTAATTGGCTAGAGAGAAAAGTTGATGCTTGGTGCGTTCATGTCCAACTAGTGCTTTTAAGTCTGCAAATACTAGCTCTAAACTATCATCATCAGGTGGTTCATGCTCCACAAAAGTAGCTTTGGTTTCATATCTAGAATCATAAACCTCTAGATTCACTTCACTAAGGTCTTTTTCTGTATCCGGCGCACTCACCATCAGGCTGTGAACTTTCATTTTAATTTTGTCGTGAATCACAAAACCAAAATTTCGCCCTGGGACATCCATTAACTTTTCGGCGGGGAATTTGTCTACAAGGGTACTGTTGATGTAGAACTCAACGAAGTTCCCCACACGGCAAATCTCTAGTAAATTTACAGCATGACCACGTTGAATGCGATCGCACCGTTTCCAATCTGTATAATTGACAAAACTACCATTTTTGACCTCAGCAATGCGATAACAAGCATTACCAGAAATCACAAACTCAAAAAAATTGCGATCGTCTAACAGTCCCCAAATGAAACCATATCCATGATCATCTACACCAGCAGCTTTTTCTAAGACCATATGAATATGAAAATCAGTCCTGTCATAAAAAAACTCCGCCGAGTTCCACGATAGCCAATAAGCATCACCTTCACGTTTGTGGTCAAATACATAGTGACCCACTTCCATGTAAAGGCTGCACTCTGAGCTATCTCGTGTCACCCAACTACAACGATTATCTTGAAAGTGTTCCTCAAAAATTAGCATTGCGTTCCTCTGTAGCTCTGTGTGTAGAATCAGCTGCTAACTATATTCATTCTAAACACGCCTCAACAGAGTTACTTTATTAATAAAGTCTGCTAATCTTTGTGCCGCAAGCACTTCAGCCTCTAAAGCAAATTTTCGTCATGGGGACTGGGGATTGGGGACTGGGGACTGGGGACTGGGGATTGGGGATTGGGGACTGGGGACTGGGGATTGGGGATTGGGGACTGGGGACTGGGGACTGGGGATTGTATTTTTCTCCCCCTGCTCCCCCTGCTTCCCCTGCTCTTCTAAACTACCCATAGCTGCATTAAAATAAATGCCAACGCTGCACTACCTAAAGGAACGGTCAAATTGTCAATACCTAAAAATGAAAAAGCTTCTAAACTAGTGGCGACGAATGCAACTACCAGTGACACTACCCAAGTTTGCCAAATATTGCCGAATACGCCTAGTAAAATTAAACTACAGACCAAATAACTAAGCAAAGCCATAGTTAAAGAGCCTTCCCAGCTTTTTTGCGCTCCCAAAAGTTTATACTTGTGTTTACCAAAGCGTTGACCAACTAAAGCGGCGAGTCCATCACCCCAGCACATAATCATCATCCCAATCGCGGCATACTGGGGTTGTTGTACATACCAGAAGCAACCTACTAAAATTCCCACACTAGCAGCGTAAAAAAATGTGCCTAGGCTTTGCCTTCCTACACTATTGATACCGGGGAGAATAGGGAAAATGTAAGATAGCAGAGTGACAATACTAGCTAAAATTGAAGCCCCAATACCTATGCTGGCAGGAATATTTAGCCACCAAGCGATTAGAATAACATGACCAGCACCAATATGAACTATTTTACGGATGATTTCTGGATCGCTAGTAGCAAAACGACTTACTAATCCCGCGATCGCTAGAATAAAAAATACCCAAGCTGCAACAATGGTAATTTGCAGCCATAGAGGTGGGGTTAAGATGAAATCAGGAAATTGAGTTAACAAAGATGCTACAAGATAGAAAACGTTTTATCCTTGTTACCAATTTATAAGATTTGGGTCACGGTAATGAAGCAATTATTTATTTGGTTAATTCAAGGCTACAGAATATTTATCTCTCCCCTATTCCTACCAACCTGTCGCTTTCAACCGACTTGTTCCATGTATGCTATCGAAGCCATAGAAAGATTTGGCATATTTCGCGGTGGCTGGATGGCTACCAGGCGGATTTTGCGTTGTCATCCCTTCCATCCCGGTGGTTATGATCCCGTACCGGAGAAGGAGGGGACAGGGGATAGGTGACAGGGGACAGTGGTAATGAAAGCAGGGGGAGCAGGGGGAGCAGGGGGAGAAAAATACAATACCCACTCATTACTCATTACTCATTACTCATTACTCACTACTCATTACTCACTACTCATTACTCACTACTCACTACTCATTACTCATTACTCATTACTCATTACTCATTACTCACTACTCACTACTTACTCCGACGCACAAAGGGTAATAGGTCTTCTAGAATCGTAGTGTGATAGTGTTCTTGGGGATAGTGACCGACGTTGTTGAGTTTGATCACTTCCGCATCCGGTACGGACTTGGCAAAACTTTCTGCTAAATCTATAGGCAACCAAGGGTCAATCATTCCCCATTGAATTAAAATTGGTTGTTGCCATTGTTGAAAGCCTGATGTAATTTCTGTCATAGCGGCTGGTAGTTCCAGATTACGAATCGTAGTTAACAGCGCACGTCCGACGGCGGAAGTTTTCAAATATGGTTTACGATATACATCTAAATCTTTGTCTTCGATGCGATAACGACTACCACCTTCTAAAGTGCGGTCAACTAATAGAGGGTCTTGAGTCATCATATCACCCACAAACGGCCAACCCATTTGTTGAAGTTTCCAAGGTAATTTAGCATCCAAAGAAATGGGTGTATTTAAAATAGCAATATTGGCAATTTTTTCGGGATTTCTTAAAGCATATTGTAGACCTACAGAGCCTAAGAAGCCTTGCACAACTAAGGAAAATCGTTCTAGTTCTAAAGCTTCAATAAAAGCTGATAATGCTTTGATATAAGCATCATGAGTGTAACGAAACTCATATTTTTCGGGTTTTGCCGAGAAGCCAGAACCAATCCAATCTGGTGCGATCGCTCTTGTTCCTTGACTGGCTAAACCTGGCATAATATTACGCCAACTGTAACTTTGTGATGGGATTCCATGTAGTAACACTACAGGTAATAAGTCAGTTTGTCCAATTGGTGCAGCTTCCCGATAAAACCATTCTAAAGAATCTACTGTTATTTTATTCTCTGTGATTGACACGCTATTTTCCTATCAGTTTGATATGAAAAATTTTACCATTGCAGTGATAACAGAAATGCGTCAGACTAAAACAGGACTTACGCACAGAGGTTATTTGTGAAGAAGGGGTGTAAGGGTATGAGGGTGTAGGGGTGTAAGGGTTTTGAACACCTACACCCCCACACCCCTATACCCCTATACCCTCGCCCAAACCCTTGATTCTTCGTATCACTGCGTAAGTCCTATAAAACCCTGGCACACCCTGACTGGAAAAAGCTGGGGGAAGAGGCGATACAAGGGAGGCTGGAGGGTCTAAATCCCTGTTACAACGCGAGTTGCGAATTAATTGAATGTATTGGGTTGCGCGATCGCTATGGAAGCAACGCCAGAAATTACTCAAGTCCATCAATCACTAGTGTCTGAGGGACGGATGACATTGATAATTATGATTGCTGTTGCATGAGTAGTAACGACAAAACAAATTCTATCAATAGTGAGATATTAAGGTGTAATTCCCTACAATAGTAAATATTTGCATTGACCGGATAATCTTTCAAAAGCTGAGAATAATAGAGAAAAGCTACTTTTAGAGACAGGAAGGATATGTTAGCTCTATACCCGTGCGATCGCGGAAATTTTTCATATCCTTCATCAGGAATTTGCCATTTGAAAATTGTTGCTATAAACTGTAGGCGCAGTTCTTCATTAAGACTTTATTAATCATGACACTTACACAGACAATTACTACTAAACCCGATAAAAAATCTGCTAAAAAACGACAGCAGTCTTTTCCTAGTATGGATATTGGTTCACCTAAAGTGCCATTACGCAAACCTAAAAAAATTACACAAGAACCGGAACTATTAAGCGATTGGGAACACGCTAGTTAATTGATTGTTTTCAATTCCACTGACACAGTTGAGATGGCGGTGTCATACGAGGGTGGTTGTATTGATAAAACCCCTCAAGATTCAGCAAAGCTTGGTGATAAATAATCCTCTGCACAGCATCCTCATGATGATTAGCATTACTCATCAAATTACCTTGACTTAGTGTCAATCGCCCTTCAACATCCCATTTAAATGCAGATTTGGGTAAATTATTCTGTTGATGACCACTCCACAATATAGCTAAAGCTTCACCTGTAATTAGATTGCTTTTCATATCACCTCTAATACAGATAAAGTTATCGGAGTGGGGATAGCCATAATACCCATCAAATTGATTTACAGTTTTTTTAAAATTGGCACAAACACCCACACCAACCCGCCAGTCTTGTGGATCAGGTTGACTGCAAAATTGATAATTACCATCTGCTAAATTGGCAATGTTAACTTTGGGAACTGCAACCCACAAATTTGTATTTTGTTTTTGAAATGACTGATTAAAATTGAAATTTATTAACAAAGCTGCAAACATCACAAGTGGTTGTGCGAGATTATTGAAACTCAGCATCATCTCATCTCCAAATATCTAGGAGACTGCCACAATTAAGCAATGTGAGATATGAATTAGCTAATCTCTAAACAACGGGAGCAGCAGAAATTGCTAAAAATACTAGCAATAAGATAATTAACAGGCTGATTTTGACAATCAGATAAGTGGTAGGGTCAAATAAAGGAAAATCGTGTGTCATAATAAACCTCCTGGTGTGGCTCTAGATTTTAGAGTTTGATTGAGGTATTGGTTTTTTGACTGGTTTATACTTCTATTATCGCTCAAAAATTAATACACACTGTGTAATTGCAAGCTCTAGTAACATTTTTTAGTATTTTGATAAGAAGAATTTGCAACGCAGAGGTACGCTAAGTTATCGCGGAGTAACGCGAAGTATTTTCTAGATTTTGTGGTTTTTGATAGGCGATCAGCTACGCTGGGCAGTTACGCCATCGCACCAAATATTTAAGGTATTCCTGCTTGTTGAAAAATTTGTTGGGGTGTGAGTTGTAAGTCTGTTAATAGTTCATCTGCTAGACTATCTTCACCGATTTTTGTTTGTGGTCTGGCATCGGGATAGAACACGGTTACAGTTTTGGCTTTGGTATCTAACACCCAAACTCTCATCACGCCTGCATCTAGGTAGTCTGTGGCTTTGGCACTCATTTCTCCAAAACTTTGACCGGGAGAGATAATTTCAATCACTAAGTCTGGTGGTATGGGACAGGGTGCATCCTCAATGACATCATTTGGGAGACGTGAGAAGGAAACATAAAGTAAGTCAGGAACAGGAATCCAGTCTTTTCCTTTGCGTTTGAGAGTGACCGCCCACTCGATACCAATCTCACCGCGACTTTGCGCCCACGGCGTTAAGAGGGTAATAATTGCGCCTGTTAGCCTAGAATGATATCTTTTTGGTAATATTTTGGCTTTAGCTTCGCCATTAACTAATTCGTAAGTAATATCCCCCTCTGGTAATTCGAGGAATTGTTGGGTTGTGATTTCCGTTTTGAGTCGAGTCATATAGCGTTTCCTAATCACATGAGGTATATCATAGCCCCCTCCTCGCTTGCGGGGAGGGGGTTGGGGGTGGGGTTCTTGTACCTCACTAAGCGATCGCCTACTCTAATCCATAACTCTATTTTGCACCTATCATGAAAGATGCCATAGGCGCGATTATTTTAGGTAAATGCGATTAATTTTATACAGTAAACCCGGTTGTCATTTGTGTGAAGGCTTGCAAGAAAAGCTAGAACAGATCCAAAATCTGCAATTTGAGTTAGAGATTCGTGACATTACTACCCGTGAAGATTGGTTTAATGCCTATCAGTATGAGATTCCGGTTCTGCATCTAATACAGCCTGAAGACGAGAAAGCACAAGCTTTACCCCGTCCTTCTCCCCGTGCTAGTGTCCAGCAATTGGAGCAAATGTTGTATAAGTATTTAGCCAAGATTGAAAAAAATAATGCAGAATAAGCGCAAGCAAAGTGTGTGCTGAGGTTCACAATATGAAATTGCGGGAATTACTAGCGACAGTTGACAGTGTGCAACAATTACCTCCAGCTTTGGCAGATGCTGAAGTCCAAGGATTAAAGACAAACTCCCATGCTTGTAGTGCGGGAGATTTGTTTATTGGGATGCCTGGAACACGGGTAGATGGGGGAGAATTTTGGCCAAGTGCGATCGCATCGGGTGCTGTAGCGGCGATTATTTCACCCCAAGCTGTACAAAAAAATCCTCCCACAGATGAGGCGGTTGTCATTAGTGCTAACGACATGACCACAGCTTGCGCCCAAATTGCAGCAGCTTTTTATGGATATCCTGGGCAAAAACTTAAGCTGGTGGGTGTGACTGGTACTAACGGTAAAACTACAACTACTCACCTGATTGAATTTTTACTCACCAAAGCCCAATTACCAACGGCTTTGATGGGGACTCTCTACACCCGTTGGGCTGGTTTTGAACAAACGGCTGCCCATACTACACCCTTTGCGGTGGAACTACAACAGCAGCTAGCACAGGCTGTCAAGGCTGGTTGTGAGTTTGGCGCGATGGAAGTTAGTTCCCATGCTTTAGCCCAAGGCCGTGTTTTGGGTTGTCCCTTTGAGGTGGGTGTGTTTACTAACCTCACCCAAGACCATTTGGACTATCACAGCGACATGGAAGATTATTTTGGGGCTAAGGCGTTGTTATTTAGCCCTGAATATCTGAAAGGACGGGCAATTATTAATGCTGATGACCCCTACGGTAAACGATTAATTGCCGTTTTGAATCCTGAGAAGGTATGGAGTTACAGCGTTAATGATCCTACTGCTAATTTATGGATGAGTGATTTAAGTTACGAACCAAATGGTGTGAGTGGTATGCTGCATACACCAGAGGGTGATGTAACTTTCCGATCGCCTCTAGTTGGTCAATATAATTTAGAAAATCTGTTAGCAGCCGTCGGTGCAGTTTTACATCTGGGGTTAGATTTGCAATTAGTCGCAGCCGCTATTCCTGAATTTCCCGGCGTTCCCGGACGCATGGAACGGGTGCAGATTAGTCCTGACCAAGAAATTAGTGTGATTGTGGATTATGCCCACACACCCGATAGCTTAGAAAACCTACTCAAAGCAGCTAGGCCTTTTATTCCGGGGAAAATGATTTGCGTGTTTGGCTGTGGTGGCGATCGCGATCGCACCAAGCGTCCTAAAATGGGTAAAATTGCGGCGGAGTTAGCAGACGTGGCGGTAGTCACCTCCGATAATCCCCGGACTGAAGACCCAGAAAAGATTTTAGAAGATGTTTTGGCAGGTATACCCGACACTATACAACCACTAGTAATTTGCGATCGCGCTACCGCTATTCGTACCGCCATCCTCCAAGCCCAACCCGGAGACGGTGTGTTACTAGCTGGGAAAGGTCATGAAGACTACCAAATTCTCGGCACAGAAAAAATTCACTTTGATGACCGAGAACACGCACGCGCTGCTTTACAATCTAGAAGTTGAGGGACTGGGGACTGGGGATTGGGGATTGGGTACTGGGTACTGGGTACTGGGTACTGGGCATAAAAAAGTAAGAAGGTAAAAGATAGCTTTCTTTTGCCTTACCCCTACACCCCTACACCCTTAATTAATACTTTTTAAGTATTTTAGATGTCCAAAAATATATAAATAAGTGAAAATTAATAACATAATTATTTCTTCCTGCCCTGATTTTTATTTGTCGTGTTTGACCCATGAATGACTCTCTGCATAAGGATTTTTCCGTTTATCAGCTAGCGTTAGGAGTAGAATCCTCACCCCAAGCATTTCCTCTTAATCCTGCTACGCTGCTATCACTGGTGAGAGCCACAATAGATTTATTGATTGAACGGCAGATAAATGCAACTATATGGTTTAAGCTCCCACCGGGGAAAATTTGGTATACAGAATTAACTCGCTATCAGTCATCAGCAAGAATAGTGAGTACCATATACAATTGTCGAATTGGGGAGAAGAAAGTAGGACTAGAAGCAACAGAACCAGAAGAAGAAGTCAGTGAAGAAAATTTAACCCCCTCATCCTCTTTAGATTGCCATAATATAACTTTGCAATCACGACCAAATAGTCACATTAGCTGTGAATATTTTTTAATAGTTTTAGCACCGAATTTTAGCAGTTTACTGGCGGCATATCAACCAATTAAAAAAGATAAAAATAATGTTGTCAGTAAGGAAAATCAAAATAAGAGTCAACCTTTATTAACAATAATTAGTGTTGATAACAAAGTTATTCAAAAGGTGCTAGATGGGTTAAATCAAGAGATTAAATCAGAATTAGATCCAATTGCACCTACAGATTTTATTTGTCCAACCGCATCAGAACCAGCATTGATCAGTCAGTTGTTTGCCAAGCAAATACAGCGACAAGATGAAATTAATCGGCAAATTAGAACTGAACGAATTTCTAAATTAAAAGAGAAGAATCAAAACTTACACAAAAAAGAACGACTGAAAGATGAATATTTAAGTAACGTCTGTCAAGAGTTGCGGACACCGCTAACCCAGATAAAAACAGCCCTATCGTTGTTAAATTCACCCAATATTAAACCCAACCAACGACAACGTTATTTACAAATGCTCAATAGTCAGTGCGATCGCCAGAGTATTTTGATTACAAGTCTACTGGATCTCGTCCAACTAGAGCATACCTTAGAAACTACAACCTTAGAGTTGGTCAAGCTGGCAGATATTGTCCCTGGGGTAGTCAGCACTTACCAACCCTTAGCCCAAGAAAAAGGCATCATGCTAGCCTACACCGTACCCACTGATTTACCAGCTGTTTGGTGCGTTAATGGCGGACTCAGACAGATAGTGATTCATTTACTACATAACAGCATCAATTTTACTGCCAACGGTGGTCAAGTGTGGGTTAGAGCCAAAGTCCAGGGCGAATATGTCCAACTAGAAGTGCGCGATACAGGTATCGGTATTGCCGAAAGTGAAATTCCCAAAATCTTTGAGTGCTTTTATCGTGTGCGTTCAGGAGTCAGCGACGAAATCAATGGTGCTGGTTTAGGGTTAACGATTGTGCAGCGATTATTGTGGCATTGTGGTGGTTCAATTAATGTTAAAAGTAAACTCGATGAAGGATCTCTTTTTACTGTGCAGTTACCAATAGAAAGTAATAAAGCTGTAAATTCCGGTAAACCAAATATTTGAATTATAAAAAAGCCAAAAGATTCTTTTCTTTTACCTATCAAATACTTTTGCTTATTTTTCAATGATGTCTAAAAAACTCAATCTTGGCTTAATGCTACTGTTAGTTACTACACCTATTGGTGTGAATCAGCAACTTGTTCAAGCCCAAACCCCATCTGCACCATCAAATACCACCAAATCAATTTGTTCGGCTCAAATAGGAACAGCTATAGATGCAATAGTTAATCGTCCTCTATTTAATCGAGTCCGGTGGGGAATTTTAGTCAAACCACTGTCATCTTTAAAACCTCTCTATAGTCAAGATGCCCAGAAATATTTTATTCCTGCATCTAATACTAAGCTGCTAACTACAGCAGCTGCACTGCAACATCTGGGTACAAACTTTCGCTTTCGCACCTCGATTTATCAAAATGGTAATGGTATTTTTAGCGTTGTAGGTAGGGGAGATCCCAGCCTCAATGATACCCAATTAAAAGCACTTGCCCAACAGCTAAAACAGCAGGGTATTACTCAAATTCAGCAGTTAATTGCCAACGATAGTTATATTCAAGGTGATATTGTTAACTCTACTTGGCAATGGGAAGATGTACAGTCAGATTATGGTGCGCCAGTTAATAGTTTTATTTTAAATCAAAATGTTTTCGGCTTAGAAATTAGACCCCAAACTGTTGGTAAAACTCCGCAATTAGTGTGGAATGATAATAATGAAGCAAGACGGTGGTTATTAGTTAATCGGTCTGTGACAGTTGCAGAAAAACAACCGAGTTACATCAACGTTAGTCGTGATTTAACTGGTAAAATACTGCGAATAGAAGGACAAGTAGCAGCCAATTCCAAACCCTATTTAGTCAGTTTACCTGTCGTTGACCCTGATTATTACTTCTTAAGGCGTTTCCGTACAGTTTTAGCAACAGAACAAATTGCTTTAGGACAAACATTAGTTGCTAATAGCAGTAAGAATCAACGGGAATTAGCATTTGTGCAGTCGCCACCTCTATGGGAGTTAGTTATGGAAACTAACCAAAATAGTAATAATCTCTATGCAGAAGCCCTTTTGAGAGCTTTAGCTTTTCAACAACCCAAACAAGCAAATCAAAATACTGCTGATATAGGTTTAGAAGTTCTCAAAAAAAGTTTAACTCAGTTGGGAGTTGACCCCACAGGTTATAAATTGGTAGATGCTTCTGGGTTATCACGACGGAATTTAATTACTCCTGAAGCATTGGTACAAACTTTGCAGGGAGTAGCGAAAACCCCAATCGCCAATTTGTATCGTGCATCTTTACCTATAGCTGGAAAAAGCGGTACTTTAAGTAATCGTTTTCGTAACACCCCGGCGGAGGGAATTGTTCAAGCGAAAACAGGTACATTAAGCGGTGCAATTTCTCTTGCAGGATATCTGAATCCGCCTCAATATGAGCCTATGGTTTTTAGTATTATGGTAAACCAATCTGAACAACCTGCAAGTGTTTTAAGGCAAGCAATGGATGAGATAGTGGTTTTGTTGGCGCAGTTAAAGCGTTGTTAAAACTAGGAATTGACCCAAGGATTTAACTGATAACTGTTTACTGTTAAAGTCAGCAGTTACCAGTCTTGGTTTATGCTTTTTATATTATTTTGAGTAAAATTATTGGGAGGAGTGAATTTGATCCTACCTTAGCTGCTATTAAGTTAAATGCAGCCAGGAAATTAATTTGGGATTACAACAAATTCACATACCTTTTGAGGTTTACAATCAATACTGAATTGAGTAAGGAATTTTTAGCTTACCAAGTCAACTAAGGCATCATCGCGGAAGCGAACTACACTTGAGACTAGACAGCCACGATAATGTTCTGATGTGAATACTGAAAGGGTGATGTTCATCTGTTCAGTATTTGAAATGCTTTTAACTTTACAGATTTGCATTTTGTTATTGCAGTAAGCAACTATGCGATCGCCAGCTTTGACATCTAATGCTCTAATTTTCAAGTGAGCCTCAAAATAATTAAGAAATTTACTCTTTGCAAGTAAAATATATTTCTATATCCAACTTGCTCAATAGCTTACATCTTTATTATATAGTAACCTATAACTAAAATAAAAAGAAAAATAAGATATGTGATTTATTACGCGGTTAACCTATCATAACAACGCTCTCAAATATTAGCTTTGCTGGAAATAAAAACTTGGTAGCTTGATGTTATGTGAAGAGTTCCGAGTGCTGTTAGCGGTAGCGAGGCATTGAGCAGCGTAATATTCTTCTACTCAGGACTCAGCACTGATTGCTGTGAAAAAGGGTTCAGGTAAATATACCTGAACCCCTACTAACTCAAATTAATTTTTTCAATTAAGCGGTTAGCTTAAATGGCTTAATATGTGAACCTTAGTAGCGGTTACTCTTACCATAGCTACCACGGTTACCGCCACCGCCACCGCCACCGCCAAATGAACCTCTTTCTTCTCTGGGTTTAGCCTTGTTCACTTTCAGGTCACGTCCCATCCATTCCGCACCATTGAGTGCATCAATAGCAGCTGTTTCTTCATCTTCTGTACCCATTTCCACAAAACCAAAGCCGCGTAAACGACCTGTTTCACGATCAGTAGGCAACTGAACGCGTTTCACAGAACCGTATTCTGCAAAAACTGCATTTAGATTCTCTTCTGTAACGTCGTAAGAAAGATTTCCTACATAAACTGACATAGATTGTCTCCGAAATCATAAGTGTGTAGAGATTTATATTTCGGAGAAAAGTTTGTCAATACCAAAAGCAAAAAGCCTGTCAATACTAAAAACAAATGCTGTTAACCGAATTAACTCTCAACTGCCATCATGACATAATAGACAACTTTTAGGGGGGAATTTAGAAAAAACGTTACATAAAGTTATATAAGCAATTGATGTTAAGTAAGTTGCCAACATTAGCGATCGCAAAATCAATGATTTAGATGAGGGCTGAAGCCCTCACTACAAACCTTTAAGCAGGGATAAACTGCATTGCTACACCATTCATGCAATAACGCTGGCCTGTGGGTGCAGGGCCATCTTCAAAAACATGGCCTAAATGCCCACCACAACGGCTACAATGTATTTCAACTCTGGTCATAAAAAACGCCCGATCTACAGTAGTAGCAATTGCACCTTCGATGGGGGCAAAAAAGCTAGGCCAGCCAGTGCCACTGTTAAATTTGGTGTCTGATTTAAACAACGGCTGTTCACAGGCAGCACAGACATAAGTACCCTCACCATATTGCTTATCGAGTGGGCTAGTAAAAGCTCGTTCTGTACCATGTTGACGCAGCACCCGAAACTGTTCGGGGGATAGAACTGTACGCCATTCTGCATCAGTTTTAGTAATTTCAAAGTCAGTTTTAGAAGTTGCCATGATGTTTAACCTCTGTAAAAGAATTGGCGGTAATAAGGCTGTGCTAACTAATGCAGCACCAGTTTTGAGAAAATAGCGTTTGTGCATAATTTATATTTTAAAAAAAATTTAAATTTATACGTAAAATATCTAATGTTGAACCCCTCATGTTAGCTTATCCTATACTACATCAGTAGATATTCTGTACTTCTCTTTCAATGAACGCAGCAAACAAACAGGATGATCAAGGTAGTGTTCAAGAGCAATCAGGCAGTCTGACACAGCAGTTAATGCTACATCGTATTAGCAACCGCATTCGACAATCATTAGAATTGCAAAAAATCCTGTCTGCTACTGTTGCGGAAGTTCGTCTATTTTTGGGAACTGATCGAGTCAAGATTTACCAGTTTCAACCAGATGGTCACGGTTTAGTCATTGCAGAATCAATTTGCGAAGATCGCCTCCCTTCTCTATTAGACTTGCATTTTCCAGCTGATGACATTCCACCCTATGCCCGCGAATTATATTTACGCGCACGTCAGCGCACAATTATTGATTTAGACTCCCATCAAATTGGCATCAGCCCATTGGACTGTATAGCAACAGGGAAATATCTGGAGTCTCCAGATATTCGCTATCGCCCTGTAGACCCTTGCCATCGAGAGTACATGAACGCAATGGGAGTCAAGTCTTCTGTGGTAGTGCCGATTGTGATCGAAGCCACAAATTCGAGTAAAACTCCACTACCATTGTTGCCTAGCAATGACTACCTTTGGGGTTTGTTGGTATCCCATCATTCAGAATCACGGGTTGTTACAGAAGAGGAGTTATTGTTTATTCAGTCGGTTGTAGATCAGGTATCGATCGCGATCGCCCAATCAATTCTACTCGAACGTGTGCGTGAACAAGCCAAACAGGAAGCCAATATTAACCGTGTCACCACATTACTCCACACCACACCCACAGTCCAACTCCAAGACGCACTTGAGGAAGTTGTTCAGGTCTTTCAAGGATCTGGTGGACGCTTGTATCTATCAAGTCAAAATACTACCCAGAATGCTGAAGTCTATGTCTGCGGTACACAACCAGAACCCCTAGATCGGGCAACTGGTAGACCCATTGAGGAAAATATCCTATGGCAGAATTATCTCAAATCAGTATTAGTTAAAAATGATGCCCAAGGGGATGCTAATACTGCCAGCAAACCTTGGTCAGTGCAATGGATGCGGTCAATGTATGCTCTAAAGGAAGTGCCGCAAACATTAGAAACTGAAACTGATATCTGGGCGATCGCTGACATCTACAAAGAGCCTCTGTTTCGTACCCTAACTGCTGCCTTTGAAGCAACGCAGATTCGGGGTGTACTGATTATGCCACTTTACTTTGGTCAGGAAGTGCTAGGTAGTCTCAGTATTTTTCGAGATGAAGCTGACCAAAAACTGATGTGGGCAGGTTATCATCAACCAGACTCCCGCCAATTATCGCCCCGGAAATCCTTTGAGGCCTGGCAGCAAATAAAAAAAGGTCAAGCACAAGCATGGATAGAAGCTGATATTCGCCTAGCTCAAGCCATGAGTGAGCGATTTTCCTCTGCTGTTAAACAGTATCAACTATACAATCAAGTGCAACTCCTCAATGCTAATTTGGAGCAACAGGTAGAAATTCGCACAGTAGAGTTGCAGCAATCAACCATCATCGCCGACCAAAAGCGAACTTTGGCGGAGAAACTCGCCAAGGATTTGTCAATTTTTGCCGACCAACAGCAAACATTGATGGGCGTGATTACCAAAATTCGCGAATCCTTGGACTTAAGCAAGATATTTAAAGCCACCACTCAAGAAGTCCGCCAACTGCTAAATGCTGATCGTGTAGGGGTGTTTCGCTTTGATCCTGAATCTGATTTTACATTAGGTGAAATTATCTCCGAAGATGTGGGTACAGGCTATGCTTCTGCAATAGCTATCCCCATTCGAGATGATTGTTTTCGTAACTATGTCACCCATCACTCTGACAAACAGTTTTATACCCTAGAGGATATAGACAAAACAGAACTAACTCCTTGCTATCTGGCAACTCTGGCTCAATTTCAGATCAAAGCCTACCTGATAGCACCTCTGTTTATTGGAGAAAGACTTTGGGGTCTACTGTCTATTCAGCAGTGTTCAGGTGCGCGTCAATGGCGGACAAAAGAAAAAGAATTTATCACTCAAATTGCTACACAGTTAGGCGTGGCAATACAACAGGCAAAACTGCTAGAAGAAGCACAGAATATGCAAACAGCAGCAGATGCCGCCAACCAAGCCAAGAGCGAATTTCTGGCTAGCATGAGCCATGAATTGCGGACACCCCTAAATGCCATCCTGGGAATGTCAGAAGGTCTACAGGAAAACATTTTTGGGGAATTAAATTCACTACAAAAAAAAGCGATCGCCACCATTGAAAGTAGTGGTGAACATCTACTGGCTTTGATTAATGACATTCTGGATCTGGCAAAAATTGAGTCCGGCAAAGTGGAATTGCAGATTGCGCCAGTCTCGATTAACAACTTGTGCAATTCCAGTATGAGTTTTGTCAAGCAAATAGCCATTAGCAAAAATATCGAACTAAATCTAGATATTCCCTATAATGCTGATGAAATTGCCTTAGATGAACTGCGAACTCGCCAAATACTCATTAATTTATTGAGTAATGCTGTTAAATTCACTCCGTCAGGAGGATCAGTGACGCTCAAGGTTTGGCTAGAGACGTTAGAGGCGCAGAATGGAACAGAAGAAGTAAATTCTTCCTTCTCTTCCCCTATCCCCTATCCCCAGTCTCCTCATATCAAATTTTCTGTTAGCGATACTGGTATTGGCATCGCTCAAGCAGATATACCCAAACTCTTCCAATCTTTTGTGCAAGTGGATAGTAACCTGAATCGCCAGTACGCTGGCACAGGTTTAGGTTTGGCATTAGTTAGCCGCCTGGTGGAATTGCAAAACGGCAGTATTGATGTGGTGAGTAATTTGGGTGAAGGGAGTTGTTTCACTGTCACCTTGCCTTATTTAGAAATACCAGACAGGGAGAAGCCCCAAGCATTAAAGCCTGAGAACAATTCCGAGGAGAGACAATCTACCTCTCTCACTTCTTCTATACGCGAACAATTGCTAATTCTGCTAGCAGAAGATAATCAAGCCAACATCGATACTTTTTCTGCGTACCTAACTGTGCGGGGGTATCAGGTAATTGTTGCCAAAAATGGCGAAGAGGCAATTAACCTTGCACAAGAGTACAAACCCAATGTAATTTTGATGGATATCCAAATGCCTGGAATTGATGGACTGGAAGCAATAGGCCGTATCCGCAGTATATCAGAACTAGTCCACATCCCTATTATTGCCCTGACAGCCTTAGCCATGCCAGGCGATCGCGAAAAATGTTTGGCAGGCGGAGCTAATGAGTATTTAGCTAAACCAGTGCATTTAAAAGAACTGCAAGCAACAATAGACCGAGTGAGTGCTGAGTGCTGAGTGCTGAGTGCTGAGTGCTGAGTGCTGAGTTCTGAGTTCTGAGTGGTGTTAGCGGTAGCGCGGCGTTTAGTCGGTGCTGAGAACCGCTATATTTTTCTTTCTCCCTCTGTCACCTGTCACCTGTCACCTGTCCCCTGTCCCCTGTCACCTGTCACCTGTCACCTGTCACCTGTCACCTGTCACCTGTCCCCTTCCCCCTGCCTCAAACACACTGTAAGAAGATTGTAAAAATAGTCCCCTTCGGATGATTATCTTCAACAGTAATAGTACCGTGATGTGCTTCAATTGCCATTTTGCAAAAAGCCAATCCTAAACCAATTTGCGAAACTTCTGGCATCCGCGTGCCAATATCATATTTCTCAAAAATGCTTTGTCGTAAGTTATGAGCAACTCCTGAACCAGAATCAAGGACTTGTAATTTAGCCCCTGCTGTTAAATACTCTGCCTTCAAGGTAACTTGAGAATTTGATGGGGAAAACTTAATTGCATTGGAGAGTAAATTATCCAGGACGCGGCGAAAGATGGGTGCATCTGCTTTAACAATGCCACCGGAATTGGGTAATTCACTCACAAGATTGAGGTTTTTTTGGAGAGCGATCGCCTCAACATCTGCTAAGGCGGAAATGCAGAGCGCACGTAGGTCTAATTCTGTATAGTTAAGAACCATTTTTCCCGATTCTAACTTAGCCATGATTAGCAAGCTATCAATCAAGGATTGCATTTGTTGAGATGCGATGGTTATTTGATCTAGCTTGCGTTGCTGCTGTTGAAGGGACAAATCTGGCAACCGGAGAATCTCATTTGAGAGGACAATACTAGTAAGTGGATTCCGCAGGTCATGGACAATCATATTGACCATATCTTCGCGCAGATTCAGCAAGGTCTGCAAGTTATCGTACTGCTGCTTCATCCGCAACATGGAATGAACTCTGGCTCTTAACTCTACACCGTTGACAGGTTTACTAATAAAATCATCCGCCCCTGCTGCTATACACCGAGCCAGGTCTTCTTTAGCAGTTAATGCTGTCACCATAATAATAGGAACAGACTGCCATTGCGAGTCAGATTTGATCTGCCGACATACTTGCATACCATCGAGATCAGGCATCATCACATCCAATAAAATCACATCAGGCTGAAAAATATGTAGGCGATCAATAGCTTGTTGACCAGTAGGAGCATAATGTAATTGGTAGCCTTCACTATCTAGCAAAGTTTCAATCACATCAAAGTTATCCGGTTCATCATCAATTACCAAAATAGAGGGTTGATTAGTCAAGTCGCTTCGCTCCAATTCAAAATTCAAAATTCAAAATTCAAAATTAAATACCCCACGGATAAATCCGGGAGCTTGAATTAATGCTGTTTCACTTTTTTCTTCTCCATAAATAAATTTAGGGGCTTGTATCCTTTTTTCTTTGGTCATCGAAAAGCTCCACTACCTCGTTAAAAGTTGTTGAATGGTCACTATCAGCTGTTTGAGTTTTACCGGTTTGGTCAAATATTCATTAGCACCTGCGGTTAAACAAGTTTCGCGATCGCCTGGCATGGCTAGTGCTGTTAATGCAATTATGGGAATATGCAGAAATTGCGGCTGCTCACGGATACGGCGGATGGCTTCCAATCCGTCCATTGTCGGCATTTGAATGTCCATCACAATTAAGTCGGGATGCTGAACATGAAGCTGGTCAATGGCTTGTTGTCCATTGTTGGCGATCGCCAGACGATATCCTCGGCTTTCAAGATAGCCGGACATTGTATCGATGTTGGCTTGATTGTCTTCTGCCAGCAAAATCAAAGGATGCTCCACAGCAGGTTTCGCTACTATATCTATGGCAGGCGCATCAGCACGGGCTAAATGTTGCAATTGCTCTAGAGTTGCCTGAAATTGAGTCCGGTTAATAGGTTTCACCAAATATGCAAATGCTCCTTCAGCTAGTCCTTTGATGCGCTCATCCATTACGGAGATGATCAGGACTGGAATTTCTTTAGTTTGTGGGTTGAGTTTGAGTTGCTTCAGCACTTCCCAACCTGATAGGTTTGGCAGTTGCAGATCCAGAATTACTAGTGCAGGCTGAACACGCATCACTTCTGCTACTGCTCCTTCACCCATTGTATAGACCACACATTCCATTCCTATCTCGCTGAGGTAGCGATTAATTTGGTCAGCCGCAGGAATGGAATCTTCGATCATCAAAACTGGAGCATTGTTGGCGATTAAGTCATGTTTGGGTAATGAAGCTATTATGGGCTTGATAGGAAGATGATCCCTCGTCACGTAGGGAATACGGACAGTAAAACAACTACCCTGTCCGACTTGACTGCTGACAGAGACTGTTCCGCCGTGTAAGGCAGTAATTCGTTTTACCAGTGCCAAACCTAGACCCGTACCGTTGTACTGGCGGTTGAGGTTGCTGTCCAACTGAATAAAAGGCTCAAATAGCTTATCGATGTCTTCAGGGGCGATACCGATACCAGTGTCAGTAATCGAGAAGCAGATGTGAGGGGAGGGGGGATAGGGGACAGGGGACTCTTGACAGGGGACAGGGGGAGACAAGGGAGGATTTATTGCCTCTACGCCCTCTAGCCAAACCTTGAGTGTCACAGATCCCCCTTCTGGGGTGAACTTGACGGCGTTGCTTAGTAGATTGATGAGTACCTGACGTAGACGACGATCATCTGCTTGGATACTGTCAAGATGATCAGGAATGTCAGTCATCAGGCGAATATCTTTTTTCCATGCCATCTGTTTGATAAAGGTAACGCTAGCATGACAAAGGCTTTTAATCGCAACTTCACTCAGTTGTAGTTCTAGTTTGCCTGATTCAATTTTGGATAAATCTAGGATGTCATTAATTAGTTCTAGGAGATGTCTACCACTGCGCTCAATGGTGGCGATCGCTTTTGCTTGTTGTGCGTTGATCGCACCAAACACAGCTTCTTGAAGCCCCTCAGACATACCCAGAATGGCGTTTAAGGGAGTTCGCAATTCATGACTCATGTTAGCTAGAAATTCATCTTTGAGGCGAGTAGCACGGGCTAGTTCGGCGTTGGCATTGGCTAATTGCTCATTTGTGTGCCGCAGTTCTTCTTCAGCTTGTTTACGTTCGGTAATATCTTCGTAAGATCCCAGAATACCAATCACTTCTCCGACACTATTAGTTAAGGGAATTTTGCTAGTTCTTACCCAAATATGAGGACCAGCCTGGTTTTCCATTGGTTCTTCGTAACCCAGTTTAGATTTTTTGGTGTTGATCACATCTGTGTCATCTGCACGGTACAGGGATGCTAAATTTACCCAAGGTAAGTCGAAGTCAGTCTTGCCCACGATCGCATTTGGCGAGGTTAATCTGGCATCTTGGGCAAATGCTGGGTTGCAGCCTAAATAACGCAAATTGCAGTCTTTCCAAAAGACACGTTGGGGAATCGTATCTAGTACCAATTGCAACATTGTGCGTGATTCTTGCAATTCTTGTTCAGCTTCTTTGCGATCGCTGATGTCAGTCACCCGTACTAAATTCATGGTACGATCAGCGATAGTAATGGGCTTGGCGGCAATGTTGCCCCAGAAAAATTTGCCTTGACGAGTCACATATTCAATCTCTTGACTCCAAAATCCTTTTGTCTGCATTTGGGCAACGATGGCATCTGTTTCATCCGCAGAGAATTGATAGCGTTGTAGTAAATGCCCTTCAATACCAAGCAGTTCAGCTTTATTAGCTGCCTCAAATAATTCTACTGCTCGCCAATTACACTCAACAGTCGTTAGTGTTGTCGGATCAACCAGAAACAAAGCATCGGTAGATTCGTTGAAAATTACTTCCCGCAAATCCCTGTTACGGATCAGTTCTTGTTCAGCTTGTTTGCGATCGGTGATGTCTAGGATAGTTCCCAGCAACTGTCTTGGCTGACCATCAGCATCACAGATGACTTCGCCCCGCGACAGTAAATAACGTAAACTTTGATCCGGACGATAAAAACGATACTCTACGTCATAACATAGCCCCAGGGCGATCGCTTGCTGTACTACAGAGTTCCGATAATCGCGATCTTCTGGATGTATGCACTCTAGCATTTCGTCGTAGGTGGGCGTATCAGACTCAGGATTACGCCCAAAAATGCGAAAGACTTCTTCTGACCAGATCACTTCTTGGGTTTGCAAATTCATTTCCCAGCTACCCAGATGAGCAATCCTTTGGGCAGCCGTGAGGTTAGCCGTATTTTTGCGGAGTTGGGCTTCAATCTGTTTTTGCTGGGTAATATCATTGGCAATACCCACGCCGCCAATTATCTCTCCTTCACTATTAGATAATGGTTTGACCGACAGAGATACAGGAAAGCGCGAGCCATCTTTACGAATAAAAGTCCACTCATCCTGATTACCACCTGACTGGTTTTTGAGGATCAATTCTTCCCCTGGGGTAATTTCTCTGCCCAGTTCTTGCGAAAGTGCTTGTGCTTGTTGCTTTAGTTCCTCTGGGTCATGGAATATGAGTGGAGTTACCAGACCCACAACTTCCTCAGATGTATAACCCAACATCTTCTGGGCAGCACTGTTAAAGACTTGGATCATCCCCTGAGAGTTGGTAGAAATAATCGCATAATCGGTACATTCTAGGATGGCTTGTTGCAGATTCATCAGCTCGAAAAACTCTGCTTCTGCTTGTTTGCGACTAGTAATATCTGTTTCTGAACCACTCATGCGGATGACATTGCCAGCTTCATCCCACAGTGCTTGACCCCGGTCTAACACCCACAGGTAGGAACTATCTTTGCATTGTACTCGGTATTCTTCTTGAAAGAATGGTGTTTTATGGTGAAGATGGTCATCAACAGCCGCTATAATGCGATCGCGATCGTCGGGATGTATGCGGCTCGACCATTCTTCTAAACTAGAGCTAATTTCATCATCAGCGAAGCCCCGTATTTTTTTCCAGCGTGTCGAAAAGAACACCTGATTAGTTTTAAGATTCCAGTCCCAAATCCCATCATTGCTGCCTCGCAGTGATAACTGCCAGCGTTCTTCACTCTCTTGTAAAGCGGCGGTGCGCTGTGTAACTCTGGTTTCGAGTTCTTGATTGAGTTGTTGTAATGCCTGTTGTGCTAAAATTCGCTCGCTAATGTCCTCAACTACACCGATCAAGTATTGCGGAGTCCCCAAGGTATCGCGCACTAAAGAAACTGTGAGTTTAATCCAAACAATTGCCCCATCCTTGCAGATATAGCGTTTTTCCATTGAGTAGGTTTGAATGTCACCCGCTAGCAGGATTTGTAATTGCTCTAAATCAGCTGCTAGATCCTCTGGATAGGTAATCTCCTGAAAGGTCAAGGTCATGAGTTCAGCTTGGGGGTAGCGGGTAATGTGAGCAAATCGCTGATTAAAACGCAGGAACTGTCCACTCAAGGACACATGGCTGATTCCCACTGCTGCCTGCTCAAAGGTACTACGAAATCTCTCTTCACTCTCCCGTAAGGTTTTCTCGGCGCGTTTGCGTTCTCTTAGTTGTGTTCGCGCTATCTCATAGGCACTTGCTTGTTGAATGGCGATCGCTATTTGTACCGCCAGTTGCTCCAATAATTCTAGTTCCATTACTTGCCATTGACGCGGTGCAGTGCATTGATGAGCAATTAATAATCCCCATAAGCGATTGCTGACTAAAATCGGTACGACCAGATTAGCTTTGACTTCAAATTGCTCCAGCATCTGCACATGACAGTCTGTTAAATCCGCTTGATAAATATTATTAATTGCCCGTGTTTTTCCTAGGAGATATTCGACTCCCGCGCCTTGTTGAAAGCAGGTATCCTGAATCTGTTTCCCTAAACTTACCGTCCAATCTGACAGAACTGACTCCGCTACTACAGTACCGCTCATATCTGAGTCAAATTGATAGATTACTACCCGGTCTGTCTGTAAAAACAGGCGCACTTCTTTTGCTGTGACAGCTAAAATCTCTTTGAGTTTTAGGGACTGACGAATCCGTAAAGCGATCGCGTTAATCAGTTGTTTTTGTTCCCGACTTTGTTCTAATTGCCAGTTCTGATGCCTCTGTGCCACTGCATCATGAATTGCCGCTTGTAGAGTTTCCGGTGTAAGTTGGTTTTTGACTAGATAATCTTGCGCGCCACTTTTCATCGCCCGAACTGCGATCGCTGCATCCTCTTTTTCTGTCAACAGAATAATCGCAGATTGTGTATGACTTACGAGTTGCCGCAATTCTCCCAAAAACTCCAGCCCATTGCCATCGGGTAATAGAAAATTCAGCAAAATAATATCTGATATCCCCTGCTGACACCATGCCATTGCCTGTGTTGCCGTCTCAAATTCCCAAATTCGATAGGTATAGAGACGGTCATGCTGTAAAAATTGGCGAAATGTTACCCAATCTTCGATGCAATTATCAATTACCAGGATGGTGAGGCAGGAGGAATGACTCATGACTAGATTGTTATATTTCTCCCAACTAGTATGCCTAGTTGGTGAGGTGTGAAGGGTGTGTTCACTCTTTTACTGTGTTAAAAAATCCACTACTAGAATTGAATCTGTAATGATGGATAATTTAGAGGCTCATATCAGCTTTCAGATACAAAGAGCAAACATCAGCTATTCTAGCCTGCACCTAAGAAAAGTGATAAATTTTACCTGTTAGCAGCACTAAAATTCCTGCAAAAACCTATTATACGATTCATCTGTTACTGATGTCATTAACTATGAGGAGTAATAATAAAAATATCAACCCTCTAGATACGTAAGTAAAATTGTTGATTAAATATGACTAGTCAATTTCCTTAAAGATAGAAATTATCAGCAAATACTATGATATTTCTCTATCCAGAGACTCAAGCTTTTTTTTAAAATTGAGGAAATAATCGTAAACCCCCTCAAACACTAAATTATTGTGAAAATAACTGTGCGTTTAAGGCTTTCGTGATGCGATCGCTAGAAAATTCTAAGTGGGCTAGAGTATAAGTATCCAGTTTTTCCCCAAATTGTTTTACCTGGGTATTAATGGCGTTTTGCAGTTGGCGCAATTCATACCAAGCGAGTGTTCTGCCATCATCTGGTACATCATATTGATGTAAGACCATTTCTAGCAGAATATTCAGATGTTCTTGTTGCAGAGAACGCCGGATGCTAGAAATTGCCTTTGCTTCCCCCGTAGCTAAAACTTCTGTCCAGATGCCTTGTTGCAAGGTGTCGAATAATTCCGGGATGGAAAGTGCTTGCCCAACTAGAGTTTTTAATTCTAGATCCCGTAAACGATGGAGACGTTCAGCATTAAATAGCGATCGCAATATTCCCCTTTGATAACTTAAAATACTTTCATGAATGGGATAGTCAAGGCGATTATTGGGCGCAAAGCTTCCCCAGTGTTGCCAGCGTGATGGTGCTAGCTGATTCAGCAATTGCGGTGAGAAACTAAAAGCATCCTCAGCAAACACATACTCTTGTAACTTCGCCAATGCTTGACGTTGTTTCAGCAGTGGAACTGGTACAAATGCCCATGAACTATCATCACTAGCATGAACACGGCGGAACGATTCCCCCCCAATATATTGAGAAAGCAAGTTGGCGTTACGAAAATAATATTTCAGGACTCGATTAAATAAAACGCGCAGATTACTATAGCTTTCTCCCCGTGGTAAATAATGCTCATCCAGACGTTGCCACATCACACGGGCATTATCCATTTGCCACTGGGAATAGACTAGTACATCACTACTCATATCCCAAACATTGGCGAGAGGATTGATATCCAAGATATCCTCATCAGTCGCGTAAGATAACTCTGGTTGGGGAGATGCCAAGGCAATCTGCTGCAAAAAGCTCTTTTCTGCTTCTGGATTGATCATCTCACCAACGGCGTGAGGACTGTTTTTATAACCGTACTCAATTGCCCATTCATCGTAGGGGCCAATCACACTAGGGAAATATTCACCTTGCTGGACTCCCTGGGGTGCTATGTTCACAGGTAGATAGTCCATCACCGAACCAACTAAACCTTTAGTGTGGGTGATTTCAGTGTTATTTAATTCTTCAGGCGTTAACATAGTGCTGCCGTGGAAGTTGTGACGCAAACCAAGAGTGTGTCCGACTTCGTGGGCGATGAGATAACGCAAATATTGATGTACATACTCCTGCATCGCCTCACTACTGGGTTGAGTATTTTGCAACAGTGATAACGCCAATGCCCCCATAGAGGCTTGCTCTGATGTATGTTGGCTATAGCAAGATTCAAAGGGTGTAGGGGTGTAGGGGTGTAGGGGTATAGGGGAAGAAACGTGGTTAATATTATGCTGCTGGCTTGTGTCTCTTACCTGTTGACAGAGGTTATTGTCTTCCATCAGTGCGTGATATTCTTGCTGAACCGATCGCACCATGTTGGCATCGATGATAATATCTGCGTCTAAGATTTCGCCGGTGAGGGGGTTGACTCTTGCTGGCCCTTTGGCAAAACCAGCATCTAAAGAATTAAACCAGCGAATAGTATTGTAGCGGACATCGCCTGGTTGCCAGTCAGCATCATCTGGCATTTGTTGCACTGCGATCGCATTTTCAAATCCTGCTTTGGCAAATGCTTTGTTCCACATCAGCACACCTTCACGAATCGCCTCACGATACTGCGGCGGTACAGCATTCTCAATCCAAAACACAATTTGCTGTTTGGGTGGTGATAAGGGTGCGTTCGAGTCGGATGGTTCGAGATGCCAACGGTTAATATAACGGACAAAGGGTTCTTGAGTGTGATTGTTTGAGAAGTCTTGAAAGGCAGTAATAAAATATCCCACTCGGTCATCAGCTAACCTGGGAATATAGCCGTTGTGTTCTTGAAGTTGAGAAAAACTGTAGTGTACCTTCAAGCTAAGTGAGCGACTATCGGGTAAAGTGACTAAATCTGCTCCTTCTGGTGATGAAAAACCATAAATTGCATCAATCTCAACATTCTCTGGGAAGCTTTTAACATCACCAAAATAGGATTTGCTTCTTTCTAGCCGATAATCAGCCTGTAAAGAGTATTTCAATAAGGGAGTTAATCCGGGAAAATCCTGCATGAGCAGATTATCCAAGTTAATCAGAATATTTTTACTGCGCGGATCAATACTTGCTATTTCCAGTGAATAAAGAACTGAGTCGCTAAATGAACGAGCTAGCGATCGCTGTTCTGCTTCACTTGATTCTGTACGGAATTTAACATTACGTACCACAAAGTGCAAATTATTGTTAACTCGGCGGAAATAAAACAGATAATCAGCAAGCGGTAATCCGCTATAAATCCCCGCCTCACCAATCCCCGATTCTAATGTGACTGTAGCTAAATAATTTTTATTTAATTGTTCTGGCTGAATTTCTAAGTAAATTTCCCCTGAATCCTCATGACTATAAAGTGTGAATAGTCCTTGTAATTTATTTGTTCCTTTAAATTGCTCACGAAATCGCCAAAAATCTTCTTTGATACTTTCCCCAAGATTATTGTCAACGATTGCTAATTTTTCCACTATCGGGACTGTGGTTAATTGCTGAACATCAGGATTTGAAAGCTGGTCGGCTCTGGCATAATTGGTATTTAGTAATAAAACATACAATAAAAATGCCAAGATTACTACTTTATTTATCCAGTATTTCATTCGTTAGTTTTCTGCCTGAAGCGACTCTCGTGTTGAGGACAAAATCGATAGCTATTCCGTGATTTTTAATTTATAAAATAAAATTCAAGATTTAGCAATATTTATTTCTTCAGGCAGAGATTTAATCAAACTAAAGATAGATGTTTTTTATACCCATTCCGAATTTTTAACCATCCTCTTATAGCGGTTCTCACTTTAGTGAGGTACAAGAACCCCACCCCCAACCCCCTAAGAGGTTGTTTGAAAAGTGGTTTGCTGTGATTTTAGACACTTGTTTATCCCCCCTAACCCCCCTTAAAAAGCTACGGTGTATACACAAGTCAGATATTCTTTCTAGATCAAGGTTTTACCCCCCTTAATCCCCCCTTGGAAAGGGGGGAAACCAGAAAATCCAGTTCCCTCCCCTTTCCAAGGGGAGGGTTAGGGTAGGGTAATTCGAGGACAGATAGTGATTCGATAACTTGTGTATACACGGTAGCTTAAAAAGAGGGGAACAAGAATCAAAGTCCCCCTTTTTAAGGGGGATTTAGGGGGATCTGAAATGTTTTGCTACACCAATAGGTACTTTTCAAACATCCTCTAAGAGCAAGCGGGGAGGAGGCTATATACTTCATGTGATTAAGAAACGCTATAGCAGTGCGGTATTTATCGTGTGTCGATTAGATTATATTGATGTAAGACCCCTCTTTTTTATCGCTAAACATCGGGTGAAAATGGTGATTATGTGTCTTCTTTAAAACTGGCATTTCTTGCCAGCATTGTCGGCAGAAAAAATAAACTTCATGACTGCGGATATGCCGTAAAAGCCGATGAGAGCAACAGGGACAAGTATTCATTATTTTTTGAATTTATAAAAATGTAGTTTCAAAACAAAATTTTATAGTTATGTAACAAAGTTATTAGTTACATAACTGTTTTAATAATTCTTTTTTTCGTAAGTAATATCTTCGGTAAAAACACTTAAAATTGGTATTAAGTTATATTAAAGAAATCATTTATAAGTAGACTCGCTTACAGAAATACCGCTTGCTTGAATTTGGGGATCAATATTTAGAGGACTGAGATCAGAAAAAACCTCAATTATTCAATTGATATGCCTGAAACAGTAATATTTTTCATAAGTATTATTGCGAGGTTTATGATAACCTAGTACAGCACGGCATAAATCAAGCAAAGATAATATTATTCACCATTGTGGAAAATGCAGCGATCGCACCAAAATATTGATCGCATTCTGAAGTATCTTGATTCTGAGGCATAAGTTAAAAATTCAGAAACTGCAATATCAATGTGTCAACTGCTGGGAATGAATTGTAATGTGCCAACCGATATCTGCTTTTCCTTTGAAGGGTTTTCCGCACGGGGAGGAAGAACAGATGATCATAGTGATGGTTGGGGGATTGCTTTCTTTGAAGGTAAAGGATGTAGAATATTTTTAGATGCTAAACCTTCTATTAATTCTGCGATCGCAGATTTGGTGAGGCGTTATCCCATCCACTCTACCCACGTTATCGCCCATATTCGTAAGGCTACCCAAGGGGAAGTCGCCTTACATAATTGCCATCCGTTTCGCCGGGAACTCTGGGGACGGTATTGGGTGTTTGCTCATAACGGCAATTTGCCAGATTTTGATCCAGAACCTCAAGGTTTTTATCAGGCTGTGGGTAATACTGATAGTGAAAAAGCCTTTTGCGTAATCTTAGAAACCCTCAGACAAAGCTTTCCCCAAGGTCAACCCCCCTTAGATAGATTGTATCCTGTACTGCAAAAAGTTACAGAACAATTAGCCACGGCAGGTATTTTTAATTACTTACTCTCCGATGGGGAACATTTTTTTACTCACTGCTCAACTAAACTGAGTTATATAGTCCGTCAAGCACCCTTTGCGGCGGCTCACTTAATAGACCAAGATATGACTGTAGATTTTAACGAATTAACCACATCAAGCGATCGCGTCGCCGTCATCGCCACCACTCCCCTCACAGATAACGAGGTTTGGACACCCATTCAACCGGGAGAATTATTAGTGTTTCAAGATGGGTTGCCATTGCAACATTTTTAGGATCTACTTGCTTGATGCAAAAAAATGTTATTCTCAATTTGGCTAAAATTTTGTCTTGCTTAAGTATTTATTAGCGAAAACTTGGGTTTAAAACCCTGTGATGTAAAAAATAAATCTCTGGGCAGTTTTTTTTACAAACTTGCAATTGAATCACTCACCTTTGATTCTGATGAAAACCCATGCTGACAGAACGCCGACACGCAATCTTAATTGTTGATGAGGTAGAGATTAATCAAGATAAGTATCGTTCTTATCTAAATGTTTATTCAGACATTGATTATACCATAATAACAGCAAAATCGGCGAAAGATGTCTTAAATTTGTGTTGTGATCAGACTCCCTGGAATGAGGCTGGTATCATCGACGCAATTATTTTGAAATATCACCTGAGTGATCAAGATGGATTAGCAGTATTAAAAACGCTGAAATCTCAATGGGGAAAAAGCTGTCCTCCCGTGGTGATGATTGCTGAAGACAATACAGCTTTAGCAGTGCAAGCAATGAAAGCGGGTGCAGAAGACTATCTTGTTGAAGATCAATTTACACCAGAGCAGTTACGCTTCACGATAAAAACTGCCATCCAGAATGCCGAACTGCGCCAGGCGGAACAATCAAGGGAAGAACAATTTCGGGCTATTTTCAATCATACTTTTCAATTTATCGGGTTACTCACCGTTGAAGGTATTCTGATAGAAGCCAATCAGACGGCATTAGATTTTGCTGGCTTAATACGAGCAGATGTGATCAATCGTCCCTTTTGGGAAGTGCGGTGGTGGACGATTTCCACAGCAACCCAAGATAAATTAAAAGCGGCGATCACCCAAGCTGCAAAGGGAGAATTTGTCCGCTATGAAGTCGAAGTATTGGGAGTAGGCGATCGCATCGTCACCATCGATTTTTCCCTCAAACCCTTGCTTGATCAGTCGGGAACAGTCATCCTGTTGCTCCCAGAAGGACGGGATATTAGCGATCGGGTGCGTGCTGAAACTGAACGCCAACATCTAGAAGCACAATTGCGGGAGAGTGAAGAACGCTGGCAATTAACCCTACGCGGTAGTAATGATGGTGTCTGGGACTGGAATATTATTACCAATGAAGTTTTTTTCTCAGCTAGATGGAAAGAAATGTTGGGATACCCAGACCACGAAATTAACAACCATCTAGATGAATGGGCAAAACGCGTACATCCCGACGATATCAATTGGGTCATGCAGGCGATTCAAGACCACTTTGAGCGCAAAACTCCATTTTACAGCACTGAGCATCGTGTCCAGTGCAAAGACGGCACGTATAAATGGATTCTGGATCGCGGTCAAGCACTGTGGGATGAGGCGGGAAATGTGGTGCGGATGGCAGGAACGCACACAGACATGACTAAGCGTAAACAATTAGAAGCAAGACTGCAACAGGCAAACCAGGAATTAGAGCAAAGGGTAGCAGCACGGACGGCTGAATTACAACAAGTTAATGCCACCTTAGCCGAACGAGAAGCAACTCTGAGAAGTTACTACGACAATGCACCGATGCTAATGGGAGTGGTCGAGATTACTGAGAATGATATTCTTCACATTTACGATAACTCTACCACCTGCCGTTTCTTTGGTCATGAACCAGGTAGCACAACTGGGAAACTGGCTAGTGAGTTGGGAGTAACCCCGACTATTATTCAAGTGTGGCTGACCCAGTACCGTGAATCTGAATTACGGGGTGAACCTGTAAAATTTGAGTATGTTCATGAGGATAATCAGAAACATCTTATTTACTTGTCAGTGACAGTTGCCCCCATTAATTCATCTGTGTTTAGACATCCTCGATTTTGTTATGTAGCAGAAGAAATTACAACCCGCAAACAGATAGAGGAAACACTGCTGCAAAATGATCTAAAAATTCGCCGTCAACTCAACGAAATTGAGTCAATTTACCAAACTGCACCGATTGGTCTGGGTGCTTTAGATACTGAGTTGCGCTTTGTGCGGATTAATCAACGGTTAGCGGAAATTAATGGGATTCCAGTAGAAGCACATTTGGGGCGTAGCGTGCGAGAGACTGTCCCAAACCTAGCAAGCGAAGTCGAACCCATATTACGTAATATTATCCAAACAGGTGAACCTGTCCTCAACATTGAAATCAATGGTGAAACTGCTGCTCAACCTGGTGTCAGTCGCACATGGCTAGAGAGTTGGCATCCTTTGAAGGATGATAATGGACAAGTCATCGGTATTAATATTGTCTGTGAGGAAATTAGCGATGTCTACAACGAGCTTCGCTTACGCAAGCAACTGGAAATAGAACGGGAACAGTTATTACAAAGAGAACAAGCAGCACGTAAGCAAGCGGAAGCCTCTAACCGGATTAAAGATGAATTTCTAGCAGTCCTATCCCACGAACTGCGGACTCCCCTGAACCCAATTCTGGGTTGGATTAAACTAATCAGAAGTGGCCGATTAGAAGCAAACAAAACAGCTGAAGCCTTGGAAGCTATTGAGCGCAATGCCGATTTACAGTTACGTCTAATTGAAGACTTACTAAATATATCTCGAATTATGCAGGGTAAAATCACCCTGAATGTTTCCACAGTTAATCTTGTTTCCATCACAAGAGCCGCTATAGAAACGGTGCATTTAGCATTAGAAAATAAAAACATCCAAATTCAAACTATTATTGAACCCAATTTAGGAAAAGTAGCAGGAGATGCAGCCCGCTTACAACAAATTCTATGGAATCTACTATCCAATGCTGTCAAATTTACACCACCAGGCGGGAAAATAGAAATCAGATTAGAGCAGATTAGATCCTATGCTCAAATCACTATCAGTGACACAGGTAAAGGCATCAGTGCAGAATTTTTACCATACATATTTAATTACTTTTGGCAAGAAGATAGCAGCATTACCCGAAACTTTGGTGGTTTGGGATTAGGACTAGCAATTGTCCGTAACTTAGTGGAACTACATGGCGGTACTATTACAGCCCATAGCCCTGGTATTGGGCAGGGGGCAACTTTCACAGTTAAACTACCAATTACTTTTAATTCAGAGACTCCTAAGCACAATCAGCAGCAAGATATTTCCTTTGATTTTAGTGGGATTAAAGTTTTAGTTGTGGATGATGATGCCGACTCCCTCGAATTTGTTACCTTTGTCCTGCGAATGTATCAAGCAGAAGTGATAACAGCATCATCAGGTTTAGAAGCTTTGCAAATATTAGCGCGTTTAAAACCCGATGTCTTAGTTAGTGATATTGGAATGCCGCAAATGAACGGCTATGAACTGTTACAACAAATTAGGACTAGGACATCGGCTAATAACGGACAAATTCCAGCGATCGCACTGACTGCATACGCTGGAGAATTGTACCAAAAACAGGCACAGGCAGTAGGTTTTCAAATGCACATACCTAAACCGATAGAACCAGACACTTTAGCCTCGGCTGTTGCCAGACTAGTTGGCATGGTTTAGGGCAGGGGGCAGGGGGCAGGGGGCAGGGGAAGCAGGGGAAGCAGGGGAAGAAAAATTTAATTGCGAATTGCGAATTGCGTTAGCGTAGCGGGACGTTAGTCCATTGCGAATTGTTTTAATTCCCATATTCCGATAGGGAATATGAAGTTTTTGCTTGTCAATTTTACGAAAAGTCTGCGATTATTATTTATATACAACTGTATTTGCATCGATTAACCGTATATTCTCTAGGAGAATTTGGCATGAGCTTGTGGCAGCGACCCCTTAAACAATTACAGCTGATTGCTGGGCAGGGAAAAAGCCTGTTGAGATTTAGATTTAGTTCCTTAAAAGGCTTTGTCTCATTGATGATAGTGGGAACAATGTTGAGTCTCACCCTTGCTGCTTGCTCTGGGGGAAATGAAAATAATACCACTGGCGAAGCATCTACCGCGAATCCTGTTGCTGCCAACAAACCAAATGTCCAAATCACCCTAGTTTCCTTTGCTGTCACCAAACTAGCTCACGAGGCGATTATTCCCAAGTTTGTCGAAAAATGGCAGCAAGAACATAACCAGACTGTCACCTTTAGACAAAGTTACGGTGGCTCAGGTTCTCAAACTCGTGCTGTCATTGATGGATTAGATGCAGATGTGGTTCACTTGGCATTGGCACTAGACACAGAAAAGATTGAGAAGGCTGGACTGATTGCGCCAGGATGGGAAAAAGAAGTTCCGAATAACGGTATAGTTTCTAAATCTGTAGCAGCAATCATTACTCGCCCAGGAAACCCCAAAGGCATCAAAAATTGGGCAGATTTAGCTAAAGATGATATTAAAGTAATTACAGCTGACCCCAAAACCTCTGGTGTTGCCCGTTGGAACTTTTTAGCACTGTGGAATGCTGGGATTAAAAATGGCGGCGATGAAGCCAAAGCCAAAGAATTTGTCACTCAAGTCTATAGAAATGTGCCAATTTTGACTAGAGATGCACGAGAAGCAACAGACGCATTTGCTAAACAAGGACAGGGAGACGCTTTAATCAACTACGAAAATGAAGTTATCTTGGCAGAACAAAAAGGTGAGAAACTAGACTACATTATCCCCGAAGTTAACATTTCCATCGATAATCCCATTGCAGTGGTTGATAAAAACGTTGATAAACACGGTAATAGAGAAGTGGCAGAAGCGTTTGTGAAATTCCTCTATACACCAGAGGCACAACAAGAGTTTGTCAAATTAGGATTCCGACCAGTAGAAGAGACAGTAGCTCAAACCAAAGAAGTCAAAGATAAGTTCCCCGCAGTCAAAACTCTAGGTACAGCTCAAGACTTTGGTGGTTGGCAAACCATTGACCAAAAATTCTTCGCTGATGGCGGTGTATTTGACCAAGTTCAATCCAGTATTAAAAGATAGCGGATTGTGATCGAGTTCGTAGTAAGGACTTTAGTCCTTCTTTTCGGACTAAAATCCTGACTACAAACCTTTAATTATTTACACCGTTCTACTTAACTCATTTTGAATTGTCTATGAGCTTATCTCCTACTGCGGAAATTGATCATAAAATTCCGGTTTGGCAAAAATTTCTCCGTCCAGTCATAAAAATGCCTTGGACATGGCGGATTACTTGGGGATATCTAACAATTATGTTATTTCTCCCAATGGCTGCCATGTTTCTTAAAGCCAGTACAGAAACACCGACTAGATTTTGGGCAATTGCTACTAGTGATCTGGCTTTAGCCACTTACAACGTCACCTTTGTCACTTCCTTACTGGCTGCGTTACTCAATGGCATCTTTGGGACTCTCATAGCTTGGGTGTTAGTGCGCTACGACTTTCCCCTCAAAAGAATAATTGATGCTACCGTAGATTTACCGTTTGCATTACCAACTGCGGTAGCAGGTTTAACACTAGCAACAGTGTACAGTAATAATGGCTGGATTGGTTCGCTGCTTGCACCAATGGGGATTAAAGTATCCTTCACCCGCTTAGGTGTTTGGGTGGCAATGGTGTTTATTTCATTACCTTTTGTAGTCAGAACAGTACAACCTGTACTACAAGAAATGGAAATAGAAATTGAAGAAGCTGCTTGGTCTTTGGGTGCTTCCCAGTGGCAAACTTTTTGGAAAGTGATTTTACCTCCCTTATTACCTTCGATTTTGACAGGTGTAGCTTTGGGTTTTTCCCGTGCGGTGGGGGAGTATGGTTCGACGGTGATCATTGCTTCTAATACACCATTTCAAGATTTGATTGCCCCTGTGTTGATTTTCCAACGTTTAGAGCAGTATGACTATTCTGGTGCAACTGTCATTGGCGTAGTGCTACTGGCTATTTCCCTAGTATTGCTCTTAACAATCAATTTATTACAATCTTGGGCAAGAAGATATGACAATAAGTAAGGGATCTAAGGCAAATACGTCTCATCCCAGACAAAAGAAGAGTTTCGTTCCCACATTGTTAATTGGAATTGCGATCGCATATTTAGCCCTAGTTCAATATATCCCCGCCATTAACGTTTTTTTTCAAGCCTTCAGTAAGGGCGTAGGGCCATTTATAGACAACCTCGGCCGTACTGATTTCCTTTATGCTGCCAAATTAACCCTAGTATTGGCATTAATTTCCGTACCTTTAAATTTAGTATTTGGTTTGTGTGCAGCCTGGGCGATCGCGCGGCATAAATTCCCCGGACGTGCTTTCGTCTTAAGTCTGATTGACCTGCCTTTTTCCATCTCCCCTGTCGTTGCTGGTTTGATGATTGTGTTACTCTACGGGCGGAATGGCTGGTTTGGCACTATTCTGGAAGCTCATGACGTGAAAGTTGTCTTTGCCTTACCAGGGATGGTATTAGCAACAACTTTTGTGAGTATGCCCTTTGTGGCGCGGGAAGTCATCCCCGTTTTAGAAGAATTTGGTCAAGACCAAGAAGAAGCCGCTAGAACCCTGGGTGCAAATGATTGGCAGATATTTTGGCGCGTGACCTTACCTGGGATTCGTTGGGGGTTGCTTTATGGTTTAATTTTGACCAATGCGAGGGCAATGGGTGAATTTGGCGCGGTGTCCGTTGTCTCAGGTAACATTGCTAATATTACCCAAAGCTTACCCTTATTTGTCGAAGAAGCTTATAAACAATACAAAACAGAGGCAGCATTTTCTGCGGCTGTATTGTTAGCCTTACTCGCCGTCGTCACCTTGATACTCAAGGAGATTGTCGAACGAAAAACCCGTATTAAAGATGTAGAATAATTAAAGGATTGGACATTGCGTCAGTGGAAACTCTTGCTAATTCTCAATCTTCACTTTCAATACATCACTGATTAACCATCTACTGGATGCAGACAATCGGCTTCTATGGCATCCTATAGAAGGAGAGTTAATTCGGTGAGCATCTTTGTTTTTAGTATTGACAGGTTTTTCCCTTTTGGTCTTGACAGGTTTTTCTCCGAAATTTAAATCTCTACACAGTAATAATTTTGGAGACAATCTATGTCAATTTATGTAGGCAACCTCTCTTACGAAGTTACTCAAGATACCTTGAGTGCTGTTTTTGCCGAATACGGTACTGTAAAGCGGGTTCAAGTACCTACTGACCGTGAAACAGGCCGTCCACGCGGTTTTGCTTTTGTGGAAATGGGAACTGAAGCTGAAGAAACAGCTGCCATCGAAGCCCTTGACGGTGCTGAATGGATGGGTCGTGACCTCAAAGTTAACAAAGCCAAGCCTAAAGAAGATAGAGGGGGTTCTTTTGGTGGAAACCGTGGGGGAGGATACGGTGGCGGTGGAGGTGGCGGACGTAACCGCTACTAAGTTTTGAAAACTGAAATTTTTCAACCGAATTTTCAGGTTATATCAAGAGTCTGACTTTTTTTACACTTTAGTCAACTAGACAACTGACCATTATGAGCCATTAATTAAGCCAATTTAGCAGGAGGGATAATGACCCAAATAGTAGTAGGGGACAATGAACACATTGAATCAGCCTTACGTCGATTTAAGCGAGAAGTTTCCAAGGCGGGCATTTTTCAAGATATGAGGAAGCACCGTCACTTTGAAACGCCTATTGAAAAATCCAAGCGCAAAAAGATTGCCTTGCACAAGCAAAGTAAAAGACGTTTCCGCACTTAAATAGTGTGATAAGTATAAAAAACCCTCATAATTTTTATGAGGGTTTTTTGTACCTCTTACATAAATGCTGAACCTGTCATGTTGAGCGAAGCGAAACATCTCAAAGATTCTACATTTCGTTCAGAATGACACATATCATTTTCGGACTTTTGCAAGAGGTTTTTTATTTTGAATTTTCCATTCCCCGGTCAGGCTTCGTTTAGCTCATAGGCTTGATGCGACCGGGACGACCATCAGACTTTTTCCCACCTGTTATGGTTCGCTGTGCCGATTTTTTAGCTGTAGAGCGAACCGGACGTTGGCTACCTTGAGGTCTGTGCTTGCGTTCATCTGGAACTGCTTCCAGCTTGGTGTGGGAATTCGCTCCCAAGCCAGCAACCACTTCAACAGGTAATCGCTGTTCAATCAGTTTTTCGATATCTGCCAACAACGGGTATTCATCGACGCATACCAGCGATACCGCTTCACCTGACGCACCAGCGCGACCAGTACGACCAATGCGATGAACATAATCTTCTGGTACATTGGGCAGATCGAAATTGACCACATGGGGTAGTTCACTGATGTCAAGACCTCGCGCTGCAATGTCTGTTGCCACCAATACCTGTAAACTACCGTTCTTGAACTTTGCTAAAGCGTGGGTACGCGCCGACTGACTCTTATTACCGTGAATGGCTAGTGCTTGAATACGCTCCTGGCTTAACTCCTTAACCAGACGGTCAGCACCATACTTTGTTCTAGTGAATACTAACACTTGATACCAGTTATCTTGCCGAATTAGGTGAGCAAGTAGGTGACGTTTCCGGTCACGGTCTACTTTGTAGACTTTTTGGGCTACTGTATCGGCGGTAACGTTGCGGCGTGCTACCTCGATCATCTTCGGTTGATTAAGTAGCCCGGTAGCAAGTGCCTTAATTTTTTCTGAGAAGGTGGCGAAGAATAGCAAATTTTGTCGCTGTTTGGGTAGGAGCGAGAGAATGCGCCGGATATCACGAATAAAACCCATGTCTAACATCCGATCTGCTTCATCTAGCACTAAAATCTCGATATGTGACAGATTTATCGTACCCTGCTGCACATGGTCTAGCAGTCGCCCTGGGGTAGAAACTAGAATATCCACACGACCCTTCAAAAGCCGTTTTTGGGGATTAATGCTGACCCCACCGAACATTGCCATCGTGTTCAAATTTAGATACTTGCCATACTCACGCACGCTTAACTCCACCTGTGCGGCGAGTTCACGAGTTGGGGTGAGAATCAACGCCCGGATTGGTGAGTATTCATTAGATGTATTTTGAACGCTATTGTCGGAAGACAACCGATGTAAAAGCGGTAGCGTGAAGCTGGCAGTCTTTCCAGTCCCCGTTTGTGCGCCAGCTAGCAAATCACGCCCCGACAAGACGGCAGGAATCGCCTGCATCTGGATTGGTGTAGGTTTGGTGTAACCCCGTTCGGTGACTGCACGGATAATTTCTTTTGACAAGCCGAGAGTAGAAAAAGACATAAAACTCCAGAATTAACATCGGCCTGTCGCCAGTGGCGGCATCAGTTTGAGGCGGACGGATGGTTGGCATGGCTAGTACCGCTACGCGGAAGTCAAAAGTCAAAAATCAAAAGTCAAAAGTCCTATATCTTAAGGCTTTGAACGATTGAGAATGGTCTGTTTATTTACGCCGTGCTGTACTAGTTGGGCAGTAAACGCCAAGACTGAAAGCGAATGCCCCAATTCTGTATTTTAACAGAGTATAGTTCGTTGTGTCTTAAACAGAATTAATTACATACATTATTTGCCTGTCCCCTATACCTTTAAATAACCAGTTACTTTCTTAATAGAAACTTTATATAAAAAAACGTGTAATTACAGCTTATTTTTTCGCGTAATAAAAGTTAAAAAAATGAACCAAGTTGCTTCTTTGAATTGCTAAAAATAAAAAAATGACAACAATTGCTGACTTAAATAATGGAATTTTTACTGTTGAATTATCGGGCAAAGTTAGCGTTGATTTTCTATATGATGGTGGATTGAATAAGGGAGAACTAGCAATCTTCAGTCTTCAAGGTATGGAAGATATGAAGGTAGGTTCGGCAGAATTTATCCTGGAAGCAACTAAACGCGCCCTCAGCAATTCTAATTCCGGTTATGTAGTTGTTCGGGATGAAAGCGATCGCGCTCGTTTTAGCGACCTGAATCATGAATTATCCTGGGAGAAAGATTTTAATGGTGGTGTCTACCAAGGGCCGCAGCTGTTTGACATGACAGCCGGAACTACCTTCGCCATGATGTTAGTTACTGATACTACGGTAGCGAAGATTGCTCAAAGTACATCTATTAATACAGACAAAGTTCTGTTTTCTTTCGGTTCAGTAGATACAAAAACCGGGACAGTTTCACCCCAGATTGCAGATATCACGGGTAAGGGTAATACCTTCGGTTGGGAAGATATTAATACCTTAAAAACCAGTGATCGTGATTTCAACGATATGGTGGTTCAGGTATTGGGTGCAACTGCAACTGCACCTGAACTACAAGATGCTGTCTACGCCAACCGTAATTGGTTAAATACCAAAGTTGGACAAGAATTATCACAATATGTTAACCGTCCTCTGTTTGAAACAGGTACTTTTATTGTCGATGGTACGGGTCAAATTCAAGTTGATTATCTTTATGATGGCGGTTGGTATCAGGGACAATTAGCGGTTTTTAGCCTCAAAGGGATGGAAAACTACCAACCAGGCTCATTACAATTTATCCGAGAAGCCGCATCTCGCGCTTTAAGTAACTCTACACAAGGTCGCATTTTAATTAGCGATCGCACCGAAGGCGCGCGTTTCAACGGTAATGCTAGCTGGGAATTGGCTCATTATCATGATTGGGTGAATACCACCATAGGAAATGAGATTGTCAACCACTTTAATACTGATATTCTGCAACCTCAAATTTCCCAACCTGTTGTTACTGGGTTTTAATAGGTTCGTAGTAAGGGCTTTAGCCCTTTTTTAAGGACTAAAGTCCTTACTACGAACTCAATCATTTGAACCTTCTCTGTTCTAGGGAAGGTTTTTTATTGTTGGTGCGATCGCCTATACTAAAATACGGTGGAGTTAAGGATTATTGGTGTAGGAAATTAATAATTCAAGATGGACTTCTGGGACGATGAACGGGAATTTTAGCAATCTCTCAAATGAGCATAGTTTAATTCAGGCAATACATACGGCTGTTAAAGGTAGAGCCAGATTCAAGGTAAAAGGACTGCACCTTTCCGAACTTCTGGGAAAATACATTGAATCACGGCTATTACAAGAGAAAAATATTACCCAAGTGAGTGCTAACCATTTAACAGGCAATGTGCTGGTGATATTTAGCCCTGATTTTAAGCATAGTGCGATCGCTTCCCGACTCCACGATATTGTTTTAGATTATCAAAAATTCCCTAAAAATTTATCTATAACCACAGCAGCAGAACCTATACAACTAGTAACTCTGCCCATGCAGCCACAATTAGACAAACTCAACAGTCAACTAATTTTAGGGGCTGCGGCTGCGACAACTCTAGTTTTAAGCAGTGGGATTTTATACAAAAATGGTTTAGATACAAGCATTTTGCTAGGACTGCAAAAGCTTCATACTCCTCTGCTTGATGCCATCATGAAGGGGATAACTTTTTTGGGTGAGCCGGTAGTTTTTCTGTCAATTTGCTCCGCACTAGGAATTAATCTCTGGCAGAATCAACGCCACCGAGAAGCAACTACTTTGGGTATAGCAACCTTGGGTGCAGTGGGTTTAAATGTGCTGTTCAAAGAAATTTTTAGAAGGGCGCGTCCCACACATTGGGATTATATTGTCAATGCAGTTCACTATAGTTTTCCTAGTGGTCATGCAATGGTTTCGACAGCAATTTATGGCTGCATCGCTTATATTTTGGCGAAGCAATTTCCCCAATGGCGTAAACAAATTTTAAGTTCGACTACAGTCATAATTTTGGCAGTAGGTTTTAGTAGACTCTATTTGGGAGTACATTGGCCTACTGATGTTTTGGCTGGATATGCCGCAGGTTTATTATGGTTGATTTTCTGTATTCTTTATTTAGAGTGGCAGCCAAATTATGGCTTTTCAACTAATTTTTAATGGCGGTAAATTAGTTATGATTCGCTTCTCTACGTTCCCTGCGGGACGCTACCGCATTCGCGGCAGCGTTGCGTAGCAAAGACAGCCGCTACGCGTTAAGTGTTGGCGCAGCCTCTCCGTTAGGAGAAGCTATGCCGCAGGCTTTACACTCCAATTCAAAATTCAAAATTCAAAATGACCAATTATTCCTTGATGGTACAAACCCCTAAATTTATTTATGGATAGAAACATTTTAAACTTTGATTGGTTCAAGCCCCCGGATTTATCCGTGGGCATTAATTGCGAATTGCGAATTGCGAATTGCGAATTGTACTGACTTCCGCTTTGCGGTACTAGGTTGGGGATGGGGTTCTTGTAACTCACTCAAACGAGAAAGGCTATATCAGCATTACCTATTCCTATTTTAAGAAAAATCACGGATTTTTGTGTGAGACTTATTCTCTGGTTGCAACTTTCTATCGTAATTTATACTACATACCTTCAGGAGAAATAGAAATTACATTTGGTAACAAAAAGACTAAATTGTAAAGTGATATTACAAACCTTGGAAAAATATTTAGAAATTGTCTGCTAGCCAAACATAGTTCTAACGTAGAACCTATAGGCTAGACTTGAGGCGAATTATGATGAACAAAAATAATATTCAAAACTATCGGTTTGTTTGCACCTTAACTTTTGGTGATATCTACGGTCAAATAATTGTTTGGTTAATTACCATTACTCTTAGCTTGGCATCAGCTTTGGCACTGATGGGTGCAAGACGACCTGTATATGCTTTAACTACAGTGGGTCTGGTCGTACTGTTGTCTCTACCTTTCTTATTGTTTGCGTTTGTAACTACATTGTTAAATCATATTGAATTAATTTCTGTAGAACCAGGTGTAAAAACTGAACCTATCCCTGGTAATGTTTCTCAGCAACAACCTGTACAAGCTAGTAGCTGAAGCATGGGGAATGGGGAATGGGTAATGGGTAATGGGTAATGGGTAATAGTCTAGAAACCTACCCGAATATTGGGATGCAAGCCTCTAAATTTATTTATGGGGATTTCCCCTATTGCCTATTGCCTTTTAATTTCTTAATTTTGAATTTTGAATTTTGAATTTTGAATTGATTTCACCTCTCTACAATAGAACAGCAGTGTTTTGCAGCTAGGGTCTACGTATGTTGGAACATGATGTGATTATTGTTGGGGGTGGATTGGCGGGGTGTCGTGCTGCTGTGGAAATTGCCCGCACTGACCCCAGTTTAAATATTGCGGTGGTGGCGAAAACCCATCCAATTCGTTCTCACTCGGTTGCAGCCCAAGGAGGGATGGCAGCAGCATTAAAAAATGTCGATACTACTGATACTTGGGAAGCCCACGCTTTTGATACTGTCAAAGGTTCTGATTATTTAGCAGACCAAGACGCTGTAGCAATTCTCACCCAAGAAGCCGCCGATGTAGTCATTGACTTGGAACATATGGGGGTTTTGTTCTCCCGTTTAGACGATGGTCGCATTGCACAACGGGCTTTTGGCGGACATTCTCACAACCGTACCTGCTACGCCGCCGATAAAACTGGTCACGCAATTTTACATGAGTTGGTGAATAACTTGCGGCGTTATGGCGTGCAGATATATGAAGAATGGTATGTCATGCGCCTGATTTTAGAGGAGAATGAGGCGAAAGGTTTGGTGATGTACCGCCTGCTAGATGGTCAGGTTGAGGTACTACGGGCAAAGGCGGTGATGTTTGCCACGGGGGGTTATGGTCGCGTTTATAACACCACCTCCAATGATTACGCTTGTACAGGTGATGGTTTAGCAATGACCGCACTTGCAGGTTTACCCCTGGAAGATATGGAGTTTGTCCAGTTCCATCCTACAGGATTGTATCCCGTGGGGGTGCTGATTTCGGAAGCGGTACGGGGAGAAGGGGCGTATCTGATTAACTCCGAAGGCGATCGCTTCATGGCGAATTATGCACCTAGTCGGATGGAACTAGCCCCCCGTGATATCACTTCACGGGCGATCGCCTACGAAATTCGCGCCGGGCGTGGTATAAATCCTGATGGTAGTGCTGGCGGTGCTTATGTTTATCTAGATTTGCGACACATGGGTAAGGAAAAAATCATGAGTCGTGTCCCCTTCTGTTGGGAGGAAGCACACCGTCTAGTCGGGGTGGATGCAGTCACCCAACCAATGCCAGTCCGTCCTACTATTCACTATTGTATGGGTGGGATTCCTGTCAATACTGATGGTAGAGTCCGCAGTAGTGGCGATGGTTTTGTTGAAGGTTTCTTCTCGGCTGGGGAGACGGCTTGTGTTTCCGTCCACGGTGCAAACCGCTTAGGTAGTAATTCCCTATTGGAGTGTGTAGTCTATGGTAAACGAACTGGTGCGGCGATCGCGCAATATGTGCAGAAACGTAAGCTACCCACTATAGATGAGCGCAGTTACATCACACAAGCCCAGCAAGAAATTCAATCTTTAATTGCACAGCCGGGACAATACCGCATTAACCAAATTCGTCAAAACTTTCAAGATGCGATGACTGAGTTTTGCGGCGTTTTCCGCACTGAAGAATTAATGCGTGAAGGATGGGAGAAAATTACAGAAATACAACAGAAATATAATCAAATTTATTTAGATGACAAAGGTAGTTGTTGGAACACAGAACTTGTAGAAGCCTTAGAACTGAGAAGTTTAATGATAGTGGGACAGACTATTTTAGCCTCAGCCATCAATCGCCAAGAAAGTCGCGGCGCACACTTCCGCGAAGATTACCCCCAGCGAGACGATGCTAATTTTCTGAAACACACAATGGCTTACTATTCACCAGCCGGGATTGATATTCAATATCGCCCAGTCGCAATTACCATGTTTGAGCCAAAAGAGAGGAAATATTAGAACAATTCGCAATTCGCAATGGGCTAACGCCCCGCTCCGCTAACGCAATTCGCAATTTGCAATGATGCTCCCCCCCGACTCTCTAAGCGTTGGCGCAGCCTCTGTTTATTACCTGACTTTTCACGTTATGTGGAAAAGCTAACGCGAGACCTAACCCCCTAACCCCCTTCCCTACTAGGGAAGGGGGAATATGTAGAGACGTTGCAGGCAAAGTCTCTACAGTTGTAGGCTACGGTGTACACACATCTCTATACTGAGTGCAAAATGTGGTTTGATCCCCCTAAATCCCCCTTCAAAAGGGATCAGAACGATACGGGATAAGGTTATCAGACTTGTGTGTACACCCTCCAGGTTTCGCGGTAGCGTTGCGTAGCAAAGAAAACTACGCCGAGTCCCTTTTCTCTCTCACCTGTCACCTGTCACCTGTCACCTGTCACCTATCACCTGTCACCTATCACCTGTCACCTATCACCTGTCACCTATCACCTATCACCTATCACCTGTCACCTGTCACCTGTCACCTATATTTCTCATGAACGATGTATCCCGCTTATCCCCAACCCATTCACCAGCTGCAAGTTCTCGGTTGCAGTTGTTGGTATTAAGTAATGGTCATGGGGAAGATGTAATTGCTGTCCGCATTTTGCAGGAATTGTTGCAACAATCAAACCCACCAGATATCTTTGCTTTACCTCTGGTGGGTGAAGGACGGGCTTACCAACAGTTAGATATTCCTCTCATTGGTTCAGTCCGCACAATGCCCTCTGGTGGGTTTATATATATGGATGGGCGACAATTGGCGCGGGATGTGAAAGGTGGCTTGGTACAACTAACTTGGAGTCAAATTCAAGCGGTGCGGCGTTGGGTGCGTTCCCAGAAAAAATTAGGTAACAAGAACGCTATCTTGGCGGTGGGGGATATTGTCCCGTTATTGTTTGCTTTTATAAGTGGTGCTAAATATGCCTTTGTCGGGACGGCGAAGTCAGAATATTATGTGCGGGATGAAGTGGGAATATTAGCTAGGGAATCAAAAGCAGCCAAATGGGAAAACTTTTCGGGTTCGATTTACCATCCTTGGGAGAGGTGGTTAATGAGTCGCCGCCGTTGTCGCGCGGTGTTTCCTAGGGATGGGTTGACAACAAAAATTTTAAATCAGTGGACGATTCCCGCTTTTGATGTGGGAAATCCAATGATGGATGGTTTAGAGGCGAGGTTTAATACCCAACAGTTTTATCGTGCTGATAGTCAACAGCAAGAAATGGCTAGACCGTTGATGATGACTCTCCTCCCTGGTTCGCGTGCGCCGGAAGCTTATAAAAATTGGGAAATAATTATGGTGGCGGTGTCTGCATTGATGGGGAGTTTTCGGGAGCAAAATTCGTTTGTACCAAGTTCTAGTAATGTAGTATTTTTAGGAGCGATCGCACCAAATCTAGACTTGAGTATACTAGCCCAAACTGTGCAGTCTCAAGGCTGGCGACCGTCTACAGAGTCACCTCTTCCCCTACCGGATGAAAATGCTGTGATCTTCCAGCAAAGCAACGCCTATATCATCTTGACGCAACAAGCATACAACGAATGTTTGCATTGGGGAGATATTGCGATCGCAATGGCGGGGACAGCTACAGAACAGTTTATCGGTTTAGGTAAACCTGCGATCGCTATTCCTGGGGAGGGGCCGCAATATAACCCCGGTTTTGCAGAAGCCCAAAGCCGACTTTTAGGCTTATCGCTGATTTTAGTGGACGAACCAGAACAAGTTGCTCAAGAAGTGCGATCGCTTTTCACTTATCCTGATAGACTGCATATTATTGCCGAGAATGGCAGGCGCAGGATGGGGAAACCAGGTGCAGCAGCAAGGATTGCTGAGTATTTAGTAGAAAAATTCAATATTTAAGCCCCTTTCCGGGTCGGAGAGGGGTTGGGGAGAGGTTCAGCAAATCTATACCCAACGTCCAGCAATTACGCTACTAACCCAGAACGCAAAGCCCGTACAGCCGCTTGGGTACGGTCATCGGCGCAGAGTTTATTCAGAATGTTACGAACGTGAGTTTTAACTGTGCCAACAGTAATATAGAGTTTCTCCGCAATTTGTCCGTTACTGCAACCAGCCACAATTAACTCTAAAATTTCTAACTCCCGTTGAGTCAGTGGGTAAGTCTCTAAAACTTGTTCGTATTCTGAAGGTAAAGCTTCGATTTTGACTGTTTTTGGTTTATCAGATGATTGGGTTTCTACAGGAATACCTTGCCGCATTTTCTGTAATACCACATTGGCGATCGCTGGATCAATCCAAGAGTTACCCGCGTAAGTTGCTTGTATCGCCTCTGTTAATTTACTAATGCTTGTCTCTTTCATGTAATAAGAGTCTGCACCTGCGGCGAAGGCTGCTAGCACTGCATCCTCGGTATGATCCATTGTCAGGATCAAAACCTTAGTATTTGTTTGTCCACTTTCAGCTTGATAGCGTCTAAACTTACGGGTGAGTTCAATGCCATCCATGTCAGGTAAGCCAATATCTACCACGGCGACATCTGGCTTTGCTGTTTCCAAAAGTTTTAATCCTTGAGTCGCATTAGCAGCTTCGCCGACTACTTTCAATCCCCCGTGGGACTGCAATGCAGCTCTTAACCCCATCCTTGTTAAGTCATGGTCTTCAATTAAAATAATGCTGATTTCATTCATTGCTACACCCGCTATTCCTTCTTTGCAGCTGACAAACTAAATTTTTTTTAGTTTTTTCTAATTTGCTTTCTATGAGTTTTCCAAACCTAAGATAGATGATCTGTGTATATCCCTGCATCCATCGATAGAAATAATCACTACCATTTTTTTTCAGGCTTGATGTAGCTCAAAATCAGGCCTGGGGTATATTAATTTTTTGCTGAATAATATAAGATACTTGCTTTCTACAGCGATAAAGTAGACCAACCGGATCGATTACAATGCTTACAGTTAAAGAAATCTAGGATAGAGGAGCTAATACAATTTTTTACCCTACTTTTTATTCACATCCTGCCATTGGTTTACATTTGTCTACTTCTTGCTGATGGATAGGTTACTATAAATTATTATTCCATAATATGGCATAATTTAAAAAAAAATTATCTGCCGTTCTGACTGAGAAGATAATTACAGAAAAATTTATTGTAATTTTTATCAACTCTTACAGATGTGATCGCCAAGAAAACACGGGTATGTGTTTGGCGATCGCTAACAAATTTTAGAAATACCAAATATGACAAGATGAGATTGTTTGGCTACGACTAGCCTCATATTTCCCTGCACTCAGATCAAGCGATCGCAACAGTTCAACGCCTCAATCTGATGTTAACCAATCTTTGTTTCTAACTCTCACTAATGGGTGAGGACTTGTGTTAACTCATTCTTTTACAATCGTAATGAAGGTTAATAAAGTATTTTAAGTTACTTTACAATATCCGTTGTCTTTGGTGGGAGTCAGGGATCAATCCTTTGTAAATTGTTAATTAGTTGTCCATTTATAATTAACAATTCAACAACAGCACAATTTAAATAAAAAATATACCCCCAATGTAAATAAATATAATTTTAGCAAAGGATGAATAATCAACAAAATGTCATGACTACCAAAATAAAGCTCAATAGAATTAATATTACCAATGCAATTAATTTATTGGTAAAGAAATAAGTTAGAACTACTCATAATGTTGTGTGGGCAGTAAGCTGAGTTATAGAATTTGCCTCTAATCTAATTAAAGACAGTCAAAAATTCAAAGACCTTTCATTGACTCAGTATAATTCCCCAAAGATATACTCAACATTTGCAATTATTTAGTTTGTTAGTTTAAAAAAGATATGTTTGACCCCAACCTGTATTTGACAGCGAAAATAAAAACCAATGAAAGAAACGCTGAGAATTTTGGTTGTAGACGATGATGAGTTAGACCGGATGACAGTCTATTTAGCCCTCACGCAAGCCGGTGTAAAAATAGAATTGTCTGAAGTAAGTGACGCAAGAACTGCAATCTCTACCTTAAGACATACTACCTATGATTGCGTTTTCTTGGACAATGATTTACCAGACCAAGATGGTTTAAGCTTAATACAAAAGCTACGTGCCTCAGAAATTAAAGTCCCCCTAGTAGTGATCACAGATCAAGGAGATGAACAAACGGCTGTTGAGTTGATGAAAGCTGGTGCTACCGATTATCTAGCTAAATCAAGGTTGTCATCAGCAACCTTAACCCAGGTTTTACGCCATGCGATGCGGGTTTACCAAGCAGAAATGCAAACCGCTTTAGCAAATCAGCAGCTGAAAGAAAGCAATGAACAGCTATTACGTAAAAATCAAGAACTACAGAGACAACAGGAACAAATTCAGTTACAAAATTTAAAACTATTAGAAGCATCACGGCTAAAATCTCAGTTTTTAGCTACCATGTCTCATGAGTTGCGAACACCAATGAATGCTATTATTGGTTTTGCTCAAATATTGTTGCGTCCTAAGTTTGGTAATTTGACAAATCAGCAAACAGATATGGTAGAACGTATCCTGAATAATGGGAAGCATTTGCTGATGCTAGTGAATGAAGTTCTCGACTTTTCTAAGTTGGAGGAGGGAAGATTAGCACTCCAGCCAGAATTATTTGATTTGGCGAAAGTTACCCATACGACAGTTGCAGAAATTCGTTCTTTAGCTGAAGCAAAAAAGTTGTCTTTGGTAGTAAAAATAAATACAGCTAACCCTGTAATTTTTAATGATCCAGTCAGAATCAGACAGATATTATTGAATTTATTATCTAATTCTATTAAATTTACTGAGTCTGGTAGTATTTGGGTAGAAGTACAAGACCTGGGAGAAAATCGAGTAGCACTCTCTGTTCGAGATACAGGTATAGGTATATCTTCCGAAGATTTTCAGCATATCTTTGAAGCTTTTCGACAAGTTGATCAAAGTATTACCCGTAAATATTCAGGTACAGGCTTGGGTTTAGCAATTATCAACTCCCTTGTCCGAATGATGGGCGGCAAAATCTCTCTTGAAAGTCAAGTAGGGGTTGGTTCTCTATTTAAAATTGAACTACCAAGAAAAGTATCATTATCTACCTCAAATCAAACGTTTGCGGCGGTGGAGTTCAATGGTAAAGGAATTTTGTCTTCTCCTCCAAATCCACACCCATCTACTTCTCAAACGAGCCAAGTCTCTATGGGTTTCCCTCACCTAAAACTATAAAATTTCTTAACCAGTTGATTATCATGTCTGTTGTTGAAAATTCTCAAATTGATCGTATTTTGGCTGTTGATGATACTAGAGATAATCTGATTTTGGTTCAGACCATTCTCGAAAGTGAAGGCTATGAAATAGACTTAGTTACAGATGGGATGTCAGCTTTAGAAAAAGTTGCTCAATCTCCACCTGATTTGATTTTGCTAGATGTGATGATGCCAGGAATGGATGGTTATGAAGTAACACGGCGCATCCGCAAGAATCCTGAACTCAGCTATATTCCTATTTTATTAATTACCGCCTTTCATGAATCCAGCGTTGTCGAAGGTTTAGATGCTGGTGCAGATGATTTTATTCGCAAACCTTTTGATACAGATGAACTCTTAGCGAGAGTGCGATCGCTTCTCCGTCTCAAGCACAGTCTCGACGAACAGCGTAAAATGGCGCGTCAACGAGAAGACTTTGTTTCTCGCCTGACTCACGATTTACGTACCCCTTTAGTAGCAGCTGACCGGATGCTGGATTTATTTGCAAAAGAAACCTTTTGTCCTATTTCCCCAGAAATGAAACAAGCGATCGCTGTCATGATTCGCAGCAATCAAAATCTCATGCAAATGGTCAACACCCTCTTAGAAGTTTATCGCTTCGAGGCAGGTAAAAAGACCTTGAATTACGAAAGCTGCAATCTTCCAGAAATCGCCTCAGAAGTAGTCAGTGAACTCATCCCTCTAGCCAGCGAAAAAAATATTAGTCTTAAACTAGACACCAGTAACTTAGATAACCTGGGAAATAAAGCTGGTGTAGTTATGGGTGATGCCTTAGAACTACGGCGTGTGCTACATAACTTAGTAGGTAATGCCATTAAATTTACCGACACAGGCAGCATTAGCATCAATATATCGGAAACCAATCACAACTGGGTAAATATCGAAGTGGAAGATACCGGTTATGGAATTGCTATTGAAGACCAATCTACTATTTTCGAGCGATTTCGCCAAGGTAGAAATAAAAGGTCAGGTAGTGGCTTAGGATTACATTTATCCAGCCGCATCATCGAAGCACACGAAGGGAAAATTAGCCTCAAATCCGAACCAGGAAGAGGAAGTACATTCACCATCCAACTACCAAAAAATTTAAATTAGTCCCCAGTCCCCAGTCCCCAGTCCCCTATTCCTGACATAACTGATAAGCTGAGGAAAATTGAAATTTGCCGCAAAGCAAGCGGCGAATAACTGCTTCTAAATCTTCAATCATGTAAGGTTTACTGAGGTATTCATCAAAACCTGCTTTAAGAATGCGTTCTTGATCCTCTCTATCAGACAAAGCTGTCACGGCTACTACAGGAATTTCACAAGTTAGCGGTTCTTGTTTGAGATAACGGATGACATCAATCCCATTGACACTGGGTAACAAGATATCTAACATAATTAAGTCTGGCTGATACTCTTTTGCTACCAGTACAGTATTTGTACTATCTTGTTGACAAATAAATCTACAGCCAAGTGACTCAAGGGCATAACTAATCAGCAGTAGACTGTCATCGTTGTCTTCCACTGCTAAAATCAACGGCTGCTGAGAGTTGCGCTTCTTTTTATCACTCATTAATGATTTTGCCAGATACATTTCTAGAAGATTCCATCAGAACTTATGATCATTCTTGAGTAAACGAGACATGGTATCTCGTCAGAAAAAATGCAAAAAATCACAATACTTTTTATAGGGTTAGCAGACACCTATTGATTATACGCAAGATTACAGAATATTTTTTGCCTAATTTCATCATAACTTAATATACATAATTCTGTTTTACAGTATAATCCCTGGTGTTATTTATTTCAGTAGATGTAAAGATACATTTTTACAAGTAGAGACGCTGAATTGTCTTGTATTAACTTAATAAGTTAGTTACTAAGTATTTCATCATTAAATAAAGGGTTAATATATTTTTGTAAACTTCTGTGTCTGGTTAGTTGCTTATTTTGTAGTATTTGTAGTACATTAATATTTATGTGGTGTAATATCGAGGCTTTAGTATAGTAGTTAAAATATAAAACTTAGTAAGCGATCGCAGATAATATAGGACTCATATTTAATAAAAAAAACTCATTACAACTTCAAAAAGCTGATTTTCTATTCGCTCAACCATCTTTTCTCATTCTGCCTGTGCCGCCGACAATTTTAGTTTTACAATAGGGTTCGGATTAGTGACTCCGAAACAGAAGCGAACACATCCTCAATCCTCAACCCAAAAATCAAAATTTTTCCGTCTCTGCCTTTGTTTTATAGAACATTATCAACCTATTAGTTTTAGATAAAATATGGAGTTTGATTATTTTAGTCACAGTGAAAATAGGCCAAAAACTCAAAATAGCCAAAGCTTACTTGCCAGTGGTTGGCGACCATTGCACCGAGAATTAGATTGGGAATTTTTATGGGAATTATTACATAGTGATACCAAAGAATTAACGCAAAAAAGCTTGAATCTAGCCAGTGGCATGGCAGAGATTTTAGGCAGGAATAATTATACTTGGTGGGCTAATATTTTAAGTCTAGCATCGGAAAATACTCGCTATGAAATAGAAAAGTTTTGGAACTATGTTACACCTGACAAACAATCACCTGATCATCGTTATAAAGACGTTTTAAATACAGAAACGCCCATATTACAATTTGTCAGCCGGAATAGTATTCCCATTGATTATGTACTGAACAAACTGCAAGAAATTACAGTTTTACGAGTTTTAAGTGTATTAGATCGTCCTGATATCATCACCCAATATTACTTAGAAAGGGATTTTTATTATCCTGTAGAAAAATTTGTAAATTGGGAACGTCTCGATGTTTTGAATACGGTTTATGCCTATTGGTCAAAACAGGATGTTTGGCTACAAGTTGAAGCTTACGATCGCGGACGGAGACAATATACCTTAATGTCCAGGGATATGTCACCACTGGTTAACAAAGCTACTCACGACTTAGCAGTGATGCTGAGTGGCTATCAAAGCCGTGTTGGTAGAGTCCATAGCCAATTTCCGATTCGCAGTTTCCCCGCAGATATTCAAAACTTCACTGATACAGTCCAGCAAGCTATTCTGAATCAAAACCAGCTGGCGGTGGTAGTCAACGGCGAACCAGGTACAGGTAAAACTGCGTGGACACAAGCAGTAGCCAAAGAAATTCTCGTCCCTTTAGGATACGTCATCTTTATTTTGGATCATGATGCGATCGCTAACTTTGTTCCCCCCACATACTTAGAACGAATTTGTATCATTATCAACGAAGCCGATAACCTAGCTCAAAACCGCGCCTCGGAAGTAGCCCAGTATAACAACAAAACAGAACACATTTTGAGCTTATTGGATGGGACTTTATATCAAAGCGTTATTGATGATGCGGGGATTCAAATCAAGCAGCGATTAGTAGTATTGATGACTTGTAATACTACTGAAAGACTAGATCCAGCAATGTTAAGGAAAGGTAGAGTAGATTTAATGTATGAATTTACTCAGCGATTTGTTTAAACTTATAAATGTAGAGAAATCTATGCTTTTCCTTACGGAAATCTTGCCATGATAAATAAGGTATGTATGATATGTGAGGGAATTTAAATCATGCCAAGAAACATCAACATTTAAAACTTAATACCCTTTATACACGCTGTTATTCGGAGATTTATTTAGTTAAAAATAATTCCGAAAAATGGCATTATTTGCTACATATTGAATTTTGGAAAATAGCGTTTTCATTACAACTTAAAAATCCAGTTAGCTGCACAATGGGGCAAAGAAACAATACTGTTTATTTGCGCTCGGAGACGAAGAAAATAATGGTAGCGATGTCTACGACCGGCAACGCCAACGCAGAAATTCAGCATCGGCTAACTGTACAAACTGTAGAAATTGCCCCTAATACTACGGCGATTCGCTGTCTAGACTGGGATCGCGATCGCTTCGATATCGAATTCGGACTGCAAAACGGTACGACTTATAATTCATATCTGATTAGGGGTGAACAAACAGTTTTAGTCGATACTTCTCACCAGAAGTTTCGCCAACTGTATTTAGATACACTTAAAGGTCTGGTTAACCCCAAGACTATTGATTACATTATTGTCAGTCATACAGAACCAGACCATAGTGGTTTGGTGGAAGATGTGCTGCAATTAGCACCAAGAGCAACTGTTTTGGCTTCTAAAATTGCGTTGCAATTTTTGGAAGGTTTGGTACATGATCCTTTCTCCAAGCGGATTGTCAAAAGTGGCGATCGCATCGATATTGGTAAAGGTCACGAAATCGAATTCGTGAGTGCGCCTAACCTCCACTGGCCAGACACCATCTTTAGTTATGACCGCAAAACCCAAACCATCTTTACTTGTGATGCTTTTGGGATGCACTTCTGTGACGATCGCACTTTTGATGAAGATTTAGAAGCGATCGAAGCTGATTTTAGATTCTACTATGACTGTCTCATGGGGCCAAATGCTCGTTCTCTCCTGAACGCAATGAAGCGGATGGGCGAACTGGGCAAGATTAATATTATCGCCAACGGTCACGGGCCGTTGTTGTATCATCACCTGGATGTCTTGACCGAGTGCTACCAAAGTTGGAGTCAAAGACAAGCCAAAGCCGAAACCACTGTTGGTTTATTCTATACCTCCGATTATGGATATAGCGATCGCCTTGGTCAAGCCATAGCTGAAGGTATCCAAAAAACTGGTCTGGGTGTAGAAATCATTGACCTCAGCACCACCGACATCCAAGAAATCCAAGAATTGGCAGGTAGAGCAGCTGGTTTAATTATCGGTATGCCCCCGACAACCTCCGTTGCAGCCCAAGCTGGTATTAGTTCTTTGCTATCTGTAATTAAAGATAAGCAAGTAGTCGGCTTGTTTGAATGCTTCGGCGGCGATGACGAACCGGTTGATACAATTCGCCGGAAGTTTATCGACTTGGGCGTAAAAGAAGCCTTCCCAGCCATTCGGATTCGAGAAGTTCCCGGTGCATCCACCTACCAAATGTGTACCGAAGCAGGTACAGACTTGGGTCAATTGCTGACACGGGAACGCAACATCAAGCAAATCAAAGCCCTTGATGTCAACATGGAAAAGGCTTTGGGACGGATTAGCAACGGGTTGTATATTGTCACCACCAAAAAAGGTGATGTTAGCAGCGCGATGTTAGCTTCCTGGGTAGCACAGGCGAGTTTGCAACCATTAGGATTCACCATTGCTGTAGCCAAAGACCGCGCCATTGATAGCTTAATGCAAATAGGCGATCGCTTCGTCCTCAACGTCTTAGAAGAAGGCAATTATCAAGAACTGAAAAAGCACTTCCTCAAGCGTTTACTGCCCGGTGCTGACCGCTTTACAGGAGTGAGAACCCAAACCGCTAAAAATGGTTCTCCCATCCTCACAGACGCTTTAGCATACATGGAATGCGAAGTCCAAAGCAGCATGGAATGCAGCGACCACTGGCTTTTATACTGCACAGTCCAAGAAGGTCGTGTTTCCAAATCCGATGGATTTACCGCAGTTCGTCACCGTAAGGTGGGTAATTACTACTAAAAGGGGTGTAGGGGTATAAGGGTGTAGGGGTGTAGGGGAAGAGAAGAAGCTGAGGAGATTTTACCCCAATCCCCAATCCCCAGTCCCCAGTCCCCAATCGCCAATCACCATTCCCGAATAATATGGATTTTCACCGCTTCATCGAATCCACTAAAAACTGGGCAAAGTCTACCCGGTTTTTCCAATTTTTTGAGAAATCTGAAAAAAAATCTATGAGCGATTCCAAGCCCCGTGACGTACAAGTTCTTCCGATTGCTACAGATACTAAAGTTCTCAGAGCGCGTAGTTGGTCACGTCTGCGGTTTGAAATTGAATATGCCTTGGAAAGAGGTACTACCTCTAACTCTTATGTAATCGAAGGTGATAAAACTGCAATTACTGACCCCCCTGCTGAAACTTTTACGACAATTTATCTAGAAGCATTACAGCAGACGCTCAATTTGAAAAAATTGGATTACGTCATTCTGGGACACTTTAGCCCCAACCGTATACCTACCCTCAAGGCTTTGCTAGCACTAGCTCCGCAAATTACCTTTGTTTGTTCCCTTCCTGGTGCAGCTAATTTACGGGCGGCGTTCCCCGATGACAGCTTAAGTATTTTGGTGATGCGGGGGAAAGAAACCCTTGATTTAGGCAAGGGTCATGTGTTGAAGTTCTTGCCTATTCCTAGCCCCCGTTGGCCGGAAGGACTTTGCACCTATGACCAACAAACCCAGATTCTCTACACAGATAAGCTGTTTGGGGTGCATATCTGTAGTGATGATGTGTTTGATGACAACTGGGAATCCTTCAAGGAAGACCAGCGTTACTACTACAACTGTTTGATGGCCCCCCATGCTATTCATGTGGAAGCAGCATTGGAGAAGATTTCCGACTTACAGGTGAGAATGTATGGTGTAGGTCATGGGCCTTTGGTACGTACCAGTTTAATGGCACTTACCCAAGCCTACGCTGATTGGAGTCTGGCTCAGAAAGACCGGGAAATTTCTGTGGCGTTATTATATGCCTCAGCTTACGGTAATACGGCAACTCTTGCACAGGCGATCGCACTCGGACTAACTAAAGGTGGTGTAGCAGTCCAATCAATTAACTGTGAATTTGCCACCCCGGAAGAAATCCAGTCCAATTTAGAGAAAGCAGACGGTTTTCTTATCGGTTCACCCACCATTGGCGGTCATGCACCAACCCCCATTCACACCGCTTTGGGTATTGTCCTGAAAGTGGGTGATAACAATAAACTAGCTGGGGTATTTGGTTCTTACGGCTGGAGTGGTGAAGCCTTAGACATGATTGAAGGTAAACTCCGCGATGCTGGATATCGCTTCGGTGTGGACACCTTAAAAGTTAAGTTTAAACCCGACGATGTCACCCTCAAGTATTGCGAAGAAGTGGGTACAGACTTCGCCCAAACCTTGAAGAAAGCTAAGAAATTACGTGTACCCCAACAAGCCGCTACCCCTGTAGAACAAGCTGTAGGTAGGATTGTCGGTTCAGTTTGCGTGATTACAGCCAAGCAAGGCGAAGTATCTACAGGAATGCTCGGTTCTTGGGTATCTCAAGCTACCTTCAATCCTCCAGGCTTAACTGTGGCGATCGCTAAAGAACGCGCTATAGAATCCCTCATGTATCCCGGTGGTAAATTTGCCCTGAATATCCTCTCAGAAGAGAATCACGGCGAATACATGAAGCATTTCCGCAAAAACTTCAAACCCGGAGAAGACCGTTTTGCCAACTTCACCACTACGGAAGCTGAAAACGGTTGTACTGTGCTAACTGATGCCCTCGCTTATGTGGAATGCTCAGTTAGTCAACGCATGGAATGCGGCGACCATTGGGTAGTTTACGCCACCGTTGACAATGGTAAGCTCATCAAACCCGATGATGTAACTGCCATCAACCACCGCAAAACAGGTAATCATTACTAAAAGCTTAAAAGCTAAATTGCTGAACCATTAGACCTTGTAGAGATGTTGCAGTGCAACGTCTCTACAAATTTGTTTGTGGGTAAAATGTCTCTTGAGTCTGAAAGCTAGCTGTTTAGGTGTAAACTTTATACAGCAAATAGCTGTAAATATAATTTTAGGTGGGCAAAATTTATTGTAGGCATTGCAATTAACGTCTAATTTGTCAATCAAAATTTTAAAATCAAAATTATGGAGTCAAATCAGCAACACAATCGCCACGAGGCTGATCAAGAGTTTCAAGCAGCCCTAGAACAGTTGGAAGATATCTTAATTGAAAGTGAGACTGAGGATGAGGCGATACCAGATATCTTTACGAGTAACGCCAATGCAGTTGAGCCGAGTGAAGATATAACTGATGCTGATTTAGCCGCCTGGGAAGACGCTGTTGCTGATATTGAACAATATCTAGAAGGAAGAACAAAAAGTAATTAGAAGGGAGCAGGGGAGCAGGGGAGCAGGGGAGCAAAGAAGAAAAACAAATAACTATTGACTCACTACTCACTACTCACTACTCACTACTCATTACTCACTACTCACTACTCATTACTCACTACTCATTACTCATTACTCACTACTCACTCTCGCCTTTGTCGCTGGGCTTCATATAGCATTAGGGCTGAGGTAATCGCTACATTCAAAGACTCCACGCCTGGACTCAGGGGAATTTTGACTTGCTTATCAGCCATTGCGGCTAAATCAGCCGACAAGCCAGCACCTTCATTTCCTAATAAAATCAAACTAGGTTTTTGCCAGTCTACTTCCCAATAAGTTAACTTGGCTGTGGGCAAGGTTGCTACTACCTGCATTCCCGCCTGCTGACAATTCTGTACTGTCGTCTTTAAATCTTCACTTACCGCCGTTGCTAGACGAAACCATTGTCCAGCCGAAGCACGCAAGACTTTAGGATTATCTAAATCTACGCTATCTTGACTTAACCATAAACCCGACGCACCAGCCGCCGCCGCCGTGCGAATCATTGTCCCTAAGTTACCAGGGTCTTGGATGGTTTCTACAGCTAAAACTATGCCAGTGTAAGGAACTTGCTGTTGGTGTTCACTGCGTTTGGCGATCGCTACTACCCCATCTGGTTGTACAGTAGTAGCGATCGCACTTAAAACTTCTGGACTGACAATTTCCGCGCGATCGCATAAACTACAAGCCAACTCCCACAATCCTGCATGGGCTGTTTCCCATTCTGGAGTACAACAGACCACCTCTAGGGGATAACTCACCGCACAAGCTTCCTCCAACAAGTGCGTCCCTTCCAATAAAAACAACTGCTGTCTATGGCGTTCCTTGGTAGAGTGCAGCTTGCGGATTTGCTTAACTAAAGGATTTTGTAAACTCGTTAACATCTGTAGTGCTGAATTAAGACTGCCGAATGCCGAGTATTTCTTTCTCAGCACTCAGCACTTAAATTTATGCGGAACCCGGGACTTGAACCCGGAAGCCTTGCGGCACTAGAACCTGAATCTAGCGCGTCTGCCAATTCCGCCAGTTCCGCCTGCGGTTTGCATATCGACAATTTCTTATTATTGCTTAATTATTAATGTTTGTCAACTTCCTAGAAAAGGATTAGAGACTGGGTACTAAGCTAAAGCACCTCTAGTTTGCATATGATGAATGCGCCTAACTATTGTGGGGTAAGCATCTTGCCCTTAGTGTCAAGTCAAGGAACTTCCAGATAAAAAATATTCAAACTGTAGGGTGCGTCAGTGCTATAGAACCTAACTATACTCAGAAATTATTCATACTGACGCACCCTACCCAACCATCAATTGCGGATAATTTATTTTTTGGTGTTCCCTAAATGTCCAACAGCTTAGTACGGCAAGGCTTCTGGTTTCGTTTTTCTCTACGTTCTAACTTTTCATGACTTCCGCGTAGCGGTACTAGGAGTTCAAAATTTACTCAGAGTTACGTTCAATGTAGGGACAAAATAAAGACAATAATGTAGACAAATCAGCTCTTTACTGTAGAATCAAAACCAACTTCTAGCTTATAAAATTAAGTACTTATTTTTTTTGGAGGTAGACTTATTAATCCTTCTAGCAGCTTACCAGATGCTAAACCTGTTGTTGAAGTAGACTCCTCAGTCTTACAAATATGGGGTGGGCATCCTTTACGGGGGCAGGTAAAAATTAGCGGGGCAAAAAATTCAGCTTTGGTCATCATTGCTGGATCTTTGCTATGTTCAGGAGATTGTCGCATTCGTAACGTTCCTTTGTTGGCAGACGTAGAACGGATGGCTGAAGTAATCTCAGCGTTGGGTGTACGCCTAACTAGAGAAGCTGATATTTTAGATATCAATGCCAGTGAAATCACCACATCAAAAGCTCCCTACGAACTAGTTACCCAATTGCGGGCTAGTTTTTTTGCCATTGGCCCACTTTTAGCCCGTCTAGGGGTGGCACAAATGCCATTACCAGGGGGTTGTGCCATTGGTGCTAGACCAGTTGATTTGCACGTCCGAGGACTGCAAGCAATGGGAGCAGAGGTACAGATTGAACATGGTATTTGTAATGCTTATGTTCCTGGTAGTAATGGTAGATTGAAAGGTGCGAAAATCTACTTAGATACTCCCAGTGTGGGGGCAACCGAAACCTTAATGATGGCGGCTACTCTAGCTGATGGCGAAACCATTCTTGAAAATGCTGCACGAGAGCCAGAAGTAGTAGATTTAGCTAACTTCTGCAATGCAATGGGGGCGAAAATACAGGGTGCGGGGACTAGCACCATAACTGTTGTTGGTGTTCCCAAATTGCATTCTATCGACTATTCGATTATTCCCGATCGCATTGAGGCAGGGACATTTTTAGTAGCGGGAGCTATCACGCGCTCAGAAATCAGCCTTTGCCCAGTAGTCCCAGATCATTTAATTCCAGTGATTGCCAAACTCCGGGATATTGGCGTAACCATCATTGAAGATGCACCAGACTGCTTACGCATTCTACCTGCGGAAATCCTCAAGGCAACAGATATCGACACCTTGCCCCATCCAGGTTTTCCCACAGATATGCAAGCACCGTTCATGGCCTTACTCACCTTGGCAGAAGGCGACAGCATCATTAACGAATCTGTGTTTGAAAACCGCTTGCGTCATGCCTCCGAGTTAAACCGCTTGGGTGCAGACATCCGCGTTAAAGGGAATACTGCCTTTGTGCGGGGAGTGCCAATACTATCTGGTGCGCCAGTGATTGGGACTGACTTACGAGCATCAGCAGCGTTAGTTTTAGCCGGACTAGCCGCCGAAGGACAAACCACAATCCAGGGATTACATCACCTTGATCGGGGCTACGATCAAATGGATGTGAAATTGCAACAATTAGGCGCAAAAATCCTGCGCGTAAGTGAAAGCCCAGTAGATACAGAAGCAGCGACGAATTAAGTTATGAGTGCTGAGTGCTGAGTGCTGAGTGGGGAATCTCGCTCAATACTCATTACTCAATACTCATTACTCATTACTACATCATCCTCTGATTGATTTTCACTCATAAAGCTAACTCGTAGCTAGTAGGTTGGGTTAAGCGTAGCGCAACCCAACATAAATTTAGATTGTTAGGTTTGTGTCGTCACGCTAAACGCCGTTTCCGGTTCAACAGTATAACATTACCCAGCACCACACCTAAACCTATGATGGTAGAAGGTTCAGGAATTTTGGAAACTACAAAATCTAATTCATATTTTTCTATACCATTTTTAGTTTCCTGAATCCAAAAAGTATAATTTCCTGATTGAAGGACACCACTAGGGAAGCCAACAAAGGAAAAACCCCTGATTGAATTCGCTTGACTCAAATCGTCTAAGATATTATCACCAACTTCTTTTCCTGTCCCTACACCAATAGTTGTTGCGCCCAGCAATTGAGGAGTATTTTGAGTAACAGTATTATTTTCAATCAGCGCACCTGCTTGTACCGCTAAAAATCCTTGATTGAGTAGATCATCATCTAATCCTTTATAGTCAGCCAGAATAATTTTATTCAGTAAATGACCATTGGGAATAGTAATGGAAAAGAAATCTTGGTCAAGATTGGGGTTGCCGGTTGTCGAGCCATTGATGCGGTTAGAACCATTAAACAGGTTGAGTTTTGTTGGGTTCAAGTTATCGCTAGATAAGTCACCTTGAGAGGCTTCACTATATACAATTTTTGCTCCATAAGCGTTGGGAGCAAATGCCAAGATAGCTACTAATCCTAACAATAAACTTTTCATAAATTACCTACTTTTTACAGAGAATCAGGTTATCTGATGTACATTAGACAAATTGATTACCCTTAATTATCTAATGTTCCACACCCCAAAATTCTTGATTTTGGTGAAGATTTACGCACAAATCACTCTGGGATAGTGGATGACTTCATCCAATGTTCATACAAAACCCCGTATCACTTAATACAGTAGACCGTAAGGCAAATTATCTTAGAATCTCCAAAGGTACTGATTTTATAGACACAAACCTCAAAAAATTACACCAAGTTTAAGAAAACCTGTGTTTAGCAAGTGAAGTGATACTTTAGATAATTAGTTGCCCAGAAGGGCGCAAATTATGAAAAGTTTTTCATCTTTCCTTGGTAAGACTAAAAAAAATAAATTAGCTTGTTTTGCAACTACATTTATAGCTTCCTTAGCATTAGCGGGCAGTATTAACTCTGCCAACGCTACTAATGTAAAAACATCTATTTTAGAAGAAATTACCTCTGTATCCGTCCCAATGGAGCAGACAGAACCAAATATTGCCCAATTACAAATCAACAGGACGCAGTATCAAGCCGTTGGGGTTGATCCTTTAGTGCTTGTTCCGATGGTGGTGGTTGGTGGTTTGGTGATATTTTTTCCCCTGTTCTTCGGAGGATTAGTAGTTATTGGCGAACGGGAAGTTGGTATTGTTGTCAAAAAATTTACTATTTCTGGAAAAGGGTTGCCAGCCGGACAGCTAATAGCCCTCAACGGTGAAGCAGGCTTGCAGGCTGACACTTTAGCACCTGGTTGGCACTGGGGTTATTGGCCTTGGCAGTATTCAGTACGCAAAGAGACAGTTGTTGTTGTTCCTCAAGGTGAAATTGCGGTTATTGTCGCTGCTGATGGCGAATCTAATCCACCAGAACGGATATTAGGTAAAATCGTCAATTGTGATAATTTCCAAGATGCCCGAAAATTCCTCACCCAAGGAGGTGAAAAAGGGCGGCAAATGGGGTTCATCACTGCGGGTACATACAGGATTAATACTGCCCTGTTTAAAGTAATCATGGCTGCCAACGCCACATCTCACGGTATGACTCCCGAACAGTTACGCGTGTATACTGTGGCATCTGATAAAGTGGGCATCGTTACCACCTTAGATGGGATGCCGATCGCTGGGGGTGAAATTGCCGGTACAGTGATTACAGGACACGATAACTTCCAAAACGGTCAGAAATTCTTGGATGGTGGGGGACGCAGGGGTTTACAAGAGCAAATTCTGCTTTCTGGTTCTTGGAATCTCAATCCCTGGCTTGTCAATGTTGAACAAGTACCAATGACGGAAATTCCCATTGGCTATGTAGGTGTGGTAATTTCTTTCGTCGGTAAAGCCCAAGAAGATGTGAGTGGTGCAGCTTTTACCCACGGTAACTTAGTGAATCCTGGTCATAAAGGTGTCTGGGTTGAACCTCTGTATCCGGGTAAACATCCTATTAACACCCGCATCATGAAAGTAGAGTTAGTACCAACTACTAACATCGTATTAAACTGGTCAGGACGCACAGAAAGGCATAAATACGACGCGAATTTAGAATCTTTAACGGTACGTTCTAAAGATGGTTTCGCCTTTGATTTAGAAGTGTCGCAAATCATCCATGTCGGCGCGTTGGATGCACCGAAAGTAATTTCCCGCGTGGGTGCAATGCAAAACTTGGTTGATAATGTCCTTGAACCCAGCATTGGTAATTATTTCCGCAACTCAGCGCAAGATTACACCGTGCTAGACTTTTTAAACGCTCGGAGTGAACGCCAAGTGGAAGCCTCAGAGTATATTAAGGCAGCATTGCGGGCTTATGACGTGCAAGCAATTGATACTTTAATTGGGGATATTCAGCCGCCAGCATCGCTGATGTTAACCCAAACAGAACGTAAGATTGCCGAAGAAGAACGCAAAACTTACGAAGTACAGCAGATGGCACAAACCCAAAGGCAAAAACTTGTCCGGGAGACAGCCTTAGCTGATATTCAACAAGAAATGGTGAAATCAGAGCAAAGTGTGCAGATTGCGGAACTGAAAGCCCAAGCAAACATTAAGCACGCGAATGGGGAAGCAGAATCTACCAAACTCAAAGCGATCGCGGAAGCTGAAGGAATTAGGGCTACAGGTAACGCCAAAGCTGAAACCTACCGTACTGGTGTGCAAGCCTTGGGAACACAAGGTTATACAGCCATGCAACTCATGCAAATTATTGGCGATCGCAATGTCCGCTTGATTCCTGATATCTTAGTGGGCGGTAGCAATGGCAGCACCAACGGTTTAGTTGATGGGTTGCTGTCAATGATTTTATGGAATCAAACCAATAAAAATGATGAGGTAACACTCATAGATCCACAACCAATAGTCCCTCCCACATCACCAGCCCACAGTACCAGTCAGATACTAGTAGAATTACCAAAAGATAAGTAGTAGTAAATACTTGTAGCAGAACCCCAATTTCTTGAAGAAATTGGGGTTCTATTTTTTAATATGTATTAATACTAAGGACAAAACAAACTATCCCGTGTGTCACGACCAGTAGTTGGGTTAGTACCTTTAGCTACCTTGCACAATTTTTTCACTTCATCTGGACGTAATAGCGCATCAGTAAAATCTGCTCCGTCAATAATTGCACCATCAAACCTGGCACTAGCCGCAAATGCGCCTTCCAATACAGCATTTGTTAAATCGGTTTTGATGAGACGAGCTGAGTCTAGGGTAGCATTTGTTAGGTCTGCTCCCTGTAAATTAGCTGACTCTAAATTGGCAGCAAAGAAACTCACACCCCGTAAATTAGAGTTACTAAAGTTACTTTGACGCAGATTAGCTTTGGTAAAACTAGAGTCTGTTAAATCACGTCCTGAAAAATCAGCCTCTATTAAAATTTCTTTGTTGTACTCAAGTGCTAAGGCTGTGGGAGAAAAACCGGCAATTGCCGTGATGCCGACTGATATGCACAGCAATAAACTAAGTATATTGGTGAAAATTCGATGATATTTTTTATGCCATAGCTCAAAGTGAGTAGGGGATACATCGAGTGTAGAAACTAATATGCGATCGCTATTTGCGTATTTTTCCGCAGGAAAAGTGGGGTATAGGCCATCGCTTAACTTAGATAACTTAAAATTCATGCTATTCCCAGCCAATGGTAAATCCTCCTCCATCACATTATGCCGATATTGGCGACTTAGGAGAAGACCTCGTAACCCAATGGTTACAATCTACAGGTTGGTTAATTCTACAACGCCGCTTTCGTTGTCGTTGGGGAGAAATTGATATTATCGCTCAATATCCTGATACAACGGGAAACCAAATAGACTCTACATTGGCTTTTATAGAAGTTAAAACCCGCAGTCTAGGTAATTGGGATTCCTGGGGTAAAAATGCCATTACCCCGCAAAAACAGGCGAAAATTGGACGCACTGCCCGCTTATTTTTAGCCAAATACCCTGAGAAAGCAAATTGCTCTTGTCGCTTTGATGTTGCGATCGTTCGTTGTCAGCCAATTTCGCAACAATACCCTCATACCAAAGTCATTCCAGAAGCCCTAGCTATCTCATCGGTTGCAGGATACCAATTTCAGTTACAAGAATATATTCCGGCTGCGTTCGATGTGATTGATTAGAGGAGATCGGTAATTAGTATAGATGAAATATCTCTATCTTCAATTACCAATTACCAAATTGTATGTAACATCGTTAAATACATAAGGTTTTACGAAAAGAGGTAAAGGGCTAACTAGAATTTTGTCCGACCTAGTTTTTCCTGTCACCTGTTCCCTGTTCCCTGTTCCCTTTCATGCGAGAGTTTCTGGACAGTAACCCAATCCCCGGACAAACTGTTGTCGAAAAGCCTCGATTTCCTCTCTTTCTGGGCTACCGTGAGAAACGATCGCTACTTGATAGCGGCGCATCACATCAACAGGACATTGCCCAGCTTCTAAACTCCAAAGTGCCATTTGTACCCGCATTGGTGGCTCATAGCTAATCCCCATTTCATTGAGAAAAGCTCGAATATCTCCATCATCTTGGGACGAAATTTGACCTTTTAGTTTGATCCTAACCACCCAACCATCAATTTGATGAATCACGGTGACGAACGAAACAGGAGTTCTAGGTCTAGCGTGCAAGTGTTGAACAACTCTGAGAGTGAGACTGGCATTTGCCAAATAATACAAGTATTCCATGATGGGTGCTTTTGGATCAAAGCTAATCCTACATTTCTATCTTCTTAAATTGATCCCCGTTTTCGGTAGGGTAAAAGCCCCCGTCTTTGCATGGGGAGTTTTACCCAATTTTTATATTATTGTGTACACGTCACTGATTCTTGTAGTCTAAGCAAAGGACTAGCACCGCTACGCGGAAGTCAAAAGTCAAAAGTCAAAAGTCAAAATGAAGACAACGTAAGGGTTTTGTTGATTTGGAATGGGTGGTTTATTTACGCCGCGCTGTACTAGTAAATAAGAACTAGGGACTATGGACTGGGATTTTTACTCAGCACCGGCTAAACGCCGCGCTACCGCTAACAGCACTCTTTCCAAGGAACAGCTAGTATTACAAGTTAATCACAGTCAAATGTCTGAACAAGCAACACAAGATACAAATTTAGATTGTTTATTAGCTGGGTATGATTATGAACTACCTCCAGAACTGATTGCTCAAAATCCGGCTGTTCCTAGAGATAGTTCTCGTTTATTGGTGGTTAATTCTCAGACTACAGGTAACACAACAGCACCATTACACCAGATTTTTCGTGATTTACCAGACCTCCTACGCCCTGGAGATTTGTTAATCATGAATAATACCAAAGTCATTCCAGCAAGACTTTATGGACGTAAGTCAACTGGTGCAGAAGTAGAAATTTTACTATTAGAAGAACGCCAGCATAACTGTTGGTTAGCCCTAGTTAAACCGGGAAAACGGTTTAAAACAGGAAGTAAAATCTTTTTTGAACCAGGTAAATTTCCCCAATTCCCAGTCCCCAGTCCCCAGCTAACAGCTACTGTCCTAGAAACAGATAAAGAGACAGGCGGACGCTTATTACAATTTGATATACCAGATGGTCAATCTTTAATACAACTTCTAGATAAATTCGGTGAAATCCCGCTTCCGCCTTACATTACTACATCCCAAGCGGCAGATGAACAGTATCAAACCGTTTACGCCGAACAACCGGGAGCGATCGCAGCTCCAACGGCTGGTTTACACTTTACACCAGAACTAATTGCTAAGTTAGGCGATCGCAATATCAATCAAGCTTTTATTACGCTGCACGTTGGTGTAGGAACTTTTCGCCCGGTGGAAGTGGAAGATGTCACCAGTCACCAAATGCACGAAGAATGGATTGAAGTTCCCGCAGATACTGTAGAGAAAATTCGCGCCACCAAAGCCGCAGGGGGTCGCATTATCGCTGTAGGAACAACAGCAGTACGAGCCTTGGAAGGTGCAGCAGCCGTCTCTGGTGATTTACAACCTTTTTGTGGCAAGACCAACCTATTTATCTATCCTGGCTACCAATGGCGCGTTGTGGAAGGTCTAATCACTAACTTTCACCTACCCCGTTCTAGTTTACTGATGCTGGTTAGTGCGCTTATTAGCAGACAGAGATTATTAAATATATACCAGGAAGCGATCGCTTCTCGATATCGGTTCTATTCTTTTGGTGATGCCATGCTAATTTTGCCAGAAGCAAGAGAGTGCTGAGTGGTGAGTGCTGAGTAATGAGTAATGAGTGGGGAGTGGGGAGTTTAGATCAAAGAAAAGGGTAGTATTTTTCCCAATGCCCCATTTCCAGTCTCTTTACAAATTTTTCTTGTTCAACTTTTAATTTTTCATGTAGTAGTGGGTACTCTGACTTATAAGGATCTAAACCTTCGTGCAGAGATTCCATTATGTATAAACAACATCTTTTTAAACAGTGGTTTTACGGTTTGTCTCCCATCACCTGCAACCGCATTTTTCGTTGGCAAAAGCCACCAGTAGGGCTTCTGTGTGCTGCCTCTGCTGTTTTGATGTTGGCTGCACCGACGGTTTTTAATTTGCCAGGTGGTAAGGTACTAGCACAAACTCCCATTTCTCAGGATTTAGACGCGGCTATTTTTTATCAGCAGGGAGTGACGCGCTACAATCGCAGCGATTGGCAAGGTGCAGAATCTGCTTTTCGGCAAGCTTTGCAGCAAGATCCAAATATTGGCATGGCGAGGAATTATCTGGGTAATATTTTCCTCATGCAAAATCGTCTAGATGTAGCAGTGCAGGAATATGGTGAGGCGATTAGAATTAATCCCAATCTGGGAGATGCTTATTATAATTTAGGGTTAGCATTGCAACGCCAAGGACAAAAAGAAGCAGCTATTACAGCTTATCGTCAAGCTTTGGTAGTAGAACCAACAAGGGCAGCAACTCAATACAATTTGGGTTTATTACTCTACGATCAAGGAGAACTACCAGAAGCGATCGCAGCTTACCAACAAGCAATTAATTTTGATAGTAGCAATGGTAACGCTTATTATAATTTAGCGATCGCCTTGCAAGAATTTGGGAAAATGGAAGAAGCGATCGCGGCTTATCAGCAAGTCCTGAAGCTAGATCCCAAAAATGCCGCCGCTTATAGTAACTTGGGAAGTCTGATGGCACTTCAAGGTCAAACTGCTGAAGCGATCGCAGTTTATACCCAAGCTATTCGCCAAGATCCCAAAAATGCCTCAGCTTATTATAACTTAGGTGTTACTTTATACAATCAAGGCGACATAAAAAAAGCTAGCAGTGCTTTACAACGCGCTCATAACCAATACCGCGAACAAGGTAATCTTGAGCAAGCACAAAAAATTGAAACCCTAATGCAGCGAGTTGCTCAAACCATCGAACAGCAAAAACTCCAACAGCAACAAGCATCTAATCCTCAGCAAACACCAAACCCTACAAACAACGCATTAGAAACTAATTCTAGCGATACGCCTGTCTCAGTCAAACAACCATTGTTTCCACTAGTTATTCCCGGTTCTACATCAGATCAAGTTGATCGTAATGGCAAAGTGTAAAGCTTGTATTAGACTGCAAAATCTACCAAATTCCCCTATAACTGTAGAGACGTTGCACGCAACGTCTCTACATATTCCCCCTTCCCTGCTAGGGAAGCACGGTGGTTTCATACAACCAGAGAAAAAAATAAACCTAGCTTTCAAAGCCTATCCCTCCCAGGGGGAGAGGTTTGGAGAGGGGTCAAAATCTCTGCTTATAGATTTTTCTTTTTTCGTATGAAACCACCCTGCTTACTTAACAAATAGCAATTTCAGGATTTCACTACTGGTAAAATTGTATTTTAAAAAACAAAATTATCTGAGCTATCAAACATATAAGACTTGCTAATTATATTTTATTGAGAGTTTGTAAAATCTCTCACTTTGAAGAATGTCACAATCAGTTATTATATGAGCGTATGCTTCAGTTCAGCCGCAGGGACGGATTAGTTGAAGATAACGCTAGCAATATGAATGCAGCCCTACAACATTTGCCATCTGTGACTTAAAAGAGACTATGCAAGCTTTGCAATCTGTTTTATTGCTGAACTAGTTGCTCTGTTTTTGATAATTACGTGATCCCACATGACTATCTACGTTGGAAATCTCTCTTACCGCGCTACTGAAGAAGACTTGAAAGCCGTATTTGCAGACTACGGCGAAGTCAAAAGAGTTGTTTTACCTACCGACCGTGAAACAGGTCGAATGCGTGGTTTTGCTTTTGTTGAAATGAATGAAGACGCTCAAGAGGATGCGGCTATTACTGAACTAGACGGTGCAGAATGGATGGGTCGTCAGCTTAAAGTCAACAAAGCCAAACCACGAGAAGATGACCGACGAGGTAGTTGGAATAAAAGACAAGAATTTTAGTAAAGGAAAAATCTCTTAGCACTATTGTTCAAATAGCGCAACTTCTATAAGTGTGAAGTTTATCTTTCCGGGTGTCACAAATAAAAACATGATTTTTCTTCCTGTTTTTGTTGCGAAAAGATCATTTTTTCAACATCAAGGCACAAAGGAGAAAATATTCTTCTCGACTAAAATTTGAGTGAACTGTATCTTTGAAGTGCTAGCAATCAGCCATTATTACCAAATTGACAGCACTAATCCGACCAGTTATTTTTAGCAAAAAATCTTGAATAACTCGTCGGATTTTTTTTGGTAAGCAAATTGGGATATGCAAGTAAAGGCTTTAAATTCTACAGTGTATTAGACACTAAGTAAAGCAATTCAAACTCATTTTTCTGGAATGGCGATCGCCTCAAGCATGGCAGCCAAAACAAATTGATTTCTTTAGTTTATCTAAAATCATATCTAAGTTATCAAATTACCTTTCTAAGATAGAGGCAGCAGCTATAAGTTGCCATAATTAAACTGACTCACCCAACTAACCTACAGCTAGTCCCTAGGAAGCAACCAATAATGACTAAAGCGTCAGAATCTTTAGAGTCTATCAACCCAGCCACAGACAAAGGCTTAGATCGTGATTGTACAACCTTATCACGCCACGTACTACAACAACTTCAAAGTTTTTCTCCAGATGCACAAGATTTAAGTGCGCTAATGAATCGGATTGCTTTAGCTGGTAAACTAGTTGCGCGTCGCCTCAGCCGTGCAGGTTTAATGGAAGGCGTTCTGGGATTTACTGGGGAAGTCAATGTGCAAGGAGAATCCGTCAAAAAGATGGATGTCTACGCCAACGACGTATTTATCTCAGTCTTTAAGCAAAGCGGCTTAGTTTGTCGTCTAGCTTCCGAGGAAATGGATGAACCCTATTATATTCCCGAAAATTGCCCCGTTGGTCGCTATACCCTGCTATATGATCCCATTGATGGTTCATCAAACACCGATACTAATCTGAGTTTGGGTTCTATTTTTGCAATTCGTCAACAAGAAGGAGACGATAGCGATGGACAAGCTAAAGACCTCCTGACCAACGGACACAAGCAAATTGCTGCGGGGTACATACTTTATGGGCCTAGCACCATGCTGGTCTATACCATTGGCAAAGGAGTTCATTCTTTTACCCTAGATCCCAGCTTAGGAGAGTTTATCCTAACTGAAGAAAATATGAGGATTCCCAACCACAGCCCCATCTACAGCGTTAACGAAGGTAACTTTTGGCAATGGGAAGAATCCTACCGGGAATACATCCGTTACGTCCATCGTACAGAAGGTTACACATCTCGCTACAGTGGCGCAATGGTAAGTGATATCCACAGAATTTTGGTACAAGGTGGTGTTTTTCTTTACCCAGGTACAATTCAAAAGCCAGAAGGTAAATTGCGTTTGTTGTATGAATCTGCTCCCCTCGCCTTTTTGATTGAGCAAGCTGGTGGTCGTGCTACTACAGGGTTAGTAGAGATATTAGACGTAGTACCAACCAAACTGCATCAACGCACCCCATTAATTATTGGTAGCAAAGAGGATGTTGCCAAGGTGGAGTCGTTTATTCAGAATGGTCATTAAGGAGGTAGGGGAGCAGAGGAGCAGAGGAGAGAAAAAGACTCAGCACTCATCACTCTCTGTAACATTTTTTGGATGTCCATGAGAGATTATCTCAGCTGGCCGATGCAATAAGTGAATAACGACGCAAAAATGCAAAAGTCACCATCAAAAGTTTTGATTTTGATGAGTTTGGTCAAATTCACTTAGAAACATCATTAATGGAGTCAACAACAGCTATGGCCACCAATCATCTATTAGAAATTAAACAATACGGCCAAAGTATTTGGATGGATAATTTGAGCCGGGACATTATTCAATCAGGGGAACTCAAAAATTTAGTTGAAAATCAAGGAATTTGTGGCATTACCTCCAATCCAGCTATCTTTGAAAAAGCGATCGCTGATAATGCAATTTATGATGCTGATATTGAAACAGGCATTGAAGCAAAACTACCCACATACAAAATTTATGAATCCCTAGTGTTTGCAGATATCCGCAATGCCTGTGATATCTTACGCCCTGTATATGAAGCCTCGAATAGACAAGATGGTTATGTGAGTATTGAAGTACCACCAACCATCGCCCATGATACCCAAGCCTCAATAGCAGAAGCCCGGCGATATTTCCAAGAAATTGGGCGGGAAAATGTCATGATCAAAATCCCTGGTACAGAGGCAGGATTGCCAGCCGTGGAACAGGTAATATCTGAAGGCATTAACGTGAATATCACCCTGCTGTTTTCTGTGCAAAGCTATATCAAGACATTAGAGGCGTATATGCGGGGCTTAGAAAAACGCTTGGCACAGGGTAAAGATATCAGCAAAATTGCCTCTGTGGCTAGCTTCTTTCTTAGTCGCATTGATAGCAACGTTGACGGCAAAATTGATGCCAAATTACAACGGGGCGTTGATGATATTAATGTAGAAGCAAAACTCAGAGCCGTCAAAGGTAAAATAGCGATCGCCAATGCCAAGATTGCTTATCAAGAGTACAAAAAAATTATTGCCGATAGTCGCTGGCACACCCTAGCCGCCAAAGGCGCAAAAGTGCAAAGATTACTGTGGGCTAGTACCAGCACCAAAGACCCCAACTACAGCGATGTCATGTATGTTGATGAGTTAATTGGCCCAGATACCGTCAACACCCTACCACCAGGGACAATTACCGCCTGTGCCGACCATTGTCATGTTGCTAATCGTCTAGAAACAGGAGTAAATGAAGCTTACCATCTCATAGAAAGCCTCAAAGACCCCGACATCAATATTGATCTCAATGCTGTTATGGATGAACTGTTAATCGAGGGTATTAACAAATTTGTCCAGCCCTTCCAGTCCCTAATGAACTCTTTAGAGCGCAAAGTCAAGCTATTGTCACCAGTATAGGGACTGGGGACTAGGGACTGGGGACTGGGGACTAGGAAAAAGTTTTCCCAGTACCCAATCCCCAATCCCCGATCCCCGATCCCCAATCCCCACCTAGAATCGAAAACTGTTATGGTTAGTCTCCTAGAAAATCCCTTGCGCGTTGGTCTACAACAACAAGGGATGCCCGAACCTCAAATCATCGTCATCTTTGGCGCATCTGGTGATTTAACCTGGCGCAAACTCGTTCCCGCACTGTACAAACTACGCAAAGAAAGACGCATTCCCCCAGAAACTACCATTGTCGGCGTAGCCCGTCGTGAGTGGAGTCACGAATACTTCCGCGAACAAATGCGGAAAGGTATGGAAGAGGCTCATGGTGGCGTTGATCCCGAAGAACTCTGGCAAGATTTCTCTCAAGGTCTGTTCTACTGCCCTGGAGACATAGATAATCCTGAGAGTTACCAAAAACTGAAAAATCTCTTAAGCGAATTAGACGAAAAACGGGGTACACGAGGTAACAGAATGTTTTACCTCTCCGTTGCGCCTAACTTCTTTCCTGAAGCTATCAAACAGCTAGGGGGAGGTGGAATGTTAGACGACCCCTACAAACACCGTCTAGTCATTGAAAAACCCTTTGGTCGGGACTTGGCATCTGCCCAAAGCCTCAACCAAGTAGTACAGAAATATTGTAAAGAGAACCAAGTCTATCGCATCGACCACTACTTGGGTAAAGAGACAGTTCAAAACTTACTAGTCTTTCGCTTTGCCAATGCGATTTTTGAACCCTTATGGAATCGTCAGTTTGTTGACCACGTACAAATTACCGTAGCTGAAACCGTAGGTGTGGAAGACCGGGCTGGTTACTACGAGAAAGCCGGCGCACTGCGGGATATGTTGCAAAACCACCTGATGCAGCTTTACTGTCTCACTGCAATGGAAGCACCCAACTCAATGGATGCTGACAGTATCCGTAGCGAAAAAGTCAAAGTTTTACAAGCTACACGGTTAGCTGATGTACATAACCTCTCACGTTCAGCCATACGCGGTCAATACAGTGCCGGCTGGATGAAAGGACAGCCAGCACCAGGGTATCGGGAAGAACCAGGAGTTGATCCCAGTTCTACAACCCCTACCTTCGTAGCAATGAAATTTATGGTTGATAACTGGCGTTGGCAAGGTGTCCCCTTCTATCTGCGGACTGGTAAGCGGATGCCGAAAAAAGTCAGTGAAATTTCCATCCACTTCCGCGACGTTCCTTCTCGGATGTTCAAATCCGCCGCGCAACAAAGAAACGCCAATATTTTGGCTATGCGGATTCAACCCAATGAAGGAATTTCTCTCCGTTTTGATGTCAAAATGCCAGGGGCAGAATTCCGTACCCGTTCCGTAGATATGGACTTCAGCTATGGTTCTTTTGGGATTGCCGCTACTTCCGATGCGTATGATCGCCTATTCCTAGATTGTATGATGGGTGATCAAACATTATTCACCCGTGCCGACGAAGTAGAAGCAGCTTGGCAAGTAGTCACCCCCGCCCTTTCTGTTTGGGATGCACCCGCCGATCCCCTAGTTGTTCCCCAATACGAAGCAGGGACATGGGAACCCACAGAAGCAGAACTTTTGATCAATCAAGACGGTCGTCGCTGGCGCAGACTGTAGGAATAGGGATTGGGGATTGGGAATCGGGAATTGGGAATTGGGAATTGGGGATTGGGAATTGGGGATTGCTTGTTGACCTCTAAAGGTTTTTCTTCCCCTACACCCCTACACCCCTACACCCCCACACCCCTACACCCCCACACCCCTACACCCTCAATTCAAACTGATCACTGACAAAACCACAACTACTATGATTTCCCAAGCCCCAACTATTTTTTCACTACAAGCCCCCAAGGATATTTCGCTCAACGAAATTGAAACGGAACTAAATCAGATTTGGCAAAGCTACGGCATCACTGGCGAAGATGGTGCATTACCTGCGGCTACTCGCGCTACTACTTTTACTTTAGTAGTTTACGAACCAGAAGAAACCCAATATCTGTTGGCATCTCTGGGATTCTACAATGGCCCAATTGATGGCATTCTAGGCCCACAAACAGATGCAGCTTTGCGACAAGTGCAAACCAAGTATGGGCTGATAGAAACCGGAACAACCACACCCGAAACTTTAGCTAAACTGCGCGAAGAATTTGCTAAACGTCAAGGTAATGCAGCTACAGGAGAAATTGCCAACGGTATTACTTCCTATAGTTTGAACTCCACCAGCCCCAGAATTGCTGACGAAATCGCCCTCCGCAACCCTTGCCGGATTATTGCTTTGTGTCCTATTGCTGGCGAAGATGAAGGTGTAAAGGCGCAGGTTTCTGCCTACTGCCCGATTCAAAAGCAGTCTTCCAGCACACTAATTTGTTGCGAATACATTACCTTGAGTGGCACTGCCACAGCCTTGGAACGAATCGGCGGGATGATTCCAGCTTTGTTAATTGGTGGTTTGCCCAAGTTCCTCTGGTGGAAAGCTACACCAGACCCCAACAATGCACTATTTAAGCGACTGGCGGCAGTTTGCAATAATGTAATTGTTGATTCTTGTAATTTCAACGAGCCAGAAAGCGATTTAATCAGCCTCCACGAGTTAGTAGAAATTGGTGTACCCCTAGCTGATTTAAACTGGCGTAGACTCGCAGCATGGCAAGAATTGACAGCTGAAGCTTACGATTCTCCCCACCGTCGCGCGGCTTTGGGAGAAATTGACCGTGTGACACTTGATTACGAAAAAGGCAACCCAGCCCAAGCATTACTATTTTTGGGTTGGTTGGCGAGTCGTTTGCAATGGCAGCCAGTTTCCTATAAAAAGGAAAGTGGTGATTATGACATCACCCGCATTCACTTCGTCGCCCCAAATCAACGACAAGTAGAAGCAGAATTAGCTGGCGTTCCAGTTGCAGATGTGGGTGAGATTATGGGTGATTTGATTGCCCTGCGTCTGAGTTCAACTAATGCTCAAGCAGACTGCGGTACTGTCATTTGCTCTGAGACTGGTGGGTGTATGCGGATGGAAACCCACGGCGGCGCACAATCTGCGGGTTTATTCCAACAGGTGAGTTCTTTATCAGAACAAAAAGCGGAAGCGTTACTAAGTCAACAGGTACAACGCTGGGGTCGTGAGGCATTATTTGAAGAAAGCCTAGCAGTGATTGGGCAAGTATTGAAGTTAGAAGTGAAGAGTTAATACCAATTCAAAATTCAAAATTAGGGCTGCTTGATTTTGGAAAATTGGTATAAGTTAGCTCAGATACTAAAGATATCTTTGACCTGAGAACCCCAGTTGCATCAAAACTGGGGTTCTCATGTTTGGCACAAAAGTTTTGATAGGCTGGTAAAATCTTTTCATGCGACGAGACTCAATCTTTTACAAACTATTTCAACAATCTCCTGCATTATTATTTGAATTATTGACAAATCACCCAGAAAATGCAGATGCTTATCGTTTTAATTCAGTGGCTGTCAAAGAACCAAAATTTGAAATAGACGGGGTATTTTTACCCCCCGAAAACGAAGGTGCAGGGGTTGTATATTTCTGCGAGGTGCAGTTTCAGAAAGATGAACAGCTTTATGAAAGGGTATTTGCTGAATCATCTTTATATTTCTACCGCAACTGTAATCAATTTAGCGACTGGCAAGCGGTGATCATTTATCCGTCGCGTAATATTGAACAAAGTAAGATTTATCCTCACCGTTCATTTCTGAATGGTGGACAAGTACATCGGGTATATTTAGACGAAATAGGAGATATTCGTCAATTACCTATATGGGTAGCATTGATGGTATTGACTACAGTAGAGGAAGAACAAGCTCCAGAAGAAGCAAGGTATTTATTAACTAGAAGTAGTCAAGAAGTATCTCAACCAGAGAGTCGCGCCATAATAGAGATGATAACAACGATTATAGTGTACAGGTTTGAAAAATTAAGCCGAATGGAGGTAGAGTCCATGCTAGGAATAACGCTCAAGGAAACAAAAGTTTACCGAGAAATTAAAGAGGAAGGGCGAGAGGAAGGACGAGAAGAAGGACGAGAGGAAGGACGAGAAGTGATGGCTAATGCTATTTCTCGACAGTTGGCTAAACGATTTGGGCAAGAACTTCCCGAAGAAATACGCTCTTCAGTTTTTGGGTTGCCTTTGCCTGTTCTGGAAGATTTGAGCGAGGCACTGTTAGATTTTACTGGTGTGGTTGATTTAGAGTCATGGCTAGAAGCACGATGAGCAAATAGCCTGATACTCCGTCCTATCCTGCCAAATTTCCAGAATGAGGGTACTAGGCTTTAGTGCGATCGCGAAAACCTTGTCTTCCATTTACTGGATCAAACAGTACATCATATCTGTTGAAAAATCTCATCCCACTATTCACCACCACAGGCTGGTCTAACTGTGGAGAAACATTGACATTCCACACATTCACCCCGTTGGTGTTTCCTGGGGTAATGCTGTAGTCAAACACACGAGGAATTGATAGTTTCACTGTATTTTGTGGGCGTAATCTTCCGGGTTTGAGTTTACCCATTAGGGAAGCAGATTTAAAATCAATTAAACTGCTGTTTACTCCAGAATCAACTACCATTCTGGCATTGCAGGTATTTTTCATAGAACTGGCTGCGATCGCTAAACAAACTCCATTGAGTCTAGAGTCCCATCTGTTGCCAGGAATACCATTAATCGCAGGTTGTTGACTCAGGGAAGCTATTTTAAACCCTACGCGATTCTGTGCAGTTAAACCGAGAATAAGACTACCGTTACTACTACCACGATTCCCCGTCACGATGAATCCGTTACTTAGATTTCCTGGTAGTTTTCTCAAGGGATTATAGGGAAGTGTGCGTTCTGAATAATTGACTCCGATAATACCGGCAAACGGTGTACCACTTTTGGCAGAACAATTAGGTTTTTGTGGGGTACATTGGCGGCTAGTAACAACTTGCACAGGAACAGGTTCTTCTGTGGCAACCAAACCAATGCGTAAATTAGTGTAAACTATCTCTCCTTCTAAGATAGTACCATCACTTAATACCTCCCTAACGATTTGACCCGTTCTGTTAATGGGGGCATTGCCTAAAAACTCTCTAGGAACTCTTAGCCCCGCCGAGCCTGTATCCATAAGAACACGTCTTGGCTGACCGTTAGCTACTGCCACCTCTAGGAAATAACCGCTTGCACCCCTGGAATATAAGGGAACTGATATAGTATCAAAACTGGGTTTACGGGCTATGACTTGGGAAGTATCACGTACCACCGGATTAGGAAACAGTGCTTGAAACCCAGCCTGACGCTGCGCCACTGGTTCTGTACCATAGTCCCAAAGGCTTTCATAATAGAAAAAGACTGCACCTAAACCACGTTCTTGAGCCGCCCGTACTTGAGACTGTATTTGTTGTATGGAAACTGGGCGATTTCTTAACCCAGTCATAATACCTATACCAGTAGGTATTAATTGTTGTGACTCTATAATTTCTGGGGTAATAATTGTACTGACAAAACTTGGCAGATTATCCCGATAAACTTGTACTAGTAACTCATCGACAACACCTAACCGCACCCAATTAAGCCAGTCTTGGAGTTGAAATTTGTAGGCAAAGTTATAGTAATTGGGAGAAACCGAGAAAATTGCACTGGGTTTTATGGCTTTCACAGCTTGGTTAAGTTGCACCATAAAGGCTGTGATTTTATCTGCTCGCCATTTCATCCATGCTTGAGCTTGAGGATTAGGGGGCGGGGGACTCCCAGTTTCCTGAGTGTATAAGTTAATTGTGTATTTGTCGTACCCAAAATCAACAGGTAAACTCATGTGGTCGTCAAATTGAATACCATCAGCGTCATATTTACTAATGATTTCTACCACAAGGTCAGTAATAAACTGTTGTACTTCTGGGCGGAAAGGATTCAGCCATGCTACCTCACCCGCAGCCGAAATAGAAGTTTGAGTTCCATCTTGCTTTTGCGTCAACCACTCTGGATGCTGGGATGCGAGTTCTGAACTCAGGGGAGTCATGAAGCCAAACTCAAACCAAGGTATCGCTAATAAACCTTGACGGCGGGCTTGACTAACAATATCTGCAATTACATCTTGGCCTTCTGTCCCTTTGAAGAAAAAAGGAATACCCATGCGTTGCGTTACTGCGCTGGGATATTTTGCATAACCATCATTCCAAACCACCGGATAAACTGTGTTAAAGTTCAATCGCCGTAACTGAGCAAATGTATCCTGTACTTTAGCGCGATTTCTGAGGATGTCAAAGTCATTATTCGTTAGCCAAACCCCACGGATTTCTTGACGAGGTGACTGTGGTAATTGAGCAGTTACGGGAGTAAAGTTTCCCAGTAGCAAGGTTATAGCCAATGATATGGCAAACAAAACTGGGAGAAGACGCTTAAGGAATGGAAAGAGGGAGTAGGGGGAAAAACTTCTATTTTTGTGCTGGAATTGGTTCGGCATTACTGTCTAAATATTTATACTTAATAATTGAGCTTAATTTACAACCTTCTATGTAAGTTTGTAGTAAGGACTTTAGTCCTTAGAAAAATCAGGACTAAAGTCCTTACTACGAACGTGACGCAACTATTAGGTAAGTAGTGCCAAGTTGGAATTGTGGATAAGACGGTATACTACTCTTCTAATATCCAAGGTAGTGAACATCTCCTATCCTGCTTTTATGGCTTTAGTTATTGCTGGGGAACGTAGTGGAGTGGGTAAGACAACAGTCACTCTTACCCTTTTAGCATCTTTATCTCGGCGTGGTGCTGTGGTGCAATCTTTCAAGGTCGGGCCAGATTATATTGACCCGATGTTTCATACTTATGTCACAGGTCTTGCGTGTCGGAATTTAGACCCAGTTTTGACTTCAGAAGCTTACGTTCGGCAGTGTTTTGCTCATCATCAAGAGAGTGAATACGCTTTAGTTGAAGGGGTAATGGGGTTGTTTGATGGGGTGAAGGGGACTGGGGACTGGGGACTGGGGACTGGGGAAGAGAATTTACTCAGCACTGATTTTGCTAGTACGGCGCACATTGCGCGACTGTTGGATTTACCTGTGGTGTTGGTGCTTGATTGTAGTCGATTATCTGGTTCTGTGGCGGCGATCGCTCACGGTTATTGCTCCTTTGACCCTAGAATTAAAATAGCGGGTTTAGTGCTGAATCGTGTAGGTAGCGATCGCCATCTCTCTCTCCTCAAAAATTCCCTCGAACCCTTACATTTACCTATTCTTGGCGTTTTACGTCGTCAAGATAACATTACCATTCCCGATCGCCATTTAGGTTTAATCCCTACCGCCGAACTCCCCGAATTAGACGCTGTAATCACTCGTCTCGCTGATTTAGGTGATACTTGCTTTGACTGGGAAACTTTATTACCTTTGTTGGGGACTGGGGATTGGGGATTGGGGACTGGGGAAAAGGTAGAAGTTCTTCCCCATGCCCCATGTCCCATGCCTGTTAAAATTGCAGTTGCACGCGATCGCGCTTTTAATTTCTACTATCAAGATAATTTAGACATCCTGCAACATTTAGGTGCAGAATTGGTCTTTTGGAGTCCCTTAGCAGATGAATTACCCCAAGGTGTGCAGGGAATGTATTTTGGGGGTGGTTTTCCAGAGGTATTTGCTCAACAATTAGCAGCTAATACTAATGCCCGTGATAGTGTTAAACAAGCTATTGTGTCAGGAATGCCCACCATTGCAGAGTGTGGGGGGTTGATGTATTTATGTGAGCAAATAGTTGATTTTGAGGGTGAATCTTGGCCGATGGTGGGAACATTACCCACATCAGCGATGATGGATAAAAAGCTGACTTTGGGCTATCGTCGCGCTGTGGCTTTACAAGATAGTCTGCTAGTCAATGCAGGAACAAATATTTATGGACATGAATTCCATCGTTCTCATGTCATCTCAAATCCTGATCAGCCTTTGTTTACTACTTATCGCTACGATGTGGAAGAGAATCTGGGATGCGAGGGATGGGGTTTACCAATAAATATTCATGCTTCTTATATTCATCTGCACTGGGGGGAAAGTGTAGATATTCCCCGACAGTTTATTAGCCAATGTCGGGAAATATTTCATACTGAATTAAACGCCTAAACAATCTTTATTGGGAAGGACTCTATTTGCTACCCATTTATACACAGCTTCGCCAATACCTAGAGTTCTACTCAAACTCACATCAGTCACTTTTGCATTTTCATAACATAATTGCCGATTCGGTAAGCTAAAAGATGTGATATCTGCACGTATTGTCACCGTTCCGTGGGCATCTCGGCGAATCTTTCGTTCTAAAGTTACATTGGTTTTAACTGTTATCCGACAACCATTAAAAGAAACATTCTCTACCTGATTAATTCGTAAATCTTTACGTCTGTTGATATTGTGACTTCCTCCTGCGAGGCGGTTATTCAGTTCTCTCAAAATCTGTGACTGGGAAGCATTACCAAATGATTCCACCACGTTACAGTTAAGTTGTGCCATTGAAGGTTGAGGGTTAAGGTAGAGGAAGCTTAAGGTCATAAAACTTCCTAAAATCATCTTCGAGTTCAGAGTTAAGCTTTTCATTCGCATTACCAATTTACCGTCTTTACATCAATTTGATATGTCTGACTTCAATTGTTTATGCACTGGATGGCAAATCGGGACTAATTAACTCATCACCAGGCTTACCTTAATATATTCAGCGTTCTGGTTAATGCCTACCTGAAACCGTGACGTTGATATTTTCATTCAGTCGGCGAACTAGACGTGATAACTCACGAATAATATTCACTGCGATTTCGGGAGTTTCTTCAATGGCATCATAGAGTTGTTCTTGGGTTAGTTCCAAAAATTCGCAAGATTCTAAAGTTGTGACGTTAGCAGAACGGGGTTGAGTATCAAATACTGCCATCTCCCCAAAATATTTTCCCTGTTCTACGACTGCTAGTTGTTTATCTCCAATATGAACTTTCACTCTACCTGAGACAACTATATATAGAGATCGCCCTTCTTCTCCCTGTCTGAAAATAGTGTGATTGGCGGAAAAATGCAACTCGTGCATCACTGAAGTCAGGCGTACAATAAAATCATCCCGCAGTTCCTTAAAAATCGGGACTCGGCGGACAAACAATAAACGATCAACGCTACTAAGCATAATTTATGCTGTGGTATATACTCCTGATGGGTAGATGCAGAAATGACACAACAGATACTCAAAATATCAATGTCAGTTGTTAGCAAGTATACGCTAGTTTGAAAAGTGGCAAATTAGGGGTGCGATCGCAGCTACTCGCATCACCATAATAAATATTTACACAAATTATTTATCTTCAGGTTGCAAAGCATACCAGCCATACCAGTGACGTACAGCTAACCAAATAGCGGATAACAAACCAGCGACACTTAAAGTCAAACCGCTAAACGGAACTAATAAGCCAAACACGGGTAATATTCCCCCAGCAATAGTACAGATAACTGCCGCGATTGAAGCACTACGACTGTAACCTAATCCCCATGATAATGTGAGTAAAATCAGGGAAATCATTGTCCAAGCCAACTGAGCATTCATAAAGCGGCTGAGATAGGTTAAAGTCAACAGACAAGCAAAGAAGATACTAGCAGCGATCGCGACATTTTTTAAATTCATGGGGATGGATAAATAAAGTAATAATATCCACCACAAAAATAAAGCTGGCGCAAGCAATAACAGCCTCGGAAGAATACCAGTTTCACGAATGGGGTTAGTGTTGGTGAAGACTCCAAAGGGATTTTTCACAGACACGTTATCGTCGAATATCCAAGTAAATTGAGTGTTGCGTCCATCAAGTTTCGTCTCCCTGGGGATAACACCACTCGCAAAGTCAGCACCAGGAAAGTTAGCAATTGCTGTCAGACGGAAGTTAGAAAGCAACTGTCCTGCGGCGTTATAAACCCAACGTGATCCGCCTTCCGCTTTATAGGTGACGCGAAAGCTAGTTTCTTCTCCTGGTTTTAACTGGAAAGCAAAACTATAATTCCCTGGTTCGACAGACTCTAGTCTGGTGCGATCGCGCTCTATTTTATAGTTAGACAGCAGTGAATAGCCAATGGGTGGCTGTGCTTCAAAAAAGAAACTATCAATATTATTGAGGCGGTTAACTACTTTGTATTCAGCAGTATAGTCTACGCGGTAAATTGCGCTACGGTTCTGTACATCTGTACTTTGATCTAATTTTACTAAAATTTGTGACCCTGCCAACGCTAGTAAACGGTTAACTTCTCGCTTGTCGTTAACTTTAACTATTTTGCCATTCACCTGAGTTGTATAGCTAAAGGCCTCCTGCATTACATAGCGCACTTGGGGGACACTTTGTTCTAGCTTATCCCCAGCGACACTTTGAGCTACTTGAGTAACTTTGGCTTGTTCCCAATGGTGATAACGATTGCTTAAAGTCGAACACAGAAAAAATCCTGCAACCAACAGCACTAATACCAACGATAGATGCTGCAATCCCCATAACATTTGTGAGTAACGAATTGTCCAATCACCAATGACAACTTTTTGTTCTGCTGGATGACTTCGTAACGTAAAACTGATTATAGCGATCGCTACTCCCAAAGCTATGACTAAAAATACTAATAATATCAAAGCCGGGAGTAATTGAGAACCAATTTGCACTAGCTCTGTTGGATGTGTTAAATCGGGCAATCCGGGAATTCCCTGGTTATTAGAATACATTGGTGATTTTTACAGAATTTATAATGTCAAGACTCTTAAAAACTTACAAAAGTTTCTGTAAAAATGACTATGTATTTCTTCTAAATAGGAAAAAATACCCTAAGTAAATTTCCATTAAATGGCAATGCAAAAAAAGCCATTACTTTGTCCTATTAGCTGCTACACGACAAACAATTTCCATAGAGTTAGCATCAGCACTTCTGGGTTTAGGAAAAATTTCTTGCTCTGTTTTATCAACACGAGTCAAATGACCATTAGATTCATAGACAGCTAATCTTCTAGAGAACAATCTGCCTTGAATACAAGCAGCACGCAGAGTTCTTCTTTCTATGCCATTACCATGCTGTTCTAACAGAGTATATTCAGTTCCTTTTACAGATGCCAAATCTAAAACAATTGGATCACCATTTCTATTAGAACCTACTTGCAGATAAAAATTATCTTTTGTGGTTTCAGCTATTGCCATACCACTAAATGATAATGAGAGTATTGCAACCAAGCCGCCAATTTTTTTTAACCACATAATTAACATTTTTGTAAAGCTATACTTTATTTTTATTCATAAAGTATTGTTTTCGGTGTGGTAAAATCACTAGAAAATCTTTACTTAGCGATACAATGAAAAATATTAAAAATGAGTATTTATAGCAAAATAAAAAAACCGTAGGGGAACAACTACGGTTTTTTAAGTGAAATACTGAACTCTCAACCTATTTTTAAAGTTTGTGTCTTACAACTTCAGCTCTTTACCTTTTGGTAATCTCTTTATGAAATAAAGTTTAACTACTTAAGAGATATTTGTCATTACTGAATTAATAAATTGAAGATAGTAAAATATTCATCTAATTAACTGTGAAATTATCTGTATTGCTGGAATGTAAGAAGCTATTTTATAAGTTTTCTATGTAATATCACTGTATACGTGAACTCGGTTAGATACTTTTTTGATAAAATACCAAGAACTTAAGTAGAAATTATCACATTCGCAAAGTTCAAAAAGTTCGGTAATCAAGCATAAATAAACCTTTGTCAATACATCGGGGTACTCTGAGAGCAGACTATAAGCCGTTTCGCATTTAAACTGTATAAACTAAATTTTGAATATATGTAAGTTAACCCAATAAGATTAAGGCTTTGTCGGGTTAACCTACTATTCTGAACCATACGAGAAGTTAGGGTAAACAGAGGGGTAAAATTGAAAGCCTTGAACCTAAGTAGGCGGCTTAATTTTCCCTGTCACCTGTCACCTGTTCCCTTCTATGACCTACACTCCTTAAGTAATTGCGGTATCTGCTGCTCTATTTTTTTAGCTGTCTGTTCTTCCTGCTGCAAGTTTTGTTGTAGCAGTTGTACAACTTGTTGTTGTCCCATCTGTTCCGCAACTTGAATTAAACCACGGTAGCAAGCAATTTCTAATTGTTCGACCTTAGCTTGACATCCAGCCAGTCCCAACGAGAGAACTTTCTGACTTTCCGCAGCTAGTAGCATAAATTTTTGACCATCACTGACCAGACCAGCCGCAGCATCACAAGTGATCCGCTTGGGTTGTTGTCCCAAAGTGTTGAACACCTGTTCTAAATTTTGAATCTGTTGCTCTGTTTCCCGAATATGAGTCTCAATCAAAGACTTCAACTGGCTATTTTGACAACACTGCAACATCAATTGTTGTGCTTCCCAAAAGCGTTGTTCCGCATCGTACATAGCACCAACTTCGTAGATAAATTTTTCTTGTAAGTTGGTGATTTTGGCAACGGGGCGTTCACTTAGTTGAACCATAGTTCTTCTCCTGGGGTTTGGACACCGAGTGATTTGGTGTTTGTATTTGTAAACTACGTTCTACCTTCGCCAATCAATTCTGTCTTCTCGTCATACCAGAGGAACAACTGACTGTTAATTCTGAGTGCTAAGTCAAATACATAATCATTAGTCATTAGTCATTGGGACATGAGTTACTCTCTACCTTTTCCCCAGTCCCCAATCCCCAACCCCACATGAGAGCATCAGTAAAGTAAAGTAAAGATAGATTAAGAATGCGCTAATAATTAAAAATGACTGTTCCACACTTGCAGGAAATTTCCTCTCAGTTAGAAAGTCCGAATTTGCGCGATCGCATGGTAGCCTTGGCCAATTTGCGGCATATACCAGCTGAAGATGCTGTACCTCTAATCAAAAAGGTCTTGGATGATGAATCTTTGCAGCTGCGATCGATGGCAATATTTGCCCTAGGCATCAAGCCAACAACAGAATGTTATCCAATTTTGGCTAAAATTCTCGAAAATGACCCAGATTATGGTATGCGTGCAGATGCGGCCGGTGCTTTAGGCTATTTGGGTGACACTAGAGCCTTTGAGGTGCTAGCACGAGCATTTTATGAAGATACTGATTGGTTAGTACGCTTTAGCGCGGCTGTTTCCTTGGGTAATCTTAAAGATCCACGGGCGAGTAAAATCTTAATTCAAGCTTTAGATAGCCCAGAAGTTGTCTTACAACAAGCCGCAATCTCAGCTCTCGGAGAAATTCAAGATATCGATTCGGTAGATAATCTGCTACGCTTTGCTCAATCAGATGATTGGTTGGTCAGACAAAGACTGGCGGAATCCTTGGGTAATCTGCCTACAGATAAGAGTGTATCAGCTCTCAAGTATTTAGCAAAAGATAGTCATCCCCACGTTGCAGAAGCAGCTAAGATTTCACTCACACGACTTGAGCAAAGAGATAATCAAGTCTAGTATTAAAACCTCTAACTGCTTTTTAATAATAATAAGTAGGATTTTTCAGATTTTGATGCAGGGTAATTTTCATTATGAATATTGAAGAATTTTTGGAATTGAGTGCAGGTAAATGGTTTTCCCATCGTACTAGTCACAATTTAGCTTTTAAGAAATCGGAAGAAGGCAAATCAGAGGTGATTATTGAGACACTGACAGCAGATCACCCAGAAGTTATCCAACTGTGTCAACAATATGAAATTTCTCCGAGTGCTGCCTGTTTTGGCACAAAAGTTACCTGGAGCGGCATAATGGGATTGAACGACAAAAAACACACTAGCTCTACTGTATTAGTGACTGTCCCGGATGACGATAACCCCAATGAAGGCAGACTACTGCGAGCAATGAGTGATGCAGAGAAAACACTTGTAGCCGGTCGGTATAAAATGGGCAGTGATGAAGCATTGACCCTAATTACAGAGTCTGAAACGATGTCTTCTGAAGAACGCCTGTGGTTTGCCAGCCCCAATTTGCGGATGCGGGTAAGTGTATTGAAGCATTTTGATGGTTCGAGTCTAGCTTCCTTTACTTCTGAGATTCGCATGGGTGTTCCTGCGCCTGCAAAGAAAGCTTCTGAAGCTGCTAATTCAGCAAGTTAAGAGAGTGCTGAGTTATGAGTGCTGAGTGCTGAGTGCTGAGTTATGAGTGCTGAGTTGTGAGTGTTGTTAGTGTAGCGTGAGCATAAGCCCTTGCTGAGTTAAAAGACTGCTAAGAAAGGACAGGATATTTACTGAAAGAGCTAATACTGATACTGAGCATTTTCTACTCACTACTCACTACTCATTACTCCCTACTCCCTACTCCCTACTCATTACTCCCTACTCCCTACTCATTACTCCCTACTCATTACTCCCTACTCATTACTCCCTACTCCCTACTCATTACTCCCTACTCATTACTCACTACTCAGCACTCACTACTCACTACTCAGCACTGACTCAGTTTTGCTAAATTTGCAATAAATTAGCGATCGCCTGTGGCATTGGCAATATAATAATCACCAACAAAGCAATTGCCATTAAGCCTAAGATGTCGCGTCTGTTATCTAGTTCAGTGACATCATTTAAGGCGGGTTCATCAATCAAGGGGATGAACAGTAAAATAATTGCCCACACAAGGAATTCTGGCTGGATTAAAGACAACATTAGCAGCAACAGACGGGAAATTTGCCCAATCAGCATAGCAGTACGTTGTCCGAACATGGCATGGACAATATGACCACCATCTAGCTGTCCTACAGGCATGAGATTCAAAGCTGTCACAATTAGTCCTAAAAACCCAGCTACAGCCAAAGGATGTAAATCAATTGCTGATTTTGAGGTTAATTCGCTGCCTAAAGCTATTTTGGATAGTATCGCTAAAAGAATGGAATATTTAGGATTGAGGGCATCAGGATTTAATAGTCCTGTTTTTTCATTCAAGGGAACTATCTCTGAGTGAACCAACCCCCACATAATTAACGGTAATGTGGCGATAAATCCAGCTATCGGCCCGGCGATACTCACATCAAATAAAGCCTTACGGTTGGGAATGGGACTCCGCATTTGGATGAATGCCCCAAAAGTTCCCAAGAAAAATGGTATGGGGATAAAATACGGCAGAGTGGAGCGAATTTTGTAAAACCTAGCGGTTAAATAGTGTCCAAGTTCGTGGATGCCCAAGATAGTCATCAGACCTAAAGCATAGGGTAAACCTTGCAAAAGTATCGCTGGGTTGGATGATAGGATTTTGGGATCGATACCAGCCATTTTTACCCCCACCAAGGAAGTAGTGACTAAAGTGGCTAACACTAGTAATAATGCTAGTCCAGGGCGGGTTAATTTTTCTGGTTTCTTGACAATTCCTTCTTTGACGGCTTGTGCGTTCGGAACTAGCACAAAGAAGGGTTTATTATTAAAACCCTCTTGAAAAATGATCAAAAAGCGATCGCCAAATCGTGATTCAATATTTGCTCTAATCTGCTGATAGGCTTGAATAGGTGTTGTTCTCAACTGACCGCGACAAATAATTGCCTGGGGTCTATACTCAATGTTTTGGATGTAGTAAATAGACCAGGGAAAACAATTTCGCAATTGGGTTTCTTCCGTCGGTTCAATGGGGCGCACAGGTACTTGTTCTGCGGTAGGATGGATAGCCGATTGTGATTCTGGGGTTTGGGCTTGGGTTTGGGTATCCCTCGGCGGTTGCCGTCCCCACTGAAACAACAGCCAGTATAACAAAAGGCAGATGATTGCAGGCCAGATAATCAGTGATGGCGGTGGAGGTTGTTTTACTCCATACGCCAAAGTCCAACCACTCAATAACAATGCTGGTGTCATTAATACCAACCACAACAACCAAATTGGTGTGCGGGTGATGTTAGCAACACTGCGCTGCACCATTAGATAAGTAGCCAATCCCAATAGGAGGAGAAACCAAAATGTCATTTGCTCTTCAGTAATTTGGAAAAAATGCCCTGCTAGTTGAAGAAGGCAAAAGTAAAAAGCAAGAACTATTATTGTCTCAGCTTGTTACCTGTTGAATATACCCTACTCCCTAGTACAGACGTGATTAATCTCTTCGAGAATCTGCTTTACGAGCTTCTACACGTTTATACTTACTCTCTACCCATTACCCCCACATTTGCTAATGTTCCCCCTACCTCAACAACCAAGTTCTACAACTAAGTCACCACGGGTTGTCTTAGACAATATTTTTGCCTTTCCACCAAATAGGGACACATTAGGGGGTACTTCTTACTTCATTGTAAGAAAGGATGGGAATATCCTCATAGATTCCCCATCATTAGACCAAACAAATCAAGATTTTTTGCGATCGCACGGAGGTGTAAAATACTTATTCCTCACCCATCGAGGTGCTATTGCTAAAACCTCAGAAATTCAGCAAAATTTTACTTGTGAGGTACTAATTCAAGAGCAAGAAGCTTATTTATTACCCGGTTTAACAGTCACTACCTTTAATCAAGAACTGACTTTAGATGCTACAACCAAATTAATTTGGACACCAGGACATTCTCCTGGTTCATCTTGCTTACACTATAACAATATGGGAGGCGTGCTGTTTTCAGGCCGCCATTTACTCCCCAACCTACAAGGCGAACCCGTACCATTGCGAACCGCAAAAACATTTCACTGGCCACGACAAATTAAAAGCCTACAAGCACTATTAGAACTCTTCACACCCGAAACACTTCACTATATTTGTCCTGGTGCGAACACCGGATTTTTGCGAGGACAGCGAGTTATAGCCCAAGCTTATCAACGGCTGGCATCAATTGATTTACAAACCTTGTTGTAGGGTCTAGGGCATTTATCAGTCACGTGATAACTGTTGACTGTATTTAATTCTCCACCCCTACACCCCTAAACCCCTAAACCCCTAAACCCCTACACCCCTAAACCCCTAAACCCCTAAACCCCTACACCCCTACACCCCTACACCCCTACACCCCTACACCCCTACACCTCTACACCCCTACACCCCTTTTCTGCAACAATTCCACAGCTGCTTGATATTGCAAATCTGACTCTGTACCAATCTGGTTACGCTGGAGAGGTGGTTGGGAAATCACCTGATCTGGTGTAATGCCTAATTTATTAATATCTCGATGGGTAGGAGTTTCATACTTGGCGATTGTCACCGCCAAACCAGAACCATCAGAAAGTGCAAATAAAGATTGAATTAAACCTTTGCCAAAGGTAGTTTCACCTACCAACTTGGCGCGATCGTTGTCTTGGAGTGCGCCGGCTAAAATCTCGCTGGCACTGGCAGTTCCCTGATTGACTAGAATTACTAAAGGATCGTCTGTCAAAGCTGGGCCAAAGGCTTCAAAATTGCCTTCAACACCTTGGCGGTTGACGGTGTAAACTATAGTGCCTGAATCTAACCACAGACGGGCTATTTCAATGCCGGCTTGTAGTAAGCCACCGGGATTATTTCGTAAATCTAAAATATAGGCATCTGCGCCTTTTTTTTCTAGACTAGAAATGGCGTGTGCCAACTCTGTAGAGGCGTTGGCATTAAATTGTGTGAGGCGCAGATAGCCAATAGATGTACCTTCAGGGGACGAGCGTAATTCCGCCACAACTGGATTAAGAGCAATGCGATCGCGCATGACTCTGATTTCCTTTTCGCCATCTCCATCTCGTTCAATTAATAGCGTGACTAAACTACCAATCGGCCCGCGCATCCTGGCGGCGGCTTCATCTAGAGTCAAATTTTCTGTAGAAATGCCTTCAATTTTGATAATGCGATCGCGCGGTTGAATTCCCGCTTTATCGGCTGGTGAACCTTCTATGGGCGATACCACCTCCAACTTCCCAGTTTGGGCATTGAGGGCAATTTGTAAACCTACTCCAGTTAGTTCTCCAGAAGTATTAACCTGCAAACTGCGGTATTGCTCAGGGTCTAAAAACCTAGTAAAAGGGTCATCAAGGCTCTTGAGCATATTTTGAATGGCCACATACGCTGCTGTTTGGTCTTTAAAAGGCTTTGCTAATGCCTTTTGTCTCACTGCTGCCCAGTTTTGATGATTAAATGTATCGTCCAGATAAGAACGATTGACAATTCGCCAAACTTCTGAAACTAATTTTTGTTCCTCCGTCAATGCGTTTGCTGGTTGGATAAGTGCGCCAAACACTAAACCAAAAGCCACCAATAGTGAAAATCCGAGCCGAAAAACCTGTTTGTGCATGAACCCCATGATCAATTCCGCCTCAACCCAAATTGCCTATAATTGCCCAATCACCACGTCGTTGATGAAATCTATCTCTCGATTATGTTACTTTTTTTATAGAAGTGGTGCATTGTTCTCATCAAGTTGTTAGAGAACCCATGTCAGAAACCCCACGCCTAAAAGCGGGGGCTGAAAAAAGCCCTAATCTGACCAGACTAAGTTCTTAACTGAACTACGTTAGAGGCAAGAGTTAAAGACCTACCAAGGAATGCGTAGCTAGTTCCTTGCTCTAGAACTGAACGATTAAACAGGCTTAACGGGGTTAAACCAGTGTCGTTTGGAAGTTACCGACCTCTAACATTGTCGAAGCTCACATTACCCCGTAAGGGAGGCTCTTTGGAGCAAAACATTATGCGTACTCTTCTTTGTCAAATTTGAAACGGTAACTGTCCCGTTGAAAGTACAAAACAAAGGTACACCGAATGAGCAACCTCAAGGCGATAATGTGACGGCGAGTAAATTCGCCTGCGCCTTACTCCCATGTCTAAAGCCAGGGGCTTCCACGGCGCGAGAACTTTGGTGAATAACCACCTCAACAAAAGATAAAATCTACTTTGTACCCACCATTAAGAGTGTTGGCTTGCAAAGGGAACGTAATATATTCCATATTTACAGAGTGTTAAGTTTCTAAACTTTTAGCACTATCAAAGTGCTAAAGCAAACGAACAAAATCCTCTTACAAGAAAATCCCAAAACTGCTAATTGGGAGATTGAATCAACCGCAACCGATTTTTAGGAACTTGAGATTGTATGGCCAACGTTTACGACTGGTTTGAGGAACGCTTGGAAATTCAGGCGTTAGCTGAAGATGTCACAAGCAAGTACGTCCCTCCCCACGTCAACATCTTTTACTGTCTAGGTGGCATCACCCTGGTGTGCTTCCTAATTCAGTTCGCCACTGGCTTCGCCATGACGTTCTACTACAAGCCAACTGTGGCTGAAGCTTACTCCTCAGTACAGTACATCATGAACGAGGTGAACTTCGGTTGGCTAATTCGCTCCATCCATCGCTGGTCTGCCAGCATGATGGTGTTAATGATGATTCTGCACGTCTTCCGCGTGTATCTGACCGGTGGTTTTAAAAAGCCCCGCGAATTAACCTGGGTAAGTGGTGTTATCCTAGCTGTGATCACCGTCTCCTTCGGTGTTACAGGTTATTCTCTGCCTTGGGATCAGGTTGGTTACTGGGCTGTGAAAATCGTTAGTGGTGTACCAGAAGCAATTCCCGTAGTCGGCGTACTCATCTCCGACCTACTACGTGGTGGTTCTAGTGTCGGTCAAGCAACATTGACACGTTACTACAGCGCGCACACCTTTGTATTGCCTTGGTTAATTGCGGTCTTCATGCTGTTCCACTTCTTGATGATCCGTAAACAAGGTATTTCCGGCCCCTTGTAATTCCATCAGCCGCAATGCGAACAGGCAACAGCACTCAGTTACAAGAGCGAGTCATTTAGTTTAAACTGATGAGAAATCAGCAATTAATGGCTCACAGTTTCCCTCACGGTAAATGCTCGTATTTGAGACTTAAGGTTGGCTACCCAAAAACACAGCAGCAGGGATAGTTTAACTTTAGGGTTGTCTGAATGATATTGATGGCTACCATCAAAGCTTTAACTTAAAACTCCGCAGGAGAACGCATTTCTAATATGTCAATCCAAAAAAAACCCGATCTGAGCGATCCAAAGTTAAGAGCAAAACTCGCCCAAGGTATGGGTCACAACTACTACGGTGAACCAGCTTGGCCCAATGATCTACTGTATGTATTCCCAATAGTAATCATGGGTTCATTTGCTTGTATAGTGGCTCTAGCTGTCTTAGATCCTGCTATGACAGGTGAACCAGCAAATCCTTTCGCCACACCACTGGAAATTCTACCAGAGTGGTATTTATACCCAGTATTCCAGATTTTGCGATCGCTTCCTAACAAATTGTTGGGAGTGCTAGCAATGGCTTCCGTACCTCTGGGTTTAATCCTCGTTCCCTTTCTTGAGAACGTCAACAAATTCCAAAACCCCTTCCGCCGTCCAGTAGCAACCACAGTTTTCTTGTTTGGAACTCTGGTGACTCTATGGCTAGGTATTGGTGCTGCTTTACCACTAGACAAATCCTTGACATTGGGCTTGTTCTAAGCTAAAGCTAGTCGTCAAAAACTTCTTTGACGCTTGTAGTTTTCAAGAGTGCATATCTGAAGTTATGATGTCTGATGACAAGCCACCCTTGGGTGTCTACGACAAAACTGTCGTTCGGTTCTTCGGTATATGTGCTTTTGAAAACAATCAGCAAGCGTCAATTTTAGTGAATTGGGAATTGAGCATAGGGAATTGGGAATTGGGCATGGAATTTTTCTCCCCCGGCTTCCCTAGTTACAATTCCCTAAGAATGCTTTAATTTAGAATTTTGAATTAATTTGTTCCCAATTCTGTCTAGTTAAATTTTTTATTTTGAATCCAAAAGTTATTTCAAAATTTAAAATAGATTGAAGAACAATAGATTAAAGACATTCTTGTACATATTAAATTCATGCCACGGTCAATGCTTGGCATTATGCAGCAAGACCATCTAAAAGTAAAAAGCGAACTAAAGCTCTTAAACCAAGTACAACAATGGTTTGAGGACTTTTGTCTAAAACACTTATTTCAACTTGGCTGGTCAGAAACCCAACTGTATCGCCTCAACTTAGCATTAGCAGAAGGCTTTACAAATGCAGTGCGTCACGCCCACCATATGTTACCGCCAGAGACGACCATAGAAATTGAAGTGAATCTATGGATTGATAGGTTAGAAATTAGAATTTGGGATTATGGCAAGCCTTTTAACCCAGATGCGATCGCAGAACCAGCACCAGGTACTCTACAAGTAGGTGGCTATGGTTGGTTTCTGCTACGACGTTTGGCTGATCGTGTTGTTTATGAACGCAGCGATGATGCGAGGAATTGTCTGGTAATCCTCAAGTATCTTCAAGAATCACAAAAGTGAGACTAACACCGCAGTCTTGCTGTGATTTTTGTTCGCACAGCTTGGTGTAGACCTACTTAGTATTACTTACGGGTGGTAATTGATGGATTACCCCAAATATTTACATTCCCATCAAATCCGCCACTAGCAAGCATTTGCCCATCACGACTAAAAGCGATCGCACTTACCCAATCACTGTGTCCAACTAGTGTATTTAATAACTCACCTGTAGGCAAATTCCACAATTTAATACCATCTCTACCCGCACTAGCAAGAGTTCGTCCATCGGGGTTAATAGCGATCGCATTTACCCAATTGTTGTGTCCGGTGATGCTGTAAACTGGTTTTTCATCAGTAAGATTCCAAAGTTTGATAGTGCGATCGCGGCTGGAACTAACTAAATTTTGTCCATCAGGAGTATAAGCAATATCTGTAACTGTGTCAGTATGGGCGACAAATGCCCTAATTAACTTACCAGTGCTTAAATTCCACAGCTTAATTACACCTCTTTTATCACCACTAGCTATAGACTGACCATCGGGACTCATTGCTAGGGTGTGAATTGTATTATCGAACCGTACTAATGTAGCTAGTGGGCGTTGTTGTAGCAAATCCCACATCCGAATGCCATCTAAAGCTCCACTAACGAGAACTTTACTATCAGGAGATACAGCTAAGGACAAGACACTAGCACTATGTCCGACAAAAGAACGTGTAAATTTATTATTTTTAATATTCCACAGGTTAATAATGTTGTCACTACCACAACTGACTAAAGTTTGCCCATCTGGGGAAATTACTAAAGATTCCACACTCGTTTTTTGAGCTTTCGTAATACTACCCGCCTTTTTGCCTGTGATGGGATTCCACATACGGATTATCCCCTCATTGTAAGCCCCACCACTAGCCAGAGTTTTACCATCTGGACTAAAGGCTAAAGATTTCACCGTTCCCCGATGTGCCATGAGGCTGTGAAGGAGGCGGGGAGTGGTAAATGCTCCTGTTGTTTCTGGGGTATTAACTACTGGGTTAGCATAAGCAGGATTAATTTTGAACTCTTGCCAGAGGTTTATCGGCAGAGCGATCGCTGCTATGAATGCCAAAATAAAATACAGTCCACCTTTTCCCTCACTCCTCACTGTTTTTCCTCACCAGATTAAATACACAAATCAAAACTCAACGCTTTTATCAGACGTGATTTATCCCGTCTCTACTCCCTGCGCTGCTCAACGCCGCGCTACCGCTCATACCACTCCCTAGTAAGGTGGTTTTTTCTTATTCACAGTTAGCATAGGCAAAGTCGGACTAGATGAACGAGGCGGTAGGTAATGTTGTACCACAGGCTCTTCTGGTGCGGGACGTTGCTGCTGACTGCTACGCCAGAGCTTAAACGCGAGGCTAAAACCTGCTGTACCTAAACCGACAGCAAATAATGACCAACTATCATCCAACCCACCAATTAGGGCATCTATTAAGCCCATAGTCATCAAGATGGTGACTATAGGTTCTCTACGGTAGGCTGACTTTAAAAAACGAGGTAATACAGCATTCATCACAGATTGGTCTATCCAGATTACCTTTTGTTGATTTACCAAGAATACCTCACCTGGGAATTACCCTTCTCAAGAAAAGACTTCTTAAAAAGATTATAATTTCCTTAAGTATAGAAGTAGGTGTAGTAATTAACGCCCTTGCATAAAGTTTTTGCAAGTTTAAGCTATTACTAGCAGTCTCTAGTTCGCCTCATAAAGATAAAGGGTAACTTGTGTGTAAGTATTCCACTAGTGAACTAATACATTCAAAACCAGCTAGATGTTCCAGCTGGTTTAAACTCTTCTAATTATTAGCTTACAACTTCAACACTAAGAACTACTTAAGACCAAGCCAAGAGAGAACACCTTGATTGGTGGCATACTCAATCACCACCATTAAGAGAAATCCAATCATGGCAGCTCGACCATTTAAGCGTTCGGCATATTCATTAAAGCCAAATTTAGGCTCTTCTAGTTTGGGTATAACAGTGGGTTGTGTTTGTGACATATTCCAAAAACCTCTTTTCGGCAAACGGGAGTTAATAGAGAGTTGTGAGATGATTGCAGGGCTTGAGTTTCAACATAACGTAAAAAGCTATGCCCACGCTCGTTAACAATTTGTAATTATTCTTTATATATTGTAGAAATAATTGGGCAATCGTCAAGGGACAAGTACCTTGAGGTTTAGTTAATTGAAATAGGGAAACCTAATGTTGTAGATAGCTATCCCTAATACGGAAGTGTCAGTCTGATACTGGCAGGCTAAATTAAATAAAAAATTAAGCAGAGGCGTTACATGGAAATCGGCGTTCCTAAAGAGACAAAGGATCAAGAATTTAGAGTCGGTTTAAGTCCTGCTAGTGTGCGGGTGCTGAAAGAAAATGGTCACACTATTTTTGTAGAGACTCAAGCTGGTAGTGGTGCTGGGTTTACAGATGAAGATTATCAAAGCGCGGGTGCAGAAATTGTCTCTAAAGCAGAAGCTGTTTGGAATCGGGAATTAGTGGTGAAAGTGAAAGAACCACTGACTAGCGAATACAAATTTTTACAAAAAGAGCAGATATTATTTACTTATCTGCATTTAGCAGCCGATCGCAAATTAACAGAAAGTTTGATTGATTGTGGCATTTGTGCGATCGCCTACGAAACCGTAGAGCAACCCGGACTTAACAGACTTCCTCTGCTTACCCCCATGAGCATCATTGCCGGTAGACTAGCCGTGCAGTTTGGCGCACGCTACCTGGAACGTCAACAAGGTGGGAAAGGTGTGCTTTTGGGTGGTATTCCTGGGGTGAAACCAGGCAAAGTAGTAATCTTAGGTGGTGGCGTAGTCGGTACAGAAGCCGCCAGAATTGCTGTAGGGATGGGTGCGGCGGTACAAATTTTAGATGTAAATGTTGAGCGTTTATCTTATTTAGAAACAATATTTGGTTCTAGAGTTGAATTGCTGTACAGTAGCTCTGCTCATATTGAAGCGGCTGTGAAAGAAGCGGATTTACTTGTGGGTGCAGTTTTGGTATTGGGACGTAAAGCACCCATCTTAGTTAACCGCGAATTGGTGAAACAAATGCACCCTGGTTCAGTCATCGTTGACGTTGCTGTTGACCAAGGCGGTTGTGTGGAAACCTTACACGCTACATCACACACCAACCCAATATATATAGAGGAAGGTGTCGTACATTATGGCGTTCCCAATATGCCCGGAGCAGTCCCTTGGACAGCTACTCAAGCTCTGAATAACAGTACATTACCTTATGTTGTGCAGTTGGCAAATTTGGGACTCAAAGCACTAGAAGTCAACCCCGCCTTAGCTAAGGGTTTGAATGTGCAGAATCACCGTCTAGTACATCCGGCTGTGCAAGAGGTGTTTCCTGATTTGGTAAGTTAAAATTTTTCATAATTTACGTCCTGTAGGTTAGTTATCTGCGATCAAACACTAGCCTACAGGAACTTTTATGTCTATTAATATTGAGTATTTTACTCTAATTTTACCCAAATCAATGTAATTTTGCGATTAATATTTAAGATACAGTATTACTTTTTTATTCAAAAATTTACTCTGCTATAGTACATTATTTGTTATATTAACTGTGTAGATTGTAATAAGCAAAATAAATTAATTTTTAAATTTTAAATAAAAATGAAATTTGAATGTTCACAAATACCCAAACAGATAGAATTACCTTTAAGATTAGTAAATCATCAAAGTAAGTTTAATTTTGTTGATCTATTTGCTGGTATTGGTGGATTTAGAATTGCTTTAGAAAAATTAGGCGGTCAATGCTTAGGTTATTCTGAAATAGACAAACAAGCGATTAAAGTTTATCGACAAAATTTTATAAGCTACCTTAATGAAGATGAAATTGAGTTGGGAGATATTACAAAAATTTCTGAACTGCCTTCTAATTTAGATATAGTTGTTGGCGGTGTTCCGTGCCAACCTTGGTCTGTTGCGGGATGTTTAAAGGGTTTTGATGATCCTAGAGGCAAATTATGGTTTGATGTGATTAGACTAGTTAATCAAAGTCAACCTAAATCTTTTATTTTTGAAAATGTCAGTGGATTAGCCAGCCCTAAAAATCGAGAGAATTTGGAACTAATTCTGCATGAATTAGAAAACATAGGATATTGTGTTAAATGGAAGATTCTCAATGCTTATGATTTCGGTTTACCTCAAAATAGAGATAGAGTTTTTATCGTTGGCATTAGGAATGATATAGAAAAATGCCAAGAATATAATTTCCCTAGCCCTTTAAAAGTACATCCTAAAGTTTTAGACATTTTAGATGAATTTAAAAATATTAAAATTTTAGAAAAAGTCAAATTAGATTCAGATACTTTATTTAAAGGTATGATTCCACCATCTAGAACTAGATTTCAGAAAGATGATGAACTGAATGACTTTTTTATTTTTTCAGATTTAAGAAATGGACATACAACAATTCATTCTTGGGACATTATAGATACTACTGATAGAGAAAAAATGATTTGCTTAAATCTTCTAAAACATAGAAGAAGCAAAAAATATGGGGACAAAGATGGTAATCCTTTATCTTTTCAGAATTTTCAGGAAATCATACCAGATATCAAGCCAACTGAATTAGATAACTTGGTAGCTAAACAAATACTTAGGTTAACTCATGACAATAAGTATGAGTTTGTTAATTCTAAGAATATGACAGGTATCAATAATATTTATCGCATTATATTACCTACTGCTGATATAATACCAACGTTAACGGCAACTGGTTCTAAAGACTATATAGCAACAATATCAATTCATGCAACTCATCCAGAAGAGTATAAAAGTATTTTCTTAGAAAAAATATATAAAAATAAACAATATATACCAATTACTGGAAAGCACGCTTGTAAATTACAAGGGTTTCCTAGAGATTTTAAATATCATGAAAAAGATGATATTGCCAAAAAACAGTTTGGCAATGCTGTTCCTATACCTGTTGTTGAGTATGTTGTTAAAGAATTACTCAAGATTATAAGAATATAGTTTTGGGAAAAATTAATACCTTAAAATACTTTTATTCGCGGTTATAAAAAATATCATGAAATTCTGCTGCGAAGTTCTCTTGACCTAGCTCAACAAAAAGTGATTTAAGTTGTTCAAATGTATTTTCTCTTCCAGAGCAGAAATCCCAAAACTCATTTTCAACCCATATATCTCTATTGATATCCAATGGAGAGTTAGACAACATACTTTTTTGATGCTCATACCAAGATTTTTTAAAAGGATTAAAAGGAATAGCAATACGAGCTTCTAAATTTGCATAAGGGTTTTCAACATATCTATATGCGTACCATTCTAGAAGTTGTCGATTAAATCCTTTAAAGTTACCTTGATTTGGTTGCGTAGTTTTTATATCAAAAATATATTCAACGCCATTTTTGCAAAAATGTATATCAACACCAGTTCCAGATGGAGGAGATGTATATTTAATGATGTCTTCTTGATTAGTCTTTAAAGCAGCCTCTTTCAGCCTCTGTATACATTCTTCTGTTAAAACTCGCTTATTATTTGGTTTACTCTCGCGCTCATAAACTAATTTATTAAATTCATGCTGTAATTTTTGGGGAAATGGTTCAGGACGTAATATTTTTTTTGTTATAATTTCAAATCCATTTATTTCTGCTAAGGTTTTCGCTATAGGTTCCCAGCAAGTTGTTCCTAAACTAGTTTCTAAACCACCAATTAAAGAACGTATTCGTCTTTCAATTGGAAAAATATCATCTAATACTTGGTAGTTTTGTACTTCTTTATTTTTAAAGAAAGCTCTAATTGATTTTTTAAGATTTTCCTTGATTTTCTGCTTAGTATATTCATCCATACCCTAAATTTATAGATTGTAAAGAAAAATGTGACTATATGAAGTTTGACAAATTGTCTTTTGACTAATATCACTGATTACCCCAAAAATGAGAAAAAGCTTTCCCTGTCTATGGGTAGATGTAATCTTGTCTAAATAAAGTTTACTAAGTAAGCAAATAGCAGATGAGTTGAGAATATAAAAATTGCGATCGCCAAAAAATACTCATAAATTTTTACTAATGAAAACCTAGAAATTTACCTTTATTTTAAAATTAATATCTGATCCAAATTATTTATACTTATACTTAAACAAATCTTAAAAAAATCCAGATAAAATTACAACTTGTATAAAATTCTTGTCTACCTATCATGACAATCAATATTTAATAAAGGGAATGAAGCATGGAATTTTTATCTGATTCTGTTGTACTATCACGGATGCAATTTGCTCTGACTGCAATTTTTCATATGCTTTGGCCTGTCCTGACTACAGGGATGGGAATTTATTTAGTCATTGTGGAAGGAGTTTGGCTTAAAACTAAAAATCCCGACTATTATCTTCATGCTCGCTTTTGGGCTAAATTTTACGTACTGAATTTTGGGATTGGTGTAGCTACTGGTATCCCGATGGAATTTCAGTTTGGGACGAATTGGGCCCCTTTTTCAGAAGCAGTGGGTAACTTTTTTGGAAGCGTGATTGGTTTTGAAGCTTCTTGGGCGTTCATGCTAGAAGCTGCTTTTTTAGGAATTATGTTATTTGGTTGGGAGAGAGTAAATCCTGCAATTCACTATCTCTCAACTATATTGGTGGCTGTGGGTGCAAACCTTTCCACTGTGTGGATATTGACAGCTAATTCGTGGATGCAAACCCCAGCAGGTGGGGAATTAGTGAACGGTAAATTTGTTGTTCACGATTATTTTCAAGCAATTTTAAATCCATTTATGGTCAACAGTGTGCTGCATATGTTTTTTGCCACACTGGAGACATCTTTATTTGTGATTGGTGGGATTAGTGCTTGGTATATTCTTCAGCAACGCCATGCTGATTTTTTTGCTAAATCTTTGAAAATTGCTTTAGCAGCTGCGATCGCAGTTGCTCCATTACAAATATACATCGGACACCTAAGCGGCGAACAAGTTTATCACTATCAACCCACAAAACTAGCCGCAATGGAAGCCCAGTGGAACAGTTCACCAGCCGGACAACCTGCGGACTGGAGTTTACTGGCGATACCCAACGAGAAAGCCGAGAAAAATGATTGGGAAATCACTATTCCCAATGCGTTGGGTTACATTTTGGAATTTAAACAGAATCTTTCTGAACCACTACGCGGATTGAAAGAGTGGAAACCAAGCGATCGCCCCCACATGGTAGGTTTAATTTACTACGCTTTCCGTACCATGATTGCGATCGGCTTTTTCTTTGCCGGGTTAATGTTGTTGAGTACCCTGCAATGGTTGCGTGGTAAACTTTCAGCCGACAATATTAGTCAGCAGCGTTGGTTAATGCGGGCGTGGGTATTAGCTGCACCTTTAGGATACATTGCTGTAGAGTCAGGTTGGATAGTGCGTTGTGTTGGTAGACAGCCGTGGACACTTTACGGACAAATTCGCACCGTTGATTCTGCTTCCCGTTTACCCGCAAGTAATGTGTTAGTTTCACTGACTAGCTTTGCTGTAGTTTATACAATTTTGTTTATCACGGCTATGTACTTTGGTAGCCGCATCATCCGCACAGGGCCAAATTTAGAATTACCAATCCCAGGAACAGAAATCACTAAACCCGCCATCGATACCACCCCTGGCGAGTTTGTCCCCGATGAGCGTCCCGTTGAAGCGAGGGAGTAGAAGTAGGGGACAGGTGACAGGGGACAGGGGACAGGGGACAGGGGACAGGTAAGTTACTAATGATTATTAATTAATTGTCTATACTCAGCACTCCATACTCCATACTCCACACTCAGCACTCCATACTCCACACTCCACACTCCACACTCCACACTCCCACACTCCACACTCAGCACTCAGCACTCAGCACTCCACACTCCACACTCCACACTCCACACTCAGCACTCAGCACTAATTATGGAAACACTCGAATATTTTCTTCCGCAAGTTTGGTTTGTAATTTTAGCTCTTTTTCTCTTCCTCTACGTCATGCTAGATGGATTTGACTTAGGCGTGGGGATTTTATCTCTTACTTCGTCCGATGATGAACGTCGGGGAATTTTGATGACTAGCTTAAGTAACATTTGGGATGCTAACGAAACTTGGCTGGTTCTCATGGGTGGGGGATTGTTTGGTGCATTTCCCCTGGCTTACGCCACAATTTTAAACGCCTTGTATATCCCAATTCTTGTCATGGTGTTTGGGTTTATTTTTCGGGGTGTGGCGTTTGAGTTTCGGGAATTATCTAGACGGAAATTTTTTTGGAATCTCGCCTTTGGTGCAGGAAGTTTTACGGCTGCGCTCGGACAAGGTTTTGCTTTAGGTGCGGTACTTAAAGGAATTAAAGTTGATGAGGCGGGACACTTTATTGGTAGTACCTGGGATTGGTTCAGTTTACCATCGGTGTTAGTGGCGTTAACGTTGATTCAAGGCTACGTGTTGATTGGTTCTACCTATTTGGTATGGAAAACCACCGGAGAATTACAAGAAACCCACTATAAAACAGCCAAACTTGCTGCATTGACTACGCTGATAGGTGCAATTTTTATTACTGTCACTACACCATTTATTTATGAAAATGCTAGAGCGCGTTTATTTCAGCAACCACTAGTTTATATTTTCGCTATTATTCCGATTTTGGGAGTGTGGTTAATTTGGCAACTTTTGAATAGTCTAAACCGCAAAGAAGAACGCGCGCCTTTTGTTTGGACAATTCTATTATTTGTGTTGTCATTTTTTGGCTTGGGATTAATTGTTTTCCCCTACATTATTCCCCCGCAGATTACAATTTATGAGGCTGCGGCTGATCCTAGTTCGTTGGTAATTATGATCATTTTTATCGGCTTTCTGATTCCGGTGATGTTGTTCTATAACCTTTACCAATACATTGTTTTCCGGGGTAAGGTAACTGGTAATGGCTACGGAGAGTAGACTCTTACAGGTTCGTAGTAAGGACTTTAGTCCTTTTTGCTGCAATAGTCGGTCGGAGACGATGGCGTACCCGCCCACCGGAGGTGATCGCAATAGTGCAAGATGTGTATATATTGATTTAGTCAGCGATCGCCTTGAGTTACGATAATACCTGCAAATACCTAGCCGAAACCTACCCAGCCGATTTTGCCAGATGGTTACTCGCATCTGAAACAACAGATATCGAGGTACTTAAAACTGAACTTACCCTCGAACCCATTCGCGCTGATTCGGTGACATTCCTACAAATTGCCAACACAATTTTACATTTAGAGTTTCAAACGACAGCCAAATCCACGCCGCCACTTGACTTTCGGATGCTGGATTACTACACCAGATTAAAACGTCAATACTGGTGCGAGATTAAACAGGTGTTAATTTTTCTCCAACCCACTTCCTCAGAAATTGTATTTAAGAATCAGTATGTAGATACCAATACTACACACAGATATAGAACGATGAGATTGTGGGAGGAAGATCCTACACCACTGCTAGCTAACCCTGCACTTTTACCACTGGCGACATTGGCGAGAACTGAATCACCCACAGACTTGTTAACCCAAGTCGCGGCGGCAGTCGATATGATTGAAGAAACGGACGAACGGCAGAATATATCAGCCTGCGTACAAGTTTTAGCTGGTTTGCGATTTGAGAAAAACTTAATTACTCAACTTTTCAGCGAGGAAATTATGCAAGAGTCTGTCATTTATCAAGATATTTTGCAGAAGGGATTACAACAGGGATTACAACAGGGAGAAGCACAGGGAAAAAAACAAGAAGCGTTAGCACTGATATTACGTCTGTTGATACGTCGATTTAGTGCAATTAAGCCAGAAGTAGAACAGCAGATTCGCACTTTATCGATTACTCAACTAGAAGATTTAGCTGAGGCTCTGTTAGATTTCACTAGTCCCAATGATTTAGTGAATTACTTAGCGAATATGTGACAGGTGACAGGTGACAGTTAAGAAGGAAGGAGGTGTTTCTTTCGTTGGTTGCTATTGTGTAGCTACGCTAGTCGGAGGTTTATAAGATTGAGGAAGTGTAGCTATGCGATCGCCTGACTTCACACCACTCCACTACAATATATATAGATATTGTTGCGAATTGTATAGTTAGGGTTTAGCTGTCATGGCTGCCGCCGTTTTAATTCAAAATCTACAAAAGCGTTACGGTACTGTTGAAGCCGTCAAGGATGTTTCCTTCCAGGTAGAACCAGGAGAAATCTTTGGTTTACTCGGCCCCAACGGTGCAGGTAAAACAACTACTCTGCGTGCATTGTGTACCCTCACCACACCAGATGCAGGCAAAATTGAAATATCTGGGATTTCTGTGTTGGATAACCCCAGAGTAGCTAGACAACGGCTAGGCTATGTAGCGCAAGAAGTCGCTTTAGATAAAGTGTTAACAGGACGTGAATTGCTGCAATTGCAAGCCGCGCTTTATCATCTCCCAGGCGCAATAGCCAAACAGCGTATTCAGACAGTTTTAGATTTACTCGGTTTACAAGAATACGCCGATAAAAAAACAGGAACTTACTCTGGGGGTTTACGCAAGCGTCTAGACTTGGCGGCTGGTTTACTTCATGCACCAGATGTTTTAGTGTTAGATGAACCAACAGTAGGACTTGACATAGAAAGCCGTTTTGTGGTATGGGAATTCTTGCGAAAACTGAGAGAATCAGGCACAACGGTAGTAATTACCAGCCATTATTTAGAAGAAGTTGACGCATTAGCCGATCGCGTCGCTATCATTGACCGGGGTGTAGTGATTGCCGTGGGTACACCTTCGGAATTAAAAGATAGAGTAGGAGGCGATCGCATCACCTTACGTATCCGCGAGTTTTCCCCCACCGAAGAAGCCGCACAAGCCAAGGAACTCCTACAAGAATTATCTTTTGTGAAAGAAGTCATCATCAACAATGCCCAAGGTAATTCTCTCAACTTGGTAGTAACACCGCAAAATGATGCTCTGATTAATGTCCAGCAGACATTAAATAACGCAGGCTTACCAATATTTGGCATTGCCCAATCTCGTCCCAGCCTCGATGATGTCTACCTCGCCGCCACCGGACGCACCCTCATGGATGCCGAATTAGCAGCAGTCGCTACTCGTGATCCCAAAGCTGAGAAAAAGCAGAATATGCGTTAGGGGTTAGGGACTGGGTACTGAGGACTGGAAATTTATAATTCTCCTATGCTCCCCTAAACCCTTATACCCCTATACCCCTACACCCCTATACCCCTATACCCCTACACCCCTATACCCCTATACCCCTACACCCCTATACCCCTATACCCCTAAATTTCTATGAGTGTAACTCCTAAATCTGATATCAATTGGCAAGCGGTGACATCACCACAACCCTATACCGAAACAAAACCTAATTTTTTCGGTGAATTAGTCCAAGAGACTCTGGCTTTAACTCGCCGCTTGTTTATTCAATTACAACGCCGTCCCTCTACTTTATTGGCGGGTATTGTTCAGCCTGTCATGTGGTTAGTATTATTTGGGGCGTTGTTCCAAAACGCGCCCAAAGGTTTATTCGGGACTACGACAAATTACGGTCAATTTTTGGCAGCAGGTGTAATTGTATTTACAGCCTTTGCGGGAGCATTAAATGCTGGTTTACCTGTGATGTTTGACAGGGAATTTGGCTTTTTGAATCGCTTGTTAGTTGCTCCCCTAGCTTCGCGGTTTTCGATTGTGTTTGCATCAGCCATTTTTATTATTAGCCAGAGCTTACTGCAAGCGGCTGTAATTGTTGGTGCGGCGGCGGTTATCGGTGCTGGACTACCAGATATAACCGGATTGAGTGCGATCGCTCTCATCGTCTTTTTGCTAGCGTTGGGAGTTACTGCTATTTCCCTGGGTTTAGCTTTTGCCTTACCCGGTCACATTGAATTAATTGCTGTAATATTCGTTACGAACCTACCGTTATTATTCGCCAGCACTGCCCTAGCTCCTTTATCCTTCATGCCCAAGTGGTTGCAGGTTGTTGCTACCCTCAACCCTCTCAGCTACGCCATTGAACCCATTCGCTATCTTTATACTCACAGCACTTGGGGACTGAGTAGTATAGTCATGCAAGCACCTTGGGGTGATGTTACCTTTGGTGGAGCATTGCTAATCTTGTTTGGGTTTGCTTTAGTTGCTTTACTGAGCATTCAACCCCAACTTAGACGAACTCTTGCTTAAGATAAAAGCAGTCCCTATCAACTTCATACACTCTCAAGTATGAAAAAGAGTTTAGGGACTTAGAGGCTAGAGGCTAGTAATTTTTACTCAGCACTCAGCACTCATAACTTAGAGATGGTGTTAGAGGAACTTATGAAAAAATCACTTTCAGCGATCGCTAAACTTTTAATGGCAACTGTAGCCAGCTTTGGCTGTGCTTCTTTACTCACAGCACAACCGAGCCTTGCTCAACTTGGGACAGTAGACGCAGGTGGTAATAATGCCGACCAACAAAATAATATTGACTTTAGCAATGGCAATTTCAATATGTTTGACCTGATTCATCGGGCAACTCTTGGAACTGGTTCTTGGGATACTAACCAGCAAAGCCAACAAATAGATGAAGCAGCCAAGGCATTTAGAGAAAGACAAAACCGAGCGAATACCAATAATCAGCAGCCAGGGCAGATACTCCCTTTACCAATTATTAACACCCCAGCCAAGACTGAGCCAGCAGTTTCACCCTAAAACGAATAAGAGTGCTGAGAGAGTTAATTACTCAGCACTCAGCACTCAATACTCAGCACTCAATACTCAGCACTCAATACTCAGCACTCACTACATTCCCAAAGCAGCTAGAACATCACCAGCATGGGTAGTTGTATTCACGCTAGCATCAACGTGAATGATTTTACCTTCGGGGCTAATAACGTAAGTAACACGCTTGGCATAGCCACCACCATCGACATCATAAGCTTTGATGAGAGATTGGTTAGTGTCAGCCAATAAAGGAAAATTCAGATTATATTTTTGGGTAAATGCCTGATGAGAAGATTCATCATCAGCACTAACTCCCAGAACAACTACATCTTTGCCTTGATAATCTGGTTGAGCATCCCGAAAGCTACAAGCCTGCTTAGTGCAGCCTGGGGTGTCATCTTTGGGATAAAAATATAAAACAACAGTCTTTCCAGCAAAATCAGACAATGAAACGGTGTTTCCGTTAGTATCTTTGACGGTAAATGCAGGTGCATTTGTACCAACCGCTAGAGGCATAATGAACCTTTCCTGTTTCAGATTGTTGATGACTCTGAAATTTTACAATAATTTACAATGATTTCATGACTTACTGAAAAAACTAGAGGCAATTCGCAATTAGAATGCCCTATTCCCAATTCCCCATTCCCGAAAAATAAACTATGCCTGCTGTTGACTCTCAAAACTCCAAAATCCTTGTTTATCCACCTAGCAGCTTCAAAAGGGCTGAAAAGTCGCTGATTTGTTCTCCCTTCAAAATCAAATTATTTGAAACCATGCGTCGTCAGAGTGTTGCGTTGGGTGCGATCGCATCAGAAAATGGTGTCAAACATGGCTACACTAAACAACCACTATCAGAATTGTCCTGTGATAACGATTTGGGTTGGTTAATCGAAGTAGGGATACTGCGGCGCGAAGTCGATGGACAGGGTATTACCGATGGGTTTCGCCTCACTCCCCTAGGTCATCAACTGATCGAAAAATACCAAGGTCAAAACTTACCTGCTCCTTCATGGCGCGATCGCCTATATAATGCCGTAATTCGTTGGTTCAGACTCCCCTTTTAGCTGCAATAACCCAAACGTTAGGATTAAGTATTTCCAGGGAACAATATATACGGAGAAACATCAACCCATTTATCAATCCTTTACCATCTTCATCTTGATTAATTGGTGGGATTGTTAAGCTGGGTTGCATATTTCCTTTAATTTGAAGCAGAATATCTGCCCTCAGTCTACGATGGGCATTGGATATTTCCAGCCTTTATGCTAAAACTCACACAACTTACGTCATTACGAATTACGTTAGCGTAGCGGGGCGCAGCCCATTACGAATTACGAATTACGAATTAGTACCATCCCTTTATTTTGAATAAGTAACAGCGTCTATGAAATCTATTATGGTAGTGGGGACAACTTCCCATGCAGGGAAATCACTAATAACTACAGCTATTTGTCGGATTTTGTCGCGGCGTGGCTGGCGAGTAGCCCCCTTTAAAGGACAAAATATGGCTTTAAATGCCTATGTTACAGCCAATGGAGGAGAAATTGGCTACGCCCAGGCAGTACAAGCTTGGGCAGCCGGTGTTATACCTTGGGTAGAAATGAACCCGATTTTGCTCAAACCTCAAGGAGATATGACATCTCAGGTAATTATCAGAGGTAGGTACGTAGGTAAAGTTAACGCGGCTGACTACTACGAGCAATATTTTGAAATGGGTTGGCGGGCGATTGAAGAATCTTTACAGCATTTAGGTACAGAATTTGATGTCATAGTCTGCGAAGGTGCGGGGAGTCCAGCCGAAATTAATCTCAAGCACCGCGACTTGACCAATATGCGGGTAGCAAAATATTTAAATGCTCCCACCATATTAGTAGTTGATATTGACCGTGGAGGAGCTTTTGCCCACGTTGTCGGCACACTAGAATTACTCGATCCAGACGAACGCCAATTAATTAAAGGTATAATAATTAACAAGTTTAGGGGACAGCGATCGCTCTTAGATCCGGGAATAAAATGGTTAGAAGAACGAACAAAAATTCCTGTGATTGGTGTAATACCTTACCTACAAGAATTATTCCCCGCCGAAGATTCCCTAGATTTGCTCGACCGTAAACCATCAAAAGCCCAGACTGATGTAAATATCAGTGTGATTCGCCTACCCAGAATTGCCAACTTTACCGACTTTGACCCCTTAGAATCAGAATCCACAGTCTCCGTTAGATATGTGAGTCCAAAGCATGATTTAGGACACCCTGATGCAGTGATACTACCAGGGACAAAAACCACAATTGCAGATTTAATCCTGCTGCAAAAAACTGGTATGGCTGAAGCAATTCAAAACTATGCTGCTTCTGGTGGCACAGTTTTGGGTATTTGTGGCGGCTACCAAATGCTAGGACAAATCATCGCCGATCCTGAAGGTGTAGAAGGACAAGCCGGTAGATATCAAGGCTTAAATCTCTTACCCATTAAAACCGTAATTACCGGCCAGAAAATTGCCCGTCAGCGTCAAGTTAGCTCAAATTTCCCCCAAGCGGGATTACCTGTAACTGGGTTTGAAATCCATCAGGGGCGATCGCGTATAGAACCACAAGGAGATAGTCAGGCCTATCAAGCTTTATTTGATGATGCTAACTTAGGATTGGTAGATAGCTGTCAATCAGTTTGGGGTACATATCTCCACGGACTGTTTGATAATGGCCCCTGGCGACGCGCTTGGCTCAATCGCCTCCGTCAACAACGAGGATTGAAATCTTTGCCTACAGGTGTTGCCAACTACCGAGAACAACGGGAGCAGATGTTAGACAATCTGGCGACCGAAATTGAAACCCATTTAGATTTAACGCCCTTTTTGCCGTAGTTAGGCTAGATTTCATGAATGTTCGTGTCCGTTTTTTGCCAGATGATGTCACCATTGATGCTGAAGTAGGAGAACCCCTATTAGATGTAGCAGATCGAGCGGGGGTTTTCATTCCCACTGGTTGTCTAATGGGGACTTGTCACGCTTGCACGGTAGACCTTGATGATGGAGAAACCATTCGTGCTTGCATTACATCTGTACCACCGAAAGATGAAGAATTAACCGTCCATCTATTTAGTGACCCAACTTGGTAGTTTTTTCATCCCACCTCAGAAAAAATATAAGATAGGCATAGGCTCAACCAAGATGCGATCGTCATGGTAAAAACACCTCCACAGCATCGGACAATTCCCCTTCTAGAAAACGGCGACAAACTCACCCGGTATGAATTTGAGCGTCGCTACAACGCCGTGTCCAACCTGAGAAAAGCCGAATTAATCGAAGGAATTGTCTACATTATGCCTGCTGCTTTGCGTTTTAGAAGTCACGGTCAACCGCATGGTTGGATTCTTACATGGCTTGGTACTTATGAAGCCGCTACTCCTGGTGTAGCCTTGGGAGTTGAACCAACTGTGCGTCTAGATTTGGATAATGAACCCCAACCAGATGCTGTACTTATCATCACGCCAGAAGCAGGCGGTCAAACAAGACTAAGTGATGATGACTATATCGAAGGCGCACCAGAGTTAATTATCGAAATTGCCGCCAGCAGTGTCGCCATTGACCTTCATGGCAAAAAACAGGCTTACCGCCGCAATGGAGTTAAAGAATATATCGTCTGGCAAGTTCTAGAGCAAAAACTGAGTTGGTTTTATTTAGAACAGGGTGAATATTTAGAGTTAGTCCCTGATGATGATGCAATTGTGCGAAGTCGAGTTTTTCCCGGTTTGTGGTTAGCGATCGCAGATTTATTAACCGGGAATGTTCAGTCTGTATTGGCTGTTTTACAAACTGGGTTACAATCCACCGAACACGCGACATTTGTCAAGAAACTCTCAGCTTGAGATAAACATCTAGCATACCAGACTACCAAACCGTATAACCGTCACGTTACATCATTTACAGTATTTGCGGTCAAGTATAGGGCATCTTGATTATTAACGGCGTAAACTTTTTCAACATAAACACCCGACACTAGTTATAATTTCCTATAAGTTGAAAAAAGTCTTAAGATTAGCGTAATAGTTACGCTTGTCTTATAACGACTAGCTGAAAATCAATATTAGGAGGACTATCTATGGCGCTGGTACCAATGCGGCTACTGTTGGAACACGCAGCTGAGAACGGTTATGGCATCCCAGCTTTTAACGTTAATAACCTAGAACAGATTCAGGCAATTATGAAGGCGGCTGCTGATACAGATAGCCCCGTAATTTTGCAGGCTTCTCGCGGCGCACGTAACTATGCAGGGGAAAACTTCCTCCGCCACCTAATTTTGGCTGCGGTAGAAACCTATCCTCAGATTCCCATTGTCATGCACCAAGATCATGGTAATGCTCCTTCTACCTGCTACTCAGCCATCAAGAACAACTTCACTAGTGTGATGATGGATGGTTCTTTGGAAGCTGATGCTAAAACCCCTGCAAGCTTCGAGTACAACGTTAAAGTTACCAGCGAAGTTGTCAATGTAGCTCATTCCTTGGGCGTAAGTGTAGAAGGCGAACTCGGTTGCTTGGGTTCTCTGGAAACTGGCGCGGGTGAAGCTGAAGATGGTCACGGTTTTGAAGGTACTCTTGACCACTCTCAACTGTTAACTGACCCCGATGAAGCTGTTAACTTCGTAGAAGCAACCCAAGTAGATGCTTTGGCTGTAGCTATTGGTACAAGCCACGGTGCTTACAAGTTTACCCGCAAACCCACCGGCGAAATTTTGGCTATCAGCCGCATTGAAGAAATTCACCGTCGTCTACCTAACACCCACTTGGTAATGCACGGTTCTTCTTCCGTTCCTGAAGATTTAATCGCTTTGATTAACGAATTCGGCGGTGCGATTCCTGAAACCTACGGTGTACCTGTAGAAGAAATTCAAAAAGGTATCAAGAGTGGTGTTCGTAAAGTTAACATCGACACCGACAACCGTTTGGCTATCACTGCGGCTGTGCGCGAAGCTTTAGCAAAAAATCCCAAGGAATTTGACCCCCGTCACTTCCTCAAGCCTTCTATTACATATATGCAGAAGGTTTGTGCTGAACGCTATGTACAATTTGGTACTGCTGGTAACGCTAGCAAGATTAAGCAAGTTACTCTCGAAGAGTTTGCTGCTAAATATGCTAAAGGTGAACTAAATATGATCACCAAGGCTGCTGCTAAGGTTTAATTTTAGTCAAAGATAAATAGGGGCAATATTTTGCTCCTGTCAAAATTTTTGATATTTATATAAATCAACCGGGAGAACTGAAAGTTTCCCGGTTTTTTATCACTTTTTTCAGGTTGGCAAAGCTATGGACAAAGTAGTTTAATCGCTCCATGTGGCTGCATGCTTTGCAATCCCAATGACTCAGTTGACATACTCCCCCGAATTGTATTCGAGGGATTCTAGCCTCAAACAGTGATTGCTGGCAAAGCCCGACTTACATCACCTAACCGAATGGTAGATGCCCCAACCATTTGAATATTACGTGCGGCGTTTTCGCCCCTTCCATTAAGTAAGAAACTTACAAAAAATAAAACATCCCATTGAAGATAATAATCATTATATTAGGGGATAAAGAGTATACAATACTTGCCTAAAAGTTTTTTTGAAAGCTCTTTTTACATTTCGTTATAAAATTTCTGAGTCCATACGGTACTTAATAAAAATTTCAACATTGTTTGTTGTAAAATTCTGAGCTTATATGGTAACTTTCTTGTAAGTATCGTAAAAAGGCGGTTTCAAATTACACAATTAATTTAAAGCAAATTTAACATTTGTATAATTGTTTTTTCTAAATTGAATTTCGGAGAAGTCAATCTAGTGAAATGAATTACGAATGAAACAGTCCTGCTTAAAAAACGGGGTAAACATTTTTAAATTCCCCTTTTTTTAAGGGGATTTAGGGGAATCTAACAATATCTGATAGACTACTAATAACTTTTAAAACATCCTCTTAAGTTTATTGCTATAAGGAAACAAATGTATTTGCTCATATTTCTCAACACTAGTTAATAAATATTGGAGAAAAAAATGACAAGGATTTTTATCATTGAAAATAACCTAAAAGAAAACAAATTTTTAAGAAAAAAATTAGGAACAAAATTCATTGATAGCTTCGACTCTAAAGATATTAATCTTAGTATCAAACAAGCAGAAAAAGACTCGTCGGATGACTGTGTTATTTACGAAATAGAAATACCTGAAGTTAACGCTTGCGGTTTCGTCAGAGTCTTACATCAAGGCTCTATTACTGCAAATATTCCTTTTAGTTATATTCATGATCGCCAAAGTAATCTGGAGCAATCCAAAGATATAAATTACCATACAGATAAACACTTAGGCGATTTTTATAACTTAACGGAATTAGTCAAAAAGATAACTGACCTAAAGCAATATCTTCAAAACTCACAATTGCAGAAAAAAAGTATTTCTAACAACCATTGGAGTGCTAATCAATCTCAGCCAATACTTGAGCCAATTCCAGCAAAAACTACAAAATCGACAGACGATAAGTCAAAATTTTCTCAAGATCCCCTGTTGAATCAAGTTTTCCAGTTTATTGATCGCAATTATCATCTCACAATTACACTTTGTGATGTAGCTCTAGCAGTTGGTTACTCCGCAGCTTACTTAACAGATTTAGTGCGTCGTCAGACAGGAAAAACAGTCAACAATTGGATTATTGAGCGCCGAATGACAGCAGCACGTCAATTACTGCTAGAAACCAATCAAAGTGTAAATCAGGTTGCTTTAGCGGTCGGCTATCAAAATGAAGGTCATTTCTTTCGCCAATTTCGACAGCACCACGAAATTACCCCCCAAGTATGGAGAAAAATCCAGCGTCAAATAGAAGCTAAAGAATTGCGAGTCTCACAAAAAGATTGTGCATTGTAGTCAGAGCTTGCTTTTCTTAGAGCTACTAAATATTAGTGAGGAGGAAACTGAGTGTTTGTTAGTAAGAAAATTTTCTATCACAGACTAAAAAACGGAGGAAAGTTGCGATCGCCTCCAAAATCGAAATCGTCACTTACCGAAAAAAAAGATAGCATAAACATACTTATGTAACTAAAAATGAAGGGTTTACATCGGTTAGTTTACCCACCAGCCTGGTCTATTGCTGCTAAAATTACGGCTGCTTTGTTTGCAACCGCAATTATACCGATGGGCTTTACTGCCTGCTACAACCTACGACAAAGTTTAGCTAGTCTGGAAGCTGGCGAATATCGCAAATTAGAGTTATTAGCGGCTAGCACTGCTAGTCGGCTTGACCAATTGCTAATCAATATTCAACGTCTCATCGTCCAAGTCAGTAGCGATCGCAACGTAGTTGGGTTTCTGACTGCAACCATACCTGAAAAGCAGGAAGCCTTGCGCCCTAACTTACAACGTACCTTGGATAACGTTTTTCGTTCTAATCCAGACTTCGATGCTGTGTTCCTCATGGATGCACAAGGTAACTGTCTTGCTGCCACTGATCCGAAATTCGTGGGAAAAAACTATGCCTTCCGCGAATACTTTCGTGTCAGCATCCAAGGGCGACCTTACATTTCCAGCATTTTAGTTGGTCAAACTACTAAACGACCGGGGCTTTTCCTTTCCTATCCCGTGCGTTCTGATCAAGGAAAAATTGTCGGCGTGGCAGTCCTAAAAATTAGAGGAGAAAACATCTGGGCAATTGTCAATGCGTTGCAGATAGACTCTCAAAGCTACGCCTTTTTGATCGACCAACAAGGAATCGTCATCAGTCACCCCAATCAATCTCTGCTGTACCATAGTTTGATTCCTTTGCCGCCCAATATCCAGAAGCAAGTCATGGCCGATAGAGATTACGGGCTGAAAAAAATTAACAGCTTAGACATTTCGGAATTAGCGGTGATGGTGAAGGCAAAAGAACCAGGCCACGCCAGATATCGCTCTGGACACGAACAGATATCTAGAATAGTTGGCTTTGCACCCTTGCAAGTGCAACCTTGGGTATTAGGCATCAGCCAACCCAAAACGCAGTTTGTTGTTCCTTTGAACCGCCTAATTTGGCAGCATGGCAGTAGCGTGCTGGTAGTGGGAGGAATTACAACGATTGTTGCGCTGTTATTAGCTCGAAGTATTTCCCGACCAATTCACAGCCTCACAGCCGCAGCCCAAGCACTAGAGCAAGATAATTTTCATCCAGAAATGTTGACTGATGCGTCTAGAACTCAAGATGATATCGGACGCTTGGTGCGTGTCTTTTTGAATATGGCTAGTGAGGTAAAAGCTAGAGAGCAAAAGTTAAAGCGACAAGTAATCGATTTACGGGTTGAAATTGATGAAACACAAAGAGCAAATCAAGTATCTGAAATTACAGAGAACGAACACTTTAGACAATTGCAGCAAAAAATTCAAAAGCTCAAACAGCAAGTAGCAACTTCAGATGAAACTGAAATGGATTACTTCGAGCGATTGCACAGTAAAGTGGAATCTCTCAAACAGCGATCTCTCAACAATTAAAAAATCTAGTGTTCTATCGTAACAAATAATACCAAAAATATTTTTAATCCAAAATCCCACATCTAAAATCCAAAATCGGTATGACAGATGACGAACTGATATCGCGTGAGGAAGTGCTGGCTGGTTTACCCGCCAGACGGGCGAATACATTGCTGTTTTTGATTGAGAATCGGACAGCGCAGATAGTAGCGCGATCGCGTGTGGAGTTTTCTCTGACAGAACAAGCAACCCACGAGCGAGATATGGCTTTTTTAGAAGCTTTTGCCCTGGGAAATGCCCCACCACTGCACCCAACAATCCAACACTTAGAATGCCATGCTGGCAACTGGGCATCTTTAGTTCCATCAAATCCGAGATTAAAGGCAGCCATTGCTCATGCTCTCTCCCAAAAATATACCTTCACCTATCAAGTAGTACCGAACATTCGAGCCGCGTTAGGTTTAGATGAAAAAGCCATACAGATGGCTTATTCCCGCCTCTATAGGACACAGTTAGCCAAAATCTTTGCACCCAAACTGTCCTTCATGGAACAGTTACGTTGGACATTATCTGCGATCGCCCAAAAACTAGAATCCTTACCACCATTTTGGCTGGCTTCTTTACTGACAGTTGCCCTTGGGCTTCCCCAAGCATTTCTCGCCTTACCCATTGCTGTTGCCAATATCGGCCCCCTACCAACAGTAGCCTTTTTAATGATCATCGGCATCATCAATATATTTACTATGGTTTGCATGGCTGAAGCTATTGGGCGTAGTGGTGATTTTCGTTATGGTAATGCTTTTATCAAACAATTAGTATCTAACTATTTAGGAAATATAGGTTCTTCCATACTTTCTGTTGCTGTAGGCATTCGTGTTTTTCTGATTGCCTTAGCTTGTTATATCGGCTTATCAGTAACTATGGCCAACTTCACCCAGATTAGTGCTGCACTATGGGCGGCGGTACTTTTCTGTGTGGGCTTATACTTACTTTTACGTAAATCCCTAAACTTCACAGTTGGTGTAATGCTATTTCTGGCAGCCATCAACGTCAGCTTACTTTTGATGCTTTCGCTTTTGGCATTGGGTCACATACAGCTAGACAATCTTTTATATGTAAACTTGCCTTTCCTCAAAGGTGAAGCTTTTCAGCCTTTGATGTTACAGCACTTTCTTGGTGTGAGTCTGATGCTCTACTTCGGACATATATATGTAGGTGAATGTGCAAAACTTGTGCTTCCCCGCGATCCCAGTGCTTCATCGCTGATTTGGGGTACTGCGGTGGGAACAGCAATTTTAACAGTTCTGTTTTGTCTGTGGGTGATTGCAGTGAACGGAGCTATTTCACCACAGTTATTGTCTGGACAGTCAGGAACAGCCTTAGATCCTTTGGCTGTGCAAATCGGCCCCATTGTGAAAGTGTTAGGAGCAATCTTAGTCACTTTACTGTTAGGAATGGCTTGGTTGCGTAGTTCCAGCCTATTGCTGAACTTAGCGCGTGAGTGGTTTCCTGTCCCACCTCAACCTCTGTTAATGCTACCGCGTCAGCAAGGAACAGTAATATTACACCCCCGCAGTAATTCTAATGACGTTCCTTACATCGGTTTAACTTACTTAGGAATGGAGGTAGATCAGCCAAAGTTCCGTTTAGATATCCAATTGAAGGGAAATATACATCATTTAGAGATTGTTGCTGCCCAACGTTGGGACATCAAAGAGTTATTCCCACAGTTAAGAGAACTACGCAAGTGGGACACTTCTTTAACCCTAGAAGTGCGATCGGCCCATCAAGATGCTGCTTGTATACGAATTACCTCGGCGATGGTTTTAGTTTACGAAGGAGCCTTGAAAGCAGATGTAAGTAATGCAACTCCTGTGCAGAATGCTCAAATTAGTAAGCTGAATATAAAAACCAAAACACAACGCCTTTGGACAAATCTACTTTCCCAACGTCGCTTGTTAGTATCCATCAGTCCCTTAGTGCTAGTCTTCTTGCTAACAGAGTGGCTATGTCTAGCTGGTACTCAATCCTTTAGCAATATACTTGCTTTTGCTGGCGTACTTGGTAACACCATCGTTGGCGGGATTTTTCCCGTTCTCATGCTAATTTCCAGCCGTCGCAAAGGAGAGTTAGTACCAGGAGTAGTTTTTCAACTTCTGAATCATCCAGTTTTGATTGTGGGTACATACAGCCTTTTTCTAGGTATATTATTTTTCCACGGTTTGTTCATTTGGCAAAATCCAGTGGCACGCTTTAGTGCATTGGGTATTGCTTTACTATCGCTCATAGCAACTTTTGTTATGAAGCACTATGGAGCATTTGCTTCTCGTGTTGTGGTAGAACTCCGAGAAGAACAGCAGCGAGAAGGACATTCCGTCTTTAAAATTACTGCTGGCGGAAGACCACAAATGGCAGAAATACGGTTGGGATATGTTGACGGCGAACAACATTACCAAGCTTCGACAGTCGAAATTCCCTCACTTGAATCGCTCAAATATGCCATCTTTCACCTCCCAATCAAGCGAGAAAAAGAACTGAGGGTGTGGACGCACAGAAATAACTCCCAGCTAGAATCCAAGAGCTTACCTGCTTTTGTGGAATTAGAAAATGGCAATAAAAAAATGCAGTTTGATTTGAAGCTATCAAGCGGAAGAGTTTTACTACCCATCACAAACAATAACTGTTTGTTGAAATTTACATTCCCATAATTAGGAACTCCCTATTCTCTCCGAGCCTCTGCGCCTCTGCGTGAGCAAAATATCTCCTTAATCAGCAAGCCCAAAAAAATTATTAGAGGTAAATTATGGCACAAATCGTCTCCGTTCATTCCTTCCGTGGTGGAACTGGTAAATCAAACTTAGTTGCCAACCTTGCTGCCACTATGGCAAATCAAGGCCAAAAGGTAGGGATTGTTGATGCTGACATCCAATCACCGGGAATTCACGTACTTTTTGGTTTCAATGAAGAAAAAATTCACTACTCGCTCAATGACTACTTATGGGGACGCTGTAGTATCAAAGATACTGCCTATGACGTTAGTCATACTTTATTAACAGAGATGAAACAGACAGGTAACATCAATGGCAAACTTTACCTGATTCCTTCTAGTATTAAAGCCGGAGAAATTGCCAGGGTACTGCGTGAAGGGTACGACGTAGTTAAGCTTAATGATGGATTTCAAGAACTTATCCGTTGTCTGAATTTAGACTATCTATTAATTGACACCCATCCTGGTTTGAATGAAGAAACCTTACTTTCCATCGGGATCTCCAGTATTCTAGTCATCATCCTGCGTCCAGATAGCCAAGACTTCCAAGGTACTGCCGTGACAGTGGATGTGGCTCGGAAGTTGAAAGTGCCAAAAATGCTGTTAGTGGTGAATAAAGTATTACCAGCTTTTGATTTTGCTGATTTGCAGAAACAGGTAGAGACTGCCTATAAAACGCCAGTCGCAGGATTAATGCCACTATCAGAAGAGATGATGCAACTAGGTAGTAAAGGTATTTTTTGTCTGCGCCACTCCGAACATCCTATTAATCAAACGGTGAAAGGGATTGTTCAGCAAATTGCTAATGCAGCTTGATAGTTTATGCACAAAAGGCGATCGCTTCGTGCTGATGTTCTGACTTACTTCGGAGCTAATTCATCTGAAGTAGAGGAACTATTGGGATACAACGAAAACGTTTTTCATCCCAGTCCCTTGACTCATCTTTGTAAATTTCCCCTTGCACCCGAACCTCATATTACTGCTTGGGAAGAGTATGCGATCGCATCTCAAAAAATCGGAGTCTTTGAAACGCTATCAACCAAGCTTGTACAGTTGCAGTTTCCTATCCAGGAAGGAATTAGCCAAACCGAGGCTTATCGCGCTGCTACTCGTAGAGGCGTTACTACAGATGCTATGTCAGAGGCAAGTGGTTTGATCTTAAAGCAACCAGAGAAACTCCAATTGATTATGTATCCCAGCCTGGCGGGAACAATCCCAGTTTTGGTTGCTGGAAATCGAGATGATTTTGTATCTCTCATACAAGCATTAACCAAGCGCAACGAACCAGTAACAATCCCTGCATCTATGGGAGCTTGCATAGTTAGCGGGTTTAATAACTGGGATCGAATTCGTCGCTATCGCCAGCAATGGGAAGTGCAAAATGCTGATAATTGTTCTGAAAGTAGATGGAAAGCGGAATTTCAGCAAATTATTCCGCAAAAGCAACTTTATCAAGATAAGTTCATTATTTTGAGTCCTGGTTCTTATAGCAACATATCAGCTAGAGATATGGGACTAGAAGAACAAGAATGGTTGCGCTTATCTCTGATAATTCGCTTGGAACATGAATGTACGCATTACTTCACATATCGCCTATTTAACTCAATGCGTAACAATTTGTTAGACGAATTGATTGCTGACTACAGAGGTATTGCGATCGCTTGTGGATACTATCGAGCAGACTGGTTTTTGCGCTTTCTTGGCTTAGAGTCATTTCCAGCTTATCGCGCAGGAGGTAGGTTAGAAAACTATCGAGGTCAACCGCCTGTTTCTGATGGAGCTTTTAAGATTTTACAGGCATTGGTGAAGGCAGCCGCAGAAAATTTACAACGCTTTTATGCTGAGTATATACAGCAGTCAACAGACAAAAATATGCAACTTTTGATGTTGATGGCATTAACTTACTTGACATTAGAAGAATTAGCTGCGAATGAGGCAAGATTTTTTATCCAACAAGCATTAAAAGAATTACAGAAAACCTTCTGTTTTGATTTTTACGAAACCAAATATACTCCTGAGTTACTGTTTTCTATTCCCTAAAAAACATAAGGATGCAAGTGATGACAGAAGTTCTACTGAAAGAATTAAGCAAAAATGACATTGATTGGATAATTTCTACAGGTAATCGTCAAGAAATTGCTCCCGGAACGATACTCATTCAAGAAAAAAAAGCACCCAATGCTTTGCATATTCTCTTAGATGGAACATTAAAAGTTACTGTCTCCCAACCAGAGCAGAATCCTTTGGCGCGTGCTTTTGCTGCGATAGAAGATATTGAAACTTTAGACAGAGAAATTGCTCGATTATCAAGGGGTGAAGTAGTCGGCGAAATTCCATTTATCAGTAATCTTTTAAGTACAACAAATATTAGTGCTGTTGAAAAGTCTCTTGTTATGTCAATTCCTCAACAGCAATTAGCAGCAAAATTTCAGCAGGATGTTGGTTTTGCAGCCAGATTTTATCGAGCGATCGCTATTATATTTTCCGACAGACTGCAAGGGGCTATTAACCAACTTGGGCGAAAAAACTTTGGTAAAAGCCAACCTGTCAGGGATGTTTTGTGTGTTTTAGGAGAATTGCATGATAGTGACATTGATTGGCTGATGGCTGCGGGAATTCCTCAAACAGTTACTGCTAACACTGTCCTCATTCATCAAGGAGGAACTGTAGATGCGTTGTATATCATCCTAAATGGAAGAATGTCACTTTCGATTTCTGAGGATGAACGTAATCCTTTAGCTCGTGCTTTTGCAGCTATAGAAGGTAATGAAATTGCAGGTAGAGAGATAGGAAGAATATCGAAAGGTGAAATTTTTGGAGAAACACCATTTATTGATAGTCGGCTACCTTTGGTAAATGTCAAGGCTATTGAAGACTCTTTAGTGTTGTCAATTCCTCGACAACAACTAGCAGCCAAATTACAGCAAGATATGGGTTTTGCATCGCGGTTTTATCGAGCGATCGCTACTTTACTTTCTCATAGATTGCAAGGAATGTATATTCATCTGAGTTATGGTAGGCAGGTTTATAGCCGGGGTCTACCATTGAATGAAAATCTTGAATATGAAGATGAATTGAATATCAATATCTTAGATCGTGTAGCACTGGCAGGTAAAAGGTTTGATTGGATGATGGAGCATTTAAGGGTAAGTAGATAATTTAAAATTTTTTAACTAAATTCATGAGGTTTAATATATTTAGCGGCATTTCATATGTCGCTAAATTTGGATTTTTTATTGTATAAATAATATTAAATCTGAGAATAAATTAATAATACCAACAAATATAACTAAAAAAAATAGAGTATTGCCTAAAAATTTTGTATTGTTTGTTGAATTGATAAAAAATAAACTATTGATAGCAGCTAAGATACAGCGTTTTGCTGGCAAAGAAATACACTTTCATGACAAGAACCAATAATTTGGTTTTTATAGTAGAGAGTGTATGTAAATAGATTAAATTAGCTGTAATACACAACTAGTAATAGAAACAAAAAAATGTCTAAAGAGAACTTAGAAAAATTCTACCAAGAAGTCTTACAAGACTCAGCAATGCAAGATAAATTCAGAGCGGTAAATGATGCTAACTCCTTGGCTCAACTAGCTGTGGAGCTTGGTAAAGAAAAAGGCTACGATTTCAACATCGAAGAAGTGAAAATATATAGCAACAATTTGGATGATTTAGAATCAGAAGAGCTAAGTGATGAGCTACTTCAAGGTATAGCTGGTGGAGGCAATGGTATTTGCTGGAAGTCAAGATAGCGTAGAATTTCTTGTTGGTCTAGCCTCATAATTTTTAGTTTTTTCTACCCACTCTCTTGATAAACTCTGCATATCTAGGCGATGTACCATTTCATTTTCAAAATGAAAGATATGCAAAAATGTAGAGGCCGAATTAGTTGGTCTCTACACAAATTATTAATATCAGGGTTTTTATTCTAATTTTAATATTGTTATATAGTTGGATGAAAAGCTCTTATAAAGATTGTTAGACCCAATAAAATTTTTAATTACAAATTTACTTAACTTCAGATATTTGATTATCAATAGCTAATATCAGTAATATAGTTAGCTGACCAAGATAATCTATTGACAGAATAAACATTAAATTTTGATAACAAGGAGAGAATTAGTGAAATTTAAACTGGAAGACTACCTAAAAGTTGTAATTCCATATCTTAGTTCCGAACTAGTTTCTCCTGAAGCATTATCTAATATTCGCAGCTTAACAAAAATATTACCACCCTTTCCATTTTCTATACTTGAATGCCGTTTAGGAGAAGAACAACCCAGAGTAGATTTAGAAGTTGGTTTATTTTGTAATAATTTTACTCTGCCAGAAACATTTATGACTCATCCTAAATGGCAAGCTTTTCAGCACATTTACCATGAATGTAGCGAATCAAAATATTTTTTATATCAAAAAGTGAAAGATATATGGCTAGAATTTGATGTAGATAAACAACCTTTGCAACTACCAGTTCCGTGTATCTTCTTGGCTTTAAATCAGGAAAATAATAGTACGCCTCAAGAACTAATTGAAATAGTTAACCGATTACTTAATTATCGAGTATCCTCTATCTTTGCATCGAGTCTTGCACTCACCATGAATTGTCTACCTAGCAATTCACACATCACCTATATTGGTGCAATGCTATCTCGTTCAGACAAAGCAATCAGGATTGTTACAAGTGAAATTAGACCAGAACAATTACCAGAATATTTGGAAAGAATTGGCTGGATGTATTCAATCGATAAACTACAATCTGTCATTTCTGATTTATCGGCGTTTGTAGATTATATTTGCTTAAGCTTTGACGTAGGTGAGAGTATTTTACCTAGAATAGGTTTGGAATGTCATCTATCAAAAATGCCTAAATATGAAACGCGATGGCAATTATTCTTAGATTATTTGGTTAAAAATAGATTATGTACAGTACCTAAGAGAAATGCAATACTTGATTGGCCAGGATTTTGCCAAGAAAAATCTCATCCAGAACTTTGGCCTGAAAATCTAAAATGGGGTGATTCTTTTCTAGGTACTAAGGCATTGAGCATTTTCGCTAGAAAAATTAGCCATATAAAAATAGTTTATGAACACGACAGCTTAGTAGAAGCTAAAGCATATTTATGGTTTGGACATACATGGTTAGATTCTAGACTCGTGAGACAAGAATTAGCTTTAAGCACATCGGCATAATCTAAATCATCCATCACTTAATACAAAATTAAATTAATAGGAAATTAGGAGTCATCAATGTCTAAATATTCTGAAGCTCTGGAATCACAAATTGCGGTTAACGATAGTATAAATATTAACAAAGAAGGAAAAGTTTTAGTTAAAGATAGCACAATGTTTAAAATGAGTATGCTATCAAATAAACAATTTAACTTACGGTACTTCAATCTCATAATATTGCCAACAGAAAAATGTAATTTTCGTTGCACTTACTGTTATGAAGATTTTTCAGTAGGGCGTATGAAAAGAGAAGTTGTTGATGGTATTAAAGCCTTCCTAGAAAGACGCTGTGTAGATATAAATTTTTTAGCTGTTTCCTGGTTTGGTGGCGAACCATTAATTGCTAAAGATATTGTATTAGAAATCTCTAAACATATTATTGAAATGCTCAATAAATATCCCCAATTACGTTACAAAGGAGAAATGACAACAAATGGTTACTTACTAGATTTAAAAACAATCACAGCTTTAGCATCTGTGGGAGTTAGGCATTATCAAATTTCTCTAGATGGATATCGTGAAGTACATGACAAAAGTCGAATTCGTGCAGATGGTGGCAGTACATTTGATCGAATTTGGGCTAACCTACTAGCAATCCGTGATAGCTCATTATCAGTGAATATTTTGCTGCGTATTCATTTTAGTGTTGATACCCTTGAACTGCTTGATCCATTAATTGAAGAGATCAAAAAAGAGTTTATTCATGATTTAAGATTTTCTGTTTTTTTCAAAGCAATTGAACGACTAGGCGGATCTAATGATGCCTCAATCAAAGTTTTTTCAGAAGTAGATAAAGAGAAGGCTATTAACTTATTACAAACAAAATTATTTGGTGACAATCTTGCGTCACCACAAAATTCTTCTGTGTCAACTCATCCTGTCTGCTATGCAGCACAACCAAATTCATTATTAATTCGCTCAAATGGGGATGTAGGAAAGTGTACCGTAGCTCTTAATGATGAACGAAATAAAATAGGATCTTTACAGTTAGATGGTACGCTCAAATTAATACCAGGACGTTTTGCACCTTGGGTTCGTGGAATTGAAAATATAGACCCCGTTGAATTAACTTGTCCTCTGATTGGTTTACCTGCAATCAATGAGCCAATTTCTAGGTAATTCACAATAAAAATTATTGTCTGGCAAATAGAGATACCCTGCTTTTGGCAATTGCAAGAATTGTTAGAGATAACAATATCTCTGACAAAAATTTTCCCATACTTGGTATGCCTATATGTGAAACACTACGGGGCGATGGAAAATGTTAAATGAAAAACGCAACTTATTCCGTAAAGAATCCCTAGAGCGTCTATCGTCCCCTGAAAGACTAGACCAGTTAATGCAGGTAGTTAGCCCTAAAAGCTGGCTACCGCTCGTTGCTTTAGGTTCGTTGGTGGGAGTTGCTGTTATTTGGAGTATCTATGGACGTATCCCCGTCACTGTTGAAGGTCGAGGCGTACTAATTTACCCCAGCAAAGTTGTACCTTTGCAATCAAAAAGCGCAGGACAGATACTTGCTCTCAATGTCAAAGTGGGAGATGTCGTTAAAAAAGGACAAGTTCTAGCGACAATTGACCAAGCTGAACTCCGCAAGCAACTGCAACAACAACGAGCTAAACTTACAGAATTGCAGTCACTAGACCAAGCCACCAGTTCCCTGCAAGGACAAAGGCTGGAACAAGAGAAAGGGTCTATGCAACAGCAAAGTTTTTATCTCCAGCAACGTATCCGTGAACTCCAAGCTTTGTCGCCTCTTTTGAAAAGTACAAGTAATATCTCTCTTGAACAGCAACGCCAAGGCTTGGAACAACGTCTCAAAGAAAGCCAAGCTTTAACTCCCGTTCTCAAGCAGAGAATGGAAATTCGCAAACAGCTGCATCAGCAACAAGGAGCTATTTCTGGTGATGAGGCACTACAAGCAGAACAAGAATATTTACAAAACCTAGAGAAAATCTCTGACCTGACAGCCCAATTAAAGGAACTCGATTATAAAAAGACAGAACAAGAAAAAGCTCATCGTGAAAACCTCAGCACCATTGCTAATTTACAAGCTCAATTAAAAGAACTAGACAGCAAACAAGCTTCTGTAGCTCAACAAGACTTAGAAAATGCTAATGCCCGCAAGAAAGAAATTCAAGAAGTCCAGCGAGAAATTGCCAAACTGGAATTGCAACTAGGAGACAGCAGCCAAATCATCAGTCAACACTCAGGAAGGATTCTAGAATTAACCGTGACATCAGGGCAAGTTGTTAATGCTGGAACTCGTCTTGGCACCATAGAAGGAGAGGACTCATCTAAAAAATTAGTTGGTGTCACCTATTTCTCGGTTGGGGATGGGAAGAAAATTCAACAGGGGATGACAATTCAAATTACACCCCAAATCGTCAAGCGACAACGGTTTGGCGGTATTGTCGGTACGGTTAGTAAAGTTTCACAGTTCCCCATTACAAAAGAAGCTGCTGCATCGGAGGTGGGTAATGCAGATATTGTAGAAAGTTTGGTAGCTCAAAGGCAAGAAGGTCTGATGCAAGTATTTGCTGACCTAGAATTAGATGCTACAACTCCCAGTGGTTATAAGTGGTCTTCTTCCACGGGGCCGCAAACAAAAATTTCTTCTGGAACTACGACTATTGTGCGAGTCAAGATAGAAGAACGCGCTCCCATCACTTTTGTTTTACCAATTTTGAGGGAATACAGTGGTATCTACTAATCCGACCTTAGCAACAACGATTAATCCTTGGCAGTACCTGCAAAAATTACTTTTTAATCCCAGCAGGCGGCGCGTTAAAACCCCCACTGTCTTACAAATGGAGGGGGTTGAATGTGGTGCTGCTGCTTTAGGAATAATTCTCGGTTACTACGATCGCATTGTACCTTTACCCGAACTCCGACGAGAATGTGGCGTTTCCCGTGATGGCAGTAAAGCATCCAATATGGTCAAAGCTGCCAGAAGATACGGACTCCAAGCCAAAGGCTTTAAAAAAGAACTAGAAAAACTCCAAGATTTGCGCCCTCCTTATATTGTCTTCTGGAACTTCAACCACTTCTTAGTTGTGGAGGGATTTGGCAAACAACGAGTTTATCTCAACGACCCCGCCACCGGGCCGCGTACTGTATCCTTGCAAGAATTTGACGAAGGATATACCGGAGTGGTGCTGGTGATGGAACCAAGCCCAGAGTTTGTCAAAGGTGGTCACAAACCCAACATTACGGTATCGCTGTGGTCACGATTAAGGGGAGCTTTTGGTGCTTTAGTTTACTGTTTAATTAGTGGTTTTTTCTTAGCCATTGTGGGATTACTCATACCTGTGTTTAGTCAGGTATTTGTAGACGAAATCCTCATCGAACAAAGGCTACATTGGTTGCGTCCGTTGCTGTTGGCTATGATTATTACAGCTATAGTGCAAGGATTGTTAACCCTACTGCGCTTGAAATATCTGCGTCGGCTAAAAATAAAGCTGGCTGTTGGTATGTCCAGCCGCTTCCTTTGGCATATCCTCCGCTTACCTGTAAGTTTTTACGCTCAACGCTTTGCGGGAGAAATTAGCGATCGCACCACTATCAACGACCAAGTTGCTGATGTCCTTTCGGGACGATTGGCTACTACGGTCATTGATGCAGTTATGGTGATTTTTTATGCTTTAGTCATGGTGCAATATGACTGGGTACTTACCTTATGTATAGTTATTTTTGCTGCTATAAATATCTTAGTTTTACAGTGGATTTCCCGACAGCGCGTAGATGCTAATCAACGATTGATCCAAGAGTATGGTAAAGCTGCTGGTACTTCCATTGCTGCTCTCCAAAGTATAGAAACCCTAAAAGCATCTGGTTTAGAGTCAGATTTTTTTGCGCGGTGGTCGGGTTATTACACCAAGGCGATTAATTCTCAACAGGAATTAGGTGCGACAAACCAAATATTTTCTGTATTACCCGTACTCCTGTCGGCTCTTTCTTCAGTAATGTTATTGGTTGTGGGTGGTTTACGAGTGATGGATGGACATCTCAGCATTGGAATGCTCGTAGCTTTTCAAGGTTTAATGTACAGCTTTCAATCACCCGTGAACAATCTCGTCAACTTCGGTACTACTTTGCAAGAGTTGGAAGGGAATTTACTCCGCCTAGATGATGTGCTGGATAATCCGATAGAGGAACAGGGGAGCAGAGGAGCAGGGGAGAACAAAGAAAACTTGCTGTCAGTTTATCCTTCTACATTTGTGCCTAAGTTACAAGGGTATGTTGAATTACGGAATGTGACATTTGGTTATAGTCGCTTAGAGCAACCACTGATTGAAAATTTTCACCTCGCAATTAAACCAGGACAGCGAGTGGCATTGGTAGGCGGGAGTGGTTCTGGTAAATCTACCATTGCCAAACTCATTAGCGGACTTTATCAACCTTGGACGGGGGAAATATTATTTGATGGAACATCCAGAGAGCAGATACCCCAGCAAATACTTACTAACTCCGTGGCGATGGTGGAGCAAGATATCTTGCTATTTGGCGGAACAGTTAGAGATAATTTAACTCTGTGGGATTCTACTATACAGGATAAAAGCTTAATCCGAGCTTGTGAAGATGCTGCGATCGCAGATGTTATCCTGTCAATGACTGGGGGATTGGATGCAACACTCATAGAAGGTGCTGCTAACTTAAGCGGCGGACAGCGACAGCGATTAGAAATTGCTCGTGCTTTGGTCAACAACCCTTCTATCCTGGTGATGGATGAAGCTACCAGTGCCTTAGATGCAGAAACAGAAAAAATTATTGATGAAAATCTGCGGCGACGAGGTTGCACCTGCATTATCGTGGCACACCGCTTAAGCACGATCCGAGACTGCGATGAAATCATCGTCTTAGAACATGGCAAAGTCGTGCAACGCGGTACTCATCAAAAATTGTGGCAAGTCGATGGTGCGTACTCGCGGTTAATTCGGATGGAAGGGGAAGCACTTTAAACCAATTCGCAATTCGCAATTCGCAATTCGCAATGGACTTCGTCCCGCTACGCTAACGCAATTACGTGTTGTAACGTGGATTTAGACCCCGCCACAACACTTGCGCCTGGATAGAAGCCGGGGATTTAAACCCCTACATTTTGTTAAACTTTTTTATTTTTAATTGGAGTAAGGCAACAATGCGGGGACAACTGTACCAAATTCAGGGAAATGAGCCGATATTGTTAAACGATCTTGATCGGATTTGGGTAGTTCAATCTGGCTCTGTGGCATTGTTTGCCGTCACAATTAAAGATGGTGTAATAGAAGGCACTCGCCGTTATCTATGTACGATGGGTCGAGGCGAGGCTCTTTTTGGAACTGCTGCTATATCAGGCAATCAGCAACGCCAAATTTTAGCCGTGCCAATGGGTGAGATAAAATTACTACAACTACACCCTGAGTCTTTCCGGGAATTAATAGCCAATGGAAATGTGAAAGCCATCGCTTTGGTAGAATCTTGGCTCAAGCAAGTTGGTACTGCACTTTCTTCGATTCCCACTCCAGTAATTCAAGTTAGAACTGAGGGAAGCAGCCGACTTTCCTTAATTAACGGTCAAACTTTTCAACCAGAACCAGGGGTTGTCTGCTGGGTACAGATGAAGGAAGGTACTGTCAAGTTTCTGGGTTTTGACGAACTAACTCTCTTCAGCCCAACTGCAACTTTTCCCCTCAACGATAAAATGTGGCTAGAAGCCAGAGATACAGTTCAATTTGCTACTATTACAACTTCCGAAATTGACAACTCAGATATTATTCTTACCGGGCTATCCCAGCTAAATACTCAACTGCTGCGCTGCATTGACATTTTAGAGCATCAAGAAGCCCAAGAAGAACTGATGCGGTTGGGCGATCGCCAACGTCTCAACCGTCAAGTGACAGCCGAGGCTGTAGGAGAGTTAGCATCAACCCTGAATTACCAAGATGGCGATTTTTTCCTAGAAGGTACGCCTTTATTAGTTGCGGCTGGTGCAGTCGGCAAAGCTATCGGCGTGAAAATTAGACCTCCGGCTCGTTCTGAGAACCTGAAGCGGCTGAAAGAGCCACTAGAAGCGATCGTTCGGGCTTCGCGGATGAGAATGCGGCGAGTGCTATTGCGAGACAATTGGTGGGAAAAAGATTGTAGTTCGCTTCTGGCTTACACTCAAGACAATCGACCAGTGGCACTGTTACAAGTTGCGACAAATCGCTATGAAATCTTCGATCCAGTGGAACGCACTCGCACGCGGGTGGATGAGGGCGTAGCTACAAAAGTAGCTCCCGTTGCTTATATGTTTTATCGGCCTTTGCCGGATCGAGTGCTGGGAGCTTTGAGTTTACTGCAATTTACCCTCAAAGGACGTGCCAGAGATATACTGACAATTGTATTTACTGGTATTGCCGTGACATTACTAGGGATGCTCACTCCCCAAGCCACGGCAATTATGATGGACAATGCCATACCAGATAGCGATCGCGGTTTATTGTTGCAAATCGGCTTGGGATTGCTCGTTGCTGCTTTGGGTACAGCTTTATTTCAGATAACTCAAGGATTTGCGATTCTACGAACAGAAACCTTTGGAGATGCTTCGACTCAAGCCGCTACTTGTGACAGGCTGTTAAACTTACCAATCTCATTTTTCCGTCAATACACCACAGGTGATTTACTTTCCCGCGTATCTTCGGTAAGTGCAATCCGTCGCCAATTAGGTGGCAGAATCTTGATAAATCTCTTCAGTAGTCTGTTTACACTGTTTTATTTGGGGCAGTTATTTTATTACAACTACAAATTAGCTTTAGTTGCGGTGGCGTTTGCAGTCATAGCGATCGCATTCACGACAATTTCTGGTGTAATGTTGCTGCGTAAAGTGCAACCTCTGTTGGAATTACAGGGCAAAATTTTTGGACAAACAGTGCAGCTGATTAATGGTATTTCTAAACTACATATTGCTGGCGCACAAGAACGCGCCTTTGCCGCTTGGAGTAAAAACTACAGTCAGCAAATCAAGCTGGAACTCAGTACACAACAAGTAGAAGACGCTGTGATATTTTTCAACACAGTCATACCCATAGTGACTAATGGAGCCTTATTTTGGTTTACCATCAAACTACTTGAAGAAGCACAGAATTCAGGAACTATTGGTCTATCTCTTGGTACTTTTTTAGCCTTTAACACAGCCTATGGAAACTTTATCAAAGGAACTACAGACCTGAGCAACACTGTCACCGAAGTTTTACAGGTTATTCCCCAGTGGAAACGCACCCAGCCCATTCTGGCAAGTATACCAGAAGTGAATACCAGCAAAGCCGATCCTGGCAAGTTAATTGGTAGAATCGCTGTGGATCGCGTCACCTTTCGCTATCGCCAAGATGGTTCGCTAATACTCGATAATCTCAATATTTCTGCGGAGCCAGGAGAATTTATTGCCCTTGTGGGGGGTTCTGGAAGTGGTAAATCCACTATATTCAGGTTGTTACTGGGATTTGAAACTCCAGAAGCAGGTAGTATATACTACGACGGTCAAGACTTGTCTGGCTTGGATGTAGAAGCAGTGCGCCGACAGTTAGGCGTAGTCTTGCAAAACAGTCAATTAATGTCAGGTTCCATTTTTGAGAATATCGCTGCTGGTGCGGGGATTACTCTAGAAGAAGCTTGGGAAGCAGCTAGAGCATCAGGTTTAGCTGAAGATATTATCGCTATGCCAATGCAAATGCACACTGTAGTTAGTGAAGGTGGAAGTAATCTTTCTGGAGGACAACGACAGCGACTTTTAATTGCTCGCGCGTTAGCATTGAAACCCCGCGTTTTGCTGTTTGATGAAGCTACCAGTGCTTTAGACAATAAGACACAAGCTATTGTTAGTAAAAGTTTGGATAAAATGCAAGTCACTCGTGTTGTAATTGCCCATCGACTCAGCACAATCCGCAACGCGCATCGCATCTATGTATTACAAGCAGGACAGATTGTACAACAAGGAACTTTTGACCAGCTAGCTGCACAAGAAGGACTATTTGCCCAGTTAATGGCTCGGCAAATGGCATAGCTGCACCAATTTATCAAACGCAACTTTCGGACAATCGTATTCTGATTTGCTCAAAATGGTATTAAAACCCACATTCCGCACTTCATAATGTAGTAAAGAATATTTTTAGATTAAAACTCAGACAAGTTTAGTCTTGGTACACTAGATAAAGACCTCTTTTAAGTCTTGATCGACAATAATAAAAGCGGCTACCTTTATATAATTTCTAATTTGTTCATGGTTATAGCAGCTAGTGTCATATCGTTTCTGCTCCCGCCTCTGACTTTAGGCTCATTCTTGCCGTCCCTACCCTTAGATAGCCTATTTTCCACCCAAGGCATTATGGTGATGCTACTAGCAGCCTATGCAGGTGCTATGTGGCTCTTCCTCACCAGTGCGCCCAAAGTGCATACTGTGATGGTGTCTGATTTAGAGATTGCCCGACAATTATATGAAGGGCTGCTAGATTTGCCAGCCGCAGAAGTACCATTGCACTACTACTACAATTACGAACAAACCATAGGCGCGACGGGGATAGATCCGTTATATATGTCCACCAGTCCCAGTTGGTCAGGTAAAACCATGAACAACGGTAATGATGGACTATGGTATCAATTAAAGAAAAACACCCAACTTCACGTTATTACTGGTGCGAGTTTGGGGACTAAAAATCAGCAACGTCATGTTTGTTTTGACCGTGACTGTTTAGAAATGATTTTATTGCGGGTAGAAACACGCGGGTTAAAGTTTAAGATTCGCAATCAAAAACCCCTAAATTTTCTAGTTAAAGATTATGAAGGGCGGGTTATTGAAATAGCCGAAGTAGCGAATTAGTCATTAGTCATCTTATCGCATTGCTATTCTCATCTCCCCAAAAAAAAATCGCTCTCCGCCCTGGGTGAGCAACACGCTAAAAACGCTCAAAGCGGCATCCTCCATCCCGTAGCGAGTGTTTTTGGCTATGCGTTTGTTCGGTAGCGACGACAAACGCTGCCGAAACGAACCGACGATGGTGTCGAACAAACCCCGTTCTTGCAACCACTCTAGCTCTCTTGGATCTCTCCGATGTCATTACAATACCGAGATTCCCAGGGCTTGAACAGCTTCTTGCTAAAAGTAGAATTGCTGGGGTTTTGACTCAGAACTGGTGTGCGTACAGTACCTCCATCACGTCACAGATATAGGTGATACCCGAATAATCTTTGAAAAACTGCGCTGCGACCTCATCCGCAATCTTCACGGCCATATCCCGACTGGGGGTGAGTACCTCGAACTTTACATTAGTGTAGATGTCGCCAACGGTGGGTTGTCCCGACGATCGCACGCCGCGACTGCCTTTACCTCCAGCGGCCACCACCGTATAACCGGTAGCACCGGCTTCGTCGATGATCTTGGCGACCTTTTTCAGCAGCACCTTTTCCGTGACGATGACAAGCTTACTGGCTTTCTGGGTCATGTGGGTTACCTCCTGATACGTTCTATATACGACAATTCAAAGCAAAACCATCGAGTCTTGCTTTGAACCATATCTTTAAGTTTATGCTAAAGATCGGCAAATCTACTCACCTCTATTGAGAAAAATTGACTCAGATTAGCGGAAGTATTTTATAAAAAACACTTATACTTTTGACACGATGACACCTGCTCTTCACACCATTCGGTAAAGGTTTTTATTAGCAACAATGTATAGAGAAAATCCTATGATTACAATTCACATTGAACAGAGATATATAGGTTTTTTGAAAATAAAAGTAAAACTTATGATTTGAATTTGAAATTACTTCGCAGATTCATGTAGAGCAATCGCAAATTTGTAAGAATTTTAAGATAAAGTTAAGCACATATTTGTCAACCCCTAATATCTGAATCAAGGAGGAATTACAATGTGGATTTCTTGTCCGATTTCTTGATGCGCTTCTAAATATAAACGTAAGAATATCGTTCAAGGCGAAAGCATAGATGTCTGTCTTCTGTTCGACATCAATGTCAGGTTTGAGCGACCCAGTCTCTCTCCTTGAGACACTCTCCATTCACAGGTGAATTTCTGACAGGTGTTTCCATAGCGGCGCGCAAGTAACCGCCACCGCCACACACATTCGATGATCATGGAGCGTAGACAATGAACAAGTTTGACTCAACTAAACTGCAAACCAGATTTGACAACACCAGCGAAGGCTGGCTAGTGCAGGTATATAGCGGCGATCGCCGCCTGCTCTGCGTACTCGATCCTTCTCACGCCTGGACTTTTTTGTTGGGCTGTGGGTTCGGTCTCCTACTGGCGGTGGGGTGGTTTAACCTCGCCAGTTACAGTCCATCCAAGACTTATGTGCCGTCAACAACTCCCCCCGAAATGTGGATTGATTAGCTCAGGCATTGCTATAAGAGTGGTGTCCACGCAACTCTTCCGATTTGGCCAGCCCCATACCGTCCTCTGGTGAAAACAAGCAGACGCTAGCCGGTTTGACTGGACAGGTAGGATGGAGCAGGCCAGTCCCGCGCAGATCCAGCCAGCTTAAAAATTCAAAATTCAAAATTCAAAATTCAAAAATAAAAAGCAATTCTTAATAACAACAATGTATAGAGAAAAGCCTATGATTGCAATTCACATTTACCAGAGATATATAGGTTTTTTGAAACTAAAAGGAAAACTTATGATTTGAATTTGAAATTACGTAGCAGATCCATGTAGAGCGATCGCAAATTTGTAAGAATTTTAAGATAAAGTTAATCACATATCTGCCGTACTAACATTTTTTGAATTCAAAATGCAAAATGCAAAATTAAGAAGAAGATTTATTTTGAATTAATTAATTCTGGGTACAAGCCCCCACTGAACTTTGTTCAGTGGTCTTCCCTACGGGACGCTACGCGAACAATCAGTACTAGGTTCAAGCTCCTATAATTGCAATTTTGAATTGAGAATTTTGAATTTTGAATTTGTCTTCAATCAGTAGTGGGTTCAAGCTCCTAATGATTGCAATTTTGAATTGAGAATTTTGAATTGTTTTGACCCCTAATATCTGAATCAAGGAGGAATTACAACGTGGATTTCTTGTCCGATTTCTTGACGAAATTCGGGGCTCAATTGCAGTCCCCGACACTTAGCTTTCTGATTGGTGGTATAGTCATTGCCGCCCTCGGTAGCCAACTGCAAATTCCAGATGCGATATATAAGTTCATCGTCTTCATGCTCCTCATCAAAGTCGGACTGAGCGGCGGCATTGCGATCCGCAATTCTAATCTGACGGAGATGCTGTTGCCCGGGCTGTTCGCTGTGGTAACGGGTATCCTGATCGTGTTCATCGGGCGATATACCTTGGCCAAGCTGCCGGGCATCAGAACCGTGGATGCCGTTGCGACGGCAGGCTTGTTCGGTGCGGTGAGTGGCTCTACCCTCGCTGCCGGCATAACGGTAATGGAAGCGCAAGGCATGAAATACGAACCCTGGGCTGGCGCACTCTATCCCTTCATGGACATCCCCGCGCTCGTGACTGCGATCGTCGTGGCCAGCATTTATACCAGCAAGAAGCGCGACAAGTATGACAGCCAGGAGGAATATCTCAGCAAGCAGGCAGTTATCGCAGGCGAATATCCCAACGAGCAGGAGTATCCCAGCACCAGGCAGGAGTATCTCAGCCAGCAGCGCGCTACCGCAGGCAAGCGGGTCGAGATATGGCCCATCGTGCAGGAAAGCCTCCAGGGTTCTGCTCTATCGGCACTGCTGCTCGGCCTCACTCTAGGCATAATAACCCGGCCGGAAAGTGTTTTTGAAAGCTTCTATGAGCCTCTCTTCCGCGGCCTGCTTTCAATACTAATGCTGATAATGGGTATGGAGGCTTGGTCAAGGATTGGCGAGCTACGCAAGGTAGCCCAGTGGTACGCCGTATATGCCCTGGTAGCACCGCTCCTGCATGGGTTTATTGCCTTCGGTCTCGGCATGATTGCCCACTACGCCACGGGGTTCAGCCCTGGCGGTGTCGCGCTCCTGGCCGTCATTGCCGCCTCCAGTTCAGACATCTCAGGTCCGCCCACTTTACGAGCTGGTATCCCGTCAGCCAATCCCTCCGCCTACATAGGTGCTTCCACAGCCATCGGCACGCCGGTTGCGATTGCCGTGGCAATACCGCTTTTCATCGGGCTAGCCCAGGCACTGATGGGCAGCTGATCCCAGACTGGTGGCGGCAAACCGCTATTAATGCTTTACAAAGCAATAGCGGCTTCAGTTACCAAACTAAATATCACACCAATTTTGGCAATTGGAAACCCACATCCTGTTTTTTGGCTACTAGGTTGGGGTTCTCAAACTTCTCGTCCTTTGATGTAATTACAAACTCCTTGAGTCCTAAGTCCAAACCAAGCGATCGCCTAACCCAACACTATGATCTATCTTGGGTTTCCTTACGTCAACCCAACCTACATTCTCAGCACTCAGCACTCAATTCAATAATTCCCCCACCGAGAACTTTTTCGCCGTCGTACCAGACAGCAGCTTGTCCGGGGGTGATGCTGAATTGGGGTTCGTCAAACACCAAACGCACGCGGGAGTTTTCTAAAGGTATAACTGTCACCGATTCAGGACTAGAACGGTAGCGAACTTGTACTTCCGCACGAATGGGGGAAGTTGGTTCAGCCATAGATACCCAATTAACTCGGCTAACTGTACATTCAGACTGAGTTGCTTTGGTGCGATCGCCTACTATTACTTTATTATTCACCGCGTCTAATTCAATCACATACAATGGTTCAGCCGCAGCAATGCCGATGCCTTTGCGCTGACCAATAGTGTAGTGATGGACACCATCATGTTGTCCCAAAACTTTGCCTGTGGTATCGACGATATCACCTGTTTTGGGAGCGATATATTTATCCAGAAATGCTCGCATAGAACCGTTACTTTCCACTAAGCACAAATCTTGACTTTCTGGCTTATCAGCAGTCTTTAAGCCGTGTTCAGCAGCGATGCGGCGGGTGTCAGCTTTTTGCATTTCCCCTAGAGGAAATAATGATGCTGCTAGTAAATCTTGAGACAAATCATACAGAAAGTAGGATTGGTCTTTATTACGGTCAATAGCTCTTAATAATTCGTAACGTTCCGTAGCTTCATTGTAGCTAATGCGGGCATAATGACCAGTGGCAATGCGATCGCATCCCAATTCTTCACGGGCATATTGTACCATTGGGCCGAACTTCACCGTTTTATTACACTGGGAACAAGGTAAGGGCGTAATTCCCACGCTGTAACCATTCACCAGGTAATCAACAATATGAGTTTGAAAGACATCCCGCATATCTACAACTTGATGAGGAATGCCCAACTGTTCACAAATATAAGCCGCGTCGATCATACCTTCAGAGCAACACTGGCCTTTGCCTTTCATTAGCCAAAGGGTCAAACCAATCACTTCATAGCCCTGATGGTGGAGAATAGCGGCGGCGGTGGAACTATCAACGCCACCCGAAAGACCAACGACGACTTTTTTCATATCTTTGAATTGAGCTTGGCGTATTGCCTTGCTGAATATAAAAATTTACCTTGCGATCGACAACTACAACGCCAACTTAAAAATTTTTAACTGCTCAATTCTAGCACATCTCCTTCAAAGCCTTATGAGAAAAGGACTTCGTTCGGGAACTACCACAAATAAATTATTCAGCTTCAAGATGGTATTCGTTGCCACCTAGACTTACACAAATTAAGCTAACTATTAGGAAAATTATCAATTTTGTTACTACTATGTCTAGTCAAATAACAGCCAAACATATTGGATTACCTATCATGTCTTTGTTTTTGGCACTGATTGCCAATAGCAGCCCTGTACAGGGACAAATTAGCAATGATGATAAGGTACTGCTAGCTCAATCAGTATTTAAAACTTTACCACCTCCACCAAACTACCCACAAAATCAGCCTGTAGAATTTAATCAATATCAACCAGCAGAGTCTTCATTCAGCCAAAGTTTTCAACGTTACTCAGTGTATGTTGAGAATACTAGCAACTGGACTCTGCAACAAGTACGCCGCGTTGAACCTACCGCATATATTCGACAGTACAATGGCCGTTCTGTGATTCAGTCTGGAGTATTTAATCGGCTAAATAATGCTCAACAGCGAGTTAGAGAGTTAAACGCAATTGGTATTTATGGTGCGAGTGTTGCGGGTTTTGATAGTGGGCAAGAATTACCTTATTATCCTGATAATCGGAACTCTGGTAATACCAATAATCCCACCACCAAATCCAGATATTACATTTCCATTCCTGCTAAGTCAGAAGATTTATTCACCATTGCCAATCAGATTCGACAGTTTCCGGGATTAGAGGGTTTTGTCACTGAAAGAAAACAACCTCTAGGACCACACGTAGCAGTAGGGCCTTTTAGTCAGCGCACTGATGCCCAAAGATGGAATAATTTTATTCGCGATCGCGGATTCGGCAATGCTAGAGTTTACTACAGAAAATAAAAGTATACTAACTTATCGTAAATTCAAGGGTTTAAGACCCCTACGTCTACACTTAGTATCAGTTGAGTTGGGGTTTAAATCCCCGACTCCAACTGTATTTAATTTTGAATTTTGAATTTTGAATTTTGAATTTTGAATTGTTAACTACTCCCTATTCCCTTACTGCGGTTTTGGTTGTTTGCCTTTAGGGTTAATCTTGGGACTGGGAGTCGCGGCGTTGGCTGCGGCTGGTTGACTGGCTGTTGTTAATTCTTCTTGCAACATTTTTTGATAAATCTTGGGCAAAGACTTACTAATAGAGTTTGTTTCTATGCCATAACCTAAACTTGTCCAAGTGGGAGAGAGTCGCCGCAAAACTTCGTTTAACTTACCTTGACGCAATAGTTGGGAAATATCAATTCCCCAAACCTTGGAATCATTTAACCAACGGTAAACTACTACATCTTGATATTGTGGCTCAAAACTATAATTAGACCAAAACATCATTTGTCCTGGTTTGGGGTGATAACGGGGAGCAATATGATACCAAGTGGTATTAATCATTTGATATCTGCCAGCAGCTGTAGAACAATTACCTGTGTTTGGCCCTACGGGAATAGTGACGCATATTTCAGGATGCTTACTGAGGTCAGTGATTTGCTGTCCACCATACAACAGTGAATAGGGGCGTTTGCTATTGGCTTCACTAGCTGAGATGGTTCGCATCAAAGCCCGGATGTATGGATCTCCGCCTTCCATCACCAAGGGTGGTAAATTATTGCCAAAGATGGGATCAGAAGGCGATCGCAAATCCCCAAACACGTACCATTGAAATAAGTAAACAAAGCCTAGAAGTGCGGCTATAGGGCCAATAAATTTTTCCAGACCTTTGAGTTCAAGGCTTTTCAGAGTTTTACTCCTTCCAATTTCACGTAGTTCAGTTAAGAACTTAGTCTGGTCAGATTAGGGCTTTTTTAAGCCCCCGCTTTTAGGCGTGGGGTTTCTGACTCTCTTAGCTAACAACAAAAGTTGACGCATCTATTTCGGTAAAGTTCACAAAATGAGTGATGTTAGCAGTAGCGCGGTTAGCATTGTTGAAATAATTCTTCAAAGCTTTTAGGGCTAGCTTCGGGTTTGGCGACTATCTCGACTATTTTATGGTGTGCGACTAGCTTAAATAGAGCTTCTACACAAACTTGGGCGACTTTTTGGCGAGGAATACTACCCTCAAATAATGTATCAGCACCCTGCATGACGATCGCATCGGCATTATCTTCATTTTTTAATCCACCAGGGCGAACAATTGTGTAATTTAAACCGCTTTTTTGCAGATACTCCTCTGCTTGTTTTTTCCATACTAAAATTAGCCAAAACAAGTTCAACGGATGGAAAAACTGGGAGACACACAAAGAAGTTACTAAAACAAAATGTTCAATTCCCTTGGCTTTGGCCACATCGACTAAATTTTTAGTGCCTTCAAAATCTACTTTATAGGGGCCAGTGGGATCTAAACTGGGTTTTGCGCCAGTTGCACACAGCACCACTGTACTATCTCCCAAGGCTGTAGTTAGGCTTTGTGGATTTAATACGTCACCTACTACTAACTCGGCATCAGGTGGCAAAATGGTTCTAGCTGCCTCTATATCCCTGACTAAAGCACGCACAGGAATATTACGCGCTACTAACTCTTGTACTATGCGGCGACCTGTTTCACCTGTTGCCCCTGCTACAAATGCTTTCATAAGAAACGCTATCCTGGGAAACTAGTTATGTGATTGATCCGTTTTATATTGTAGTGATTTTATGAAGTGTATGACAGATTTATAAGCTTTCGGTCAAAATGGAAGTTTAATGCTAATCCGCCCAATCAACCTGGGAATTATTAATTATAGACAAACGCCAAGCTAGAGGGGAATGCTTCATGCTTTCGACAAACGGCGAATATCAATCTCTGGAAATCACAGAAACAGTTGTCCCCGTTACTACGAACCTCACAGACACTGAAGAGACGGGTACAGAAAAAGCTATAGGGACTCTAACCAAGTTTTATGGTCGTTATAGCGACTGTATGGAAATGTCCGCCCCATCACAGACAGTTACTGAGTATCTAAATTCTCATGCTGATTGGTTTTCGCGGTGTGCTGAACCAATGAAGGTACAGCCTTTGGGGGAAAACGGCTATGCCTTAATTATTGGTCGTTTTGGCTCTTTTGGTTATGAAGTTGAGCCAAAAATTGGTTTAGAACTTTTACCTCAAGAAGAGGGAGTTTATCGCATTCGCACAATTCCTGTTCCTGATTATCAACCCCCTGGCTATGATGTAGACTACCGAGCATCATTACAGTTAAAAGAAGATTTGGGTGCAATCACGCGAGTGGAATGGGAATTAGATTTAGTGGTTTGTTTGCATTTTCCGCGATTTATCCAGCGTTTGCCCAAGTCTTTAGTTCAGTCTACAGGCGATCGCTTGCTTAACCAAATCGTCCGCCAAGTCTCCCGCCGCCTCACTCGCAAAGTCCAAGAAGATTTTCATCAATCTGTTGGGATTCCTTTCCCAAATAATTGCAAGAAACGGCGATAAATCAGTTAACAGTCAACAGTCAACAGTCAACAGTCAACAGTCAATTATTGACCAATGACTATTGACTAATGACTATTGACTAGGCTTTAGAAAGAATTCTTTGGACGATTTCTACACCTGTGATAGCCTGCCAGGTAAACAGTCCTAAAATTACGAAATTTAATAAAATGTGAGTTACCCTCGCCCAGTTTGCTCCTTTTTGCATAAAGGGAGATAGGGCAGCAGAAAATGCTATTAAACCTGTCATACCTAATCCTGCTAATAGGTGCGGGCCTACAAACAATTTACCGTTATTAATAAAGGTGACAGCCATACCACCAATTGCACCAGCTACCATTACAGCTAAAATTAACGAGCCAATTTGGTAGTGTTTGACGTTATATTTACCTTTAATTAGTTCTTTTTTGGCTTCACCTTGTGCGTTGCGTGTACGCTGTACTTGCAGACCTAGGTAAGCAGCATACAGTGAGAGTGCTAGTAACACCCACATAATCAACGGGTGAAAGAAATTCAGCCAATATTTAACTGAGTCAGATAGTTCCAGATTCATTGTGTTCTCGCCCAATTCTTAAATCTTAATAAAAATTAGCACAATTCTACGTACCGTGGGCAATGGGAGACAAGAGGGACAAGGTAGACAAGGTAGGCAATACCCAATATCTTGCCAAAGTACCTAAAGCATCTCAGACTAAATTCTGAGACTCAATAAATAACATTTCCCAGTCGGAATGGATTCATGATTGAAAACTATGATGCTTTGCTGCTGAAGGCTGCTAAAAGTGGTGATTTGAAGCAGCTGGACGGGCTATTGGCTGCTGGCACAATGGTGAATGTGTGCGATCGCGATGGCACTACAGCGTTAATGTTTGCTGCTAATCTAGGCTATACCGAAATTGTGCGATCGCTCTTGGATGCGGGAGCAAATATCAATTTAGCTAGAAAACGCTACGGCTTGACGGCTTTGATGTTAGCTGCTAGTGCTAATCAGCTAGATATTGTACGGCTTCTAGTTTCTAGGGGGGCTGATATTAATGCCACCAATGAAGATGGTAGTACGGCTTTGATGGCAGCTGCACTCAAGGGTCACACTAATGTAGTCCAAGCATTGCTGGCGGGTGGGGCTGATGTGAATTGCCAAGACAATGACGAAGATACGGCTTTAAAATTGGCAATTAAGCATGGACACGGGGAAGTAGTGCGACTGCTTTTAGAAAGTGGTGTTGATGCTAACACCCAAGATGAGGACGGCGAAACCCTGCTGATGATTGCATCTGACTTGGGAAGTGTGGATGTAGTCCAAGCATTGCTGGCGGGTGGGGCTGATGTGAATTTACAAAACCAAGATGGTGGTACGGCACTATTGGCAGCTGCGGCGGCTGGACAGGTGGCGACCGCAGTTATATTACTAGATCAAGGTACTCAAGTTAATCATCAAGATAAAGACGGCGAAACAGCCTTACATCTCGCTGTTGTGGAAGGCTATCTTGATTTAGTACAAGTTTTACTTCATCGGGGTGCAAATCCTCAAATCAAAAATCATCTCGGTGACACACCCTTGCTAATAGCCGCATTGCAGGGGCATAGTCAGATAGTGGAAGCACTGCTGCGTTACGGTGCAAATTTGCATGGTGATAAAATTGGTGAAACACCTTTAACCTTGGCAGTAGCCCAAGGACAGACAGATACAGTCAAGGTATTTTTAGATTATGGTGCTGATGTCAATATTCCAGCGAAGGACAGCAAAACGGCTTTAATCAAGGCAGCAGAACGTAACTATCCTGGCATAGTTCAGGTATTGTTAGCCAAGGGTGCAAATATTAATTATCAAGATTCCGCAGGGGCTACAGCCTTGATGTGGGCTGCGGCTGGGGGCTATGGTAAAGTTGTGCAAGTATTACTGGCATCTGGGGCAGATATGAATTTAAAAAACCGTGGTGGTTATACGGCTTTGATGCTGGCAGAATTTAATGGTTATAGGAATATCGTGCAAATTTTCCAGCAGGCTGGGGCGGAGGAATAATTCGTAATTCGTAATTCGTAATTATAGCGTTTCCTAATTACATGAGGCATATCATAGCCCCCTCCTTGCTTGCGGGGAGGGGGTTGGGGGTGGGGTTCTTGTACCTCACTAAAACGAGAACCGCCATATGTTACTTTGTTCTAGAAAACAATACATCTTTTCTGATGGTCTAAATTTTTGGCAAGAACTTAGCAATAAAAGTCAAAAATTTCTGTTGTTTTTTAGACAAATTTTATCTAGAATTTTTTTATCATAAAACTTGTTTGAGACAACTTGACAACTAGTAAAAAACACGGTATTAAATTAAATACTAAGGAGGTAAAGGAAATCTGGTTCAGAAATGAAAAACTAAAATTAAAAAAATCAGTCGTAGCCTTTTATAAAGTAATTACGGCGAAAATGTGAAGAAATTGAAACACCGAAGTAGACTAAGTAAAACCTTGTTGCTTCAGGGATGCCAAAGAAGCAAAATTAGAAAAGTATATTTACTTTCTAGTTTTTACCTTGTCCTCACCCCGGCGTTTCCTACTGTGCTAGATATGCTCAATATATAGTTTTTCATTTCTGATAACAGTATTCTAACTATCAGTTTTTAGGTATTTTAATAAACGCTAAAAAGCACAACTTACTAACTTATAATGAAATACCGAAAGACTAAAAGTTTCAAATTCTACTTGATAGTAATTTAGTTACGAATGTGCAAATAATTCCTGAGCAACAGCCTGTACAACAAAATTTGTGGATAGGATTTGGCTGTCAATCAGGTATTTCTTCTGAGTTATTATTGGTAGCAATTGAGCAAGTTTTTCAAAATTATAACCTGCCACAAACAGCGATCGCCGGTCTTGCTACTATCGATATAAAAGCATCAGAACCGGGCTTAATCGAGTTTTGTCGCAGCTATGATTTGCCTTTAAAAACCTTTCCTGCCGAGAGTTTGTCTAGTGTTGTTGTTCCTCATCCTACCGTAGCGATCGCTAAAATAGTCGGAACGCCTAGCGTAGCTGAAGCCTCTGCTATTTTGGCGGCTTCCCAGCTTAATTTTGCAGTCAAGCTTTTAGTTCCTAAACAAATTTTCCGTTTACCAGCACAACCAGGCGCAGTAACAATCGCTGTAGCTCAACCCAGATTTAAGTAAGTAGGTATGCACAAATAAATCCAACTATGTACTCCAATCAATTGCAAACTGCTATGTGTAAACTTTCAATAAACATAAACAACAAATATTATAATCAATCATAAGTTTGCGTAACTACAGCATTTAAAACTGTTACTATCACTGTATTTATAATTTTTTATTGCTAGAATATACCAATATTAAATGCTGTCTAACTAAATAATCAATTTGGTAAATAAGCGATCCTTGAACTAACCATATCAATCCAAATATTAATATGATTTGCTGTTCAAATGAGGTGTATGTCTCAGGAGGTTTTGCATAATTAATATGAAATACAGGTAAAATGATAGTGCAGAACAAACCAGCCACCAGCGTAGATAAGATAATTACAAGCCAACCATATAGTCCTTCCCACCAACTCATCAATTTTGGTATTAACCCTTTTACAATACCTATTTCTGGTGCTTGAATTTCTGAAATAAATCGGTTGAAAATTAAATGTAAATAATGATGAGTAAAAGCAATAATAGCAATAGGAGAAAGAAGAGTTATTATTCCGAATATAACTAACAATTCTGGACTACTTATAAAATTAGAAACCCCATACCCTACTTTTAGTAAAAACTTGGCTATAAATATAATCACTCGTAGAAATATCATCAAAATCAATGATTTTAACCAGCAGCTAGGATAAGGTAGCCATGCAGGCCAACGAGACTTTTTCAATTTTTGCTTGGCATTGTTGAAAATGTTTGGTTTATTCATATCAGTGAAGGGAAATTAAAGAAAATAATGTTCTATCTTTAATATTCCCTTTTTACAGGCATAAGCATCACTTCTGTGATAGAAGATGCTGGCGTCACTATAGGGCAATACGGTTCATATCAGTCACAGATTATCATGTAGAGACGCGATTTATCGTGTCTGACAAGACCAATTATCTACACAAATAACTTTTCATTGAACCATATTGTATGGTAGGACTGGGAAATAGGAAGTACAAAGGTAAAAGACAAATATTTCTGTTTTTTGATTTTTGACTTTTTCCTACCTACTGATTAATGACTCATAAATTTTTACACATGACTATTCCATAGTTCTAAGAATATAGTTAATGACGCTAGAAACCACAGATAATACAATTGACCCCAAAAAAGCGGCTAAAGGGTTTTCAATTTCAAAATAAGACTTAGGGGTGAGGAGACTTGCTAGCCAAAGCATTAAGCCATTCAGCACAAATGTAAATAGCCCAAAGGTCAGTAGAGTAATGGGAAAGGTCAAAATACTTAAAATTGGTCTAACAAAAGCATTGACTAACCCAATTACTGCCACAGCAACCAAAGCAGCGACAAAACTATTCACCACAAACCCAGGTACAATATTGGCAGTAATCAGCAAAGCCACCGCAGTACCTAACCACGTCAATAGAAAATTTTTCATATTTTGTTGAAAGAAATCGGCCTTACGAAGAAATATACAAAAATTGTTAATTGGTAATTGCTGATTTATTTTTCCCATGAGCAATTACCAATTACCAAGCATTACAGAGATATGCTAATTCTTTTAGCAGACATGATATTAACGCCGTTGAGGCGATTGTCGCAATAGAGCCTCCCAAGTAGCACTACCAACTACACCATCAGGCTTTATTCCATAACGTTTTTGTGCTGCTTTCACAGCATTTTCCGTCATTACACCAAAATAGCTATCTACACCACCTTTGAGAAAACCTAGCTGATTCAACCTTGTTTGTAACTTGGTAACTTCTGGATTACTCATCCCCACCCGCAAAATCGGCCATCCTTCTGAGGTGTACTGTACACCAGAAATGCGATTAGCTGGTGGAGTGGGGTTAGGACGAGTTGTTGAGGATGGTCTAGTTGTTGTGGTATTTTGCCTGGAAGTATTGCTAGGTCTAGAAACAGGTTTAGTATTGACAACCTGATTATTCACTGGTTTGGTGTTTGTCCGGTTGGGGACAGGTTTAGTATTCACAACCTGATTATTAACAGGCCGGGGAGGAGTGGGTCTTAGTTCAGGTCTAGTATTAGTAGTTGTAGCAGCTTGAGTAGGAACAGGAAAAGCCGTTATGGTATTGGCTGTTGAGTTAGGTATTGATGCCACAAATGGTTGATTTGGGAAAAGTCTCTGCCAGGTAGGCGTATCAACAATACCATCTGGACTCAAACCCACTGTTTGTTTAAACCGAGAAACAGCATTGGCGGTAGGTTCATTATAAGTTCCATCAACTGCACCAGAATAAAAGCCCAAAAGCTTCAGAGCCGCCTGAAGTTCCGAGACGCGTTCGCCTTGACTACCAACCTTGAGAGTAGGACGGTTTATCCCAACTTGTTGGGCAATTGCTTGGGGTGCTGTAACTGTTACTATAGCCGATGAGCCAAGGAACACAGACGTACAGGAAAACATCAGTAGCCAATAAAACTTACTTTTGCTGAAGCAGCGAAATGTCTTTAGTGAGTCTAAGTAGCTTACAATACTTGCTGTCAGGCTGCCTTTCATGGAAATCACTCCCAGAACTTCTGTTGCTAATATTACACCGTTTAGTAGTGCTGAGTAGTTAGTGCTGAGTCATGAGTAATGAGTAATGAGTGCTGTTAGCAGTAGCGCGGCGTTTAGCCGGTGCTGTTAGCGGAGCGGGGCGTGAGCAGCGTGCAGTAACTGCACTTATTCGCCTCTAAGCTGGTTTTTCAAAGGGCTGAATTTTTTCAATAGCAGGTTGTAACCTGTGCAGATTCAGCATACACTCAAAACTCATTACTCAGCACTCAGCACTCAGCACTCAGCACTCAGCACTCATTACTCATTACTCAAAATAGCGCGGTTAATTGCTTCTTCTTGACCTACCAAAGATAAATAAGGTTTCTGGAGGTAGCGACGCGCGGCGATTAAAGCATCTTGGATGGTGACAGCAGTTGTCATTTCTTGGAATTGTCTATCAAAGTCAATTCCTAAACCCAAAATTTCATACCAACCGTATAGTTGAGCAATTTGTCCGTTAGTTTGTTTACCCAAGGCATACTGCCCTAAAATTTTGTTCTTCGCCGCTTGCAGACTGGTTTGGGTTAATTCTGTGGTACACAGTAACTCTACTTCTGTACGCAATCCTTCTAGGGCTATGGTGGTATTTTCTGGGGCTGTACCCATATAAACTAAAAATGACGCTGGATATAGCTTAGTAGGATAAAATGCCGAAACTTCGTAGGCTAGACCCCGTTTTTCTCGTAATTCGACAAATAAACGGCTAGATAGACCATTCCCCAAATAAGTAGATAGTAATTTTAAAGGGGCATAATCAGCAGAATTTACTGCTGCACCCAAATAACCGAGCATGACAATAGATTGCTGGGTGTGTATAGGCTTAAGCTGGGATTGTGGTTCTACTAAAATTTCTGGTAGATTAATTTCTGGTAGGGCTTGGTCTGGATTTTGCCAATCACCAAATACTTCTTCTACTAAGGCTACAGCCTCATTTAAAGTGACTCGCCCAGCAATGCTAATTACTATATTGTCTGGACGAAAATATGTTTGGTGATAGTCTACCAAGTCCTCTTGGGTGATGTTACTGACAGTATTTTCATCCCCCATCACCGATAGTGAATAGGGATGATTTTGGTAAATTACCCGCCGTATTTGCTCTATTGCTAGGGTAAAGGGCTGTTCTTTTTGGGAACGAATGCTATTGATGGTTAAACGCCGTTCTAGTTCTACTTGGGTGGTGGGGAAAGTAGGCGATCGCACAATCCGCCCTGCAAGTGATAATATCTGAGGAAAATCCCCCGTCACTGTCTTTAACGACATTAAAAAATAATCAGTCGATGTATCTGCACTCAAACTAGCTCCCACAGATTCGACTTCTTCGGCAATTTCCATACTAGAAAGTCCATCACATCCTTTAGTGATGACTGTTGCTAGTAGATGCGCTAAACCTGCTTTTTCGCGTTGTTCACAGCAACTACCAGCACGAATAAAAATTCGCCCCGCAATAATATTCGCAGCTGGATTTTCTGCTACCAGTACGACAATACCATTGTTTAATACAGTGCGATGGATAAGGGAGTTGTTAGATACAGCAGGATTCACAGTTTGAGTCATTAGTTATTAGTCATTGGGAATTGGGCATACAAAAGTCAAACGTCAAAAGATTCGTTTCTTTTTTACTTCTTTGTCTTCCTTAGACCTCTTGCATAAATGCTGAATTTGTCATGTTGAGCGAAGCGAAACATCTCAAAAATTATACATTTCATTCAGAATGACACATCTCATTTTCTGACTTTGGTAAGATATATCTTGTCCCCAGTCAACCGTCATCAGTCATCAGTTAACAAGGTTTAATAATAGTTACTGCATAATTTTGCGGTGAAAGATACTGTTTAGCTAATTTTTGCAGTTCTTGAGGAGCAAATGATTGAATTTGCTGAGGATAGGTGACAGATAATTCTGCTTGGGCAATGGTATTGTAGTAGCCATACATCCCACTCAACTGATTTGGTGTTTCGGTAGAAAAGGCATACTCATTACATAACAGCCTACGGGTGCGAGCTAATTGATTTTCATTAATACCTTGGCTGAAGATATCATCCAAATGGCTGAGAATTAAATTCTCTACTATTTCTAGGTGTTCTGGCTCTAACCAAGCCGTAATTGTAAATAAGCTCGCTTCTCGTTGCAGAGAAAAATTACTGCAAATTCCCTGCACTAGTTGCTGTTCTTCTCGTAAATCACGTACTAAGCGGGAAGTCCGTCCTTCTGCCAACAATACTGATAATAAATCTAAACCATAAGCCGCACGCAGTTCTTCTACGCCTGGTACTAGCCACCCCATTAACAGCCGTGCTTGTTCTAGGTGTGGTAAAGACAATTCTTGGCGGCGAACTCCACTAATAACTGGCTTAGTTAATGGTTTAATTGGTGGACATTCTCCACGTTCACCAAAATTACCAAATGATTTGTGAACCAAATCCCATGCTAGCTGTTGGTTAATACCTCCCGCCATTACTACTGTCATATTTTCTGGTTGGTAGTGAGTGCGGTGAAAACAGCGCATTGCTTCTGGTGAATGCTGCATTAGTTCTTGCGCATTACCCAAAATTGCGCGTCCGTAAGGATGCTCTTGGTAGACGCTTTGCAGTAGAGATTGGAAGCCTACACTGTCTGGGTCATCATAAGAAGCACGGATTTCTTCTAATACTACATCCCGTTCACGGACAAACTCATCCTCTGGAATTGCAGCGTTGAGTAGTAGTTCTCCTAAATGAGGCAGAGTGTCTTCTATATAAGTAGCAGCCGTAGTTAGGGAATAATTAGCATAATCGTAGCTTGTGGCCGCATTACTGACACCACCTGTATTCTCGATATTATGGTCGAACATTCCCGGCTGTAGGGTGGCTGTACCTTTAAAAATCATGTGTTCTAAAAAATGCGCCATACCAAACCACGGTTCTGGCTCATGTATACTTCCAGCCCTTACCCAAACATCAGCCACAACTACGGGAGTAGTGGGAATTTCTTGATGAATCAACGTTAAACCATTATCTAGCCGGAAAACCGACGCTGGAAAGACAGGATTTGTTAGTTGCGGTTGTAACAATTTTTCTATTTTTAACTAAAATTTAAGTTATTTTTTAGTTATCTTAACTCTGTTTTGTACCTGATTCAGAATCATCTGATACAACTAGTAGTGCATCAAGTTTAAATTGATGGATAAGCAAGTTTGTAGTGAGGACTTTAGTCCTGATTTTTCTAAGGACTAAAGTCCTTACTACAAACCCTTCTTTAGCTGTTATTCGTGTACGCAGTTCAAGACGACTACATACAAAATATTAAAGCTCCCAGTTTTAATAAAATTGGGAGCTTAAAATTTTGAGTTCACCGCAACGCCGTTTTACCTAAGTTTATGACCTGGTTAAACCAGGGGGGAACAGATTTTACTCGTTTAAAGTTTCCGGGTACACGCCCGGTTTACTGCCACGAGAAGCATTTAGCTCCCTTTTTCTTAAAGACATAGATCAAAAAACTTGATGGCAGTCACCAACGTCGCAGTGCAACTCACTCATTATAGCTTTTCAAAACCAATTGTGTACAAGTTGGTCAATAGTCAACAGTTCTGCTAGCCCTTACACCCTTACACCCCTACACCCCTACACCCTTAATTCTTCAACTAAAGTACCAGATAGATTCTATAGTGTGGACGATTTCAGAGGTCATCGCTGGGTTATGATTTTCTAACAAAACGGTGACGTGTCCTAGTTTGCGTCCTGGACGAGATTCTGTTTTACCGTACCAGTGGACGTGTGCTTGGGGAATTGCTGCTAATTGCTGGCGTTTGCTTTGGTAGTCGCTGACAGAGGTTTCATAACCTAATAAGTTGACCATGACAGCAGTTGTACACTGTAAAGCCGGATTTCCCAAAGGCTTACCACAAACTGCTCTCAGGTGCTGCTCAAATTGGGAAGTTGCACAAGCGTCTAGGGAAAAATGCCCAGAATTGTGGGTACGGGGGGCTATTTCGTTGACTAATATTTTTCCGTCAGTAGTTAAGAATAGTTCAATACCAAACACTCCGACAAATTGGAGGCTGTTTAATAATTTATAGGCGATCGCTTCTGCTGTGGCGACTTGTTCGGGTGTAATATCAGCAGGGGCTATAACTCGGCGACATACCTGTTGTTCTTGCTGTGTTTCTACCACTGGATAGATGACAACTTCACCATCTACTGCACGGGCAGCAATTACCGCTAGTTCCCGTTCAAAGGGGACAAATTCTTCTATTAAAAATAGAGTTGGATTTTTTTGATTTAACTCTAGTTTTTCTTGCAAGGTAGCTAAATCACGAATGATAAAAGTTCCCTGTCCGTCGTAACCGTGACGGCGAGATTTCAGCACTAGGGGAAAACCTAAGTCTGCAATTTTGGCTGCTAAATCTTCCTGCTGTTCGACAGCGAAAAATTGCGGAACAGGTAGCCCTAAATCTCTTAAATAACAACGCTGATGATATTTATCTAATAGTGGTGCTAAAGCTTCTAACCTGGGACGGAAGCAGACACCTTGCTTTGCTAGCAGAGATAAAGCCTCTAAATCGACAAATTCATTTTCAAAGGTGATAACATCGCTTTTGGCTGCTAAAACTTTTGTTGCATCAGCATCATCAATTGCTGCCAATACAGTATCATGAGCGATCGCCACAGCCGGATCTTGAATGCTAGGAGTCTGCACTATCAACTCTACCTCTAGCTTATTGGCTGCATCCCCCATCATCCAGGCTAGCTGTCCACCACCAATTACACCTATACGCTTCATTAACATCCCAAAGAATCACGAGTTTCTACGCCTGTTTGAGAATTTACTCCGCTAGCTTTTGTACAAAGTTCTTTGATTTGTGCCTTGTCTAAAATTGCATCAGTAAAGTCTGCGCCTTCTAGGTTCACATTATTAAAGATGGCACGGAGTAAAATAGCTTCTTTAAAAACGGCATCGCTTAAATCAGCCCCTGTTAAGTTTACCTGATCCACCATTGCATTAGTTAAATCTGCTCCGTGGAGATTTGCGTTTGTCATCACGGAAGCACTTAATACTGCTCCCCGCAAATCCGCACCGACAAAGTTAGTCATTTCTAAATTGGCGTTAGAAAACTCCGCCGCTTGCAAACTATCACCAGAAAAGTCATGTCTCGATAATTCTGCATTGCTAAATGATAAAGGATGCGTCCAATCTACTGCCCATGCTGGTAAGGGCAAGCAAAAGACGATGATCCCCAATAATAACACCAAGCCTTGCCGCCAAAACATCTTGAGGTAATTAATTTGGTGCTTCATTTTGCGTTTTCCCCATCTTCAGGCGTTTTGGATCACTAACAGCTTAACATTTTGTCACAAACGATTGGCGATAACCTCTGGTGGGCGGGTACGCCATCGCTCTACATCTTCACCCATTTATAACTATAGGTTGAGCTAGATACGACTCTAGATAGTAGAGAAATGATTCACTAATCAGATATATTTCAATTCCGTAAGAAAATTAAGCAATTGCTCACTGAATAATTTACAATTCTTGATTTCAATGTTTGCGTTTTAGGATATAAATATTTTTAATTAAGATTTAGCGATCGCTATGAAATTTACATTTCTTCAAGTTAATATTTTCCAAGTAAAGTTTATTGTCGTTTCCGTTTAGCTGGGAAGATAGACTGTTAGTCTTTTAATCATGGCGAGCATTAAGCGTGATCGAAAACAATTTGATGATGTTTCGGAATGCTTAACAAGCTCTATATGGGGAGTATTAACCATAGTTTTTTTATAGTGACTGCTGAACTCCTGATAAATCTTGAGTAGATTTATTGCCCCTACCTAGACAAATTCAACAAGCCTAATAAGTAACTGCAATTATGACACACTACTCTATTGACTGGATCGAAGCATGGTGCGAAGAAAATGGCTGGACAGAACTATTTGTAGAGCGGCGTAATAATTACTGGGCGTTTCCTCCAGGATGTGTGATGCCAGAACCAATTCCTCATCATGTCCTCAGAGGAATTAAATCTGAGAAGGGACTGACATTTGAAGAAAAAATCTGGTCAACTTCAGCAGTGATTAGTACGGTGTTAGCGGTTATTTCTACCTTTGTACTCAGATGTCCTATGCCATTAGTTTTTGCTTTTGCTGTCAATGCAGTTACAGTGGCTCAACTTGAACCAGAGGATGTCTAGTTTATTCAATTTTGTTATTACTCCCCATCTACTGCTCTTGGTATTATCTTCAGCCAGGGCAGTTTTTAATTTTATTGTCTTCGATGCAAGAATTGGCTAATTTAACTTTTGGCTTTCCTCAAAGCTTTTAGTTCGTTATGACTAATTATTTTTTATTTTTACCTTCCATTAAATTCTACTTAAACTCATAGCTTCAATATAGGTTAGTTCCAAAAAAAATAGCCCCTTATTTCCTTGTTTTCAAAAGGGAGAATAACTTATTTTTATCACTGATTCTATCGGTGATGAACTCCCATTGGTGAATCAAAAGGGATAAGCAAAGCGCGAGATAAACGACTTATATACTTTGTAGTGGGCATTGCTAACAGAAGTTTATAGTGAGGAAAACGGAGATGAAATTGGGTTCAAAATTAGTCCTTGCTGCTAGTTTAGCTTTGGGTTTGGCTAGTGTAGATGTAAATTCAGCATCTGCGGCGATTGTTCGTTATGCTTTTACAGTTGATAGTCCCACCACGAGAGGAAATGGCATTTTTAGCTTTGATGACTCAACTTTCATTGATGGTGAAGCAATCCTGAAGTCCCTTTCCTTTCAATTTGACGGTGACTCTAATGTTTACACCGAAGAAGATGATCTTAAATCCCCAGCATTTCCTATTGTCTATACCACCATTCTTTCTACAGGTAAAACATCTTTAGCTTTAGACTATCAGTTCGATGATAAAGCTAATCCAGCTAGCTCTATTAGGTATGAAATTGCTGGTGAAGATTTTACTGCTTTCTCCATAAATACATCAGACGCTGAATTGATATCTGGTACAGTTTCTTATAGAAAAGTACCTGAGCCTACAATATTAGGAGGCCTTCTATTAGTTGGTAGTGTCACCTTGATGATGAAAAGAAAAGACATAGTAATGGGAAAGCTTAAAGCTTAATCTTGCTTGAATGGGTCAAATTTTATCCCTATTCAATGGCAAAATAGATAATTGTAGTGGTATTATTCAAAATGAAGAATGATAGCTGCATAGTTCATTCTTCATTTTTTTGTGCATTTTAATTTAAATATTATTTTTGTAATTTAATAAATTAAATATATCAAAAAATTAAATTTATATTAACTCTTTCTTTGTCAAAAATTAATCTCTAAATAGTAAGTTTTGACGTGCAGATAGAACAACTAACACATTGATACCAGTTGAGAAACTGGAAATTTAAACCTGAGTTTGGTAAGGGAGAAAATACCCTGCCTTTTTTGTGTTAACTGTTGCATTCCTTTAACTTATTTTTTAGTCAGGAGTAAGAGGATGGTAGATTACCATAATGTTCAGAAGTTTCTGCAAAGTCGCATCAAACGACGCAACTTAATTATCGGAGCAGGAGCATTTACTGGTTTAGCTATTGCCAGCCAATTTCCTCAACAACAAGCGATCGCTAAAGGCAGATTTTCCGATTATCCTTTTAAACTGGGTGTGGCATCAGGCGAACCCTATGATACCAGCATTGTGATCTGGACTCGACTAGCTCCCGAACCTATAAATGGCGGTGGAATGCCGCCTGTAAATGTGCCAATCCGTTGGGAAGTAGCAACTGACTCCAACATGAAGCGCATTATCTCCAGAGGGACTGTACTGGCAACTCCAGAACTGGCTCACTCTGTGCGGGTGGTGGTGGAAGGGCTATCACCTCATACTTGGTATTGGTATCGGTTTAATGTAGGTAGCGAAGCTAGCCCCATTGGTCGGACTCGGACTGCTCCCGCTTCTGGTAGTGCGTCAAATCTATTGAAGTTTGCCATAGCATCCTGCCAACACTATGAGCAAGGATATTACACTGCTTATAAATACATGGCAGAGGATGACCTTGACTTAGTATTTTTTTCGGGTGACTACATCTACGAGGGAGGGATTAATCTAACTCGGCCTAGACAACACAATGGGTCAGAAATTTTCACCTTGGAAGATTACCGCAATCGTCATGCTCTCTATAAAACCGATGCTAATCTCCAAGCTGCCCATGCAGCATTCCCTTGGATTGTAACTTGGGATGACCACGAGGTAGAAAACAATTATGCCAACTTAATCTCACAAGTTGATACCGAACCAGATCAAGATCCAGCCATCTTCGCCCAACGGCGAGCGATCGCTTATCAGGCGTACTATGAACATATGCCCCTGCGTCCCTTCTCCCGACCAGTCGGCCCTGATATGCAGCTTTACCGGCGGTTAAACTTTGGTAATCTGGCTACATTCAATGTTTTAGATACTCGCCAGTACCGCACAGATCAACCCTGTGGCGATGGTAGTAAGGAACGTTGTCCAGAAGTTTTTGATCCCCAAGCCACAATTCTGGGACAGGCGCAAGAAAGCTGGTTGTATGATGGTTTAGATAAATCAACAGCGAGATGGAATATTTTGGCGCAGCAAGTTCCCATTGCTCAGAGAGACTTCCTACCGGGAGAAGGTCAAGTTTTCAGCATGGACAAATGGGATGCGTATTTGGCTTCCCGCGATCGCCTCATGGCTTTTCTCGCACAGCGTCAACCATCTAACCCAGTTTCCTTAGCAGGGGATGTGCATTCTCACTGGGCGATGAATCTTAAGGCGAACTTTGATCAACCCGAATCCGCCACATTGGGTAGTGAGTTTGTCTGCACCTCCATTAGCTCAGGTGGTGATGGTATTGATATCAGCCCTACAGTGCAAGCATACTTACCAGATAATCCCCATATCAAGTTCTACAACGGGCAACGGGGATATGTACGCTGTACAGTGACTCCTAGCACTTGGAGGTCAGACTATCTAGTGATGTCAAATGTACTAACACCATTTGGTACGATTACCAACCGTGCTTCATTTGTAGTTGACAACGGTATCCCTGGAGTCCGGCAAGTCGTTTAATATTATTATGATTTGACCCCTATCTCCGCAACGACTACGGCCTACAGACAAGTCTTGCCGTAATGTATCTATCCCGCCTCGAAATTTATTCTGAGTCTCATAGTGAAAGCCCTCTAAAGACGAATCAAGGAAAAATTTAGTCCACTTGAGTGGACTTTCGCTATTAGCCTGGAACTTCAGTTCCCGGCGGGATATTAATCCAGTATGAAATCTCAAGAAATAGAGCGTTAATTTTTTTTATTCTCGAATTGAGAGGATTTTTTTGGACTAATTTGAACTAATTGAGTAGGATTCATCCAGGTTTCTAAGCGACTAAAGGCTTGGGAAGAAAGCAGAGTTAAACATAAATAAACGATCGCAACTGCTGCGTAAATTTCAAAGGCGCGATAGTTTCCAGCTACAATCAGTTGTCCTTTGCGAAATAACTCTTCAAACCCAATCACCGCTACTAAGCTGGTATCTTTCAATAAACTGATGAACTCATTGCCTAAAGCTGGTAACATCCGCCGGAATGCTTGAGGAAAAATTACTAAGCGCATTGTTAGTAAAGGATTTAAGCCTAATGATTTAGCTGCTTCTGCTTGTCCCGGTTCAATTGATTGAATACCAGCGCGAACAATTTCGGCAATGTAAGCCGCACAATTTAAACTTAAGGCAATTACTCCAGCTATTAAACGATCAAAAGAGAAAGTAAAGTTCAGTTCTTGAGCAATGGCTGGGATGCCAAAATAAATCATGAAAATCTGCACTAGTAAAGGCGTACCTCGAAAAAAATCAACATAAGCCCTGGCTAACCAGCGCACAGGAGTAATTTTAGAGAGGCGAATAATACCAACTAATGAACCACCTATTAAACCCAAAACCACAGAAATTGTTGTTAGTTGTAGAGTGACTAATGCACCTTGTAATAAAGTCGGTAAAGCCTGCGAAATTAAACTAAATGAGGTTAATATTCCCCCTTTAGCAGTGTTAGTTTGATTTTCAAATGGTGATTTATCTGGTAATTGTGGCGGAGTCGCTTTAAACCATTTTTGATAAATTTGGGCATAAGTGCCGTTTTTTAATACTCTATTCAGTCCGTCATTTATAAGTAATAAATTAGGTGAATTTTGGGCTGTGGCAATGCCGTAATATTCTTCTGTTAGTAATTGCTCTACAACTTTAATACCTTTGAGATTGCCTGTATTAATGGCATATAAAGTTACTGGTGCATCATTAATAACTGCATCTACATTACCATTGAGTAATTCTTGCAGTGCTAAAGGTGCAGAATCAAAACTGCGAATTTCTGCACCAGGAATACTTTGAGCTTTGGCTGCGCCAGTCGTACCGATTTGGACAGCAATTTTTTTGTTGTTGAGACTATCAAAACCTGTAATATCTAGATTATTGTCACGAATTGCGATCGCTAATCCGGCTTTAAAATAAGGGCGAGAGAAAGCCACAGTCTTGGCTCGTTCTGCTGTAATGGTAATTGAACTAATCGCCGCATCTACGGTTCTACCTTGCAAGGCTGGGATAATGCCATCAAACGGTAGACTTTGGAAGTTGACTTTAAAGTTAGCAGATGAAGCAATCGCATTCATTAAATCCAGGGAAAAACCCTGCAACTCTCCACCTTGTCCTTGAAACTCAAAAGGTGGAAATGCAGGTTCAGTTGCGACGCGCAAAGTTTTATCAGCACTCAGATTTGCACTACAACCAGAGAGTAAAACACAATTCAAACCAATAACTAGACACAAGCACAGCCAACGCCAAAAACCGAATCTAGCCATGTGATTTTTACCCCCTGAGTGAGTTTTGAGTGCTGAGTGCTGAGTGCTGACAGCACTCCTAAAGATATTCGCGCAAGAAGTCAAAGGGATCGTCTTCCCAGCATGGTTCAGGCATCATTAACAGTAGATTACTGTTAATGTCTGCTTCAATATCTTCGCCGTCTTGTCTATCAAATAGTTCTATGAGAACTTTCAAGTCTCTTTCTCTCAGAGACGTAAACACTGGGGCGTAAGTCTGTGGATTGATTGGATAAGTCACAGGCGAAATTTGAATCAAATGATACAAAAAGTTAGTTTTGAGATTGGCAAACAATCATAAAAAAATCGGTAAGTGGGAAACTCATGGTCTTTAGACCTGAGAGGAAAAAGACACTTAGACAGGCTCAGTGCATCGCTCGTGCGGTTTTAACCGCCTTGAATATTAAAACATTATCGCCTTGGGGTTACTCTGCTTGGTGTGCTTTTGTAATGCACTTTCAACGGGACAATTACCGATCAAACTTTTCGCCCTGTACGCATAATGTTTTTGCTCAATAGAGCCTTCCCTTGTGGGAGTAAAGTTAGCCTAGTCAATGTTTTAAGAGCTTGTTAGGCTTGCAACACTGTTCCAGTGACCTTAGAACTGTTTAATCACAAGCGACAGAGCAAGGGACTGGCTGCGTATCCCAGGGTGTCGTGACTCAAAAAACGTAGTCAAGTTTTGACTTAGACGGGTCAGTACAGCTTGCTTGATTTCTCTTACAAGCTCAGTCCCTTTAGGGCTGGGTTACTGACATTTTAACTTGCACAAGTGAAATCACAAATAAGCAGCAATTTGCTTTTAATTGCCGGATATTCCTATTTCTGATCCAATTGCACCTATTACATAATTACAGCTAAATCTACTTATAACAGTATAATTATTTAACAATTGGCAATTGACTCAATGAATTCTATACCAAAAACTTCGGTAAAAGCTTGAGCAATATGTCCGCGTACTTCTTCACAGGTAATTCCGGGAATCCATTCGGCTAAACTGCCTACAGGTTTATCTGCAATACCGCAGGGAACAATGCGCCGAAAGCCTGTCATGTCGGGACACACATTTAAAGCAAAACCGTGCATGGTAATCCAACGACTGACTTTAATGCCGATCGCAGCAACTTTACGTCCTTCTAACCATACCCCGGTGAAAGGAGGAATGCGATCGCCTTTTAAACCATAAACTGCTAGTACGTGAATTATGACCTCTTCTAATTGTCGCAAGTACCAATGTAAATCTTTACAATAACGTTGCAAATTTAAAATTGGATACCCTACCAATTGGCCGGGACAGTGGTAAGTGACTTCGCCGCCGCGTTCGGTTCTATGTACCTCGAACTGATTTTGGGCTATGTCAAATTTGAGAAATTCGGAATTGCTGCCTTGTCCTAAAGTATAGACAGGGGGATGTTCCAGCAAGATTAACACGTCATCTAGATGGGGATTGTGAATACGCTCTGTGAGGAGGGATTTCTGCCACTCATGCGCTTCTAAGTAGGGTGTTAACCCTTTGTTGTACAAAAAACAAGAGTTTTTAGCTGCTTTACTACAATTCATGCCGAAAATCAACTGAGTTAACAACTAAATATATTTCAACTTTCGAGAATTTGATCAACAATTGTCAAGCTATGCAAAGGATTTTAAAGGAACATCAAGGGAATCATCTCAAAGAAAAACAAAGTGCTAGTTTGGATATATAAGCACAAAGGTGTTGGGAGGAATTCTCTACAATAAGCATCACGCCAAGATAAGAAGAACGAATGCACTGGCTGATGAGTCTCATAATTGTTTACATCTGAAGGACTTGTATACCCAAACAACAGCGACCCAATCTCCTTTAACAAACCAGAAGTAACTACTCTCAGTTGTGTAAAGTTTGTTTTGATGAGCAAGGTAGTCAAAACCGTTATTAATTAGGCTACCTTAATTGAGAAAAGAGCGCGACTGTCTAATTGTCTAGCAATCAGTTAGAGCGATCGCTCTAAATGAAGGAAAAAAGCAAGGGTGTACATAGGAATAACTATAATAGATGCAAAAAATTGAGATAAAGCAGGCTAAAAGGACATCAAAACAGTCTAAAACAGGTGTTGGTGCAGTAACATAACTTACCGCAATCCCTTTTCATACAAAGACAACATCACATTAAATATTGCGCTATCGAGCGGGAGAGTTTACATGAAGCTTGTCATCCACGGCAAAAATATTGAAATTACCGATGCGATTCGAGAATATGTGCATCAAAAAATTGAAAAAGCAGTTAGCCACTTTCAGAACATCACCAACGAAGTGGATGTCCACCTTAGCGTAGCTCGCAATCCCCGAATTAATACTAGACAAGCGGCTGAAGTCACTATTTATGCAAATGGTAGTGTCATCCGCGCGGAGGAAAGCAGCGAAAACTTATACGCAAGCATTGATTTAGTTGCAGATAAAATTGCCAGACAACTCCGTAAATATAAAGAAAGAAAACAAGACAAGAAAACTCACGCTCTACCCACTAATGAAGTAGTTGTACCACAACCAGTAGTTGCAGATTTAATAGGCGATCGCACTCCCGAACTCCCAGAAGAAGTTGTCCGTACTAAATACTTTTCTATGCCCCCGATGACAGTTGCAGAGGCTTTAGAGCATCTACAATTAGTGGGACATGATTTTTATATGTTCCACAACGCCGAAACTGGTGAGATTAACGTCATTTATGAACGCAATCATGGCGGCTATGGCGTAATTCAACCCCGTAATAACAATGGCAATGCCCATACAAATGGTAAAAATGGTAAGTCAGCCACTAATGTAGGGATGCCAGAAAAATCTCACAGTAGATAGATACTAGATAATTAAATCTCTCCCAACTGCCAAAGCGATAGCAAAACTTTGGCAGTCGGGAGATTTTTGGTGTATCCAGCAAGCCATCAAGAGCATTAAGAACAAGGGTAATGCTGTCTGTGCTACTTTAATGTACTCAACCAAGTGTCTAAATCCGCTATTGTCTGAAAATCTAATAATGCTTCACCCAGATTTTCTAACTGTTCTAAAGAAAGATTTTCTACTCGTTCTCGCACTGGTTGAGATAATTCTCCCACACGACGAGTAAGTTGACGGAGAATGAGCGATCGTTCTCGCTGTTCTCCACGTTGTTCTCCTTCGGCGAGAATTTCCTGATAAATAACTGACTCGCGCATCATACCCTCCCGAAATAATTGTTTAATCAAGTCTTTTTTATATTTTAAACCCGCTAAAATTTGGGTGTAAGCGGAGATTTGCGATCGCTCTCCTAGCTCAAGTTGATTCACTCGTTCCACAACTTGTTGTAATAAAACTTGAGGCTGGGTAGTTGCAGCTAGTGTTGCTAATGGTAATAACGCTGGCTCATTAAGAAATGGTTGAGGATTTTCCTCCCACATAGAAATTACACGATATTCATGACGAGTAGACTCGACACTAAAAACGGTTTCAATTACTGTATCTGGTGCGGGGGGAAGCAATAATACGACAACTTGCGTGATGGGTAGACGATACAACCTATACAGGCGTACCCAATAATCTAGCATCCGCAGGGGTAGGGGTGGTGTGGATTCCAGTTTGGTTTGAAATTCTAAATGGAGAATGCGTTCTTGTAGTTGCAGGAATGTGACGTAATCAGCGCGAATCGGCTCGATACTCAATTCAGTTTTAAGAACTGTAACATCAGTTTGCGGTTTACCTAATACCCAACTGGCAAAAGTAACAGGATGTTTTTCAGACAGAAGTTTGCACAGATTATCAAAGGACATTTATTAAAAGTAAAAAGTTAATAATTCACAAATTAAAAGAAACATCAACTAAATATTTTTAAATATTTATCGAGTGCCAAAGTATTGAGTAATTTTTATTTTACTCAGCACTCAGCACTCAGCACTCCTAAGCCACCGCAACCGTAGCCTTAAGAGCAAAAATCTTCTCAATTATATCTTCCACAACCTTATCAGGTGTAGAAGCACCAGACGTAACCCCTACAACTATTTCTCCATCTGGTAGCCAGTTTTCTGCAATGACTAAATCGCCAGTTAATTGCCGATGTTCAATAGATGTTCTAGATTTAATTCGCTCCACACAATCAATATGATAAGAAGGCAAATTACGTTCCTGGGCAATTTGTTGTAATTGAGTCGTATTTGATGAATTAAACCCACCAATTACCACCATTAAATCTAAGTTGTGTTCTACTAATTCCAACATGGCATCTTGCCGTTCTTGGGTAGCATCACAAATAGTATTGAAGTTTTGGAAATGTTGATTTAATTCAGCAGGACTATACTTCTGCATCATGGTATGCTCAAACAGTTTACCAATCTGCTCGGTTTCGCCTTTCAGCATCGTGGTTTGGTTAGCAATACCAACACGTTCTAAGTCTTGATCAGGATCAAACCCGGCTGAACAAGCTTTGGCGAATTTTTGTAAAAATTCTTCGCGATCGCCACCATGTAAAATGTAGTCAGCTACATAATGGGCTTCTTTTAAATTCAGCACAATTAAATACTTACCAGCAAAGGAACTAGTAGCCACAGTTTCTTCATGCTTGTATTTACCATGAATAATTGAGGTGTAATCACCTTTTTTGTGCTTTTCCACGGTATTCCAAACTTTAGATACCCAAGGGCAGGTAGTATCAACGATTTTACAGCCTTTATCGTTGAGTATCTGCATTTCTTGAACGCTAGCTCCAAAGGCAGGTAATATCACCACATCGTTATTACCCACAATAGAGAAGTCTTTTTTAGTCCCATCAACAGGGATAAATGCGACTTGCATTTCCTGCATTCGCTGATTCACAGAAGGATTGTGGATAATTTCGTTAGTAATCCAAATCTGTTCTGTCGGGAAGTGCTTGCGGGTTTCATAAGCCATAGCCACAGCGCGTTCCACACCCCAGCAAAAGCCAAAAGCTTGCGCCAAACGGATAGTGACATCGCCCCGTTTAAGGATGTAATTGCGATCGCGGATTTCTTGAATTAAGTTACTTTGATACTCAGATTGCAATTGAGTAGCTACTTCAGCCTGATGACCAAACCCTTTACGGTTGTAATTTTCTGAATGTTGCAGTGAACGCTTAAAAGCTTTTGTATCCATATGTTTTATTTTTTATTATCTCCTCTTTCTGATTTTCTCGTGCCATGACACGATTTAGTTAATCAGGTAGAGATTTTCTTAAGTTAGAAGGGACAGGGAACAGGTGATAGGTGATAGGTGACAGGTGACAGGTGACAGGTGACACAAGTTATTAGACCTCTTGCATAAATGCTTAACCTGTCATGTTGAGCGAAGCGAAACATCTCTTAGATTCTACATTTCATTCAGAATGACACATCTCATTTTCGGACTTTTGCAAGAGTTCTAATTTTGAATTAATTAGTCCCACCAATTCCCTTTTGATAAATTTGCAAGGCTGTGCGCCAAACCAGATAGCCGGCAGGATTGATATGTAAGCCATCGGTAGTCAATTCTGGGCGAAGATTTCCTTGCTGGTTGGCAAATAAGGAATATAAGTCTAGATATTCAACCCGTTCTTTGGCTGCTATGCTTTTTAACTGCTGATTTAATTGCTGAATGCGACTATTGGGAATAGCCAGTAATTTTTCCCGTCCTTCCCAGGTGGCAGATTCTGCCCCATGAGGCAAAATCGACTGGATAAAGATTTTAGCTTTGGGGTGGCTTTTTCTTAGATAATTCATCATTTGCCGTTGATTATCTAAGATAACCTGATCATTCACCCCCCGAATGAGGTCATTAATCCCAATCATCACAAAAATCGTTTCTGGCTGCGTTTTGTCAAATAAATTTAATCTTTTGAATAATCCATTGCTGGTTTCACCAGAAATTGCTTGATTAAGCCAATTTCTATCTTTAGGTAATAATTCCGCAGGAAACCATAGACTCAGAGAATCCCCCGCTAAGATACTTAATTGCGGCGGACGCTGTTCAGCTGCTATTTGGGCTTCTTGCTTGAGGATGTCTACCCACTTTTGGTAACTAAGTTGGTGGCGGGGGCCTAACTCTGGGGTAGCAGATGGGGCTTGATTGGCTGGAACTGGGGTAGTATTACTGGAAAAAACGGTCAAACCCTGCTGTCGCAAAATCAGCAGAATCACCGCCAACATAAGGATGCCGTTGGTTGCCAGTAAGAAAAAAGCCCAGATAGGAAATTGTTTTGCAGTGGTGGACACGACTAGCGAAATTTTCCAATGATTTGACTCAGATTTTAAATCGCTACTAAGATAATGGCACTATTTTCCGCAATTATTCGGAGACATTGATGCGATGACCGACCGTCGGTCGTAGACCATCGCTAAACGCGGAGTTAGATGATTAAATATTTAAATATATTAATATTGAAAAATATGCGCTCTACTTAAATTGAATGACACACTTTATACATGACGAATTTGCTAAAGACTATTGCTAAACCAGAGCTACAGGTTATTTAATCCACGATCATCAGGGATGGGGTTAAACTACATTGAGAATTATTACTAATTATCTGAACTTGGTATTATAGCGTTTCCTAATCACATGAGGTATATCATAGCCCTCCTTGCTTGCTCTTAGGGGGTTGGGGGTGGGGTTCTTGTACCTCACTAAAGCGATAACCGCTATAGTCATGAGACATTAATTGTTAATGTGTTATTATTTACCCGTTAACTATTGCGGTATTTATAGAAGGTAACAATATGCTTGTTTTTGTTATCCCACTTAAAGGTCGAGAATTTTCTAAATCATGGGAGCGGGTTACACATTTATTTGAAAGATGTATTAAATCAGTTTGTCATCAAACTTCGCCAGATTTCCGGGTAATCGTGGTTTGTAATGAGCAACCAGAAATAGAATTTAACCATCCTAACATAACATACATTACAGTTGATTTCTCAGCTAATAAAGAGTCCCTTTCTATCAATCAAGGACGCACAGATAAAGGGCGAAAAATTCTGAGAGGATTAGTATATGCCCAACAATTTGACCCTACTCATACGATGGCATTGGATGCAGATGATTGTGTCAGCAGAAAGTTAGCAGAGTTTGTCAAAGACAATCCTAACAGTAATGGATGGTTTATCAATCAAGGTTATAAATATCAAGAGGGCAGTAACCATATATATATTAAAAGAAATAACTTTTATAGAATGTGTGGAAGTTGTAATATTTTGCGATATGACTTAAATTTTCTCCCGGAACCCGCAGAATATAATCGGGGATATGGTTATTATAAGTATTATATAGATCACGCCAAAGTTAAAGATATTTTGACAGACAAAGGTCAAGCTATTAGTGCATTACCATTTCCAGGTGCAATTTATATGTTAGAGACAGGAGAAAATCATTACTATGATCGGACAAAGTTAACTTTCAGTATCTTCAATCGAAAAAAAATTACCCCATCTATTAGAGATGAATTTGGGTTATATAATTTACAGTAATCTGAATTTATTAGGTCAAAAATATACTTTTTCTGAGGCTGATAGGCTAGAACGCACCTATGCCAAAATTAAAATCGAAATCATCACGGACTAAAAAATCAAAACAGCAACCACAGAAAGAAACGCCAACCCTGAGTTTAAAAGACAGGTTAGCCCAAAAGCGGAAAGCAACCCAAGCACGTAAAGAACTGATTAATTTACTAACTACCGTTTCTTTCGTCAGCTTCTTTGTTGGTATATTGGTGTTTTTAACTGTCGGAATAAAGGCAGCAGTTCCCACTGTTTTGGGAATAATTGTCATGTCTATATCTTACAAATATCCGAGGTTAGCTCTTTTTGCTTTTCTTCTTTACGTACCTTTTGGAGGGACAATCACTTATTACATTGGTAACAGTCCTATATTACAACTTGCCAAGGACTCGTTCTATTTTCCTGCTTTAATCGCAATTTGGCAGACTTGCCGCAAGCAGAAACTACCTCTAATTTTGCCCTCCCCTATTAGAACTCCACTATTTATTTTATTTGGCTTGTGTATGCTGACTTTGCTGTTTATCAATGGTGGACAGCAACTAAACCCACCTAGCGTGGGACTGCTCGAAAGAACTACTAGCGAAATACCTATAGGTATGGGTATTTTGGGACTAAAAGTATTTTTAGGCTATGTCCCTTTGATTGGTTGCGCTTACTACTTAATTCGCAACAAACAGGATTTTCTATTCTTATCGCGCCTCCAGGTCAGCGCAATCCTCATATGTGGAGCATTGGGTATTCTTCAATACGGACTATTGTACACAGGGGTCTGTGAAGGTACTAGAAATGCTTCAGGTGCTGACCTATTTAAAGCCACCCTGGACGCACGTTGTTATTTTGGTGGTTCTCTAGTTTATAGTCCTAGCCAAGGAATGATTCGCTTACCGGGAACATTCGTCGCTCCTTGGCAATGGGCATGGTTCTTAATTTCCAGCACCTTTTTAGCCTTTGCTGCGGCTTTTTCTGACCCCTCTTTCATTTGGCGTGCAATCAGTTTAGGTTCATTGGCTACGGTATTTATAAATGCAGTTGTTTCGGGGCAGAGAATTGCATTAGCTTTAGTACCTACTTGCTTCTTGTTACTGCTAATACTCACAGGTCAAATTGCCAACCTCAAACGCTTTATTCCCATTGGTATAGGCTTGGCTGCCATCTTGGGAATTGCAATGGTCACTAACCCGGCTATTGTCCAAGAAAGGGTTGATAGTTTGTCTGGTCGTTGGGACGCTTCACCACCGGAGGAATTTATCGTCCAACAATTTGAAGAGAACTGGAAAACTGTAGATACTCCCATAGGTAGTGGGTTGGGTAGGGCTACTAACTCGGCTCGCAGTTTAGGTTCAACTAAGTTGGTGGAAACCTACTACCCTAAAGTGCTGTATGAAGTTGGCATTGTGGGATTATTGGGTTTTGTCGCCTTAGTGACTACCCTGACAGTTACTGCCTTTAAAACGTATCGCTCAATAAAAAACCGTAGTTTCCGTACTTACGCAGCTGCTATATGGGTGTTTATATTGTTTATTAGTTACAACACATACTACTATCCTTTAGATGTCGATCCGGTAGCTGTATATTACTGGTTTTTTGCAGGAGTTCTTTTCAAATTACCAATACTGGATAAACAAGAGAGGAAAAATGAAGAACTTGAAGAAAAAGCAAAAAGTGTTTGATTCTTACAAAGCAGCACTATGTCAAGTTATTTTTGACGGTTCGTAGTAAGGACTCCAGTCCTTAAAAATTAGGACTAAAGTTTTTACGACAAACTTGCTTATTCATCAATTTAAACTTGACGCATTAAATTTTGATAGCTTAATTTATCATCAAAAATATGAATAATCAGCCTTTAATCACTGTAATTATTCCTACATACTGTAGAGAAGAAGCATTAAGAGATAGCATTGCAGATGTTTTAAATCAAGATTATCCAAATTTTGAAGTTTTGGTGGTAGACCAGTCACCAACACATCAACCAGAAGTCCAAAATTATTTAGCAGAACTAGCAGCAGCAGAAAAAATTAAATGGTTTAAACTGAACTGGGCAAGTTTACCAGGAGCGCGGAACTATGGTGTCAGACGGGCTACTGGGGAAATAATTATTTTTATTGATGATGATGTCAAGTTAACCCCCAATTATATCTCATCCCATGTCAAAAACTATATACAAAATCCAGAGATAGGGGCGGTAGCTGGACGGGTATTTGACAGAATGAAATTAGGTGAGTCTGGGGGAGAGTTTGAGATAGAATATTTACCCCCAGAGGCAATGAACCCCGGTATTGCTTGGTATCATATTGACTTAGTACACACCATTAAACCCCAACAAGTGTTAAGTGCAAGGGGTTGCAATATGTCCTTCCGCCGGGAAATTTTCACTAAATATGGACTACGGTTTGATGAGAGGTTTCGCGGTAGTGCAGTACGTGAAGAGTCAGATTTTTGTTTGAGGTTGCGCCAGACAGGGTATAAGATTTGGTATGACCCAGAGGCTAATTTAGTACATCTAGGAGAAGAAACTGGAGGTTGTCATGATATTAGTATGCGATCGCTCAAATATCAATTTACCTTCTATCACAATCATTTCTTGATGGCGATGAAAAACCTCACCGCTAGCCAAGCTTTACGCCTATACGCCAGGTTATTTGATTGTCACGTCCTCGGCCGTCCCCCCTGTCATAAAAGTGGCTCACCTATAAAAATTGTTACTCGTGGTGTATTCTATATCTTGGGTTTCTTCAAAGCTTTAGGGACTGTCATTCAATCTAATTGGGATGATGGGCAAATTTACAGTCGTCTTGATCAAGAGTCATTAGTCAAAAGTCAAGAGTCATTAGTTATTAGTCAAAACTAATTATCTATTGATAACTGACAACTAACAACTACCCAATATTCATGAAAATATTAGTTGCCAGTCATACTTATATAGTAGACCTCAATTGTGAAAAGCTACGCGCGCTATCTCAATTAGAACCGGGAATTGAGGTGACAGTTGTAGTACCTAAAGTTTGGAAACCTGGTGGTGTACAAAATAAAACTATTGCAACCCAATCTAGGGATGAAGGTGCATTTAGAATAGTTCCAGTTTCTAATTTTAGTCAAAACCATCAAGGTCTACTGACATTCGGTGCTGATTTAATATCTTTATTGCAACAGTTTCGCCCCCAAATCATCCAAGTAGAACAAGGTTCTAGGAGTCTGGCTTATACTCAGATGATTATATTAAATCAGTTATTAGGACTGGAGGCAAAAAATATCTTTTTTACTTGGTGGAATTTACCTTATGAATTAAAATTACCTATTGCTTTATTAGAAAAATATAACCTTAACCACAGCCACGGTATCATCTCTGGTAATCAGGATGGGGCTGAAGTTTTACGACAACGTGGGTATGAAGGTACAATTAAAGTTATGCCACAATTGGGTGTAGATCAAAATCTGTTTACGCCTCAAGCACAACCAGAATTAGCTGCTAAATTTGGTATTACATCAACTGATTTTGTTGTGGGATTCGTAGGGCGGTTTGTGCCAGAAAAAGGATTATTAACACTTCTAAAGTCATTAATTGTCTTAAAAGATCAGCCTTGGAAATTATTATTACTGGGACGCGGAATTTTAAAAGACGAACTAGTTAAATTAGCAACAGAAAATAATATTCAAGATAGGGTGATTTTTGTAGAGAGTGTACCTCATGATGAAGTCCCCAACTATATTAACTTAATGAATACATTGGTTTTGCCTTCAGAAACCACCTACCAATTTAAAACTCTCACTTCTATTGGTTGGAAAGAACAGTTTGGCCATGTACTAATTGAGGCTATGGCTTGTAAAGTACCTGTGATTGGTTCTGATTCTGGGGAAATACCTTATGTCATTGGTGACGCTGGTTTGGTATTTCCTGAAGGTGATGCTCAAGCTTTAGCTAATTGTTTATTACAGCTTATGGAAAAACCAGATTTGGCTCATAATTTGGCTGAAATTGGTTATCAGAAAGCGATGGATAAGTATACCAATAAAGCTTTAGCCAAGCAACAATTTGAGTTTTATCAGGAGTTAGTCAATAAAAATTGAATAACATGAAAATTTTACATATTGTTCCATCGATTTCTTTAATCTATGGCGGCCCTAGTCAAATGGTGCTGGGACTAGCACCGGCTTTGGCTAAAGAAGGGGTAGAAGTTACGGTACTAACTACAGATAGTAATGGTGATACTGGTCAAAAACCTCTGGATGTACCTTTAAATGTACCTATAAAACAAGATGGCTATGATATTATTTATTTTCGCTGTGCGCCATTCCGACGTTATAAGTTTTCTTTGGACTTACTAAATTGGTTAAAAACTCATGCTAGGGAATTTGATTTAGCACATATTCATGCTTTATTTTCTCCGGTGAGTAGTGCGGCGGCGGTTGTATGTAGCCAACAAAAATTACCTTATATTTTACGTCCTTTAGGAACGCTTGACCCGTCTGATTTACTGAAGAAAAAACAATTAAAAAAGCTGTATGTAGCAATTATTGAACGGCGTAATTTAGCTAAAGCAGCAGCGATTCATTTTACTAGCGAACAAGAAGCAAAAGTTTCCGAAAGGTTTGGGGTGGCTACACGAGATTTAGTCATTCCTTTGGGTGTAATCCCGCCTCAATATTCATCTAACAATGGCAAAGAGTTTATAACTAATAAATTAGGTATACCAGAGGATTTCCCTTTGGTGCTATTTATGTCGCGGCTTGACCCAAAAAAAGGGTTAAATCTGTTGATTCCAGCATTAGAAAAGTTATTAACATCTGGTAATAAGTTTCATTTTGTTTTAGCGGGTGCAAGTCCCCAAGACCCAGACTATGAACAAAGAATTAAAGACCAAATTGCTAATTCACCGTTAAAATTTTACACTACCATCACAGGCTTTGTTAGTGGTGAATTAAAAACTACTCTACTACAAGCGGCTGATTTATTCGTCTTGCCATCTTATTATGAAAACTTTGGTATTGCTGTAGCTGAAGCGATGGTAGCCGGAAAACCTGTAGTTATCTCAGACCAAGTGCATATTTGGGAAGAGGTGCGTGATAGTGAATCAGGCTGGGTGGGAACAACAGATGTATCATCGTTGGTAGACTTGCTGCAAGCAGCTTTACAAAATCCCCAAGAATGTCAGCGTCGGGGATTAAATGCCCAAAATTACGCCTTAGAAAATTTTAGCTGGGATGCGATCGCAAAACAAACTATCCAAGCCTATCAAACAATTATCGCAAATCATTAATTTGCTCTTTCCCAAAGACGCTGAATTTCTCTAATTGTCTGAGTGTTGGGTGGTGGTATGGTTTGCACCGTGGGTTTAACTTCCGCACCGGGAATATTTTGATTCCAAGGACTGTTAGGTACAGCTTTTAAATCAACCGCATTATTCACTGGACGGAAACCATGCTGAACTAAAACTGCTTGCTGTGGTGGTTGTGTCAGAAAATCCAAAAACTTCCTAGCTGCATTTGCTGTTCCGCCATCAATATCTCGGCGGACAATTGCGGCTGTAGCTGTAGACTCACTGGTGGGATTTAAATAGTAAATTTGGTAAGGTTGACCTTGATTAGCGGTTGACTGTTGCCAACGATACAACGCTATACTTTCATATACAGTAGCGACATCAGCATCATTAAGACCTCTGCTAATAAACTCTTGCAAGAGAATATCTGTAGACCGTGGTGGTTGATAGACTGATTTTTTCACCAACCCAAACAAAGACTGCACAGATGGGTTATTAAAACTATTTTGGTTGATGTTTGCACCTAACTTTGCTTGTGTCCACAGGTTAAGAGTCACCTGACCACTGTTAGAACGAGTGGGGTCTGTGGTCACAAAATCAAAGCTACCCCAGTCATTAGCACCACCAATTTTTCCCCAGTTACTAGCTTGCATGGCTTGTTCGATTTTTGTCCATTGGAAGCGTCCATCTGGGAATAAAACTTTACCCCGTTGCGGCCAGGCAATGGCTACGAGTAAAGTTTTCGCTATGGGTGTGGGAGAATTATAAAATGGGTCGATGTTGTTGGTAGCTTGCAGGCGATCGCTTAATTCTGTTAAAATTTCTCCATTAGCCGGAATTAACACCGCAATTTTAAAGTCATTCTTCTGGTCAACATAATTGTTCACCATATCTTGCGAACCCTGAAACTTGAGTTCTAACTTGATATTGGGGTTTTCTTGCTCAAATTTTGCTTCTAGTTTTTGCAGTGGTTCTTGTAGTTCTGTCCCACTCACAATTACCACAGTTTGCTGTAATCCAGGAATTGGAGCGTAAGTTAAACCCAATGCTGCAATAATAATAGTAATTGAGGTAAAAACCTGATTTTTGTGTTTGAATTCAGACTTTTTTGCTTTCATATTATTTTCTATTCATTAGTCATCAGAAATCAGTCAAACACTAAAAAGAAGATTTCATTAAAACTTTGCATGACTCTGTGTTTAAAAACAAAATTATTGTCATACTACTAAATCCAGATTGTCTGCAAGACTACCTAATTCATCAGCAATTAATTGCAACCCATTAATTTGTTCAGCATCATTTAAGTCAGATGTACGTAATCTCGTTTGCAGTTTTTGCAATACTCCAGAAAAATCTTGAATTAAAGTAGCAATATTAATAATTCTTCCTAGGCGAGTATCTTCACCTTCTTGTGCTAATTTAACATTGCGCTTGAGACTATCTGCTAATTGATTAAGATGTCGTTTAGCCACCCCAGAACTAGATGGTAATTTCTTTTTTACTTCTGTAAGTTGCTGTTGTAGAGCTTCGATAGAAAGAAGTGAATTTGTGTGATGTAGATTGACTACTAATTTATCAAGTTTACCAGGAAGTTCATCGGCGCGATCGCAACTCATGGAAACAGTAGTCAAAAGTTCCACATGAAAGGTATCAGTCAATAATTTCTGCACCTCTAAACGCATTCCATTTGCTTGCTTTGCTAAAGCCAACGCTGATGTTTTAACTGCTAAAATTTCCCGTTCCAATTCTGGGTTATCTAACTCTAATACCTCACCTTCACGAGACTTCAAAAAACTAGCACCAGCCACCGCTAAACCACTCGCCACAGGTATCATTACCAAACTAGACAAATTACCCAACCGCACCCCAACAAACAGAGTCAAACCCCCAACCAAAACAGCCACCGGATAATACAACGGATTCACTAACTTCACCATAAAAAACTCCGCGTACCTTTGCGTTTCCCTCAGCGTACCTCTGCGTTTAAAACTCCACCTGTAAATCTGACATCAACAGAGCAATTGTTTCCGGATCACCTTTAGAATAGTACCCCCCATTCAACTCAGCAATCTTCTTCAAAGCATCAGGATTAAACTCACCCTCTTTCCCATAACCAACAGTAAAAAAGCCAATTCTTTGGTCAGTAGAAAACCCACTTTTTTGCAATTCAGTTGATAGCTGGTCTAAGGAAACTTGCGAACCAGAATCTTCCCCATCTGTTAATATCAAAACCGCATTAATTGCATCTTGACGACGATTTTGCTGTAACCAATTGCGGGCTTGTAAAGCAGCATCATATAATCTTGTTCCACCATCGGCTCTGAGTCCACTGATAAATTGCAAACCGCGATCGCGCCCTTGGGGTGTACCATCTACTAACACTGGGGGGCGAATCTCCGAATCAAAGTCTACAATGGCAATTTGCTCTTTTACACCCAGATTCTTAATATAATTTAACAAAGTATTCTGCACGGCTGGTAATTTATTCCCCTCCATTGAACCAGAAGAATCAACAACTACCACCACTAGAGAAGGTTTCTTAGAAGCTTCCTGCCAAGATTTCAACATAGCATCTACCACCTCTGGTTTCGGTGGTCTGAGGGAATCATACTTGGTTTGAGATTCCACGCCAAAATCTGGAGAAAACTTTGCACCTAAAGCCACACCCGGAGTTCCTGGTCTTAAACCTAAATCTGTGGCAATTTTTTGAGTTTCAGGCGATCGCCAATAGGTGATAAACTTTTCAGCAGCCGCCTTCTCATCAGCACTTACCCAAGGTGCATTCGGCACAATTGCCCGCATATTAGATGTAAAAGTCGCCTTGGGATAGACGGCTGTATAACGCTGTTGTCCTGGTTGCAAGGTAGAATTAGCCGCAATCACACTAGATTCATAAACAGACCCCACAGAAGCCCAAAACGGGCCATTTTTCACCATTGATTGGGCGAGGGAATTAGTAGAAACCCCATAACGGGTAATCTTGCTTTGAATTTGCTGAATTTGCGGCTGAAACTTCTGCACATCAGCAATAGTCAACTCTTCCGGCCGTTTACCAGATACACTGACATATTGAGCTACCAGTGTTTGTAACCCAGAATTAGAACGAGTTGGCGCAGTGTGGACATAGTTCACTGTTAACGGTGGCGCAGCTGGGTCAATATCCCGGTGAGTTTTCGCTGTCACCAAAGCTTGATAAGGGTCAGCAACTTTTTTTAGTCCTCCAGCCACATCCGGTTGCGCCATAAACACCATTGGCGTGTTCGCTATTAGCTGTGCGTCAGTAATATCAGGAATATAATTTTGCCCTGGAAATAGTTGGTTAATTCGGTAAATTAACTGACTGTGATATATATCTCCATCCACAGAAATAATCGTTGGTAAGTCTGGTGCATCTGCTTGTAAAGTGCCATTTTTCAGTTGAGTGGCGGAAGTAACTACCTTTGTCACTACATCGCCGCTACCCTGTGCTTCGCAACTTACCCGAAACGCTGTCCCATTATCTAACTTCGGTTGAGTATCATTAAAATTCTTTGCAGCTTGGTTGCAAAAATCCCCCAAGGCACTACCCACCAAAAGCTTAACTTTCAAACCAGTAAAATTATCATCAGAGTTGGCATTACCATTACAAGCTGTTAGTAACAGTACACCAAAGGCTGCCGTCAAGCGTCTAATTGACCAAGACCCTTTGAGAATCATGTATTTATCCCAGAAAGTCAGTTACCTAGTAATCTCTGCTATTTGCTATTACAAGCAAATACCTGAATATCAGCCGCTCAAAAACGTATACGTGTAACTAAAATATGTAACAACTATAACCGATCTCAGATATAGAAATACCTCTCAAAACTACAAATAATATTTCCTAAACTATTCCAGCAAATTTGTCAACTTATAAGGGAAATGCTGAAAACCCGTGAGAAGCAGGACACGCAGGTGTCCGAACTTCGTACTTCTCCCAAGGGGAGACGCTGCGCGAACAGGCACGGGATGAAAGCTTCTTTATTGCCTTTAGGCTTAAGTCAATTTTGTTGATGAACATGGTAAAATACTCTAATCAGTACAAGATTTAAAAACCTACCCCCGGACTGAGGGAAAGTCTACGCCCGAAAAACCTTGAGGAGATATCACTACGCCCTACTGGGCAAACGTGGTGAGCCTGGGAATCTGTGCAAACAGAATATTAAGGCTGTGAGGTCTTAAGAATCTCCGTACCTTTAGGTCGGAGAGTGTCAATTAACTACAGGGAATCTTATATGGCTCTCCGTCTTGGTGATACAGTACCCAACTTTACACAAGCGTCTACACATGGCGACATAGATTTTTACACATGGGCTGGTGATAGCTGGGTTGTGCTGTTTTCTCACCCTGCTGACTATACACCAGTTTGCACAACTGAATTAGGTACAGTTGCCAAACTCAAACCAGAATTTGACAAGCGTAACGTAAAAGCGATCGCTCTCAGCGTTGATGATGTAGAATCTCACAACGGCTGGGTAGGCGACATCGAAGAAACTCAAAGCACCACCCTCAACTATCCAATTTTGGCAGACGCAGATCGTAAAGTTTCTGACCTTTACGACATGATTCACCCCAACGCTAACGCATCTTTAACAGTGCGTTCCGTATTTGTAATTGACCCCAACAAAAAACTACGTCTTTCCTTCATCTATCCCCCCAGCACCGGACGCAACTTTGATGAACTGTTGCGGGTAATTGATTCACTGCAACTCACCGATAACTACAGCGTAGCTACCCCAGCCGACTGGAAAGACGGCGATGATTGCGTAATCGTACCTTCGCTAAAAGACCCAGAAGTATTGAAAGAAAAATTCCCCAAAGGTTATCAAGAAGTTAAACCCTACTTGCGGATGACTCCTCAGCCTAACAAGTAATGAGTGCTGAGTGCTGAGTGCTGTTAGCGGTAGCGCGGCGTTTAGCCGGTGCTGAGTAATTACTCAGCAGTAAGTAGGAAATTTTAAGTCAATTTAAGTACAAGACGCAAAGCTTTATCTTTGCGTTTTTTTGTATTTACGTGAAAATAAAAATAAAGTCAGCTGTTGAAATATTATGCTGTCATATTCCTTAGTGATACAAATGCCACCATCAATGCAAATGACAGACGAACAATTCTTTGAATTTTGTCAGATAAATGGTGACTTACGCATTGAGCGCAATCAGTCAGGAGAAATATCAATTATGCCCCCTACGGGTTCAGAAACAGGCAATCGAGAATTTAATATTGCCGTACAGTTAGGAATTTGGACAGAAAAAGACGGTACAGGTATCGCTTTTAGCTCCAGTACAGGATTCACGTTATCTACAGGAGCAGAACGCTCTCCTGATGCTTCCTGGATGAAATTAGAACGGTGGAATAGTCTCTTACCAGAACAGCAAAAACGATTCGCACCTATTTGTCCAGATTTTGTCATTGAATTGCGATCACCTAGTGATAATCTTCAACCCCTCAAAGATAAAATGGCAGAGTACATGAGAGAACCAGGGGTACAGTTAGGCTTTTTAATTGACCGCAAACACCGCCAAGTTTACATTTATCGTCCTGGTCAATCAGAAGAATGTTTAGAAAATCCTGACGCAGTAAGCGCAGATCCAGTTTTACCCGGATTCGCTCTGAATATGTCTAAAATTTGGTAGTTATCAAGAAATAATCTTACTACCCCTATACCCCTACACCTTTAAACCCATGAGCATTGTTATTCCCGATGAAATTTTAGCTTGTCTTCTTGTCGCTTTTTAAAGGTTAGTCTCGCCAATTGATTCTAGCTCTTGTAATATCTGACTCACAGACAATACAGGAATCGAAGCACCCGCAAATTTAGTATCACGAGTCACAATCGCATCTAAATTTTGAGCGATCGCACAAGCAATTTGTACAGCATCTTCAAAATCTGTAATACCAGAAATTAGAGCAGCTTGAAGAGTGGAACGATCAACTAGACAAATCTCCATAGTAGTCATTATCATTGAGATTGCTTGTCTTGCACGCTCAATACTTTGGGTTTGTCTTTTAGCAACGTAGAATATATCAGTTAAAGTTGTTGCAGTCACATAACCAACAATTTCTCCAGAACTGATTGCTTGAAACAATCTTTGTGCATCTGAAAAGAATGGATTTCTTTCTAGTAGAAAATCTAAAATAATATTTGTATCAAATAAGACTTTCATTGTAGATATTTTTCTACTAGACGTTGTTCTAACATGGCTTGCACTTCGCTATCTGTGGGAGCAGGCTGATCCGTTTTGAGAAATCCACGCATTGTATTAATTACATTTGCTCTGTCTGTATGTAAGTGTTGTTGAGGGGAAATATCAGAAGGATCAAATTGCTTTTGTTCTAAATTATCGCTTTTTTCACGCTGGAGTGATTCGATAATTAGAGAGATGAGAGTGAGGCGATCGCTTGTTGATAATTTATCAATCTGTTCTTTGAGTTCTTGCAAAGTCATATAGTTAGTTTGACCGTTGATATCTTATTTTATAAAAAAATTAGGTGCAATCGCTTCACTATTTTTGATTCAGTAATCACCTGGGTTAGCCTTTTAATGAATGCAGTAGCGACTTGGGACGTACAGCTTTCACAGCAGGATACCAATCAGGATAATGAATAAATATATAGTGTTCATATTCATACCAATTCATGTCGCTCTTTTCTTGATTACAACTTCGGCAAATTACCCATAGATTTTGAAAATCCATTGATAACCAAGGATATTGTGAGCGTGGTAGCTTATGGTCTATACTTTTACCACCTTTTACCGAATAGTGCTGCTCACAAATTGGACAATACCCGTCTGAATTTTCTGTTACCCAATCTTTACTTTCTTGGGTAGTGCCGCACTCATAATCGCCATTAACATACCTCCAGTAATCAAATTTTCTGTAGTTTTCAAAGTCTTGATGTGTAAGTTTGTGATATCGCTTATTACCAATCTTATTTGCTAGAGCGAATAATTCCCTAAGCTGTTTATTTTCTAGATTCATAATGCTTTAGTTAATACTGAATAGTTCTATATATGAGAATTGCGCTGATGTTTTTTCCTATTTTTATTTTGGAAATTATTACTAAAATCAATAAACTCTATTTCTGTGTCAGGAAACTGCGTATCTATAGAGTCGGCAATTTCATTTACTTCTATAGCTAACTTTTGATTAAAATTAGTAATTTCTTGAATTGTCTGATATTTATTACCTATCCGATCTGCTTCTAAGAATAATTCTTCAAGTGTTAAATCATTCAGATTATATTTTTTTAAGAATTCTGCAATTTTTTCGTAAAGACTAATCACATGATTCCAGCCAACATTTTTATAGCCGTTTTTCCTTAACCAAGATTGGTCTTCCTGATACAATTTAAGTCTGCTTTGAGAGTTATTAATTTGCATTACACGATAACTCATACCCTGAAAATTTCTTTTTTTCTTATTCATAAAATAAATTATCTATCCAAGTGTAGACTTAAACATATGGATTAATGCTTTCCTGATTTCACTATCTTCATATTGAAGAAGTTGTTTGGTATTTATAGCTAATTTGAGCTTGATTTCATCTATAAGATTTTTCAAAACCTTATTATCATTTTGTAACTGTTTATTAGCTTGAACTAACTCACTATTCTGAATATTGGCATTTTTAAGTTTTGTCTCTAACACTTTATTCGTGTCTAATAAATTTTGAACTTCGTAGGTATATTTTTCCTGTTCCTGTTGGTAAGACTGATTTAATTGGTTGATTTTAGCTGTATATTCCTGATGAGTTCTTTCAATCTCTTTATTTTTCTTTGTTACCATTCCTTTCTGAGCAGCTTGAAGGCGTTGACGATTAATTAGTTCTGTACCCGCAAAACGCGAAATAGCTCGACGAATGGTAATTTCATCAGGATTAATCTGAAAGTCAATTACTTCCAATGCTCGCATAGCATCTGCTTTTGTCCATCCCTCGTTTTCCAGTAGCTTGATGGCTTGTGACTTATTCACGGTTTTATGAAAATTATTGGTAAAATAAATTACTTTTCCTTGAGCATATTATACCCATGTAGTTAGTTTAACTAATCATTCCAGTTTGTTGTTCAACAAAACATACAGCACTTTTAAGATAAGTGAGGTATATCAATTACAGGGTGGCTTGTAAACCTTGGAATTTGAATTGGGTACTGTACCTCATAAAGATCGAATATGCTGTAGTATTTGAAACTTTAATTGCAAACCTAATATGAAATAATACTGAGGTTATCCCGGTTTTTTTCTTCCGCTACACCCTTATTTAGCATTAGACAATACCGTATAAGCTTCATTAAACAAACGCATTTTTTCTTGAGCTTGTTTTTGCATCTGGGGTTGGTTAACATATAAATCTGGATGCCATTTTTTAACTAAACTTTTATATGCCTGTTTAATATCAGCAAAAGCAGCATCTTGTGGTAAGCCTAAAATCTTATACGCGCGAGCAATTTTATCCTTTTCGGTTTGGCTTTGAGGTGGTTTAGGTACTTGCGTATTTTGATTTGTCTGCTGCTTACACTTCTGATAACCAGGAGAACGCATTTCAGCTTTCATACGTGCTATTTCTTCATCCATTTCCCAGTTATGAAACTTCGCTTCTACCTCTGCGGGATTGGGTGAAGGAGCAGTTTTTGGTGGAGGTGGTGGTGAATAAACTTGCTGTTTTGCAGACTCTACTTTTTTCTCAGCAGTCTTAGCTGTATTCTCCTGTCGTGGTGGGTTAGGAGTGGCTTGAGGTTGTCGAGTATAAATCCGTTCTTGTTGTTGCGAAGACTTTTGTTGAGTTTGATTAACTTTTGGCGTTTCTATATAAGGTTGATAGTTAATATAAATTTTAGCTTGTTCTAACTCACTAAGTAATTGATTAAATCCCTGTTGCATTCGCCTTAACTCTTCACGCTTTTGAGTAACTTCTTTTGGTTCTGGAGTGACTTTAAAATCAATCACTTTTTCAGCTTGATGTTCAAACTCAGATAATATCGATAAAGCTTGACTACTAAATTGAGATAAATAATCTTCAGTCGCTTTTATACAAAGTTTAGCAACTTGCTGATGATATGACTCATTAGCTGATTTTTCTTCGTGCTGTTGAATATTTTTATTTAATACATAAGAAATACTCCCAACCACAGCAGCACCGACTGGTCCGCCTAATAACCAACCAATCCCACCACCTACAGCCATTGCACCAGGTTCACTTATAATTTCAGTATTATCTGGTTTTGGGGGTAAAGTAATGTGTGGTTCTAGGGGGAAAGGAATTAATAAGTCTTCTGGGCGTTCTTCCTTAAAGAAATCATAAGCTTGATACAGCCATTTCATTACAGCTAACTGTAGCTCTGTGAGGTCTTTTTTGAGTTTACTTGTTAACCAAGATTTAAAATTATTTTCTGCTAGTGCAACAGCCGCATCTGATTGATATTTAGCTAATAATTTTGGTAAAGAGAGCCAATCTCTTAACTCAGATAGACTAGTATTAAAGCCTTGCGTAATTAAATTTTTAGCTTTTTGTTTGATTTCTATTTTGGCATTATGTTTTTCATCAAATACTTTAAATTCATTAGCAATTGGGTCAATTTTCTTTTTTAATGATAACTGAATTTGAGATGCGATCGCCTGCACTCTCGGCAACCTCACATCACCCCGATTTTGTTGTAAGATATGCACAATATTTTGCAACGCTGTTTCAAAAGCTACTAACCCACTACTACTAGCAGCACCCACATCACCCTTTAATCTGGCGCGTAAAGCAGGTAAAGCATCAACTCGATATAAGTTACTAAAACCTGGAGGTAATTCTGCGCGGAAACTTTCTGCAACAAACCGCAGCCGATTCTGCACTTGTTTTTGCTCTTCCGGGTCAAGTAAATTAATAAAATTAGCAACAAAAATAACTGTTTTAATACCCCTATCTGATAACCAATCTCGCAAGTTTTCTCGTTCACCTAAAGTCATCAACTTGCGCGCATCTAGTAACTGCACAACTAAATCAGCACTGAAAAGTTGCTCTCTAACTAAATTATCCTGCTCATCCCTATCATTAGTTCCTGGTAAATCAATAAACTCTACACCAGTTTCTAAAAAAGTATGAGGACAAAAAACTTCTACAGATGCTACATCCTTTCGCATCTGTCTATCACCATCCAGAATTGCATATTGTTGTAAAATTTCCGTTCCACTACGATAAATTTCTGTATTATCTACTAACATGATGCGTGTTCTGACATCAGAGCCATATTTGACAGTAATAGCTGCGCCTGTGGTAGGAATTAAATCTATAGGTAACGTGCGAGTTCCTAAAATAGCATTTAATAGAGTAGACTTACCATGATTAAAAGGCCCAAAAACCGCAATCCTAAAGTTAGGATTAGTCAGATAATTACCAATATTAATAATATCTTGATGTAGTTGTGATGTGCGTTCTAAACCTAGTAATGTAGATGCAGATTTTAGAGTATCTGCTAAATCTCTGTATCTTCTATCCTGTTGTGGCATATTCCCCTCATTCTAGGTTTAGTATGTAAAGTTTTAACTACATATAAACATAGATAATTTTATCAGTGTTCATATGTAGTTAAGGGAGCATCACAATTTTTTAGCTTTTAAACACAAAGCTTTCATTCAACCTCTGCGTGAACCTCTGCGCCCCTCTGCGTTTAAAAATTCCCACCTCTCTCTATTTGTAGCCAAGAGAGAGATGTGATTGATACTAGCCATAGTAAGCTAAAAGATTACTATAAGCCGCCTCAATCTTTTGTAACTGAGAAATAACATTTTCTTGCAAAGTTTTAAACCGCTTTAACTCACTCTCCCGATTAATTTCGCGTGTTTCTTTTTGCTTAAGCAAATTATCCAACTCAGATTTACGAGAATTAATATCATCATTAATCCGCTTACTCACTTCTTTTTCGTAGCTATCAAAACACTCTTTTACTGCATCGTATACAGTTTGTGATTTCTCATTTGCTACTTGGGGCAAATATTTGATTAACTCTTTCTTCGCAGTTTTAACTAACTCTTTACGTGCTTGATCTGCTTGTAAAACACCTACTCCCAAACCAAGTAAAGCAAATCCAATGGGGCCGAGAAGTACACCTGTAACTGCGGTGATAATACTCCCGACACCAATGACAGTGAAATAATTTAGTAAAATATTTTTCCAGTCAAACCCAGCACCAGCCATTGCTACACCAGCAAAATTTCCTCCAGAAAGTGATAACAATCCCATCGCCCATTTTGCCCAACTAGGAGCATTATCTGTTTCTGTAGTAGTCTCGTTAGTGTTGACTTTAACTTGTTTTCCCGTAAGTTTTTCTGTAATTTGCTCAGTGACTTGATTATAAGATGCACCATACTGCGCTGCACTGCGAGATAATTCTTTAAATGCTGCATTAATATCTTTTTCAGCCGTTAAAGTCCAAGCTGCACATTTATCAGTCATATATTGTTCAAAGGCTTTTTGCAGTGCAGCATTAAATGCTTCTCGTTTCCCATTACTGAGAAAATCTAATATCTTTAATTCCGGTTGATAGCGCAGAAAATCACTTTCAAAAGTATTGCCTAAATTTAAAATATAACTGCGGAAAGATTCAGATATTTTACGCGATTGATTATCTCTAGTAGTAAAGATTTCTCTCTGGAATTGATCTCGAATATTCGTAAGTTTTTTAAACTCAGGTTCTACAGAATTAATGCGTGTTTTTAATTCTTCGACATCTTGATCAAGTAATGGTAGCCGTCTACCTATGGCTTCGCGGGTATGGTTAACAGCTTGTCTAGCTAATGTTCTTGCTTGTCTGAGTTCTGCGATCGCGCGTTCTCTGGTAAGAAAAGTATTAAGCGCACCCATAAAATCAGGGAAGCCAGTCCCGCTTAAATCTGCTTGGGAATCTTTTAATCGTCGCCGCAGTGCTTGAATGGATGATACTTCAAATACTCGTTCATCATAAATATTTTGACCGTCTACTTGGCAATATTCTGCTAAATTCGCCTTAAAAACTTGCCGGAGTCTATTTTCAGCCGCTTTAATCTCTTCTACATCATCAGGATCAATTAGTGATTCTTTTACCTGATCCCATGCGTTAATTAAGAAGAAAACTGATAAGCCTCTTCCTTTAATATAGTTTTCTAGATAACGACGCTCTCCCAAAGTACAAGGTTGGGATGCTCTCATCACAAATAGGATAGCATGACAATTATTTACATATCCTAAAGATAACTCATTCCTGGCTTCTGTATCGTTTAACCCTGGACTATCAACAATTTCAATACCTTTTTCTAAAAGTGTTAAAGGATACTCAACTACTGCATAATCAACATCAGGAAATGCTTGCTTTTTCTCTTGTTCTAATTTTTTAGCTTCGGCTGGGTCAATTGTATATTTATATTTAAAACTTTGAAAATCTAGCTGTTGTGGTTTTTTACCATCATTAAAATGAATGGTAACTTTTTTCTCTGCTCCGTAGCGTAAAACTGTTAAAACAGCCGTACAGGGGTTAACATCACTAGGTAGTAAGTTCTCTCCAATTAACGCATTAAGAAAGGTGCTTTTTCCTCGCTTCATATCCCCTAGAACTAACAGGCGAAACACACCTTTTTTGAGATTATTACTAGCTACATTAATATCTTCTAAATCCCTTCCTAAACTGAGTTTTCCTGAGATTGATTCTCCCTCTAATTCAGCTTTATTAATGGTCTCAGATAAATTTTGTAAACACACTGCCATTTCGGAACGTACCTGAGAAACACGTTCTAAGTCTTGAATAAATTTATCAGTTCCTACTTGACTAACCATTACATTTATCCCTTAATTCAAGATGATTTTTTGCGATTTTCAAAAAATAGCTTGTAAGCTACCCAAGCCAGAACTGCCATAATGACAAATCCGGCCAAAACTGATGCTACTCTTACCGCAACTAACGCCGCCACACCAAGAGCAAATAATTTACCACCAAGAATTACTTTTTTCATCCAGGGTTTGGAAGAATTTTCTGCTTGGTGTTTCATTGTTTTATGAAATGGCGCGTCATTAGTAGACATTTGTTGTTCCATTTCTCGGAGTCGTAATTCTACTTCCTTCTCTCGCAGTATTCGTTCCCGTTGTTCTAGTTCATGATGGCGATTATTTTGAGATGTCATTGATGTCCACCCCATTGAGGATGATATTGTTACTTATGAATTGTATGTATATTAACTTACGTAATTGCTTAAAAACCCCAGTGAATTTACTATTTTGATTTGGGCGGTTTTAAATTGTCTTCAAAAAATAGATCCCACAGCTTAGGCTTGCTTTGCGGAAATTATGGATAAATTTGTTTCACGCAGAGGCGCAAAGAGTTAAGAGAAGAGAAATTTTGGTGGCGATCGCGTATGGCGTACTCGCCCACTGTAGGCGATCGCTTTACAAATTAAAATCAGTGTATACATACCACCGCGATGAGCCACAATTTTTATAGGTGAGAACTAAAATAAAATGACAATGGATATCAAAAATGGTTTCATAGGCACTGTTGGCAATACCCCACTGATTCGTTTAAATAGCTTCAGTGAAGAAACAGGGTGTGAAATCCTCGCTAAAGCAGAATTTCTGAATCCTGGGGGTTCAGTTAAAGACCGTGCTGCACTTTACATCATTCAAGATGCAGAAGAAAAAGGGTTACTCAAACCGGGTGGTACTGTCGTCGAAGGAACGGCTGGTAATACGGGGATTGGACTGGCACATATTTGCAATGCTAAAGGCTACAAATGCTTAATTATCATCCCTAACACCCAGTCACAAGAAAAAATAGACGCGCTCACAGCCTTGGGTGCAGAAGTTCGTCCCGTTCCGGCTGTACCCTACAAAGACCCTAATAACTACGTCAAGCTATCTGGTAGAATTGCGGCTGAGATGGATAATGCTATCTGGGCAAATCAATTTGATAATTTAGCTAACCGTCGCGCTCACTACGAAACTACAGGGGTAGAAATCTGGGCGCAAACTGACGGTAAAGTTGATGGCTGGGTGGCTGCAACTGGTACTGGTGGAACATTTGCGGGTGTGTCCATGTACCTGAAAGAACAAAATCCCGCAATTAAATGTGTAGTTGCTGACCCAATGGGTAGCGGATTGTACAGCTACATCAAAACAGGTCAAATCACAATAGAAGGTAATTCTATCACCGAAGGCATTGGTAATAGCCGCATTACAGCTAACATGGAAGGCGCACCAGCTGATGATGCGATCCAAATAGATGACAAAGAAGCCTTGCGAGTGGTTTACCAGCTATTGCGACAAGATGGTTTATTAATGGGTGGTTCAACGGGTATCAATGTAGGCGCAGCCGTCGCGCTAGCCAAGCAGTTAGGCCCTGGACATACCATTGTCACCATATTATGTGATAGTGGTTCTCGCTATCAGTCGCGAATATTTAACCGTGAATGGCTAGCATCTAAAGGACTGTCTGTGGATTAGTCATTAAGTAGAACAGGGTAATTAATTAAAGGTTTGTAGTGAGAACTTTAGTTCTCTCTGCGTTCTCTCCGTTCGCGGAGCGTGTCGTAGACAGACGCTGCGCGAACGCGGAGCGTCCCGCAGGGAACAAAAAAGGACTAAAGTCCTTACTACGAACTCCATCCTAGTCTTTTTACATTACTTAACATAGTTTGGTTTTTTCAAGTCGTTCTACTTGGTAGTCATTCTGACTTTAGACTATGGACTTTTGACTATTAACTAAGTTTTTTGCAGGGTGGGAAACATTACCTATGTCCAATTTCATTCAAGAATTTAACTCCCCAGCTACAGAAACACCCTCTATTCATAGATGTGTGAGAGTTTGCCAAAATCGCACCTGTAAAAAACAAGGTGCAAAGGAAGTATTAGCGGCTTTTGCGGCTTTACCAGTTGCGGAAGTGACGGTGACAGCTAGCAGTTGTTTAGGACAGTGTGGTAATGGGCCGATAGTGTTGGTGTTACCTGATATGGTTTGGTATAGCGGCGTTCAACCCCATGAAGTACCTCTAGTTATCGAAAAGCATTTATTAGGTGGTCACAGAGTTCAAAAGATGCTCTATTATCGGTTTCATCCCCAGGGATAAAACTAATTCGCAATTCGCAATTCGCAATTCGCAATTCGCAATTTGCAATGGGCTAACGCCCGCTACGCTAACGCAATGGACTAACGTCCCGCTACGCTAACGCAATTAATTCAGTTATCAGTTATCGGGTTTTCCTTGCACTGATAACTGATAACTGGTAACTGTTAACTGATAACAGTTCTGCACTATTGTTGACTCAAGCGAGGCATCCGATGAATATTCAGGAGCTGCGTCAATCCTTAAAAATGAAGTGGCTAGATTATTATGAGCAAAATCGTCCTTGGTTAGTCAAATTGAGAGTTTGGGCTGCCTATGATGGTTTACGCCGGCCTTCCTCTGGGTTTATTTTGGCAACACTGTCTGTTTTAGAGCCAGAATTTGATCAGATTCTAGCTTTTGTGATGGAACTGAATAACAATCCTGATGAGATAGTTGCAGCTTTGGGTTTAAATTTTAATCCTGACAAAGAGTTGGGCTTAATCAAATCACAGATGAATTTGGCTCTCACCAAAGTCGAACCAGAATATCCAGAGGAGCAACCAGTAACATCATTTGCACTCACGGTTCAGGATGTTCCCCAGACGCTAACCAATGTACATACTTTGGAAAAGTTGGTAGTAATGCCAAGTTCACATCATGTGGAAGTTTTGCCAGCGATCGCCACAGAAGTCAGGACATCTGGAAGAGCGATCGCAACTACTGCCAAAATGAATATAAAGTCTACTATCCACAAATCATCCTCTCAACGAGGACAGTTATTCGCTATCACTCTGGAAGTACCGAAAAAAGACAAATCTTTAACATCCCTGTCATTAACTAGCACCAAACCCCGCAATGGAAAAGTAGTCAGTTCACTAGAAATCACTACTGAAGTTCCCGGTACACCCAAGACATTAATATCGTCAAAAATGGTAACGGAAATTTCCCAAAACGGGCAATATGTGCATAAACAACCACCCGCACCAGCGAACAAATTTAATCCTAGACCCCATACTAATGCCAGTAATCTGGCTTCTTGGGTGGATGAATTTTGTCTGGGTACTGGGTGGAATTCAGACGAGGCTGTTTCTATGTAGCCTGCTCTGAAATACTTACCTAAACTTAGTGAAACTAGGTTTAGTGATTTCTTCCTGCTTCTTCCAAGGTAGAAGGCTACTTCTTGTCCACAGGCGTTAAGTTCAGGTCAAGCCGACCTTACTTTTTGTTTTTCAACGAAAAGGCTGATTGGTTTGTGCGTCCTTGGTTTTCGGACATACTATGATTTTACAGCGCTTAACGCTACTTTTTTTAGATATCTTTAAGCAGATTTAGCTAACAATTTGGCTACTTAAGTAAAGCTCTAATTTGCCAAAGCCTTGACAGGTTCAGGTTTTAACAAACCGTTCAACAGAGATGCTGGACGTTGAGCATAAGGCCAAGCAAAGGCGTGACGAAAAGCTGCATCCTGACAGGCTTGCAGCTGTTCAAAATTGATAATGTCGTAAGTTAAAAGATTTTCATACTCAAATGGCAAACGAACATTATGCAGTCCAGCATTATCTGTACAAATAGCTATGTCTACCCCAGCCTCAAAACAACGGTCAAACACTAACTTAAGTTGACGGATATCTTGTAAAGTACCTGTTTTTAGGTAAGTTGTGGGGCAAACCTCCAAACACTGCCTACGTCTTGCCACTTCTGGAAGTAACTCTGGATACAATAGGGGAATTTGGATACCGTGACCAATTCGCAAAAGGTAAGGTAACAATTCTGGATAACAGCCATCTGTAGTTTCATACAGGTGTCCTGTGGTGTTAATTCCCAGCGATCGCGCATAATCATATAGACTAATCAATTCTGTCAGGCGATCGGCATAGTGACTATCACCTCCAGCTACGTCAATCGCACAAATATATTGTCTGTTTTGCGCGGCTAAATCAACAATCGCCTTATTCACTTCATAGGGTAGCCGCGAGTGCATACAGAGAATTTGGCTAGTCACAATTGGATATTCTGGCAAGTGGCTGGCTTTTCCCACTACTTCCACAATTTCCGTCATCTTGTCAATTCGCTGGGACTGACTCAAATGCTCTGGTGTCCGCAAATAGGGAGTATAACGGAGTTCCAGATAAGCCAAATTTTCAAAAATATAAGCACCCCGCACTAGGCGAGAGATAAAGTACGGTAACGTCTCTGCGGTTTGTACACTTTCTACTAAAGTATGCAACTCTAGATATTCGTCTAGAGTATTGCGCGGACGAGTGTAAAAGTCTTCAAATTCTGGATAATTGCTAAAACGGGAAATTAACTCTGATGAATGTCGCTCAAAATAACGCCATAAGACACGGGGGACAACAGAGCCTCCCAAGTGTCTGTGCAACTCAGCATATAATGCCATAGTGATACTTTGTCTATAAAAAGTTTAATAATATTAACAAATATACTGAGAAAAACCCTCTGTACTGCAATGAAGATTGTGTCAATTCGTTCAGAGTAGGGGACAGGGGACAGGGGACAGGGGACAGGGGACAGGGGACAGGGGACAGGGGACAGGGGACAGGTGACAGGTGACAGGTGACAGGTGACAGAGGAATTTTGGATTTTGGTATTGAGATCCCAATCCAAAATCCACTCATTGAATATGCCCAATTCCTAATTCCCATTGACAAATCTTGCAAAATATGTTGATAATGGTTCTTTGTGGAAACTTTACCTCAATAATAAAAGCTTGGCTAACGTCATTGTTATAGGCGCCCAATGGGGCGATGAAGGAAAAGGTAAAATAACTGACTTACTCAGCCGCTCCGCAGATGTGGTAGTACGTTACCAAGGGGGTGTGAATGCTGGACATACTATTGTAGTCAAAGGTCAGACCTTTAAACTGCACCTGATTCCCTCTGGTATTTTGTACCCAGAAACTAAGTGCGTCATCGGCTGTGGTACGGTCATCGATCCACAGGTTTTGATCAAAGAACTCGACCAATTAGAAACTTTAAATATTTCTACTAAAAATCTGCTCATTTCTGAGACAGCCCACGTTACGATGCCCTACCATCGATTAATAGATCAGGCATCAGAAGAACGACGGGGAAGCCATAAGATTGGCACGACTGGTCGAGGGATTGGCCCTACTTACGCTGATAAATCAGAGCGTACAGGGATTAGGATACTAGACTTGATGGATGAAAATGCCCTGCGCGACGAGTTGGAATGGGCAATTAATAATAAAAACCTTATTTTAGAAAAGCTGTATAACCTACCACCTTTAGATCCACAGCAGGTAATTGAAGAGTATCTAGGTTATGCAGAACGTCTGCGGCCTTACGTTGTTGACACCTCGCTGAAGATATATGATGCAGTGCAACGGCGGCTTAACATATTATTTGAAGGAGCGCAAGGTACTCTCCTAGATTTAGATCATGGAACTTATCCTTATGTCACTTCCTCAAACCCTGTAGCTGGGGGGGCTTGTGTTGGCACAGGGTTAGGCCCGACAATGATAGACCGGGTGATTGGGGTTTCTAAAGCCTACACCACACGAGTTGGGGAAGGCCCATTTCCTACCGAGTTGCACGGTGAGTTAGGTGAGTTACTGTGCGATCGCGGGGCAGAATTTGGCACAACTACCGGACGTAAACGGCGTTGTGGCTGGTTTGATGCCGTTATCGGTCGCTATGCCGTGCGAATTAACGGTATGGACTGTATGGCGATTACCAAACTAGATGTTCTCGACGAGTTAGAGGAAATTCAAGTCTGTGTCGCCTATGAAATAGATGGCGAACGATCTGAACACTTCCCCACTAGTTCTAGGACTTTTGCACGGTGTCGTCCCATTTACAAAACCTTACCAGGCTGGCAAGTGCCAACAACCGAATGCCGTACCCTGGAAGACTTGCCACCGCAAGCACTGGACTATCTGAAATTCTTAGCAGAATTGATGGAAGTCCCGATCGCGATCGTCTCTTTAGGTGCTAGCCGCGATCAAACCATAATTGTAGAAGACCCAATTCACGGGCCAAAACGCGCCTTACTTCACCCCGATGGTACTCCAGCTTCTTTGCTAAGTGCTTAGTCAGTGCTGAGTGCTGAGTGCTGAGTGCTGAGTAGTGAGTAGTGAGTCATGAGTAATGAGTCATGAGTCTCAAGTTTTTTGACCATTGACCATTGACAACTAACAAATAACAAATAACAACTGATAAATTTTATGGCTCTGACTGTCGAATCTAAACCCAGACCCGAAGGAAGCAAACCTAAAGCTTTACGCCGTTCTGGACTTATCCCTGCTAACTTATACGGTCACAATGCTAGAGAATCAATTTCTTTAGTAGTTGATGCCAAAATCGTAGAACGTCTACTGAAAGCAGCTGCTGTTAACAAAACGGAAATTGAACTCAGTATCCCTGAATTGCAATGGACTGGTAAAACTGTACTTAGAGAAGTTCAGATACATCCAGCAAAAGGTAATCCTTACCACATCAGCTTTTTTGCAACTGCTAAAGGCTAAGGCCGTGAGTGGCAAAATTTGTCTTAACTTGCCATCTAAAGTTTGTAATAATTACTGATAAAACCAGGGATAAAACCCTGGTTTTTTGTTGTTTGGCTTTCTTCACTTTTTCTGTAATTATCTAATAGTTGCTTAAAGTTTCAATCCATAAGTAAGCCAGTTTGTAGTAAGGACTTTAGTCCTGATTTTTTTAAGCACTAAAGTGCTTACTACAAACCATCAAAATTAGCTTGACAAATTACTCAGCCAAAATTTTTATGTCCGAAATAACTCTTCCAGCCTTAATTCAACAAATGTTACAGCCGGGATTCTATCCCCATCCTGTACAAGAACCGATTCAATTAATTCAAACCCACGTTTCTTATGTATTGCTGACTGGTGACTATGCCTATAAATTGAAAAAACCAGTCAATTTTGGTTTTTTGGATTTCTCCACCCTGGAGAAACGCCAGCATTTTTGTCAGGAAGAGTTGCGCTTAAATAAACGAGGAGCAGCTGAACTGTATTTGGAAGTGTTACCTATAACTTTGGAGGGTGAGCAACACATTCTAGGAGGAACGGGTGATCCTGTTGAATACACAGTAAAAATGCGTCAGTTTCCCCAAGAGACTCTACTTAGTTCACTGTTTGCAGACGATAAGTTAAAAGAAACCGATTTAGAAGAATTAGGACGGGTAGTAGCTCAATACCACGTCAAAACTGAGACAAATGATTACATCCGTAGTTTTGGGGAAGTATCTCAAATCAGAGCTGCGTTTGATGAGAATTACGAACAAACCGCAAAATACATCGGTGGACCTCAAACTCAGGCGCAGTTTGACGAAACTAAAGCTTACACTGAGCGTTTCTTTGCAGAACGACAAGAGTTATTTCAGCGTCGCATCCAAAATGACTATATTCGAGAGTGTCACGGCGACTTACACCTGAGAAATATTTGTCTATGGCAAGATAAAATTTTGCTGTTCGATTGTATTGAGTTTAACGAACCGTTTCGCTTTGTCGATGTGATGTTTGATATTGCTTATGCGGTGATGGATCTGGAAGCACAGCAACGTCCTGATTTGAGTAATGCCTATCTTAATACTTATGTAGAGCAGACTGGCGATTGGGAGGGATTAGAGGTATTACCTATATATTTAAATCGTCAGTCTTATGTGCGAGCTAAGGTGACATCATTTTTGTTAGATGACCCCAGTGTACCTGCAACAGTCAAAGAAGAAGCAAGTAAAACAGCAGCGCAATACTACAAACTTGCTTGGGAATATACTAAACCCAAACAAGGAAAACTAATTTTAATGTCGGGTTTGTCTGGTTCTGGAAAGAGTACGACAGCCAAATATTTAGCGCGACAAACCGGAGCAATTCATCTACGTTCAGATGCAGTCAGGAAACACTTGGGAGGAATTCCCCTGTATGAACGTGGAGGCGATGATTTATATACGCCGGAAATGACCCAGAAAACTTATGCGCGGTTGTTAAATTTGGGGATTATACTAGCTAATCAAGGTTACACCGTAATTTTAGATGCTAAGTATGATAAACAAGAACTTAGACAGGAAGCGATCGCTCAAGCTCAAAAACACCAACTACCCCTGCAAATTATTTACTGTACAGCACCTTTAGAAGTAGTACGAGAGCGTCTTGTCAACCGTACTGGTGATATTGCTGATGCAACAGTTGATTTATTAGCTTCGCAACTCAAGCAAACAGAACCCTTTACTGATACTGAAAAACCCTACGTGCAGATTTGGGACACAACACAGCCATCACAAACACAATTGTCAAAAGTAATTAACTAATAGCCCATTCATGAAGAAAAGGGTGTATGGGTAAATTTCCCCTACACCCCTACACCCCTAAACCCCTACACCCCTATCTCATGGCGCAAAACAATAACAACTTATTCAATTTCTCCCCTGAGTCATTATCTCAAATCATATTTGGGGCATTCATAATATTTATATTGAACACGACGGGAACACCTATATCCCTAAGCATTTTTCTCGGTATTCTCGGTTGGTTCATTTTAGGTTGGTTTACTAGTGCTAATAAAAATAGTCCTCAGCCTCCCACTGTACCCTCCTCTGATGGCATTGATGCCGGGTTAAAATACTGGTTATTTTTCTTGCTAGGTTTGGGCTTATTAGGATATCCAGCACTCATGAGCATCTTACTAGGTGGTATAGGTGCTGTAGGTGGAGGTTGGATTATTGCTTGGTGGAGAAGTAAAGAAGAAACCAGAACTCAATTACCAGTTGAAATTTTAGAAGATGTAGAAGGTGAACAATCTACCAGTAGAATCACAAGACAGCAAACAAGAAGGCCAAGCCGTCGTTACCGTCGGACACCCGGTAGTTTTAGTTTTAAGTTTTGGAATAAGTAGGGATTGGGGATTGGGATAAAATCTCCTCTGTAACCTGTCACCTGTAACCTGTTCCCTTCCCCCAATATGTTTTTATATCTTTCTAAATTACTACCGCTATTTTTTTACCCTTTAGGACTAGCTTGTGTAAGCCTAGTAGTAGCCTTATTCACTTTGCGGAAAAGACCGCGTATCGCGGCTGTAGCTATCTCCTGGGCGTTAATTTTATTATTATTGTGTAGTAATGCTTGGGTGGCTAAGTCTCTGGTGCGATCGCTAGAATGGCAAAACATCCCACCTGCACAATTACCAACGGCTGAAGCAATTGTAGTGCTGGGTGGTGCAACTAAATCAGCCTTTCCGCCTAGACCAACAGTTGATTTGAGTGAACAAGGCGATCGCGTAATTTATGCGGCTCAACTATATCGCCAAAAAAAAAGCTCCTATAATCGTACTCAGTGGCGGACGTATTGATTGGCGCGGTAGTGGTTCATCAGAATCAGCTGATATGGCGGATATTCTCACATCTATCGGTATTCCGTCTGAGGTACTGATTCAAGAACCAGACTCTCTGAATACCTATGAAAATGCTGTCAATGTCAAAAAAATTCTAGAATCTCGCGGTATTCGTCAGATACTTTTGGTAACTTCAGCATTACATATGCCGCGATCGCTTAAAATTTTTCAGCGTCAAGGTATTGATGCTATCCCCGCACCAACAGACTTTCTGGTTACTCAAGGGGAATTACAAGAACTAACTAGTTCTCCTAAAGCCGCTATCCTAAATTTATTACCGAATACCGACAACTTACACCAATTCACTAGCGCACTCAAAGAATACATTGGTAGTTTTGTTTATTCGATACGCGGATGGGTGTAATTTGTAATTCGTAATTCGTAATGGACTAACGTCCCGCTACGCTAACGTAATTCGTAATTCTGTTTTTCTGATCTCTTTTTAAAATCCCCAATCCCCAGTCCCCAGTCCCCAGTCCCCAATCATGTCTCAACACCTCCCGCACATCTTACCTGGCCTTCCACCCCAAGTTGAGGAAGGTTTCGCTGCATACCAAACAACTAAGCAGTTTTATCATGAAGTGCAAACACGCCTAGAGTTTCAGCGTTATTGTGAGTGGTACTCTGTAACTGCCGAACAAAATCGTCAAGACCTGAAAAAAATGCGCGGCGAAGTGAATATTTTGAGGTGGTTTCGCCGCTCATAATTGATTTAAATGATTTCTACTTCGTTTTCTCGTAAATGGACTTTAAATTTTTTAGTAACTTGGACTAACAACGGCAAGTTAGCACTAACAGGTCTACCTTGCCATTGGGTAACAATATCCACAATCTCGCCTTCTATGCCTTTGATGTCAAAAGCTTCACCGCGATGTTCAGGATGATGGTACACTACCACTGAATCTTTAACACGAATGCGATCGCCTACTTTCATATCAACCTTTACACCTTGCTTTTGCTGTTCCACAAGTGTCTCCACGGCTAACCCTCACTGAACTAACTAGCTTTTTACAAATAGACTGTTGACAACAGTGACTTTCAATAGTACACATCTTCACAGATGTTCTATTTCATGCTTCTGTACCTGCTATATAAACAAAGCCTGCCCGTGCAGGCTTTGAGTGTAATTTAGTCACTAACATCAGAAATCCTGATTAGACCTATAATGTGTTAACAGGTTTATGGGTCAATGTCCTGTATTTCCTTGTCCCTAATCGCAATTAAGCGTTAACTGCATAAACACTTTCGCGTCTACCCGTAAATACGGCACTTGTCGCTAAGAAGCAGTTTTGAGCCAAGGAAACTGACAACAGCTTTTCTTCCTCTCTGAGAAGCACTTTTTTGAGGATAGATAGGCAAATGTGCCAGGAAAAACCCGCTTTGTTATTGATTTACGCTTTAACGGTAAATTCAATTCTACAACAATATCGGTATTCTATCTTAATGGAGCATCTTGCTCGGCCGTCTCTATGTCAGTAGACTGGCAGATTGAAAAATCTGTTCAGCAGTTAGAGCTAAGTCTGGAAAAGTTAGCGATTCAATGCGATCGCCGTTTTGGAATTGCTTAACTTGGTATTCCCCTTCAACTAATGAGTAAATCGAGATAGTTGGTTGTTTAGGATTACCAATGAATTTTCTACCACCCAAAGCCGCATAATCTACAATCCAGTATTCTGGGATGCCAATAGCTTCTCTTCGAGACGCTACGCGAACATATTGACCAAGCTTAGTAAAGTAATCATCACGCCAGTTTGTGCTGACAACCTCTATAACTAATGGGATTGATGATGCTTGACTAACGGTTGATTTATTTCTCCATAATGACTCGTTGACTAGGTTAAAGCGATTCAACAACACCACGTCAGGTAAGAAAGCAAATTCACTGTCAGTTGATTGAACAAACCCCATTTTAGGAATTTCATAAGGCTTTGAAAGACGGGCGCACTCTAGCAAAATTTGCTTGATCAAGAATGAGATAACTAATTCATGATCACCTGTTGGTGGTGGCATTTGTTTGATAAATCCATGATGAAGTTCGTAACGAAACTGTGTTGAATTACCAGGATACCAGTCTAGAAACTGGTCAACATTAATAGGAATTGGTAGCGACTGAATCATTTATCTACCTCTATTTGTTAATACTGTGGTGGACACAATTGCTTGACTTGTTGGGGTAATTTTTGACACATTTGTTGCCAAGTTTGTGGAGAGAGTTGCCACAAAGCCAATAATCCTATACTGGTACTCCCCACTAGCAAGGCTAATACACTTCCTAGCACTAACAAAGATTTACGCCGACGGCTTGGTTTTATGGGTGGGGGTGGGCTGGGTTCTTCTGTGAGTTCTAAATCTAACAGGGCTTGAGAACTTTCTGTCAAGGTAGATTCAGGTTCTATTTCTGCCAAAGCAGATTCTTCTATTTCTGCCAAAAAAGATTCTTCTATTTCTGGTGGTTCTAATTCTTTGGGAATCTCTGCTAGAGGCTGCGTTTTAGGAATCGGCACTAAATAATCTTTACTGAGACGACAGAGGGTCAGCACCACTGAGATATTATCATGACCATTTTCTGTATTGGCTAAATCAATCCATTGACTAACAGCATCTGCGATCGCCATTTCACCTTTTAATATAGGTACTGCGTAATGCTGCCAAGATTTTTCTACCCAATTGTTATCACTTAAACCATCAGAACACAGTAATAATATGCCATCTTCCTCTAAAATCAAGCGTTTAACCCCAAAACGTAGAGAATCAGCATCTCTACTTCCCAAGGCTTGAGTGAGGGCATGAGCATCTGGTCTTTGGAGTGCTTGATGATACAAGCACCGTGCCGAACGAACTTCTCTAGTAGCGACATCATCATCTACTGTCAATTGTTGACAATATTCATGAGTTATCCAGTAAGCGCGGCTATCACCAACATTCACCAAGTACAGTTCATGGGCATTATTGGACTGCCAACCAGATGCTGTTAACACTCGTTGCGGCACTTGTACAGCCATCACAAGAGTTGTCGCCATCCGTTCTTTACCTTGGCGTTTTTGTTCGTCATTGCGGTAGCTAATGACGTTATTTACTACCCGCAAGCACGCCTCTAGTTGTTCCTGGAACAAGTTGGGTGGTACTATTTGCGGCTGTTGTGCTACCTCTGCTAATAAAGCACGCATTTGTAATTTTAAGGACTGCACTGCTAGTTGACTAGCAACCTCGCCGCCTTGATGTCCGCCAATACCATCGCAAACAATCGACAGATTTGATAGTAATGAATCGTCTGAATTATCCAGGCTATGAGGAAAGCAAGTATCTTCATTTTGTGTAAGTTGCATTCCTGTATCTGTCGCACCTACCACCTGGAGAGTCAAGGGTAATTCTCCTGCGGTTGAGAGTAATAAGGCATTGAGTTGAGTAGCAATAGTGTGAAACTCTACCTCAGAGTTATTCATTTGCTGGACAATGTTACTTAATTCTCCGGCGACTGGAATTTTGGCAGATGCCGCTAGAGGCTGCCAAATATGGGCTAAATCTCGAAAAATAGGTTTTTCTGTAGGTGTAGCGTGGAGTTCTAACAGTCGCACACACCAACCCTGAACTCGCAGGTTCTCTGAAATCAATAGACTTTGCCCAAGTCCTAGTTCTGATAGAGTTTTCCAAAGTTGGAGAATTTGCCAAAGCCAGTAAACTTGTCTGACGGCTGTTGCTTGTTTCCAAGCATCGGTAAGAGATGGGTAGAGATGTCCTTGTTCGTCTATGGGGACATTTTCCAGTAAGAGAATATCATCTTCACCTGCTTCCCAAGAGGGAACAAATCCATAGACTTGGGGGAGATGTAAACGCTCTGGGTATAGACGGAGATAGGGGATAATTACTGGTGGTAATTTCTTGGGGACATCTGGCGAAAATCCCGGCTGAGTGTCTAGCCAAACTTGAGGTGCGATCGCTTCATATCTATCTGCTACCTTTATACCTGGCGTAATCTTAGCTGCTAATGAGCCAGTAGCCCAGAGATAACGGTAAACCAAAGGTGTTTGACAATTGGCACAAACAAGATCACCCACAGCATTAATCGGGCGATCGCAGTTGGGATTGATACAATAAATTACTTGCTGAGTAGAAATCATAAAAGCACTAATTTAAAAATTGGCGTTATCACGTTAAGGATCGTTACTTTGTTTAACTTATTTGAGACTCTTTGTTAACAAATCCCGTATTCTCAGAGATTAAGGCAGATGAGTCTATAAATCTTATGTATAAGTGCTTCCTTGAGCATCTGGAACAATCCCTATTTCAAAGGTTTAAATTGCAGAGTCGCCCAATTCCGGCAGGACTAGAGTGTCAGGTGAGCGATCGCGGTAGAAATCCCGCTACCATTCAGAGCTGGTGCTATCAATGTCCTGAGTATCGGAAAATCCGCTATACTTACATTGATGCAGGCGCAAGCGCCCAGATTCTTAATAGTGTAATTTATCCTAATCACTACTACGAGTTACCCTTACTTGGTATCGATTTTCTCTCTTTCGGTCAGATCAAAAATCTGATTGTGATGGATTTCCAGCCTTTATTTCAGGATGAAGCTTACCTAAGAAAGTACATCCACCCTTTGCAGACATTACATCAGAAGTATCCAGACCTAGCGCAAGACCTGGAAATGAAATTTTATGATGCTAATCAATATTTTTCAAAATACCTGTTGTTCGCCAAAACCGATGCAGAAACTGTGAAAACACGGGTGTTTGAGGCATTCAAAGATTATTTAAATCTGTACTGGCAGATGCTCGCAGAAGCCAAACCCTTGAGTGATCAGTCAGACATTCAACGGATCATCAAAGCCCAAAAAGATTACGACCAATACAGTGCCGAACGTGACCCAGCCTCTGGGTTGTTTAGTAGCTATTTTGGACATGAATGGTCAGAGCGGTTTTTGCATGAATTTCTGTTTGAGGATGCTGTACCGTTAGCGACTAAGGCAGCCAAAAAATAGAGCAGTTGATAAGAGGCAGGGGGCAGGGGGCAGGGGGCAGGGGGCAATATTTTTGAATTTTGAATTTTGAATTTTGAATTTGGAGCGCAGCGACGTGACTCTCTATCAGCCATTTTTGGATTATGCGATCGCGCTTTTGCACGAACGTCTAGACTTGCAGCCTTACCCAATTCCCGTGGGGTTTGAGTCAAAGCAAGCAACGGTGGGTAAAGGCAAACATCAAGAAGAAGTTTTAACCACCAGCTACGCCTATCAATCTCCCAAACTCCGGCAAATTCGAGCCGCCCATGTCCAGGGGGGTAACTCGCTGCAAGTGTTAAATTTTGTGATTTTCCCGCACCTCAACTATGACCTGCCCTTTTTTGGAGCAGATTTAGTTACCTTGCCGGGAGGACACCTAATCGCCTTGGATATGCAACCCCTATTTCGGGATAATTTAGAGTATCAGGCAAAGTATACCCAGCCCATTCTGCCAATTTTTCAGACATATCAGCAGCATTTACCCTGGGGAGGAGACTTTCCTGAAGAAGCCCAGCCCTTTTTCTCACCCGCGTTTCTCTGGACGCGAACCCAGCAAACTGAGGTTGTGGAAACCCATGTGTTTGCAGCCTTTAAGGACTATCTCCAGGCATACCTGGATTTTGTTGATCAAGCAGAACCTATAACCGACTCCCGACAAAGAGCAGATATTCAGGAAGCTCAACTGCGCTATCTGCACTACCGGGCTGAAAAAGACCCAGCACGGGGAATGTTTACCCGTTTTTACGGTTCTGAGTGGACAGAAGAATATATCCACGGCTTTTTATTCGACCTGGAACGAAAGTTAGCGGCAACTAGGTGATAGGTGATAGGTGATAGGTGATAGGTGATAGGTGATAGGTGATAGGTGATAGGTGACAGGTGACAGGTGACAGGTGACAAATTTCTTCTTTTCTTCCTCGCCTTTTATTGCGAATTATGAATTGGGTTTTTTTGGCATTTCCTCATCTGGAATTAAGCAAAAATCATAATTTGTAACTTTTATTTACAATCGTGTTAATATTTTTCTGGAATGTAAACCCTGGAAAATAAAAGTTACTTTTGTGCAAGATGTATATGGAATCTGCCTTTGCATCTGTAATTGCATTCCTCACCAGTTAAGTTTTTCCAGCATTGTAAAAACTTCTTGATAATTTGTAATAAATAACGATCCAACGACATAGTATAAACAAAAATATAGACAAAACAGGTGCAACTTGTTTGGTTGCCTGATGAGTCAAGTTCTTGAATTATTAAGAACTGTAAAAGTTTCCAAGCTTCCTTGTGGGAAGGAAGGAACGCATCTCGCAGGTCACTGTTCTATGCTTTTTCGGCTGTTTAGGACTTGTTTCGCCTAAATTAACCGGATTTTGTTTTGACCTAAATTGTCCGCAACTTAAACACATTAGGAGATTGAGTTTATGTTCGACGCATTTGCAAAGGTTGTCTCCCAGGCTGATGCACGGGGTGAATACCTAAGTTCTTCTCAACTAGATGCCTTGAGTGCAATGGTGTCTGATGGCAACAAGCGCATGGATGTTGTGAACCGTATTACCAGCAATTCATCCACAATTGTGGCAAATGCAGCTCGTTCTCTGTTTGCAGAGCAGCCCCAGTTGATTGCTCCTGGTGGAAATGCTTACACTAGCCGTCGGATGGCTGCTTGTCTGCGCGACATGGAAATCATCTTACGCTACATCACCTACGCTATTTTCGCTGGCGATGCAAGCATTCTAGACGATCGCTGCCTCAACGGTCTAAGAGAAACATACTTGGCTCTAGGAACTCCCGGTGCTTCTGTAGCAGTTGGCGTTCAAAAGATGAAAGATGCTGCTGTGGCGATCGCTGGCGATACCAATGGCATCACCAGAGGCGACTGTGCCAGCTTGATGTCTGAAGTAGCAAGCTATTTTGACAAAGCTGCTTCTGCGGTTTCCTAATCAGCTATTTATTGATTTTTTTTCATCAGCTTCAGATAGCTGAACCGATTGCTAAAAGCCATTTCATCAAACAAGATTATTGGGAGAAAATCTGACATGAAAACCCCTTTGACCGAAGCAGTAGCAGCTGCTGATTCCCAAGGACGCTTCCTTAGCTCCACCGAAATTCAAACCGCATTTGGTCGTTTCCGCCAAGCTAAAGCAAGCTTAGAAGCTGCAAAAGGATTGAGCGAAAAAGCTTCCAGTCTAGCTTCTGGTGCTGCTAATGCTGTATACAGCAAATATCCTTACACCACCAGCACCTCTGGCCCTAACTTTGCTTCTACCCAAACAGGCAAAGACAAGTGCGTGCGTGACATCGGCTACTACCTCCGCATGGTTACTTACTGCCTAGTTGTTGGTGGTACAGGCCCAATGGATGACTACCTGATCGGTGGTATTGCTGAAATCAACCGTACTTTTGATCTATCTCCTAGCTGGTATATTGAAGCTCTGAAATATATCAAAGCTAATCACGGTTTGAGTGGTGATCCTGCTGTTGAAGCAAACTCCTACATCGACTACGCTATCAACGCATTAAGCTAGTCAGATGGTTCGACCCGGAGAGGTATGCAATGACTGACAGAAGTTAGTGATTGTTTACTTCTCCGGGTATTGTTTTTTATATTCTTAATTTTAAATTGTTGTCTCCCTCCCCTCATTTCCCTATGGACAACGAATCTAGTATCCGGGATGATAACCAATTAACTGTAGAGCAGGCGATCGCAAATCTCCAGGGTGAAGATTTGGGATTACGAGTATATGCTGCTTGGTGGTTAGGACGTTTTCGGGTGGATGCCCCAGAAGCCATTGATGTATTGATTGCAGCCCTAGAAGACGACGACGATCGCACTAATGCCGGTGGCTATCCCCTGCGACGGAATGCGGCGAGAGCATTAGGCAAATTGGGGGGGAAACAAGCAGTTCCAGCATTAATTAAGTCACTGGAATGCTCTGATTTCTATGTTCGGGAAGCCGCAGCCCAATCTCTGGAGATGTTAGGAGACTTATCCTGTATTCCTAGGCTGATCGAGTTACTCAATAATCAAGTTCCGGGAACACTACCAGCACCAGAACCACCCCAACTTACCCAGCCCTTTGATGCCATTCTAGAGGCATTGGGAACATTGGGGGCAATCGATGCCATTCCCTTGATTGAAACATTTTTAGATCACTTCATTCCCCGGATTCAGTATGCCGCAGCGCGAGCAATGTACCAGCTAACCTCTCAAGCAACTGAAATATCTAATCAGTATGGCGATCGCCTCGTACAAGCACTAGCTCACCCTGATTTGCAGCTACGGCGAGCCGTGTTGGCAGATTTGGGGGCAATTGGGTACTTGCCAGCAGCCGAAGCAATTTCTGAAACTCTGGCAGAAAACAGCCTCAAGCTAATTTCCCTCAAGGGTTTACTAGAAAAGCAATTGCTACAGACTACACCACCCGATTTATCGCCAGGGGCAATAAAAGTAATGAAATTAATGGATGCGCTATTGTAGCAGAAAGAGCGAAAATATAAAAGGTATAACTTATCGCTTCCCTTCTCCCTCATGGCTGATTACCTTGACACTCTAATTCGTGCAGTAGAAGACGCAGATTCTTCTCTCCTTTTGCAAGAAGCTGTAAAAAACCTGGCAGAAGCTCGTTTAGAAGGAGCAATTCCCACCTTGATTGCCTCTTTGAGCTATAACAATCCAGGTGCAGCAGTGGCGGCTGTGGATGGGTTAATTCAACTTGGAGAACCCGCAGTACCGTTTCTTTTGCAGCTACTGGATAACCATAACTACACCGCCAGAGCTTGGACAATTCGCGCCTTGGCAGGAATTGGCGACCCCAGAGGGTTATTAACCTTATTGGGAGCAGCCACGGCTGACTTTGCCCTCAGCGTCCGGCGGGCGGCTGCTAGGGGTTTAGGAATGATGAAGTGGCACTGGTTTCCTGATGAACTCCTAGAAATTGCCCAAGCAGAAGCAATGGATGCCCTGCTATTTGTGGCTCAGGAAGATGATGAATGGGTAGTACGCTATTCAGCCGTAGTCGGTTTACAGTTCCTGGCTGATGCAGTTGCCGTGACTTACCCAGAGTGGCGATCGCAAATCCAGTCACAATTTGAAAAAATGGCTGTCAAGGATGAAAGTTGGGCAGTGCGTGGGCGTGTCTGGATGGCACAGCAGCACCTACAAGCAGCAACTCAGCCCCAAACAATAGATAATCAACCCTCACCATTGTCCTCTATGGACTGGCAAAGAATTATGGAAGGTTTGTATGGGCGTAAGGGGCAGGAAAGAGAAGTGTTAGCAGAAGGAGATCCACGCCGATATCGAGAACTAGTAGTGGCGATCGATCCAAAGACTGGTGATGCTTAATTTCCCAAAAATTAGAGACGTAGCAATGCTCCGTCTCATGACAATATTTATTTTTAAATTTTTACCCTTCACTTCGTTCGAGGGTAATATTTTGAATTTTGGTAACTGAATCTGAGAAAATCGAACAAGAACATTTAAAAACTACTTTTAGGAAACACAACCAATATGGCTGATAGTACAGAAATTACCTCAATTGATGAAGCCAACCCGGAAGAACTGACCGAAGCGATCGCCGAATTGGAACAATATCGCGATCGCCTGGTTAATGACACCTTATCAATGGCACAACGCGCTAAAATCATGAAGGCACAAGCACTTGCTAGTCTGCAACCTCAGCTAGCCCAAATTGATGCAACTCTGGAGTCACTCCGCCAGCAGCAGTCAGTCTAATTTGACCGATGGTAACTAGATAATTTAACAATCAAGGTGATAGGGAATTTGTGATGAGTCACTCGCTCAACTCCAAAACTCCAGCAGTGGATGATCCAATCCTGCGAGTTCAAGCTGAAAATGATGATCTGGTTCAGAGGGTGAATGAGCAGATTACACTAGAAACCTTCGACTCTACAGATCAAAAAGTTCTTAAACAACTGGTGGAGGGGTTGGGAGATCCGCGTGGATTGGTGCGACTGCGCTTTGCTGAAACCTTGGGTGAAATTGGTGAACCGGCAACGCCTTTTTTAGTTGAGGCTCTGGCTAATCATGCTAATGTGGTTGTGCGGCGGGCTGCGGCTAAAACACTCACAATCATCTCTGACTCAAGTGCTGTACCAAACTTGCTTCATGCCTTTCTGAATGATGAAGATACTGTAGTTAGAAGTTCCTCGGCTGGAGCGTTAGCCAGAACAGGAGAAGCGGCTGTACCAGCATTGCTAGAAATTCTGGCATCCAACGAGCATCCCGAAGATATTAAAGGTCACGCAGCATGGGCGTTGGCGTTTATTGGCTCGGAAGCAGCAGATTACCTTTACCAAGCATTGAACGCGGCTTCTTTGGATGTGCGATGTGCTGTAATTGGGGCCCTTGGTCATGTGGCGCAAGAGCAGTCAGACGAAAAATCTTGCAACCTTCTGGTTTCTGCTTTAACTGACCCAGAATCGATCATCCGTACAGAAGCTGCATCAGCATTGGGACAAGTGAATTATCCCCCTTCTGTTCCCCATTTAATTCTGGCAATTCAAGATACCGATTTAGATGTGAGGAAAGCAGCTATTAATTCCCTGGGTAAAATTGGCGATCGCAGTGCTTTAGAACCATTACAGGCAATGCTTCAGGATCAGCAAGAAGTAGTGCGAATATTGGCTAAACTAGCGATCGCCCAAATTGAACGCCAATCAGAAGATGATTGGTAGCTACATCCGGGAAAGAGAGCCAATCTTAGCAATCTTCTCCTTATCTAGTCCCTTCAGTTCATCTAAATGTAACCATCCCTGTTTCACCAGAGTTGCAAACACAAATACGAGAACTGAATAGTTGTAATCGTACTTACCATCAATCTCGTGTCTTCTGGCACTGAGAAAGTTATGAAAACTCCAGATATCTTCTAATTCGTGAATCTTACTCGCGTTGTCGCGAACCTCCTGAATCAGGGCGTTGATTTCTCGCTCATATGCTGTTTGAAAGGCGGTGTGAGCAACTTCTTGTTCTAAATCAGACCAACTAACTTCGTTTACCTTCATGCGCTTATCTTAAGACACTCTTTTTAGCAAGAGTATCTTTACCTATATTAACTACAGATTTTATACAGACGTTACAGGACAAAGCAAAGCTATGCCCTGATTGTAGATAGTGTACCTCTTGCATACATCCTTAAGCTGTCATGTTGAGCGAAGCGAAACATCTCAAAGATTCTACATTTCGTTCACAATGACACATCTCATTTTCGGACTTTTGCAACAGGTCTAGTCTACTGAATCAGATCACAGATTTAGGATGAGTGGGGAGATAGGCTTATTAAGCCTATCTCCCCATTTTCCAAGTGTATTTCTTTGTCAGTATGAAAGGAGAATTACTCCCGTACTAGCGAACCAAATTGAGCAACTCTTTTGGAGATGCCAATAAGTCGATCGCTACGAAAAAGATTTTATTATCAGGAGTGAGCAAAAATCTCCACGCCATGTTCATTCCCACGCCAGCACCAAACCAAGGAGTTTGTACTTTACCTGTAACTTTGATTTGAGTGTAACCATCCTCTGCGGGTTCAGAAACACCCCGCTCTGGTATCAACTTCAAGTTTTGACAATCTTCTCTCAAAAACCGATAGACTGCATCCTTACCTGCGATCGGTTTTTGAAAGGGAGGTTGCAATGCACCATCGGGGGTGAATAGCTCTATCAACGCATCAAAGTCATTGGCATTTAAGTTATCCATGTAACTTAGAATGGTTGGATTATCAACACCTTCAATAGCGACTGGAATCCTTTCCGCCATGTCTTTCGGCACAGCAACAGCTTCACTAACTTTGGTGTAGCTGCCCAACTTATTGGGGTCAAAACCCATATCTAGTACAGAATTACGCAGGACGGTAATTTGCTGTCCAGACTCTAGACCGCGAATAGCTTGCAGGACTGCTGCGGCATTTGCCGATAGGCGATACCCTTCTGGAATAGGAGCTATAATACCCTGCTCCATCCACTGTCCCAGTTGATACCAAAAACCAAGCTTGATGTTGGCAGACCAAATTCCGTAGGCACGACAAATAGGAGTATCAGCACGGTTTGCTAGATCGCACATCACCTGAGTTTGTTCCCGAAAAGACATTTGCTTCAGTTGATTTAGTGTTGCTTCTGCAAACACCATATTTGCCGCTCCTGGCGCAGCAATGGTAATTGTTTTACCCATTTCTAAGTAAGCAAACCAGATGAGAGCTAGCTGATCTTCAGCATTCAGTTGACCGAATCGGGCAATGGTAGCTGGGACTAAATCGGCAGCAAGCGTTTCGGGAAAAATACCACGAGCTGAATCAATGGTAAAAGGCATAGGTGTACCTTGACTATGGGTTTAAGGAGTATCAAGCTCAACGCTTAACTAGCGTTTACAGCTTTATTTTTCTGTATATGAGTAGTATTATTAACTATTTGTAACAAAAAGTAAACATATTTAATATGATTTTGTAGCTGTTCTGACAGCAATAGTAGGAAAAATCTTACAAGTTAGGGAATTGCCAATAAATTTACAAATTTTCTGCACCGATTTACCGCCCCTTGCAACTCTCCTGACAACCATCTATCAAACTGGGAATACACAGGTAAACGCGGCACTAATTCCCACCCCGCAGGCTGTAAAATTTCTCTTAATTCTTTTTGTTGAAGGTGAGGATAATCGGGATTTACTTCATCTTTTGGACTGATTCCCCCTAAATCTCTTGCACCAGCTTCTATACAAGCTAGTAACCATTGCTCATCTTTCACTAAATTTGGCGGAATTTGAATTGTAATATCCGACGGTAAAATCTGGCGTGCTTTGGTAATGACGGCTGGTAATTGATGGGGGTCAAAAGATGGAGCGTCAAAGGTTTGCTGATTCCCTGGACTGTGGGGTTGTAAGATGACTTCTTGAATGTGGCGATAACGTTGATGAATTTGGGTTATGGCTGCTAAGGTTTCCCACCAATCATCAGAGGTTTCGCCAATTCCCAACAATAACCCAGTTGTAAAGGGAATCTGCAATTCTCCCGCCCATTCTAATTGTTGCAGTCTGAGTTCTGGTAACTTACTCGGTGCGTGGCGATGCACTGTCTTTAATAAAGCTGGGGTTAACTGTTCTAGCATTAAACCCATTGATACATTGACATTCTTTAGCTGTTGCATTTCTGCAAAACTCAGAAGGCCAGCATTGGTATGCGGTAAAAAACCCATTCCTAATGCTAATTCACACAAATCATAAATCCTCTGAAACCATGCTGCACGCTTGGGTGAGCGAGGACTCACTTCACCACTGAGGATGAGAATTTCACAGACTTGCTCATTTTGCAATCTTTTATAGATATCTTCTGCTGCTGCTAACGTCAGCCAGGGACTTTGACCGGGGTCAGTGCGAAAGTTGCAGTAGGTACAGCGATTAAAGCACTCGTAAGTCGGAACGATTGTGTAAGCAGGGCTGTAGGTAACTATAGATGAATCTATAACTAGCATATATATAGAAAGCTTTGAATAATTTTGACATACTCCCCCGAATAAATATTATGTCGTTTATAAGGACTTTAGTGCTTAGAAAAATTAGGACTAAAGTCCTGATTAGGAACTTTTTTCCGTACCAACAGCAATACAGTAAAGTGCTGCATGACGCTGACCGTCAATACCTAAAATATGATTGATGCTTGTATCGTTGAATCCTCCTAGACAAAGACTGCCAAGCCCTAACTCTACAGCCATGAGGCAGATGTTTTGAGCTTGATGACCAGCTTCAAATAGGATAAAGCGGTAGCCCCGTGTACTATATTTATGGAGCGATCGCATAAAAACCCCAGTCATGATAAATAAAGCATTGGCATTCGCAACATAATCCTGATGCAGTAGAGGTTCTACAAAATCACTGGGTACTGACTCATTCACCCAATGCAATCCATGACCACGGGGTTCATAGTGATATAATCCCGCAGATAATCCTGTTACTCCCTGTATAGATACAAACATTTCAATTGGATAGAGTCCACCAGCAGATGGAGAGTTACGCCCTTCAAAGATGTGACCTTCTACATCATGTAACCCATTGATACCACAAGCCGCATCAAGTAACTGCCCTAGTGAAATCAAGGGCATCTCGGTATCTTGAAAAGCCCGCACAGAATGGCGTTGTCTCAATAAATTGGTGAGGTAGTTATCCTGTGGTACTGCTGGTAGTTCAATCACCGCAGCCTCTGACATATACCGCATTTCAGTAGCCGGAACTTGCTTGACATAACCTGTTGGCGGCGGAGAGTTCCAGTGATAAAGAAGAGTTAATTCCAGAGGTTCATTAGCTTTGTACATTGCTGCAACTCCGGTTTAATTCGTAATACTCGCAAAGCGAGAAGCAAGCTACGTAATTCGTAATTAGGGCTTGGGGTAACAATATCCCAGTCCCCAGTCCCCAGTCCCCAATCCCCAATCCCCAATCCCCAATTAAGCAATCGGATGAGGGCAAGGATTCAAGTCAGCTTCAGTCCGGCGACCGTAACCCAAGCGTTCTGGAACTTCAAATAAACGCTTACTACCTAATGGTTCTTGTCCAATCCCAAAATAGATAGGTACTAATTCAGTAGCTAAAGTTCGTACTACGCGAAAACCTACCGATGCAATGTCAGGGGTGGTAATATCGACTAAATACGCTTCAATACCTACTGAATTTAATCTGTTGACAACTGTTTGTAATTTCTCTACTTCTGATTCAGATGTGTAGGTGGGTAAATCTTCAACTTTAAGTGATTGGTCATTTTGAAGTAAAAAGTCCCATTCACCTAACCGTGCTGAGGAGTAGAAAAAAGCACTGTGATCATCCATATTCTGGATATCTTCATATTTATGGAGATTAGCACCAGCCCCATTAGCCATGCGTTCGAGATCACCAGGGCGGGCTTGAGAAATTTCAAAAATCGCTTTGCGAAGGGCTGTTTGACCATCTAGATGGCATCCCAGACCAGTGACAACGGCAGGCCCTTGACCGGAATGGTCAATAGCGATCGCTACAACTACAGGTACTTTAATATCAGTGGTAAAATCAAAGGCGATTAACTCAATATCAAATCTGGCGTAATTACGGGCAATTTCCCTTAATATTCCTGGCTGGTGTTGAAAATGTATGCGCGGTGCAGGTAAGCGATTTAACCAAGTAATGATTAAAGCATCCCGCTCAATCAACTCGCACAAACCACCGTAAGCGGCAAACTCTACAGAAGAGCCGCTAGCCATACCATTAGAAGTTGCTGGGACAATATCATCCCCTGGTTGTTCCCCGCACCAATCGAGATAAGTTAACGACATAGGAACAAAAACTTCCTGGTTGCTACCAAGTACCTGAGCAGCAATCCAAGAAGTCTGCATTGTGGGATCAAATGCCGGAAAAGGAAAATTGGGGTCAGAGTATTGTTGTTCAGAAAAAGAGTAAAATGTGGGAGGAGGTAGAGCGCGATGGCATTCTGCCCACCGTAGGCGATCGCATTCTGCAAAGCTACTCACTACTATTCGCCGGCGGTCAACAATTCCTCCACAGTAACGTTCCAAGGCTTCACCGACAGCACCTAAAATAGCCTGCTCATCAGTCATACCCTTGCCGATACCGAAGTGTAAATTTTCTATCTGTTTGCGAATTTGGTAATACCCTAATTCCGCCTGCCAAATAACTGGCAGTTCACACTCTGTATATGGCTTGCTGATTCTCTCCATTGCTCGGATAATGCCAGTATGGGGGCTGACCAAATCCCGCCACCGAGAACTACTAACTACTGCATTCATCGCGTTCTCTCCTGATGTGATGAACAATGGGGACAACCGGGTTTTTTCAGTACAACATGATGAGTCAACTGTGTACTAATCAAATCCAGATGCAGTAATTTCCCATCAGTAGCTATTGGTAAACCTAGCAACATCTTTAATGCGTCCAGGGCTAGATAACTACCAACTAAGGTATAACCCATAGGTAAATTTTCTCGTAGACGGGGTTGAGAACGCCGTTCTCGGTTGAGAAACTGCTCAAGAGCCAATTTTGCCTCTGGCAGCTTGGCGCAAGCCATAGAGCGCATCCGATAGCAAAGGTAACAAGGGCCATCCTCAGAAAAGACTAACGGCCCTATAGTTCCCTCTACTCCCGCTACTCCACCTGGGAGCAATGGGCGTTTCATCTGCAAGCATAATCTATTCAGGCGATAGGCTAAATTAACTGATACTGCATCGGTAGCAACAATAACCAAGTCAACATCTTGCAGTGATGTACCTACTGTTTCATCATCATTTAAAGGATCTGTCACCGTCTGCGTTTGGGTAATTCCTCTCATCGCCTCAATTCTTTGAGCCGCTTCCACTGCTCGCCCAGCACCAACTTGACTGAGTTCCCAACCCGACATCATCATTGCATCAGCAGGAACTGTGCAAGCATCATCACACAGACGCAGAAAACCGATACCAGCAGCAGCCAATGACATTGCAGCTATTAAGCCTGAGCCTCCTAGGCCAAATATAGCAATCCGAGCATTAGCTAATTGCTTTTGAACATCCTTAGCTTGAAAGCCTAACTCGTGGTAAAAACTCAGTTGAGGAAGTAATTGAGTGCGGGTATCTAAATCAATTGCATCTTCCTCGAAATCTTCTACTAAACGATTGTCAATCAAAAATTCTAAACATTGGTCTAGGGAAACATTAGTCAACTTTTTTTGGACAGCATGGCGTATTTCTCCTATAGTTCGGCTACCATCGAGTAAAGGAAAAACAACTCTGTCCACATCTTGCAAGGATTGACCTTTAACTTCTAATGTCCGCCGTGTTGTGTTAAATATCATCCTTTCCCCATCATTACCATCTGAAGGTATAACGCTAATAACGAGGTGTTCTAACAATCGCAACCGCTTACTATCATTTAATTGCATAGATTTGATTTTATTGTCTCAATCTCTATATAAAAATCTGAGAGATTAGTTTTATTTTGAATCAGGTTTGTAGTAAGGACTTCAGTCCTGGGAATATTAAGGACTAAAGTCCTTACTACAAACAATATTAATTACCAAATTCGAGTTCTAAACCGTCTTCCATCACATCTGATACTGAGCCGAAACTACCGAAACCACATTTACCACCACACCGATAACATCTAGGCCAACAACGACGACATCTACCCCCGCAGCGATGGCGACAGTGTCCACCGCAGTATCCGCCGCAATATCCACCACATCGACTAACCCATCTTTGGCTAGTTTCAGTGTCTAATGTTCCTGGTAGAACTAATCTTTCTAAAGCTGCTATTTCTTCTTTAGAAAGCAGACTTTGTTCTAATTTATCTTCGCTATCTACCAAATACATTTCTAATGTTTGTGTGGTCAATGTTTCTTGAGTAAGCATTGTTATTTACTCCTTTTACAGTCAAATCACTACTTGGATTTCAATCTGAATGAGAGTTGTCAAACAGTTATTTTTATGGTGTTTTCGCGTCAAATTTTTCTAACAACTAATTAGTATTTAAAGCGATTTTGTAACGCCTACACTATATACTTTATCGTCTTGTCTTTGTTTTTATTCCTGCTTAAGTAAGATAGTTTTTTATTTTGAAAGTAATCTTATTCTATCCTAAGTAGTATAGTTTTTATTTTCAATAGTATTAAAGTGTCAGATAGCATAATTAGACAATGATGTGCCTGGAAACCAAAATTTTATTATGCAAAAATCATGGCTGTTAATACGAAATCATGAATGAGCTTGGTATGAGATAAATATTTAACCATAAATAAAATCTAAAAAATTAGGCTTATATCAATGAGCGATTTAAGAGTTTGGTTTGAGGTATATACTAAAGCCTTATTTCGTTCTCTACCCTTAGTATGGACAGCAGCACCCAAGGAAATTTTTGTATTAATTGTCCTGACTTTATTGCAAGGATTTCTGCCTGCTGTCAGTATATGGATTACTAAGTTAGTAGTAGATACAGTAGCAACAGAGTTGTCTGCTGGTAGAGTATTGGGCTGGACAATTTTGCTACCTTTAGTTGGGGGATGGGTGGGTGCTTTATTGTTAGAAACACTACTCGACCCTTGGCGAACAGCACTTCAGGGTAATCTCAATGATAAATTAATGGCTCATATGAGTTTGAAGTTAATGCGTAAAGCTGATACTTTACCAGACTTGAGCCGTTTTGAAGATGCTGAATTTTATGATGAATTACAGCTTTTACAAGAACAGATTAACTATCAACCGTTGAATTTACTAGAGAATTTGGTGGAATTAGGCCGTTCTTTGGTCACTTTAGTGGTGATGGTGGCGTTATTAATTCCCCTAACTTTTTGGATTCCCTTAGTAATTGCGATCGCTACTATACCCCAGGTAGTCGTTTCTGCTCAATATGGTAAAGCTATTTGGCTGACTCTGTTTGAAAACAGTCCCCAAGCGCGCAGAATGAAGTATTACACTTCAGTCATGTTAAGCGATACCTACGCCAAAGAAACTAGATTATTTCAGCTAGGTTCATTCTTTATTGACCGATATCTGCAAGCATTCCAGTCTTTACATAACTCCATGCGCCATTTGCGGGGTAAACAAGCTTTTTGGTCATCTAGTTTAGCTATTTTAAGTACCCTAGGCAATGGTTTTGCTTTCTATTGGGTAGTACAGAAAGCATTTCAAGGAGAATTAAGTGCAGGTAGCGTACTGTTATTTGTCCAGTCTTTAACTTACTTTCAGCAGAATTTAGGCGAATTTGTCGGCAATGGGCTAGAACTATTTGAAAATGTGCTTTACATGGAGCAGTTTTTTGCTTTTCTCGATAGTACCAGTCCCATGCTCTTAAGTGTACCTGGGGAGAAAATTCCAAATCCCATTCGTAAAGGTATCACTTTTGAAAAAGTGTACTTTCGCTACCCTGATGCTAAGGGATGGGCGGTCAAAAATATTTCTTTTACCCTGCATCCTGGGGAAACTGTCGCCATTGTCGGGGAAAATGGCGCGGGTAAAACTACTCTCGTCAAGTTACTGACTAGGTTATACGACCCCAACAAAGGCAGAATTTTAGTTGATGGCGTAGACCTGAAGAATTTAAATTTAGAACAGTGGCGACAACAAATAGCAGGAGTATTTCAAGATTTTGGTCGTTACTCCCTCACCCTAGGAGAAAATATTGCTTTAGGCAACCTCAAAGCTTTAGAAAATCGTGATTTGCTCAGATATGCCGTAGAAAAAGCCGATATAGTCAAACTAGTAGAACAGTTTCCCACAGGGGAAGACACACCCCTAGGTAAACAGTTTAGCGGTACAGAACTCTCTGGTGGTCAGTGGCAAAAATTAGCCCTAGCTCGTGCTTTTGTCCGTAAGCAAGCTCAAATACTGCTTCTCGATGAACCGACAGCCGCACTTGACCCCCGCAGCGAGTATGAGTTATATCTGCGCTTTGTGGAACTAGCGGAGGGTAAAACTACTATTTTGATTACCCATAGACTTGCTTCTGTGCGAATGGCTCACCGAATATTAGTCCTCAAAGATGGGCGTTTAATTGAGGATGGCACACATCAGGAACTTTTGCAGCATGGGGGAGAGTATACCGCACTTTGGAATATGCAGGTTCAACAGTATGGAATAACTGAGTAATGCCGAAAGTAAGGAATACCCAACTACGTTGCTGTTCCTCAAGGGTTTTCGGCATATTTTTTATAATTAAGCAGATTTCACAGAGATCTAGATAGCAAGGTGTTGCTCTACTTGTGTTACTAATTCATCTGTCCAGTAGTTAGCTAGTTCCGTGGTAGCCGCTTCTACCATGACTCTAATCACTGGTTCTGTACCCGAAGCCCGGACTAAGATTCTGCCAGAATTGCCCATTGCGACTTCCGCAGAGGCGATCGCTTTCTGCACAGGTTCGCAATCTTGCCAACTCAACCGGCGATCGCGATCTGTCACGCGCACATTCCGCAACAATTGGGGATAGGTATCAAAACTTTGGTCTACCAATTCCGCGAGAGGAACACCAGCCTGTTTCACTAAACTAGCTATGTGTAAGGCTGTTAGCAAACCATCCCCAGTCAAACCATAGTGTCGGCAAAGGATATGACCAGATTGTTCACCACCTAACATCCCTCCCGTCTTCAGCATTTCGGCTTGGACGTATTGATCACCTACAGCCGTGCGAATCAATTCACCACCCTGTTGTTGCCAAGCCCTCTCAAAGCCCAAGTTAGCCATGACTGTAGATACAATCAAGTTATCTGGGAGTTGTTGCTGTTGCTTGAGATTTTGTCCCCAGAGATAGAGAATGTAATCACCATTGACTGATCTGCCAGTATCATCTACAGCCAAGACGCGATCGGCATCACCATCAAAGGCGAACCCTAAGTCAGCGTTATGTTCTTGAACGGTGGCTTGGAGAATGTCTAGATGGGTAGAACCGCAGTTAACATTAATGCGATCGCCATCTGCTTCATTATGCAAGCAAATGACCTCTGCCCCCATTTTTTGAAACACAGCAGGTGCTAACCCCACAGCCGCACCCCACGCTAAATCTAAAACAATCTTCATTCCCTGAAGATTGCCAGTATTTTCCAAGGGTTTTTGTAAAGCTTCGCCGTAATTTTTAATTAATTCCAGACGTGAGTAATGCCGTCCGCAATGATTTCCCCCGCCTGTAACTGAGGTATTACCACGTAATCCTTCTTCAATTTTTTTCTGTAATGCTGGTGATAACTTAGTACCTTCTGCGCCAAAAATCTTAATCCCATTATCTTCTGGTGGATTATGGCTAGCAGAAATCATCACTCCACCGATGGCTGCACTGATGCTAGTCAGATAAGCAACGCAAGGAGTAGGACATAATCCTAAATACCAAACTTCTATCCCTGCGGCTGTTAACCCCGCACTCAATGCCATCGCCAACATATCACTAGAGTTGCGGGAATCCTGTCCCAAAATGATCGGACCATCCCGATCAACATGGTCACGTAGAACTACACCAGTCCAGAAACCAACTTGCAATGCCAACGGCGCACTTAGCAATTCTCCGACTTTGCCACGAATCCCATCTGTACCAAACAGGGGATTTGCAGGCAAAGATAGTAAATTCAGTGCATTATTCTGCTCAAATCCCTTACCTAACTTCTCAACTTCAGAAGCAGAAATCACTCGAATGTTGCTTTGAGTTCGAGTTATTGATGAAACCATATGCTTAAACACCCCACACACTCACACAGGAGATTATCACTTTAAAGGTTATTTAACAATTTATAATCAACTTCCTTTGCTTTGCTTTTATGATAATTATTTTTCTTTTAATTCAGAAATTGATAATTTCATTTTTTAAGCAATTTTACTGATTAAATAGCGAATTTTTGGGAATTTTTTACATCTAAAGATACTTGCCTAACTAAGATGCTCCCAAGTTTAACTCCTGATTGCGGTATTTACCAGGGCAAATTTGATAACTTCATAAAATTTCTTTAAAGAAGGCAATTAATAGTTCTCCCTCTACACCCCTACCCGCTCACAGGAGAGTGCAAGGATTAAACAATGCCTTTTGCAGCAAAATTTGATAGTCTTCATCATTGATGCGATAAGCACCAAACCTTTCTAAATGGGGATTCATCATTTGAGCATCAAACAGAACGAATTGCCTTTGGCGTAATCTTTCGACCAACTTGACCATCGCTACTTTAGAACCTTCAGGAATTAGGTAAAACATCGATTCGCCAATGAAAGCACCACCAATGACAATACCTAAAATACCTCCAGCGAGTTTGTCATCTTGCCAAGTTTCAAAACTATAAGCAAAGCCAGCTTCGTGTAGTAATAAGTAAATTTCTGCTAATTCTGTAGAAATCCAGGTGGTTTCTCTGTTAGCACAACCTGCGACTACAGAGTGAAAATCACGGTTAATTGCCACAGTAAACCGTTCTTGATTCAAGACACGCTGCAAAGACTTAGGGTAGCGGAATTTATCATCTAAAGGAATCAAAGTGCGATCGCGACTTTTGTACCATCCCAGTCCAGCATCGTCATCAGCCATGAGAAAATAGCCTTGAGCATAGCCTTGTATAATAGCCGCAAGATCATATTGCATAGATAAAACTAAAAATAAACATAAAAACAAAAGGCAGCAGGCAAGGTACACAGGGGAAAAATTTTACCCCAATACCCAATGCCCAATGCCCCATACCCAATGTCCCATAATGTGCGTTTAATAATGATGACCCAACCAATACCACCTATCACCCTACCACCCTCAGACAATCCCCACCTCGAAGGCGAATGGTTACAAGAACGTTTGCTGCGATGGCTGGATACAGAATTTATTCCAGAAGCCGTTAATCAAACGATTGCTCAACGAGCTGCACAGATTTTTTTGCGTCAAAGAATGGAAGGGGAAAATGACCTTGGTTCTCTAGTGATTGCTATTGTCACAGAGATGCAGGCGTTTGATTTTTCCAAAAGCTTTTATGGAGAGTTTGCGATCGCTAACGCCGTCAGCGATCTACTCTTAGAAAGTCTGGGTATCGACCGTTGTTGCGGACAATAAAAGAAAGTCTACAGTCAAAAGTCCACAGTCAAAAGCTCATGTCTGGACTATTGACTAATGACTAATGACTATTGACTACCAACTAGATTTAACTACTCCAGGTAACAGACCTTCGTGCGCCCATTCCCGTAGCACGTTCCGAGACAGCCCAAAATCACGGTAAACGCCTCTAGGACGACCAGTTAACCAGCAACGGTTACGGTGACGAGTAGGCGCACTGTTGCGGGGTAGCTGTTGGATTTTGCGGTGGATTGCTAGCTTATCTAAGGGAGACTCTGTTGTTCTGAACTCTTCTAACAGAGCTTCCCGCTTGACAGCATACTTTTCTATCAACTTAGCGCGCTTTTTTTCGCGCTCAATCATACTCTTCTTTGCCATAAATTATCTTACCAACGTAAAGACAGCATTTTCCATTCTACATTTAGTACAGGCTGATCGTCTCTCTTTCTAATTATTTATCTAGAGAGTGCTGAGTGCTGAGTCTTGAGTCCTGAGTCCTGAGTCCTGAGTCCTGAGTCCTGAGTCCTGAGTCCTGAGTCCTGAGTCCTGAGTCCTGAGTCCTGAGTCCTGAGTCCTGAGTCCTGAGTCCTGAGGAGAAATTCTACCTTGCTCCCTGCCCCCTGCTCCCTGCCCCTACTCCCCTACTCCCTTACCTCCTACCATCACCGCAGGGCATAAATCAGCCAATTCGCAAGCCAAACAAACGGGAGAACGAGCTTTACACACAGCCCGACCATGATAAATCAGGCGAATTGACCAATTTTCCCAATCTGGCTGCGGTAATAACTTCATCAAATCTTTTTCAATGTGGATGGGGTCTGGATACTTCGTTAAACCCAAGCGTTGGCTGAGACGTTTAACGTGAGTATCTACTGTCACCCCCGCATTAATCCCATAGGCATGAGCTAACACCACATTGGCAGTCTTGCGTGCTACCCCAGGCAACTTTAACAGATGTTCCATTTGATCGGGAACTACAGAGTCAAACTCGTTCACAATCATCCGACAAGCCCCTTGGATATTTTTCGCCTTATTGCGATAAAACCCAGTAGAACGTACTAAGTTTTCTAATTCCGCTAAGTCAGCGTTTGCTAAACTCGCGGCATCAGGAAACCGACTAAATAAAACTGGTGTGACTTGATTGACTCGCTCATCTGTACACTGAGCCGAAAGAATCGTAGCCACCAGCAGCTGCACAGGGGTTGCATAAGTCAAAGAGCAAGTAGCATCTGGATACAACCGCTTCAAACGAGTCAGAATTTCTAGAGCTTTTTGCTTTTTGGATAGGGATTTACGGTTTGTACTCACTGGAACAATTTTTGTACCCACTCCAACTGGGTAGTTTCTTTGACAATCAGAAAAATTCCCAGACCCAAGAGTAGCACTAAACCAGTTTGCATCACACCATCTTGAATTCGATTAGGTAAGGGTTTACCGCGCAAACCTTCAATCAGCAAAAATGCTAGTTGTCCGCCGTCTAAAGCCGGGAGAGGCAAAATATTAATGACTGCCAAGTTGATGCTAATTAAAGCCCCAAAGAAGAACAAACTACCTGTATCGTTTTGGGCAATGTTAGCTCCAATTTCGACAATTTTAATGGGGCCAGAGACTTGACTGGCTGTTTCACCAAAGTTAGTAATTAGCTGCCCAAAGCCTTTAAAAGTCATAGTGACGATGCGCTGAAATTCAGTAGCACCGATACTTAAAGCCTTCATCGGATTAGTGATTGCACGGCGTTCAACTTTTCCATTAGGTGCAAGTCCAACGCCAATACTGCCACCATTAGGCTTGGCTTCAGGGATGATATTCACAGACAGCTTTTTGTCACCACGGGCAATTTCTAGTTGAATCGACTGATTGGGACTACTTTTAATGATGTCTCTTAAACTATCGATTCCTTGCAGGGAAGTGCCAAATTGTTGTTGATTAGCTCCAAGAATTACATCTCCTGCTTGTAGTCCAGCTTTGGTGGCTACATCACTGACTTCTGGTGCTAGCTGTTGAATTAATACCCCTGGTTGACTAGCTTGGCCGATACCAATGAAGCTAACTTGGCCTACCAGTAACATATAGGCAAAAATTAAATTGGCGATTACCCCTGCACTAATGACGATCGCTCGATCTAAAATTGGCCGGTTACGCAGCAAATTCGGGTCATTGGGCGGAATATCGCTATCGGGGTCATCATCAGGAAACCCGACAAAGCCACCCAAAGGAAAAGCGCGGATAGCATATTCGGTTTCTGGGCCTTGATACTTCCAAAGAACTGGGCCAAACCCCAAAGAAAAGCGGTTGACATGGATACCTTGAGAACGGGCTGCAATAAAATGTCCCAACTCATGTACCAAAATTAATACAGCCAAGACTGCGATCGCTGCTAAAACTGACATAGAGCAAATTAGTCAAAATATTTGGATATATATTTTTATTGTAGTAGTTAGGGAACGGACACACAGACTCAAACCATCCGACAGAATTAGGTGATACCTGGGTTGAGCATAGCGATGCCTATAATGATGTTCCGCCTACGCACTAACGCACTACTCGAATTTCAATTCCAATATTAAGGTTACTCCACAAACGATCAGTGGTGATCACAGGCTGGTTGAGAATAACACCTAAAGCCAGACAAGCACGATCTCCAAATGAAAGTCCGATAGATTTAGTAGCTGGACGCATCATACCAGCCCTCAGAGCTTGTTCTTCATTAAAAGGAATCACCTCAAGATTTAGATGCAATAGAATTTGCCTAATCTCTTCTTCAGGGATTCCTGCTTCTGCTAGCTTTGCTATAACTTCCGATAAGTTGACGCTACTAATTGCTGCATTGTCAATCAACTGCAAAATTTCTTCGCTACCAGTTTCTTGATTAAGCAACGCTAAAACAGCAGAAGCATCTACAACAACTTCACTCACTCAAGCTCTCCAATCTTCGCTCCTCAATCAACTCTTGAGAAAGCCTTCTACTAGCAGGAATATATTTTCTCAAAAGAGCCTGAGCTTCTTGGACAGAAGTTTGAATCCTACTACCGATTGGTTGCTCTTCTAGTACAAGGACGGCATTATATTCACCCACAGGTAGGTCTATAGGAGAATTAACTAGCAACTTCCCATCCTGGGTAATTGTGACGATTATTTCTAATGCTCTCATAATTGGACTAAACAATATCCCCCAATGTTTTACCTTTGCCAGCAATAGATGCCGGGGGAGTGCGTCGTTTTTTCGATGGTAAGGTTTCTTCTATGAAGGTAACAATGACATGAGCGGTATTAACTTGGGGTTATTCCGATATCCATGTTACTTGACCATTTTCATAAATCGCTTCGTAACTTTTTAACATGGCAATCAGGGTTTTATTAACCTTTGTGCTTTCTTAAATTATAGTTTGGGCGATCGCTTAATAGCTTATTATAATTTGGGCGTAGGCATAACCCATCGTAGACATCGCTACACCCAATTCCAACATCCTATTTCCCTGCTTGTTTGGTGTAACCTAAATCCCAATTTACCACTCAAACTCTCCAATCTTCGCTCCTCATATTTTCTGGTCAAAAGTGATCTAATCTTCCCAAAAGGTATAAGTTTCTTCAAAAACTTCATTCCAACTTAAAGCAATAATTTCTAATTTTTTGCCCATTTCATCCCTAGCATCCTGTTTCGCAGAGTCAAAACACTTATCCCAAATTGACTCTAAAAACTCTCGATTGAGACTGGGAATTTCCTCTTGGCTATCTGCAATTTCTCGCTTTGCGGATCTAATAGAAATAGCCCAACTAGCACTACGTTTTTCAGGTTGACATTTCCATTTAATTATATGTAGCATCAGTCGAGTTAATTGACTAATCACTGCCCTTTTTTCTGATCGCCCCATTGACTCTGCCAAACTCTCCAGAATATGAGCAACTTCTGTCATTTTTCCCTCATGTAGCAATTTTCTTGCTTTTACCACAGCTAAGTATGGCGATTGAAATACCAGTTCATCCGATGCTACTGTCATAATTTATAACCTCTCCTAAATTTTCAAGTTGTTGATTTATCAAATCTGTAACTAGGTTTTTCTACCCCAACATTAAGCTTATTAAATTCTTATTTATTATCCCCTACTAAGATCATTTTTCCAAAATCATACAACAATGTAGAGACGCTACCTAAAACGCCTCTACTGGTTTCCCTTTTGACTTAATTACAACACTTCTCTTCCCAAGAAAGGTTGCAACACTTCCGGTATCAAAACAGTCCCATCTGGTTGTTGATAATTTTCCAAAATAGCCGCCATTGTCCGCCCCACAGCCAAACCTGAACCGTTGAGGGTATGGATAAACTGAGTCCCCTTCTTCCCAGCTTCCTTAAACCGAATATCCGCCCGTCGCGCCTGGAAGTCTACAAAATTGGAACAACTAGAAATCTCCCGATACTTCCCAGAAGAAGGTAGCCAAACCTCTAAATCATAGGTTTTAGTGGAAGAAAAGCCCACATCTCCACTACATAAATTGATCACGCGGTAAGGTAACTTTAAAGCCTGTAAAATCGCTTCAGCATTGCCTACCAATTTTTCTAATTCATCAAAAGAGGTGCTGGGATGGACAAATTTCACCAACTCTACTTTATTGAACTGATGCAGCCGGATTAACCCCCGCATATCACGCCCATAACTACCAGCCTCCCGACGAAAGCAAGGAGTGTAAGCACAATGGTAGATAGGTAAACTTTCCGCCGCGAGAATTTCTCCCCGGTAAAGGTTAGTAACTGGTACTTCTGCTGTCGGAATTAGCCATAAATCATCATCAGCACATTTAAAGCTTTCTTCTGCAAACTTGGGTAACTGGCCTGTCGCCGTCAAAGACTCGCTATTTACCAAAAGCGGCGGACTGACTTCTACATAACCTGCTTGGGTTTGCATCGCCAGCATGAAGTTAATTAATGCTCTTTCTAAAGCTGCACCAGCACCAATTAAGTTGACAAAGCGACTTTGGGCAACCTTCACCGCTCGCTCAACATTGAGAATACCCAGCTTTTCACCAATTTCCCAATGCGGTAGAATATTTGCATTCTGGGGTAGGTACTCATCACCCCAACGGCGAACTTCTACGTTATCTTCCTCATTTCTACCCAGAGGTGTAGAATCACTGGGAACATTGGGAATTGCGAGAATAAGTTGCTCAATTTCAGCTTTGAGTTCTTTTTCTTTGGGTTCTAGTTCGCTCAGTTGAGCTTTGACACTATTACCCTCATCCCGCAAGGCTTGAATTTCTGGGTCTTGAGGGCTGACACCAGATTTTATCTTCTGCCCAACGAGTTTACCAATTTCATTACTCCGAGCTTGTAGTTGGCTACGAGTAATTTCTATGTCTCGTTGCTGCCGATCTAACTGTAATATCGGTTCTATGTCGTATTTACCACTACGACTATTCAACCGTTCCTTAATTAGTTGGGGATTTTCCCGTAGTTGCTTAATATCCAGCACAGATTTTTCTCAGTCTTTTTGCCTACTTCTTGCCAACACATCAGCATATACTGATTTTGACTTGCTATGACCGGAAAAGCAAATACAAAAATTATATTAAAAGAGGGTATGGAGAGTGGAGAGCAGGGAATGGGGCATTGAATGGATTAAGAACGGTTGATGCGATTGAGTAGCCATAGTGAACTTACTAAACCAGCAAAATGAGCTGACACGGTATTGATGTTTGCCTGTACCACCAACATATCTAAACCACTAATGATTCTAGTGGGGTCAAAAAATTGCGTTGTGATGGCTTGGGGAGATATTGACCTAGCTACCAATGTACCAACGATCGCCTGCGCTCCCAATAGTGTAACTAGTGTCCCCGCTAAATTTACCCATAGTCCTAAGCGTAAAACCTGCACTGTCTCAACTTTTCGAGGACGATTGCTAGGGTTAGATGAGAGCAATTGATTGCCAATTCTGGTATAACGATAAGCCAAATATAGCCCGCCACCTAAGATTAATATTCCACAAACTGCTAAAAAGACACCGAAACTAGTCCCAGGATTATTACTGGGACTACCTGACCTTTGACTGAAAACAGCAAATAACAGGACAATAATCCCAGAAACTACACCTAGCACTAATTGAATCCAAAAGCTAATCCAACCCGTGAGGCGAAATGTCTGGGCAATTGTTCGGAGATTAGAGGAAGACGAGGGAGCATCGGAGTTTTGTGACATACGGAATCATCTACCTGCTAGGCACTTACTGATTTTATTGATGGCTTACACACAGGTAACGGTAGCTGAAAGCCTAGGCTCAAGAATGTTAGTGAGCAAACCTTTCACACTCACACCCTCATACCCCTACCATTTTGGTGTCAGCCCTGCTCATATCACACTTACCAGATGAGATACGAGGATTTCAAGGTTAGACATCTCAGTGTTGCATATTTTTAGCCTGTCTACAGGTTTCAGACTTGTCACCATATCATCATTAGTTGCCTAACTTTTTGATGATTTGCAATAGGATGTTGATTTTTTCAACAATTATTGGTTAACTTTTACAGATTTACAGACAAAACGACATTTTCCCTGTAAAATTCTTTCGATAGCATCTTACGTTTAAGCAGTTCTAATCAGCTCCGCATTACTTAAAACCAAGGTAGTGGCAAAACCTGCTGTCTTGATTGCTCCTCACAACACTAATTAAAGCTAGGCTGGGAGCGTTTTATTTTGACTCTCCTAAAACTTTTGTTATTTCCCTTGATTTCCAATCGTGGGTTCTCATTTTGATGTTTACACTTAGGAAATTCTGCCTAGGTAGCACTATATACCTACTCAGATTAGAGTAGCAGCATATACTGGCTACAAAGATGTAGATTCCACCCTAAGGCATACTTTTAGCCATTTACTAAATTATGAAAATTGAGGATATATATCAATTCTTTGAGAATCCTCCGCCAACTTATCTTTGCCAAGAACTAGCAATTTGTTACATTCTGGATGTATTGCTACAAGGGGAATCATACGGTACTGAGTTGATTCAACAATTAGAAACTGAATACCCCACCTATCGGCTTTCTGACACTGTACTTTACAGTGCCATTAAATTTCTCGAAGACCATAATGCTATTAATGGGTATTGGAAAAAGTTGGAAGGTCGAGGTCGGCCTAGGCGGATGTACCAAATTTCTCCAGAATGGGAAGGGCAATCACTAGATTTGGCTCGGCTTTGGCGAGATTACATAACACAGAGGGTGAAGTAAATGTATAGGGGTGTAAGTGTAAAAAGCTCTTATACCCCTAAATTGTTTATTGACTGACGTTGATAATTGATAATGAATAAATCTCCTCTCAGTTAAACAGTAACAACCAATGATGGATACTCCTATTTTGTCATCCACGTTACTGCTAACCTTGTTATTATCGGTTGGGCTGCTTTTCTTTATTCGTGCTGCGACTAAAGACAGGACACAAACAGCACAGCTGATATCTGAACAAGATGAAGCAGTGTTCATGCCTCAATTACAAGATTATTTTCGCTCCCGGTCTTACCGAGTAGTAGAGATAGAGAAATCACAAAACCAAGTAGCTTTTGAAGGGTTTGTCAAGCCCAGCATTTTTTTAGCTGTCTTTTTAACTCTCTTAGCTGCTGTTGGTCTTGTGTGTCTATCATTGGTTCTATCTTTCCTTTTTCCCCAATACAGCCTTCTTTTTTTAGGACTGTTACTATTTTCACCTTTGAGTGGTTTTTTCTATTGGCAAAAGGCGGGAAGACTGGAAAAAGTGTTTCTCAAACTTGAACCAAACTTAAAAGAGCAAAAATCTTTTAGCAAAATTACTGTGACAGCTCATCGTGATGAAATAGCTGAGTTACAGAAAAATTTGCAGCTAAAGCCTAGCAATGCCTAGTACCGCAAGGCAAAATTCAAAAAGCTTATAGAACAGGCTTTTGCCGCCGTGCCGTGCTGTACTAGTAATTGATTTTCGATGCTTCTGATGACCTGAATGAAAGCGATATGCTAATTTTGGGCTAAATTTTGATTGGTTGACAACTCTCCTGTTGCCGTTGGTGCTAAATCTCGGATTTAAAAATACGGAATTTTGCACCTGTCGCGCAACTGGATAAACAACAGGGAACTAGATAGTATGACTAACAGGATACCGATTTTCCCTACGACACAATGCCGCATGGAAAATCAGTATATGTTGGCAGAGCTTTGAGGGCAATCCAGAAAATTTGGATACTTTTGGCTCTATCTTTACTCCCTTGTGTATACTGCGACCAAATAGGAATCAATAAAAACCAAAAAGTTTGGTTTCTTGTTGATTGTGCATTTATTTGGTCTAAATTTACTGGCAAATCAGTTACAAACTTAAAAAAAATGGAAACTTTGCATAAAATGACCATCTTTGCCAGTTAAATGGTTGTCAGAAGTTGCAATCAAAAAGTAAGATAACCAGTTGTGACTCAGCGACCGCCCACAGCCACTGCTTCCAAACCTGCGGGAGGTTCTAGTATCCGCAGGCTAGGAAACAAAAAATGGTTCTCTTCTACATATTGCGCTCCAAACAGACCTTTTTCTGCCCAGAAATAGCGGTCTGTTGTGTGTTCATTTCGCTTTACAAGTAGCAACGCTGGTGGCAAGATACCTTCAGATTGAATGAATTTTCTGGCTGCTGTCACAGGTTTTTCTTCGCCACTCTCGATGCTATATTGAGGCACATGCTCTAAAATACGTCGTCCTTCTTGGCGACGACGGCTCTTCCTTTTGCGTCTCCTTGCCAACCTATTTTCCTCCTCTTTCAAGCTATAGATTGTAGTTATAGCTACAAAATCCGTCGTAATTATATAGGTTCTAGTTCAAAAGATCAATAGTTTTTTAATTTTTGATACAGCAAAAATATTCTGATTGACAGTAGATTAATCGAGAGCGCAAAAATAAATAATCCTTTGGCGAAAACTATTACTGAAAATATTTAGTTAAGCTTTATTAAATAAAGGGGGAAAACAAAGTACTTTCTTTTATCTTCTCTCAAATTCCGTGATCCTGAGCAAGAGCCGAAAAATGTTAATGTCTGCCAGTTCAGATTTTGTTGCTCTATGCCGAGAGCAAATAGCACTATTGACCCAAGGGCTGGGAGCATCTTTAAGCGTAGTTTATTTAACCCAAGAATTGGTAGAGTCTCCCACAGGCGAGACAAAACTTATTCCTGTAGTAGTTTACCCAGAAACAGCAGTAATATTGCCAGGGGAAGAAATTTTTGAGGCTACAGCACGTAAACAACTGCAAATAGAAAATTTGTTGGCACTACCCCAGCAACAAAGAAGATTGCTGACACCAGCACCAACAACGGAAACACCCCAAAATGAAGCACCGCAACTAGAAGAAGACTTTTTGTTGAGTGGGCATCAATTTGTCTTTCCTTTGATTCATGAGGGTGTGATGATGGGATTGTTGGTGACAGGTAGAGACGATCGCCCGTGGAGTGAACCGGAACAGAACCAAATTCAAACCATTGGACAAACATTAGCGATCGCTTGTATTTTGGATCAGCGTCGAGCCTGGTTGCAACACCAACTGCATCAACAGCAAATTTTGCAAGAACAACAGCGAGATTTGTTAGATAACTTATTACACCAGTTCCGTAACCCGCTAACAGCCATACGCACCTTTGGCAAACTGTTATTAAAGCGATTGCGTCCAGGAGATATAAATCGGGATGTGGGAGGAAATATCGTTAGAGAAAGCGATCGCCTCACGGAATTGCTGCAAAAATTTGATGAGGTCATCGATTGGGCAAATTTAGATTCAGAGCGACTTTCCTTACCTGACAATGAAAGATTTGTAGAAGCTACTGTACAAAAAGAATCTCAACCTGTATTATTACTACCAGGCACAGGAGATAAAGAAACTAATTGCTCCTTAGCTGAAGTATTAACACCATTGCTAGTTTCTGCTCAAGCGATCGCTCAAGAGAGGAATCTAGAATTAATATTAGAAGTTACCCAGGGTTTACCATTAGTAAGAGCTAATCTGAAATCCTTACAAGAAGTATTGAGTAATATCATTGATAATGCACTTAAATATACCCCTTCCGGCGGTAAAATTTATATTCAATTAGGGCAAGAAAAAGCTAATTTTCAAGGCATAGGGATTAGTGATACAGGCCCTGGTATTCCCCCTGAAGATTTAGCCCATCTGGGGGAAAGACATTATCGAGGAGTGCAAGCCCAAACAGAAATTCCCGGTACGGGGTTAGGAATTGCGATCGCTAAACAATTAATCGAGCAAATGCACGGACAAATAGAAGTTTTCAGCCCGGCGATTAACTCTGCGATCGCTACACCCAATGCACCAGGAACAAGTGTGATTATTTGGTTACCTGTTAGTCAATAGTCAATGGTCATTAGTCATCAGACCTCTTGCACAAATATTTTTTACCCTACCCTAACCGGGAACTAAATCTTCCCCTCTGTCACTAATTAACTATCTCAACGAAACCAGTAAATTTTGATTAATTGTCATTTGTAAATCCGTGTCTGGGTCAATGGCGATTAAGTCTACGCTGTTTCTACCAAAAAATAAACCAATTAACCCACCAATAGCCGCGCCACCTAGGACTTCTTCTGTAGCAATGGCGCGATCGCCTGTCACCGCAGAAACGGCTGCTGCTGCGCCTGCACCTAACACAGTATTTTTGAGAATTGTACCTGTGCTAGTACCCTTTCTGACGGTTTCAGTTTTAGTAATAACTTCGGAAGTTGCACTAATGTCATACTCTTGACCTGTGGTTAAAACCAATTTTTGAGCAACGAATTGAGAACCACCCTGAGTAGGCCTGAGTTGACCAACGACCTGACTACCCGCAGGAACAACTACATTTCCTTCTTGAGTAACGACGTTTTGCTCTACTGTCAGTGTCAAAGGTGCTGTTTCGTCTTTTGTAACAAGAATTTTTTCCGCCTTATCGTACTTCACAGGGATAACTGTTCCTTGGGGAATGGTGACAGCAATCGGTGTGGGGGTTGTAGGTTGAATAGCTACAATATAGGGCGAATTAATCGTTGAAGCTTGATTAGAACTAACTAATGCTTGGTAAATAAAAGCTGCTACTTGAGCGCGTGTGGCGGTAGTTGTGGGATTTAAAAACCTCACATTGGGATAGTTGACGACAATTTGCTTTTCAGTCGCGGCGGCTATGGGGCTACGGGCATAGCCTGCTATGTTAGAAGAGTCGTTGAAATATTGCAGAGTGCTTTCAACGTTACCCCCAGGAGCATATCCTAGACCATTGGCTAGAGCAACCAAAACTTGCTGGCGGGGAATGTTTTCATTAGGTCTAAAGCTATTACCGGGATATCCTGATAAGAAACCAATGGTGTATGCTTGCTGAATAGCCCCATATGCCCAATAGTTGCTGGCTACGTCTACGAATCTAATTGCTTGGCGTTCAGGTGCTTTTTGAAAAGCTTTGTTCACCATTGCGGCAAATTGAGCGCGGGTGACTGGTTCTTCTGGACGGAAACTACCATCAGGAAAACCAGCAATTACACCTCGTTGTGATAATTCTCGAATAAATTGTGATGCCCAATAGTTCGATGAAACATCAGAAAAAGTAGTTTGAGCAAAAGATGGCGCAACCACAACAAAAGGTGCAACAGTTCCGGCTGTAATACTCAAAGCCATGAGTGCAGCAGTGCTAGATTGCCAACGATTTAATTTAAACATATATTTATGACTCCACACAATTATTTGTTTATCTTCTTAATTACTTAGACAATTTATACATTAAAAAGTTTCCCATATGTCTCTATGATTAGAAATATTATTTTGTCTGGATATTCTAAATAAGGTGGATATTCATATCACAAAACATATGTAATAAGTAATAGTGCAATCACTTATGCAGATATTGCTCAACTTTTGAGGTAGAGAAACCTGACGGCTTTAACAAATTAGATATCTATTAGACCTATTGCATAAATACTTAAGCTGTCATGTTGAGCGAAGCGAAACATCTCATTTTCGGCTTTTGCCAGAGGTTTATTGTTTAATAAATGATTTGAGGTGCAAAAAAATCAGCGATCGCCTACTTGGGATGAAAGTAGCGATCGCTAATTGAAGATGATGACAGTCAAAACTAAAATTAAGTGCAGCTTACTAAGAGGGTGTTTGAAAAGTTTCAGTAGGTATAAAAATGTCGTTTTGACTGGAGCGGAGCGTAAGGAAGAATCTAGGCTTTGTGGCACATACCGAGATGTTACCCTTTGCTACGCAACGCTACGCTACATACTCCTGCGGAGAAGCAAGCTACAACATGACAAAGAAACAGACTTTTCAAACGTCCTCTAAGTACAGCGCGGCGGAAATAAAGATACTATTCTCAATCGTTCAAAGCCTTACAATACAGGACTTTTGACTTTGGATTTTTGACTTCCGCGTAGCGGTGCTAGCGGATTACATCCACATTCAAGTTAGAACTGAGTGCTAATCTCAAGTCACGCTCTGGTCTAATTACAAATACTTCAGTTTCTTTTTTCCGTAGTAGTATGCTAGCCAAAGCACCGGCGGCTGCACCACCTAAAGGTTCTCCAATTTCAATTCTTCTATTACCAGTAATCAGTGAAATTGCAGCAGCAGCACCTGCACCAATTGCTGCATCTGTTAATACTTTACTAGAATCATTTTTGTTAATTTTCTCAGTTTGAGTAATGGTCTGAGAGTTAGCATTAATTGTTTGTCTGATGCCCGAAGCATAGACTAATTCTCTAGCTACAAATCTTACTCCTCTAATATTGTCTTTATTGTTTCTGTCTGTAGAATATTGTCCATCAAAATATACTGGTTCTAATTGTCCAATAACTTCAGTACCAGCAGGAATTAAGACATTTCTATTTCCATCAATAATATTGTTAGAAACTTTCAAAGTTAGCTGTATAGTTTCTCCCCGACTAACAACAACTTTCTCTTTGTCATGTCTAACAGGAAAACTAACTCCAGCAGGAATAGCAACTCTTCTAGTTTGTCCAATATTGTATTGAGCATTAGCCGCAGGAGCAAAGGCAATCATCGGGGTAATGACACCTGTGGTAATTGTCATTGCCATAGCTGCGGCTGCTCCAGATTTCCATTGATTCAGGTGGTTCATAAACTTTTGGGGTTGGATTGCTGTTATAGGTTTCATGACGAGCATTTACTGAGATTGTTTCTGATTGCTTTTAAACCTGTGCATAGGCTAATAAGGTTCAGTTAAGAGTTATTTGTGTAGATAATTCATCTGATCATACGGGATAAATCTCTTCTCTACATCAGGATTTTGGGCTGATCTGATCTGTACATAGTAGATACATTACCAAGTCTCTACTGGCGTTATTGTTTCGACCAAATGCTTCTCGCAGAGAAAGCTTCCCACTCTTGTAGTGAGCGCATTTTGGCAAGGGGTATTACAATCATAAGTAATATTAAAAATTAAATTTTGAAAGTAAACAATATAAAAATAGACAGTTTTCTAATAAAACTGCGATTTTAGCAATATGTTAGGTAATTACGTTTAAATTTAGTATTTCAGGCATTCTGCACAGCAGAAACATTACCTTGTCCAGATACTGGACGAGGAAAGTTGGGCAAATCAATTCCACTATGACTAGAAGTACGGGTTTTCAGAGCCAAACGATAACTTACACTCTGGAGTTCAGCTTGTAGCTGACGGTTTTCTCTCTGTAGGGTAGCTACTTTTTCTCTGACTGGAGTCATACGCTCTTCAAACTTACGACGGTAAATTTGAGGTAATTCTTGTACTACTTGCTCTAACATCCGGCTGCGGTCAGTTAACTCTTGCACTGACTGGCGCAGTTGGTAAATTTCCACATCTCGTGATGTGATTTGCTCTTGATAGAAAGTAACTTGCTGTTCAACAGCTTGTAACTGTTCTTGCAAAGCTTTTAACTGAGTTAAATCCTGTTCCGCCTCTAATCTGGGAGGTATAAAATTAGTGTTGCCCTTGACTAGTCGGAAAAGTTCTTGAGATAGTTGTTGCACTAATTGATCACGTAGCTGTAACTCTTGGCGCAGCTGCGACATTTCTGAAGATAGGGCTTGGATGTTGGGTATTTCAGTTTGGCTCACGGCGGCTTAAAGCTCCGATTGAAGAATATTTTCCAACCTTGGATATAACTGCTATCGCCTGCTTTTGGCAAGTAATGTTAATTTAGCATTCCCAACTCCATCACAAAATAAGGCAGAAGGTAAAATTTTTTTTAGTTTGTTAGTAATAAGTGCTGAGTTGTGAGTTGTGTTAGCGGTAGCGCGGCGTTTAGCCGATGCTAAGTTATGAGTTGTGAGTGCTGAGTTATGAGTGCTGAGTTGTGTTAGCGGTAGCGCGGCGTTTAGCCGGTGTTGAGTTGTGAGTGCTGTTAGCGGTAGCGCGGCGTTTAGCCGGTGCTGAATAAAAATCTCGTTCCTTGTGAAGCTCCTGCGGTAGGAGGGTTTATTGTCATAAGGAATATACTGCGCGCTTGCAGTTTTGCGATTGGTAGCGACTCCCATGAAGTACCATAGATTTGGTAACTAGGACTGACTTACGTCTCGCTACACTAACTACTCACTACTCTTACTCACTACTTAGCACTAACTACTCACTACTCAGCACTCAGCACTCAGCACTAACTACTCACAAAAATCGCCTTAAGCGGTGACAGCAACTTCCTCGGCTTGAACCTCGGAAACTTCTTGCTTAGTTGTCAGGTAGCGAATTACGTCTTCGCTCAAACGCATAGCGCGTTCTAAGGGAGCAATCACTGTTCCAGGCCCAGTGTAGTTTACTTGAATATAGATGCCATCACGATGCCTGTTAATTTCATAGGCAAGACGACGCTTGCCACGGTTTTGGATTTCGATGTTATCAGCACCTTGATCCTTGAGCAAGTTCTGATATTTAGCGATCGCTAACTCTACCTGTTCATCTGTCAGGTCTGGGCGCAGAATATATAGTGTTTCGTAAACTATGGACATGGATGTAATTCTCCTTTTGGACATCTGGCTGCTAATGATAATTTATACAATTACTCTGTTAGAGTTACTAGTATCAATTAACATCTGAAGCAACAAGGAACTATAATCTTACCAGTTTTCTATTTTAATCATCAGCCCTATCTGCCAAAATTGGGCTTGTTGAAGAGAATTGACAGGTGACAGGTGACAGGTGATAGGTGACAGGTGATAGGTGACAGGTGATAGGTGACAGGTGACAGGTGACAGGTGACAGGTGACAGGTGACAGGTAAGAGAATTTGATTTGCTTATTTCATTTTTTGCTTGTAACTGCGATAGTTGGAGGCTCTTAAGAAGTAAGGTTTTAGGCGTGTAGGGTAAAAAGGTAGAAATTTTTCCCCAGTCCCCAGTCCCCAGTCCCCAGTCCCCAGTCCCCAGTCCCCAGTCCCTACTTTTAACTTTAGACAAGAGGATATTAATCAAGGTTATGGCCCAACGCTATGTGCGAGTTCAAAATCGAGAAGGAAAGATTTATTATGGGTTACTACAACTATCCTTGAACGTGCAGGTGCTTGATGCTCCACCTTGGTTACACGGACAACCCACAGAGCTAGTTTTAGAAGCTGACAACTACCAAATTCTTGCGCCTTGCGCTCCCTCGAAGATTATAGCAGTAGGCAAGAATTACGCAGACCATGCCGCAGAAATGGGAACTTTAGTACCTGCTGAACCATTGATTTTTCTGAAACCGCCAACATCGATCATTCCATCGGAGACAGCAATTAAGTATCCTCCTCAGTCGCAACGAGTAGACTATGAAGGGGAGTTAGCATTGGTAATTGGCGATCGCGCTTGTAACTGCACGCTAGAAGAAGCCCAAACTAAAATTTGGGGTTATACAATCGCCAATGATGTCACAGCTAGGGATTTACAAAAAAAAGATGGTCAATGGACGCGAGCCAAAGGTTTTGATTCTTTCTGTCCTCTAGGCCCTTGGATTGTGAGAGAATTAAATCCTGGGGCTAGATTGCAGACGTTTGTTAATGATGATTCCCATCCGGTGCAATCTGCGGGTATTGATCAGATGGTTTTTCCCCCTGATTTTTTAGTGTCTTATATTAGTCAGGTGATGACCTTATTACCTGGAGATGTGGTATTGACAGGTACACCAGAAGGTATCGGTCAATTACAAGTAGGCGATCGCGTCCGGATCGAAATTGAAGGTATCGGTCGCCTAGAAAACACTGTGGTGTTCCGTTAAGTATTACCTTACCTGCATATACACCGCGTCAGAAATGGCGGGAATTTCTGCATAACGTCCTAGTAATGACTGAGCAACTGAATAGACAACTGCTGCTACGATGCCTAGAAAGATCGTGTTTGCTATTGTCTCGATTGCAAAACCAGTATTAGGAATTTGTGTCAATATTCTTATTAGAATACTACACAAAAATATCACAATGTCTAGCAGAATTGCCTGCATTGTGTTGAAACGAATAAAATGACTAATCTTCTCGTTTCTGACCACAAATATAAATAAGGCAAAGAAAACGAGCAATTGACCCAATTGTCCTAAGCTACCGTAAACTATTAATACTGGTTGTAAAGGTAACAACAATAATTGTAGGAATGGAAATTGTCTTAATAAAAAACTCCCGAAGACTAGACCATCAATTATGGGCAAAAGATAAGGTAAACAAGCAAAAACTCTATCGGCAATTGTTGTAGTCCCGCGCCATGCCATTGTGCATTCTCCTGTGGCTAAATTTTCAGAGTTACTTGAGCCTAGGATAACGCAGTTAATCAGCCTTGCTAGAAAAGTATGATTATTCTATATGAGCGATGCGGAAGCCCATTAGACATTCATACTGTTCTGATTGCTGTTGTGCAAGTTTGCGAATTGCTTGACCACAAGTTAGTTGTCCACTACGCCAACGGGGTTGACCACTACCATCAGCCAGCAAGCAAGACTGACAAACTTGCTCAGGAGTTAGGATTTGCTCGTCCATTAAAATAATCAACATATATAAAACCCCTCCTTTGACACTCTACTGGTGCAAGGCTTATTTCAAGGCTGAACGGAGACACACTACCTATGTTCAGGTAGTGTAGCTTTACTATTGCCTTTTTAGCCCTATAGTGCATATCTCACAGCAGATAAAAAAACTCTTCTGAATACAATTCACACACTGAGCATTAAGTTAACAATTATGCTAGTGAGACAAAGCAGATGTTAAATATTTAGGTGTATTAAGCATTGATACCCATATTTTACCACAGCCCCTAAACTCCCTGGGGTAAACCCTTGGAAATATCATCATTACTTAACCTTAACTGCATAAAAATCGCTACAAATAATCAAAAGTATAAAAGTTCATATTTTCGTAAAGAGGTTTATGATGATTAATCTATGGAACTTGGCTGGTAGCTAATAATAAAAGATCATACAGATGTGATGAATCGTATTTGTATAGCAGATCAATAAAATAGAAATATTGACTGTTGATTCTTAAGTGTAGAAGCTGCCTGCAAACCAAATCCACTTTTGTACAAATTTCCATTAGGTATAGTTGAAGTGACTAGGACAAATTCAGACTTACTTGCTACCTCCGATCCCGCGATCGCAGAATTAATTAATCAAGAACTCCAACGTGAACGCGACCACTTGGAATTAATCGCCAGTGAAAACTTCACCTCTGCGGCTGTACTGGCGGCTCAGGGTTCAGTCCTAACCAATAAATACGCCGAAGGTTTACCCGGTAAGCGTTACTACGGCGGTTGCGAATTTATTGACAAAATTGAGCAAATAGCAATTGACCGAGCCAAACAGCTATTTGGTGCGGCTCATGCTAACGTGCAGCCCCACTCTGGCGCACAGGCGAATTTTGCTGTTTTCCTGACATTGTTAGAACCAGGGGACAAAATCATGGGGATGGATTTGTCTCATGGTGGACATCTCACCCACGGTTCACCGGTGAATGTGTCGGGTAAATGGTTTCAAGTCCGTCACTACGGCGTAAGTCAACAGACAGAACAACTAGACTACGAGCAAATTCGTGAGCTGGCGTTGAGGGAACGTCCCAAGCTCTTGATTTGTGGTTATTCTGCCTATCCTCGCATCATTGACTTTGAAAAATTCCGCGCTATTGCAGATGAAGTTGGTGCTTACCTACTAGCTGATATTGCCCACATTGCTGGTTTAGTCGCCAGTGGCTTACATCCTAACCCCATTCCTTATTGTGATGTCGTCACCACCACCACCCATAAAACCCTACGCGGCCCCAGAGGTGGTTTAATTTTGACCCGTGATGCAGAACTGGGTAAAAAGTTAGATAAATCAGTTTTCCCAGGAACGCAAGGCGGCCCCCTAGAACACGTAATTGCAGGTAAAGCGGTTGCTTTTGGTGAAGCCTTAAAACCAGAATTTACAACTTATTCCAGGCAAGTAATTGAGAATGCCCGTGCTTTAGCGAATCAACTACAAAACCGGGGATTAAAACTGGTATCTGATGGTACAGATAACCATTTAATGCTCGTTGATTTGCGTTCTATTGATATGACAGGGAAGAAAGCAGATCAGTTAGTGAGTCAAGTAAATATTACCGCTAACAAAAATACCGTCCCCTTTGATCCCCAATCACCATTTGTCACCAGTGGTTTACGGTTAGGTTCTCCCGCCATGACAACACGGGGTATGGGAGTAACCGAATTTACCGAGATTGGTAATATTATTGCCGATCGCCTGCTCAACCCAGAATCAGAAGCCGTAGCTCAAGATTGTCAACGCCGGGTAGCCGCATTGTGCGATCGCTTCCCCTTATATCCGCACTTGGAGATTCCCGTACCAGCCTTAGCATAAAAATTGGGCATGGGGATAAGAGGAATTGGGGTAGGAAGCAGGCTGCAAGGGTGCAGACTTTCCCCTTTTCTCCTTGATCCCCTATCTCCCCAATCTCCAATCCCTAATTCTTATGCTGATTAGAGTCACAAATGTAGTAAAAATAGGAAGGAAACGTCCTTAGCCAATTTTTGTTAATAAACTCTTAAAAATTACAGATGCCTGCTCAGATTTATCATCTGATCGCTTTCCTAGTCGCCGCAGTAGTCGTTCTCTGGACTACACCTGATGTCAAAAATATTGGTATTAGAAGTGGACGTGTAGATAAACCTGGCGATCGCAAAATTCATGACCGTCCGATGGTACGCCTGGGAGGAGTTTCTATCTTCGCAGGCACAATGCTATCTTTAATGATTGTTTGGTGGTTGGGTGGCTTTGCCAATCTGCCCCCTGAGAAAGAATGGCAAATATGGGGCGTTACTGTAGGTGGTCTTGGCTTTTTTTTGATTGGTTTAGCCGATGACTTATTAAGTCTATCGCCTCTCACACGGCTGCTGATACAAATTGTTGTTGCAGCAGGTGCATGGAAAGCAGGTGTCAGCATAGATTTTATAACCGTTCCTACCGTTGGTATAGTTGACCTCAACTGGCTAAGTTTGCCCATCACAGTAGTTTGGTTAGTCGGGATGGTGAACGCCATCAACTGGATTGATGGATTAGACGGTTTAGCGGCTGGGGTTTCTGGGATTGCGGCTGTAGTCATGCTATTGGTGTCCTTATTTATGCACCAACCAGCAGCAGCCTTAATTGCTGCGGCTTTAGCTGGCGCAGCTTTAGGATTTCTACGCTATAACTTCAACCCTGCTCAAATCTTTATGGGGGATGGGGGGTCATATTTTATGGGTTTCACCTTAGCCTCTGTAGGTGTCATAGGTTTAGTCAAAATCCCTGCTTTCACTGCCGTTCTTTTGCCATACTTGATTTTGGCAGTCCCCATTGTAGATATGTCCGCAGTGATTTTGGCGCGTCTGCGACGAGGTAAACGCCCTTGGGTTGCAGATAAATGTCATCTACATCACCGACTCTTACAAGCTGGTTTATCCCATCGCTGGTCAGTATTATTCATTTACTCTCTTACCTTGTGGGTGGGAAGTCTGGCGTTAGGTGTGGCTGGTGTACCCAGCAGCATTGGTTATATCTGTGCAGCTACTTCGCTATTAAGTTACGTTATTTGGCGAGTTCGCAAATTCTCCCAACAAAAATAACCTAGTAGTGCGGCAAGCTTAAACAGGACTTACGCAAGTGTCACAATCGATGGTTGGTGCGTGACGCTATTAAGTCTCAATACTACGTTCAAATACTTTCGCAGCGTCACACAACGGCAATAAAGCGGGAGGAAAATCCACACCGCTTTTTGCCTCCCCTACATAAAAAATATGCTAGTTGCGTAAGTCCTAAAATTGTCAATGTCAATCACCGTTATTACAAATTCTTTGTCGAGAAAGATTATTTACTCTAGAAGAACGAGAGAATGATGATAGCTGGCGTGAGGAAGGTATAAGACTATTTGCTGATTTATTAGCTGAGAAATCGCAGGGTAACAATGAAAGCACATCGAATTGAAACAACATTAACCGAAGACGGAACTTTGATCATCAAAGACTTACCCTTTCAGGCTGGGGAAGCAGTAGAAATCATTATCTTAGAAAGTTCTTCTCAACCTTCAGATTCTAATCCTTACCCTTTACGGGGAAAGGTCATTCATTATGATGACCCATTTGAACCTGCTTTACCTATAGAAGATTGGGAAGTTTTGCAATGATAATTTTAGATACCCATATTTGGATTTGGTGGGTAGATAATAATGCGCGACTAAATCAAAAATATCTCAATTGGATTGAAGAATATCGATCTCAAGGACTTGGAGTTAGCCTGATTTCTTGTTGGGAAGTTGCCAAACTAGTTGAGAATCGCAAACTTGCTTTCTCAATTTCCGTTGAGGATTGGTTAACAGCCGCTTTAGCTTACCCAGGAGTGCAACTACTTGAAATAACAATACCCATTATCGTTGAATCAACCAAACTCATAGGTTTTCACCGAGATCCATCTGATCAAATCATAGTAGCCACTGCGAGAATTTACGGGTGTCCGTTACTCACGGCTGACGCAAAAATTCTGGCATATCCTGGCGTGCAAACTCTTAAATCATAGATGTCTCTTCTAGTCCGTCCAGTGATAATATTATTGAGTCGGACAAGTCTTCGGTTTTGCAACCTACCAACCTATCCAACCCGGTTTTATATTTCGAGGTTGTCACCTTCCTCACTGAGACAGGTCTGGACTCCCTAATGTACGCTCGATAAATTCCCATTTACCGACTCTGACGGTGGGGAGTAATCACGCCAACGCCACCGCGACAATACGAAAACCAACATTGTTGTTCCGATTCGCGCGCGCGTTCCTATTGCGATTAGCAGACCGGCAATTCCTAGCATTGTTATTCCAAGAACCGCCACGCAGCAGCTAAAAATGCCTGCCCCATCTTCAAACTCTCAATTAATTTGAGAAATTTGAGTTAGATGTAGTTTATATTCGACTTTGTATAGACAGTTCATCTGTTGATAAAAGTTTTTAATTCCTCTATCTAAGTCGTGTGGTCAGATCCCCGACTTCTTTGAGAAGTCGGGGATCTAGATTTGATTAAATTTTGAACTTCGTGTATAATGACTTTGATATCTAGACACCACATCTTGAAAAAAATATTTTTCTGCCTGACGGCGGGGGAATAAGAAGGGAAAAGAATAAGAAGTGCAGAGGGCTAAAGGGCAAGATTGCAAAGGGTAAGGAATCCTCACGCCACAGCCACAGCAACCACGCGAAAACCAACAGCGTTGTACCGGTTTGCGCGCCAGCGCCCAAGGCGAATAGCAGACCTGCAATACCCAGCACCGTCGCCCCAAGAACCGCCACTCATCAGCTTTCTGTTATTATCGCTACTTGTCAACCACGCACTACCATCTGTCGGTGCCCCTCGGTAGCTATCATTATATACATCTTCGCACCATTCCCATATATTACCACACATATCATATAAACCGAAAGAGTTCGGCGGAAATATTCCTACATTTGTTGTTTGTTCACGATATTCACCTTTGGGTGCAGCACCGTAGGGAAAGTTACCGTTATAATTAACTAAATCTGTAGTAATGGTTTCCCCAAAATAAAATGGTGTGGTTGTCCCTGCACGACAAGCGTATTCCCATTCCGCTTCGCTGGGTAGCCTGTAGGGTTTTCCTGTCTTTTGACTCAATTTTTCACAAAACTCTACCGCATCATCCCAACTGACTCCTTCTACTGGTCTTTTCTCACCTTTGAAGTTAGCAGGATTTGTCCCCATAATTGCTTGATACTGTTCCTGGGTGATTTCATATTTCCCCATGAAGAAGCCGGGAACTGTTACCTCATGCTGGGGACTTTCATCTGAGCTTCGTTCTGCTTCCCCTGCTGGTGAACCCATTGTAAATGTCCCCCCTGGTATCTGCACCATTTCTAAGCTGACACCATTCCCTAAGTCTTCAACGAATTGTGAATTAGATTGCCAGAGACGTGGCACTACAATTGCTAAACCCAACCCAGCACCCGCAAACCCAACTGTTTGTATTACCTTGCGTCGTGACCAATTTGGGGTAATTATTTTTGTAGGTGTAGATGTTGGCGGTGGTGCTTGTTGTTGCTGTTGTGGTTTAGGTTGTGGCGGTGGCGTTACTTGTCGCTGTTGTGGTTGTGGTGTGGGTACAGTTGGCGGTGTTTGTCGCTGTCGTGGTTGTGGTATTGGTATAGTTGGCGTTACTCGTTTTTGCGGGGGTGGCTGTAGTAATTTAATTGCTGCCAACGCCTCCACTGCTGAAAGATATCTATCCCGAAAGTAATAACTCACCATCTTATTTAACGCATCTGCCAACTTCTCAGTGACATTTGCCCGATTGCGCCAAATCACCTCGTCGTCATTGGGGTCTTTTGGTAGTTCGTTGGGTTGTAAGCCTGTTAACGCTTGAATCCCTAACATCCCCACAGCGTAAACATCACTTGATAATTTCGGTCGTCCGGCTGCTTGTTCGCTGGGCATATAACCAAGACTACCAATGGCTACACTCAAACTTGTTTGACCTTGGGTGTTCACCGTCATGGCTTCAACTTCTTTCACTGCACCAAAGTCAATTAGCACTATTTTACCATCTTGCTGGCGACGCATTAAGTTTTGGGGTTTGATGTCGCGGTGAATGATGTTCTGTTTGTGAACTACTGCTAATATTTCTAATATTTCTTGTAATAGTTTAATGGCTGCTATTTCTGTTAACTTTTCACCGGGAATGATTTCATGGCTTAAGTCTTGACCGTCGATAAATTCTTGGACTAGATAAAATTCCCCTTGTTCTTCAAAGTGGGCAAATAGCCTTGGTATTTGGTCGCTATCGTTGCCTAGACGGTATAATACTTGAGCTTCACTGTCAAATAATCTTCTAACGATTTCTAATACTTTGGGGTCGGGATTGGGTTTGAGGTGTTTGACTACACACTTCGGCTTTCCGGGTAGGTCTATATCTTGGGCTAGGTAGGTGTCACCAAATCCCCCACTTCCGAGAATTTTAATGATTTTATAGCGGCTGCGGAGGATGTCGCCGGGCTGAGGCATGGTTTTTGATTTGGCAGTATTTGGGTTTATTGTGCCAAATTCTTGGGTGTTTGGGCAAGTGATTTCACGCAGAGGCGCGGAGGCGCAGAGAGTTTTAAAGGTTTGTAGTAAGGACTTCAGTCCTAAAGGAAGGACTTCAGTCCTAAAGGAAGGACTAAAGTCCTTACTACGAACTTAATTACTGATGATTTGGAGAGGATAGAGTAAAAATGGTAATTTCAGGACGGGCGAATAAACGCAGATGTAAGCCTGTCATTCCTACACCTCGGTTGGTGTATAAGAGCATTTTTCCTACCTCGTACTCTCCTGAGTAATATTTTTCACCCCAAGGCGGTAAAATCAGGGGTTTGACAAAAGGTAGCCGGATTTGTCCGCCGTGGGAATGTCCTGATAGTTGCAGGTCAAATCTGGCTGTGGCTGCGCTGGTAGTCGCAAAATCTGGTTCATGGGCTAATAAAATGGCTGCTCCCTGTGGGGGTAATTGCTGCAATACTAAGTCTAGGCGGTCTTTACCCATACCCACATCATCAACCCCAGCAATATTTAAAATGGCGTTGCCTCTTTGAAGTGTGTAGACAGTATTATTTAAATCAAATACGCCGCTTTGTTTGAGTATTTTAATGATGGCTTTGGTGTCGTTTTCGTGGTCATGATTACCTAAAATAGCAACAGTTCTATCGCGGGGTGTAAGTTCCTCTAAGGCTGGCTTGAGTGATGGGATTAATCCGGGTAAGTTACGCGTTACTAAGTCCCCGGTAATGGCTACTAAGTCCGGGTGTTGTTGATTAACTAGGTGGACAATATGCTTTAAACGCCGCGTATTCATCCATTGGTCGCGGTGAATGTCGCTAATCTGCACAATCCGATAGCCGTTAAATTCTGATGCGAGATGGGGTAGAGTCAGTTGTAAAGATTTGATCTCAATCCAATTTGGTTCAATTACCTTGGCGTATAGTAAGATGCAGAATATTAATAAAAACAACCCCCGCAAGTATTGAAAGGTTAGTTGACTGGCTTTGAGCAGCCACTTACGATTTCTCAAGATGTAATCTCCTGTGACGTAACTGCCAGTTCTGCTGCTATGCTATTTTTTTAAATTTCGCGGTAAATCACCTTGGAGATAGAAGCGTAATTCGTAATTCGTAATTCGTAATTCGTAATTAAGAATTGCAGGTGTAGCGGTTCTTGCTTTAGTACAAGAACCCCACCCCCAACCCCCTCCCCGCAAGCGAGGAGGGGGCTATGATATACCTCATGTGATTAGGAAACGTTATATTGATTGATGAGCGTGAAAGTCCACTAACTCTTCGCTGTCACCTGTCACCTGTCACCGTTCGGCTGACGCTCACGGCGAAGCCTGTCACCTGTCCCCTGTCCCCTATCACCTCTTCCCTGTCACCTGTCCCCTATCACCTGTAACCTATAATGAGAGATGTGATATACTAGCCTTTCTCTCAATTACCCTTGGTTTATGGGACTGCCAATTGTTGCAATTATCGGTCGCCCAAATGTGGGCAAATCCACCCTGGTTAATCGACTCGCCGGGGAACAAACGGCGATTGTCCATGATGAACCGGGTATGACGCGCGATCGCACTTATATGCCGGCTTACTGGAGCGATCGCGAGTTTTTAGTAGTAGATACAGGCGGTTTGGTATTTAATGATGACACCGAATTTCTGCCCCTGATCCGCCAACAGGCTTTAGCAGCCCTGGCAGAAGCTTCTGCTGCTATCTTTGTTGTTAATGGTCAAACTGGCCCTAATTCGGCAGATGAAGAAATTGCCGAATGGTTACGCCAACAACCAGTGCCAATTTTTCTAGCAGTGAATAAATGCGAATCCCCTGAACAGGGTTCAATTCAAGCTGCCGAATTTTGGGAACTAGGCCTAGGAGAACCATACCCCCTCTCCGCGATTCATGGCAACGGTACAGGTGAGTTATTAGACGAACTCATCAAACACATCCCTACTGTTGCGGATGTAGCAGACAGCAATGAAATAAAAATTGCGATCGTCGGACGGCCTAATGTCGGCAAATCAAGCTTACTCAACTCTTTTGTGGGTGAAGAAAGAGTCATTGTTAGCCCCATTTCTGGCACAACCCGCGATGCGATCGATACTTTTATCGAAAGAGATGGACAATCCTATCGCCTGATAGATACAGCCGGGATTCGCAAAAAGAAAAACGTCGAATACGGCCCGGAATTTTTTAGCATTAACCGCGCTTTTAAAGCAATTCGCCGCGCCGATGTGGTTTTATTAGTTTTAGATGCCCTAGATGGTGTAACAGAACAAGATCAAAAATTAGCTGGGCGAATTATTGAAGAAGGTCGAGCCTGTATTATCGTCGTCAATAAGTGGGATGCAGTCGAAAAAGACTCCTATACTATCTACGACTACGAAAAAAATATGGAAGGCCGGCTACATTTTACAGAATGGGCAGAAACCATTTTTGTCAGTGCTTTAACCGGACAACGGGTAGAAAAGATTTTAGAGTTGGTGACTCAAGCAGCCACAGAACACAAACGCCGCGTTAGTACATCAGTGGTTAACGAAGTTTTGGAAGATGCTTTGAAATGGCATTCTCCCCCAACTTCACGCGGTGGACGACAAGGTAAAATTTATTACGGTACACAAGTCAGCAGCCAACCGCCAACTATTGCTTTATTTGTCAATGAAGCTAAACGCTTTAATGACAACTACCGACGTTACATTGAAAGACAATTCCGCCAACAATTAGGGTTTAAAGGTACTCCCATTCGCATATTGTGGCGGAGTAAGAAAGTCCGAGATATGGAAAGCGGTAATGTTAACCGTGCAACTCGTGTTTAAGAGTGAGGAGTGCTGAGTGCTGAGTGCTGAGTGAGGAGTGAGGAGTGAGGAGTGAGGAGTGGGGAGTGAGGAGTAAGGAGTGGGGAGTGCTGAGTGGGGAAAATAAAGTGTGCTAAGTTCTGGATATCAGGGCAGAATAGTCAAGAATCAAAAGTTCAAACTAAACTTTAATTTGAGAATTTACTAACCTTTAAATTCTCATTAGTGTAAACTTTTAACTTTCCATAACTCATAACTCAGCACTCTCTCACTTAGCACTGAAAAATGGATTTACTGCGATCGCTACCGTTAGGATTATATCTAGAACAGCCACAAACTTGGTTACATAAACTTGATCCACGGGTCAAGTTTATCTGGTTAATGAGTTTTCTGACTAGCTACAGTTTTGCTAATAATCAATGGCGTATACTACTAGTAGCACTATTAATTATTTTTACTTTAACTGCTAAAATCCCCCGGCGCGTCTGGCAACAACAAATGGGTTGGTTGTTAACACTAACATTTTTAGTGTTCATGATTTCAGCTATCAGTCCTGATGGATTGGGTATAAATTATCAGCCACGTCTACCAGCTAACTCTCAAGTTTTAGCCCCACTAACTAATAATAATTCCCCAGTTGTTCAAGAACAGGTAAAAAGTAGCAAAAGCTATAACTATGTCTTGTTCCATCAAGGCCCGGTGAAAATCACTCGCCGTTCTATAGATTTAGGAACGCGCTTAAGTACGATTATATTTACTGTTATTTACAGCACCAACTTGTATTTACTGACAACTGCACCAGAGGAAATTACCGCCGGTATAGAAAGCCTGATGCAGCCGCTACGGCGATTTAAGATACCCGTCACTGAAATTACTTTGACTCTAACTTTATCATTGCGGTTTATTCCCCTAGTCTTAGAAGAGGTACAGAATTTAGTCCGTTCTGTGATGACTAGGGCAATTAATTGGAAAAAGTTAGGTTTAAAAGGTGGATTCAAAGTCTGGTTAATTGTCGCCGAAAGATTATTAGAAAATCTCTTGTTACGCGCTGAACAAATGGCTAGTGCGATGATGGTACGCGGTTTTACCAGTCCCAACGAACACCGAGTCCCGTGGCATGATTTACGTTTAAAATCATGGGATTGGTTAGCGATCGCAACTCTCACCCTATTTTGGGGAGTAAGAATCGTTTTAGGAAATCAAGTTTAATCGCTTGTTTCCCCTACACCCCTACACCCCTACACCCCTACACCCCTATACCCCTGCCTTTTTATGTGGCACTGGCGATCGCTTCCATTAGAAAATCGTACTGGTTCGGAAATTTTCTCTGCCTTATTTCACTCCAACACTACATCTGAAATAGCCACCCTCCTAGAAAGTCCCTACCCCACACCCACGAACCAACCCCAACTGAGTCGCTATTCTATCTGTGCAGGCGCACCTAGGATAATAAATGGAGTTCCGCAGATGTGGACACCAGAATTAGGGGATATTTTCGGTTTGCTGGAAAATTTGTTGCAAGTTAGGGGAATAGGGAAACAAGATAAAATTTCTCCCCCATCTCCACAACTCCCCTTCACTGGCGGTTGGCTGGGATGGCTTGGCTATGACGCAGCTTGGGAAATTGAACAGCTACCCCAGACAAAAATTGATCCCTTACCGTTTCCTGTAGCTTTTTGGTATGAACCAGATGTTTTTGCAGTTTTGGATCATGTCCAACAAGTTTTATGGTTAGCTGCTAGCGATGCGGTTGATCTTGATGGGTTGGAACTGCGTTTAGCACAAATAGATCCAGAAAACTCACCGCAGCATATCACCCCCATCAGCAATTACCCTGTTGCACCAAAATTTTTTACATCTCAATCAGATTATGAAACCGCCGTTAACCGGGCCAAAAAATATATTCAAGCGGGAGATATCTTTCAAGCGAACCTATCTTTAAGATTTGCCGCCACTACCTCAGCTAGTGGTTGGTCAATTTATCAAGCATTACATAAAATTAATCCTTCCCCATTTGCTAGCTATTGGCGCACACCTTGGGGTGAAGTTATTAGCTGTTCACCAGAAAGATTAGTTTTATTACAAAATGGGCAAGCCGAAACCAGACCGATCGCCGGCACGCGATCGCGTGGTATAACTCCAGAACAAGACCAGCAACTAGCCCAAGAACTCCTCAGCAACACCAAAGAACGGGCAGAACACATCATGCTGGTGGATTTGGAACGCAATGATTTAGGGCGAGTCTGTGAATGGGGAACAGTCACCGTTGATGAATTGCTGACCATTGAAAGATATAGCCACGTTATGCACCTCGTCAGCAATGTTACAGGGAAATTGAGCGATTGCACACCCATTGATTTAATTCGTGCCTTGTTCCCTGGTGGTACAATTACAGGCTGTCCCAAAGTCCGGTGCATGGAAATCATCGAAGAACTAGAACCGGTGCGCCGCAGCTTATTCTACGGTTCATGCGGTTATTTAGATTGGCGTGGTAATCTAGACTTAAATATTCTCATCCGTACCCTACTACTAACTCCCAACTCCCCATTCAAGACCGTTTGGGGACAAGTAGGTGCTGGAATCGTCGCCGACAGTGACCCGGAAAAAGAATGGTACGAATCTCTGCACAAAGCCCAAGCGCAGTTAGCAGCATTGAAAATGGTTAATTAGGGGTGTGGGGGTGTAGGGGTGTAGGGGTGTAGGGGTGTAGGGGTGTAGGGGTGTAGGGGTGTAGGGGTGTAGGGGTGTAGGGGTGTAGGGGTGTAGGGGTGTAGGGGTGTAGGGGTGTAGGGGTGTAGGGGTGTAGGGGTGTAGGGGTGTAGGGGTGTAGGGGTGTAGGGGTGTAGGGGTGTAGGGGTGTAGGGGTGTAGGGGGTGATTCAATTTTGAATTTTGTAGCTTGCTTCCCGTAGGGTATTTTGAATTGAATTCCCCAAACTGTAACAATACAGACTGTGAAGACGAACAATTATTAGGAAAATTCCCCTGTTGGCGATTTTGCTCTAACGAGCGATAATTATGGCAACATAGAGAAATGTGAGAGTAAACAGCAGTATGAGAGTCGGCTTTTGCCCTGGACGAGTTCAAAGGGCGCATCCCATCGTTAGTAGCATTGTAGAAGTTATTCCCAAGCCCACATACTCAGTCTGTTCTCTTTTGCTTTTTGTCTTGTTTTACTAGCTTCATCTACCTATCAGAAATATCAAGGTCGTCATCAACTTCATAAAAGGGTAGAATTTGCTGATTCTCAAATGAATTTCTACAAATATTCTGGCGAAAGGGAGATATTATCGTCTGGATGTTTGTACTTCACTGCCAAAAAATATATTATTCTCCTACTTGATTATTAGATGAATCCAGAAAGCGCAGAAACTTACATCAATCATCCCACTTGGGGCTTGCTATATCGGATCTGCATGGTTGATGATGCCCAGGATCTGTTCACTACACTCTACGCCCAACGCCTGTTTTTTTTGGTGGTGAACGACATGAAAGCACTTAAATTTCAACCCATAGGGCGTACAGAAGCCCGAATGTTGTTGGAAAATCGTTTGCGAACTTTGCGTCGCAATGGTCTGTCACAGGAGTACGATCAGCTTCAGAGTGTTTTCCAACGCACCTTCCAATGACTAGTTCGATTAACGAACGTATTACTCAAATTCGTGCATCCTTCCCAGCTTCAGTCAGGTTAATTGCTGTCACCAAGCAAATGCCAACTGAAGTTATTCGCGCTGCTTATGCAGCAGGTATCCGCGATTTTGCTGAAAATCGCATCCAAGAAGCTGCTACCAAACAAGAACAGTTACAAGAGTTATCAGATATTACTTGGCATTTTATTGGCCATTTGCAAAGTAATAAAGCTAAAAAAGCCCTTGAACTATTTGACTGGATTCACTCCCTAGATAGTTTGCAGCTGGCACAGCGTTTAGATCAAGTAGCGCAACAGCTAGGCGTAAACCCCCAAGTGTGTCTACAAGTGAAAATCCTCCCTGACCCCAGTAAGTCAGGTTGGAGTGTGCCGGAATTACTAGCTGATTTGCCTGCGCTCAACCAGTGTAAAAGTTTACAAATTCAGGGTTTAATGACAATTCCGCCTTTTGGGTTAAATGATGCGGAAATCCTTTATGTATTTAATAGTACACACCAGTTAGCTAAAGAAATTTCTGCACAAAACTGGGATCACATCAAAATGCAAGAGTTGTCGATGGGTATGTCGGGGGACTACCAACTGGCGATACAAGCTGGGGCAACAATGGTAAGATTAGGGACTATCTTGTTTGGTAAGCGCACTTAAGTAGAATAACCCCATTATTCTTTGATAGTGTTTTTAGTTGCCCAGTATGAGCTACGGATAAAGTAGGCTTATACTGGTGCAATAAAACACATAAAATATTTTCTTAATAAAAATAAAAAATCAGAAAAAGGTGTTAAAGTCAACTTCCTTTCGGATCAGTGTTGGGATATAATCTTGACTCAATTATTGTATCTAGGTTAATGTACAGACGTTCGATGTAATACCGAATTTGCAGAAAGAATGCTAAAGATACACACGCTCAAATACTTGTGATATCTAGCTTACTTAATTTTGAATTGGTACAACGTCAGTCCATTGCCAATAACAGTAGTAGATGCTACAAATAGCGATAAAATTATTGGGATTGTCTGCCCTTTGTAGCGTTCCCATTAGCTACATCATTTGATGAACCGGATAAATAGAGACAATTATCAGCAGGAGCGTCACTAAATGAATAATATATTTTCTAAACTACGAGACTTTGTAGGTCTCAATGAACAAGTGGAATACGAATACTACGAAGAAGAAGCAGATACAGATAACTACCAAAACCTGTATCAACAAGAAAATCCCCAGCCAGCACCAGCAGAAGCCACCCCACCTAATCGACGTTGGCGAGAACCAGTGACTACAATGGGTGATGAGGTAGTAACAGGAACAAAATCGACGATGGGGAATGTGATTGGTATGCCAGGAGCAATTAACGGGATTTCTGAAGTATTAGTTCTAGAACCTCGGACATTTGAAGAAATGCCCCAGGCAATTCAAGCATTGCGTGAGCGTAAGTCAGTAGTGTTGAATCTGACAATCATGGATCCAGATCAAGCACAACGTGCAGTTGATTTTGTAGCTGGTGGGACTTACGCATTAGATGGACATCAAGAACGCATTGGCGAAAGTATCTTTTTGTTTACGCCTAGCTGCGTGCAAGTCAGCACCCAAGGTGGAGTTATTCATGAAGTACCCCAACCCCCAGCCCGTCCTTCTCGTCCTGCAACCCCCAATCCAACAGCTTGGGGCAACGAAGCTAACCGGATGGTACAATGAGGTTAAATTAGTCATTAGTCAATAGTCACAAGTTCAAAGTTTTTGACTATTGACTATCGACAAATGACCAATGACTAATGACTAAGTGACTAATGACTATAAAATTTGGCTTAATTGGTGGTGGGGTAATGGGAGAATCGCTGTTATCCCGCCTTATCGCGCGAGAAATTTATCACCCCTCAGAAGTCATAGTCAGCGAACCGCAGCTAGCGCGCCAAGCTTTTTTAAAGCAGAAATATGATGTGAGTGTCACTACAGATAATTGTCTGGTGTTAAGCCAAGCCCAAGAAGTTTTGTTTTTGGCAGTGAAACCGCAGGTATTTAGTGCGATCGCTCAAGAATTAGCAGAAATGATTTTAGTCTCAGGACACTCACCCCTAGTCATTTCAATTTTGGCGGGAGTGTCTTTAAGTCAGCTAGAAGCAGCATTTCCCGAATTACCAGTCATTAGAGCCATGCCCAACACCCCCGCAACTGTTGGTGCAGGTATGACAGCTATGAGTTTAGGTGCATACACTCACCCCCAACACCAAAAGTTAGCACAGCAGATATTCTCGGCTGTAGGGGAAGTTGTCGAAGTGAGTGAATCCTTGATGGATGCAGTCACAGGTTTATCTGGGAGTGGCCCGGCTTACGTAGCAATCTTAGTAGAAGCCCTCGCCGATGGAGGCGTTGCAGCCGGATTACCGAGGTCAATTGCCAATCAACTAGCATTACAAACCGTCCTGGGGACAACCAAATTATTGCAAGATAGCAAAATGCACCCAGCCGAACTAAAAGACCGCGTTACCAGCCCTGGTGGGACAACAATTGCAGGTGTAGCTAAATTAGAACAAGCAGGATTTCGTTCTGCCCTAATTGAAGCAGTCAAAGCAGCAGCATTGCGATCGCAAGAATTGGGAAAATGAGAGAGTAGTGAGTGCTGAGTGCTGAGTAGTGAGTAGTGAGTAGTGAGTAGTGAGTGGTGAGTAGGAGAAAGTAGAGAATTTTTCCTAATGCCCAATTCCCAATTCCCAATTCCCATTCTCACTAACGAAGTTGACAAAAGACTCGTTAATATAGTAAACAGTCCGGTTGTAAAAGTGATTGAGTGAATTATCCCGTGCCGTCCCCAGAACTAGACTTAGGGTTGATATTTCCCTTTGAGCTAGATCAGTTTCAAAAAGATGCGATCGCGTCCCTGAACGCGGGGCGATCTGTTGTCGTGTGTGCGCCCACAGGTTCGGGCAAAACTTTGGTTGGTGAATACGCTATTTATCGCGCCCTAACACGAGGGAAACGGGTATTCTACACCACTCCTTTAAAAGCACTGTCTAATCAAAAATTACGTGACTTCCGCGAAAAATTTGGCTTTGACTCGGTGGGTCTGTTAACGGGAGATGCTTCCATTAATAGGGATGCCCCCATTTTGGTGATGACTACCGAAATTTTTCGGAATATGCTCTACGGCACACCAATTGGGCAAGTTGGTATTTCCTTGGTGGATGTGGAAGCAGTGGTGTTGGATGAATGCCACTACATGAACGATCGCCAACGAGGTACTGTTTGGGAAGAATCGATTATTTACTGTCCCCGTGAAGTCCAACTAGTCGCCCTATCTGCTACCGTTGCCAATAGCGACCAACTCACCGACTGGCTAAATCGCGTTCATGGCCCTACTGACCTAATTTACTCCGATTTTCGCCCTGTCCCCTTAGCTTTTAATTACTGTAGTCCCAAGGGACTGTTTCCCCTGCTAAATGACAGCAATACCAAAATTAACCCCCGTCTCGCCAACAGAGGGAAACGAAAACAAGCGGATAGGGATAGAGGAAGAAATGGCAGACCAGAAGCCCCCAGCCTGATATATACCCTAAACCATTTACAAGAGCGGGATATGTTGCCGGCGATTTATTTTATCTTCAGTCGCCGGGGATGTGACAAAGCTGTGGCAGAGGTTGGTGATTTATGGCTGGTAGATAATGATGAGTCACAGGTGTTGCGGCGACAAATCGACGATTTTTTAACCCGCAACCCCGAAGCCGGACGCACAGGACAAATTGCCCCCCTCTATCGGGGAATTGCTGCCCACCATGCCGGAATTTTACCAGCTTGGAAAGCTTTGGTAGAAGAACTATTCCAACAAGGTTTAATTAAAGTAGTATTCGCCACAGAAACCCTAGCAGCCGGAATTAATATGCCCGCTAGGACAACAGTGATTTCCACCCTCTCCAAACGTACCGACACCGGACACCGCCTGTTGAACGCTTCGGAATTTCTGCAAATGGCGGGTAGGGCTGGTCGGCGGGGGATGGATAAACAAGGTTATGTAGTCACAGTCCAAACTCCCTTTGAAGGAGCAAAAGAAGCGGCGTATTTAGCCACCTCTAAGCCAGACCCGCTAGTTAGTCAGTTTACCCCTAGCTACGGCATGGTTTTAAACTTGCTGCAAACCCACACCATAGAGAAAGCCAAGGAACTGATAGAACGCAGTTTTGGGCAGTACATGGCGACATTGCATTTAAGACCAGACTATGAGTACATAGAAGAACTACAAACCGAATTAGCCACATTACAAGAGCAAATCGCCTCTGTTAGTCAACATGAAGTGGCTATTTATGAAAAATTGTGGCAACGTCATAAAGTAGAACGCCAGTTATTAAAAACTCTACAAGAACAAGCCCAGGAAGCGCGACAAGAACAAATTAAGATGCTGCTGGACTTTGCTGTTTCTGGGACATTGCTGAGTCTCAAGGGCAAAAATATTACAACATCTGACCCTGTAACAGCCGTTTTAGTTGGACAATCTCCTACATCTGGTGAATCTAGCTACTTGATATGCTTAGGAAAAGATAATCGCTGGTATGTGGCGGCGACGGTCGATGTAGTAGATTTATATGCCGAATTGCCCCGTGTGGAAGTACCACAGGATATCATTCCACCCCAAGAGTTAGTCTTTAAACCAGGAAAATCCTGTCGTGGTGATGAAAGAACAGCTGCGATCGCTCAAAGTATCCCTGACCCCGATGGGTCTTTGGATCTTCCCCAGGAAGTAGCAGAACAATTGAGTCGCGTGAATGCTGTACAAGCCCAATTAGAAGCCCATCCCCTCTATCAATCAGGGAATATTGCCAAAGTTTTCAAGCGTCGGGAACGCTACGCTGAAATTGAAGAAGAACTGCAAGAGTTGCAGGGGCAAGTAGAGCAACAATCCCAACGTTATTGGGAAGAATTTCTCAATTTAATCACGATTTTGCAGCAATTTGATTGCTTAGATAATCTCGTCCCCACGCGATTAGGACAAGTTGCCGCCGCCATTCGGGGAGAAAATGAACTGTGGTTAGGTTTAGCCTTAGCTAGTGGTGAATTGGACAACTTAGATCCTCAGCATTTAGCTGCTGTCATCGCTGCTTTAGTCACAGAAAGCCCCCGTCCCGATAGTAGAGTTAACTTTAACCTGTCCCCAGAAATAGACGAAGCTTGGTCAAGCTTACAAAAAATTCGCCGGGCTGTGTTAAAGGTGCAGTACCGTCATAGCGTCACTTTGCCAGTAGGCTTGGAGAATCGATACATTGGCTTAATTGCCCTTGTCGAGCAGTGGGCTTTAGGCACTGAGTGGGTAGAATTATGTGAAAACACCACTTTAGATGAAGGTGATGTGGTGCGAATTTTACGCCGGACATTGGATTTATTATCGCAGATACCCCACGTTCCCAATTTGCCAGATGCTTTGCAGCGTAACGCCTACCGTGCCATGCAACTAATTGATCGATTCCCAGTTAATGAAGTAGTGGAATAGTCAAACGAACTACCTTTAGCTCAAGCGGAGCTAGCTAGGGGTAGTTTATTTAGCCAGTTCAAAAATCTTATTAGTTACTTCTAGGTCTTTTGGTTATCTGACTTAAACCTACCTGGAATAAAATCTCGCTGACTTAAATGCTTCGTTTTACGCTTAGTGACGCGCTCTCGCCACATCCGAAAACTAGATTCTTTCATTTCACGCCTCATCAGGGCAATTACTTGTTTTTCTAACAAGCCAAATTGGGCTTCAATGGCTTCAAAAGGGGTTCTATCTTCCCAAGCCATTTCAATAATGCGATCTATGGTTGTAGAATCTAGTTCAGGTAATTTCATATTTGATTTGCAGTTATTAATATTCTAATAATTGACTAAATTTAGGCGTTATTTTCTGATTCGGTGGCTAGCTTCTGTCCAATTTTTGGTTCTGTACCAGCTAATAACCGCTCAATATTACCTCGGTGGCGCAAAATGACATACAATCCACCAGCCACACCAAACAAAATATAGGGTAAGGGTTGGTGGAAAATTGCCATGAGGATAGACACTGCGATCGCGCCAATAATTGAACTCAATGATACAATCCGCGATATGGCTACGACGATGGCAAACACACCCAGTGTAGCCAAACCCACTTGCCAACTCATCGCCAACAAAATACCTAAGCTGGTGGCGACAGATTTACCACCTGTAAACCCTAAAAAGATAGACTTGCTGTGTCCCAAGATGGCGGCTAAACCTACTAAGGTAACTAGCCAAGGTTGCCAAAGTTTTAAATCTACTGAGGTGGGGATAAGATTTTGATTAGAGGCGAAGTTGAATAAATAGTAGACTAGAGCGATCGCTAATACTCCCTTAAAGCAATCAATCAATAAAACAAATGCTCCCGCACCTTTACCTAAAGTTCTCAGAACATTGGTTGCACCTGTTGAGCCTGAACCCACTTCCCGGATATCAATACCCTTAAGTTGTTTGACAGCAATATACCCTGTAGGGAAAGAACCCAACAGGTAAGCTACAAGTACGACTGCACCACACAAACTTAACCAAACAGCCATAGGAAATTCAAAAGAGTCAATAGTTTATGTCAATAGTCTATATTGAGTCGCCCCAGAGTTTTTAACTAAGTGTGAATAGCTGATCGCACTAGTACAGCACGGCATAAACAAACAGACTATTCTTAATTAGTCAACCAAGTCAGTCTCTTGATTCCGTTAACATTCCACGCAACCACTGACTACCAATACCTAAAAATCATCATCATAATTTCTCATGGTTTTGGGGTCAGGGGCAAAAGCTAACCACAGAGGGAATTGTAGAAGTCCCAGGCTGATTTGCTCCTCTGAATCATCAATGAGAATTAAGGGTAATTGATTGGTTTTGGTTAGGCGGTCTGCTTTTTGAGCTAGGGCATCTGCTGTTTCAAATAATACTACTCCCCTGTCTGGCCCAAAATCTGGGCGACCTATGCCTAGACAATCTTGTAAACCCCGCCGCCATTCACCTAGACGTTCTGGAGTGTTAGCCAAAACTAGGGTACGGAGGCGATCGCCATACAGTTTATGTAATATCGAAATTGCCGCCGATGCAATCAACACATTCTGCAAGCGACTACCCATTGTCCGCAACGCACCCCGTCCCCCTTGGCTAAAGAACCAATTAGAGACTCGTTCCGCGTGGACTGGTTCAAAGGTGCGGCGTAATTGCCAAGCCGGCCCATAATAATCGGGTTTATTACGGTATTGGTCAATTAGGCGACGAATTTGTTTAGTTGTTTCTTGAAACTGCTGTTGAGCAAACTGGGGAGTTCCGGCTTGGGGTTCAGCAGGTTTAGCTTCTTTGATAACTGCGACTGGTTTTTCTCTTTCTGTAACCGGGGGTAATAGTTGTAACTGTTCTGCTGCGGCTGCTAAATCTTGTAAGCTACCCGTGAGATAGTCTTTAAAACCTTGTACTCGAATTGCCAAGTCTTGAGATGTCCCAGCAAAAGTAGTTCGCATCTCATTGCGGATGCGTTCTTGGCGACGTTCTAGTTGTTCTATAGAAATTTGTAGGGTTTGTTTGCGTTGTTCTAGTTGTGCTAACGACTCTTGCACTACTTTTCCCAGTGCAGTTTGAGTTTCTCTGATTTGTCCCTGAAGGGTGTCGTATGTCGTTTGCAGGGTTGCTATTTCAGCTTTGAGGGCTGCTTCAGTGCGTTGGAGTTCAGCAATGAGTTTTTCTGATTCTGTGACTGAACCCAGTGCTGTATTTTCCCCTGCTAACTGCTCAACCAAAGCATTTGGTGCTTCTGCATCAGAGACAGGTTCAGGATTTGTATCATCTGATGGCTGCTCAACAGATGGTGTTTGGGCTGCTATTTCCAGAACAGGCTCTTCAGATGGGTTTTCTAGATTTTCTGGTTTGGGGGTTTCTACTTCGATTTGTTCCAACCACTCATCAATCGGTTCTGGGGTTTGAGATTCCTCTGGGTTCATAAACTATAATGCAATCCCTATAAAACGAATAAATAGCTTTTAGAAATATACTATTGACTTGCCCGAAAATTCTTGATTCAATAGTCTAACTCGAAACCAATCAACACAGGATAAGAGACACTTCGCATAGCTTGCTTGTATGACTGTGTAGCAGTTGCGGCTAAATCCGTGGACAACGCTCTTCCAAGCAAGTTCTGAGGGTATTAGGGTCAAACAAAATTGGCAGAAAGTGAATACTGTTAATTTCTTTAAAATAAAACAATATAGGCACTGGATGCCAAAAAATTCGCCAGTTTTGCCATTCCCGATAAGGAAAACGCCGAATCAGCTTTTCACCTCTTTTAATATCTAAGTCAGTGGCGGTAAATTGCAACCGCAGAGTCACCGCTTGAAATAAAAGAAATAAACCTAGTAGTGCAAACACTCCTCCTAGCAAAGGTTGCACGAATATGAGTGGAACAGCAGTAATTACCAGAACCACAGGGATATTGTAACTGGGTTGAAGTTCCACAGTTGATGTGAAGTTGGGAGCAATTGAACTGGTCACAGTTTCTCGTCCTGCTTTATTACTAAATACTTTCTCTATTGTAAAAGTCATTAGTCAATAGTCACTCTTAAAATCCTTGCAACAATGCACCACCCGTTCCCTGAAACATAATCCAGGATAGGAAAAAGTTGCTTACAAAGATAATTAGCAAGGCGGTGACAACAGCCGTTGTGGTTGATTGTCCCACCCCTTTCGCTCCTCCTGTAGTGGTCAAACCCCAGCTACAACCAATCACAGCGATGAACATCCCAAAGCAACAGGCTTTAATCATGGCACTCAAAATATCCCAACTACCTAAAAGGTTGCGGGCTGAGTCTAAAAACATTGTGTCAGAGATGCCATACATACTCGACGCAATCAGCAATCCTCCTAACATTCCTGTCACCAAAGACAAGAGAGTTAAGATTGGCAGCATCAAGCAGCAAGCTAGCAGGCGGGGGATAACTAAATAATCAATGGGGTCGGTTCTGAGCATTAACATGGCATCAATTTGTTCTGTGACTCGCATTGTGCCAATTTCTGCGGCGAATGCTGAACCAACACGCCCTGCTAATATGACAGCTGTCAGCACGGGTGATAATTCTCGTGTTAATGCTACTGCCAACACTCCACCAACAAGATTTCCCGCACCGAAATTAATAAACTCTCGTGCTACCTGAATGGTAAATACTGCGCCCACAAAAACAGCCGTTAGCAAGGCAATAAATAGAGAATCTGGCCCGACGGCTGCCATTTGCTCTTTAGTATTGCGCCAATGGATTTTTCCCCTCAGCAGGTGAACCATAGCTTGTCCACCCAAAAAAATCGCCGCCAGCAATCGCTGACTCCACGTTCCTAACCCGGATTTGGATGTAGTTTCACTCAATGTTCTATAGCTAACTCGGTGACTGCCTTAAGAATAGCGAAAGTGAATAGTCATTAGTCAATAGTCATTTAGTCAATGGGCATGGGGTATTGGGCATTAGTCAATGGGCATTTGGCATTGGGCATTGTATTTTTCTCCCCTGCTCCTCCTGCTTTCTTGTCCTCTGTCACCTGTCACCTGTCCCCTGTCACCTAAATTACTCGAAATATTAACTTATTGTAATGTTTTTCTCAGGAAACATAGCTTTTTATGAACACGTTAAAAGTCTTAACATCCCGATCGCTTGTAATATAAGCTTGGTTTAATAAGGGTTTGAGAGATTATTCTGCTGTTTTAGACTAATGCACTGAGTGTAGTAGGCGACTATGTTTTTTAATGAAAACTTAAGATTTTTGACAGATTGACCTTTGAGGAGCGATCGCACGTATTGTAGAAGAGGACGTATAGCTAATTAGCTATTGTTGACTTGATTCTAGGAGTTGGTCTGAAATGACTACTTTTACTAACTATCTTCGCTCTTTGATGCTCACGATTATTTTTAGTTTCGTGACTCCTTTTGTTGTCATCGGCGGCATATTACTCTTTTTAGCTGTAGGTGGCTATATTCCCCTATTGCAAGAGCTAGCTACGATCAGTGCTACTGGAATATTGAATTTCCTCACTATTTTTGGTAACGGGTCTATTATCAACGGGATTTTGGCGATTAGCCTGACTTGTGGTTTTGTCGGAGGGCTATTCGATACTTACGTTTACTACCGTTATCAAATTTTGCGTATAGACTCCTAGCACCGCTACGCGGAAGTCAAAAGTCAAAAGTCAAAAGTCAAAAGTCTTGTATTTGAAGACTTTGAACGATTGAGAATGGTCTGTTGATTTATGCTGTCCTGTAGTAGTGATGAAATTGTGGTTTTTAGGTGTTTATGGACTAATAGCAAAGCACAAAATTATTTTTGCTAAAACGGAAGATTCTGTTAGTCCTGTCCTAATTTGATATGGGAATTGATAAGTTAGTTTTAACTATATTTATTAATAATTATTAATTAATCAGGTCATTTAGTTGTCAGTTAATACATTTTCTGAACTATTTTAGCCTTGCGGTACTAGCACCGCTACGCGGAAGTCAAAATTCAAAAAGCTTATAGGGCAAAACTCAGCACGGGCTAAACGCCCCGCTACCGCTAACAGCACTCACATAACTTTATCAAGTCGGGTCATCTGGACGCTAGACAACTTATATTGAAATTATTACTAGGTTAATTATTTGCTCATGGTTTGGCCGTTTAAGTCAAAGTTTCGTAAACAAATTGCTCGAATTGAAATTACAGGTGCGATCGCTAGTGCTACGCGCAAACGGGTACTAGAAGCATTAAAAACCGTCGAGGAAAAGAAATTTCCAGCTTTACTACTACGTATCGACAGCCCTGGAGGTACAGTTGGGGATTCTCAAGAAATTTACAGCGCATTGAAGCGATTACGCCAGAAAATCAAGATTGTCGCCAGTTTTGGGAATATATCTGCTTCTGGTGGTGTGTACATTGGTATGGGTGCTGAACACATCATGGCTAACCCTGGAACTATCACGGGTAGCATTGGTGTAATTCTGCGTGGTAATAACTTAGAACGCCTGCTAGAAAAGATTGGTGTTTCCTTCAAGGTAATTAAGTCCGGCCCTTATAAAGATATTTTGGCATTTGACCGGCAACTAACCGACCCAGAACAAGACATATTACAACAGTTGATTGACACCAGCTATCAGCAGTTTGTCCAGACTGTAGCAGAGGGAAGGTCTTTAGAGGTAGAAAAAGTTAAAAGTTTTGCTGATGGACGGATTTTCACCGGGCAGCAAGCCTTAGAATTGGGTGTAGTAGACCGCTTAGGAACAGAAGAAGAAGCCCGTTGTTGGACAGCAGAGTTAGTTGGACTTGATCCGGAGAAAACGCCTTGTTATACGCTAGAAGAACGAAAACCCCTGTTAAGTCGGATTTTACCGGGGAGTCGTCAAGTTTCTTCCAGACTAGGTGCAGGTGTTGATTGGCTAGAATTTGAAATGTCTACTAGTGGTTTGCCATTGTGGTTATATAGACCGTAATCAGGTGACAAACTAATTCAAAATTCAAAATTCAAAATTCAAAATTCTTGAATTTTTGCTTTTTGACTTTTGACTTTTTTATGTCCAATGCTAATGACCAATGACTAATGACTATTGACTAATTCAGGAGGATTTTGGCGTGGAGTGGCGAATGCAAGCTATTCGTGGAGCGACAACCGTTTCGGAAAACACAGTGGAAGCCATGCGCGGCGCAGTTATAGAACTGCTAGACGAACTTGAAAGGCGAAATCAAGTCCAGCCACAAGACATGATTAGTGTGACTTTTTCCGTGACGCGGGATTTAGATGCGATTTTTCCGGCTGCGATCGCTAGACCGCGCCCCGGTTGGGATAATGTAGCTATGCTAGATGTGCAGCAAATGCACGTCGAGGGTAGTTTACAGCGTTGCATTCGCTTTTTAATCCACGCCTATATACCCACCTCCACCCCCATTCATCATATTTATTTACGGGAAGCTAAGAAACTGCGTCCTGATTGGAGTTTACCCCAGGCTTTACAAGCTTCACAGCAAGTAGTAGAGTCAAAAGTTTAACTTGGTTATTGGAAAAAGGGGCTTCTGTCCAATTTAGCTAAATTCCAGGGCGGAGAATTTTCTCAGCTACTTGAGGAGAGCATCGCTGGAGGAAAAACAGCAGTTTAGTTTTACCAATTTGCATCTCATAGCGATGCCTGCTGTGGGCATAGCGATCGCTGTACCAGTTTCGTAAGTCCTGAATGCTATACAATAATCTAGAAAATTTAAAAATTCAATACCGAAGCAAAGCTGTAAAACCTGCTTGTTCAAAGTGTTTATCATAAGCAAGAGCTTCTGAAAGGTTTTGCATTTCCATGATTTTAAATGAAGCGCAATCTGTATGACTCCAACCTTGATCTAGACGTTGGCTATACAATTCGAGTGCGCTAATAAACAATTCACTTGTTTGGGGGATAATCTCAATATTAGGGTTACTAAAAGATTTATTAATTAAACTAATTGCTGCTTTTTTTAAAATACTTCCTTGTTTAGAAAAAGCATTCAACAATTCTGTGAATACCATTTCACTTGTAACTATACGTGCATTAGCTGATAAAGATGTCGTTACACTTCTAGCTTTAAGATGTAATTCATCGTTAGGATTTAGTAGAGCAATCCAATAACCTGTATCAGCAAATACTTTTTTCATTCTTCAATTTTTGGTGAGCCATATAGATAGTAATCTAAATTTTTTGAAAGGTCAGATGGTAGCTTTTCCCATTCTGATTGAGGAATTTGGTTGGTAATATCATCAACTAAGTTTAAAAAGGATTGTTGTGGTGATTTTTCGGTATGATCACCTGTTTGGCTTTCGGAAATCCTTTGCTTAAATCTGTTTTTAATGAAGAGTAAAAAATTTAAAACTTCTTCAATTATAAAATCAGGTGCTTGAGCAATTTCTTTGATTAGTTCTTCTTTTGTACTCATAAATTGACCTCTTTTATTCTTCGTGGCGATGGAATCTAATTCCTAAAAAGATGTCGTAAACAAACTCAAAGAAATCTTTCTTCTGCAACAATCCTGAAGTTTGGTAACAGCCTTTCTCATCTAACAGGGGCTTCATCACATAGTAAGCAGGTTGATAATTATACCAGGGAATAGAAGGCCATAAATGATGAATTAGATGGTAATTTTGACCCATAATCAAGATGTTGAGCAGTTTCCCTGGGTAGACGCGGGCATTTTTCCAGCGATCGCGCTCCGCAAAGGGACGATGGGGTAGATAATCAAAAAATAACCCCAGTGCTATCCCCACGATAAAAGCCGGGATGAACCAAAAATTGAGAATGTATCCTAAAAAGTGATACTGAACGGAAATATAAACAATTGCTACCACAATCAAGCGGCTAATAAACCACTCTAGTAGTTCATTCTTCCGCCACAACTTACGTTGAAAGAAAAATACTTCGTGATACAAAAACCGCACAGCAATTAACCATAGTGGCCCGCCTGTAGAGACATAATGATCGGGGTCGTCTTTGGGATGATTGACATGGGCGTGATGCTGTAAATGTACCCGCGTAAACACAGGAAACGCAAAAGCTAATATCAACGCGCTACCATGACCTAACATGGCATTAATTACCCGGTTGCGGTGAGCAGATTGATGACAAGCATCGTGAATTACTGTCCCTGCACAATGTAAAGCTAGGGTGTTAACAACAAAGCACAGCCAATGCGGCCAGTTCCAAAGCCAATAACCACAGTTAGATACTACTAACATGGCCACAGATGCCAGAAATAACAGCATTGTGGGATTAAAATCACCAGGAGGCGTTAAAAATTCCTTGGGTGGGATTTTTAGTGGTTGCTGTGCCTCCAATGTGAGCATTAGTATCTCCTTTTTGATCGAATTATTACGAATATACGACAAAGATTAGTGAATAATAAACTTTTATAAGCTTTTATATAGCAAGATTTATCTACATCGTTACCGATTAGTGGATGAATAACGCTATGATTCCAGACAAGACTCCAGTCTTTGCTGATGAGGGTGTGCTATCCGCATAACGAATAAGCTTGATGTAAAAATCTCTCAGTGAGGGAGGATGGAACACAGATTGGTGTACGATATCTACTCTGTGCCACAGTTCTAATACCTCTGGCGACATTGGAGTGAATCCAAATCAAACGCCCCTCACCTTACTATGACTCACTAAATAGCTCCCTAGAATCAGCCCCTATGCAATTAAGAGATTCTGTTCGCCGGACAAAAATTGTCGCTACAATTGGCCCTGCCACTAGCAGCCCAGAAATGCTGAAAGCCATTATTGAAGCGGGTGCAACAACGCTGCGGCTCAACTTCTCCCACGGTTCTCATGCCGACCATCAACGTAGTATTCGCCTAATTCGGCAAACCGCTTTTGAACTAAATCAGCCAGTGGCAATTCTCCAAGACTTGCAAGGGCCAAAAATTCGCTTGGGAAAGTTTGAGAATGGGTCTATAGTTTTAGCTAAAGGCGATCGCTTCACCTTGACAAATCGCCCAGTTGTTGGTTGCCAAGAAATTAGCTGTGTCACCTACGATTATTTGGCGGATGAAGTCCCTGTGGGTGCAAAAATCCTCCTTGATGATGGTCGCGTCGAAATGGTGGTGGAGGATATCAACCGCGAGAAAGGTGATTTACATTGTCGTATCACCGTTGCAGGTAAGTTATCTAACAATAAAGGTGTCAACTTCCCTGGTGTTTACCTTTCGATTAAAGCCATGACCGACAAAGACCGCGAGGATCTGATGTTCGGTCTAGACCAGGGTGTAGACTGGGTAGCATTGTCCTTTGTTCGCAACCCCCAGGACATTATCGAAATTAAAGAGCTAATTTCCAGCACCGGTAAGCAAGTACCTGTTGTTGCCAAGATTGAAAAGCATGAAGCTATCGAACAAATGGAAGCTGTTCTCGCTTTATGTGATGGCGTAATGGTAGCTAGAGGTGACTTAGGTGTAGAACTACCAGCCGAAGATGTCCCTGTACTGCAAAAGCGGTTAATTGCCACAGCCAACCGTTTGGGGATTCCTATCATCACTGCTACGCAAATGTTAGATAGCATGGTGAGTAACCCCCGTCCTACTCGTGCGGAAGTGTCAGACGTAGCCAATGCGATTTTAGATGGTACAGATGCCGTCATGCTTTCCAATGAAACTGCTGTGGGTAGTTACGCAGTAGAAGCAGTGGCGACAATGGCACGTATTGCTGAACGCATTGAGCAGGAAGAAGATAATAGTGCAAAATTACGGCAACTGCGAGATAATCGCCGTTCTATCCCCAATGCTATTAGCCAAGCTGTAGGACAAATTGCTGAACAGTTGGGAGCAGCAGCAATTATGACCTTAACCCAAACTGGGGCGACAGCTCGCAATGTCTCGAAATTCCGTCCCCATACGCCGATTTTGGCAGTGACACCCCACGTCAATGTAGCGCGACAGCTACAAATGGTATGGGGAGTTAAGCCTTTATTGGTATTAGAATTACCTTCTGCTGGTCAAACATTCCAAGCCGCGATTAATGTGGCTCAGGAGCATAAGTTGCTGTTTGAGGGTGATTTGGTGGTGATGACTGCTGGTACACTCCAAGGGGTTTCCGGCTCAACGGATTTAATTAAAGTTGAGGTAGTGACAGCCATACTCGGCCAAGGGATTGGACTGGGACAAGGTTCAATCAGTGGTCGTGCTAGGGTAGCTCATACGGGTATGGATTCCACTAACTTTAACCCTGGCGATATTTTAGTTGCATCCCGCACCGGTGCTGATTATGTGGATGCTATTCGCAAAGCTGGCGGGATTATTACTGAGGATGAAAGTCTCACTAGTCACGCAGCAGTTATTGGTTTACGCTTGGGTGTACCTGTGATTGTGGGTGTGAAGAAAGCTACAGAGGTAATTCGTGATGGGGCAATTCTCACTATGGATTTACAACGGGGTTTAATTTACTCTGGAGTAGTGGGAACACCTTAAATAATTCGTAAGGGCTGCAAAGATCCCCGACTTCTTAAAGAAGTCGGGGATCTGACCACGCTAGGGGATCTGACCACCCTAATCATCTAGGTTGAACCATGAGTGGTTTATTTACAAATAGCGCGATCGCTTGAGCTAATATTCCCGTTATGCTGAAGGTAATTGCTGATACGGGAGCATCCTTGCTGCATCAAATTATCTAAATCCAAGTTCCACAGCATTACCCCAGCATCTTCACCACCACTCACCAAGACTTTAGCATTGGGGCTAAAACTAACACTATTCACTTTCCCAGGATGTCCTGAGAAAGTTGTGAGTGATTTACCGTTGGTAATATCCCAGAATTTTATTGTATTGTCGGCACTACCTGAAGTGAGGATTTGACTATCTGGTGTAAAACTGAGGCTGGTTACGCCGTCTGTATGTCCTGTGAGTGTTTGGATTAACTTCCCGTCTGGTATTTGCCAAAGTTTGATGGTATTGTCCCAACTGGCGGAGGCTAATATTTTACCATCTGGGCTAAATTTTACGGATGCGATCGCTAAACCATGTCCCTGTAAATCTTGAACTAGCGTACCATCAGTAGTTTGCCAAATTTTCACTGTATTGTCAGCACTACCGGAAACTAAGAATTTACCATCAGGACTAAAATTAATACTGGTCACTTCATCATTATGTCCTGTGATTGTTCTTAATAGTTGACTATCTAGTAGTCGCCAGATTTTAATAGTTTTATCAGCACTTGCAGCAGCGAGTACCTGATTATCTGGACTAAAGCTAATACTAGTAACTCTGTCTTGATGTCCTGTGAATGTTTGGAGTAATTGCTGAGTTTGAATATTCCAAATTTTAATAGTTTTATCAGCACTGGCTGTTGCTAAAATTTTACCGTCTGGACTAATACCAACAGCTTGAATCATATCTTGATGGGCTGTAAATTTAATTAGCGGTGACACATTCCCAATTTGCGTTCTTTGCCAAATTGTTACTTTACCATCCCAACCACCAGAAACAAAAGTTTTACCATCAGGACTAAAATTTACGTCTTGAACATGATTGCTCACAGGCATTTTATCAGATGTTAGTTGCCAAATTTTAATAGTTTTATCACTACTACCAGAAGCAATATATTTACCATTTGGACTAAAGCTAACATATTTAACTTGTTCACCATGTCCTTGAATAGTTTTTATTAATCTACCATCTAATGTCCAGAGTTTAATAGTCCTATCGGCACTTACAGAAGCTAAAATTTGATTATCTGGGCTAAAATTAATATGATTAATTTGGTCATTGTGTGCTGCTATATTTTGTAATAGTTTCCCTTGATAATTCCACAGTTTAATAGTTTTGTCACCACTGGCAGAAGCGATAAATTTACCATCATGACTAAACTTAATGCAGGTAATACGGGCTTTGTGTCCTGGCAGAGTTTTAATTAATTTACCATTATCTGTGCGCCATAATTTTAATAAATTATCTTCACCACCAGAGGCAATTATTTTACCATCTGGGCTGAAGTTGACAGAATTTACCCAACCATTATGAGCATTCCAACTATTAATTAATTTCCCGTTATCTGTGCGCCATAATTTTATCGTTTTATCAAAACTGGCAGTTGCGATGAGTTTACCATCTGGGCTAAAATTAACATCAGTAACAACATCTGTATGTCCGATAATGTTGTTGATGAGTGTGGTACAGCCTTTGATACGGGTTTCAGTGCTTTTTAAGTTATCTAAATTTAAACAAGAAGTATCAAAAGCATAGATTTTAATATTATGATCAGCACCAGCAACAGCAATATATTTACCATCTACATTAAAAGCGATCGCAGTTAATCTTTGTTGATGTACTATAGTTTCAATTAATCGCCCATCTGTAGACCAAATTTTGATTGTGCGGTCATCGCTAGCAGAAGCTAAAATTTTACTACTAGGATGAAAAATTATACTGTTTACCTGTTGATTATGACCGGGGAAACGATTAATTTCTTGAGTGTTATTAATAGCTTGCTGAAAAGTCGCGGCTGTTGTGATTTGTATATCTTTAGCTGGAGCAAAGACCTGTTTGAGTTCTCGTCCAGCTTTAACACTAGCTATCACACTTTCTAATTGTTGATGAGATAACAAAAACGCCTCTGAGGAAGCATTTAAAGCTGCAACTTCTCGTAACTGTGCCGCGCGCTTCTGTATATAGGCTAAACCACCAAAACCACTAGCAGCGATTCCCAAAACACTAATGATAACTACAGCTTTTTGAGCTTGTCGGAGACGCTTTTTTTGTTCTAATTGTTCTTGTTGGCGAGCATCTAAACAAGCAGCAATAAAATTTTGCACATCAACAGATAATTCATCTGTGTATTTAACATAAATTTCTTCAGCTTCAGCTAGACGAACACCGTGTAACAAAAAATCTGATTGTTGATGATTTTGTTTCCACAGAGATGCTGCTTGTTCAATTTGACGTTGCGATCGCAGTCTACTACGATTTTCCTCCAACCACCAGCGCAACGTTGACCAGTGACGGATAAGAATTTCGTGCGCTACTTCGATAGTGACTGAGGAAGTAGGGAGTTGGGAGTTGGGAGTTGGGAAAGGAAGGGAGGAACTTTTACCTTGTCCTCCTATTTCTTCTTCTAAATTCACAACCACCAATTTTGCTGTAGTTAAAGCAGAGAGTGTTCTTTCCACCAATTCATCAGGATATTTCCTCACCACTAACTCAGATTTCAATATCCTGCGTCTGGTGTCTTCTGTCCCTTCCCCTAACTGTGTCAGTGAAAGAAAAATCCATCTAGCGCATTCTTTCGCCTCAGAGTCTAAATTTTCATAGACTTCCTGTGCTTTACGTTCTAACGCGCCTTTAATACCACCAATTTGTTGCTGATAGGCTGTCAGCGTTAATTCCCCGGCTTGGCGGTATTCCCATAACTGTTCTAAAACAAATTCCAATAGAGGTAAATCTCCAGCCGAGTGGTTTAACTCCTGGAGTAAAATTTCTACCAGTCCCGACTCAACTTTTAAACCCACCTGTTCGGCTGGGTTGATAATGACACGGCGGTAGTCATCGTCAGTTAAATTTGGTGCAACTAATACACTAGACTGCTGTAATAAATTAGCCAGTGCTGATACTTCCAAACAAGCGGCGATAAAGTCTGCTCTAACAGTCACCACCAATTTAAATTTATCAGAGGCGTATTCTATCGCCCCCAACACTAATTCTAAAAATCGCTGTCTATCTTCAGCCGGTGCAAGGGTGAATAATTCTTCAAACTGGTCAACCACCAAAATAACCATCGGTTCTGGACGACTACGCAACCAGTAAACAAAGCCTTCTACCCCTTGGTAAAGCATGGCTTCTAGGAGGAGGTGGGGGGATTGGGGATTGGGAGTTGGGGATTGGGGACTGGGGACTGGGGATTGGGGATTGGGGAACTCGGGGCCCCCTCTGGGGATAAGGGGCAATGGGGATTGGGGATTGGGGACTAAAGACCAAGAAGAATTTTCTACCTTGTCCCCCTTGTCCCCTCTGCTCCCCTGTTCCCCTGCTCCTCTCACCTCTCCCAACCGTCGCGCTAAAGCCTGCAAAGGACGCGCACCGGGACGGATGGTTTTAATTAACCAGGAATCACTATCAGGTAATTGTTTTCCTAGACGTAGTTGAGAAATTAATCCAGCTTGGACAACGGAGGATTTACCGCTACCAGACGCACCAACTACGGCTAAAAATGATTTGTGTGCGATGTGAGCAATTAACTGCTGAGTTAAGGATTCTCTCCCGTAAAAATATTGAGCATCTTCTTCACCAAAGGCTTTTAAACCGCGATAGGGACAAATTTTTAAATCTAAGACTGCGGATTTTTGATGGTTGTGTATACCAGTGGTTGCGGGGATAATTTCGATTACGCCTTGTGTACCTGATAGCCAAATTTGTAAAGGTAGAGATGCAGTTATTTGCGGCTGTTCTGCTAGATGAATTTGTAATTGGGTAATCCAAGCGGCTACTGATAAACCATTAGAGACAGAAGCAGCTTTTATGGTCTCTATCAATGCTTGAGCAAATAATTCTGGGTTGGTTTTGGGACTAGTCGCCGCAATAATACATTGTCCTGTAGTGGAGTTTAATTGTAAATCTTCTATCCAATCTGGCAAGGATAAACTTTGCGTCCCGACTGGACAATCTAAGATAATAATTTGTTGTGTCACCATAGAATGGCGTAACTGTTGTCTGAGCCAAGCACGACTCAACCGAATATCATCTAATAAAACTAATTCTGCTTCTCCTGTGGAAGTTTCTTCTAGTCGTCCCCGCAGATATAGTAAGACTGTAATAGATTCTTCAGTCTGATATGTTTGTATTTGATTGCTAGAACGTAAACATTCTTTGATGCTTTCGCGGATATCTTGAGCCGTTGTATTAGCAGCACGGGGTAAATATTCTAATTCAAAAGCTCCCACACTACCCAACACTTTACTAAAATCTATGGCTGTTTGTGAGCCGATAATTCCTTCAATTACTAATGCTTTTCTAGGGGGAATTGATTCTGCGATCGCCGGAATTTTCCCTATAATTAATTCCCCGATACCTTCAACAATCCGCTTGGGTGTTTGCAGGGGATATTCACTATAAAGTTCGGTATCTCCTTTACCGCGTTTTTGTTGGTTAATTAATCTTAATTGTTGGTTAGTTTTATCTATATATTGCAATGTTTGGTGATAAACATAGCGATATAAGCCATCAGCAGAAATCATCCCTTGATTATCAGATGCCTCACCACGTAAACCCCGCATTAAATAATAGGTGAATACCCCATGCCCCAGTTCAGGAAATTCCCATGATTGTTGGTCTGTATCGCAAGAAAGTAAGGCATAAAACCCTTTACTTTTAGCAGCCCGTTGTTGTAAAACTGCCACTAATTGCGGTGTGGGATTTAATCCGCGTAAAGTCATGCCGCCACTATGACAAGCATCGAGCCAAATTATCTGATTTTGAACACCACTATTACTTAAAAATTCTAGTAATTCTTTAACAGATAAACCTGTATTTTCTAAGTTATCTTTTTGAGTATCTGCCAAACACAAAAATGCTTGTTGTGTATTTGGCTGTAACATTCCGTGACCAGAAAAATAAAATAAAATTGTGTCGGTAGGTTGAGCAGATGCAGTAATTTGCTTTAAGCGATCGCGAATATTAATTAACAGTGGTAATTCTGTAGCAAAGTCATGATAAATATTAATTTCTTTTTGAGAAAATTGTTCTTGAGTTGCACCTGTTAAAGCTTCTGCTAATACCTGACAATCAACTGCGGAATAACGCAGAGATGGCAGTTGTACATCCTGGTATTGATTGACTCCCACCAGTAGCAACCACAGTTTAGAGGTGATTGTTTTCTTGGTTTGATGAGAACTACTGGTAGCAACAGCACGGGGCATTTTAGTTAAGGAAAAATTAACTCAAAATCAAGATACCTTGTCTTCATTAACTTGTTAGGGTTGACATTGTATTTTTATGCAATCACCCACTTTAATAAAAGTTTGTAGTAAGGGCTTTAGCCCTTCTTTCAGGACTTTAGTCCTGACTACGAACTCAATTATCTTAGATCAAAATCTTTGGTGCGTTACGGCTTACGCCTAACACACCCTACATCTACAGAGATTTTTTTGGACATCAAAACATTCAGTAATTTTACCGTTTTTTAGCATCTTCTTAACATTAGGCTAGTAAATTTTGGGTGTTTATTTACACAAATAACATGACTTGGCAACAACAGCCAATACAACCTAGTCAAGCATAGGTCTGTGTTTTGTGACGATTTTTGCAATTTTTCACCATTTTGCTTACATATTAATAATTATGGCAATTTCCCTCAACACGCCTTACTTCCAAGACTTTGATAGCCTCAGCACAACTAACACAACTTGGACGGATAACCAAACTATTCCCAATTGGTACAGTAGCCGCACCTTAATTAATGCTGGTACTGGTTCTAGTAACACCGGTAGTCTTTACAGCTTTGGTGCAGCTAGTAACTCAGATAGAGCTTTAGGTTCAGTGGCTTCTGGTTCGACTGGCTCTATTTTCTACGGTGCGCGGTTTGTGAATGACACCGGCACTACCCTAACATCCTTATCTATCAGTTACATTGGCGAACAATGGCGTAATGCTGGTAATACAACACCGCACACACTAGACTTTGCTTATCAAATTGGTGCTACCAGCATTAATTCGGGAACTTGGACTGATGTTGATTCCCTAGATTTTACCAGTCCCATTGCTACCAGCACAGCAGGCGCATTAAATGGTAACGATAACAGCAACCGTGTTAATGTCTCAGGTAATATTACTGGGTTTGCCCTTGCTCCTGGGGAAGAAATCTGGCTACGCTGGAGTGATGTAAATGATGCTGGTAATGATCATGGATTAGGAATTGATAACTTACAGGTTTCCGCAGAAGCCTTACCTGGTGTCACCTTGATTGAGTCTGGTGGTAGTACCAACCTCACCGAAGGAGGTACAACGGATACTTACACGATTGTACTCAATACTCAGCCTACCGCAGATGTCATCATTACAATCACCCCTGATTCCCAAAGCACAACCAACACTACTAGTCTTACCTTCACCCCTGCTAACTGGAATATACCCCAATTGGTGACAGCGATCGCAGTTGATGATTTACTAGTAGAAGGCGCACACACTAGTATTATCAGCCACAGTGTAGCTAGTAGTGATAACAGCTACAACGGTATTAACATCGGCTCAGTCACCGCTACAATTACCGATAATGATGTTGTTCTTAGCATTACCAAAATTCATGAAATTCAAGGTAGTGGTGCAGCTTTTAACCCTGTTTTTGGCGATATTCGTACCATTGAAGGTGTTGTGGTTGCGGCTTTCCCTGGTGGTTCAGGGTTAAATGGTTTCTTCGTGCAAGAAGAAGATGCTGATACTGATAATGACTCGACAACTTCCGAAGGTATCTTTGTTTTCGACCCTACAGGACAATTTTCTGGTAGCGTCGGTGATAAAGTCCGGGTGACTGGAACTGTCAGCGAATTTAGCCCTAACAATAGTGTCAGCAGCCTTACCCAATTATCTCAAATCAGCAGCGTCATCAACTTAGGTGCAGACATACTACCTACAGCCACTAACATCGAGTTTCCTGTAACTAGCGTGGCTGAGTTGGAACGCTACGAAGGGATGTTAGTAAATATCAGTGCTGGTAGTGGGGATTTAACTGTCACCGAACATTTCCAACTCGGCCGTTTTGGTCAAGTTGTACTCTCAGCCACTGGAGATAGTAACCAACCCGGTACGGATGCCAGACTAGAACAATATACCCAATTCAATGACCCCAGTGTTGCTGGCTACGCTGCTTATTTAGATGAAATTGCCACACGGCGGATTATCTTAGATGACGGTAGAGGTACTCAAAACCCTGACCCAATTCTTTTTGGTCGTGGTGGTCAACCTTTAAGTGCTACCAACACCCTACGCGGTGGCGATACCGTTACTAATATCACCGGCGTTTTAGACCATCGTTTTGAAGGATACCGCGTTCAAACCTCAACAGGCGTAGACTTTACACCCGCTAATCTTCGTCCAGAAACCACACCAAATGTAGGCGGTACACTCAAGGTTGCTAGCTTTAACGTCCTCAATTACTTCAACGGTGATGGAACTGGTAGCGGCTTCACCAGTCCTGAACAACGGGGTGCAGAAAATCTGACTGAGTTCAACCGCCAGCGTCAAAAGACAATTGCTGCTATTCTGGGACTAAATGCCGATGTTGTCGGTCTAATTGAAATTGAAAATGATGGCTACGGTGCAAATAGTGCCATTCAAGATTTAGTCAACGGACTCAATGCTGTTGCTGGTGCTGGTACTTATGCTTTTATTGATCCAGGACTGTCTCAACTAGGTACAGATGCTATAGCCGTTGGTTTTATCTATAAACCCGGTAGTGTTACCCCCGTAGGTGCAGCCGCCACAGTCCCCGATGGCTTTGGTCAAGGTGCTTTTGATAACAATAATCGTAAACCCCTAGCCCAGACATTCCTACAAAACTCCACAGGTGAACAATTCACATCTGTCATCAATCACTTTAAATCTAAGGGTTCAAGTTCTGGGGGTTTGGATGATGCTGATGCTGGCGATGGTCAAGGTTTATCTAATGGGACGCGGACTCGTGCATCTCAAGATTTGGCCGCATGGTTAGGGACAAATCCCACAGGGACTACTGACACAGATTACCTAATTCTCGGCGACATCAACGCCTACGCTCAGGAAGACCCAATTAGGGCTTTGGAAAGTGCCGGATATAACAACCTGATACCAAATACCTCTTACTCCTTCGTTTTCAGTGGTCAGTGGGGTGCTTTAGACCATGCTTTAGCCAATAGCTCTCTAGCTGCACAAGTAAGTGGTTCTGTCAAGTGGCATATTAATGCAGATGAACCCAATATTCTAGACTACAATACCAACTTTAAGTCAGTAGGACAACAAACCAGCTTATATAGTCCTGATGCCTTCCGTTCCTCAGACCATGACCCGGTGATTGTAGGGCTGAACTTGAACACTGCACCTATAGCTGTGAATGATACAGCTACCACTGATGAAAACACTGCCGTTAACATTAACGTCTTGACTAATGACAGTGATATTAATGGTGATGCGCTACAACTGAGTTTATTATCTAACCCTGTCAACGGTACTGCTGTTATCAACGACAATGGTACACCCAGCGACTTTGCTGATGACTTTATTACCTATACCCCCAATACTGGCTACGTTGGTAGTGATAGTTTTACCTATAGTATCAGTGATGGTAAAGGTGGCACAGCAACAGCGTCTGTAAGCTTGACAATTAACCCTAGTGGCGGCATTATTGGTACTCCTGGTAACGATATTCTCATAGGTACTAATAGGAATGATCTGATCCGGGGTCTGGGTGGTAATGATATCATACTAGGTGGTAAAGGTAATGATAGCCTGTATGGTGGTGACGGCAATGATACCTTACTCGGTGGTAATGGTGATGATCTGTTAGTTGGTGGTAAGGGAAGTGACTTATTGATTGGTGGTAGAGGACGCGATCGCTTCTATTTGAGTGATACTAGAACTGGAGAGTTTGATATTATTACTGATTTTAAAGTTAGGCAAGACACAATTTTAATCTCCAAGTTAGAATTTGGACTCAGCCAAGCCTTGGGTACACTCGATTCTGGACTATTCCGCCTCGGTAGTAATGCGACAACAGCAAGCGATCGCTTTATCTACAACAATACTACAGGTCAACTGTTCTTTGATGAAGATGGCATCGGCAATGCAGCCAAAGTTCAAATAGGTTTGTTATCAAATAAAGCAGCACTGACTCATAGCAATATGACTGTAATTGCTTGACGAATGATTATCTAGCAACATTGTAGAGGCGTAGCATTGCTACGTCTCTACTAGTACAGCACGGCGGAAATAAACAGACCATTCTCAATCAGTCAAAGCTTTAAGATATAGGACTTTTGACTTTTGATTTTTGACTTCCGCGTAGCGGTACTAGTACAGGTCGGCGGAAATAAACAGACCATTCCAAATCAATGAAACGCTTACGCTGTATTCATTTTGAATTTTGAATTTTGAATTTTGAATTTTGAATTTTGAATTCCGCCTTGCGGTACTAGTCCCCAAAACATAGTTGATAGTCTTCTGTAGTGATATTGGGGTTAGTAGTGAGATAATCGGTGAGGCGATCGCAAGCTCGATTTAGTAGTTGATCAAGAACTAGGGTGTGTAGTTCTATCCCCTCTAAATTCCATAGTTTGACGGTAGCATCCTGTCCCCCGGAAACTAGTAGCTTACCATTGGGACTAAAACGGACAGTCCTTACACCGCCTTGATGTCCTTGGAAGGTGGTTAACAAAGTTCCATTAGCAATATTCCACAGTTTAATTGTGCCGTCATCGCTAGCGGAAGCCAGAGTTTTGCCATCGGGGGAGAAATTGACGTTAAAAACTAAGTCATTATGCCCCTGTAAGGTCTTTAATAACTGACCATCTATGTTCCAAAGTTTCACTGTTTCATCTTGACTGGCTGAGGCAATGGTTTGACTGTCAGGAGAAACATTCACACTCCAAATACTGGCACTATGACCTTGCAGAGTCTTCAGCAGTTTACCATCCAAAGTCCAAATTTTGATGGTTTTATCTGCACTAGCAGAGATAATATTTTTCCCATCAGGAGTAAATTTAACATCTGTCACCCAACCGTTATGTCCTGAGAGAGTATTGAGTAGGCGACCATCTAAACTCCAAAGTTTGATGGTTTTATCTGCGCTACCAGACGCAAGGATTTGATTATCAGGACTAAAACTCATACTCGTGACCCAATGGTTATGATTTTGGAGAGTGCGGAGTAAGTTTCCATCCTGGTTGCGAATTTGGATACCTTGACTAGTGCTAGCTAAGGCAACTATATTGCGATCGCTACTGAAGCTAACACCAGTCACATCAGGAATAGGAGAAGTGAAGGTTTTGATTAACTGTCCTTCTAAATTCCATAGCTTCATAGTGCTATCGGCACTCAAGGAAGTCACGGTATCACCATTATCAGTAAAGCTAACTTGATTTACACTGCCTTTATGCCCATAAAAAGTTTTGGGTAGGGTTCTGTCTAAATTCCACAGTCTCACTGTGTTGTCATCACTAGCTGAAGCCAAAATCTTACTGTCTGGGCTAAAACTAAGACTGTTGACTTCATGGCCATGACCTAAAAAAGTTCCCAGTACGCTACCATCACGCGACCAGAGGGTGATAGTTTGATCGGCACTAGCAGTTGCAATCATTTGTCCATTGGGGGAAAATATTACTCGCCAGACACCTTGATTATGTCCTTCCAATGTTCTCAGTAAAGTCCCGTCACGCGTCCAGAGTTTCACTGTATGGTCTGCACTTGCAGAAGCAATAGTTTTACCATCAGGACTAAAACTGACACTCCGTACTTCTTTAGTATGGGCGGGTATAGTTGTTAGCAGACGACCATCCAAACTCCACAGTTTAATTGTGCTGTCATCACTGACAGAGGCGATAGTATCACCTTCTGGGGAGAAAGCAACAGAATTTATACCCCCGTTATGTCCGGTGAGAGTGAGCAATAAATTACCCTCACGAGTCCAAAGTTTGACAGTGTTGTCAGCACTACCAGAGACGATAATTTTACTATCTGGCGAAAAACTGACACTATTGACAGCTTGGTTATGTCCATTGAGCGTTGTCAGTAATTTACCGCTACGATTCCAGAGTTTAATCGTACTATCGGCACTAGCAGAAGCTAAAATTTCCCCATCTGGAGAAAAAACCACACTATTGACCCCATCACTGTGACCTGTCAGAGTATTGATTAACTTGCCATCATTACGCCACAGATGGATGGAGTTGTCAGCACTTCCAGAAGCTAAAACTTCCCCATCTGGGGAGAAACTGACGCTTGTCACCCAAGAATTATGTAAAAAGCGGTTACGTTCTTGGGTACTGTAGACAGCTTGTTGGAGAATAGTTGCAGTTTTATTGCGGACTTCTGGGGGAAATCCGAGGTTAATTTTTTGGACTTCCTTACCCGCTTGCACACTAGTTAATAGGGCTTCTAACTGCTTGTGTGAAAGCAAATAGTTTTCCGAGAGGGAATTGAGAGCCTGAATTTCCTGTAATTGCGCCTTTTGAGTTTGTTGGTAAGCAAAAACCGCTAAAGCAAAAGCAGTTAATCCCAGGGTGCTGATAATAGCTACAGCCCTTTGTGCTTGTCGGAGTCGATTTTGTTCCTTTTGTTGCTGTTTTCGTCTGGCTTGTAAACCAGCCGCAATAAAATTTTGGACATCTAAAGACAGTTCATCAGTGTAATTGAGATAAATTTCTTCCGCTTCCGCTAACCGCACACCTTGCAACAGAAAATCGGCTTGGCGGTCATGTTGCTTCCAGAGAGTAGCAGCTTGTTCAATTTGACGATGCGATCGCAATCTACTACGATTTTCCTCTAACCACCAGCGTAACGTTGACCAGTGGCGAATAATGATTTCATGGGCTACCTCAATACTGACTGAGGGAGTGGGGAATGGACTGATGCTCACAGCAGCAGCCTGTCCCCCTTCTTCCTCTGCATTTACAACTATCAACTTAGCCGCCGTTAATATCTGCAATGTTCTCTCTACCAAAACAACGGGATATTTGTTCACAATTAACGTTGATTTCCCTACCCGTCGCCTCGTATCTTCTGTACCTTCACCTAACTGTGTCAACGCTAAAAAAATCCATCTAGCACATTCTTGAGCTTCTGGGTCTAAACTTTCATAAACGGCTTGGGCTTTCTTTTCTAATGCACCTTTAATTCCACCCAAAGTTTGCTGATATACCCGTAAAGTAATGACACCATTTTCCCTGTATTCCCACAACTGTTCCAGCACAAATTCCAGCAATGGTAAATAGCCAGGGGAGTAATTTAACTCCTGTAATAATACCTCTACTAACTCTGGCTCTACTGTTAACCCAACCTGTTCAGCAGGGTGAATAATAATCCGGCGATACTCTTCTTTAGTTAAGCTTGGCGGTAATAAAATACTTGACTGTTGTAATAACTGAGCTAATTTCCCTACTTCCAAACAGGGAGCAATAAAATCTGCCCGTAAAGTAATAATTAATTTAAATTTTTCTGATACTCTTGCCAAAGTTCCCAAGACAATTTCTAGAAATCTTTGTCTATCTTCACTAGCAGTCAGGGTGAATAATTCTTCAAACTGGTCTACTACCAAAACTACCATTGCTTCAGGACGCTGATTTACCCAATGCACCAATCCTTCTACCCCTTGATACAGCATCCCCTCTAGCTGTTGTTGCTGATAGGCTTTTTCTCGTTCAGTCCCCCTATCTACCATGCGGCGGGATAAAGCTTCTAGGGGATTTGTCCCAGGGCGAAAGCTTCTTATCCACCAGTCTGGACTACCCCGTAATTGTTTACCTCGGCGCAGTTGAGCCATTACACCCGCCTGCACTAAAGATGATTTTCCACTACCAGAAGCCCCCACCACAGCAATAAATGATTTTCTCTCTAACTCAGCAATTATTTGTTGTGTCAGGATTTCTCTACCGTAGAAATACTGAGCATCTTCTTCACTAAATGCCTGTAATCCTCGGTATGGACAGATACCTAAATCAATCGTAGCGGGTAGCTGATTACTCCTATTACCTGTACGGGTAGGAATAATTTCAATGACTCCTTGAGTACCAGATAGCCAAATCAACAAAGGTGGGGAATTTTTAGTCCAGATTTGTTGTAATTGGCTAATCCAGGTAGCAGCTGATAAACTGGGTTGCTCTTGGGCTGCTTGTAAGGTAGAGTTGAGAGCCTGAGCAAATTGTTCTGGGTTATCTGGAGATGAAGCCGCCGCAATAATACATTGTCCTTGTTCAAACCCCAGTTGCAAATCTTCCACCCAATCTTTTAGGAGTACATCACTTTGTATTTCTAGAGGACAATCTAAAATGATGATTTGTTGAGTATAACGAGAACGTCGTAGTTGTTGTCTTAACCAAGAACGACTCAGGCGGGTATTTTCTCCCAACACTAGGATTGGTTCTCCCGCCTCAGTTATTTCTAAGCATCCCCGTAAATATAAAAATACTGTGGTAAAAGTCTGGTGTTGATTTTGGGGTGTTGATTCTATAATTTGGAAACAACTTTGAATTGTCGTCTGTAAATCTTGGCTAGTGTTGCTTCGTGGCCAATACTCTATCTCAAAACCACCCACAGCCTGCAACAGTTTACTCAACCCCAAAGTATTCTGATTAGTTGCTAATCCTTCTACAATTAATGCTTGTCGGGCGTAAGATGATTTCATTAAAGCAGGTTTTACCCCTAGAATTACCTCACCCACTCCTTCAACAATGCGCTTGGGAGTTTGCAAGGGATATTCAGAATAAAAGTTAGTGTTTCCCCTAGTGCGATTTTGTTGATTAATTAATCGTAATTGTTGGTTAGTTTGCTCAATATATTGCTTTGTTTGGTGATAAACATAACGATAAAGCCCGTCTGCATCAATTAAACCTTGACTATCAGCAGCCTCACCCCGTAAACCCCGCATTAAATAATAAGTAAATACCCCGTGTCCCAATTCAGGAAATTCCCAAGACTGTTGATTGGTATCACAAGAAAGTAAAGCGTAAAATCCTTTACTCTGTTTTGCCCTTTGGCGTAGTAATTCTACTATCTGGGGTGTTGGGTTGGGTAAAGCCGATTGTGTGGTGTCGCTTCTTGTCCCTCTAAAGCTAAGACTACCACTGTGACAAGCATCCAGCCAGACTAATTGGGTCTGTGCTTGACTGTTACCTAACAATTGCAAAAGTTCTTGTAATTCTAAACCTGTATTAAGTAAGTCATCGGTTTGAGTATCTGCTAGACACAAAATCGCCTGCTGGGAATTTGGTTCTAGCATTCCGTGACCTGAAAAATAAAATAAAATTGTGTCTTGTGGTTGGGCTGTATGACTAATTTGGTCTAAACTGTCGCGTACTTTAGATAATAGGGGCTGTTGGGAGACAAAATCATGGTGTACCCATTCTTGTTTGTGAGAAAAAGCCTGGGTCGCATCAACTAAAGCAGCAGCTAGCCCTTGACAATCAACAGCTGAGTAGCGCAATGATGATAGTTTCTCATCTTGGTATTGGTTGACTCCCACTAGCAACAACCAAAGTTTCGCTTCTCCTGTTTCTAGAGTATGAGTTATGTGACTTGTAGCAATACCGAGTGGAGACATTGTTAATTCAGAATTCAAAATTGGTAATTAGTCAATAGTCATTAGTCAATAGTAATTAGTAATTAGTCATTAGTTATCTTCTCCTATACCCCTATACCCCTATAACCCTACACCCCTATACCCCTACACCCCTATACCCCTATACCCTCTTTGAAGAATATAACAGAACATTTTCTTACCATACTGACATATTGTGTTGTCTAGTTGTGACGTGACAATCCGAAGCCGGGTCAATCCTGTTATTTTATTACAGTTCCATTGCTGACAATTTCTGAAACAATGAATAATCTAATACATTTCCTAGATTAAGCCATTTCTGCACATCTAACTGTGGATAGCTTTTTTCTATGTTTATTAAAAAATAATGTGTAATTTTTTCGCAAACCGCTTATTTTCAAGACCTTTGTATCAGATAATTTCGTAATTTTTATATACAAAAAAATAGTCAAAGTGGCTACAAATACAAAATTATCTCTGTTAGAGTGTTCACAGTCAAGCGGTCGTCTCCGGCGGGTGGAATACCATCGCAGTTATGATCTAGCACATCTGATCACAGTTGCAATAAAAAAAGCAGTCGAACTTAATTCAGTCTGCTGCTTTGATGGTAGCCATTGCTTGACAATCTTCTGCTTTAAATATGCAGCATAAACTTGTAAACCCTTGTTGATTTCCTCTGATGCCTACCTCATTCATCTGCACATGAATGAGGTATTTTTATAACTTGCATGACTATACTTCAATATCCTAGCTATTTACTCGCATTGATGCCAATTACACCAGTAATAATTAAAGCAATAGATAGAAATTTTACCAACGACATAGATTCTTGAAACCAGATAATACCAATACTAGCAATTAACATTGTTCCTAACCCTGACCAAATAGCATAAGCCACACCAACGTCAATTCTTTCGAGGGAAAGGGTAGAGAAAGTAAAACCGCAACCATAAAATACAAATATCAAGATAGAAGGAATTAAATTTTTAAATCCTTCTGACAATTTCATGCAGGTTGTGCCTAAAACCTCAAACAATATTGCTGACACTAAGTAAAACCAATTAATTAACATATTTGTGCTGATATTTTGACAAGAAGACTTTTCAATTTGCTAGTATTTTATGAATAATTGTCTGAGTAATTCTGCTACTTTAGCAACAACCAATGTAGGAGGTTAGTAGTAAGGACTTCAGTCCTTAGAGCTAATTTGTAACCTCAAGTCAAGTAGATGTATTGTAAGAGTTTTAGGAATTTGAGTAAATAAGGCACATATTTACTCAAACTCAGACCTAGCAATAATTTGAGTATCCTTAAATTTTATTGGCAAATCATCCCTGAGAGGATTTTTGCAATAACTCACGCGATCATGAACTACACAAATAAATATATTAATCCGATTTAAAGCTGACAACAATTTAGGGTTTGCCGAACAATTAAAATCTGGTTTACCGTACTGTCTAGCAGGGTTCGGTAATTATCATTGATGAGGTGATAAAAACCGAATTTACACCAAAGTATTTTCTGAATAAGATGAGAGCAAATCAAACAAATTTTGAATTCATTTCCACTCATCATCCTCAGAGGAGTTAAAGACATGGCACTAATTCATTGGAATCCTTTACAAGAATTGAACACTATTCAACGCGAACTTAACCATATTTTTGAAGCCGATATGTTAGGTACAACAATTTTGGATAGAACCGCAGCAAAAGTTCCTGCTGCTGAATTGCAAGAAACAGACGATGCAGTCTACTTGAAGCTGGAACTTCCAGGTATGGAAGCAAAAGATATAGATTTACAAGTCACCGATAAAGCTGTATATATTAGCGGTGAGCGTAAATCTGAAACTAAGACCGAAGATAAAGGCAAAATCAAGAGTGAATTTCACTATGGTAAATTCCAACGTGTGATTCCTTTACCTACCCGCATTCAAAATACTAATGTTAAGGCAGAATACAAAGATGGTATCTTGAATTTAACACTACCTAAAGCCGAAGAAGAAAAGCACAAAGTTGTCAAAATTAATCTAGATTCAGTCGGCTAATTACATTTAATTGGTGAGAATTTATAACTAAAAATCCCGGTATATCGAAAATACTGGGATTTTTCGCCGTTATTACTAATTTGGCAAAAATATTGACTGTTTAACATCGCATGACGGCGACACTTGCCAAGGAGTAAGAGGTGTTACCTGTGGTATGGCGGCTAGTAGCTGTATTGTACCATCTGCACTGACAATTAACCCTTGAGCCTCTACAATTTTTTGTTGATTACTTGCAGATTTATAGTTACTGCTTGCCGTTATGTTGGCTACTTCATTTGATAAATCACGGACATCATACCAAACTATCTCACCTCTGAGAGTATCGGTAGGATTGGTAGGCAATCCGCCGCGATTACTGACCACAAAACGATTCTGTTGCGTGGTACTACAACCACTGGCTATTTGCTGTGAGCGATCGCTAAAATTAGTTGGTAGCTTCACCAATCCACTAGCAGGATCAACATCTGGCGTATTCAATTCTACAGTACCATTAAACTCTGCACCTAACTCAGAAGAAGCAGTAATATCACTTTCTGGAGTCAGTTGGGGACGGAATTGAGTACCAAAAATTCCTTTGGCATTCACAACCACCCTACCACCAAAACCTTTTTGAGCATTAGCGGTAATATCACTATTATCAAAAGCAACTAAACTATTCGTAGTAATATTAATATTTCCCCCAACTGCACTATTGCGGGCATTGGTGCTGATTTGACTACCGCGCAGTATTTGCAGGGTGTCCGATTGAATTGTAATATTGCCTTTATCCCCGGCATTAGTATCAGCCGTAATTGTCCCTTGATTTGCTAGTAAAATATAAGCAGAATTGACTGCGATATCTCCCGCCGCACCTTTACCAGCTAAACCCCGCAGATTCTCTGGGTCTCGACTGAGAAAGTTACTGACATTAATAGTTGCACCATCGCGCACAACTAAGCGATTAGCACTCACGTTTATATCACCACCTCCACCAGTACCAACAATAGCATTAGCCAATAAACCACTACGACCAAATTGATTAGTACCTGTCAATTCTACTGAGTTAGCATTAATCGTCATATTACCAGCCGAGCCATTCCCAGAGGTACTAACAGCAATCTGACCCCCATCAGCAACTCGTAAGTTATTGGTTTCAATCATTAAATTACCGCCTGTACCAAAACCAGCACCTAAAAAAGTGGCGATTGGCTCTGGAATAGCTGCTAGTTTTATGGTTGTAGCGGCAATAATACTAGGGCCAATTTGTGTCCCACCGATAACTTCCACATCTTCAGCGAAGATTTTCAAATCACCAGCTTTACCAAACCCATAGGTAGTGGTAAATATCTGACCACCATCAGTAATTTGTAATTGATTAGTTTGAACTGTCAAGCTACCCCCGTTTCCTTTTGCACCAGGAGCAACACCAGCAAATAAACCACTCGGTCCAAAGCGAGAAATACCACTTACGTGGACATTCTCAGATGTAACAGTCAATTCTCCAGCATTTCCAGTCCCAAAAGTACCGCTCGAAATTTGACCCCCATTGCTCACTTGTAAAGTTTTCGTGGTAATGGTGATTTTACCTCCTTCTCCGCTTGCACCTGAGCCAACATCAGCTAGTACACCGCTAAACACCTGGTTGTTAGGATTTAATACAAACCCGTTGACACTCAACGCATCAGATGCAGATATATTCAATATGCCTCCAGAACCATTACCTCTGGTATCTGTGACTATCACTGAGCCATCTTCGAGAGTCACATTTTGCCCTCGCACCTCAATAAAACCACCACTATTGCCGCTAGTATCTACAGAAGCAGCATTCAGTAGGTCAACATTACCGTAACTAATTTCTTGTGTCGGTTGTAGTTGCATCTGTCCATTAGGATTGGTTATTGTAACTTCACCATTATTTACAGACCATAATTCAACTCTTCCCTGGGGTACAGTAATATTTCCTCCATCTAGTTCCACCTTGCCCGCAATTAGTGCTAAAGTCTGACCATTTGGCGTTGTGAAGCTTAATCCTGGTGGACGGTTATTACTGTTGAGGGAAAAATCGGGATTGAGTCTTAACTTGTTTCCTGAACCGTTAACGCGAATTGTGCTGTTAGGATGAGAACCAAATTGCAAACCAAGAGGTACACTAACAGTCAGAATAGGGGTAACTGTAGGGTTGGTAGCACTAAATTCTGTGCCATCAGCGAATTTGATGCTATCTGCTGTACTCCCAATAAATGAGCCACCTATATCTAATTTGGCATTAGCACCAAAGATGATTCCATGCGGATTAATCAGAAATAAATTGGCATTGCCTATATTGTTAGTACCATTCAGAAGTGTTTGAATAGTCCCGTTAATTTGGGAAGACGACCCTCCCGTTATTCGCGTGATAATATTGTTGATACCTGTATCGTAAATAAACCGTGCAGTGTCACCTGATTGAATTGAAAAATCTTGAAAACTGTGGAACAGGTTAGCACCATTATTCGGTCTAGCACCGCCAGTAATATCATGCACACCACCACCGATATTATTGACATTGGTAGGTAAGGTGTTATCAGGGTTAAGTTGAGTCTGTGCCAATGCCTTTAAAGGTGTTTCTAGAACTAGGCAGAAGGTTAAAAAAAATAATATTTTTGTTTGTTGTGGAATCAGCATTTTATTTCTATATAAATTTTGCCAGCTTATCTAATACAAAATCCCCTTGCAAACATGAATTCAACCGTAAGCAAGTGGGACAAATTAGAGTGATTAAAATCAACAGAAGTGATTTCTGTAAATGGAATATTGTCTTGGTAACTAACGTATAGTTCCCCAAAATTTGACTAAAATAACAATCAATACTTTGCTAATTTTCACGACAACGCTTGAGTCGAGCAGCAATACCCAGTACAGCCATTGCTAATAAGCCAGAGATAGTTGTAGGTTCGGGAACAGATTCAGTTTGGGAATAGCTACTGGGATGATCACCATCTTCATTTTCATCGAGTGTTGACCAGGCGAAATTTTGCCAAAAGCCATTTTGATTAAAGTCGGCATTTGCTACTAAGCCATCCCAACCTTGCCAATAGCCATTCCAACCCCACCAATAACCATTCCAACCCCAATTGTATCTACCACTGCTAGTGATCATGCTGTTTAATGCTTCACCGCGATCGTCACGTCCATTAGCATTGGCATCGATGTAAGTAGGTGCTAGAAGTGAAGCAATCCAATCAGGATAAGCATCCATCCAACTGATATAAGTCGAAGTACCTAGATAACCCCAATAATTAGTAGCAACTCCTACCTTTTCTGCTAGTCCAGATTTGGCACTATTGAAGATGGTGAGTAGGTTTTCAGTGTTATTCCATCGATTCCAACCCATGACATCTAAAGCAGTCAGATCATTATTGGTCACAAGTTTTCTCGTGCCGCCTGCACCCAGAGTAGCCTCCATAATGCCATCATAGATACCATCGCTTTTCCAGTGACTGCCTTGATAACCGTCTCCTCCAAATCTACTAATTCCAGTAGACATATTAGCTAATTTTGTATTGCCATCAATAGATAAAGTAGCCTCTAAACCTATAGATAAATCAACTATTTTCATATACTGAGCCGTGTAAGTGTCAGAGAAACGCAACATATCCATCAAGTAAGTATATTTAGACGGATCTGGTCTGAGCCAACGATTTTGTGTTGACAACAAGTTTGCATATTCCGGTGAATCCACACCACTAATAAAGCCCAGGCTATGACCCAGTTCATGTACTGCCACACTGAAAAAGTCTAGAGTCTTTGTAGCAATATTATTGCTGGTATTGGTGGGAGAAATATAATTCCATGAGAGAGGATGAGTAAGATTACCTAAGTTACTTGCAAGTATATAGGCATCATAAGCAGTATCGTGAGGGTTAATTAGCCCCAAAGCTTTAGCATTTGCACGGGTAAGATTAATTTGACTGGTACTAGAACTAAAGGCGCTAAAATTACTGGTTGTGGTAACAGAATAACCCACGCATTCATATACCCATCTGCCATTGAGATACACCCATTGACTATTACATTTACTGCCGAGATTGTTTACAAATGCCTGATCAGCAGATGAAGTGATGTCTGCTTGTAGTCTTTTAACGACGTTACTGTAATTTTGTGAAGTTACCCCTGGTATTGCCCCACCAATCACATTAGTAGGTAACATACTGGTCGGTTCAATAAAGATATTGAGGGTAACATCATCAGCCAAATAATTTGACCAATATCTACCAGCCATCTCATAGCCAAGCATTTGGTTAAGGGTTGTACCGGGTGCATAGGTGAAATTAAATTGCAAGGCTTGGGCTGACGAGCCAACGCTCATTACCATAGAGCTAGCCAGCGTTAAAGGTGTAATTAGTTTGAGTAAACTAAAGGATTTGCTTTGCCGATTCTTGATGTTTATATTCATAGTATTAAATCCAAAAACGTGAATTAAGCTTTGGTGTTTTCCAGTTAAATAAGCAACCCAGCGATGCAGATTAATTACAAATATACAAATACCTTTGTGGAAAATGTGTAAAATATATATGAAAAATGGCGTGAATTATAAGATTAAACAACCTGGTGCAAATTCATGAAAACAACATTTGCATGAAATATAGCAATCCTAAATGATATGTGAGAGTTCAATAAGCCTCAAATGCCCATAAGATAACGATTTCTATCTCAGTATTTTCCTCACTTTTGGATTGGGATTGCTATATTTATTAAGAATTGTTTTGAATGAATTTATTGATGTGAAAAATACTTAAATATCCTGAAAATATTTAATAAATAGAGGAATAATACTTGGTGTGTTAAATAAAATGATGGAGTTTTGGATTAAGCCACGAATATCTTTTTTCAAGGCTTTTATTTAATTAATATGGTAGACACCCATGATTTCTCTAACCTTAATTTTTCGTGTTGCTAATTGCTGGAATAAATGTTGTTTCAACTAAGTTTTGATTTTTGAGTCATGACGCTTGAGCCTTGCAGTCAGAGCAAGTAGAGCCATGCCTAACAATCCAGAGATAGTAGTGGGTTCGGGAACAGATTGAGTTTGAGTATAGCTGCTGGGATGATCACCATCACCAAACTCATCCAGTGTCTCCCAAGCAAAATTTTGCCAAAAGCCATTTTGATTAAAGGTGGCGTTTGATACCAAGCCATCCCAACCTTGCCAATAGCCATTCCAGCCCCACCAATAACCGTTCCAACCCCAGTCATAAGTACCACTGCTAGTTACCATTTTATTGAGGGCTTCGCCGCGATCGTCGTAGCTATTGTTATTAGCATCAATGAATCCTGGTGTCAGACGTAAAGCGGCTTTAGTAGGATTATTATTCATCCAACTAGTAGTTACTCCCATCTTGCTGGCGAGTCCAGATTTGGCACTATTGAAGATGGTGAGCAAGTCTTGATTGTTCTGTTTGAGATTCCAACCAAGAGCATCCATAACAGTTAGATCATTATTTGTAACTAGTTTTCTCGTACCCCCTGCACTAAAGACATCTCCAAAATAGTATTATTCTGTGATAAAAGAACATTAAAGCGTTATTTTGACACAGAAGCATGAGCAATATACTGAATTACATTGAAGAGAATCCTAAACAAACCCAAAGGTTAATAGGTCTGGAATATGAACAGTTACAACAATTAATCATAAATGGGGAAAGATTATATCATGAAAAAAAAGCTTTACTGGAATCTAAGAAAGTGAGAATTATTGCTGGTGGAGGAGGTCGGAAACCAAAATTATCTATTTCTGAACAAATCATTTTAACTTTAGTGTATCTCCGACATCTGACAACCTTTCAACTTCTAGGTATTCAGTTTGAAGTAAGTGAGTCTACAGCCAACGATACGTTTAACTATTGGTTGCCTAACTTGCGAGAATTACTGCCATCAAGTTTGCTTGAACAAGTAAAAAAAAAACGCTTCTGACTATGAAGTAGTAAAAGAAATGCTCACAGAATATGAATTAATAGTAGATAGCTATGAACAAGTCAGAGAAAGACCTAGAGACAATGATGAACAAAAGAAATATTTTTCAGGTAAGAAGAGTAATCATACATTTAAAACTCAAATGATTATTTTACCTGATGCTAGTGATATCGTTGATGTTGTGGCAGGTGAACCTGGTCCAAAAAGCGATATAACTTTGTTCCGAGAATATCGTTCAGAGTTTGATGCCAAACAAAGATTTAAAGGAGATAAGGCATATCTTGGAGAAGATTTAATTACAACTCCAATTAAGAAACCAAGAAATCAAGAACTAACAACTGAACAGAAAGAACAGAACAAAATATTTTCATCTAAACGAATCTTTGTTGAACATCGAATACGGTCAGTCAAAATCTTTCGAGTTGTCCAAGAGAGATTTAGGTTAAATACCCGCAAATATAAGCAAGTAATTTTGACGATTTGTGGGCTAGTAAGGTTACGGATTCGAGGGCTAATATTACCATTAGAAATATCAGCTATATCATCAGGTTAAAATTATCGCATATAACTAGATATTTTTGCCTAATTATCAACAGCAAATATCTCAAAGTCTTATTTCATCGTACAGAATAGCTAATTTAAGATGATTGCATTTAGTGGCTACAGCCTAGCCAAACAAAGGCTTTGACTGTTTTCGGAGATGTCTAGTCCATACCACTAATAAAGCCGAGGGTGTGAGTCAGTTCATGTACTGCCACACTGAAAAAGTCGAGAGTGCTTGTAGGAATATTACTGCTGCTATTAGCGGCAGTAAAATAATTCCATGAGAGAGACTGGGTTAAATTACCTAAGTTACTCACCAAAATGTAAGCATCATAGTCAGTATCGTGAGCATCAATCAGCCCCAAAGCTTTAGCATTTGCACGGGTAAGATTGATATCGTTGACACCGTAAGTATAATTAGTGTTAAAAGATCCACCATTATAGTGTCTAGCATAAGCATTATACCCTGTACAGTTATTCTGCACGTATCCACCAGTACCTTGTTGCACAAAGGTTGATGTTGAATTACATCGGTTATATATACTAGCAACTGCTTTTTGATCGGTAAGTGAGGTAGCATCTGCTTGTAGTGCTTGAGAAACGGTAGTAAAGTTTTGCGAAGTCACCCCTGGTATTGCCCCACCAATGACGTTAGTAGGTAACTTATTGGTCGGCTCAATAAAGATATTGACCGTGACATCATCGGCTAAGTAATTTGACCAATATTTACCCGCCATCTCATAGCCGAGCATTTGGTTAAGGGTTGTCCCTGGTGCATAGGTGAAATTAAATTGCAAGGCTTGGACTGATGTACCACCCACCATGACAACAGAACCAGCCAGTGTTAGAGGTGTAAGTAGCTTGATTAAGCCAAGAGATTTATTTTGCCTGTGATTGATATTTTTATTCATGGAATTAGACTCAAGATAATATAGATAAGCTGAGGAGGCTCTTGAGGCTGAGGAAGTAAGACAGTTATCGTTAGTTACTTCTTTACTCCAAGAGCTACCTCTAGTTTTTAAGTTGGGGACTGGCGGATAAAGTGTTGGACTCTGCTTGACTTAATGTTGATACAGATTGGCTGGTATTTTATTTTTACGCGCGTCCCTTGGCGGAGGATTGCCACAAGTCATCCCACAAGTCATCCCACAAGTCGATCCCACAAGTCGCGCCAATAGCCATTCCAACGCCACCAATCCCAATTCCAATCCAAGGCGTAAAGACTACTGATCATTTGGTTTAGCGATTCACCGCGATCGCCATTTTCATTGTTATTGCTAGGAATCACGGTGACATTATCGGCTAGGTAATTTGACCAATCCCTACTAGCCATTTCATCGCCGAGCATTTGGTCTATGGTTGTCGCTGGTGCATCAGTCAAATTAAATTGCAATGCTGGGGCTGAAGTATTACTAATTATCACCATTGAAGCAGCTAACGTTAGGGGTGTAAGCCATCCGAACAAAGGAAGTGATTTCAAACAATTTGAAGACATTTTGACAAACCTTAATGATTTGAGTGTTTACTATTGAGAGTCAGTATGAAAAAGCCTTTGTCATATCTAAGGAAGCACACTATTTTCAGCCCGTTTTCTGAGATATCTCAATAGGTAGTCAGTTCAACACACAAGCTTATTTGTTGCCCTGTCCTTGCAATATTAACTGCCAATATAAATAAATTTTCCTATTTGTAGGTTAAATATCTGTGAAAATTAAATATTTTGTTTATACAAAAATCTATAAGAAATCTTTGTGAAAATGAGTTTTTTTTAAAGTTATTTATTTAACTTGAATATTCAAAGTTATTATCACAAAAAGATAGGCTTTGAAATTACCAAGCCTGGGAGCAAGTATTAAGTATTTTCTAGTAAACTTTTTATATGTTCATCTTATTTAATCAAGAGGTTGCATTTAAATAAATAAGATTTAATGAAGTTGAAACACAAGGAAGTAAATAGCGTTGTCTTTACTGTTTTACTTATTCTCAAAGATGAGTCAGCAGTAATTTCACTGAGGGTACATCATAAAAAATAACATTAAAATAATAGTAGTTAACGTACCGACTAGTACAAGAAGGCAAAAATAAAAAAAGAGTGCTTATTTTTAAGCTTTCTGACTATTTTAGATAGTTGCTTTATTTACGCCGTGTTGTGCTAGGAACAAGATATCTGCACCCAATTGCTTTTTAAACACTTCTCAAAACATAAGTTATTTATGGCAAACAAAAAGAAATATCTTTTCAAAACAGAATTGTTGGGAATCGCGTTTTTATTTTCTTTATCCTCGATTCCCTTTTCAATCACACCTAGTATGGCGCAGGTGACTTTCAAGCCACCAAAAACCCAAGCACCAAAAACCTCAACTGGGGGAGCATCCCGTGATGCTTCTACTTGCGGTGCTGATATGAGCAAAATTACCGAAGCCTCAGTTACACCATTGTTACCAAAAACGAATATCGGCTTGACATTAGCAGAGCGTCCGGCAATATTGGTTTATGTTCCGCAAACGAATGCTAAAAAAGCACTTTTTGCCTTGCAAGATGAACAAGGAAAGCAATCTTATCAGACAACCTTAGCCTTACCTCAGAAACCTGGTGTGATAGAAATTAAACTTCCTAGTTCAGTTTCAGCACTGAAAATAGGCAAGAATTATCAATGGTCTTTAGTGATGATTTGCACTGAAGAATTAGAGCCTGATAGTCCTTGGGTAAGTGGATGGATTCGTCGAGTTGAATCTAATCGCAATTTCAAGAATCAGTCTAGTTTAGAGGTAGCGTCTCAACTCGCTAGTATGGGTATTTGGTATGATTCCCTAGCTACTCTGGCTGAGTTAAAGAGAAGACAACCTAATAATTCTACTGTGGCTACTTCTTGGCAAGAAATGTTAAAGTCTGTTGATTTAAGTGCGATCGCAGAAGTCCCTCTTGCTAATTAACTAAAACTAAACAAAAATAGACAAAACAAGAGCAAGAGTAGGGAAAAAGCTTTAAGCAATTTCCACTCTTGCTTCTTCTTTATAAATTACTATTTGTATTATTTGATTTTCAAAATTTCCTCTCTTGAATACAACCTTGATGAAGTCATCTATAAAAGCAATTGTTAAGTATATATACAGGGTGTGTTTCCAGGATTGCCGCAGTATATTCATGACAGCACCTGCTGTAGCAATATGTGTCATGACTGGAGGGATGACAGGGTTATTTCAACTGTTAGAGTGGAACGCTATGGAGCAATTTTTTGCTCTCCGTCCTGCTGAACCACCAGACAAAAGAATTTTAATTGTCACTATTGATGAACAAGACATTACTCAAATTGGTAAATGGCCTATTCCTGACGCTATTTTAGCCAAGCTGATTGTCAAACTAAAAGCACACAAACCAGCCGCTATCGGCTTGGATATTTATCGAGATTTACCTGTAGAACCAGGTCATCAAGAATTGGTAGGAGCGATCAAATCTACGCCTAACTTGATTGGAGTCAAAAAATTAGCAGGGGATCAAGTTGCTCCATCACCTATATTATCTGAATTAAATCAAATTGCATTAGCTGATATGCTTTTAGATACAGATGGTAAAGTCAGACGCGCTTTGCTATCTGCTGGTGATAGTGAGGAGAAAATCTTTTTAGGATTAGCACCACGCTTAAGTTTAATGTATCTTCAAAGCAAAGGTATTGCTTTAGAGCAACTAGATCAAACTGGTTCTGCTTTGCGGTTAGGGAAAGCAGTATTTACACCTTTGACTGGTGAAGAATTTAGTTATCGAGGTGCAGATGTTGGAGGATACCAAATTATCTTGAATTACCGTGGATTCAAAGAAAATTTTGACACGGTAAAAATGCGAGATATCCTGAATGACTCTGCATCATCACAATTAATCCGCGATCGCATTATTTTAATTGGGACTACAGCTAAGAGTATTAATGATTTTGTCAACGTTGGTTACAGTCGCAATCTACAGGATGAAGACAAACGCATGGCTGGGGTAGTAGTTCATGCTAATTTAGTTAGCCAAATTTTAAATGCTGCTGTTGATGGTAGACCATTGCTAGGAGTTTGGTCTAAGCAAGCAGAATGGGTATGGATTTTGTGCTGGTCTTTTGTGACTACTGGTGTGACTTGGCAAGGATTACAAATTCAATCTAAGGGTAAACACTCATTGCCTGGATTGCCAATCGTCATAATTTTATCTGGTATAGGCATCAGTTTGGGGAGTAGCTACACTGCATTTATGCTTGGTTGGTGGATTCCTGTAATTTCACCACTGCTAACAATTTTTCTGGCTACAATTGTTACTAATAGCCTGTATAAACAATCACAATTAGAAAAAGCTAACCAGCAACTCCAAGATTATTCTCGCACCTTAGAAGAAAAAGTGTGCGATCGCACCCAAGAGTTAGAAACCGCCAAAATTGCTGCTGATGTCGCCAACCAAGCTAAAAGTGAATTTTTAGCAAACATGAGTCACGAACTGCGGACACCCCTCAACGGAATTTTAGGGTACGCACAAATTCTAGAACGCTCTGAAAGCATAGCACCAACAACATTAGAAGGCATTAATATTATTCATCAGTGTGGTTCTCACCTGCTCACTCTCATCAACGATATTTTAGACTTATCCAAAATCGAGGCGCGAAAACTGGAATTACACAGTACGGATTTTGATTTCTCTTACTTCCTCACAGGAGTAGTCGAAATGTGTCGTATCCGCGCCCAACAAAAAGGTATCTCTTTTGTTTACCAACCAGATACTAATCTCCCTCAAGCAATTAATGCTGATGAGAAACGGTTACGACAAATAATAATTAATTTACTTGGTAATGCGATTAAATTTACTGAGACAGGTGGAGTCACTTTCACTATACAAGTGTTAGAAGCAGGAGACAATTTCAACAAAATTAGATTTCTAGTGGAAGACACAGGAGTGGGAATGACTCCTGAACAATTGACAAAGATTTTTTTACCTTTTGAGCAAGTAGGGGATAAAAATAAACAAGCAGAAGGTACGGGATTAGGATTAGCTATTAGCTGTAGAATTGCTGATTTAATGGGTAGTCAAATCCAAGTAGATAGTATTTTGGGAACTGGTAGTAAATTCTGGCTAGATTTAAATTTAAATGTTATTAGTCATTGGTTACAACCGGCTACTATATTACAGAAGAAAAAAATTATTGGTATTCAAGACAAACAGCCAAAAATTCTGATTGTAGATGACAAATGGGAAAACCGTTCTATAATCTGTAATTTTATACGACCAATTGGTTTTGAATGCTTTGAAGCTACGAATGGACAAGAAGGATTAAATATAGCAATAACAAATCAGCCTGACCTGATTATTACTGATTTAGCAATGCCTGTCATGGATGGCTTTGAAATGACTCAAGCTTTAAGAAATTCAGAGTCATTAAAAAAAGTTCCAATTTTAGTTTCTTCTGCCAGTGTATTTGAGAGTGATAGAAATAAAAGTTTGCAAATGGGAGGAAATGAATTTTTGCCAAAGCCTTTAGAAATGGATGATTTACTCAAGTATTTACAGGATTATTTACAACTCGATTGGATTTATGCAGAGGAGAGTAAGCAAGTAAAATTTGCTGACAATCAACTATCTCAACAGAATAATTCTCAATTGATAGTTGCGCCGCCAATATCAGAACTTGATAAGCTATTAGATTTGGCTATGAGGGGGAATATCAAAGGAATACAAGTAATATTAAATGAAATAGAAGAATTAGATTTAAATGGTGATTTTATCGTCTTTATTAAACAAGTTAGACAATTAAGTGATAAATTTCAAATAAAACAAATACGCGAATTAATTAAATCTTTAAAGGCTAATATATCATGAACATTTTTAATAATTTTGAAAAAGCAATCATATTGATTGTTGATGATAATCCCACAAATTTAAAAGTCTTATCCGATGCTATTTCTTCTTTAGGATGGGAAATTTTAATAGCAACTGATGGCGAAAGTGCTATTGAGCAAGCTGAATATGCCCAACCAGATATAATTTTGTTAGATGTGATGATGCCAGGAATAGATGGGTTTCAAACCTGTGCAGAACTGAAAAAAAAGCCCTGTACTCAAGATATACCAGTTATTTTTCTAACTGCTCTTACAGATCAATTTGATAAGGTATTAGGTCTTGTCACAGGCGGGGTAGACTATATAACTAAGCCTTTTAATTTAGATGAGGTTTTAGCAAGAATTCAAGTGCATTTAAAATTGCGTGTTTTGACTAAAGAACTTGAAATAAAAAACCAAGAACTTGATAAATTAGTAGAAGAACGTACAAGCAAGCTTTCTCTAACTTTAGAACAACTCCAGCAATCTCAATTACAGTTAGTGCAAAGTGAAAAATTATCGACCCTGGGAGAGTTAGTTGCTGGAGTTGCTCACGAAATTAATAATCCTCTTAGCTTCGCTATGGGTAATTTAGGATTTCTTTATAATTATATAAATGCCTTAATTCAGCATTTACAGCTTTATCATCAACATTATCCTCATCCAGTTGTAAATATTACTAAAAATGCCACACTAATAGAATTAGATGAAATATTGATAGATATACCAAAAATTATGTCTTCAATCGATACGGGATTACAGAGAATTAATAATATTAGCAAGAGTTTACGTAATTTTTCCCGTTCAGATATATCTAAGAAAGCATTTTTTGATATTCATGAAGGTATCAACAGCACTTTAATAATTTTGTCACATCGCTTGAAAGGTAATAAATTACGTGCAGATATAGAAGTAATTAAAGACTATGGAAATCTACCACTAATTGAATGTTACCCTGAGCAAATCAATCAAGTTTTTATGAATATGATTGCTAATGCTATTGATGCCATTGATGAATCATGTCAAACAGATGTTAGAAATAATAAGATGAATAAAATTACCATCAAAACTACATGGAAGCAAGAAGAAGAATTACTAATAGTTACATTCAAAGATAATGGTTTAGGTATGTCAGTAGAAATTCAAAACCAGATATTTGAACAATTTTTTACTACGAAACCAAGAGGTAAAGGTACTGGCTTAGGTTTATCTATTAGCCGCCAAATTATTGAAGAGAAACACAATGGTAGATTAAGATGTTGTTCTGTGTTAGGTGAAGGAACAGAATTTTTTATTGAAATTCCCACCAATTCTGATATGACTGTTAGCAGCGAATTACTAACAAGTTCTCTAACTAAGCAAGATTATTAGTAGATATGAAATTTATGTACAAAAATCAGTATAAGCTAAATCTTACTAAATATGCGCTCTCTCTGGGAGGGCTAACTTTATTTTTAACAACAACGGGTGTTGCAGTATCTGCACAGACTAACCAGGAACTAAGACAAATATCAAAATTAAATCTGGTAACAGACTCAAGTTTACGGCAATACTCCATTACTGACACTTCAAGTCCCAAATATCAACTTAATCAGGGTAGAAATCTGTTTGAAGCTGGACGCTTTACTGAAGCTGTAAAATTTTGGGAAGCCGCATCTGTTGGCTTTAAAAACCAAGGTGATATGGTCAATGAAGCTTGGAGTTTAAGTTACCTATCCTTAGCTTATCAGAATTTAGGAGATTGGCAAAAGGCAGAAGTTACTATTACTAATAGTTTAGAGATATTAAAACATCCCAACGCCCAGAAACAAGGAAACGCTGCTATCTTAGCAGTAGCTCTGAATACCCTAGGAAACCTAAAACTTTCAACAGGAAAAGCACAAGCAGCTTTAAAAGCTTGGCAAGATGCGGAAAGCGCATATGTAGTAGCTGGTGATGAATTGGGAAAGGTAGGTAGCCAAATTAACCAAGCCCAAGCAATGCGAGCTTTAGGATTGTATCGTAGAGGGAAGCAGTTGTTAGTTAATGTCCATCAAAAGTTTCAAAATCAGCCAGACTCTATCATTAAGGCAAAAGCATTACAAAGTTTAGGAATTGCTTTTCAACTAGTAGGAGATTTACAAGAATCTCAAGAGATTTTACAGCAGAGTTTAAAGATTAGTCAAGGTTTAAATTCCGCTACAGACATCAGTAATATTCTGTTTAACTTGGGAAATACGGCTAGAGATTTACAACAAACTGAGATAGCTTTAGATTATTATCAACAAGTTATCGCTCAGACCAAAAATCCTCAATTACGAGTAGATGCACAGTTAAATCAACTCAGTCTTTATTTAGAAACTAGACAAACTAAACAGACTGAGGCTTTATTATCAGAGATTAAGTTGCAATTAGAGAAACTGCCTGCTAGTCGGATGTCTATTTATGCAACAATTAATTTTGTCCGCAATTTTACTAAATTGTCAAAGCTGGCTGGAAATGAACCGATATCATATCAAGAATCAGCCCAAATTTTAGCCCGTGCAGTACGACAGGCGCAAATGCTAGGTGATTTGCGCTCTCAAGCTTATGCTTTAAATGAGTTAGGCAAATTGTACTTTGAGAAGCAGCAGTTAGCTGATGCTTTAAACTTGAGCCAAAAAGCATTACAAATTACTCAAGAGATTAACGCTGCTGATATTAGTTATCAAGCGGCTTGGCAAGTTGGGCGGATTTTGAAAAAACAAGGTGATAATCAGGGTGCGATCGCAGCTTATGATAGTGCTGTGAAAACCCTCAAGTCCCTACGTAGTGACTTAGTAGCAATTAATCGTGATGTCCAGTTTTCTTTTCAGGAGAGTGTCGAACCGATTTATCGGGAACTGGTGGATATATTACTGGAATCTCCTCAACCCAGTCAACAAAACTTAAAACTAGCACGAGACACAATTGAAGCGTTACAACTAGCAGAATTAGATAATTTCTTTCGCGAAGCTTGTGTAAACGCCAAACCAGAGCAAATTGATCAAATTGACAACCAAGCAGCAGTAATCTATCCAATTATTTTAGGCGATCGCTTAGAAGTAATTTTATCTATTCCTGGCAGACCTTTATCTAGCTATAAAACTCTTCTATCTTCAGGGGAAATAGAAAATATCATCAAACAGACGCGCCAATCTCTCAATCCAATTTTCTCTAATGATGAAAGATTATCTATTTCTCAAAAAGTTTATGATTGGTTAATACGCCCTCTAGAATCTGAGTTAAGCAACAGTAGAGTAAAAACTCTGGCTTTTGTGCTAGATGGTTCTCTACGCAATATCCCAATGGCAGCTTTACATGATGGCAAACAGTATTTAGTAGAGAAATACAGTTTAGCACTATCTCCAGGGATGCAGTTAATGCCAGCGCGATCGCTAAAACGTGACAATATCAAATTGATCACAGCTGCACTGAGTGAATCACGCCAAGGGTTTAAAGCTTTACCAGCCGTAAAATCGGAAGTAACAGGAATTTCCTCAGAAGTTTCTTCAAAACTACTTTTAAATGAAAATTTTACCGACACCAACCTCAAACAAGCTATAGACTCAACACCATTTTCGGTGTTACATTTAGCTACTCATGGTCAGTTTAGTAGCCAGTCTGATGAGACTTTTATACTCAGTTGGAATGAAAAGATTAACGTTAAACAATTGGGTGAATTCCTGCAAGCCAGAAACGAATCACAATCTACACCTTTAGAATTGATGGTTCTCAGTGCTTGTCAAACAGCAAAAGGAGACAATCGAGCTATATTAGGATTGGCTGGAGTAGCAGTACGTTCTGGTGCGCGCAGCACTCTAGCTACTCTCTGGTCAGTAAAAGACGAATCCACAGCTAAATTTATGGTGGAATTTTATAACCACCTTAGACAACCGGGTATTAGCAAAGCAGAAGCATTACGACAAACTCAAATCAGTTTTTTGCAAAATGCTGATTTTCAACATCCTTTTTATTGGTCAGCATTTGTATTGGTAGGTAATTGGCTTTAGAAATGGTTGTGCATAATTAAGTTAAAATTTCCTGATTAATAGATTGCAACAGTTATTCTTGCCCATCAACGGCATAATTACATAATTAGGTGTTGGTAAACAGAGGATTGAGTGTGCTACCAGATATCCGAGCTGCAATTTTTGACATGGATGGGTTGTTGTTTGATACAGAAAGCATTGCTCGCTGGGCGTGGAAACAGGCTTTAGCTAGTCATGGCTATCTGATGAGGGATGATTTTTATTATGAGTTTGTCGGACGTGATTTATCTTGGCGAGAAAAAATTCTCAAACAAAGATATGGAAGTAGCTTTCCCTTTGATTCGGTGACAGCACAACGGATTGAAATAGGCGATCGCCGTGAGCTACAAGAAGGTTTACCATTAAAAGCTGGGGTATTAGATTTATTACGTCAGTTAAGTAATTTAGGTATAGTCATCGCTTTAGCAACAGGCACATCCAGGAATAGAAGCATTCGCCGTTTAACCAATGCAGGTATTCTGCAATACTTTACAACTATTGTCACCAGCGAAGATGTTGCTCAAGGTAAACCCGCACCAGATATATTTTTAGAAGCCAGTCGCCGAATTAATGTTGCACCTGTACAGTGTGTGGTGTTTGAAGACTCATGTGTAGGCATAGAATCAGCTTTCAGTGCTGGGATGTACCCAATTATGATTCCCGACATAGAACAACCATCCCCAGAAATCAGATGTTTGGCTTATCAGGTATTGGAATCATTGGAACAAGCTTGTGCAGTATTAGAACAGAGATTAGGGGCTAGGGGATATTAAATGAGTAATGAGTAATGAGTAATGAGTTTTGAGTAGTGAATAAAGGCAAAATTAAATCACTCCTGGGGATTCTGGAGATTGGGGATTAAGGAAAACTTCTTCCTTAACCCCATACTTCTAGCTTAAGTTCAATCTACCCTAGCACGCAGAGCAGGATAGGGGAATAAAGCTTGGAATCCAGTCTGGCGTTCATTAGAGGATTCTGAGGAATAGTTCCACATACTACCGTAGTAGAAGAAGGCTACTCCTAATCCCCGTTGTTGGGTAACTCGTACCTGAGACTTAATTTGTTGTATGGAAACAGGGTTATTGCGTAAACCTGTCATAATCCCGATCGCAGTGGGAATTGTTTGTTGTGCTTCTTGAATTTCAGGACGGGAAACATTGGCGATAAAATTTTGCAGGTTGGGACGGTAAATTTGCACAATTAACTCATCCACAAGATTTTGTCGTAACCAAGTTAGCCAATCTTGCAGTTGAAACTTGTAAGCAAAATCATAGTAATTGGGAGCGACAGAAAAAATAGCATTGGGTTTTCTGGCTTTGACACCTTGGTGTAGCTGAGTCATGAATGCCGTGATTTTATCAGCTCGCCACTTGACCCATGCTTGGTCTTGGGGATTGGCTGGGGGAGGGTTTTTAGTTTCTTGGGTGTAGAGAGAAACTGTATATCGATCATAGCCAAATTCATGGGGCAAACTCATGTGATCGTCAAACTGAATGCCATCAACATCGTAGTTTGTGACGACTTCTAAGACGAGATCACTAATAAACTTCTGCACTTCGGGGTGAAAGGGATTGAGCCAGACAACTTCTCCAGCTGCACTCATGGAAGTTTCGCCACCATCGCGTTTTTTTGTTAGCCACTCTGGATGGTTCAAGGCGAGTTCTGATGTAGGGGGGGCCATGAATCCAAACTCAAACCAAGCAGTTGCTAACAAACCCCGACGATGGGCTTGGTTAATTACGTCTGCTAAGATATCGTGTCCATCTGAGCCTCGAAACACAAAGGGTTGAATATCGGCTCGTTGGGCGACAGCACTGGGATACATCACATAGCCAGAATTCCACACCACAGGATAAACAGTATTAAAGTTCAACTCCCGTAGTCGATTCATAGACTCTTGGACTTTGCGGCGATCCTTAAGGACGTTAAAGTCATTGTTGGTCATCCATACCCCACGAATTTCTTGCCGTGGAACTTGGGCAATAACGGGGGTGAAATTACTCGCCAATAATACCGTGACAAATGAGATTAAAACAAGGATGGGGAAAACCATCCTCAGCAGTCCGTTGCGCCGCCAACCTTGGCTAAAGGAAATAGATTTGATTAGTTGCAATGATGCGTCAGCTACCCAGACGCACCATCTTAGGGTGTGGTGAAGGAGTTTATTAGCCATACAGTTTAAATACTTTGATGCTTACTAAAGGATTGGTGATTGGTAGTTATTTTTCAGTACGGCGCATCGAACTTCTGCATCAGATCAACTGAAGCATATAGCGGTTCTCGCTTTAGTGAGGGGTACAAGAACCCCACCCCCAACCCCCTCCCCGCAAGCGAGGAGGGGGCTATTGCATACCTCATGTGATTAGGAAATGCTATACTTAGCATATTTAGTATAGTTGACGCATTTAGTCTTAATTAGTGCCTGATGGACGTTTATCGGCAATAGCCGTGCTTTATTGACTTTGAATCAAATGATGACATAACTAACAACGTCAATAATACTGAAAATAAATGTGATATCGAAAACTTTTGATGTAAAAGAGAAAAATTTAGAGAAAATTATCAGCGATCGCTTCACATACTCTTATTTTCGGGTATAAGGGGCAAGAAAATTGCTCCTGACCAAAAATGACAAAACACAGAAACAAATTTTCATGTCTCTGTGTTTTGGCTGTATTTTATTTTAGGGACAAATTACGGAACAGTTCGCCTCACCATTATTCTACTGTCTGAGGTTTGAGACTATGAGGACTGATGGAAGAGAGTGCAGCATTAGGTAATTGACAAGCAATCATTGTCTTGACGTGTTCCATCTCATCATCTCGGATGGCTACAAACACATCATAGAGATTATCAATTTGTGGACGACGTTCGGCGGGAGTCTGCGCTGTTTGAAATTCATCAAACATATATAAGTCGCCATCACGATAGTAGAGTCTAGCTATCTCTGGAGCGGGTAGAGCTTTTAATTCAGTCTCTTGAGACGTGAGAAACTTGTCATAGCTATTGTAGGCGTGCTTTTCCACCAATTCCATGAAATTGTATGCAGCACCGGGAGAGACAAGATACAACGCTGTAATAATCCAGTAATAAATTAAAGCAGTTGTTTTAGCTAAAAAGCGATCGCCCCAAAAACCAGCACCCCCCAAATGTTCCATAATCAGCAGGTGATGCAATTCATTCCAAGACTCAGCGAAGTGAACCTTGAGCCAGTCAGCCTTACGCCATAAACCTAGAGTTTCGTAGAGGTGTAGCACCGACAGGTAAGAAAAATAAGGTACTCGTGCTACGGTTTCTAAAACATAAAAGCGAGGATAAGGGCGATCGCGATAAATTGTATTAATGACAAAAACTAAGATACCAACAAGCAAACGAATCATATTATTCTCCATCCAGCATCAACCAGGTGAATCAGGCTAAAATCTTTAATTTCTCGCCTTCACCATCAAAGTAGTTATAACCAGAAAACGTGAGGAACTTGTGAGGAATGATACTTACTAGAGGGGACAGGGGACAGGGGACACGGGACAGGGGATAGACTGTAACCTGTAACCTATCACCTGTCACCTAACATTATGAGTAATCAACTTCAAGACTATAATCCTAGCGGCGTAGGCGAAATTAACGGTAATCTCTTGGGTTTACCTTGTGATTATGACTCTGCGAACTTAATTGTTTTTGCTGTACCTTGGGAAGTTACTGTTTCCTATGGTGCAGGTACAGCTAACGGGCCACAGCGTATTCTTGATGCTTCCATTCAAATGGATTTATTTGACTTCGACAACCCTGATGGCTGGAAACAAGGAATTTTTCTAGTAGAAATTCCCCAAGATATTCTAGAGAAAAATGATTACTATCGTGACTTAGCTGCACAAATTATTGAACGATTAGCGCAAGGTAAAGAATTAACAGACACACCTGATTTAACACCTGTTTTAACAGAAATTAATCAGGCTTCTGAACAAGTGAATCAATGGCTATTTACACAGTGTCAAGCAGCAATAAATAAGGGGAAACAAGTTGCTGTGATTGGTGGTGATCATAGTTCACCATTAGGTTATTTCCAAGCCTTAGCAGCTAAATATCCCAACTTTGGCATTCTACACATTGATGCACACGCAGATTTACGTGATGCCTATGAAGGATTTGAATTTTCCCATGCTTCTATCATGTTTAATGCAATGAAAATACCGGAAATTTCCAAATTAGTGCAGGTAGGTTTGCGTGATATTTGTCATGATGAAGTGCAAATAATTGACCAATCAAATAGTCGAATTGTGGCATATTATGACCCAGCTATTCAACAGAGGCTATATTCGGGAACAACCTGGATAAATTTATGCCAAGAAATTATTAACCATTTACCAGAATATGTTCACATTAGCTTTGATGTAGACGGTTTAGATCCCAAACTTTGTCCAAATACGGGTACTCCTGTTCCTGGAGGTTTGGAATTAGAACAAAGTTTTTGTTTGTTCCGAGAATTGGCGAAGAGTGGGAGAAAAATTATTGGTTTTGATGTGTGTGAAGTTGGTGATGCTGAGTGGGATGGTAATGTCGGGGCGCGAATTGTTTACAAACTTGCCAATTTAATGGATTTATCTCAGCAATAATCTCATAGGATTTAATATCAACCCTTATAGATAGGCTTGCGTGTACACGGGGAGGGGTTGGGGTGGTTTCACCAAGCCAAAAGGCGGTGTAATCAATAGACCTCTTGCAAAATGCCAAAAATGAGATGTGTCATTCTGAATGAAATGTATAATCTTTGAGATGTTTCGCTTCGCTCAACATGACAGCTTAAGCATTTATGCAAGAGGTCTAATATCCTTTGAACCTACATGGAAATCCAACGATTTTGCTCTACAGCTTGAATGACGCTGAGATATTTTTCTTGCAAGTCTTGGCGGTCTTGTGGTTCTGGTAATCCCTCTTTTCCTGCTCTGAAATACTTACCTAAACTTAGTAAAACTAGGTTTAGTGATTTCTTCCTGCTTCTTCCAAGGTAGAAGGCTACTTCTTGTCCACAGGCGTTAAGTTCAGGTCAAGCCGACCTTACTTTTTGTTTTTCAACTAAAAAGCTGATTGGTTTGTGCGTCCTTGGTTTTCGGACATACTATGATTTTACAGGACTTAACGCTACTTTTTTTAGATATCTTTAAGCAGATTTAGCTAACAATTTGGCTACTTAGTAAAGCTCCCCGTTCAATCATGTCAGCGTGACGACGCAGAATAGCTAGGTATTCGGGATTGTTGGTATACTGGGCAATACGGGCGATCGCTTCTAAAAGATGAATGGTCACGGCTGCATCACTACGGGCATACTGACGAATGGGGTTGAAAGCATTATCCATCACTCCAGCAAAGGTGACGGGTTCAGCGATGATGCGTAATTGGCGATCGCGATCGTAACGATAGGGTGAAGGACATTTTCTTTGGACTAAATAGCACATCCCCGCGCACAATCTATCAACGCACCGGATAGCCGTAAAAGGATCGTTAATTCCCGGAGACAGCGCACGCACTGCTATTTCTACCAACTGATTCACGGGAAACTCTACATCTTGTTGTTCAGTGCGTTCTCTACCCAAGATAAAAGCTTTGTTGATTTCATCAATGAGTTTTTGATTTACCCGTTTAGATGGGAAAGCCATGACGAGAATGCTATCTTCAATCACAAACTTTCCTGGTCGTAATTCCAACCGTAGTAGTAGATTATGCTTACAAGCAATTTTTAGTAATTCTTGGTCATCGATAAATTGCAGATAACCATTGCGTTTAGCACCAACGGGACAAGCCAAGGACTCGAAATCTTCAGGAAGTATTTCTGTGTGTTGTGGGTTTGGTGGTGGACTCATCCCAATTTTTTCGGGGAACAAACGATCAACGGCTTTGTGTAAATCCTCACTCACACTATGAATCACATGAGAAGCTTGAATGATTGTTGAGGCGTGATGGATGAAGTAAATTAACACCCCAATACTGAAGATGGCTAGCACAATCCCAAATGTCACAGACAAATGAGGTACAAACGGGTTATAGCCCTCACTGTAGATAGTCCGCAGTACCAGTAAGCAGTAAATAAAGGTAGCAATAAATGTACCTAATACTATTTGATTACCTGTGTCCTGCATAAAATTGCGTAGCAATCGGGGGCCAAAGTTAGCAGCCGCTAGTTGCAGTGCGACAATGGTAATTGAGAAAGCTGTAGCTGCTACACTTACCATTGAGCCGGCGATGGCGGAAAGTACCTCTCTTGCACCATCGGGGCCGCCTGTATAAATTAAACTCCAATCTCCAAACCCGATGGAGCGATCAAGGGTGAGCATAATAAATGATAGAGCGATCGCCATCAAAACCATTAAGCTAGGTAAAAACCAGTAGCTAGAATGGAGTGCATCCCATAACTTTCTCAAACGCACGTTATTCATGACTGTTCCTTACCTGTGGGAGTGTCTACTTTACCGTTACCCCCCTCAGCCAAACGTCGCAGCGAACCGCTAATACTGCGAGGTTTGGGAACTTCTTTCTTACCCGCAGGCCATCCTTCACGTTGACGGGAGCGATCGCCGTCTGTCTCTTCGGTTTGGTCATGGAATAAAATTTGTCTAGTAGGATATGGTAAATCTATGCCATGTTCCACATACAGTTTTTGCTTGATTGCAGAGATGACTTTATCTCGTGACTCTAGTGCATCTAACCTAAAAGGCGGTTTAATCCACCACCTAGCACGAATATTTACTGTACTTTCCGCTAGTTCCATCACCAATACATCTGGGGCTGGGTCTTTTAACACTACATCTACACTATGTATTGCTTCCAGCATCAACTGCTTTGTCTGCTCTAAATCATCCCCATAGCCGACACCAATATCATATTCCAATCGCCGATGATCAAAGGCAGTATTCACAGTCACGGAATTAGTAAATAACTCAGAATTGGGGATGACAATTCTGCGACCATCATAAGTTCTAATAGTGGTAGCCCGTGTTTCAATATTTTCTACTGTCCCCTCAAAACCTTTAAAAACAATTTGATCATCAATTTGAAAAGGTTCTGTTAATAAAATTAAAATACCCGCTAAAAAGTTTTGCAGAATATCCCGAAATGCAAAACCAATTGCTACCCCACTAATTCCCAATAACTGTACCAAATCCCCGGCTTTAAGTGTTGGTATGACAATAGATAAGGAGATAAATAACCCTACTAAAACCGTTGCACCTTGTGCCAATCTTCCCAACACCATACCTAAATTACGAGCATAACGGTGATGACGAGTTAAGCGTTTGACTATACGCTTAATTTGCCTGCCTATAAAAATAAATACTGCAAATACAATTAACGCCAGGATGATATTCGGTAGCAACGACATGAAGCCGTTAAACATTTTTTGGATTTGCTCCAAAAGTGCAGATATCTCTACATTCATTTATTTTCCTCACTCATCAATCGTAGCTGATGATACTGAAAAATACAGAAGATAGAATCTGTCTATAGTTTGTAAATCAGTGTTCCACAAGAGAGAGATGTAACAATTCAAAATTTATCTGAGAGAAACCGGAGTTTTGCATTTTTACAATGATTAACCAAGTAAATATTAATACATCAAAATTATTCCTAAAATATTGTCTTTAAAAAAATGTAAGTTTTTGATAAAAATCTAGTGAATATAATAAAAACCTATTAATCATCTGTTAGCTTATGTACGTGTTCTACCAAAAATAGGGTTCATCAAGTTCAAATCTATAAAAAATTGATAGTTTATTTGAACTGTGAGTATTGATGAATTAAAACTAATTAAAAAATCAACCTAAGTATGGAAAAAAGATTAGGAACACAGTTGAGTAACTTGTACCAAAATTGTAGTCAATATATCAACAAACTCTCTCTTAATAGAAATTTTCGTGGGTTAAAAATATATCTTTTTATACTGTTATTATCTATGGCAGTGATTATTGCTCCCATAGGTAGTCCCATATCTGAGACTGTAACTTTAAATAGAGTAACAACAACTTCTTACCAGGTATCAGCAAAACCAGCTTACAAAACATCTTGGCTCGGTAATACCTTTAGTGGTAAAAAGTGGGTACAGATTCAAATGGCTGGGATGTATGTTGCCCCAGATGGCACAGTTTATGTGAATAGTCATTGGGATGAAGCAGGTAGGGAAGTAGGCATTTATAAGAATGGCGATGTCATCGGTAAAGTTGATGACTTGCACGGCTGGGGAAGACTGGGAGGAATAGCAATTACAGCCAATAAACAGTATCTCTATGTAGGTATGCAGCAATCTCCTGAAGGGAAACCAGAGGACGATTATCCACCCAAGGGAACGACTTGGTACTGTGTCAGACGCTATACCTTGTCTGGCAAACCAGCCCCATTTGCTGGGGGGCGTGGTTGGGATAAAAGTATGCTCATTATCAATACTAAAAATGAAGTTGCTGGATTAGCAACTAGCGGTAACGAGTTATATGTAAGTGATGTTGCTACTGATAGTATCCGGGTTTACAACAGTGACACCATGCAGGAACTACGCAGTTTTAGCGTGACTAATCCAGGTGCGATCGCTATTGATCGGCAAAATAATCTATGGGTTGTTCAAAACAAAAAGAATAAAACTGCTGCCAAGATTGTACGTTATACCCCCCAAGGCAAGCAATTACCCCAACAGATTACAGATGTAGTGCAGCCAACTGCGATCGCTGTAACTCCCCAAGATAAACTTTTAGTGGCAGACAATAGCCAGCGTCAGCAAGTATTAATTTACGACATTGCTAAAAAACCAGTGCAGATTGGCACTTTGGGCGACAAAGGCGGCATTTATAGCGGGATTCGTGGTGAAGTCAAAGACTCAAAACTGTACGGTATTACCGGAGTCGGTACAGATACAGCAGGCAATATCTACATTAGCAATCATGGTTTCAATAACACTGGTGCAGATTTAAGGAAGTTCTCGCCATCAGGAAAACTCCAGTGGCGGTTATTGGGTTTGCAATTCTTAGATAATGCTGATGCTGATCCTGATAGCGATGGTAAAGACGTGTTTACTAAAAATGAACACTTCGTCATGGACTACAGCAAAAACAGTGGCAAAGAATGGACATATAAAGCCTATACCTTAGATAAATTTCGCTATCCTGACGACGGGAGACTACACACCACACCCACATCTGTCTTTATGCGTCGCCTGGGAGGAAAACGGTTAATGTATCTCTCCTCAGAAATGATGGCCGAACGTCTGTTAATCTACCGTTTTGATGGTGAAATTGCCGTTCCTTGTGGCATCTTTGGCAAGAATCATCTTAAATGGCCAGCTAATCAACCCAAAAACGGTAGTTGGTTATGGCACGATGTCAATGGTGATGGTGCGATTCAAACCAATGAATACAAAACTCTAGGTGAAGAAGATCCTTCTGTCTGGGGTTGGGAAGTTGACAGCAAAGGAGATATTTGGCAAGCCGCAGAAGCCGGCTACATCAAACACTATCCTTATCAAAAATTAGATAAACATGGCTGTCCAATTTATGGTCAAGGCACTGGGGAAAAAATCTCCATGCCCGCACCTTTCACCACCCTCACCAGGATTAAGTATATTCCCAAACAGGATGTTATGTATTTAGGAGGGTATACAAGCGATCGCCCCAACTTAGATGGTGATTGGGGGTTAGTTGGTACAGAGATAGTGCGCTACGACAACTGGAGTAAAAAAAGAACTTTGCGCTGGCGAATAGCCCTACCTTATGAAACCAACACTAGTCCCAAACTGCACATCAAATCAATGGATGTAGCAGGAGACAGAGTTTTTGCAGTGGCGAGTAAAATGGCGGAGGTTTACGCCTATAACGCCACCACAGGAAAACAACTACAAATATTAAAACCAGGCCCAGAAGTCAACGGAGAAAGTGGCTGGGTGGATATACCCTACGGTATCCGCGCTTTTCAACGCTCAAATGGTGAGTATCTAGTATTTGTAGAAGAAAATGCCAAAGGTAAAGTGATGATGTATCGCCTACCGGGGTGAAGAGTGAGGGTGTAGGGGGGTAGGGGTGTAGGGGTGTAGGGGTGTAGGGGGAGACAAACTCATTACTCATTACTCATTACTCATTACTCCTTACTCCTTACTCCTTACTCCTTACTCCTTACTCCTTACTCATTACTCATTACTCATTACTCAGCACTCAGCACTCCTTACTCACTCAAACTTTAACTAAAACACTGGGAAGTAAATGCGTGTACTACATATTTTGAACCACGTCCGAGAAATTGGTAACGGCATCGTCAATGTAGCCGTAGACTTAGCTTGTCTGCAAGCAAAAAACGGTCATGAAGTGGCTATTGCATCTGCTGGCGGGGAATATGAAATATTATTAGGAGATTATGGTGTCAAGCACTTTCAATTAGACCAAACTAGGACACCAATCAATTTAATTAATGCGGTTAGACGTTATCGAGCAATTATCAAAGAATTTCAGCCAGATATTGTCCATGCCCACATGATGACGGGAGTTGTATTAGGAAGATTTCTCAAAGCTTCTGCTAGCTACGGCTTAGTTGCCACAGTACACAACGAATTTCAACGCAGCGCGGTACTGATGGGTTTAGCGGATCGGGTAATTGCGGTAAGCAAGGCGGTTGCTAAATCAATGGCACGGCGGGGGATTCCAGAGCATAAATTAAGGGTGATATCTAATGGGACATTGGGTAGTGTCCGCACCCGTAATATTAAAGAGTACCAGCCTGTAGAATTACAAAGACCAGCGATCGCTACCGTAGCGGGTATGTATCAACGCAAGGGTATCAGTGAGTTAATTGATGCCTTCGCGCAAATCGCTACCGAATTTCCCGAAGCACATCTCTATTTAGTGGGGAATGGCCCAGACAGAGAAACTTTTGTGAAACAAGCCCAGAAAATAGGTTTGAGCGATGCTTGCGGCGGACTACACCAACGCATCCATTTTGAAGGTTTTCAGCCAGAGCCGCAACGTTACCTATTAGCAGCAGACATTTTCGTACTTGCTTCTCACCGTGATCCTTCTCCCCTTGTGATTCCAGAAGCCCGTGAAGCTGGCTGTGCTATTATCGCTACCAATGTAGATGGCATTCCTGAAGCACTAGACAATGGCAAAGCTGGTGTTTTAGTTCCCCCAAAAGATAGCACTGCTTTGGCAGATGCTCTAGCCAAATTACTTAGCCAACCTCATCTACTCAAGCATTGGCAAAACCAAGCACAACAAAATTTGGAATGGCTGACCGTTGGACGTGTTAATCAACAAACTTTGGCAATTTATTCTGAGTTGAAAATAGATGATAGCGAATCTGTAACGAGTGAGAATATCCTGCGTCGTTTACCGAAAAAGCAATTTAAAATCTAAAATTGGCAAGGTCAATCAAGATTAATATTACAAGACGAAACGCGTAGTATTATTTAATCTTGCCGCAGGTATATCATATTATTTTTATGCAAATTCCTCATTTTGCTGAAACGAACCACCCGCTAGTTAAGTCCCTGTTTCATCATAGTGACCAAGAACTGCTGGAATTGTTTCAACATCACCCCGATGCTGGCAAATACTTTACAGTGATTTTTTGCCGTTATAGCCCGATAGTTTATACTTTGATTCAACATTCGGCGCGATCGCCTGTACAAGCTGAATATCTATTTGCTCTGACTTGGCGGCACATTTATTATGAACTGGGTGGACTGGATTTAAACAACCCTTCATCTGGCCAAGACGGTTTGACTTTGCAAAATTGGCTAATTAATATCACGGCTGTCTGCATTAATGAAATTCAACTACCACCCACAGAATCTATACATTATTCCCTACAAGCCACTTCACCGCCGTTATGGTGCTATATCGAACAGGCATTAGATCAACTACCCCCGATTTTAAGATTAATGGTGTTGATGGCTCAAACTTTTCATTGGAGTGAAACTCGTATTGCAGCTTATTTGCAAGCTGAAGGGGAAAAAATTACGCCTCCTGATGTAGCTAATTTTCTCCAGGAAGGCTATCGTATGCTAGAGGACAAATTACCCGCAGATATCCGCGATATCTACTTGGGGGAAGATTTAGTTAAATCGTAATCTAAGTATATATCCGTAATTTGCTAGTCTTCATACTTACAGAATTATTTTCTGCGAGCTTCTACTTAAACCCGAAATTCCAGGGGTAAGTTTTATGAGACAAAAGCATACCGTTTTAAATTTATTCCCCACCCCGAAAATTTTAAGTTATCGGTTGGTGAACAAATATAAATTTTTTAGTTCTTACTTGTTACTTTGGGCTGTACTGTTCAATCCTCTAGTGGCGAATGCAGTTGATATTACTCAGCAGTTGCATCGTCCATTAAATAGTTCTTTTGGACGACAATCCAGAGATAATGCAGACGCGTTATTACGTGTTAGTCAAAAGCAATATGCTAGTGGCTACCCGGAAAAGTCTATTGGCTCTAGTTTGCAAGCACTAGAGATTTATCACTTAATTGGCGACCTTAGAGCTAAAGGTTTAACTTATGATTTACTAGCAAAGGCTTATATTCAACTGGGACGCTACAAAGAAGGTGAAGACGCATTACGCCGACATTTAGCGATCGCACGGGATACTCAAGACTTTCAATCTCAGATTTTTGCCTTAAATAACATTGGGACTTTGTTTTTGCAAGTTGGTGAACCCATCCCCGCAGGTAAAACCCTAGAGGAAGCACTAATAATTGCTCGCAATGTCAAAAATATAGAAGGTGAAGGGCTATCTTTAAGTAATTTGGGTTTGGTATCAGCGAGACAGGGAGATTATAATAAAGCAATTAAGCTCTATGAAACTGCTTTAATCTACCGCCGCCGCAGTGGTGATTTGCGTGCTGAACTCAATACTTTAAATAATTTAGGAGATACTTATCTAGCGGCTGGTAACTATCAAGATACCATTGCTACCTATGGCGCGGCGATGGGGATGGCGAGGATCAACCGCGATCGCACCAACCAAATCCGAGCAATTGATGGTTTAGTCACCGCCCACAGTGCTGTAGGACGCTACGAACGTGCTTTTGAATTACTCCAAAAACGTTTAATTTTGGCGCAAGAATTACAAAACTTGCCAGAACAATTAAAATCTTTTCAATCCTACGCCCAACTTTACGAGCAGTTAGGTAATTATCCCACCGCCCGTAATTTTTATGAAAGAGCCATTATACTTTCACAAACCCTAGAAGATCGTCAACAGGAAGTGCTATTGCGCGATCGCTTAACCCAAATGTTAAAGCGGCGTGTCAAGTAAACCCCACCCCTTAAACCAATTCGCAATGGACTAACGTCCCGCTCCGCTAACGCAATTCGCAATTCGCAATTACTTGTTGTAACAGGGATTTAGACCCCGCCATAACACTTGCGGCTTGATAGAAGCCGGGGATTTAAACCCCTACATTTTGTTAATCCCCTCCCCGCAAGCGGGGAGGGGAGACAAAGCATAGCTTTGGCGGGGTGGGGTTCTTCGCGTTAACTAATTCAAAAATACTGTACCATCTTCTTGGATTCTGACTGTACCTTTATCCTGACCAAAGTTAGTTGTTTCGTCTAGTCGCACTTCTAACATTCCTTGGGTTGATGTCGGTTGTGGAATCACTTGAATCAGTCCACCATCCTGACGGTAAAGCGTGAGTGTAACAGGTGCGTTTAAACCTTGCAGCATTACATTTGATTTACCTTGTAGCGATCGCGGTGATGTATCGCCAATTACTTCATAAGTAACTTCAGCACCTGTATCATTCACCAACCGGACGTTAACCTGATTATTCACTAGAGCGAGTCTAGCACTGGGTTGTTGACGTTCTCTGGGAAGGGGAGGTTGAATCACAGAAACCGGTGGACGGGGGGGAATCATTTGTTCTGGATTAATCCCCCGTGCTTGCATTTGTTGGGTGAGAGCATTGGGGGGACATCCTTGGGGGACTACATTTCTAGAGTTGAAAGGTTCTTCGTAATAAATGCGAGGACAGGGATTAACTCCACCGATACGCGATCGCGGTGCTTCCCCACCCATACCTTGTGGGTATGGTGACTGGGTGACAGGGGGAGTGATTGGTGGTAGAAGTCCTTGCGCCGCTAATCTGCGAGTTAACGCGTTGGGAGGACAACCTTGAGGAACTATAACCCGATTGTTATGAGGTTCTTCGTAGAAAATACTAGGACAAGGATTCACCTTGGGAATGGGTTGTTGTGCTGATGCTACTTGAGGAATTACAGGTATACCGATTAGTAACCCTCCGCAGATAGCACTAAATAATTTTTGAGCATATGTCTTCATACGTTACTCCTGATTAGATTTATTTTTGCTCAATATGTAGATTTGTGATTTACTTGATTGCCTTGGTAATAATTAAGATAAAACCTGACTTAAAAATTAAATTTTTAAGCAATTTCAATTTAACAATTAGTTCTTTTGTCTATCTCTAACTTTAGGCTTGTAACCAAGGACTCAAACATTAATTAATATCTATTCTCTGGGTATGATATGTAGCAAAATATCAGTAATAGATAAATTATTCTTAGGAGCGCAAATCCTTGCACTCCTAATTTAGGATCAATTATTTGTCAACACTCTGACTAAGCTTCTTGCCACAGTTGGCGAATTTTGTCGGGTAGCCAACTAGCGATTTCCTCTATTCTTTCTGGTGATAATTCATCTTTAGTAGCAGAAAAAATAGCCTTAACAACTTTTTCTCTTTCTACATTAGGGGGCATTCCGCCTTCATTAGCTACTCGAAATAGAAAGCGATCGCTATCAATTTTAAAAATTCCAGGGCCTTGCCAGGGTGGACGTACCCGGCTCAAAAACCCTACAAGGGGATTTGTATCATGCCACAAATCAGCAATTTCCATTTGCAGAGATTTATCATCAGTCATTTCTGCTGGTTCGTGTAATTCTGCCTCAACGCGATCAGCTGCTTCTGTCGTCATCAAATCACGCATGACTCGAAAAACTACTTCTGTGATATCTCTGGCATCATAGACATCTGATAAACCACTCTCTAGTTTAACTTTTTCTAAAAATGGAATATCTCTTTCTTGGATAGCAGTTGACATTTAATACTCCAAAAATTACTTCATCGTTACATTTTATTGGCAACAAAAAATTAGTTATTTCACCACTGATAATGCAACCATTAGTAAATAATGTAATAAATAAAGTGAGGATAATTCATCTACCACAGGAAACAAATATTAATTAAAAAATTAAGACTCAAGAGTGACTGGTAAAGTCACAATAAAAGTAGTACCCTTGCTTAAAATGCTTTCTACTTGAATTTGACCGTGATGATGTTCGACAATAGCTTGTGCGATCGCCAGTCCTAATCCTGAACCTGTAGCACTGTTTGTAGCTAGATTCCCCGCCTTATGGGTGCGTGCTGGATCAACTCGATAAAAACGGTCAAATAACTTGGGTAACGCCTCAGCCGGAATCCCCACACCGCTATCACTCACTTTAATTTGCAAACAAGCAGCACTGTTGTAGCGAATTCTATCTATCCGTGCTAATTCTACATTCACCTCGCCACCGGCTGGGGTGTATTGCAAAGCATTACTAATCAAATTCGTGAATAAACGCACCAACTGATCCCAGTTACCCCACAGTGTGAACCAATTTTCTAATAATTCCGCGCTAGTTTCAAAAGGGGGAGAGTCTATGAGGTGTAAGTTCAAGGTAATGGCTTTTTCTGTGGCTAACAGTTGTTGTTCTCCTACCACTTCCATTAATAAAGCATCCATAGGACAAGCTGCAAAGCCATCTTTACTCATGCCACTATCTTGACGTGCTAAAAATAATAAGTCATTAACTAACCTACCCAAACGCTGTGTTAGCCGTTCCACCGCCTTTAACTGTTGGCGATAATTTTTAGTAACAGTCGTCTCTGTTTCTGTTAATTCCAAGTCAGTCAAAGCTACTTGCACATTAGTTTGAATTAGCGTGATGGGACTTCTTAATTCATGGGAAGCATCAGCCGTAAATTGTTTTAGCCGTTGGTAAGATTCGCCAACAGGTTGCATCGCCTTACCCGAAAGAAACCAACCGCTAGCAGCTACAGACACCACCATTAACCCTGTACCCAACGCCAAATCAAAAATTAACTGGCGACTTGGTTTAGTCACTTCAAACCAAGGATGACTCACTCGCAGATATCCTAAAACCTGTCGTCCAACTTCTACGCGTTGGGTAACTTGACGTAATAGTAGTGCTGAGTCCTGAGTGGAGAGTGGAGAGTGGGGAGTTTCTGTGTTTTCCCATTTTTCTTGTTTAACTATACGTACAGTTTCCCCGGTGCGATCGCTATGTATGGGAATATTGAGAGGTTCAGAAAAAGTAGACCAAATTAACTCACCAGTGGAACTAAACCACTCTAAATCAATGTGGTCATCTTCTACAGTGTTGGCATTGGTGCGAAAACTGGCTTCTACATTTATGCGAAATTGTTCAGGCTCATTGTTAATGGGTTCAATAACTAGCGATCGCTCGACTATTTCCACTACATGATTGAGCGTATCATCAACACGTTCAATCAAGGTATTACGGACATATAAATATACACCACTGGCGAAGAGTAAGAGTAATACCGCAGTTACGGCAGTGTACCAGATAGCCAGACGGCGACGAGTAGCTTGGAACATTTGGCAATGTAGAGAAAATCTGATCTTATCTTTTGAATGTTAAATTATGGTTGGCGAATAGTTCTACGACAGTAGTAGGTCTATCAAGTTAGTTTTGACGGTTCGTAGTAAGGACTTTAGTCCTGATTTTTCTAAGGACGAAAGTCCTTACTACAAACTTACTTATCCCTCAATTCAAATTTAATGACCTAGTAGAACCTTACTTAAAACCAATAATAATCCTGAGAATGTTCCGTTACTGATGAAACATATTTTAGGGTCGCATAATTCCGGTATCACTAAGGTACTGAGATAAACCAATGTTCGATACATTACGAATCAACTAGGATTGCCATATAGCGTTTCTTCATCACATGAGATACATCATAGCCCCCTCCTTGCTTGCGGAGAGGGGGTTGGAGGTGGGGTTCTTGTGAGAACCGCTATAGCGTTTCCTAATCACATGAGATACATCATAGCCCCCTCCTTGCTTGCGGGGAGGGGGTTGGGGGTGGGGTTCTTGTAACTTGCTCAACCAAGAAACGCTATATTTGCCCAACAGTTCCCCATATCCTCTGAGGACTAAAAGGTAATTATGAATTAAAACAGTAAAAATACTGTTTCTTCTCATCATGTTGTGAGTATAAATTCATGTTGCGTTCATAGGATTTTTTTAACAAAACATATTAAGGAATATTACAGTGACTCCAAAACATAGACAAAAACTTAAAATTATTAGCAATCTTGCTATTTTTCAAGTCAAGCTTGCAAAGTATATTTACTTACATTTAGGCACAACCTTAGCAACCTTTCTGATAGGTTTAACGGCTATTGCAGTACCATCAGCAAACGCTTCAGATCATGTTGTTACTGAACCAGAGGTACAATTAAATTCTACTCAAACGCTATCTGAAACTAATACTTCTCAGCCTAATACTCAAACTGAATTTTCACAGAATATAGAAAACCCCTCTTCATTCAACACCAACCAACTGTACCTCTCCTCTATAACTGTAGAGACGTTGCATACAACATCTCTACATATTCCCCCTTCTCTTACAGGGAATGGAGGTAAATCAATGACTTTTATCCATGAGATGAAAAGTCAAAATATTCAGCCACCAGAATTTAGTAAGGTTGATACTGCTGAAATATTTTCAACTCACTCAAACCCAGAGATAGGGAAAAACGTAAAAGAGAAGTTACTAACATCCGACAATACAAATAACAAATTACAGTCACAAGAGCAATTACAGCCAAACAATCAAACTCAAATCATTGCACAAACTGACTCTTCTGGGGTTGTAGGTGACACTCTAGGAGATACTAATCAATTACGCCAAGAACTCTTAATTGAACCAATTATCAGAGTTCGTAAGACTTTTAAAGCTACTCCTGGTTCATCTGCGGGTACTCCTTCTGCTTACGGTGCAAGTTTCGGTCAAGCCTATATTGGGGGTGGGTTAAGCTTCCCTCTTGATGAAGATAAGGATAACGTAGACGGTTCTTTGTCGGTGGGTTTTGGTTTAGGTGATGCAGTTAAATCTGTAGGCTTAGAAGTTAACGCCAATATTACCAGTGTCGGTGGTGGTAATGATTTTGATTTTGGCGATAGTGGCGGTGTCGGTTTTAAGCTACACAAATATTTTACTGATGGTACGGCTGTGGCTGTTGGTTGGTCAAATGCTGTCAAATGGGGCGATGCTACCGATGCTGAAGATACTATCTATGGGGTAGTTACTAAGTCATTTCCACTGCAACCAGATAACCCAAACCATAAATTACCTCTGACTATTTCTGCTGGTATTGGTAGTGGTAGTTTTCGTTCTAAAGGTGCAATAGAAGCAGGTGATAACTCTGTAAATGTTTTTGGAAGTGTGGGTTTAAGAGTGATTCCACAAATGTCTTTAGTAAGTAGCTGGACGGGAAATCGCCTCAATATGGGAGCATCTTTTGCACCTTTTAACGATATTCCCATAGTTATCAATACTATTTTCACAGATGTAACTAGCAATTTTGAAACCGGTCTTGGGTTTACTTTAAGTGCAGGGTATACTTTTCGGTTTTAAATGTTGAGTTATTGTGGAACTAATTTAATTATTTCCCTACTTGTGGGGCTACGATGTACAGACAAGTCCTATAAGTAATTAAACGGACACAATATTTAGCAGTAATAGTCATGAAAAAACAAAAATTCTCTCTCAATTTAGGTTTGGTATTAATTTTATTGACTGGTTTAGTCAGTGCGCCCCTGAGAGTAAATGCAGGTAGTGCTAATGTAGTCGGTGTTAGTGATGATTCTGCTAGCTCATCTGGTGATAATGTTAGTCCTGTTAATTCAGAACCAGTTGTTGAACCTGTACCTGGTACTAATGTTGAGGTAAATAGCGGTGGTTCTGAGGTTAATGTTAGTGCCTCACCGGAAGTTCAGGACAATGTGAATGAAACTGCTGATGAGATATTGCAACAAGCTGAAGATGCTGATAGCTCAGTACCAGTCAGTAGTGTTGGTGTTGATGGTAATGTCTTGAGTGATGCTGGTAGTTCTAATAGTGTATTTGCCATTGTTGTAGTTATTTTACAAGGTGGTGCTAATGCAGAAACTTCTGTCAATCAGTTACAAAGTTCTTTGGGTAATTTAGGCATTTCACCATCTGCAATACAAGGTCTGATTAACGCTCTCCAAGGCATGATTAGTAAATCATCAGCATCTACATCTGGTGTTGATATGGGGTCTTCACAACCAGTGCAGTTAGTAGCTGGTGTTAAGAATTTAAAAACAGAAATTGCTCAGAGTGCAGCTAAACCAAGTGTGGATTTGAATAAGTTGAATGCTGCTATTACTGCTTACAATAATATTGTGATGGAAAGTAGTCCTGAAGTGCTTCAGAAGTTGACAAAAGACCCACAATTTTTAGAGATTGGTAAGATTCTTAAGCAGTTACGGGCTGCTTTGAATAAGCGTTAAACAACAAATGTTTTGAGACCAGACCAGATTTTTGAGATGTTTCTGGTACAGCAAAAACTTGGCATTAACGTTGTACAATGCAACCATGAATTTCTTCTATTTGAGTTGCACAACTCAGTATAGTAGGTTGCTGTAACTGATTTTTAGCCATGTAGACCGTCTGACAAGACCAATATAGCGTTTCCTAATCACATGAAGTATATCATAGCCCCCTCCTTGCGGCGGAGAGAAGTCTGAGCGGCGGAAACCGCCGAACAGAACTTCGGAGGAGGGGGTTGGGGGTGGGGTTCTTGTACCTCACTCAACCGAGAACCGCTCCATAATGGTTAAAATTTCGGTATGACTGCGTATGCAAATAAATCACGCTCCTTTTGTAACGTTTAATATTTGATACTTTTTATATTTTATTCATCTATCCCAGGTAATGAAAGAATAAATTGGATGATCTGTCTAGTGATAGTTATAAAAAATATTTAATTTTGATACTTTACATGATACTAATGGTTTCCAATTTTGAGAGTATTTAATATGAGTAATGAAAAAAGAGTTGAAGCAACAATCAAAAATATTGAAGGCAAATTGCAAGAAGGAATTGGCGAAATTACTGGCAATCCATCTGATAGAGCAGAAGGTAAAGCAAAGCAAGTTGAAGCCCAAGTAATCCACACTACAGAAAATATCAAAGATGAGTTGAAGAAAGCTATTGATTAATAGTCAAAAAGCATAAATCAAATCAATTCGCTCACATCTTGCACTTACCTTATATCACGCCTGAAAATTTATTCTTAGGCTTATCTTTTGTAGTGTGGGCAATGCTTTTAGTGACATGAAACCACAGATTTTACGTTACTGGCATAGCCCACATTACAATTCTTTATATTTTATATGATTAAGTAAAGGTTAGCTGGGAATTAATTCACTCTAACCATGATAATTTTTATACTTTCTTAGTGACTGGTACGTCCAGTGATTAAACCCCAGATAAAAATAGCAATTATTGCCCCGATAATAGCCACAATGAGACCAGGAATACTGAGAGTAGCTGCTGTCAGTTGTAGTCTTCCCGTTTCTAAAAGAGTGACTACAGTACCGCCGATTAAAGCACCAATGATACCTAATATCATTGCTGATATGATACCACCACCCTGACGACCAGGGTAAATAGCCTTGGCGATCGCTCCAGCAATCACACCAAGAATTATCCAAGCAATAATGTTCATAATTTAATTTTGCAAAACACTTACCAGTAATTTATTAATTAAAATCTGGTTTTCCTTCCGCCAGAAGAAATAAGTATTAATAACTATAGTAATCTTGTTTTGATTTTTCAACTTATTTACGTAGGTAGGGAATAGAGAATGAGCCTTTGCAAGTTGTACGGAGTTGGCGATTGTCATTAGAACAATAAGTACAAAAATATCACTTAGCGCACCAAAGATAGGATGATCAATATTTTTTAAAATTGTTTAATACTGCAATTGACGTTTATAATCTTCAAGAAGTATTCCTAAAAAGGTAAACATTATCAACCTCATTTAGAAGCTTTTACAACCTTTTTTAAGGGAAATTAATGCGGAATCATTCTAAATCTTCCCCTTGGCAATATATCCCTACTCTATATTTCACTTCTGGTGTACCTTACGTCATTATTAACACTGTTTCTGTTATCTTTTACAAAAAACTTGGTATAAGTAACGCACAAATTGCCCTATGGACTAGCTTTCTTTATCTACCTTGGGTAATCAAGATGTTTTGGGGGCCAATTGTAGATATTTACTCAACAAAAAGAAAATGGATACTTTACACCCAGTTAGCAATGTGCTGCTGTTTGGGTATAGTAGCCTTTTGTTTACAATTGCCAAATTTCTTTTTTATCTCCCTGGCTGCTTTGACATTAGGGGCATTTATTTCAGCAACCTATGATATAGCTACAGATGGCTTTTATCTTTTAGCTTTAACTCCAGAAAAACAAGCCTTCTTTTCTGGTATTCGCTCATTATTTTACAGACTGGCTGTTATTTTTGGCTCTGGTTTTTTAGTAGTTATAGCGGGTTTCCTAGAAGGATACCTCAATAATATTCCTTTAAGCTGGACTATAGCACTTGGCTTTTCTGCTATCATTTTCGCTATTCTATTTATATTTCATAGCCTCGTTCTCCCCTTCGCAGAATCTGAGAATTCCAGACAGCCTCAAGCAACTAACCAGATACCATTTATCAAAATCATTACTTCTTATTTTCAGCAAGAAAAGATTTTGGCTATCTTAGCCTTTATATTGCTCTATAGATTAGGTGAGGCGATGCTTGTAAAAATAGCCTCATTATTTTTATTGGATAAACCAGAGTTAGGTGGATTAGGACTAAATACATCAGATGTTGGTTTAGTATATGGCACATTTGGTGTAGTATCTCTGATTTTTGGCGGTATACTTGGCGGTTTAGTAATAGCTAGATATGGATTAAAAAAATGTATCTTACCTATGGCTTTAGCTTTGAACTTACCAGATTTATTTTATGTCTATATGGCTTATACTAAACCTTCACTAACATTAGTCTATCCCCTAGTTTCCTTAGAACAATTCGGCTATGGTTTTGGGTTTACGGCTTTTACTGTGTACTTAATGTACATTTCTCAAGGAGAATATAAAACCTCTCACTTCGCCATATCTACAGGTATCATGGCTTTAGGAATGATGTTACCAGGAATAGTTAGCGGCTATTTGCAAAGTTCTCTGGGATATCCTTTATTTTTTGTTTTAGTTTGTTTCCTTACTATCCCTGGAATGATGACTTTATTTTTCATTCCTTTAAAATCGGACAGGAAAAATTAAGTTCTTAGTCAGGACTTTAGTCCTAATTTATCTCAGCACTAAAGTGGTTACTACAAACACAAGAAATACTACAATAAGCCATGAGTTATGTCTTAGGAATAGATGGCGGCGGTAGCAAAACCGTGTGTATTGTAATGGACGATAGGCATAAAATAATAGGTCGCGGTCAAGCAGGTGCAGCCAACTATCAAAGTATAGGCAAAGCAGCAGCTTTAAAGTCTATCGAAGCGGCAATTTACCAAGCAGCTAATGAAGCTTTAAAATTAACAAATTCAGTCACAATTACATCACTATGTCTTGGGTTAGCTGGTGTCGCTCGTGCCGAAGATATTAAAATAGTCAAAGATATCGTCAAAGAATTAAAAAATAACCAATCTTTACCTATTATCTGGGATTTACAACCATCTAATATTGTTATTTGTAATGATGCTTTGATTGCTTTAGTTGGCGGAATTGGTCATGCTGTAGGAATTGTAGTTGCAGTAGGTACTGGTTCTATAGTTTTCGGTCGTAATTCTCAGGGAGAAACCAAGCGAGTAGGTGGCTGGGGATATATTTTAGGCGATGAAGGTAGTGCCTATCAAATTGCTGTTGCTGGGATGCAAGCAGCATTAAAAGCTTATGATGGACGTGAAAAACACACCAGACTTGTAGAAGATTTTACACAACATCTGAGTTTGGCAAGTATAGAAGATTTAATCGAAGTTATCTATCGGCGTGGGTGGGGGGTCAAAGAAATAGCTGCTTTAGCTCCAATTGTAGATTTAGCAGCCGCTTCTGGTGATGAAGTAGCTAATCATCTAATTGATGATGCTGTTCAAGAATTAGCAAAAGCGACATCTACAGTAATTGAAGGAAGTTTCAATTCTGACTCAAACTTTGAAATAGTCACAACAGGAAGTGTGTGGCGGGGTAAATGTAAGATGCAGGAGAGATTTAATAAATCTATTGTGAAAAAATATCCTCACGTAAATATAATCTTTCCTCGTTATGAACCTGCTTATGGTGCTGGTTTGTTGGCTTTGCAGAGACTAATAGAAAAACAATAACGCCGTCTTAAGGTGACACCCGCCAAATTTTGACAGTCTCATCTCCACCACTACTTACAAGAGTTTTACCATCTGGACTAAAGGCCAGAGAGAAAACCCCAAATATATGTCCCTTGAGACTGCGAATTTGTTCTCCCGTTGCGACATTCCACAGTTTGATATCGTTGTCCCACACACCACTATGATTGACGCTTGGAGTCGTGTTAGTTGCACTTGCTAGGATCTGACCATTAGGATGAAAGCTGAGAGAGTTAGCAGTAAGTCCTTGTAAGGTGCGGATTTCTTGCCCTGTTGCTAGATTCCACAGCTTGATAGTGTTATCATTAGCGGCACTAGCAAGGGTTTTGCTATCAGAACTAAAAGCGATCGCTCGCAGTGTAGAAGAATGTCCTATTAGAGTACGAACTTTTCTACCTGTTTCTACATCCCAGAGTTGGATAGTTTTATCTATCTCCCAACTAGCACTAGCAATAGTCTTACCATCAGGACTCAAAGCTATGGAAGTAATCTTGAGTTCATCATCCTTGATGGTATGGATTTCTTTCCCTGTAGCTATATTCCAAATTTTAATAGTGTTATCCCAACCACCACTAATCAACTTTTTGCTGTCGGGGGTAAAGACTACGGAATTAATCCCCAAGTCATGTCCTCGGAGAGTAAGTATTTCTTTCCTTGTTGTCAGATCCCAAAGTTTGATAGTGTCATCACTACCACCACTCGCCAGAATTTTGCCATCGGGACTGATGACTACGGAATTAACACCCCAAGAATTCCCACTGAGAATGTCAATTTCTTCTCCCGTTTTCAGATTATAAAGTTGGATGTTTTTCCCACTACTAATCGTGATAGTTTGACCATCAGGACTGAAGTGAATAGAATCAACTGGGGAATTTACAGGTAAGGCTTTTTCTAAAAATAAACTGCTAGGCAAACTATTAATTAAATATATGGGATTAGCAATAAATCTATAGCGCAAATAACTATATGCAGAAGTAATAAATAATCCCAGCATTAAGGCAGTAAAACCTTGTAAGAATCTTTGTCTAAACTTGAGAACAAGCATAATTTTACTTTGCTTAAAGATGTTGAGAAGCAGAAATTATTTTTTCTGATCTGCTTTAAGAAGTTACTACTGCTTAACACCGGGTATTTACGGAAACAATGGCTAATCTGCGTGATAACTAGTTATTAGTTGCTTGTTTGCTGTATAAGTAGAACGGCAAGCCCTAATTAAAGGTTTGTAGTAAGGACTTTAGTCCTTCTTTCACTTGGCTAGTTCCTACTCGCAGCCTATCGCGTTGCGCGCACCACGCAAGTTATTTCAATAAATTCAGGACTTACCCAAGTGTCACAATCGATGGTTGGTGCGTGACGCTATCAGTCTCATAACTACGTTCAAATACTTTCGCAGCGTCACACACCCTACATAAATCAATTCAAAATTCAAAATTCAAAATTCAAAATATACCAGTTGCGTAAGTCCTAAAATTATTTGCGGTAATACGAAAAATGAGTTAAGGGGATAGATGACATTCGCTAGCGGCGAAGCATCTACCCCCAAATAGCTGCCCAGATGACGAACCTGGAACTTTAGAATCTGGTATCTAATAAACCCAGTATCAGCCGTGATATGTTGATTGTCACTGGGAGAGATACGGATTTAAAAGATTTTTGTGAACAGATAATACTGATTGAGTTCAAAATTTGGACTTCGCCAAAAGTGCTGTTCCATAGGCGGCTTCTGTATGCACAGAGGAAACTACTGGCACTTTTAAACATCGTTGACGAATTGCCGTCCAAGTAGGGTTTTCTGCCCCACCACCGGCTGTATAGACTTGATTTAAGCTATCTGCACCTAATTGTTGCAATAATTCATAGCCCCGCGCTTCTATACGAGCGATACTTTCTAACAAGCCATATAGAAATTCCACTGAATTATCTGGGCGTGGTGTGAGTCGTGGGGATAAATTGGGATCGTTAATGGGGAAGCGTTCCCCTGCTTTTAACAAGGGATAATAATCTAACTTACTGGACTGAGAACTATCAATTTCACGACTCAGATTTTCTAACTCTGCATCAGTAAAAAATTCCCTTAACACCGCACCCCCAGTATTAGAAGCACCTCCCGTCAACCACAAATCACCCAGGCGATGGCTGTAAACTCCATATCGCGCATCTTCTACGCGGGTACGACTCAAAAGTTTGAGTACCAATGTTGAACCTAGGGAAGTCACGGCTTCCCCTGGTGATGTTGTACCACTGGCTAAAAAGGCGGCAATACTATCAGTAGTACCAGCACAGACTAAACAATGAGGCGGTAACAAAAACTGATTGGCAATTTCAGGACGTAATTCTGCGATGGGAGTCCCAGGCGTTAATACTTCGGGTAGTTGAATCGGTATTTGCAGACTTGTCAACCATTCTGGGTATTTTAACTGTTCTACGTCATAACCCAACTTTAAAGCATTGTGGTAGTCACTGATCCCCAACTTGCCATGCAGCAGAAAACTCAGCCAATCGGCTTGATGCAAAAAATATTTAGCTTCGCTGAAGGTGGGTAATTGCATCATCCAGAAAAGTTTAGCCAAGCTGGAAGTTGCACTTAAGACGGTATGATTTGGCGGTGCTATCTTGCTCAATTTATCTAACACCGTTGATCCCCGTGGGTCGTTGTAGAGTAAGGGTGCAGATATGGGGTTGCCAGCATCATCACACAATAACACAGTTGAGGAAGTGCCGTTAATAGCGATCGCTCTCATCTCTCGCCGCCAATTCTGCGGTATTTGCGCCAGCAACGTCCATAATGCTGTTTCCCATGATTTTACATCAGCGATCGCCTCTGTTGCCCAAGGATATCTTACTTGTGTCTGGATTTGGGCTGCCTCATCAATTACCACTGCCCTCGCCCCAGAAGTACCAAAGTCGATCCCCAAATAACAACTCATAGTTTTATAAATTTTTTTGATGAAAAATAACTCAGACTACCGAATTCATCACGGATTTTGTTACAAGATGCAACAAGATGTGCCACAATTTTGGCAAAACAAGGAAAAGTAGTAAACGAACTCTTAAAAATCAGTTTGACGCTCAGGAGGTTTACAACCATGCCTATCTCTGATACTCAAGTTTACATTGCTCTAGTTGTGGCACTAATTCCAGGCATTTTGGCTTGGCGGTTAGCGACAGAACTTTACAAATAACGCCACCATACGTTATCAAGAGTGGAGTCTAATTATTTATGCTCCACTCTTGGAAGCATTAAACCAATTCGCAATGGACTAACGTCCCGCTCCGCTAACGCAATTCGCAATTCGCAATTACGTGTTGTAACGGGGATTTAGACCCGGACACAACATTTGCGGCTTGATAGAAGCCGGGGATTTAAACCCCCACATTTTGTTAAACTTGAAAATTAATTACCCTCGTAGCCTATAGGAAATTTCGGCGATTAATGAAAGTTTTACCCTATTGCATTTTGCCATGATTAATAACTAGTATAATTAATAACTTAAATTGTTTAATCAACCAAATATTAATACTGAAATTCTAATAACTGCAAAAATTAGCTAAAAGCTAGAAAAATCAATATAAATACAAACGTATTAACAGGTGTGAGCAAATTAAAATTGACAATAGCAAGATTGTTTTGATACCTTGGAAGCAATTAGTCCTACCTGAAGACAGGTAAAGACTAAAAAAGCAGCAAAAAGGACATGATACAACAACTTGTGACTCACCAGTGAGAATACGGTTTGGAATTGACATTAATTACTAAAAGAATAATAATCCTGGCAGATCAGGTGCAGTTTCCATAAACTGGTGGACAAATACCATCAAGTTAAACCAGTTACTTACGTATATTTTGTGTTTTTTTGACAATTAACATACGTGTAGCAATTTGGAAAAAATGAAGTAATATGTCAGCTAATCTTAGTCGTAATCCTAGCTAATAGGCTTTTTATGGCTTACTTTATTCATCAGGAAATTTCTCTTTTTAAGCATCATGAACGCTTTTCAACCTTCTAGACCTCCACAACAACCACCTATACAAAAACAACAGGCTGTTCCTCGGCCAAAACGCCATCTTCGCCAACGTTCTTACAAGGTGATGGCTGTAGAAGTTTCAGCCAAGGTAGCTGTCAATTTTGTCCTTTCAGCAACAGCAATATTCGCATTAGTTCAACTTGTGCCAAATCATTTTTCACAGCAAAGCAAGTTGCGAGAAGTTAGTACAGAAGTTAAGCAAATAGAAAAACGCGTCAGCATTTTACAGGCAGAATTTAGCCGTAATTTTGATCCGCGCCAAACTAGAAGTGTTATGCAGCAACAAACATATAAATTTGAACCTGGTCAACGTCCGGTTGTTTTAACCAATCAATATGGACAGGAAATAGACATTTCAGAGCCTTCACCCTAAGCAAAATATTAAATTGGTGATTGGCATCATACAAGTTGCTGACAGAAGTAATTATTGCTAAACAATAACCCTGGGTGCAAATTTCTTACAGTTAATAGTTAACATCTAACGTTTTGTAGTGTTATTTTATTTATCATCTATTAGCTATTAGAGAGAATACATCACCAAATTTAAATTAAAAATTCTATTTAATTTTGGATTTTTCATTTTACATAGCCTCAAAGGGCAAAAGTAAAAACCTTTATTTATCAGCTTTTTACTTATTGCATAGGATGTGCGGGCAATAATTCATTGAGCCAATTTTCTATTTGTAATCGCAAACGATAACCAGGAACATCTTTTTTATTAGCTAGGACAGGTAATTGAGTGAGGGCGCGACGATAGTCAGCGATCGCACAATTCCAATCTCCCCAAACATGATAAGTTCTAGCCCTTTCAGCCCAAATATGCCCTTCTAACTGACCAAATAGCAACGCATTATCAAAATTCTCAATTGCCTGGTCGTATTGTCCCAAATCCCGTAAAGTAATTCCACGGTTAATCCAGGCTCGCACATGGCCAGGATTAAAATCAATGGCGCAATCATAGTCAGCCAGTGCAGCCGTTAATTCCCCACAAGCCGCGTAATAATTGGCGCGATTATTGTAAGCACTAGCCAAATGAGGATTTAATTGCAGTGCTTTGTTGTAGTCCCGGAGTGCTTTGTGCAGTTCGCCACTTTGGAAGTAAATTAACCCCCGGTTGTTGTAATCTACAGCATTGTGTGGATGGCGTTTAATTAATTCGGTTAAAAGAGCGATCGCTTCAGTATAATTCCCCTGTTGAGCTGAACTCAACGCGCAAGAACGTAAGTAACTGTCACCGTTAGCCCCATTTTGTTTGTCAGTAAATGTATTATTAACAACAAATTGATAACAGTTATTTTGCTGTTCTCCAGCAGCTAGGAATGATTGAATGTTCATGTTTTCGCCTAAATGCTCCTTGAAATCAAGTTAGAATTTTACTGTTGCGGTAGCGGTGATTGTGTGTCACTTGTGCAGGTGTCTATGATTACTTATTTACAATGACCAAATCACATTTCAGGAACTGCAACCAGTAAAAAATACACTTCATACAGACAATTAATGCTTCAACCTAGTTACAGATACTTCTTCCCCAGGTTAAATTCCTGAAACGAAGCATCAAATATTAATCTCTACGAACATTCCAGGAGTTAGAGAGACAAATTGGTAAAATGCCAAAGACAGAGCAGGGGAGACAAGGTAGACAAGGTAGAATTTTTCTCCCAGTCCCCAATCCCCAGCCCCCAGAAGTTCTTAATTTTGAATTTTGAATTTTGAATTTTGAATTAATTCCTCCCCAATCCTATTTCCCACGACAACAATGACTTACCAAAATGCACCTGATTTAGCGGCTGATGATTATGTTGTGATTGGTCTAGCAACCTGCTTCATCAAAGAAGATGGAGAAGTTCATGAAGTCGAAGTCCTAGAACCAATTCCTTCAGCAGCTTTAGAAGCAATTTTCAAAGGTATTCCCACGTCCTATAAATTCGCTTCTGCAACCAATGTGGGTGCAGTGGTAAACGATGAACAGCCAACCTTCCCCACAGGGTTTCCTGATTCAGCTCAATTTGCAGATGAATTTGTGTCACGGGTGTTTGCAGCAGCTCGTACTTACAAGCGGCGTGAAAGCGCACAAGCTTTGATCCCCGTAGGTTCAACCTACTCTGATTTTAAATATTCCGTAGATCGCAAGCGTATACTAAACGCCGCTAGATTGGTAACAAAAGAAGATAACGTCAAACAGCATTCTCACACTCACAAAGTTCTTTAATCTTAGGTAGTTATGTTGAAACTGTATGGCGGCGTTCGTAGTCGGGCTACTATCGTCCAATGGTATTTAGAGGAACTAGAAGTTCCCTACGAGTTTGTCATGCTGGATATGCAGGCGGGAGAACATCTCCAGCCTGAATTCTTGAAAATTAACCCCATCGGCAAAGTACCAGCCATAGTAGATGGAGACTTTATACTATGGGAATCCGGGGCAATTTTACTTTATCTAGCTGATAAGTATGGCAAACACCCAGTTTCGCCACAGGAGCAGGCGATCATTAATCAATGGGTACTATTTGCAAATGCTACTTTGGGGAATGGTATTTTTCTCGAAGCCAACCGGGAACGGGAAACACCCCGTTTGTTGACTCCCTTGAATGAAATTTTTGCCCGACAACCTTTTTTACTAGGAGAGGAATTCAGCGTTGTTGATGTCGCGGTGGGGTCTCTCTTGGCTTACATTCCCATAATGCTGAAGCTAGATTTGAGTCCTTACCCAGCTGTTGAGCAATATATCCAGCGCATGATAGAAAGGCCAGCATATCAAAAAGCGATCGCCACAAGGGGTAATTCTAATTCGTAATTCGTTTCTGCTTGATTGCTCAGGACAAACCAAGAACCCCACCCCGCCAAAGCTACGCTTCGTCTCCCCTCCCCGCAAGCGGGGAGGGGGTTGGGGGTGGGGTTTAATGACGATGGGACAGCAAGCCCTAATTATCTCAACTAAAATAGTTATCGATAATTTGTGAACTGCAAAGCTACAGGATAGTCTTCTTGCTTTAAGCGTTGCATAACGGCTTGCAAATCGTCTTTAGCTTTGGCAGAAACTCGCACAGCATCACCTTGAATTGACGCTTGGACTTTTTTGAATTCGTCACGAATCAATTTGGATATTTGTTTAGCAATATCCTGGCTGATACCTTTTCTGAGGGTGATTTCTTGACGGACGCGATTACCACTTGCGGAGTCTACTTTGCCAAAATCAAAGATTTTTTGGGAAAGATTCCGCTTGGCAGCCTTTTCACGCAAAATATTGTGAACAGAATCTAGGGTAAACTCGCTATCTGTGCCGATAGTAATTTTTTCTTCACCCAACTCAACAGTAGTTTGGGTATCCTTGAGGTCATAACGACTTTTGAGGTCACGGATGACTTGATCAACAGCATTCACCAATTCTTGCCGATCAAAATCACTCACAATGTCAAAGGAATAAGTAGAAGCCATAAGAAATATTGGACGTGAAATGTTGGAATTGGGACTGGGGAAAATGGGAAGTAGAAGAGCAGAGGAGACAAGAAATAATTTTTTGACTTTTTCTGCCCTATTCCCAATTTAACCCTTAGCTTGCATGATACTCAGGACAATGAGAGTACCAGAGCTAAGAGAGCCAATGCCAAACATGAGCGATCGCAATAGCGGTATATTCAAAATATAAAATATCGAGAATAGCAGGCGAGCCACAACAAAGGCGATCGCAGCCCATGCTGCTATAGAAGAATTCACACCAGTTACATAAGCCATTAGTGCAGCCGCAGCAAACACCATAAATGTTTCAAAAGAATTTTGGTGCGCCCAGGTAGCTCTTTGCGCGTAAGGTGGCAATTTATCAAAAATAGCACGAGGGGCAGAAACATCATACCCAACTCGTACACGGGCATACCCTACAACTAAAAATGGCAGGTAAATTAACACCGCAGCTGCGGCGATCGCATACAAAAAAATAATCATCAGTCTCTACTCCATAGTCATTAGTCTATAGTTCATACTCAGTCATTAGTTCGACTGTGGACTGTTGACTGCTGACTAATCAAAGTAGAAAAGTGTCACCACCTTTCTTTGTTCTTCAGCATCTCCACAAGTTTGTAGCAGAGTGCGACTGTCATGAAATGCAAAGCAGATCAGCTGCTGGCAACGGGAGACAATCTCTTTGTTACAGATGTAACTAGCTTCAGCCAGAGACAAGTTATCATTACTAGGATTTTCTACTAAGTGCATAACCTGCTCTAGTTGCTGGCGAGATTCATGGGGCTGGCGTTCTAAGCTTTGGGGTAAAATTACCGTCAGCAAATTCGGATCAGCCCGCATTGCTCCCTTAATAGCAGCTGAATTCGTACCCGCAGCACCGGATGTAATGACTCGATTGCCTGATAAAACTAAGGCATAGGTCATCATTTCAATGAGATTTTGATGCGTAATTGGCACATGACGCGACCCCAACAAGGCGATTCGTTTAGAACCTGTTTGCTGGATTGTCGCCAGTTCTTGCGCCAACGTATCGAGGTTAATAAGGTCTGTTGACTGGCTCAAAGACGGAGGTAATCAGATTAAACAACCCCGTTATTCTACCAAACAGCGTGTAAGTCCGAAGCGAACTTGAGTTACATACTACTAAGTTTTCTTAATAGATCGAGGGAGTAGGGACAAATCAAGTCAAAAGTCGTAGACGCAAAAGCGGCTACTCTATGAGTTCTCCGCAGGAGTACCCGAAGGGTAAGTCAAAAGTCAAAATTAATTAACTCCTGGGGACTGGAAGGGACACTAACTAATGCTCACTCAGCACCGGCTAAACGCCGCGCTACCGCTAACAGCACTCACAACCGGCTAAACGCCGCGCTACCGCTAACAGCACTCAAATCAGACTTTTGCAGGTGTTAAACCTAACTTAGATAACAGGCGGTTAATGTCAAAATGCTCAGACATTAATTGGCGGATGCAGTGAACCTTAATCGGTTCATGAACACGTACTTGACCGAAGGTGCGGTCAACAATTTCTACCGTGGTGAGGGTATCTAAGTCAACAGACAAAATCGGGATTTCTAACTCTTCAGCGCGAGTGAGAATAAATTGGGGTGGTGGTAGTTGTCCGGTGAGGATGAGACATTGGGTAGAAGTTTCCAAAGCGGCTTGTTGAATTTCCACGCGATCGCCTCCTGTCACTACTGCCATATTCCGCCGCTTGCGGAAATATTTGACAGCCGCATTCACGTTCATCGCGCCAATCGCTAGACTCTCCACCATTAAATCTAAGCGATCGCTGCGACAGAGAACTTCGGCGTTGAGCTGCTTAACTAATTCACCCACGCTGACACTACGGAGTAAATCGTTTTTGGGTAGCATCGCCATCACAGGAATGCCCTGCTGTTCTAAAAATGGGCGCATCACATGATTAACTGTCTCTAGCTGCGCTGACGGAATATCATTGATGACAACTCCGATCAAGCGATCGCCTACACGCTCCTTGGCAGATAATATCGACTCTACAGACAGTAGTGAGTTGTAGCGAGTTACTAGCATGACACTAGCATTTAACACCTCAGCTACCTGGAGCAAAGATAAATCAAACAGATAACCTTCCGCCAAATCACCAGGGCCTTCAAGCAGCACTAGATCGCCTCTAGGAATTTGTAAATACTGCTCTACTAAAGACTGACGATAATTAGTGTTGTCTTCACCATTTAAGCGTCTTTGCACACTGGCTTCATCCAAAGCCAGCATTGTCGGCACAATGCGGTTTGCCGATAGATTGAGACTAAGAGTAATAAACTGGACATCTTCGTCAACTACAGTGGCATCAGGCGTACTCAGACAATTGCCTAGGGGTTTACCATAAGCAATATCTAATCCTTTTTGCTGTAACTGATGAGACAAACCCAGGACTGTTGCCGACTTACCACTGTAAGTTTCGGTTGAGCCAATCAGCAAATATTTAGCAGATTTTGGCACACATGCACTCCTAATTTCAAAAGGAAGTAAAATCCAGCCAGGTGTTTATTAATTTTAATTGGTTCTGGCCGAATGATTAGGCGATCGCAAAATATAATTTCCCTAAAAATTCTTTCTTAAAGTAACATTTCTTGCTTTTATAGTTATATATTTTTACTATTAAATTGGTATATTTTTATTATTTATTAAGATATAATTTTTAGCTTAACTTTCAACTCGATAGTCTTGTTATGCCGACTCCTAAACGACGCAGGAGACGGGGTACAGGGTACAAAAAAGAGGAAAATAAGTTTATTAACCAACAAAAACAAGGTTGTCAGGATATTTTAATCATAACTTACTCTGACAACCCTCAAGCTTTAATTAACTGAATTATTCGTCAGCACGTAGTAGCTTCCGGTAAAAAGATTGTGAGAAATCAGTTACTTTATAGCGTTTATAGTTTTCCATAAGTTCAATTAAAAAACTAATAAATTCAAAACTAGCCATCATTATTTCATAACTGAACTCAGCATTGCCATCAAACTGCATTCGGCAACGGGTTAAATCAGAAGGTAGGGTAGCCACATTCCACGAGGCGACAAAGGGAACGTTTTCACCGGCTTCTATTTTTCGATGTCCTTCTAAATTTCCTTTTTGATAAAGACCGATAGCATAGGGTAAGAAATTACGCTTCGCCGCACCTTGAACATAAGGTAAGTAGACGTTTGCTTGTTGGGCATTAACAGGCTGGAGTTGCTCAATAGACATTGTTGACTCTTCCTCAACATTAGTTGACAACTAGGAATATGGTTAGTTCTCAATGCAGTATTCCCAAAAAACTTGTGTTGTACACAGTTTTTGAGTGCTGAATAATGAGTAATGAGTAATGAGTAATGAGTAATGAGTAATGAGTAATGAGTAATGAGTAATGAGTAATGAGTAATGAGTAATGAGTAATGAGTAATGAGTAATGAGTGCTGTTAGCGGTAGCGCGGCGGTTAGTCGGTACTGAGTAGTGATATCAAGTTCGGATAATTTAGTTATGTTTCCCACAATCCCTACAACCACACCTTAATCTTACGAAGGGACTTCTAGATAAAAAATATCTAAACTGTAGGGTGCGTCAGTGCGATAGAACCTAACTATACTCAGAAATTATTTATACTGACGCACCCTACTCAACTGGCACACTTCGTTCATTTAAAAGTTTCATTTTGTGGTATGTGACTACTAAGTTGATGGTTTTACTAAGTCTTCGTCATCAAGCGGTTTACACTCTATTTTGGAGAAACAAAGGCAGATTGTAGGGAGCGTCACATATCCTAGTGAATATTTCAGGTAATTTATTCGTGATTTCGCAATTATGTCAGTTTTAAGGTTTATGTTAGATTTAAAATCTTTTTTATAATCAAGACAGAAATCTTTGTATCTACCAAAGGTTCTTATTTATCCTTAATAAGTAGTAATAATTTTTTAAGAATGCCGAGGATTCTTGTCATAGACGATGACCCAGCAATTTCAGAACTCGTTGCCGTCAACTTGGAAATGGCTGGCTACGATGTAAGTCAAGCTGAAGATGGAATTAAAGGTCAAGCCTTAGCTCTCCAGCTACAACCAGACTTGATCATGCTTGATCTCATGTTGCCAAGGGTAGATGGTTTTACAGTTTGCCAACGCCTGCGTCGAGACGAACGCACAGCCGAAATACCTGTTTTGATGCTGACTGCCCTTAGTCAAACTCAAGATAAGGTAGAAGGCTTTAATGCCGGGGCAGACGACTATCTTACCAAGCCCTTTGAGGTGGAAGAAATGCTGGCACGAGTCCGGGCATTATTGCGGCGTACTGACCGCATTCCCCAAGCAGCAAAGCACAGTGAAATTTTGAACTATGGACCTCTGACTTTAGTTCCAGAGCGATTTGAGGCTATTTGGTTTCATCAAACCGTGAAACTCACTCATCTGGAATTTGAACTGCTGCACTGTTTGCTGCAACGTCATGGTCAAACTGTTTCCCCTAGTGAAATCCTTAGAGAAGTTTGGGGCTACGACCCAGATGATGATATCGAAACTATTCGCGTGCATATCCGGCATTTGCGGACTAAGTTAGAACCAGATCCCCGCCACCCTCGCTATATCAAAACCGTGTATGGTGCGGGATACTGCCTGGAATTGCCTAGTATTCCACCATCAAATGAGGGTGCTACCACATCAGTAGTTGAATGAAATTTTGCTCAATGCCCTTAACTATAGGACACACTGAGGAAGATGCAGTTTGTAATGTAGGGTATCACAGGAAATTCTACTCTTCAAGCAGTCGCGCTGCGCGTGTCTAGATTTCGCTTCGCTAATTACCCTACAGGTAAGCTTTGCCCGCAAATTGACACATCCATCGCTACAAATCAACGCTAAACTTTCCTAAAATAAATGGCACTCCCTGTTGGCAGAATCTAGGGAGTGCCATTTATTTTAGTGCTGAGTTGTGTTAGCGGTAGCGCGGCGTTTAGCCGGTTGTGAGACTGAGTTGTGAGTCCTGAGTTGTAAACTCACTCATTGTTACTTGTTTTACTCCTGATGAGGGTGCTAAAGCATTACTCATTACTCATTACTCATTACTCATTACTCAGCACTCATGATTAGGGTGCTAAAGCGTTACCACGAATTAAACTACCAATTGTTTTGGCAGTGATTTTCAACTGGGTAAAGGGGTTAGCTGGGACGACTGTTTTATACAGATAGCTATCAAAGGTGAGTTTTTGTACATCCAAGTCCCCACACATTTCTACAAATGCTTCGCGGGTAGCATCAGAACGATAGAAGACTGTTTGCAGGATGTCTAACACTTTGTAAGTTAGACCGTATTTTTTATCCCAACGTTGGATATAAAGCTTGATTTCGTTTTCTGTAGGAATACGGCTACCATTTTGGGAAATTTCCACAATGGTTTCTGCACACATCCGCCCAGATTTAGCAGCAAAGTAAATGCCTTCACCGGAAGATTTGGTAACGTAGCCAGCCGCATCTCCGACTAAAGCAATACGACCAACTACACGCCGGGGACGTGGATGTTCGGGAATGGGGTGGGCTTCTACTTTGATGATTTTACCGCCTGCTAGTTTTTCGCTGGCACGGGCGCGGATACCAGCTTGTAACTGTTTGATGCTGGCTTTGTTGACGTGCATTGTGCCAGTACCGACGGCTACGTGATCATATTTGGGAAAAACCCAAGCGTAGAAGTCTGTAGAAACGTCATTACCGACATACATTTCGGCAAGGTCGTTGTAGTATGCCATTTTATCTTGGGGTAAGCGAATCCGCTCTTGGAAAGCGATCGCATAGTTATAATCCCCTGCATCCATTTCTTTGGCAATGCGGGAATTTGCCCCATCTGCTCCGATAATTAAATCGACTTTCAGGGTTCTGGTAATCCCTTGTACAGCACCTTCACTATGATCAATATAGTGAATAGTATATGGATCGGTGTTATTTGATGGTATATCTACTTTATGAACAGTGGCATTAATTAAATTTGCCCCCAGTTTTGCCGCCCGATCCCGCAAGAAGCCATCTAGCACTTCGCGGCGGCACATTCCTATATATTCATCTTGTTTTATTAAATTGATATCAACCTCACGATTGGAAGGTGAAATCATTTTCATCTTCCGCACCTGGCGATCAATAATCTCTGGTGGTAAATCAAATTCACTTACCATACACAGAGGTATCGCACCTCCGCAGGGCTTGGCGTTATCTAACTTCCGCTCGAAGAGATAGGTCTCAATCCCAGCCTTTGCTAGTGTTTCAGCAGCAGAGGAACCAGCTGGGCCTGATCCAACAACAGCAACCCGTAGTGTCAAAGGTTTTCTCCCAATCTTCACATTTACCGAAAGCATCGTACCACGGTCTTTTGACTGATTTCGCGCTCTCCCTCCAGGTTTTGACAGAAATGCAACATTCCTTAATATTTCGATACAAAAACTCAGTGGAGAATTGGGGAAAAATTAATTCAAAATTCAATAATTTCTGGGGACTGGGGGACAAGCAAGTTAGAGGGGGACTAATGACTAAAGATTTTTACGAGTAATTTAATCTCAGCGCAATTAGATATGGTATATATTAAATTACGGTAAACCTAGCAATAAGCCGTAGTTAGAGTGGCAGAGGTACAGAACTTGTGGGCATAGTAGTTGAAAATGTATCCAAGCAGTTCGGAAGTTTTAAAGCTGTTGATCAAGTCAGCTTAGAAATAGACAGTGGCTCATTAGTAGCTTTATTAGGGCCATCTGGGTCTGGAAAGTCCACGCTACTCCGCTTAATTGCTGGTTTAGAAATGCCAGATAGCGGCAAAATCTTGCTTACAGGTAAAGATGCCACAAATCAGAGTGTGCAAGAGCGGAATATTGGGTTTGTATTTCAGCACTATGCTCTATTTAAGCATCTAACAGTCCGGCAAAATATTGCTTTTGGTTTAGAAATTCGTAAGACCCACGCTAAAAAAGTGAAAGGTCGAGTCGAACAGTTGCTAGAATTGGTGCAATTAAGTGGATTAGGCGATCGCTATCCATCACAATTATCTGGTGGTCAAAGACAGCGCGTAGCTTTAGCCAGAGCATTAGCCGTAGAACCCAGTGTATTACTATTAGATGAACCCTTTGGGGCATTGGATGCCAAAGTCCGCAAAGATTTACGCGCTTGGTTACGTCGTCTCCATGATGAAGTTCATGTGACTACTGTGTTTGTCACCCACGACCAAGAAGAAGCAATGGAAGTCTCAGATGAAGTTGTGGTGATGAACCAAGGACGTGTAGAACAAGTAGGAACACCGGCAGAAATTTACGATAATCCGGCGACGGCTTTTGTGATGAGTTTTATCGGACCCGTGAACGTCTTACCCAGCACATCGAAGATTTTTCAAAGCAGTGGGTTTGATTCGTCACACCCAGATGTATTTTTACGCCCCCAAGATGTAGTGATTGAAAAGCACGCTAACGGTGCTACTGCACCGGCGACAGTCAGTCGGTTAATCCACTTAGGTTGGGAAATTCAGGTAGAGTTGACCTTAGATGATGGTCAAGTGGTGAATGCTCACTTAACGCGCGATCGCTTTAACGAATTACAGTTAGAAGCACAGCAAAAAGTATATGTCAAACCAAAGGATGCTAAATCCTTTCCCTTGTACTATTCCATCTAGATGAGTTGTCTGTGCAACTTAACAAAGTATAGGGGTTTAAATCCCCGTAGTTTTGATGACTAATTGAAGAAGAGATAAGGGAGCAGGGGGGACAGTTGGGGGATTCGACACTTCCCTGGGGGAAGCTCCGCGTTGGCGCGCTTCACAGCAGGAAGAAGGGGGTCATTTCCCCCTACCTCTTCATTGAAGCTTTATATTCATTTACATATCTATACAGATTTCTACGTATATACTTCATATTATTTCAGCCTGTAATTTTAAAGCTAAGAAAAATTTCTAGTGTGCGCTTTTTAAAGTTGTCTATGTTACTCCTGTCTCCCCCACTAGGTGATGGTAGAATTACTGCACACTAACTAAAAAACATATTGAATTGGTCAGCAAGTAACCGTGATTACACAGGTACTTGGGTGCAATAACTTTTGAATTTGTCTAATAAGAACAAGAGCAATCAGTATTGTAAGCAACAACCATGAAATATTAGTGGTGTGAACAGTTCAACGTATCATCAATGAAAAGTTTCTGAGTAAAGATTCGTAACTCAAGAAACTTTTAAATAATATTACATAGTTCTGGAGAGGTAAGAAACACTGTTATAAATAGCAAGAAAGTATAAAAGCTATTAAGTATAACCAACTTAAAGTTATTGGTATGGCATAAACATCACTCTAATCCTGAAGTAAAGACCAATCACACAATTCGTTGGATAACCTATTAAAGAAAGTTATAGCTATTACACATATAGTTGTAACTTACAAATAAAAACAACGAATTTATTACCACCACTCGCTGAAATTAATTTATGAGGTCATGCAAAATTGACTGGTAGATTGTGCTGTTCTTTCAAACATCTAGCATTATTTGAATCAAGTAAATATCTTTGGCAAATTAGTAGATTATGAAAATTAAATTTACATTTAAATTTGTCATCAAGATACTGAATATATTGATATAGGGAAATTTTGCTTTCTTTTAGGAGATATATTATTAATGATTTTTACTAAAAGCTAGGTAATAAAAAAAGTACAAAAATAACTTAGCATTCACTCTAGGCTATAAAATTTTGATATCCAGTTACAGATTTGAATAACAGCATCAACGAGGACACAAAAATGAGTCAAATTATTCACCTAAATAGATTAATTGCCTTTACTGCTATTGCTTCTATAGCTATATTTAATATCAAGCAGTTACACGTCAATGCTCAAGAAATACCTAATACTCCTCAAGCCACAACTACCCAAAAGATTTGCTCTTTAGACCCTGTTGAGAATTTGTTACCTTCCCTACCAGGTCAAAAAACTAGTTCTTTGTTTTCTTACCTTGCAGAACAAGGCTTTTCACGTGCTGAAGATGGTTCTTGGGTGTGCTATGTGAATGATCCCAACAAAGAGGGACGCTACTACACATTGTTTAAAGTGAAAGAGCAGGAAGGCAAGTTAATTGGTAGTTCTTTCTTAGATAATAGCAGTCTGATTTTAGGGCAAGACAGCCGCAGTCTAGACTTCTTTATGACTCTGATTGAGCGTCACACTAATGTAACGCAGGAAACTCAACCGAGCATACGCAGATATTTAGAAGCCTTTATTACTCTAGTCAAGGATGGAAAAATCAAACCCTCCCGTCGTGGTTTTCTCTTCGATCAGCCAAACCGCGCATTAATTATGTATCACCCACTGACGACAGGAGGACTTAAAGGAACAGCAATTACTATTAATATCCAATTACCTAAAAATATCAGTTCTTCTTCACCTCAAAACTGATTATCTATCTCTCACATAGAGATTTTCCAGCCTCATTAATTGCTCTTACCAAGCATTCAATTATTCTGTGTCATCTACCGGAGAAGGGTCTTGTTGAAATCGACTATCAAAAATATCACACTTGTCTGTTCGTCTTTACTCACAGCACTGATTATTAGCCAGACAGCTAATGCACAGCAGCGAGGACTAAATGTTGGCGCGCCGGTAAAGATTCCACCAGGACAAGAATCACAGTTATTGCAGTTCCAGCTACAAAACAACGAAGCTGGTTTGCGTAAGATGCGAGTAATCCCTGAATGTGTTGTGGGATTTGGTCTAAGCTGTAATAAAACTGGTGGGGTAGTTCAGAAAATTATTGAATCTAATAGTGGACTTACCTATCAAGAGATGCTGATGAAAGCAGCTGGTGGAGATGATAACTACCGTAGGTTTGCTGGTTTTTATAATAACAATCCCAATCTTGTTCAAACACCCTATACTTCATTTTGGAGAGACTCATCTCCAATAGTTCTGGATAGCCATCAATATGCACTGGGAGGTCTTGTCAGTCGTAGACCTGTGAGTGGTTTGGGGGCTGTTACTCAAAACTTCGCTTGGTCGCCATTAAAGGGAGAAAATTTACGGAATGGATTGCTCAATTTTAAATATGCTTTCGGACGTGTTTTTTTAGAAGAAGCATCAAAAATTCCTGACCTAACACAACAAATTCGTGATCTGAGACTAGACCCAGATATGAGAGATTTTTATCTGCGTAATCTCTCTAAAGGATTAAATGCTTTGCGGACAGGAAATGAAGCGGAACTGAAGAAAAGTATTTTGGAAATCATGTCTCGTCCCTATACCCCCAATTCACAAGGTGATGGTTGGTATGGAAGGAAAATAGTTCAACCTCCAGATAACTTGGTTGGAAGAGGTGAAATAGTTCCTGGGGATACATTTGCTGATTTAACACTTCCGTCAGTAGCCGATGACAAGGTATTAGACATAGCAGAAATTCCTGGCGAAGAAGTTTTTTCAACTCCGTCAAAAGGTCGTCCTGGCTTGTTCCCAATCTTTGCAGGGCTAGGTTTATTGGCTTTATTCCTGCTATTGCTGGGTGGTAGAAACAATCCATCAAGTACAGCTAGAGCTGCTACTCCATCTGTTCCTGAAATTACTGAGACACCAACACCACTACCTCCCGATTATGTATGTCCTGATTTAAATCTTGGTGGTGGTTCTGGGAATAGTGGTCAAGTGAGTGAAGTACAATGTGACATTCCCATAACCCAGATTCCAGAAGTGAAGAAGGTAGTAGAACCTTCTGCGTTGAAAGCGATTATTTTGTTAACTTTGATATTATGCCTAGTCAATTACAAAAAAAGGCGTAGACAACAGTTAACTTAAACATCCCACTGAGAATTTTTAGACCGCGTGGAAATGAACTCTATTTAATGAGTGTCTGTTAACAACCATATAAATACTTGAAGGGAATATTATTTTGAAATTATGAATAGAGAAAAAGTATAATAAGGTTTCAATAAAAATCCCTCAGTAGTCAGCTGAGAGATTACACGTTTTATTACTTTTCACACGAAATTTATCCCACTTCCATAGCATACCTATACTTTTGCAAATAAGTGTGCCAAAATGCCTATTTGTCATTAGTCATTACTTATTCTCCCCTGTCACCGTTTAACTGACCTGACTTTTCACGGGATCTGGAAAACCCCTCTCCAAACCTCTCCCCTACAAGGAGAGAGGCTTTAACTTTTCCCCCTTCCCTACTAGGGAAAGAGGGAGTTAGGTTTCGCGTTAGCTTTTCCACATAACGTGAAAAGTCAGTTCAACTGACGCGGCTCGACTGAGCTTGCGGGGCGCGTCACAGCGTTTCCCCAGTCTCCAATCCCCAGTCCCCAATCCCCAGTCCCCAGTCCCCAATGACCTGGCTACCTGCACCCAAAAATTTAAACTTATTACCAGATGAGGTTCATGTTTGGCAATTTCATCTTGATAGAACAGAATCAGAGTTAGAGAATTTAACAGCAACCTTATCTAGCGATGAACTGACTCGTGCTAACAGATTTTATTTTCCTGAACATCGGCAACGTTTTATTGCGGGTCGTGGTATTCTCAGGCAGATATTAGGCGGCTATTTGGGAATTGACCCAGAACTAGTCAAATTTGATTATGAAGCCCGTGGTAAACCATTGTTAGCCGCAAGTTTACAGCACAGTGGCTTGTTGTTTAACTTGTCGCACTCCCAAAATTTAGCTTTGTGTGCGGTGAATTATACTCGTCAAATTGGTGTGGATTTAGAGTTTATGCGTCCGATGTCGGATGTAGAAGCTTTAGCTCAAAGGTTTTTTCTACCAAAAGAATATGATTTAATGCGATCGCTACCTGACGATCAAAAACAAAAAGTTTTTTTCCGTTATTGGACTTGTAAAGAAGCTTATTTAAAAGCCACTGGTGATGGACTAGCACAATTAGAACAAATTGAGATAGCACTAACTCCCACAGAACCAGCTAGGTTACAGACATCGCAAGCTTGGAGTCTCCTAGAGCTAGTGCCTGATTGTAATTATGTTGCTGCTCTTGCTGTGGCGGGTTGTGGCTGGGAGCTAAAGTATTGGCAGTATTAACCATCTAAGCCATTTCCCCGAATCAGCCGACTGTCATTTTTATTAACGTCCAATAGCAGCATACCTAAAATTACGCCTATTTTCTGCCCGTCTTTGGTTGAAATTCACTATATCCAACCAGCGATAAAGCGTATCAACCGCAGTGGGAGCAATTTGTCCCATAGCTAACATCAATTTCGTCAAACCTTCCATAATTGGATTGTGATTGACAATGATTTGGGTGTGCTTGCCTTTAATTGCACGCATTACCGCATTTAAACCTAGTTTAGGCGTACTCGTACCCGCTAACTTGGGTGCAGATACACACGGATCAATAGTCATACCAGTTTCAGAAATATATCCTGGGCAAACGACGGAAATATCCACATCGCGGCCAGCTAACTCTTGACGGACGGCATCAGCCCACATAATCAAACCTGCTTTACTGGCAGAATAAATGCTGTTAAAAGCAATACCTTTTTTACCGGCCAGCGAAGCAATGTTAACAATGCGGCCGCTACCTCGTTCCATCATGTTGGGGAGTAATAAACGAGTTAATTCCATAGCAGCCAATAGATTAGTTTTGAAGACAGACTGAATTTCTGATAGCGAATAATCTGCGAAAGCACTATTAATTTCTATGCCAGCATTATTGATTAAAATATCAACATGGCCGACAGTTGCGTGAACCTGCTGAATTAGAGATGATAATTGTGCTACATTGGTGATATCGAAAGGAATAGAGATAGCCCGACCACCTGCGGCATTGATTGCTTGACAAATTTGCTCTAATCCTGAAGGGGAACGAGAAACACACACCACTGTTGCCTGCTCTTTAGCCAGAGCGTGAGCAATGTGCAAACCAAGACCGCGTGAGGCATCGGTCAAGAGGACTGTCTTACCTGTGAGAGTTGTCATTATAACCTGCTAGTACCTGTATTCTGATTGGCAGGATTCACGCATGATACAGTTGATAAACTCTGTGCAGCCTAATTCAGACAGAGACACATACAGTTCAAACCATCAGAACAACTACCCACCCATCTACAACTAAATGCGATAAAGACAGCTACACTTCATACTTGCTTAGAGAACTTAAGCTGGGAGACTGCACTCATATTGCAGAAAATTTAGGAAAATAGACCTATAACAGTGTTGATCGCCTTCTGTTGCAGTACAGGCATACAGTCAAGGATTTGTTCAGTGAGGTTTAACTTTATATCAACTTCATTTATAGCATTTATTTTATGAAGCTAGTGTTAATAGCAAACTTATTTATAGGTGACAGGGGACTGGGGACTGGGGACAGGTGACAGGGGACAGGTGACAGGGAGTAGTGCTAGACAATCACAAGAAAAACCCAGCCTCTTGTCGAAACTGGGTCATGGACGCATAAAATTTAATTTTTTGTAACCTCTCCGCGTACCTCCGCGTTTACCTCCGCGCTACTCTGCGTTAAATCTCTCCTAAGCCAGAGTCAAAAAACCACTCTGAAGTAAGTACGCGATGTAGGTCATGAATAACTTAGAATCAATTGGCGCACAAGCAACATCACTACCAGCCAAAGCCTTCACAGTTTCTTCACAACTAATGTGAGGTCTTCTAGCTTTCAGGTACAAATCGGGAATAGTTAATTGCTCATCAGACCAACGCTCTAAGAGGAAAGGACGCAAAGTATACAAAGGATTATCTGTAGAGGTTGCACTTTCAATTAACTTAGCTTGCCATTCTTCGTAGGGAATGATGTTAATGTCATAACCAAAAGAGCGTACCCAGTCAACTAAGACATTCAAACCTACGGGTTCGGGATGTTGTAAGTGGAAAGCTTGACCGATCGCATCTTTTTGCATCGATAGATGTACAATCGCTTTGCTGACATAATCTACAGGGGACATATCCAACATATATTCCACTTCCGGGAAATATCCCATTTGCAGACAACCCTTAACCATCAAATTGATAAAGTCGTGGGTGTTACCGATACCTGTCTCACTGTCAGCAGCGATGAGGGGGGGTCTATGAATAGTAACAGGTAAACCGCGATCGCTCGCAATCTTGACTAACTTTTCTGCAACCCATTTAGTTTGGGAGTAACCCAGATAAATCCCTTCCCAATGGCTGAAATCATCATCTTCTTTTACTACCTGGCCAGCATAGACAGGAGATTCAAACACCGCCACACTAGAAACATAATGCACAGGCTTCACTTTCACCTGACAAGCCAAGCGCAAAACCTCTTGAGTTCCCAAAACGTTAGCAGCTTTTAATGCTGAGTAAGGGAAAACATAATTTAACAAAGCACCACTATGATAAATAGTGTCAATTTCCGCCGCTAAAGTTTGAAACTGTGTAGAACTTAAACCTAACAACGGTTCAGATAAATCACCAATCACAGGGATAACTCTAGACTTACTCCCATCCTGACAAATTCCATAGCGTTCTAAATTCTTTTGCAGCTTACTATCAGCTTCGTCCAGGTTAGCAGCACGCACCAAACAATAGATATCAGCCTGAGTTTGCTTGAGCAATTCCCGAATAATGAAAGCACCTAAAAACCCGGTAGAACCAGTTAAAAATACTTTCTTCGGTTGAGTTACAGGTAAAGCAACAGGAATAGCACCACCAGGATGAATTGTAGGGTCAAGAACAGCTTCAGCCTGTAAGTTCAAAGTGGGGGTATCAGCGTTGAGACTAGAAGTATTTTTTGGACGTACAACACCTGTGTCTTGTACATCTGATTTTTCTTCCACTTCCTCAGCTAAACGCTGTGATAATGATTCAATTGTGGGATAATGCCACAACAACAAAGGAGACGGTTGAAAGCCTAATAATTTCTCAAGTTGACTCACCATAGTCATGGCTTGAGCAGAATCCAAACCATAGCTTTCTAAATTAATACTAGGGTCAATTTCATCAGCTTCTACTGCTAGTAACTCAGCCAGATGAGACACCATCCAAGCTTGAATCTCTGCTGCACTATAAGATTGTGTTACAGTCATTTTCAATTCTCCAATAATTTTCTACGCGTCCCTTACACCCCTATACCCCTATACCCCTACACCCCTATTTCTTAAGAACGAACTGGACGATATTGCATATAGAAATCAGGAATTTGCATTCCTTGTAATTTCAAACTTTGAATGCGATATAAAAACGCTGCTCCCGTCATAATATGATCAGCAACATCAACAACATGACGATTATGTGCTTCAGCTAAATAAGAACCACGCACCCAGTCATTAAAACTTCCCATTGCTGGGCCACACCAAATTTGATAATCAACTTCTCTACCTTTTTCAGCCCCAATAGACCAACGAGAAGATAATCCTAAATACCACCGAAAAATTAAAGCCATTTTCAGTTTAGGATTATTAACTGCTTTACCTAACTTTTCAGGATTTTTTTGTGATAAGTAAGCAGCAGTTCCTTCCCAAACCTCAGCAATAGTTTTGCGGAAAACTTGTTTTTCTAACTTCTCTCTTTCTGCCAGAGGAATTTCTTCAATTGAGTTATAACTGCGGTACAATTCATACAGTTTTTGCGCTCGCATGGGGAACATTGTCGCCCGTTTGAGAACTTGTACCTTCACGCCCATTTCAAACATATCGCCTGCGGGGGCCATAGTTACATCAGCCATTTCCGCTTGAGCTAATAATTTCTTGGTATGCTCACAAGCACCAGATTCAACACAAGCTTGATTCACCGAACCAGTAACTACATAAGCAGCACCCATCATAAAAGCTGCTAAGGCTGATTCTGGGGTAGCAATTCCGCCGGCTGCGCCAATTCTAATTGCTTGGGGATAATGATATTGAGCTTGGATTTCGTCCCTTAAAGCAATCATTGAAGGGAGCAAACAAACCAAAGGACGATTATCAGTATGTCCACCAGAATCAGCTTCGACAGTAATATCATCAGCCATTGGAACTTTCGCTGCAAGTTTAGCTTGTAACTCAGTAATTAAACCTTGTTCCAGCAATTCTTGCAGGATTCTCGGTGGTGCTGGCTGCATAAATTTACTCGCTACTTCGCGGCGAGAAATTTTCGCAATGACTTTATTTTTGATTTCAATTTGATTCGCATCATTTAAACTTAGTCCCGCAACTCGGTAATAAACGATGTTAGGAGTTAAGTCTAAAAATGCCGAAGCTTCAACAACTTTCACCCCATATCTCAAATATAAATCCACAGCCCGGCGTTCGACTGCCATATCATTAGGACTGTGAATTAAATTGAATGCGTAGGGGCTATGAGGTAAGGCTTGCTGAATTTTATTAATGGCTGCTTCTATGGTATCGGGTGTTAAACCACCTGCACCAAAAGAACTCAAAATTTTATTTCTACCTAATGCAATGACCATTGCTACTGACGCAAGACCGCCAGCCATTGCTCCAGTCATATAGGCATATTTCACGCCGTAAGCTGAGAGAAAACTAGGGTCGCCTAACTGTTGGCTGGGGATGGGTGCAATTGATGTTAATAGCTCTAATTGTCCTAATACGCCATGTTCAGATGGTGCTAAATAACCATCATTAGTTACGCCAACTTTACCTGCGACTTTGACAACGTAACAAGGTTTATCTAAAGCCAGTAATTTAGTTTTGATATCTGTTCGTTCAAAAGCTACACAATCTAAAGAACCTTTCCAGACTAGATTGTGATTGTAGGTATGGCTAGAAAAGCCCAGACCATTATCATGTTTATTTATAATCGTATCCACAGTCGTCACAGTCGTTCCCTCGCACGATATGCAATTAATTCCAGTCTGGTTTGTAGTAAGGACTTCAGTCCTTAAAGAAGAAGGACTAAAGTCCTTACTACGAACTTTGATTACTTAGCTTATTCATTCAATAAATCTTCGGCGCAGACCATTTGTAATTGAATGATTTCACTCAGTTGCTTACTAAAATCTTGTCTGGCTTTTAAGAAATCTGTGTGATTTTTAGTTATGCGTGCGTTGTTTGCGTTCAGCTTTTGATACTGAACTCTGTTTAATTCCAACATATTGATGATGGTGGTGAATTCGTCGTCGGTGACAGGTGAATAAAAGTCTCTTTGAGGCGTTGCAGAGTCAGAAGTAGTTGACTCAGAAGATTGTACTTGTTCTTCAGTTTTCAAATCGTGTTCCATGATATTTTTCATGGAATCTTCTTTTGGCTTAACTGAGGGTTTAGGTATGGGTACAGCAGGACTTTCACTATTAGTAATAGACTGGAGAAAATTCAGCGAATTTATACCTAGAGAATCACTAAATAGTGGTTGTTTTGGCTGTCGTTTTTCAGCTATAGCTTGGAAGAGTTGACGATTTTCTTCAGTCAAGATTTTCTCAGTAATTGACTCACCACCCAGTGTGATAGTCCGCAGCATGGTTTTATTTGATTTGGTGGTGGCTGTGACTGGACTATATAGTGGTGATAAGTCTAAATTCACCCGATGACTCAGGAGTTTTCCTAACGCTTTGACAATCGAACTATGATCATCCATCCCGCGACGATTCAGGGATACGGTGATGTGTTCTTGGTCTTCGAGGATTTTATCTATCCAACGAGAACAGACACTACCCGCACCAGCTTCGATAAAGATTTTCGTCCCGTCTTCGTAGATGCGGTTAACTAATTTGGGGAAATCAAGTTCTTGAGACAGGCCTGTGGCAATACTACGCGCAATTACCCCACTCTCTAATGTGATAGTCTGATACTCGGCAGCCGAATAAAATACAACGCCGGGAATTTCCTGACTTGGCAAAGTATTTAATTTTACCAATTCATCAAACTCCGATCGCATGGTTTGACAATGAATCACATGATCGAAGGGCGCAGGGAAAGCATTACAGCCGATAGTTTTAATCACCCTTTGACAAGCTGCTGGTTCACCTGCAATTAATACTTCTTCTGGGGTATTAATCTGTGTCAGATAAACACGGGTTTCATTTCTGATCGCATCCCGCACTTGCACAGGACTAGCCATCAGCACATAATTACCCCACAGATTATCCCCTAAAGCCGTGGTAGATTTTGGTAATCCCCAATACTCACGCACCGCATTTTTGGGGCCAGATAAGCGATCGCCAAATAAGGCTGATGAGTTGAAGGAACTACTACCTTCATAGAAATTACTCCACACCCCTTGAGCAACCATCATGCTGGTTTCACCCAAGCTATAGCCAAACACATATTTGGGTTGGACTTGAAAATCATCCCGTATGACTGTGGTGATGAGTCTGGTAAAGAACATTTCTGCTTCAAACATCGCTAGAGAGTCTTCTAGCAATTTTTTCTCTAGCTTCTCTAATTCTCTGGTGGTAAATTTGCTCAAGCTACGGGGAAACACAAGTCTTTCCACATCAGCCGCACGTTTGTAAATACTCTGCACAAAGGGGTTATCGTGCAGTTTGGGAAAGAGTCGGAAAAGATTACGACCAATCCCGACATAAGAATTTACCGCCGCCGGATACACATAAGCTACTTCACCTTTTTTACCCAGGGGATTGGCTGTAAAGTAACTACCTACAGGTGTTTGCCAATCTATCCCCCTGTCAAAAGCCCCATTAATCCCTTTCCGCGCTGATTCGATTTCTCGGAGGAGTTCTTTCTTATTCCGTCCAGTAATCGATATGGCGTACTGTGCTTGGGATTGCTGCTGATAGGCGTTAAAGGCTTGGCTAGCACTCTCAGATAGAGAATCACTCTCTTTGATACTTTTTTGCAAGCTATCTAAAGCCGACATCAAGCTAGCACGGTCATCCGCCACCACGGGGAATAGATAAAAGGGTGCTTGCTGTAAATACCGATGAGGACGCTCTTGTTCTTTGACTTCTTCCGACAAAATCACATGAGCGTAACTACCATCAGAACCAATCCCATTAATTGCGGCGATGCGTCGTGGGGCGTTCTTGCTGAGAAACCAAGGTCTAGATTCTGTCGCCACATAGAAAGGACTACCTTCAAAGGCTTCGGGAGTCTTCACCCCAGACCAGTTAGGAGTGGCTGGGATGTATCTGTAATACAGACACAGAGCCGTTTTAATTAAACTAGCAATCCCGGAAGCTACAAAGGTATGTCCGATATTGGCTTTCACACTCCCAATTGCACAGTGCAAGCCATTCCCTACCGATGGGTAAGCTTTGGTTAAACCTGCAATTTCCGCTTCGTCTTCCTGGGGAATCCCACTGGCGCAAACTTCTACATAGTTTACTTGTTCGGGTTGGATAAGAGCGGTTTTTAGGGCTTTTTGACAACCTTCATCTATATTTGAGTGGGATTGACCAATACTAATGGCATCAATTACAGCATAAATGCGATCGCCATTTTCTAATGCTTGCTCATGACGTTTGAGAACAACTACACCCGCACCTTCTCCTGGTGTCCAGCCGTTGGCTTTTTGATCATAGCTAAGAGTATTAGTACCAGTATTTATCTTTTCTGATTGACTACGTAATAATACGTTCTCAACACCACCAGCTAAATCCACCGCACCAACAACTACAGCATCAACTTCTTCTGTCATTAGTAGCATTTGCGCCACTTCCAAAGCCTTGAATGCAGAAGTTTCTACAGCCGTGAGAGTGAAGGAAGGCCCTGTAAAATTCCACAACGAGGAAATCCGATTGGCTGTAATGTTACCGATGTAGCTTAAATACTCACCAATATCTACTTGATGGTGAACGCTATCTTTAACGATGGTTTCTAGTTGGGCAATTTTTTCTGGTGGTAAGGTAATTTCTGCGGCGTTCAGACCGTCTTTAACTTGCCAAGACGAATCCCAGCGTTGTTGTAATTGATGGACAGATAACTCTGTTTCTGTGGCGATAATGACGGCTACATTGCTCCCTTCTGGAATCTTCGCATCTTTGAGGGCGCGATCGGCGACGGTGAGTAATAGTAGTTGTTGGGGGTTGAGTTTTTCGACTTCGTTGGGAGGAATCTTATAAGCGAGGGTATCAATATCAAATTCTTTGATATATGCGCCTACGGGGGCTTTACCTTCTAGTAATCCGTACTTTTGTAGTAGTTCTTGTTGTGTTTCTATGCCGTACCATCTCTTCGGCGGTAGGGGGATGAAATGCTGTTTACCGTCGTAGATACTGCGTTCAAAGGCATCTAGGCTATTGCACTCACCGAAGAAGGCATCCATGCCGACAATAGCGATTTTGCCTGTGTTGTTATTTTCTTGTTCAAACATCACTTTACTAGCCTATCAATGTTGAATTTATGGGCTTTAGGCCTTTTGCATAAATACTTTGGCGTTGCTGAAAATATTATTTAGAGGTTCGCGCAAAGGCGCAAAGGCGCAAAGAAGAACGCAAATTTACTATAAGGTTTCTTCTTTTTTTAGAATCAAATGGGAGTTTGTACCACCGAAACCAAAGGCACTTAATGCTATGTGTTTGGTTGGGTTGTTTTGCGGCCAAGGTGTGGGAGTCCGCACGATGTTTTGGGGCGAAATGATGTTATTTTCTGAACTAATAGGATCATTGATGTTGATGGTGGGGGGAATTACATCATGATTTAGGCTGTAGATTGCTTTGGTTAAACTCACCATACCGGCGGCTACTAATAAGTGACCGACATTGGCTTTGGCTGAACCAACTAAAGGTGCTGCTTGGTGTTTTCCAAAGAAGGTTTCTATTGATTTAAATTCGGTGGTGTCTCCTAGTAATGTGCCGGTAGCGTGACACTCCATATAATCAATAGCTTTGGGGTTAAGTTCGGCTTCTTGATAGGCTCTTTCAAAGGCTAGAACTTGTCCTTTTGTATTAGGACTTAGTAAATGCTTTCCTTTACCATCGTTAGAAAGACCATTACCGCAAATTGTCGCTAGGATTTTATCACCGTCTCTAACAGCATCACTGTACCGTTTCAGCATGACCATTCCAATACCTTCGGATGTAACTAAGCCTCTTGATGTTTTATCTAGAGGTGAGCTAACACCGTTTTCTGGATAGCCTTGGATGCCGGAAAATAGCATTCTTAAAAATAAAGGGTCTGAGCAACTGATAGCTCCAGATAACATCACATCAGCTTTGTGTGATTGTAAGTAATAAGATGCTAACTTAATGGCATAGAAGGCGGAAGAACAAGCTGCATCTATACAGAAGTGAGTACCGGAAAGTGAGAAGGCTTTGGCGACTAATGCAGCAGGTAAACCGGAAATCATGGCGTTTTCTGTAGCGGCTTTAGTGGCTGTAGGGATCGCCGCTAGATGGAAATCTTTGTCTTGTAAAAGTTCTGCTACTGCTGGCTCAATTGTTTGGTGATAAATTGGGGCGATAAGTTGATTAGAATGTTTTGTGGGGAAGGAAAGAGTTCCTAAAATTACTCCACATTTAGCAAGAACTTCTTGATTTCCCCAATAACCACTATGCACAATTGCTTGTTTTGCTGCATATAGTGACCATTTGAAGGTGTTATCTAAGCTTTCCACATATTCTGATGGCAGATTGTATTCACCGGCATCAAATTTAAAATTGCGGATAAATCCACCTTTGAGGAAATAAAATTTTTCCGGCTTTCCTTTTGCTGGGTCGTAAAATATTGTGGGATCTAAACCCATTTCTTCGACGGTAATTGATGATGTGGAATCTTTCTGCTCGTTAAGATTCTGCCAAAATTGATCGGGATTGTTAGCATCGGGAAAGAGGCATGATAATCCGATAATGGCGATTTTTTCCACTGTTTATATCCTCGTTTGGGTAAGGTTATTAATTCGTAATTCGTAATTAAGAATTATTTGGATTTACTTGATTCCCCGAACTGGATAGGATTTAATGCTTTGTTGAATTTCTTCCCTCTGTGTTCTCTGTGTCTTTGTGGTTAGATAAAGAATTTTGAAACCACAGAGACACGGAGACACGGAGAAAGAAGAAGAGATTTTAGGAGTTGGATTTACGGGAGTTGGAAGCCTAGTACCGTCTACTTGGGTTTGTGTAGGTTCATGGGAGCAATTACTGCTTTTGCTCCTAGGATGCGGGAATATATTTTTCCTTCTCTATCATGGAGGATGTAGTTGGCTGTTACACCTGTTGTTGTTTTGTGGATAATGTCACAAGAAACGTAGAAGGGTTCGTTGCAAGGAATGGCTCTAAATTGTTCTGAATATGTTAGTTTTCCGGGTAAGCAAACTTCTTGGTGAAGATGGCTTAACCATATCCATAAGGGTTGGGTGCTTAGGTCGGTGGTGTAGGGATTATGCCATTTGACGGGGAATTGTCCTTGGGCTTCTAGTGATATTTCTGACCAGAAACATTCGGTGGTAATTTTATCTTGGCTAATGTTGATAACTCTGGTAATTTGTTGAAATGCTGCACCATGAAATAGGGATGAATCTCCGTTTTGATAAAAATCTTTACCTGTTTTGGTAATGATATTATCTTCGGTAAGATCCATGTTTTCGTAAATCGGTGCTGCTGGTAATTGCCGTACTATTGTAATGTTGGCACAGAAATGATAGAAGGTTTTACCTTGGGGGTTTTTACTCAGAATTGTGGTCTTAAATTCGATAGATTCAGAACCATCTTTGGCGACTTCTTGAATTTCTAAAATATATTCTTTAGCTAGGGTGTCATTGAAGGTAATACCCTTGAGAACTTTGAACTCTTTGCAAGTTAAATAACGATAACCTGGATAACATTCTTCGCAAGCATGAATCATCCAGGACATGGCACAGGTGGCTGGTAGTACAGGAATACCAGCAATCACATGATCTAGCAAAAAGGGATTTGCATCTACTGTCATGCGGCGACGGATGCGATAGCTGCGGAGTTGGGGGTCTAGATTTCTGGGTGGGGGGGTGATGGGGCTACCAATGACTACTTGTGTAGAATCACGATGGCTGGGGTGAAGTTCGTTGACTAGCATTTGTGTACCCGCATCCACAGGGATAATCTCAATTCCCCGTTCTGCAAAGGCTTTTTTGAGTTCTGGTGTCACCATACCACTATCCCATCCGCCCCAGTTGATAGCGACAACGTGACAATCGGGATTGTATTGTTTGATTAAATGGGCTGACTTGTTGAGAATTTCATTAGCGATCGCATAATCTGATTGCCCCATGTTCCCATAAAATCCCGCCACGGAGGAAAACAACACTAAATGCTCTAGTTGTTTTGCATCCACACAAGACAGCAGATTTTCTAAACCTTGCACCTTAGCGGTGTAAACCTTCTCAAAATCTTGGTCTGTCTTCTTCTCAATTAATTTATCAGCTAAATTTCCCGCACCGTGAATAATACCTGTAATTTTGCCCACCCGTTCAGCCACAGCCGCTAACTTTTGCTGTAACTCCGTCACATTAGTCACATCAACGCTCAAATATTCAACCTGCGAACCTGTTTCTTGAATCGCCGCCAAGGTTGCTTTAATTTCCCGGCTAGAAACAATTTTGTTATATACTTTCTGCACACTCATGGGTGTAGGCTTCTCCCCTTGAGTCAGCAGATGCTGCATAATGCGTTTTTTTAATACAGCCTCTTCAAAACAATCCTGAGCAAAATCCGGCTCACCTTCTAAAACTTGCGATCGCCCAAGGAGAATTAACTGACAAGGCTGGTGCTGCGCTAACTTAGTTACACATTGCGCTGTAATACCCTTAGCACCACCACTTACAACAAAAACCGATGAAGAACGAACCTGGGTGAGTGTAGTCATATTAATTTTGGAGAGAGTGAGGAAAAAAGATTGTTTCGCGCAAAGGCGCAAAGGTGCAAAGGTGTTAATTATCTTCAGATTCTGTTTAACAACCCCAGAACATTTGCGAGCTTCTTAGCGACTTTGCGCCTTTGCGCGAGGAAAAAAAAGTCTATATAACTACTCGAAAGAACTAATCAAAGTAACCCGTCCTTGAGAACCGTAAGCAACCTCACCGATGTAAAGATTAGAGTCGTGCAGTTCGGCAATAATATTTTGTGCTGACATTTGCGGATCTAAACTGGGGCTGAGGTCAATTCCTCTAGTAAATACATTCGGCCATTCCCATCTCAGGGTTTTAACTAAACCGAATAAACCAGCACCGATCGCACCAAAATTAACATTATGCTCTAATCCAAAGCTTCCATCTAACCGAGTCACGGTGAAGAAACAACTACGCTCATAACTTCCGGCTTCTGTCAAGGATTTTTTCAGGTGTTTCGCCATGAAGAAGACGTGTTTGACGATCGCCTTTTCTTCTGGGATAAAAGGTATTGTCCCGGTTTTATCTACCTGAAATCCTGGGTGGAGGTGAATGAAAGCCCCAATCGTGCCGTAGTTAGTTGCGATCGCCGATAATTTTCCTTGGAGTAGTTCTTCACTCATATCTGCAAGGGTGACTTGATGCACACCTGCGGGTAAGGGCGAACGCTGGGGAACTATCGATTGGGGGAAGCTCAAAACTACCACTTTCCAGCCGCTTTCTGTTAAGGTTTGCGCTACTTGGGAGGTAGTCAGAGAGCCATCATCAGTAATTAAACAGATGTGTCCCTCTGGCAATGTGAACTCTAAACTATCGGGTGCTGGTAGGTATTTGAGCTTGGCTGGACGACGTTGAACACCGTCGATTATTTGGACTGCTTGCCAGTTAAGCTCAGACTGAGACTTTTTTTTTTCACCTCCCACCAGTTTCTGGAGGTAGTCAACAATTTGACCGATGGTGCGGAGGTCGCCTAAGTCTTCGAGGTTGGGTTGGGGCAGGTTGGGATATACTTCTTGTAATCCGCCTAAGATTTCTACCCGTTTGATGGAGTCAATCCCTAAGTCGGCTTCCATGTCCATCTCTAGTTCCAGCATTTCGACTGGGTAGCCTGTCTTCTCACTGGTGATGTTGAGCAGGGTTTGGGCTATGTCTGCGTAATCTGATGTGTCGGCTACGGTTTCCGTTTCTACAATGGTTTCTACAACAGCTACTAGTTCAGGTGCAGGGGGAGCAACGACTGGTGCGGGTGCAGGTATTTCTACAACTTGTTCTACTGGTGATGGTGCAACTTCTACAGGTTGGCTACTACCAGCCATTACTTGCAGAAACTCGATAATTTGACCGATGGTGCGTTTTTCTGCCAGTTCTTCTAAGTTGGGTTTGGGTAGGTCAGGATACATTTCTTGTAATCCGCCTAAGATTTCTACCCGCTTGATGGAGTCAATACCTAAGTCAGCCTCCATATCCATTTCCACTTCCAGCATTTCCACTGGGTAGCCGGTTTTATCGCTAATAATCGTTAAGAGGTTGTTACCTAACTCAGCTAAATTTAGGGCGGGAGCAGCTACAGGTGCAGGTGTAGGAGTAACTTCAACTTCTTTAACTGCGGGGATGCTAACTTCAACTACAGGCGCAGGTGCAGCAACGGGTGTTTCAACTACAGGCTGCATTTGCCAAGCTGCGGGTGCAGGCGCGTCAGCAATGGTGAATTCAGGTTTTGCTATAGGCTCAACTACAGGCTGAGGCTGGGGTTCTACTTTGGCTACAGGTGCAGGTGCTTCAACAACTGGTGTGTCGATGCTGAAAGCGGGAACTTCTTGTACTGGTGTCTCGCTGGCTGGTGCAGTCACCCCACTGGAAAGTACCAGAGAATATTGTTGCTGAATTAGGTCAAAGAAATTTTGGGCGTATGCTAGCTGTTCCTGAAGATATTTTTCATGGATGCGGAGGGTTTCACCTTGTTGGGAATGAAACTGCATCATGCTGCGTTCCAAGCTTTCCATCACTACTAGCTTGAGTTGAGCAGCTTCTTGGGAGGTCTTAGCGTTAGCAAACAAAGCATTTTGCTGTTGCATCAGTTGGAAGAACGCTTTGGTGTATTCCATCTGATGGTTGAGGTAAGTACCATGTACTTGCAGGTTCTCAGTTTGGTTTTGCTGGAACTGAGTCATGAGGTACTCTAGGCTTGTTAGCACTCGCTGGAAGTTTTCCAGTTTTTCTGGTGTTTGCATCTTCTTCTCTTCAGCTAGTTGAGGTGCAAGGATCGCAGAGTTCATTTGAGGTTGTGCTTTGGTGGTGATAGTAGACTGATTGGCAATTTTGGGCGTGCGTCCGTTACCGTTAGTCTCTTTGACTGGGGCAAACATTGCTGGTGTCATTGTTACCGCAGGTGCAGAGATGGCGGGTGTTTCTTCTACTGGGGTAGCGGGGACATTAACTGTAGGTACAGCAGGGAAGGAAACTTTGTGTCCATCATTCAACGCTTGGATGAAGGCGTTTTTGGTTTTTTCGGACACATAATTGATACCTCTTAACGGCACACTCAGAGTTTTCTTTTTGTCGGCTGGGGGTAGGGTAGGCTGGGTTTGGTATGGGTCGAGGTTTTTCAACTGCATACCCATTACCCGCATTTGCACTACTGCTTCCCGCAGAGAGCGATCGCTATTTTTCTGGGTGCTGGGGTTCAATGAGACGGTAATATGGGGGCGATCGCCTAAAATATCTTTGACTAGGTTAGTTAAAATTCTCTTCGGTCCAAATTCCACGAAGCAAGAACCACCAGCCGCGTAGATATTTTCAATTTCCTGTTTGAACAGCACCGAGTTAGCTAGGTGAGTTTCCAGGATTTTTTGAATTGCTTGGGGGTCTTTGGGATATTGCTTACCTGTAACGTTGGTGAATACAGGGATTTTTGGCTCATTAAATTTTACTGCTTTGGTAGCGATCGCAAATGACTTTTGAGCGAAAGCAATCAAGGAGGTGTGGAAAGCGGCGGATACTGGTAATGGTACGGCTGCACAACCTTGTTCTTGTAAAGCCTGACGGACTTTAGCAATTTCGGTGGTTGGCCCTGCTAAGACAAACTGGGTGGGAGAATTGTAATTAGCGATCGTTACCCGTGGGTAATTCTTGAGAATCGCTTCAACTTTACTGATGTCTTCCTTCACCGCCAGCATTGTCCCTGCATCATGGTCAGGGTCTTTGGGTGCAGCCATTGCTTGACCCCTAGATTTAACTAGGTACATATAATCTTGGTCACTCAATACGCCCGCAGCCCATAAAGCGGTGATTTCGCCAAAGCTGTGTCCAGCTACAAAGTCAGATTTAAACCCAGCTTGTTTAAGAATAGAATATAAACCTGCACTAAATGCCCCAATCGCTGGTTGTGCATATTCTGTGCGTTGCAATGCAGCAACTTGAGCATTTTTCTCGGACTCATCAAACACAGGATGGGGGAAAACAATTTCCGAAAGGGAATGCAAGTTATCTTTCAGCAACAACCCATCCATGTAACCGAATAGACGGCGCAAGGTGGGGAAGTTCATCACCAGTTCTCTACCCATTTCCAGGTATTGAGAACCTTGACCGGAGAACAACGATACAACTTTCCCGCCTAATTCCATCCCGGATGCACGGTAGTAAATCCCTTGGGGATGCTCCCAATTAGTTGCTGTACCTTTCTGCTTCAGTAAGCCAATGCTAGTTTGCATAAACTTGCAGGCTTCTTGCAGATTTTCCGCGACAAAGCCAACTCGCGCTGCATTCTGAGGAATTTCTAAAGCTTGGCACTCTTGCGCTAACTGGGCGAAGTGTCTTTCACCACCTTCTGATTGCAAGTTACCCAAAACTTCTTCACACTTTTTCAGCAGTTCCCCAGGGTTAGCAGCAAATAACAGGATTTCGCGGGGGGTGCTGTGCAAACGGTAGGGGCGGTTTTGTTCGCTTTCGTATTCTTCCAAAACTACGTGGTAGTTTGTCCCACCAAAACCAAAGGAACTTACACCCGCGCGTCTTGGTGCTTCCCCTTCCGCCCGAATCCAGGGGCGAGTTTCAGTGTTGAGATAAAAAGAGGAATCGTTAATATTGAGCTTGGGATTTGGCTCAGTAATATTAATTGTGGGGGGCAGAATTTTGTGATGTAATGCCAAAGCGGTTTTAACTAAGCTGACTGCACCCGCAGCCGCTTTAGTGTGTCCAACTTGGGACTTCACACTACCCAAAGCGATGTGCTGTTTTTTGTTGTCGTGTTTAGAGAAAAAGTCTCTTAAAGAACCGAACTCGGTGGGGTCGCCAGCCATTGTTCCTGTACCGTGGGCTTCAATTAGACCAACGGTAGCGGGAGAGAAACCTGCATCTTCGTAAGCACGGCGTAAGGCGTTGACTTGTCCTTCTTTGCGGGGTGCATAAATGCTCTTGTAGCGTCCATCGCTGGAAGTACCGATGCCTTTGATAACTGCGTAAATTTTATCATTGTCGCGGGTTGCATCTTCCAGACGCTTCAGCACCAACATACAAACACCTTCACCCAGCATCATTCCATCAGATTTGGCATCGAAGGGTTTAACTTTCTCACTAGGAGATACAGCCGGGGTTTTGCTGAAGGAGATATAAGCCATGATGGTGTTGTCGGTGTCTACACCACCAGTTAGCATCATGTCAGCGCGATGTTCGACTAGTTCGCTAATGGCCATTTTCAATGCGCCGAAGGAACTAGCACAGGCTGCATCAACTACGCAGTTCATCCCACCAAAGTTCAAGCGGTTAGCAATGCGTCCGGCGACGACGTTAGCTAACATCCCAGGGAAGGCGTTTTCATCCCACTTGATGTAGGCACTTTTGATTTTTTCGACGATTTTGTCGGTGTCTTCATCAGACAGTCCACTGCTTTTGAGGACTTTCTTCCAAATGGGATATTCTAGGCGTGCAGATAGCGGCATACCCAATTGCTTGGCCATGGCTACCCCTAAAATTACCCCCACCAACTCGCGGTTAAATTCACGAGATTCACCATAACCGGCATCTTCCATTGCTTCTTTTGCAACTACTAAACTTAATAGTTGCGAAACATCAGTCACTTCTAAAATGCTGGGAGGAATACCGAATTCCATCGGGTTAAAATCAACCTCTGGAATAAATCCACCGCGTTTACAGTAGGTTTTATCTTCGGGGGTTCTGGGGTTGGGGTCGTAGTAATCCTCTACGCTCCAATGAGTGGAGGGAACATCGGTGATACAATCAGTTTTGTTAATGATATTTTGCCAGTATTCCCGCAAATTTCTAGCTTGGGGAACTAATGATGCCATACCGATGATGGCGATAGGATTTTGTTGTAGTTGTCTGTTAATTTTGTTAATTGACATTGGTTTTTCCGAGTTCATTTTTTTTTCCTCAATACACCGCAACAAAGCCTTTTCGCAATTATTAATCTGGGTTTCTAACTCCGCTAAGGCAGTATCAATTGAATTAGCAGACATAGGGTATATACTGTTCTGGGGTACTGTGGATTGTGCAGCGACAGTAATATCAATTCAAAATTCAAAATTCAAAATTCAAAATGAAGAAAGCCAGATATTACAAGGTTTTCTGAGTTTGAAACTATTAATGAATTTTGAATAATTGGTATAATTGCTGTTACTTACCCTGACTAGTGTTATTTCTTGTTAAGCATCTGTGGGCATTGGGAATTGGCTGTCAAGATTTCTCTTTTACCTTCTGCCTTCTGAATCATGTTATCCAACGTTCGACTCTTGATATGGCGGCAACAAGTCGATGACGTTATTGAAACTAGTAAAATAATCTTGAAGCGCGGTAGCTGCTGGACCGGTAAATTCCATCCATTCGTAATGGTAGAAATTTTGAGCAATTGTATCTAACTGGAGCAACGGAAACTTAGGAGTAGCTATTAGGACAGAAACGCTTTCTTCTCCCAAACTAGTTTGATGATCTAGTTTTACCGCAGCCACGTAGCTGGTATTAATGACAACGTTCTGTATTTTGATGAATGCCATAGCCAGTTTCAGCGTCCAGGATAATATATGTTATGGGATTCGACCCCAAAAAGTTGACAAATTCGTTACAGAAGAAATACCATCTTGAATCCGAGTTAATACAGTCCTTTAAACGAATTATCAACCATTGAGAAACCGATGGAGATACAGCTAGCTTTAGTCATTTTTTACTACTGTTCTACTCGCACATAAATAACTAATTTGCCTCGCTGCTTTTAAGCATTGAATTAATACAAAGAATAGCACGGTTCATCGAAACTAAATCATTGGTTTAAATTAATTTTATAAACAGGATAGATATTTGTTGATGAAAATTTCAAATTAGCCATAGCACATTAGTATAATTAAGGACTTATAAACACAAGCTGACAATTTGCTTGCTGTCGGCTGTAAGGTTGACCTGATATCGATGCAGATAAAAATTACAGTTTCTAGTCAAGCCGGTAAACATTTCATCGATACACAAATCTGATTACATAGCTGCAAGAATTTATTTTTCAGCAGCACATCATAATCAAGAGAGGTTTTTTGATGAATTTTTAATATAAATGACCGAACATGATTAAGGAGTATTTATTAAGCAAATATTCCTTCTATATATTGTGCAGAATAAACAAAGTATGCAACTTTAAACATTTAATTTCCTCTGTGCCTTTCTGCCTCTGTGGTTCAAAATCAACAAAATACTAAGACACCAAGCCTATGTTCTGGGCTTGTTTACCAGTCCATTTCTGCCAGCGTCCCAGTCCACGGTTAACTAATTCTGAATTGCTGTCACCCGTAAAACAAATACGTCCTAATCTTTCACAAGCAATGAGAATTTCGCCGTGTCCCATAAATGGAGCAATCACAAAATTATTGGTATTTGTGTACAAATTGAGCAAATAATTAATAATTCCCTCCACGCCTTCAATATTAATTGGGTTTTGGGGTTTTACTATTAATTGATGAGAAAAAATCCCTACATAGAGATTTCCTAGTAATAATTCATATTGAAAAGGCATTTGATTTTGTTTGTAGAAATCATAAATATGTCCTTCAGCACGAATGACAGCCACAACTTTGGCTTCATCTACCAAGTAATTATGTTCCCAGGTGGGTGAGAGAGTGGCGATCGCTAACGCCGCATCTGAAGGTAATAAGTTGCGAAATTCCGGCTGGGAGGTGTCACCACAATAGACGAGATGTCTGCCTAATATCCATTCATCACCTGTTTGGATAGTGGGGGAAGCCTGAGCAGGTGAAGGGGAGGCGATCGCTTGAGTTTTCTTCACAGCTAATTTAGCTTCCTTTTGCGCCATAGCACTTTTGTAAGCTAATGTCTGTAACTCTTTTTGCTTCGCCTGCAATTCTTCTACTAATTGCGCTTGACGTTGAGCTTCGGCGGTATCTCCTTGAGCTTGAGCTAACTCCTTAGCCTGTTGTGCTGCGGTAGCTAAGGTACGCTCTTTTGTCCCAGCCCTCGCGACACTTAAAAGTGCTGTAGGACTATCAGCAATGGGTGTACCCTTAATTAGCTGTTTAACTTCTGGGTGAATACTTTTAGCAATTTGCTTACCATGCTGAAACGTGCGTTCTGAGTAACCAGTTTCCCTAGCTAACTCTAAAGTTCTCTTGGGTGGTGAAATCGTTTCACCACCTTTGAAAGTATGTTGATTATCTCCCACCTTCGCCCGTAAACCCATGCGTTCCAGAATTTGGTCACGTTCCAACCACAATTCAGAACGCTCTAGGGGTTCTAGCTCATTGCGAATCAAATTTTCGTCAATTTCTGCCAACCGTGCTTGGTCAGCATTAGCATAAGCGACGATATTACACTCAACCGCCTCTAGTCCTAACAACTTACAAGCCGTCAGCCGATGTAGTCCAGCAATCAAATTCAACTTTTGGTCTACCGTAATTGGGTTTAATAGACCATTAGCCTTAATTGACTCCTTGAGTTCATCAACCTTGTCACCCTTGACCGGACGGCGGTTGTGACCGATTTTAATTTGGTCTATGGGTACTGTAGACATAAGCGATTTAAATACTCTACGGGTTCTTGCGACAAAATCCAAAATTTAAAATTCAGTGCAGTCAATCAAATCACCAATCATCCAGACTAATATAAGCCACATATGTTTCAAGAATATCTAGAAACGATGATTTTACTCACATAACCCATGATAATGTCCAATACTACACAACAGTGGCGATCGCAATTCATCAATAATATTGAATACAAATAACCTATCCCAATCCCCAACCGATTGACAAAATCAAAGTTTTTTGCAATGATTAGACACGTATTTAGTAAATTCTTCTCATTAATTTCCACTCCCCGCTTCGTATTGATGGGAATTTAAGTTGTTCAAAAGTGCAAGCGTATTTTACGCTACTTGATGCGAAGTCTAATTAAGGTAAAACAGAGAAAGATTTGTAGTCAATTCACCATCATTAATGTTGCCGCTAAGTAACTTGTTTGCGGTAGGTATCAAAATCTTAAAGCATTTACATAAACCTAATCAGATTTTTAGCTCATTCATAAGAATACAGGGAAAAATCGCTCATAGTACACAGCATTAACTGCGTACACCAGGACGCACGAAAAGCTCTATTACCCAATCCCCAATCCCCATTACCCCTTATCCCCAGAGGGGGCACCGAGTTCCCCAATCCCCAGTCCCCAATCGTATTCCTGGCTCATCACACCAATTAGGAATAAAAATATGGAAGTAAATAAAGAACGCCTGCGCCAGTTATTTATCAAACCTCAAGGCAGGTGGCGGTTAATTTTGGCAGCTTCAATCACGTTAGCGGCTGGAATAGTCGCTTTACACAGTTTTACGCCAAATAAATTTCGCTCTCAAGACCAAATTCCCGCCGCTAATTCTCCCAAAGCTGCGCCAGTGAAAGTTGCTGTCACAGCTTTAGGACGTTTGCAGCCTGAAGGTAAAGTAACTACCTTGTCAGCACCTAGTTCTACTAATGGTATCCGAGTAGAAAAACTGTTGGTGAAAGAAGGAGACGAAGTAAAAGCAGGGCAAGTATTGGCGTATTTAGAAGATTATGCCCGTGCTACCGCAGCTCTACAACAGGCTTTAGATAAACTAGAAATTGCCAAAACCCAACTAGCACAAGTCAAAGCTGGTGCTAAACCTGGAGACATTGCCGCCCAAAAAGCTACCATTGCTAGGTTACAGTCACAACTCAAAGGAGAAATTGCCACTCAAGAGGCAACAATTAACCGTATCCAAGCAGAAGTTAATAACGCTGAAACGGAAAATGAGCGATATCAAAAGTTAGTCAAAGAAGGTGCTGTTTCTGCTTCTGTAGCAGACACTAGAGCTTTACAACTGAAAACAACACAGCAGCAACTAACAGAAGCCAAAGCTAGTCTCAGCAGGATTCAAAACACCCTCGCCGACCAAATCAAAGAAGCCAAAGCCAGACTCAACAGCGTTCAAGAAGTGCGGACTGTAGATGTAGAGTTGGCACAAAATGAAGTTAAGAGTGCTGTAACAGCTATCAAACAAGCGAAAGCAGACCAGGAGTTGACCTATATTAAAGCTCCTATCGATGGCAAAATTTTAAAAATTCACGCCAAAAAAGGTGAGGTTATTAGCAACACTGGATTTGCTGATATTGGTAAAACCTCCCAAATGTATGTCATTGCAGAAGTCTATCAAAGCGATATTCAAAAGGTTCAGTTAGGTCAAAAAGCAATCATCACTAGTCCTGCATTTAGCGGTCAATTGCAAGGAACAGTTCAGGAAATTGGGTTGCAAGTTGACAAACAAAGCATCTTCAGCATTAACCCCAACTTTGACACAGACCGCAGAATCATTGAAGTTAAAGTATCTATCGATAAACCCGCAGATAATCAACGGGTATCCCGGTTAACAAATTTACAGGTTGATGTGGCTATTCAGATTTAGTCATTGGACATGGGGCAGAAAAAAAGTTGTCCCCATTCCCCATTTTCAATTCCCCATTCCCTAATTAATAAACAGCCATGAATTTTAAGATTCCTTTGGCATGGCTACAGCTAGTCCAACAAAAAATTCGGTTTTTGGTGGCTGTAGCTGGTATCGCCTTCATTGTCTTACTGATGTTTGTGCAACTTGGTTTTCAAGATGCCCTCTATTCTAGTGCTACCGCAGTACACCAAAGTCTTAAAGGGGACTTATTTTTAGTAAGTTCTCAATATAAATCTTTGACATCAAATCAAAGTTTTTCTCGAACTCGTTTGTACCAAACTTTAGGTTTTGATGGTGTGGAATCAATTAGCACCATGTATTTACAATTTGCTAAATTGAAAAACCCTGCTACTGGTGAGAAATACTCTATATATGTGATGGGGTTTGACCCAGGCAAATCTGTCTTAAATATTCCTGAAATTGAGCAAAACTTGGACAGGCTGAAAATTCCTGATGTCATGTTATTTGATAGGGATGCAAGACCAGAATTTGGCCCCATTGCGGCGAATTTTGACAAAGGAGATACCGAACAGACAATTGAAATCTTCCCCTTTGATGGGCCTAGAGGATACAAAGTTAGAGTCGGTGGCTTATTCAGCTTAGGCCCTTCCTTTGGTGTGGATGGTAATTTGATTGTCAGTGACGCAACTTTTCTGCGGATTAATCCCAATAGTCGCCCAGTCGAGAAAATAGATATAGGTATCATCAGTCTTAAACCTGATGCCAATCAAGAAAGAGTTTTAGCAAATTTGCGAGCCAATTTACCTAATGATGTGAGGGTGTTCACTCGCCAAGGTTTTATTGATTTTGAAAAACAATATTGGTCTGCTAGAACACCAATTGGTTTTATCTTGAACCTAATGCTGACAATGGCTTCAGTGGTGGGTGTGGTAATTGTCTATCAAATTCTCTACAGCAATATTGCCACACAATTTATCGCTTACGCCACATTAAAAGCCATTGGATATCCCAATTCTTATCTATTAAAGGTGGTTTTTCAACAAGCTATTATCTTGGCATTATTAGCTTATATACCAGGATTTTTAGTTTCTATAGCTTTGTATGATTTTGCAATGGCAGCTACAAAATTACCCATTATGATGACGGCCAATAATGCCTTAATAGTCTTTGTTTCCGCCGTTTTAATGTGTATCACTTCAGGCGCACTTGCTATTAACAAACTGCGTTCCGCAGACCCGGCAGATATTTTTTAAGGCACGGGGTATAAAAATTCAAAATTCAAAATTCAAAATTCAAAAATTTTTGAATTTTAACTTAATTTCACCCCTACACCCTTACACCCTTACACCCTTACACCCCTACACCCCTACACCCCTACACCCTTACACCCCTACACCCCTACACCCTCTTTAATAAGTATGAATTTACAAGACAAAACCCTCCTAATTACTGGAATTGATGAATTTATCGGCTTGCGTGCAGCCGAGTTAGCCATAGCACAGGGAATGAAGGTGCGTGGGTTGCAAAGTTCTAATAAGTCTGACACAGCTAAGAAATTGGGGGCTGAAGTAATTATTGGGAGTATTACCGATGCGGCTGTTGCTAAAAAAGCTTGTCAGGGAGTAGACATTGTTTTAAATACAGCCCAAATTACCGAAGAAGCTGGGCCTATCAAACAGTTTCAGGAAGTGAATGTTGGCGGTGCGGTGAATATAGCCAAAGCTGCCAAAAGTGCTGGTGTAAAAACTTTTGTGCATCTTTCTAGTATTTTAGTCTATGGGTTTGATTATTGCGATCGCATTACGGAATCCGGTACACTCTCCGGTAGCGATAACCCCTACTGTGAAACCAAAATCGCCGCCGAAGCTGAACTTCTACCCCTCAACTCTCCCCCAGATTTCGGCATGATTATTATTCGTGCTGGCGATGTTTACGGGCCGGGAAGTCTACCTTGGGTTGTCAGACCAATTCACTTCATGCGACAAAAGTTATTTGCTTACCCCAATGATGGGCAAGGTGTAATTAATCATGTCTATGTAGATAACCTCATTGATGCCATCTTTTTGGCAATTGAAAAACAGACATACGGCGAAATTTTTAACATCACCGACGGAGAAGCAACTTCCTGGAAAGAATATTTTATGCGCCTAGCCGCAATGGAAGGTTTACCTGCGCCGATGTCTTTAGGTAAAGATGAAATCAAACTGTTTTTAAAACTGCGTCATCAGGGGCAAAAACTGTTTCGCAAAAAAGCCGACATCTTACCAGAATCGGTAGATTTTATGAGTCGTCCTTATGCTTGTTCTATTGCTAAATCTCAAAGCTTATTAGATTACAAACCAAAAATTGATTTAGAAACAGGACTGCATCAAACCAAAACATGGCTAGAAAAGACTGACATTGAAAAGCTACTTAAATAAGGAGACAAGGGAGACAAGGAAGACAATAGAGACAAGGGAAAAGTTCTTACCCAGTCCCCAGTCCCCAGTCCCCAATCCCTAGTCCCTAATCCCCTACCATTATGACCAACAATTCACCAAGATTGAGCATTGGTTTACCTGTATATAATGGCGAGAAATTTCTTCAAGCAGCCCTAGATTCATTGTTGGCTCAAACATTTACAGACTTTGAATTAATTATTTCAGATAACGCATCTACAGATAATACTGAAGAAATTTGTCGAGCCTATGCTGCTCAAGATAAACGCATCCGTTACTATAGGAATACCGAAAATATTGGTTGCGCCCGGAATTTTAACCGTGTTTTTGAATTAGCGACTGGTGAATATTTCAAGTGGGCAGCCCATGATGATTTACACGCCTCTGACTTTCTCATGAAATGTATTGAGGTACTAGATGAAGACCCAACAATTATCTTGTGCCATTCTCACGTATATTTCATTGATGAACATGGTGAATTTTTGCAAAAATATGATATTCAAATCAAGGCAGATTCACCTAAAAATTACCAGCGTTTTCATGAATTACTGACTAAGCATCTGTGCTATCAATTGTACGGCGTAATTCGCTCGGATGCGCTGAGAAAAATCCCGCCTATGGGTAGCTATGGCAACGCAGATGGCATTTTCTTATTAAGGCTTGGTTTAGTAGGTAAATTCTACGAAATTGCCGAATACATATTTTTCGCCAGAAGCCATTCGCAACAATCAATGAGTATGTTCTTTCCTGAATATAAGTTGCTGAATAATAGCAATAACAAATACTCATTGAATATGCTGCCAGATTTTTATGCCTATACAGTGTGGTTTGACTCATCGAAGAAAGGCAAGATTTTGTTCCCTCATTGGCGAATGTTATGGGAATATATCGTTTCTGTATGTCTGTTGCAAATGAGTTTACATGATTATATCTGTTGCGCTATCAGTTTATATCAGAAACTCAGAGGAAAGGAGTCTTTATTACTGAAAGATTTGCTGATAGCAGCACAACAACTTTGGCAGAGTTGGCATCATACCAGATTCCAAGCACAGGAAGTAGAAACGCAATTTATCGCTTCTGAACAAAAGTAGCCATTCCAAAACTATCTATTAATGAGGACAACAATATGTTGAAGATTGCTCGATTACATCATGTTTTACTAGCGACTTTATTGAGCTTCACTTGTATTCGACCATTGAATGCAGAACCTACAGCTAAGTTAACTGTTGTAGTTAATGGTATCCGGCATCAAAAAGGCCAGATTTGCATGAGAGTTTACGCTAGCGAGAAAGGGTTTCCGATGAGTGACACCAGTGAAGTGCAAAGTGGCTGTACACCCATTACAGGTAAGTCGATTACTAAGCATTTCTATGGTTTAAAGCGTGGGACTTATGCTGTAGCTGTTGTAGATGATCAAAACGGTAATCAAAAACTTGATTCTGATTTCTTTGGCATTCCCAAGGAAGGATTTGGGATTTCTAATAATCCTACTGTATCCATCCAAACAGGTACACCCAAGTTCAATAAATCAAGTTTTGCTGTCACCAAAAATACCACTGTCGATATTACTCTGAAATACTCACTTGATCGCTAGAATTTTGTTAGTTTTTTGATGGTTTGTAGTAAGCACTTTAGTGCTGAGAAATAAATAAGGACTAAAGTCCTTACTACGAACTGTAATTACGAATTACGAATTACGTTAGCGTAGCGGGGCGCAGCCCATTACGAATTACTTATTTCCTCTCAACTATTACAGATGGCGAAATTTGCCGGAGACTTATAGATGTCATGAGAGATTTGGCAGCATTTTTGTTTAGGTCTTTGCTGGGATGGTTGGGGATTCAGGTTTTTATTTCTCTGATGTTTTTGTTGTATGTGCGATTATCGCGGACAAAAACTTTACCTGATGAACAGTTACCTAAAACGGCGGTAATTCTTTGCTTGCGTGGGGCTGATCCTTTTTTACCCAACTGTATTGAGGCGTTGTTAAAACAGAATTACCCAAACTACGATTTAAAGCTGATTATTGATAGTCAGGATGACCCAGCTTGGCAGATTGCTGGGGATACTATCAAGCAACTAGAAGTAACTAATGCTGATATTAGTCATTTAAGAGTTATCCGCCACAATTGTAGTCTTAAATGTAGTGCTTTGATTCAAGCTATTTCTGATTTGGATGATTCTTATGAAGTGGTAGCTTTTGTTGATGCCGATATCATAGTTCATTCTAATTGGCTGCGGGAATTAGTTAGTCCTTTAGATAATCCTAAAGTTGGGGCGACAACAGGCCATCGTTGGTATGTACCCACAGGGAAATACTGGGGTTCGTTGGTACGCTATACAGGGAATATAGCTTCAGTTGTGCAGATGTACCTATTTGGTATTCCCTGGGGTGGGACTTTGGCTTTAAAAACAGAGGTATTGCGTCAAACAGGAATTGTAGAACAGTGGGCGCAAGCCTTCGGTGAAGATTTAATGATGCACAATATCCTCAAAAAACATGGGTTGAGGGTGAAGTTTGTACCTTCGTTGATTATGGTGAATCGTGAAGAGTGCGATTTGCTGGGGATAATCGACTATGTGAAACGTCTCATCCTCTATTCGCGCCTGTACCATCCCCGGTGGCTAGCTATTGTGAGTGAAGCTGTTTCTAGTATTTTGTTTCCCACTTTAGTGATTGTGTTGTTTTTCTTATCGTTAGGTGATGCTCAGTGGGAAGTAGCGGATTTATTATTTAAATCCTACAGCATTTACACTTTGGGATTACTGTCGTTGATGCTGTTGATGGAGATGGCTTTACAGCCGGTGATTCGCGCCCAAGGTCAGCCGGGGACAAAGTTATCAATAGGAATGGTGGGGAGAATGTTGTTGTCTATTCCCGTAACACAGTGGGTATATGGGTTAGCTATGCTCTCTTCTGTGTGGATATCAACGGTGAAGTGGCGGGGGATTGTCTATCGGATTCGAGGCCCTTGGAATGTTCGTTTGGTGGAATACCATCCCTATGATTTTTTAGATCAACCTGTGGATAGCAAGATATCTCTTTGAATGATACATCATGTAAGGGTCATCAACAAATGAATGATTTGGTGATATCGATATCGAAATTTTTGGTGGCTTGGTTAGTTGTTCAGGTGGGTTTCGTACTACTGTTTGTGGGGAGTTTAAATTCAGGTTCTAAAAGTTTACCCGATGAACAGTTACCGAAAACGGCGGTGTTGTTATGTTTACGTGGTGCTGACCCGTTTTTACCGGATTGTTTGCGATCGCTACTTCAGCAAAACTATCCACAGTATAATTTGAAGCTGATTATCGATAGTCAGGATGATCCGGCTTGGCAAGTTGTCAGCGATACTATCGGTCAATTGGGTGTAACTAATTACCAAATCAGTCATTTGCGAAACATCCGATCAACCTGTAGTCTCAAGTGCAGTTCCCTGTTACAAGCTGTCTCGGAACTAGACGAGACTTACAAGGTTGTGGCGTTGGTGAATGCTGACACGATTGTTCACCCTAATTGGTTGCGGGAATTAGTCTCCCCTTTAAATAATCCCTCCGTAGGTGCAACGACTGGAAACCGTTGGTATGTACCCACAGGTACGTATTGGGGTTCGTTAGTTCGTTATATCTGGAATGTTTCGGCGATCGCCCAGATGTATCTATACGGCGTTCCTTGGGGTGGTAGTTTGGCTATAAAAACAGAGGTAATACACCAAACAGGACTATTAGAGAAGTGGGGACAAGCCTTTGATGAAGACACTATGATTCGTCGTGTCTTGAGTCAACATAACCTCCAGGTGAAGTTTGTACCTTCTTTGATTATGTTGAATCAGGAGGAGGCGGATTTACCTAGCTTAAGGTATTGGTTACAACGTCAAATAATGACTTCTCGACTTTACCATCCTTTTTGGCCGGGGGTGGTGGCTGAGGCTGTGTTGACGATTTTGCTACCCAATTTGTTAGTTGTGGTGTTTATCCTGGCTTGGTTTACCGGACAAGGCGGTACAGCTGCGATCGCCTTCATCTGGTATGGGATTTATATCCTGTCGTTAGTTATGCTGACGTTGTTTTTGGAAATGAGCATACAGCCAATAATTCGTTCCCAAGGTAAGCCAATCACAGAATTGTCTTGGCCTCTCATCTGGAAGATGATCATGGGAATACCCTTGACACAATGGGTATATGGGTTAGCTATGTTTCGAGCTTTCGATATGCCCATAGTACATTGGCGTGGTGTTACCTATGAAGTGAAAGGGGCTTGGCAAATACATTTGATGGAATATCGCCCTTATCAGCAAGGAAATCAACCAAGCGATCGCCAAATTTCTCTGTGAACTCTTTAATCTCTCTATCGATGCGTAAATCCTAAATTCTTATCCAACTTGCTTAGTAGAAGTGCTTCCTCTTCAAACACCTCTGGCTGAGACAAGATACACACATTACATAGGATTATGAATAAGCAAAAACTTCGCATCGCTTTGTTTTCAGGATTGTATTCTCCTTTTTTGACCGGGGTTTCCGTTGCAGTTCACCAGAGAGCGCGTTGGTTACTACAACAGGGTCATGAAGTATTTTTAGTCCATCCGCAATTTAATGATCAGTATCCCAAAAAAGTAGGCGATCGCCCCATGCCTGGGTTAGAGGAGTTAAAATCTTATCCCAATTTCTCTTCTTTCTCATTCCCCACAGAGCCACTGATATTCTACAAGTCTCTACCCCAACCTTTGAGTTATCGTCATTGGAGCGATACCGAGTTACTGGTTGATTTCCAACCTGACATCATTGTGGTGGAAGAAGCCGCCCAAATGCGCGGTTTATATTCAGCCTTAATCCAAGGTTATGGTCGTCCGGTGGGTGTGGAGTATGCACGACGGACTAAAACCCCGATTATTTCGGTCTTCCACACAGATATTGTGGCTTACATCAAATATTACTTAGGGAATGTCTTCTTTAAGTTGTTGAGTCCTATCATCCCCTATTTGGTGGAGCAAATTAGCCGAACTTACGATCTGAATATATTTTCCTCTCGTGAACAACTAGCTAAATACCAAAAATTAGGATGTCAACCGAGTGAATATGTCCCCTATCAGGGTATTGATTGCGAGAAATTCCACCCTCGTAATATCTCTCACAACCCCATCCCTAATGACGATAGACCAACTATTCTCTTTGTCGGACGCATCACCGCCGAAAAGAATGTCCCACAACTCCTAGATGTCTATCCTCTGATTGCTGCTCAAATTCCCAACATTCATTTAGTGATTGTGGGTAGTGGCCCTCTAGATGCAGAAATTTGCAAACGTGCGGAAAAGTTTGGCTCAGGTATTACTATCTGGGGTGAGTCTCACGGTACAGAACTATTAGGTTGGTTTGCTCGTGCGGATGTCTTTGTCAATCCCTCCGTCACAGAAAACTTCTGCACCACAACTAACGAAGCCTTAGCTTCTGGTACTCCTGTTGTTGCAGCCTTAGCACCATCCACCTCAGAGCAAGTAACTCCTGGTCATAATGGCTTTTTAGCTGAACCCAACAACCCCGCAGATTTTGCTCAAAAGGTGATAGATATTCTCTCCAACCCTGAACTTAAAGCAGCTATGGCTAAACAGGCTCGTCCTTCCATCTTGGAATATGATTGGTCAGCTTGTATGGAGAAGTTTGAAGTCAAGCTGTATGAGTTGGTGCAAGTATCAGACACAGTAGAAACTACTTCAGTTTAAAACTATGAGGACTTACGCAACTGGCATATTTTTGATGTAGGGTGTGTGACGCTGTAAAAGTATTTGAACGTAGTCATAAGACTTATAGCGTCACGCACCAACCATCGACTGTGACACTTGCGTAAGTCCTGACTATTAGAGCGTGTTTGAAAAGTGGTTGGCGGTGATTTTAAGCACTTGTCGATCCCCCTTTTTAAGGGGGGAAAGCTTCTTAAAGTCCCCCTTTTTAAGGCTACCGTGTATACACAAGTTATCGAACACTATCTGTCCTCGAATTACCCCACCCTAACCCTCCCCTTGGAAAGGGGAGGGAACTATATTTTCCGGTTTCCCCCCTTTCCAAGGGGGGATTAAGGGGGGTAAAACCTTGATCTAGAAAGAAAATCTGACTTGTGTATACACCGTAGCTTATTAAGGGGGATTTAGGGGGATCTAAAATGTTTTGCTACACCAATAGAGACTTTTCAAACAACCTCTTAGGAGTGCTGTTAGCAGTAACAGAGTATTTAGTCTGATTTGTCACGTTATGTGGAAAAGTTAACGTGAAACCTAACCCCCTAACCCCCTTCCCTAGTAGGGAAGGGGGAAAATTAAAGCCTCTCTCCTTTGTCATGTTGTAGCTTGCTTTGACCTAGGAGTATGTAGCGACAGCGAAATGAAACATCTAGAGACTACGGTGCAAGTCCGAGATTCTTCCTTCCGCTCCGCTCCACTCAGAATGACAAATCGCTAGGATTGTGTATTGTGATAATTATTCATGCGAAAAAATAAAAAAACTTTCTCACGCAAAGCACGAGAACTTAAGAAGGGAAAATAGAAAGAAGTGTAGAGGGCAAGAGTGCAAAGGGTAAAGAATCCTCACGCCACAGCCACAGCCACCACGCGAAAACCAACATTGATGTTACGACTCGCGCGCGCGCCCCAAGTGCGATGGGCAGAACGGCAATCCCAGGCATAGTCGCCCCAACTACCGCCACGCAGAAGTTTGTATTCATTTATACTGCCAAGCCACTCACTAGCATCATTTGGAGCTTGATTATAATTTTCGTGCCACTCATCCTGACACCATTCGTATATGTTACCATACATATCAAATAACCCAAAGGGATTAGCAGGAAATTGCCCGACATCCGTTGTTTGCTTGTTATAATAATTTGCTAAATCCTTGGTAATCGCGTCACCAAAATAGTATGGGGTGGTCGTCCCAGCACGACAAGCGTATTCCCATTCCGCCTCACTAGGTAAACGATAGATTCTCCCAGTTTTTCGAGATAGTCTAGCGCAAAACTCCAACGCCTCATCCCAAGCAACTTGTTCTACAGGACAGTTAACACCTTTAAAAAAAGAAGGGTCGGGATTTAAATCAATATTTACCTTAGCAAAAGCAGCAACAACTTTCCATTGAGCTTGGGTAACGGGCAATTTACCCATAAAAAAGGGTTTAACACTGACCTTATGCTGTGGACGTTCAGAGTTAAATGAGTAAAATTGTCCTGGTTCATCTTCTGGTGAACCCATGAGAAATTTACCACCAGGAATCGCCACCATATCTAAAGCAACACCATTACCTAAGTTTTCTCTAAAATACTCAGCGCGTCCCCGACTGTGGTTGATTTCATGTTTCTTTCCTATACCCAAAAACCCAGATTTCAGGGTAATAGTAGCGGTGTCAAATTCAAAAGTCTGAGTTTGAATACCTGGGTTAGATTGAGCCTTAGATGCTTCCTGTTGTCGTTGTCGTTGTCGTTGTTGTTCCTGACGTAACCTTTCGGCTTCCTGCTGCTGGCGTTGTAATTCAGCTTTTCGTTGTTGTTCCTGACGTAACCTTTCCGCTTCCTGTTGCTGGCGTTGTAATTCAGCTTGTCTCTGTTGTTCTTGGCGTAATCTTTCCGCTTCCTGCTGCTGGCGTTGTGATTGTTGTGGCGCAAACACCCTTGCTTCTATCGCCGCGATATCTTCATCCCGCAATCCTAAATATTGTTGATAGTCTTGTAAGTCCTTTTGCGTTCCCTGGCTAAAGGGATATTCTTGCTTTACCGCATCAATTAACGCCTGTTCATACTCTTGTAACTTGCGTTCATACCCCCGATAGGGTTGCAAAACTTGCTCTTGAATTTCTCTAGCTTCATCTTCAGATAATCCCAACTCAACGCGCTTAGATTCCAGTATTCTCAACGCAAAGACAGAAAAATTACCTTGACCTTGCTGGGCGCGACTCGTGACTTCTTGCAGATATAATTCCTTGTTAATCTCAACTAAGACTGTAGGTGGTAATGATACTGACACCGAGATTAAAGCTTGCAATGCTTCCGTGGCGTTAGGATAGCGCATACTGAAGTGATGGCGCACCATTTTGGTTAATACTTCAGCCAAATGATTACTCACCTGCACTTGATTTTGCCAGATAATTTCCCCCGTTTGGGTGTCTTCTTCTAATTCTGAGGGCAAAACACCTGTTAAAGCTTGAATAGCCATTACCCCTAACGCATAAATATCGCTACCACAACAAGGTTTACCCCTATATTGCTCATAGGACATATAACCAGGTGTGCCAATCACAACGCTAGAATTGATTTCACCTTGAGAGTTCACCATTAATGTCCCAAGTTCTTTTACCGCGCCAAAGTCAATCAGCATAATTTTGCCATCTTGTTGTCGTCGCATCAGGTTTTGGGGTTTGATGTCGCGGTGAATCACTCCCTGTTGATGTACAAAAGATAAGATTTCTAGAGCATCCTGTAAAAGTTTGGTGACATAACTTTCACTCAGTCGCTTACCAGGGACTATTTCTCGACTCAGGTCTTGTCCTTCGATAAACTCTTGAACTATATAAAGATTCTGGTCTTGGTTGAAGTGTGCCAGAAGTTGGGGAATTTGGGGATGTTTCCCCAACCTTTCGAGGATAGCGGCTTCTTTCTCAAAAAATTCAATTACACGGGGTTCGGTTTGGTTGGGACGCAGTTGTTTGACGACACACAAAGGTTTGCTGGGTTGCAAGTTATCCCTAGCGAGATATGTGACAGCAAAGCCACCGCCGCCTAGTAATCGAATAATTTCGTAGCGTCCCGCCAGTGTGTTCAAGATGAGTGTAAACCCTGAGAAGCTTAATCAATTTTAGTGTAATTGTTAAGCGTTAAATCTGGCAAGCGCAATCATTGACACTCTCCGCGCTAAAGCAAAAAATTATAGAAATACTCACGCCGCTTTTGATATTCCTTTAATTTTTAAAGTATATCTAGCTCTGGTTTTTAAAATATTTAGTTGGTCAATCTGTGCCAATAAATAGTCTAAATTAGCTTCATCTTCAGCAGCAAGCAAATTCTCTGCATTTCGCTCCAATAAATCATTTAACTCGATTTGGACTTTTGGAGACAACATACTACCTGCCAAAGCTTGTAATTCATCCAAGCTTAAGCCAGTTAAAACTTCATCATCTTCTAGTGATGAATTTGTCAGTTGTTGGTATGTGGCTAAATCTAACAGCACACCAACTTTTTCTCCATCTTGATTGGTAACATACTGTATAGAATCAGACATATAAACTATTGGCGTTTATAACTACTAATCATAAGACTTCACGGTATGCAAGAAACTCAGTCCCTTTAGGGCTGAGAGGGATGGTTCGACGTGGCTCACCAGCCGCGACACGTTCGCGCAGCGTCTCCGAAGGAGAAACCGTTTTAACGGCATTGAATATTAGAATCATTACCGCCTTGGGGTTAATCTGTTTGGTGTGCTTTTGTAATGCACTTTAGACGGGACAATTACCGTTTCAAACTTTTCACCCTGTACGCATAATGTTTTGCTCAATAGAGCCTTCCCTTGCGGGAGTAATGTTAGCTTCGATCCGTTATAAGAGCTTGTTAGGCTTGCAACACTGTTCCAGTGACCTTAGAACTGTTTAATCACAAGCGACAGAGCAGGGGACTAGCTACGCATCCACAGGGTGTCATGACTCAAATAACGTTTACCTATTACTAGGTGATCTGGTCAGTACGGCTTGCTTGATTTCTCTTACAAGCCCAGTCCCTTTAGGGCTGGGTTACTGACAGTCTAAGCTAATGCCCAGCTAAATTGCATCACCACTTTTTGCAGTCGTTGACTGTTGACAGTCAACAGTCAAGAATCAAGGTTCGTAGTAAGGACTTTAGTCCTGATTTTTCTAAGGACTAAAGTCCTTACTACAAACTTGATAACCTAGTATTTTACCACCTTAGACATCGCCTCAAAAATCTAACGCACGGTTTCCCGCACAGCTTCAGTATCAATGGGTTTGATGAGGTAAACCATCAAGAGATTCCAAACAATGGCTGCAATTAAAGGTAGTTTACGAATCAGTTTCACAAATTTCGGCTGAGAACTGCGCTCAATTTCGGAAATTTTCAAGTTGTAACCTGCACAGCGTTGCAGTAGGGGGAAAAACTTGGGATGTTCGGTATTCAACATTACAGGAAAAGCCCGTCCCGCCGTTTCGTTGGTGTTGCGGACAACTTGAAGATCAAAATCTGTCGCATCAAGTCCCAGGGATTTGTAGAAACCGGAACGTTCATGAACTGTCAGGGTGTGGGTAGCAAATACTGATAGCAAGAAAAAGCGACTCCACAACCTAGCTTTCCAGTTGTTCCATAGTTGCGGTTGAGAACGTAAAAGTGCTTTGAATATGTCCCCGTGGCGGTTTTCGTCCTGACACCAACTCTCAAAGTAGCGGAAGATGGGGTAAAACTGGTTTTCCGGGTGCTTTTCTAAATGTCTGAAAATAATAATGTAACGCCAGTAGCCAATTTTTTCTGATAGATAAACGGTGTAAAGTACCCACTCAATCGGGAAGAAGGTATAGGTGCGGGTTTTAGTCACCGTGGCTAAATCTAGGGAGAGTTTAAAATCGCCCATTGCTTTGTTGAGAAACCCGGCGTGGCGGGCTTCATCACGCGCCATCAGTTGAAACATTTCTGCTAAAACTGGACTGCGATTTTTCAGCTTGCGGGATAATTCTTTGAAGAGTAAGAAGCCGGAAAACTCAGAAATGCAAGAACGTTCCAAATACTCAATAAACGCCTGTCTGGCTTCACCGTCAATGTGTTCCCACGACTGTTCAAAGGCTTCATCTCGAACGAAATGGTGGCGGTTGTAGTCTGCCCGCATTTCTGCCAACATTGCCTGTAACTCGTTTTCCTGGGCAGACAAATCCAGGTTGGCGGCGGTTTCAAAATCTGTAGTATAAAACCGGGGGGTGAGTACAGTTTCTTTGCTGGGGGTTTTGATTCCTGGTTTGGGTAGGGTATTAACCATAAGTAATGCGGTAATCAAGTAAATGATTTCATAGCTATCAAGTTATAATAGGTGGGATTCTTTGACTAGCACTCTTTACATTCCTTCAGCAAAGTTGGAAATACTACATATAAAGTAAAATTGGAAAAGCTTTGAGGAGTAGGGGTTAATGAATTTATTAAGTTTTGAAAATTCTCTGCTTTAATTTTACTTAATAACTATAAAGTTATTAACTAGTGATAAATACCCTTACTCAAAGTTTCAGAGGTTTTAACATGGGTCGTCATTCCGATAATTCTCTGCAAGAATCTCCAAATCACACAGTATTGCTGACCTCACCTACCAATACCATACCCAAGGATTCACAGCAGCGTGTGCAGCAATTCATGCAGACCTTACAGGATGAGATTTGCACAGCGTTAGAGCAACTTGACGGGGAAGCAAGCTTTCACCAAGACCACTGGGAGCGAGCAGAAGGGGGAGAAGGACGTACCCGCGTGATTCGAGAAGGGCGGGTGTTTGAACAGGGTGGCGTGAACTTTTCCGCAGTGTGGGGAAATAGCCTACCTGCTTCAATTTTGGCGCAACGTCCAGAAGCAGCCGGACATGAGTTTTTTGCCACAGGAACTTCAATGGTGTTGCATCCCCGCAATCCCTACGTACCAACAGTACATCTCAACTATCGCTACTTTGAAGCTGGCCCTATTTGGTGGTTTGGTGGTGGGGCTGATTTAACGCCATACTATGCCTTTCAAGAGGATGCGGTTCACTTTCATCAGACGCTAAAAAATGCCTGTGATGTCCATAATCCAGAGTATTATCCAGCATTTAAACGCTGGTGTGATGAATACTTCTATTTACGACATCGGGAAGAACAGCGAGGTATTGGCGGTATTTTCTTCGACTATCAAGATGCTAGCGGTAAGCTGTACGTTGAAAGTCAAACAGATAGTCCAGCCGCAATTTACAGCCAAAAAGTGGGAAATGTAGCGCGGAATTGGGAAGATATCTTTGCGTTTGTGCAGTCTTGCGGTCAGGCTTTTTTACCTGCTTACTTGCCTATTGTAGAACGCAGGCAAGGAATTGAGTATGGCGATCGCCAGCGTAATTTTCAACTTTACCGTCGGGGTCGTTACGTTGAGTTTAATTTGGTTTACGACCGAGGAACAGTATTTGGTTTGCAAACTAAGGGACGGACAGAATCGATTCTCATGTCTTTACCACCCTTAGCACGTTGGGAATATTGCTATGAACCGGAAGCAGGAAGCCCGGAAGCAGAACTGACGGAAGTTTTTCTCCAGCCTAGAGATTGGGCGTAGAAGAAGTCCTTGGCGCAGCCTCTCGTTGGCGTAGCCTCTCGTTGGCGTAGCCTCTCGAAGAGAAGAGAAGAGAAGAGAACGTCAGAGAAAAAATCCTTATTTCTCAAGGTAGGCTTCCGCCGTGAGCGTCAGCCGAACGGTAGAAACCCCACCCCTCCCTGCGGGACGCTGCGCGAATGTAGGTGGCTGTATTTAATTTTGAATTTTGAATTTTGAATTGATTCATGATGCAGGCAGAAAAAATCTTGTCAAAATTAGGAAAAGTACAACTAAACTACTAATCCAAAGAGCTAAAGAACCCCAACTAACAGAATCTTGGCTGAATTTTTGCCGGAAATTAGTAATGAGGTTATTCCGAATAGCCATATGAAAACCTCCGATTTTTATTAAATTCAATTGTTAATGTCCCGCAATTAGACAAATGCAATTGCTAATAAATTAATCCAGCTAGAAAATACCGGAGATAAAGATATTTTCTAGCTAAGATTAAAACAAAAATTTACAAAAAGATATTTGTTGATGCTTATATTTATTTTCCTATATCAAAATATTAAATATTCTCAGATGGGTAATCTTGAAAAAAATCTTAACGCTGGCTTAACTTTGTATAAAAAGTAGTAACTCAGATAAAAATCCTAAATTATTGCTGAGACTCCAGAACCCTAGTTGCTGGGAAAACATGGGGTTCATGATCACCAATCAAAATCGCAATATTTGTAACAGTATTTGCCACTTGAGATTATACCTACCAAAATAGTATGCACAAACCAGTGCATCTGATACGGGAGTAATTAATCGATGACTGATACTAAGCACAATTCGCCACGCCGTCGCCGTTCCTGGGCAGAACCATATAAAATCAAGGTGGTTGAGCCGTTGAAAATGACCTCTCGTGCTGAACGTGAGCAGGCGATCGCCGAAGCTGGGTACAATACTTTTTTATTACGTTCCGAAGATGTCTACATAGACTTACTTACAGATAGTGGAACATCTGCTATGAGTGACTCCCAGTGGGCGGGGATGATGATGGGGGATGAAGCCTACGCCGGTAGTAAAAACTTTTATCACTTAGAAGCAAATATCCAGAAATATTACGGTTATCGCTATATTGTCCCCACCCACCAAGGAAGGGGTGCAGAAAATATTCTGTCGCAGATTCTGATTAAACCAGGTGACTACATCCCCGGCAATATGTATTTCACCACAACCAAGCTACATCAAGAGTTAGCAGGCGGTACATTTATTGATGTGATTATTGATGAAGCTCATGATTCTAAATCTTTACATCCTTTCAAGGGCAATATTGACCTAGAAAAACTCACAGATTTAATTCGCCAAGTTGGTGCAGGACGCATTCCTTATATTAGTGTGGCGGGTACTGTGAACATGGCTGGCGGACAGCCGATTTCTATGGCTAATATGCGGGAAGTTTTCCAAATAGCTCAAAACCATGGCATTCGGGTAATTTTAGATGCTACCCGCGCTGTGGAAAATGCTTACTTTATCCAACAGCGAGAACCAGATTATCGTGATCAAGCGATCGCTACTATCTTACGGGAATTTTGCTCTTACACCGATGGTTGTACGATGAGCGGGAAAAAAGATTCCCTAGTCAATATCGGCGGTTGGCTAGCACTTAACGATCCTGATACTTACGAAGAAGCCCGTAATCGCGTAGTCATCTACGAAGGCTTACATACCTATGGCGGTATGGCTGGACGTGATATGGAAGCGATGGCGCGGGGGATTGAAGAATCCGTCCAAGATGACCATATTCGCGCCCGTGTGGGACAAGTTGAATATCTCGGTCAGAAGCTCATAGATTGGAATATTCCCATTGTGATGCCAATTGGTGGTCACGCGATTTATTTAGATGCCAAACGCTTTTTACCCCACATCCCCCAAGACCAATTTCCCGCGCAACGCCTAGCCGCAGAATTATATGTAGAAGCAGGAATTCGGTCTATGGAAAGGGGTATTGTTTCCGCCGGACGCAACAAAGATACAGGCGACCACTATTATCCAGACTTAGAACTACTGCGTCTGACGATTCCGCGCCGTGTTTATACTCAAGCCCACATGGATTTAACAGCTGAAGCAGTTGATGAAGTATATTACAATCGCGATCGCCTGGGTGGAATGCAGATGATTTACGAACCTAAATATCTCCGCTTCTTTCAAGCCCGCTTTGAACTGCTGTAATCGTAATTTAGCTGCATGGAATCTATGATTGTGGGGGCGCAAGAATTTGCTCCCCTACGAAATTAAATATAAATACATCAAAAAATACATTTATCTACATCACAAAGTTTAATGTTGAACCTCTTGCTTTCCTCAATTTAGACTGTAATGATGACTATATGAATTCTGAAAATCAAGTAACATTTTTATACTTGAGTTAGAAAAATTAAATATCTTGCGTGCATCATTAATTATTGATGGCGATCGCTATAATACTGTTGATAAAATATAGTTTTGTAAACTTTTTATAGCGTTTATACAACTATTCTTCAGTATTATCTGGGCAAAAAAGAATTAGGGCAAATTAAATCCAACTACCCTCATGCACCATCAAAGCTTTACTGGTAGCACTTAACTAACCTATGGTTGCTATAAGTATAAATACTCTTATTAGGAACTTTTCGTTTAACTGTCAGTCTTCTAAATGTGGCAGAAATGTTTAAGTAAAATTCCGCAATTGTCACCAGGACAATTGAATGTATATCATGGCATCTTTAACAAGAAATTCAGTATCTGGCAGTGTTTTTCCCCAGCGATAAGTATTGCCAACAGTTTTTATACTACTTTGTTCCTCACTATGGCTGATAAACACGACAAAATTAAATTTCCTCTTTGGCAGTACCTTAACCAACCGTTATTTAGCCGTGATTCTAGATTAGAACTCAATCCCCGTCGTTTTGCCTATAGCTGGCGCATTGGACTTTTAGAACGGTGCTGGTATAGAGAATGTGATGCTAAAGGGCCACAACAGCATTAGATTTTCAACATTGGCTCAATAACTACATATCTGGAAATTAAGCCTCGTCCACAAAACGGGGCTTTTTCCGTGTTGTAACGGGGATTTAAACCCCGCCACAACACTTGCAGTTTGATAGAAGCCGGGGACTTAATCCCCTACACTTTGTTAAAAGAACTAATGACTAATGAATAATGTAACTTATAACACATTAAATGCGGAAGTGAAATTTTCGTAAACGCGTTAATCTAGGATGCTGTTGCTGACAAAACTATCCTCCCCATATATTAGTGCTTTAAAATTGCATAGTACTAAGGGCTAGGATGCTTGGCATCAGTAATTTCTTTCATTTTTAATTTTTAATTTTTAATTTTTAATTACTTCGTATGTCCTTTGTACCTTTACATATTCACAGTGATTACAGTCTGCTTGATGGTGCAAGTCAGCTACCATATTTGATTGATCGCGCGATCGCACTGGGGATGAAAGCGATCGCCATCACTGATCATGGTGTAATGTATGGTGCTGTCGAACTACTGAAAATCTGCCGTAGTAAGAATATTAAGCCAATTATTGGCAACGAGATGTATATCATTAACGGCGATATCGAAAAGCAGGAACGCCGTCCTAAATATCATCAAGTTGTGTTAGCCAAAAATAATAAAGGTTATAAAAACTTAGTCAAATTAACTACAATTTCTCACCTTAACGGTGTACAAGGTAAAGGTATTTTTTCTCGCCCTTGTATTAACAAAGACTTATTAAAACAATATCGTGAAGGTTTAATAGTTACTAGTGCCTGTTTAGGGGGTGAAATTCCCCAAGCGATTATGAGCGGTAGACCAGATGCAGCCAGGAAAGTAGCCCAGTGGTATAAAGATGTATTTGGGGATGATTTTTATTTAGAAATTCAAGACCACGGCTCGCAAGAAGACCGCATTGTTAACGTCGAAATTGTCAAAATAGCTAGAGAATTAAACATTAAATTTATTGCTACCAATGACTCTCATTTTATTTCTTGTTTTGACGTAGAAGCTCACGATGCGTTGCTGTGTATTCAAACAGCCAAGCTGATTAGTGAAGAAAATCGGATGCGTTATAGCGGTACAGAGTATCTGAAATCTGCTGAAGAGATGCAGATCCTATTTCGTGACCATTTACCCGATGATATCATTACGGAAGCGATCGCCACAACCGAAGAAGTTGCTGATAAAGTCGAGCCTTACCAAATTATGGGTGAGCCGCGTATTCCTAATTATCCCATTCCGGCTGGTCACACTGCTGATACTTATGTTGAAGAAGTTTCTTGGCAAGGATTATTAGAAAGATTAAATCGCAAATCCCGCAGTGAAGTTGATCAAGTCTACAAAGAAAGACTGGAATATGAACTAAAAATGTTGCAACAGATGGGTTTCTCCACATACTTTTTAGTTGTGTGGGACTACATCAAATTTGCTAAAGATAATAATATTCCCGTGGGGCCAGGTCGGGGTTCAGCCGCAGGTTCACTAGTCGCCTATACAATGGGAATCACTAATATTGACCCAGTGCATCACGGCTTACTATTTGAGCGATTTTTGAATCCAGAACGTAAATCAATGCCTGATATTGATACAGATTTCTGTATTGAACAACGGGATAAAGTGATTGATTATGTAACTGATAAATACGGTAAAGATAAAGTCGCGCAAATTATCACCTTTAACCGTCTAACTTCTAAAGCAGTATTAAAAGATGTCGCCAGAGTATTAAATATTCCCTATGGGGAATCCGACAAAATGGCGAAACTTATTCCTGTGGTGCGAGGTAAACCAACTAAACTCAAAGTGATGATTTCTGATGCTACCCCAGCACCAGAGTTTAAAGAAAAATATGATAATGACCCCACTGTGCGCCGTTGGCTGGATATGGCGATGCGAATTGAAGGGACGAACAAAACCTTTGGAGTTCACGCCGCCGGTGTCGTAATTTCTGCCGACCCATTAGATGAAATAGTCCCATTGCAAAGAAATAATGACGGGTCTGTAATTACGCAATATTTCATGGAAGACCTGGAATCAATGGGTTTGTTGAAAATGGACTTTTTGGGTCTAAGAAACTTAACCATGATTCAAAAAACCATTGATTTAATTGAAGAAAATCATGGTTTTACAGTTGACCCCTATGAAATTACCAATCAAGAACGCAAAGCCCAAAAAATATTAGCTAAAGGTGAGCATAAAACTCTGCCTAAAGATGTCCAAAAAACCTATGAATTATTAGAATCTGGGGAATTAGAAGGGATATTTCAGTTAGAATCTTCGGGGATGAAGCAGATAGTCCGAGATTTGAAACCTTCCAATATTGAAGATATTTCTTCCATTTTGGCACTATATCGACCAGGCCCCTTAGATGCAGGATTAATTCCTAAATTTATTAACCGTAAACATGGTAGAGAAAATATTGATTATGACAGCCAGATTTTAGAACCCATATTAAATGAAACCTATGGCATCATGGTCTATCAAGAGCAAATCATGAAAATTGCTCAGGATATGGCTGGCTATTCTTTAGGACAAGCCGACTTGCTGCGCCGTGCTATGGGTAAAAAGAAAGTTTCTGAGATGCAGAAGCAGCAAGAAAAATTTATTGATGGGTCAACTAAAAACGGCGTGAAAAAGCAAGTAGCCGAACAGCTATTTGAAGATATGTTAAAATTCGCCGAATATTGTTTAAGTTATGAAACGGAAATTTTAACAGTTGAATATGGCTTTTTACCCATTGGCAAGATTGTAGAAAAACAAATTGAATGTACAGTATATACTGTTGATAGCAATGGCACTGTTTATACTCAAACCATTGCTCAGTGGCATAATCGCGGTCAACAAGAAGTGTTTGAATATTGCTTAGAAGATGGGTCAATTATTCGGGCGACAAAAGATCATAAATTTATGACTACAGATGGTCAAATGTTACCGATTGACGAAATATTTGCACGAGAATTAGATTTATTACAAGTTAAACAAGCAAATGTATTTGCTCAATCTTAAGGGTGTAGTAAACATTAAATTATAGTGGCGTGTCAAGGCTAACGTACCTTGAATTGTTGACGGTGCGTTGCGCTGTGCGACAACACACCCTACATTAAAATTTCTTAACATACTTTGAAATATTAAAACCGACTTACTTACTATATAAAGTAGGTTTAAAAAACTTCCTTAATCTATAAAATAATTTCTAACTTTTGTTAGATGAATAACTCGCTTTTTATCTCTAAATTTAAATAGTGCATGGCAGCTAAATTGGCAATATCAGCAATATGCTTTTACTGAATATCATCCCTAGTTAAGCTTATTAACTAAGCAATACATTTCTGCCAATTTGAAAATCATTCACCTTCAATTAATGGAGTGTAACAATGAAGAATTTATTTACTAAGGCAATTAATCTGATCAAGTTTATATCTCAAACCTTTGAATTTAAGCGATTTTTTGCTATTGCCTTAGTTGGTTTTTTAGTGCTAACAACAAGCTTAAATTCTAACATTGATTCTGGACGTAGCCGCGATACTGTAATCAGAAGGCTGGACAAAGTTGTACATCAGGATGATGCTGATAGACCCAAAACCACAGGAGAATGGAATAAAGAAGCGCGTCAAACGGAAGATGCTCCTGGTGAAAGAGCTAAAAGAATTGCTAAAGAATCTGGCGAAGCTTTAAAGCAATGGGGTTCTGTGTACTCGGATACAGCTAAGAGAAGTGCTAACGAACTCCAAGACAATAATAGATAGGGTTTCTCGATTCAGTGAGGTACAAGAACCCCACCCCCCTCCTCCCCGCCAGCGAGGAGGGGCTATTACATATCTAATTCAATTGGTATTACTTATTTCTTTTTAGGAATAACATTTCTAATACCGCTTTTTACACCAACACTATCACCTTGGTAACGAGGGATGATATGAATACTGGTGTGCATAATATTTTGCCCTCCAGCGCGGTTGATGTTCATCCCTACATTAAAACCATCAGGTGTGAATTCAGCTTTAATAATTTCTTGAACTTTATTCACCATTAACCAACACGCAGATTGTTCTGGAAAGGGTAACTCGAAATAATTACTCACATGACGCTTAGGAATTACTAAAACGTGTCCTTTGCTGATAGGATAAGCATCTAAAATTGCATAGGCTGTTGCTGATTCAGTTAATAAATTTAGATTTTTACGTGGATTGCAAAATATACAATAATTATCTGAATGTCGCTGATGATTGTAATGAATATATTCATATAATTCCCTCATTTCATCTAGATAAATGGAATTGAAGGGGAGTTTTACAATACATTGATATGTAGGCTTTTTATGCACATAATGCTCTCTAAAACCTTCTTTTTTCAGATCTCGTCTAACAGCATAATAAGCTTTACCTCCTGGTTTTAATAAATGGGCTACTTCCATCATCACATTCGCTTGTTCTTCAGGAGATAAAACATTTAAAACATAAAAGCAAATTATCGTATCAAATTTATTGTGAGGGTATTGGGGAAAATAGTAAGGGTCATAGCCTGTAATATCAAAGCCTTTTTGTTGTAATAATTTAACATCATTACCAAAGCCACAACCAAAATCTAATATTTTGCCTTGTAGTAGATTTTGATTTAATAAAAACTGTGCAGGGAATGACAGGTAGTTTCTTTCAATCGCCGTAAGATGGCTGAATTGATTCTTTTGCTGCTTCATGCAATTTGGTGTTGATTTTCCCTGCTGTTAATTAGCGATCGCATACTTGCTGCCACAGGGAGTCTATAATTAATTATTCCCTGATAGCATTAGGCGATCGCATCCGGGTCAACACCTAGCTCACGCAACTTAGCAGCTAATCTATCCGCACGTTGACGTTCTTGCTCTGCTTGTTCGCTACTCCACAATAATAAATTTCCTGCTCCATCCCACCACCGTAGCCAATTCATAGTTTGGCAAAGTCTTTCACCTTGCCAAATTCCCAGAAATAACTCCAACTCAGGAATCCAAAAATACCCGTTAGTATCTGGTGGCTGTAAAACATATTTTTCATCCTGCAAACACCGTACTTCTAAAATTGGTTCGTAGGGGTCGTAGGTGACGTAGGTGGGAACTTGGAGAATCTTTTCATAAAAATAGAGTTTACCGTATGGGGGACTGGAGCGTACTGATAGTTCTCCATTCTCCGTATCTGAGAGAAATTCCATCACCACAGACACAGCCGCGCCTTCTAAATGGGGTGTGTAACTACGACGAATTACATCAGTTGCTACAGGTTGTACTTGCGGTACATAAAACCAATCAGGTGCTTTGACAACGATTTTTTTATTAACTGTCGCTACTAGTCCAAAATTAGAGCCGATGAGCATTTCGGGTTGAATGCGTCCGTTAGAACCTAAAGCATCTGTCAGTGCTGCTGCAAGAGGAGGTTGCTGAATATTTTCCACAGGGTCGTCAGGTAAAATAAAATCACTTGGGAGTGCTTCCCACGTAACATTTAACTTTTTTTCAGTAGGGCTGATTTGTAGAACCATAATAACTGTTGATGGTTGACTGATGACTGATGACGGTTAACTGCATCTGTTATGGAAACTTGCGATCGCGTACTTCTGTGGCGTAATCTTGTACAGCTTTAGTGATTGTCTCCCGTAAATTTGTATAGACTTTGGCAAATGGTGGTTGTTTTTCTGATAATCCCAGGATATCTGAAGTGACTAAAACTTGACCATCACAATGAGAACCTGCACCAATACCAATTGTGGGAATGGTAAGTTTTTGTGTAATCTGCATTGCCAAATCTGCGGGTATATGCTCTAAAACGATCGCAAATACACCCGCTTGCTCTAGTGCGATCGCTTCGTTTAAAATTCTGTTGGCTGTTTCCTCAGTCTTCCCCTGTTGTCGCAAACCCAACTGATGTACTGACTGCGGTGTCAAACCTACATGACCCATCACCGGAATTCCCGCCTGCACCAACCGCGTTACCGTCTCCACCATTGCGGGATAACCACCTTCTAATTTGACGGCTTGCGCTCCTGTTTCCTTTAATACCAGTCCAGCCGAGCGGATTGCTTGTTGGATACTTTCTTGATAGGTCAAAAACGGCAAATCCACCACCACCAAAGCACGTTTTACCCCCCGACATACAGCTTTGGCATGGTGCAGCATTTCTTCTAAAGTAATTGGCAGAGTATTTTTATACCCCAGAACCGCCGCCATCGAGTCCCCCACCAGGATTAAGTCTACACCAGCCGCATCGAGGATATGAGCGATCGCATAATCCCATGCCGTCAACGCCACAATTGCACGTCCCTGTTGTTTGAATTGAATTAATTGCTGGGTAGTAATTGCCATAGAGGTTACAGGTTACAGGTGACAGGTTACAGGTTGTAGGTTACAGGAGAGAACTGTCATCTGTCACCTGTTCCCTCATTTCACAGCACGACTGAAAGCCAGATGAGGTTTTGCACTCTTCATAGTCGGCATTAACCAAGCTAGACCTTCACTTGTGCCAATCCATAATTTATTGGCAACATCGGGTACAAGTGTAAGCACTCGACTAGAGGGAAGTCCCGCTACTTCATCCAACAACGCGCCTGTATTTGGATTTAATCGTAACAAACCATTGTGAGTCCCTACCCACACACTACCATCTTGAGCAAAACGAACGGCTGTCACATTCTTACCTCGCAATCGAGCCACAGACCGCAACACTATCCCCGTTTTGGGATTAATTACTAGTAAATTATTAGGCATTCCCGCCCAAATCAACCCTTCTGGACTAATAGCTAAAGCTTGTACTGTCGTCCCCGGTAAATCGTTGATTCGCTTCATTATCAACGCACTGGCGGTATTAACTCGCACTAAACCATCCAAAGTTCCCACCCACAGTTGACCATCAGCATCTAAAGTTAGAGTATTGGCACTCACACCAGGCAAATTCTTAAGTGTGGTCATAATTAAACCTTGGTCAGGACTAATTAAAGCCAAACCATTGTCAGTTCCAGTCCACAAATAACCCCGCTTGTCAACAAGCAATGACAAAACCCGCTTGGAAGGCAAAAATAAATTCTGGGCTGTAATTTCATTAGTACGCGGTTCTACTCGTATCAACCCTTCATAACTACCTACCCACAACCGCCCTACTTTATCTTGCGCTAAAGCACCAATGGCAGTATTAGGTAGACTAACACGCGCCAAAATTTTCCCCGTTTTAGGGTCAATGCGAGATAATCCCCGCCAAGAACCTACCCAAAGATTACCTGCAAAATCTGCTAGTAAGTTACTAACGCGATAATCAGTTTCTACTGAACGCTCTTCCAACTCCCGTTCATCAGGTAAGGGAGCGACTCGTGGCGGTGGCGCAGTTGCAGGATAAGAAGGGGCTAAGTCAGAAGGATTAACAGAATCAACCTTAGAGGTTGTTTGTGCCTTAACTGAAATATTTGGCACAACCATTAACCCCAACAACATTGAAGTAATGAGTAAACTAGTCTGCTTTTGAAATAATACCACGGCGAAATTCCCTTGAGAGACAATACCTATAGCCATTGCCTAAACTGGCTAGCTAACAATTGATCTCAGTTTTCCCGGAGTTGGTAGTTTTTAAACAGGTAGAACTTGGCAATTCGCAATTCGCAATTCGCAATGACGCTCGCGGACTCGCTACCGCTACGCTAACGTAATTACGTTTTGTGTTGGGGTCTAAATCCCCGACACAAAACGCACTGCCTATACAGGTAGGGGACTTAAACCCCCAAATTTCGTTCAAAATGCAAAATACTCTTCCAGAGTTCGCGGTAGCGTTGCGTAGCAAAGCCAGCTACAAAATTCAATCAACACCGGCTAAACGCCGCGCTACCGCTAACACAACTCACTACTCAGCACTCTCTACAGCTAAAGAATACTTTTGTAAAGTCATCGTAACAAAATGTTTAACTATTTGTGTAATAACTAATTCAAATCAATAAGTTAAAAACTTTCAAAGTTTAACTTATGCAATTTCTTGATATATTGTGAGACAAGTTACAAATTACGCGGTGTGCAATTTTGATCTTTCGCTCATCACTCTACTGGATATTGCGTCAAGCAAATTCTCTCCTGTTCAATGTTTCCCGTAAATCAGGAAGACATCAGGAAAGTGTGGGCGGAAATTTGTGAAAACTAGCCCAATTTCCTAAATCATCTGGAATTCAGGGATATAAGTCATACTTTCTGCCTAGCGCGAAGGTAGCGATTAGTAAAATAATTTTCCTGTTTTTCTCCTTGCTGATAGTCAGGTAGAGTGAACGTGAGAAAAATTTACACAAAACGTGGTTTGATAAATAAAAAGAGTGACATCTTGGAAGGATAAATATGTCGTACGCTCAAACGAAAACTCAGGCTAAATCTGGGTATCAAGCCGGGGTTAAAGATTACAGACTAACTTATTACACACCTGATTACACACCTAAAGATACAGATATTCTTGCTGCTTTCCGGATGACTCCCCAACCCGGAGTTCCACCAGAAGAAGCAGGTGCTGCTGTAGCTGCTGAGTCTTCCACTGGTACTTGGACCACTGTATGGACAGACTTACTTACCGACCTAGATCGCTACAAAGGTCGTTGCTACGACATCGAACCAGTTGCAGGCGAAGATAACCAATACATCGCTTACGTTGCTTATCCTCTAGATTTGTTTGAGGAAGGCTCTGTCACCAATATGTTGACCTCTATTGTAGGTAACGTATTTGGTTTTAAAGCTTTGCGCGCATTGCGTCTAGAAGACTTACGGATTCCCGTAGCATACCTGAAGACTTTCCAAGGTCCTCCCCACGGTATTCAAGTTGAGCGTGACAAATTAAACAAATACGGTCGTCCTTTGTTGGGTTGTACAATCAAACCCAAATTAGGTCTGTCTGCTAAAAACTACGGACGTGCTGTATACGAATGTTTGCGTGGTGGTTTGGACTTCACCAAAGACGACGAAAACATTAACTCCGCACCTTTCCAACGTTGGCGCGATCGCTTCTTGTTTGTAGCAGAAGCAATCCACAAAGCACAAGCAGAAACCGGCGAAATCAAGGGTCACTACTTGAACGTCACCGCACCTACCTGCGAACAAATGCTGGAACGGGCTGAGTACGCTAAAGAACTCAAAATGCCCATCGTCATGCACGACTACCTGACCGCAGGTTTCACAGCTAACACCACCTTGGCTCATTGGTGTCGTAAGAACGGTATTTTGCTGCACATTCACCGTGCGATGCACGCCGTTATCGACCGTCAAAAGAACCACGGTATTCACTTCCGTGTATTAGCTAAAACCCTGCGGATGTCTGGTGGTGATCACATTCACACCGGTACAGTTGTTGGTAAATTGGAAGGTGAACGTGGTATCACAATGGGCTTCGTTGACCTGTTGCGTGAAAACTACGTTGAGCAAGACAAGTCTCGCGGTATCTACTTCACCCAAGATTGGGCTTCTATGCCTGGTGTAATGGCAGTTGCTTCCGGTGGTATCCACGTATGGCATATGCCCGCGTTGGTAGAAATCTTCGGTGACGACTCCGTACTACAATTTGGTGGTGGTACACTTGGTCACCCCTGGGGTAACGCTCCTGGTGCAACCGCTAACCGCGTAGCTCTGGAAGCTTGTATCCAAGCTCGTAACGAAGGACGTAACATGGCTCGTGAAGGTAACGACATTATCCGCGAAGCGGCTAAGTGGTCTCCTGAACTAGCCGTTGCTTGCGAACTGTGGAAAGAAATCAAGTTCGAGTTTGAGGCAATGGATACCGTCTGATAAAGCCTGAAGGTGTAAGGATGAAGGTTAAACAAAAATCTCTTCATCCTTTGTACTTCATACTTTAGAGGGGCTGGGTCAAGCATGGATCTCAAGCAAATTGCGAAAGACACAGCCAAGACTCTCCAAAGTTACCTGACTTATCAGGCACTAAGGACGGTTCTGGCACAGCTGAGCGAAACTAATCCTCCGTTGGCATATTGGCTGCAAAACTTCTCCGCAGGTAAAATTCAGGACGGAGAAGCATATATTGAGCAGCTTTTTAGTGAGCAGCCAGATTTGGCCTTACGAATTATGACTGTCAGAGAACACATTGCCGAGGAAGTTACAGAATTTTTACCTGAAATGGTTCTGACTGGCATTCAAAAAGCCAACATAGAAAAACGTCGCCAGCATCTAGAGCGGATTACAAGCATAGACACATACCAACCCAGTCCACCAGCAGAACAGCCAACCAACTTAGATACGAACTTGGATAACTTATCCAGTTAGTTGGTCAACGTACTAAAAAAATCCCACCCCATTATCAACAGCCATGCAAACTTTACCAAAAGAGCGTCGTTTCGAGACCCTTTCTTATCTTCCCCCCCTCAGCGATGCTCAAATCGCCAAACAGGTTCAGTACATCCTCACTCAAGGTTACATCCCAGCAGTTGAGTTTAACGAAACTTCTGAGCCTACCGAACTTTTCTGGACAATGTGGAAATTGCCTTTGTTCGGTGCTAAATCCACTCAAGAAGTTCTGGGTGAAGTACAAGCTTGTCGTTCTCAATATGGTAACTGCTACGTCCGTGTTGTAGGTTTTGACAACATCAAGCAGTGTCAAGTTCTCAGCTTCATTGTTCACAAACCCAGCAGATACTAAACAAGGTAAAAGGTAAAACTTCTAATACCTTTGTTTTTGTTAACGTAATTTAGATAAGAGAGGTAAGATTAACTACCTCTCTTTTTTATTGTTCGTAGTAAGGACTTTAGTCCTTAGAAAAGCCAGACAATCACTATTATTTTCCGGGATTGGGATAACTGAAATTGAAATAAACTATAGAACAAAGAATTAATCTCTCTGCCTCAACAAATCTGCGTAAATCCTGACTTTAGCTAGATTACAATTCAAAACACTCTACAGTCCCCAAACATTAAGTTTCATGTTTTGAATCTTGTATTTTCCGTAATCCAAAGTTTAGGAATTGATGACCTTAGTAATATGCAAAACTGGATTCGCAGTACCGGAAGACATTGCTTAGGAAAATTCTCTACTGGTGTAGTAATAATGATGGCAGGTTTGCTATCTTGTTTACCACTAACCGCAGCTGATCCCAATCCACCCAAGGCGGTAGCTGCATCATTCAGTGACAACAATATCGCCACATCTAATATTCAAGAAATATCCCAAACTCGGCGAATCGTCATTGACCTATCAGCACAGCGTCTATTTGCTTGGGAAGGGGATAAACTAGTATATTCTTTTCGGGTTTCTACCGGGAAACGTTCCACTCCCACACCTCTAGGCAAATTTAGGATTAATTCCAAATATCGTATTAACCGGATGCGAGGCCGTGGCTACGATATTCCAGATGTTCCTTACGCCATGTATTTTCACAAAGGTTATGCTATTCATGGAGCTTATTGGCATAATCGCTTTGGCACTCCCGTTAGTCGCGGTTGTGTAAATTTACCAGTCAAACAAGCCCAGAAACTCTTTAATTGGGCTTCTCATGGCACTTTGGTTGTGGTGCGAAGGTAAAAACCTAACCCCCTAACCCCCTTCCCTACAAGGGAATGGGGAATCAAAAAACAGTTTTGAATAGCATAAAAATAGCGATCGCAATTACAAAATAAGCAAAACCTGTTTCTAGTTTTTTTGCTTCAATAAATTGAGTTAAGTAAGCACCAACTAGCATTCCCAAACTGGCGGCTAAGGTAAAAGTCAGCATTAAATTTATATCTATGGGAACATGACCCCAATATCCAGCAAAACCTGTCACGGATTTAAAAGCCATAATCACTAAAGAAGTACCAATAGCTTCTTTAATGGGTGTGTTACCCAAAATCACGAGAGTCGGAATAATCATAAACCCGCCGCCAATTCCCACTAGTCCAGTCATAATCCCCACCCCAAAGCCTTCCGTGGGGATGGCTAGCCACCAGGGAATATGTTGATCTATGCTGACTGATGAATTTACTTCAACACTGGGTTGATTCACTTCCAATTCTAGATTTGCTGATGATTGATGCTGGCTATTGCGAAGTATAAAGTACGCAGCTATAAACATCACAATTACAAATAAAATTTGCTGTAATGCTGGTGTAACAATGGGGAGAGTACCTAGACGCGCCCCCATGTAAGCACCTACCATTGCCCCTGGAGAAAATAGCAAGGCTGTTTTAAAGTTTACATGGTGTTGTTGCCAGTGAGGAATAATACCAACGAGACTGACAGCACCAATAGTTACTAAACTCATAGCGATCGCTGACTTAATTGGCACTCCCAGCACGTAAACTAAGATGGGTACAGCTAAAATCGACCCACCACCACCAATTAAGCCCAAGCTCACACCGACACAAACAGCTAAAAAGTGAGCAATTATCATAATTTGGGTATGCAACAGAAAAAAGTCAAAAGTCAAATATGATATTGAGATGGCTTTTAGCTAGGATTTTGCTCGATTATAGACCGATCAACATGGATGATCTCAGCACTAATACTTAAATAATTTACTGGAAACTTATATAAAGTTAATTTTTAACAAATTCTCAGCGTAATTTAATTTTGTAGCCAGCAGAAAGCTTTAAATTGTCTTTAGATAACAATTTAAGGAGATTTAAGCTATGCAATGGAAACATTTAGTAATTTTGGCAATTGTTACGACTGTAACTATAGGCTGTACAAGAGAAGAGAGTTCTAATCAAGTGGATACTCAAACTTCAACTACCACTACTGCAACTAGTCCAAGTGCTAAGGCTGGCAATTTTCAAAACGGGGGACACCCAACCAAGGGAAAAGTAACAGTAGTGACGGAACAAGGTAAACAATATTTAGAGTTTGATCAAAATTTTAAAACGGATAATGGCCCTGACTTATTCGTAATTCTTCATAATTCTGACGCACCACCAATATCTGGAATTAAAGAAAAAGATTATGTGACTCTTGCCCCTTTACAAAAGATAAGTGGCAATCAACGCTATGCTTTAACTACTAATATCAAGTTAGCAAATTATAAATCTGTAGCTATATGGTGTAGAAAATTTAATACTACTTTTGGCTATGCCACTTTATAAAATCAAAAGTAAAATTCCTTTTGCTCAGTCCTGAGCAAGAAGATAATTTTATAGAACATAAAAAAGATTGGCTAAATAAATAATGAGTAGAAGTGTAGAGGTAAACAACACATATCTACTCATTTTTTATTGAGTTGGATTAACTAGAAAAAAGCCAATTAAACGCTTTTACGTTAGATTACTGCCAAATTAACGCGATTCAGTCCCTTGATTGGGGCTACCAGCTACGTCATCTTCTCCTGGGGCTTCAGGTTTAGCCGAATCTCTAGCATCAGATTGAGAAGCATCACCAGTTTTGCGGATATCCTCTTGCAGTGGAGTTTGGTATCCACCAGCAGCCGAGGGAGTAGTTTCTTGATTTTTAGATTTTTGTTTTTGTTTTTTTTCTTCAGACATAACTATACACCTGCATTTAGTTCAGACATCATTTTAAATATATACGGATGGTAAATGTATCTATCTAAAATGTAGTTATGGCTAATTTATAAATCTATCGGAAGTATTGTTTAATCTTATTTATGTATACTTGCAAAAATGCAAAAAATCACAGCTTTATCAATAAAAACGACTTCCACTACTATCTTCAATTAATTTATGAAGCAGAGTAATTTATCATTACCACCTGGATGTACACTGCGTAAAGCGACATCTAGGGATATGCGATCGCTGCAATGGTTAGTTTTTTCAGCTATACTTACCCTACCCAATTACGTTGGCAGCAGTTTTGGGTGATTGAATCCCAAGGGGATGTTATAGCCTGTGGACAACTACGTAACTTTGCACAAGCCCAAGAACTTGGTAGTTTAGTCGTTACACCAAATTGGAGAGGTCACGGTTTAGCAACTTTGCTCATACAACATCTCATCACTCAAGCCACAGAACCTTTATATCTCGAATGTTTAGGTGAAAGGCTAGCACAATTTTACAAACGCTTTGGTTTTATGCAAATCGACTTTGAAAACTTACCAAAATCTCTCCAGCACAAGTTCAAATTCTCTCATCTAGCCAGAAAAATCCTGAGAGTTCCTGTAGTCTTTATGCACTATTAACATAAATCAATGCTGAGTAGAAATTGATAATTTAACACTCAACACGCGCAACTCAGCACTATTTAGCAAATACTGTCAGCAAAACAGGCCCTAATAAATAGTGATGATGCAAACACGACAAACCAGCAACAGCACCAAGAATTTCCCGTTGCTGGGGACTGTAGAATTTAATTCCCTGATGGGAAATTGACAATGTTTGTGGTTCTTTCTCTTTTTTCGTAGTGATATCAACTAAATAAAAACGTCCACCAGGAGTCAACACCCGCGCTACTTCCTGCAAAACCTGTTTTGGTTCTTGATAGTGCAAGAAACTAATGCTGTTGAATACAGCATCAAATTGACCATCACCAAAAGGTAGAGCCTCGGCTTTACCTTCAATGAAAATTAACCTGGGATGGTGGCGGTTACTCAGTCGTGCAACTTGCAACATCTTAGACGATAAATCTAAACCAGTACCCTGCAAATGGGGAAAATCAGTAGCTAGACGTTCTAGTAGGCGGCCAGTACCGCAGCCTAAATCAAGTACATTTGCTCGCTCTGGTAAATCGACATATTCTAACAGCCGTTTATGGACAGCCTGATAAAACACTGAAGGTAAAAGCCAGTCATAGCTAGAAGCCCATCGGTCAAAAATAAACTTTTTGTTCTTGAGAAAGTCGTTAGTCATTTGTTTTCGCAGCTGCTTTCAGCTAGATGCTTCCAGTGATGAGTTTTGAGCTGCGCCTCCAAAAAATTGAATCACAACAAGAGCCAGCCTTATCTAGACTAGCGTTTAGCACAACAGATATGTGATGCTGTTTGGACAATCTTCTGAAATAGCAACACCTGCATATGTAGTTAAGACTGTTCCCAAAGATGATATCTGTCTCTATTGAGAACTGCATAAAAAGACATAGCCTAACTGTATTTATGTATAGAAGGTTAAATACACAAAACAAGTGATAATAATTAAGGCAATGGATTATGACAAGCTTTACTCAACTTCACTCCCACAACGACCTACTTAATCCTATTCGCAGATGGTTAGAAGGAATCGAAATTCATAACCATAAACTAGCTCATCTGTTATGTAGAGTTATTCCTGCTCAATGTCCATTTGAAAGAGATATTAAGCTGTTTGGTCGTCAACTATTCCACATTCCGCCAATGTGTAAATTAAATCCTTTCTACGAACAAGTAGTAGGTTTACGCTTCAAGGCACTTTGTTATCTAGCTGATGAATGTGGTGAAGATATAACAGCTTATTGCTAAATGATAACAATTAGTCCAACCAGCAGCAATTTATAATCGGTAATTACAGGTTTACTCTTGTTAGTTACGCAAAAGTATACTAAGCTAACGGAGAACTATTTAGATACCCATGTCATCAGCTAGCAAAGCACAGTAGCAGTAAAAATACTATGTGCAGACAACAGCTCATATTATAGGTTATCTATTAATTTTTACCTTACCTTTTTACTTTTGCCTGATCATGACGAACATCTTGCTGGTTGAAGATGAAGTCAAGCTAGCTCGATTTATGGAGTTAGAACTGAACTATGAAGGTTATCAAGTAAGCGTCGCCTACGATGGATTGACTGCAATTATGGCAACACGGGCGTTACAGCTAGATTTGATTATCTTAGATGATACACTGCCAGGAAGCTCAGGATTAGAATTTTGTCGCCGCTTGCGAAGTATGGATAAGCAAGTGCCGATAATTTTGCTAATCAATAAAGATGAGGTGAGCGATCGCATCTCAGTGTTAGATACTACTGTTAATGATTATGTAATCAAACCCTTCAATATAGAAGAACTATTAACTAAAGTTAACGCTTATTTACGTAGAAAGCCTCAGAGTTTTGAGTGCTAAAGCCTGGGTCGGCAAACTTCCCTACGAGATGCAGCCTAAGCATTAACTTGGGCTGGTTTCCCGACTTGTTGGCGTAGCGTCTCCGTCAGGAGAGCCGACTGATTTGGCGCATATTACCCGCCCTAGTTATGCAAGTTAAATGTCCAACAGCTTACTAGCACAATATGCCAGAAGCATATTTTTATGATATTGCTCAAACTCTGACTGTATAAAGGTTATAAAATGTGCAAGGTAAGAGACAACTAATTATCCAAACCTCATATCATTTATTGAAACGTGGCATTCCGGCAGTAGTTTGTGATAAAACTGCTGCTAAACTAGGAGTTTTAAAACCATCCGAAATAATGATTACTGATTCAACCTGGCATTATAGTGGTGGTGTTTGTTGTTAATTTATCATCTTTAAAATGTGGTTAGTAAGTATATTTATTGCTACGCTATTTCTGGCTTATGTTAAAGGAGCTAATGACAATTTTAAAGGTGTGGCTACACTTTTTGGTAGTCGTATAGCTAGCTACCAAACAGCAATCTTATGGGCAAGTTTCACAACTTTTGCAGGTGCTTTAACATCTACTATATTTGCTAATGAGTTAGTTAAAACGTTTTCCGGTCAGGGTATTGTCAAAGATGCGATCGCTAATTCCCCTAACTTTCATATAGCAGTAGCGATCGCCACTGGTTTAACGGTATTAATTGCTACTATTTTGGGCTTACCTATTTCGACTTCCCATAGTTTAACAGGTGCTATTCTTGGCGGAGCATTAGTAGCGGTCGGACTTAAAGCTAATTTTGCAGTTCTTTTAAGTTACTTTGTTTTACCCTTATTTGTCAGTCCTATTATTGCTATTGTTTTAGGAGCAGGAATTTACAGCTTAATTGAATATATCAAGCCAAAGTTTTCTTTCCCCGTAAACCAACGTTTCATTAAGATTGCCCACTATATTAGTGCTGGAATGATCTGTTTTACGAAAGGCTTTAATGATACACCAAAACTTGTTTCTCTTGTGATGGTAATTGAATATTTTTCTAGGCAAGGTTCAATGATTACCATTGCAATGGCTATGGCATTAGGTGGATTAATTAGCTCTCAAAAAGTTGCTGAAACTATGAGCATGAAAATCACACCTATGAATCATATTCAGGGTTTATCAGCAAACATCATTACAAGTAGTTTAGTCATTGCAGCTAGTTATTTTGGTCTGCCTATCTCTACAACTCATGTTACTGTTAGTTCAATTTTTGGCGTGGGATTAATAACTAAAAAAAACGACAAAATTGTTTTTTTGAAGATTTTTATGGCATGGATTTTAACATTACCGATTGCTACCATTATTGGAGGCATAATTTATAGATTACTGCAAAAGTAAACCAGAATCATATTTGTAGCATCATTTTATTCGGGTCACGCCACCACAGTAATTTTATTTAATTAAAAAGTCCAAATTTTCGGTAGGATAACTGCCATACACAATTAATGTAATTATCCCTAACAGTTATCAATTTAGTATGACAACTTCTGCTTCTGCGATCACCTCCGGTGGGGCGCAGCCCATCGCCTCCACCGAACCCTATCTAATCCTGCAACAGTTAATCGATGGTCAATCCCTCAGTCGCGCCCAAGCTGCTGAACTAATGCAAGGTTGGCTGACTGAAGCAGTTCCCCCAGAATTATCCGGCGCAATCTTAACAGCACTCAACTTTAAAGGCGTGTCCGCCGAGGAACTCACCGGAATGGCGGAAGTCTTACAATCTCAATCGAAGATGGGGACTGGGGATTGGGGACTGGGGACTGGGAAAACTTCCCCCACACTCAGCACTATCATTGATACTTGTGGCACTGGTGGGGATGGTTCTTCCACTTTCAATATTTCTACAGCCGTGGCTTTTGTGGTGGCTGCTTATGGTGTACCTGTCGCCAAGCATGGTAATCGTTCTGCATCAAGTTTGACAGGTAGTGCCGATGTCTTAGAAGCGTTAGGGGTCAATTTAGCTGCTGATAGTGAAAAAGTCCAAGCTGCACTCCCAGAAGTCGGGATTACTTTCTTGTTTGCCCCTGGTTGGCATCCCGCACTCAAAGCAGTGGCACAATTACGCCGGACTTTAAGAATCCGCACAGTGTTTAATTTGCTTGGCCCTTTGGTAAACCCTCTGCGTCCAACTGGGCAAGTGGTAGGGTTATTTACACCCACACTTCTAGAAACTGTTGCCCAAGCTTTACACAATTTGGGGAAAGAAAAGGCGATTGTCCTCCACGGACGAGAAAAACTTGATGAGGCTGGGTTAGGTGATTTAACAGATTTGGCTGTGTTATCTGGTGGTGAAGTCAAGTTAACTACAGTCAATCCCCAAGAGGTAGGTGTCACACCAGCACCAATTACAGCCCTCAAAGGTGGCGATGTCCAAGAAAACGCCGTGATTTTAAAAGCAGTGCTACAAGGGAAAGGAACTCAAGCACAACAAGACGCTGTAGCCCTGAATGCTTCCTTGGCACTACAAGTAGCCGGTGCGATCCCATTGTTGGATCATGCCCAAGGTGTGACAGTGGCTAAGGAGATCCTACAGACTGGTACTGCGTGGACAAAGTTGGAACAGTTAGTTGAATTCCTACAGAGTTAGCATCTGAGTGCGATTGAGGGCGGAACTCTACCACGTTGCGTTTAATGGTGACATCATAGTTACCAAAAAAGTCATGTCCCAGTAAACCCGTTTCCAGTTCTGTCCCAGCGATCGCTACAGGAACTCGATTCACTCTCACACCCCCCAAGGTCATCGAATCCAGATAACCAATCGCAAATTCCACAGCCTTAGAACTAGCGGTGTTAGCTTTAGCTTTCCCCACCACCACAACTCCCAAAGCACGCGCCATTTCTTGGGTAATCACAGTTCCACTTGCGCCTGTATCAACAATCATGTCAAATTGCTGTTGACCATTAAAAGTCACACTCACTACAGGCGTACCCCCAACCCGGCGTTTAATTGGGGCAGAATATACTTTTTCTGGAGAAATAGCGGCTGATAAGGGAAAAGTGCTGGTTTCAGGTGGTAGTTCTGTAGTTTCAGGGGGAGGAACAGGAATGGTAAATCTGGATGATGCGGAAGTCTCAGATGGGGGTGAAGCCGGACGAGAAATAGCCACCTTTCCCTTTTGAGATGCTACCGCTACCGACTTAGATGATGGACGAGCCACAGTATTAGCTTGCCGGATAGCATATTTCATGTGTCCTTCGTACTCAGAAATTTTCGTTTGCGCGATCGCAAACTCTGAGCTTTGCCGTTCCACTTTCTGCATCAAAGCGATCGCATCATGATACTGACTCGCCACCAAATACCAATCATCTGGTGATTGAGCCGATTGACTGATACTTGTCGCACCTGCCGCCTTATCTAATCCCAATTCAAAAGAACTAGGTTCTAATACCGATGATGGCAGGTCTGTTGATGCTGGGATATTGGGTGCTGGCGTAGTTTTATTTGAAGATTGTACTACGGCTAAATCATCAGTCACTACAGACTGTTGATTCCGCAGAATACCCGTCTTCGGCTTACCTGCACTACAACCAACACTCCCAACTGCGATCGCACCAGAGAGAACAATTAGGGTTGCACGAGAAAAAAAGGGCTGAAGCATAATTAATTTCGATTTTAACTGTCCCAGGACTCCTGCCACCAACTCCCATTGTAGATTTAATTTCCTATTGAAGAATTTAAAACCCAGAATTTCAGAATTATTCCTTCATTTTAATTTTTAATTAATTTCTTTGGTGACATTCAATTCGCCAACTCATGGGATAATTAACAGTCGCAGTATTAACCAAATTGGGGACTAAAGACTGCTCACTGTTAACAAGACATTCAGACGTGAGCAAAGGGACACAGACCAGGAAATCCCCAATCCCCAATCCCCAGTTCCCAATCCCCAATCCCCAATCCCCAGTCCCCAATCCCCAATCCCCAAACCCATTTACCGCTTATGCACCTGTCTGACGCAATACCTGCTCTACTTGTCTTAGCAGATGGAACTGCTTACCGTGGCTGGTCTTTTGGTGCGACGGCAACCACCATTGGAGAAGTCGTGTTTAACACTGGCATGACTGGATATCAAGAAGTCTTGACTGATCCCAGTTACTGCGGTCAAATTGTCATATTCACCTATCCTGAGTTGGGGAATACTGGCGTTAATCCCGAAGACGAAGAATCGGACAAACCACAAGTACGAGGTGCGATCGCCCGCAATATTTGTTATAAACCAAGTAATTGGCGATCGACACAATCCCTCCCTGACTACCTCCAACAACACCACATTCCAGGTATCTACGGCATAGATACCCGCGCTCTCACCCGCAAAATTCGGATGTATGGAGCAATGAACGGTGGTATCTCTACAGAAATTTTGGATGAAGCAGAGTTGTTAGAGCAGGTACAGGCAGCTCCTAACATGGCAGGCTTAAATCTAGTTCGGGAAGTCACCACAACCCAAGTATACGAGTGGTCAGATCCCACAATCCCCGCGTGGGAATTCAAGCCAGAAACTGCTGTCAATAACCAGGAATCCTTGACGGTTGTCGCCCTAGACTTTGGCGTAAAACGCAATATCTTACGCCGTTTAGCTAGTTATGGTTGTCGGGTAATTGTTGTACCTGCCGATACACCAGCAGCAGAAATTCTCAAATACAATCCTGATGGTATCTTCCTCTCCAACGGGCCAGGTGATCCGTCAGCAGTCTCAGAAGGGATTGCTACGGCTAAAACCCTGCTCGAAAGTCAAAAACCCATTTTTGGCATTTGTATGGGACACCAAATTCTTGGTCATGCCTTGGGAGCAGAAACCTTTAAGCTAAAATTTGGGCATCGGGGTTTAAATCAGCCTGCGGGATTAACACAAAGAATAGAAATTACCAGCCAAAACCACAGCTTTGCGATCAACCCAGATTCTTTACCTGAAGCAGTTGTGGAAATTAGTCACCTCAACTTAAACGATCGCACCGTTGCTGGATTAAGGCACAAATCCCTACCCATTTTCTCAGTGCAGTACCACCCAGAAGCCAGTCCAGGCCCCCACGACGCTGATTACTTGTTTGAGCAGTTTGTCCAAGCCATGCAAACAGCAAGTCAAACAACTACAGCCGAAGTGAGTTAAAAAAAGACTGGGTAAAAAGTTAGTTCGGAGTTCCGAGTTCCGAGTTCCGAGTCAAGAGTTGCAAGCGGGTAATCTTACTCAGCACTCAGCACTCAGCACTCATTACTCATTACTCATTACTCCAAAGACCTGTAGACAATAAGCCTAAAAACATCTATACTTGAGCGTTTAGTTTAACCATGAGGAGGGAATTATTGCTGAACCACTAAATCTAACCGTCAGCCTGAGAGGCACTCGTGAAGCACGGGATAATTATCAGCTATTCCGCCTCACAGGGTTGTTAGATGCCTTTTCTGAACCGACATTTCGCAAGGTTCTTGGCAACAAAATTGAAGAAGGACCAAAGCACATTATTCTGGATCTTTCGCAAATTGACTTTGTTGATAGTTCTGGGTTGGGTGCTTTGGTACAGCTAGCCAAGCAAGCTCAAACCGCCGAAGGAACTTTGCAAATCGTCACCAATGCCCGTGTAACTCAAACGGTCAAGCTTGTGCGCTTAGAGAAGTTTCTCTCGCTGCAAACCTCTGTTGAAGCAGCTCTAGACAACATCAAGCAGTCTTGATCGCTTGACCGAATCCAGCAATTAAGCTATTCCGAATAATGTATGGAATAGCTTAATTTCACAGACAGGCTGGCAATAACCTCTCCCAGTGGGAGAGGGAAAAGCCACCAAATTAGGTGACAGGGAACAGGTTACAGGTTACAGATAAGAAAATTTAAATTTGCTTCTCTCTATCGAAAATTGCTATGAGTGGATTTATTACCTTAAGAATATTGATACAAATATTTATACTTAGAATAAGCCAGGAGACGGAAAGCATTATTAAAATTGGAATTGATTTTGCCCAATCCCCAGTCCCCAGTCCCCAGTCCCCAGTCCCCAATTAATACAAAATCACCATCAAAAAAGATAAAATTAGTAAATAATTCTGATAGTGTTGATTATGTTGGGTATATACACACAGCAGAGTTGTGGGCAAATAAAGCTAATTTTTGCAGATATGTATCATAATCTAGCCCGATAAGGAATAGTTAATTTGTGAAGTCAAAGGAGGAAGAGTTGTTAGATAGCAAAGATGAAGATCCCCTGACGGATACATCTTGGCATCAATCGCTCTTAGCAAATACAGCGCAATTCACACCACAGATTTCCCAGGGGCAAATACGGCAAATTTCCCCCTCAGCTTTAGCGTATTTGGGGGATGCAATCTACGAGCTTTATGCTAGAATGTATTACCTGCTACCACTACAAAGGCCAGAAGCTTATCATAAAATGGTAGTAGCACAGGTAAGAGCAGAAACACAGGCGCTACATTTGCGATCGCTAACTCCTTACTTGACAACATCCGAATTAGAAATTGTCCGGCGAGGCCGTAACGCCGCCACAGGACGACCTAAACGGGTTAATCCCGAAATATATCAACAAGCAACTAGTCTAGAAACTTTAATTGGCTACTTGTATCTCACCGATTTGCCACGCTTAACCGAACTATTGCAAAAAATCCATCTAGAGAAATAAACGGTTTAATCTCCATGATTGGAAAATCAGTACGTAATGGTTCAGTGAGTTCAGGAATCGGTATGTTTATTCATGCGTTGTACCCAAAACTCCTATGAACAATAAACCTAAAAAAATCAAAACTGCTACCGAACCTAATCGCGGGCCAGTCCTCAAACTTAAAGGCAAGCGTGTTGTAACTAGCTCGACGAGTCGCAGTCCCAGACAAGGAGACAATCAGCCACATCCACGCCGTATCTTTACTCCTCCATCGGTATCTCCCAAACCAATAGAAGAAAGAGAAAGAGATAGCGATAACGACATGATCTATGGTCGTCATCCAGTCTTAAGTGCCTTACAAAATCAACGGGAACTCAACCGCATTTGGGTTACTTCTCGTCTGCGTTACGATCCCCGATTTCATAATCTAATTCTCAAAGCCAAAGAAAACGGCACAGTCATTGACGAAGTAGAACCCAAGCGGCTAGATCAAATCACAGACCAAGCCAACCACCAAGGAATCGCTGCACAAATAGCTCCCTATTCATACATTGAATTACACGAATTGATAGAGCAGGCTAAGTCAGTCACTGATCCCGTTATTGTAGTAGCTGACGGCATCACCGATCCCCATAACCTGGGTGCAATTATTCGTACTGCTGAGGCTATCGGCTCTCAAGGTCTCATTATCCCTCAAAGAAGAGCATCAGGGATTACCTCTACAGTAGTAAAAGTCGCAGCCGGTGCTTTAGAAAACTTTCCTGTAGCTAGAGTAATTAACCTCAGTCGTGCTTTAGAAGAATTGAAAGCAGCTGGTTTTTGGATTTATGGTACTGCGGCCGATGGTAGCGAACCCCTCCATGCTGTCAGCTTCCGTGGCCCTATCGTTTTAGTCGTAGGTTCGGAAGGCGAAGGTCTTAGTATGTTGACACAACGATCCTGTGATGTATTGGTATCAATTCCCCTGCTGGGTAAGACCCCCAGCCTAAACGCCTCTGTAGCATCAGGTATGGCACTGTACGAGATTTTTCGTCAACGTGCTGTAAATACTTTATACCTAGATAAATTACCAAAACCTCTTTGAAAATTATCAGTAAAAGAGTATAAAGAAATGTAAATAGAACAAACGACAACACCAAACATTTAATATTCAGTACCACTTTGATAAATTGGCAGCAACCATGACAACAATTTGGCATAACCTGAAGGAAACTGCAATTAATACGTATAATACCCTTGGCTTGGCTTGGTGGGTAGAAATTGAGACTCAAAATCCCCGTTGTACTTATTACTTCGGGCCTTTTCTCAATTCCACTGATGCCAAGGTAGAAACCAAAGGCTACGTAGAAGATTTAGAAGCAGAAGGAGCGCAAGGGATACTGGTAAACGTCAAGCGATGCAAGCCAGATAATTTAACTATTGCTGAAGACCTGGGGGAACGGATTGACCGCAAAGTAACGCCTGCCTTTAGCGGTCAGATTTAGTTTAGGCAAATAGTCAAGCCAACTTCCAGCAATTGGCGTGTTAATTTCAGATGCACACAGTTTAGACAAATTTATAGATAAGGAGGATGAGGGGGATTGAGATCCGATAACGGTCACTTTCTGCGTTCTCCCTAGGAGTAACCGCAAGGTAGAAGATTAATTATTTTAGCTACTCCCCTTGCTTCCTCATCCACCTTATCACCCACTCAGCACTTAGCACCGGCTAAACGCCGCGCTACCGCTCTAAGCGCAGCCATGCCCGCAGGGCTTTACAGCAAGGGTTACGCTAACGGCACTAACTCAACCACCCAACTCATTGGGTCGTTTGTATTGCTTGTAGGCAGCGTAAAACAACCCAGCGAGGGTAACTACAATCAAACCAAGAACAATACCTGAAAGCAGGGGTTCAACCACTTTAAGTCTCCTGTTTACGATTTTCAACATTCATTTCCTGTTTATGATTTTACCAAATTGGGGATGAATCCCGCTTTCTATCAAGATTTTAGACAATGGCTAGTTACGATAAAAGTCCCAGATATGCTTGCAGTCAGCATCAAGAACTTTTAAGCTATGTGTAGGAAATGAAAATTTTTGAAAACAACTAGACTTTCACAGCACAACTTTTGGATAACCAGATTACCAAACCGGAAACTCTGATTCAGCAGTGCGCTTTACTGGCTCTGGCGATACTGCTAGCAGTCTTTTTGGGCATTTTTGGTGTTCAGATGGTTCAAGCCTCTGACCCATACGTCAAGAGTGTTATGGCGTTGCCAGGAGACCAAATACAAGGTCACGCTATCTTTCAAATCAATTGTGCTGGCTGTCATGGTTTAGAAGCCGATGGGCGAGTAGGCCCTAGCTTGCAAGGCGTTTCTAAACACAAGTCCAAGTATGGACTAATTCATCAAGTCATTAGTGGTCAAACACCACCAATGCCAAAATTTCAGCCCAATACGCAAGAAATGGCGGATCTTTTGAGTTATTTAGAAAGTTTATAAACTGGTATTCAGTCCATAGTAAAAGCAGTAGGTAAATCATCTTGTTGATCGCCTACTATTTTTTGTGAAACTTGCTTGTAGTTTAGTTTAGATCCCCGACTTCTTGAAGAAGTCGGGGATCTAAAGGACAATCCCTCACCGCCTAAATATACATAAACCAAACAAATATGACTGAAGTGCTGCAAATCGGCGATCGCAAAATCCAAGCTAGTGAAATTATTCCCTTACTAGCTAATTATCAACTACTGCCACAATTGCTACGGGAGTTAATTATTGACGAGGGTATAGCAAATATAGAGTGCAATCTTGAAGAAGTTACCCAAGCTAAACAGCGTTTTTATGCCGAAAGACAGTTAACACAAGCAGCTGATATTCAAGCATGGATGGTACAGCAAGGTTTGAGTTCTGAGCAATTAGATAATATTATTTCTCGCAAACTAAAATTAGAAAAATTTAAGCAAGTCACTTGGGGTAACAAACTAGAATCTTATTTTTTTCAGTTAAAGGGCAAACTGGATAAAGTTATATATTCTCTGCTACGGACTCAAGATGCTGGACTAGCGCAAGAACTATACTTTCGACTTCAAGCTAAAGAACAATCTTTTGCAGATGTAGCACAGAAGTATTCACAAGGACCAGAAGCTCAAACTGGGGGCTTAGTAGGGCCTGTGGAACTCAACACGCTTCATCCCACAATGGTACAACTACTTACTAATTGTCAACCCAATCAAATCTCACCCCCAGCCCGCATTGCAGAGTGGTTGGTAATTGTGCGTGTGGAGAAGTTTATCCCCGCCCAACTAGATGATCCTATGAAGGCGCGTCTATTGAATGAATTATTTGAAGGTTGGTTAAAAGAACAGCAACAGCAAGTTGAGGTAATTCGGAGTTAGGGACTGGGGACTGGGTACTGGGGATTGGGGATTGGGGATTGGATTGGGGACTGGGGACTGGAAGGTAGAAATGACCTTTTTTGAATTCAAAATGCAAAATTCAAAATTCTGTTAGGAAGAATGGAAATAATTTTAAATTAATTAATTGTGGGTACAAGAAAGAGCCACAATCTTCTCTACGTTCGCGCAGCGTGTCGTAGACAGACGCTGCGCGAATGATTTGGCGGTCTTCCCTACGGGACGCTACGCGAACAATTAGGGGTGAGTTCAATCGGACACTAATTGTCTTTAATTTTGAATTTTGAATTTTGAATTTTGAATTTTGAATTGGAGCGTTCGCGTAGCGTCTCGTAGAGAAGCGACTTGACTAATGACTAAATTGCTGAGTATAGAACCTTGCATAGCGACGCTCAAGGGCTAATAATTCTTCATGAGTTCCTGACTCTACAATTTGTCCTCGTTCTAATACTAAAATGCGATCGCACTTTCTGACTGTACTTAAACGGTGGGCAATAATAAATACTGTCCGTTGTTGCATGAGTCTTTCTAAGGCTTGCTGTACCAAGGCTTCTGACTCGGAATCTAAGGCTGATGTCGCCTCATCTAAAATTAAAATCCGTGGGTTCAGCAATACAGCACGGGCGATCGCAATTCTTTGTCTTTGTCCACCAGATAAATTTACACCCCTTTCACCTACCCAAGTTTGATAGCCCTCTGGTAGCTGGGTAATAAACTGATGGGCGTTAGCAATTTTCGCCGCCTCTGCAACTGCTTCTAAGTCATAGAAATTTTGTCCAAAAGCAATATTTTGAGCAACAGTCCCAGAAAACATGATGGTTTCTTGGGGAACTATGCCAATTTGTCGCCGTAAACTCTCTAAAGAGACATCTCGTATATTCACGCCATCAATCAAGATTTCCCCATTTGTGGGATCGTAAAAACGGGGGAGAAGATTAACGAAGGTGGTTTTACCAGCACCAGACGCACCGACAAGAGCGATCGCTTCCCCTGGCATCGCTAATAAATTAATATCCTTTAAGACCGATTCCCCTGGCTTATAAGCGAAGGTGATATGACGGTATTCAACTTTACCCTCCACTGGGGGTAAATTCATCGCGTTAGGCTTTTCTGTCACCGTTGGCTGTATCGCCATCAATTCAAAAATCCGGTCTACAGAGGCTTCCCCTTGCTTAAATTCGTTGTAGTTGTTGGTAACATGACCAATGGGATCAATTAATAAACCTGCGGCGGTTAGGTAACTGAAAAACTCCCCCACGGTTAAATTTTTTTGCTGAATTTGCCATGCTCCCACCAAAATTAGGGATAAAGCACTTAAAGCTTCCAAAAATCCGATGATGGGAATCTGCACAGCTTTCAGGCGTTCGGCTGAGTATTTTGCTTGAAAGCTGCGTTCTGCTTCATGGCTAAATCTAGCAACTTCGTACTTTTCAGCCGCAAACGCTCGAATTAGGCGAATCCCACTAAAAACTTCTGTGAGAATTGCCGATAAATCGGATACGCGATTTTGACTTTTTAACGCATATTTACGTAAACGTTCCCCAAACCAACCGATTAATACACCCATTAACGGCGCAACTATCACTGTAGCTAGGGTGAGTTGCCAGTTGAGGTAAATCATATATATGGGGATAGCTATCAATTGCAACACGCAAGGAAGAAAGTCGTGAAACAGTTTATGGATGACTTCACCAATCCGATCAATATCTTCGGTGAGGCGGTAAGATAAATCACCAGCTTTGGCGGTTTCAAAATAGCTTAAATCTAATTTTTGTAAGTGGGTGTACACTTGCTTGCGGAGATAGAAAGCGACTCTTAAAGCTGCTTTCGACATATAAATGTCTTGCACAGACTGAAAAACGCCACGGACAAGAAACACTAAGGCCAAAATTGCCGCTAATTGTGCGATCGCTACTACATTACCTTCACCAAAAGGATTTGCTAACTTCCCTGCAAAATTAATTAGCGTCAGCGTCGCCAGCACATATCCCACAATGCCGACTAGTCCCTTAGTAAGATTCTGCCACTGGGGTCTAATATAGGGCAGCAGTTGCCAGTAATTAGAACGACTTTTCAAGCTCTCACGTCCACAAAAATATTATCCTTTGTTAGACGCTACCAGCTTTTGGGTAGTTTCTCAAAGTTAATTTCCTGACTAATGCAGCTTTCATACTGAGAAGATTGGTATCCGCTCAGAAAATGGCGGTAAAATTATGAGTAACAATATTAATTTTTGTAACGCTCATATTAATGTCTAATATTTTTGTTGATCAAAGTAAACCTCGTGTAGTCGTCATTGGTGCGGGAATTGGTGGACTGACGGCGGCTGCATTATTAGCCCATCGTGGTTACAGCGTGTTAATTCTAGACCAAGCCCTTGTTCCAGGCGGGTGTGCTTCTACATTCAAACGCCAAGGATTTACCTTTGATGTTGGCGCAACCCAGGTAGCAGGGTTAGAACCTGGAGGAATCCATCATCGGATATTTTCCGAATTAGAAATCGAGTTACCAGATGCAATCCCTTGTGACCCAGCTTGTGCAGTCTTTTTACCTGGAGAAAATACACCGATTAATGTCTGGCGTGACCCTGAAAAATGGCAAGCAGAACGACAAAGGCAGTTTCCTGGTAGCGCACCTTTTTGGCAACTGATGGCAACTTTATTTAACGCCAGTTGGGAATTCCAAGGACGTGACCCTGTGCTACCTCCCCGCAATTTGTGGGATTTAGGTCAGTTAATTCAAGCAGTGCGTCCGAGTACATTTATTACTGCACCCTTCACTTTGTTCACTGTAGGTGATGCTTTAAGGTTATTTGGGTTGGGAAATGACCGACGACTGCGGACATTTTTAGATTTACAACTGAAGCTATATTCTCAAGTCAGTGCTGAAGAAACGGCTTTACTTTACGCCGCTACAGCCTTGAGTGTATCCCAACTACCCCAAGGATTATTTCATCTTCAGGGTAGTATGCAGGTATTAAGCGATCGCCTAGTTGAAGCTTTAGAAAGAGACGGTGGTAAATTATTAATGCGCCACACTGTCGAACACATCAAAGTTGAGAATGGCAAAGCTACGGCTGTTGTGATTAGGAATCAAAAAACAGGCGAAGTCTGGACAGAAACAGCAGATCATGTAGTTGCTAACGTCACTGTCCAAAATTTAGTACAACTCCTAGGAGAATCCGCACCATCAGGTTATCAACAGCGTGTAGAAAAGCTACCTTCTGCATCTGGTGCGTTTGTGGTGTATTTGGGTGTAGATGCTAGTGCTATACCTCTGGATTGTCCGCCCCACTTACAGTTTCTGTATGATGCTGATGGAGAGATTGGCGAAAATAATTCTTTGTTTGTCTCTGTCAGTCACGCGGGTGATGGTCGCGCACCAGCAGGGAAAGCCACAATTATCGCCTCATCCTTTGTAGACCCTGAACAGTGGAGGCGTACTGAAGATTATTCAGGACTCAAACAAAAGTTTACCCAAGAAGCGATCGCAAAACTAGCACAATACTTTTATCTCAAACCAGAAACCATAGTTTATCAAGAAGCCGCTACGCCCCGAACTTTTGCTTACTATACTGCGCGCGATCGCGGTATAGTTGGCGGTATTGGTCAAAGAATCCCCACCTTTGGCCCCTTTGGTTTTGCTAATCGGACACCCATCCAAGATTTATGGTTAGTTGGTGACTCCACCCATCCAGGAGAAGGTACAGCCGGGGTAAGTTATTCCGCCTTGACAGTTGTCAGACAAATTCAAGCGGAATCTTAATGTTATACACAACATATAAGGATATATTTATCCTAGGCTTACGGGATGCGTAGATTAAATTGGCTTGTCGTCAGACATTGCCCTTGAGGACTTAGCACCAAACGGTGACATTCCAGATAGCAAAAGATAGCGCATAACCAAGTATCTATACTGTGTAAAAACTTACGCTACGCTGGATAGATGAATTACGAAACAGCTCGCAAACTTCTAGTAGGGCAAACAATAGCAACTGAGGATAACCCAGATGCCCTATTGACGCGGATGAAGTGGGGAAAGCCACCGGTACCCGGTCAAATCACTTCGATTTTATTAGCTTTGAAGGTTGTATTTGAAGCACTGAAAGAATCCCCCAGCCTAGATAGAGAATTAACTTTTGCCCTTTATCAATTAAGTATTAAGGCGCAACAGCTATTTGTAGCAGGGCGAAGGGCTGGTGTAGATTGGCCGCCATTACTCAAGGAAGATTTGCTGAGAATCGCTTTAGCTGTAGAAAGTATTTTTTCTGGCGTTTGGCAAACTCCACCTTCTGGAAGTTTTTAGGAAGTAGGAAATAGATAACTTGAGACTAAGCACTCATAGATTCAGAGGTCAGCAACCCAGACATATCCAATACTCGCTGTGACCAATTAGATGCAGCAGATGCAATACGTGCTGTCTCTGTTGGCTTGTCCCAAATATTTATCCAATCTTGTTTCCAGCCCTGTAGCAAGTCTTGGAGTTGATTTAATTCAAAATTATTTGTCTCATTTTTTTGTTGTACCAAAGACAAATACAACAAACTTTCTTCCAACAATACTGGAACTAATTCACGGTTAGCATTTTTTTGTGACCAAGAGTTGAGGCGTGCTAAACAAGCTGCCAATTCTCCCAACTGTTGTGCGTGGGGTTGGCGTACAAAAATAGCTTCAATTGCACTCCAGTTTGGCATTACAATCCTCCTAGCAATCGTTTGGTAATTTGATTAACTTGTTCTCGAATTTGTGGAGATTGGATGATCATACTACGGTTGTTTTGGCTAGGGCGGATATTGATGATTGACTCAAACACGATTTCCTCAGTGTAAGGAGACCAATCAGCACCCCAAATATCCTTTTGTCTGCTACCGTCTTTCAGCAACTCTTGTTCACATTCGTAGTGGCGAACGCCTCCACCTGCAAGAATTTTGCGTTCTATGTCTACTGCTATCTTAATAAATACGTCCCAAGTTTTCAGCATTTCCTCTATCTCTTCAGAGGTAGCAGGTTCACGGATGATTAAAACCAATTGAAATTAATCCTACTCAGCAATCAACAACGTCAATTTATACACTAATTAACGTAGCCTAGCCAAGTGGGTGATTCTCAGTTGCAAGTGCAAAAATCAGCAATCTGAACAACAAAACTCCGACTCTTTTGAAAAGTCGGGGTTCTAGTTTCTCAAAACAAATTAGGGCTGTCATAGACTAACTAACGATTTCGCAGTTCTGCTTCTAACTTATCTAAGTCAGTTTTGAGTAAAACAGTCATTTGTCCTGTGAAAGCTTTACCAGTTCGTGGTTGGGCAATTTCTACCCAATAGGCGTAGCGATCGCCTACTCGTAATTCTCCCCTTAAAGCTTCTCTAATAGGAGTTTTCGCAAAACGCGCCGAGTTAATTGCACTCTGGTTAGGATATTCATATATAGTTTGGGCATTTTTAAAGTCTTGATAAATATCTAAACCGTAAATTACCCGCAATGATTCTTGCAAACGCTGAAAGCTCATGCCATTAACAGCATCGTACATAGCTAGACGCTCGTAGCGAATCCTACTCCGGTCTTTGCTGAATTCTACTCTACCAGGAGGCAACACGGAAGCCTGAAAAGTAAATCGCTGGGCTGCTGTATCACTTTTTTGAATATATAATTTCTCTCCCCTACCAGGGCGTAAGGTGGGATGGGCTTTAATCCAAGTACCAACATCCTCTGTACTTTGTCCTGGTAAAGCATTCGCTTTGGTATCAAATACCATTCCCACGCCTAGCCCAGAAACTAGAGAACAGGCGCAAATCAAAAAGTTAAGCTGAGATGTTTTGAGCATTTTCTTATACGGGACTCACAGAGAAATTTCTTCATTGTGTGGTGACAATGAAGGGATAACTATAGGATTCCCGTTTTATAGAAAGATAATGTCAAATTAGAAGGGTAATGTGTCTTGACAACCGTTAAATTTGTACCTCAGCAGACAAGGCAACGCTATATATACGCTCTATCATAAGAGAAAGGCAAGAAATGGAATATTTATGAGTATTACCTTAAGCCCAGAGCAAGAACAGATAATTCAAGTTTTGCTAGCCACAGGTAGATTCCACAGCGTTGATGAAGTAATTAAAAGTGCATTACGCCTTTTAGAAGAAGAGACTATTTCTAATCAAGGGTGGCTGGAAGAAACTCGCACCAAGATTGATGAAGGTATAGCATCACTTGAAAGGGGAGAAGGAATTGATGGTGAAACTTTTGTGAATCAGCTTTTAACACAGTTGCAGCAAGCAAAAAAGGCTGAGAAATGAATCGGTATATTATCTCACTACCTGCTTCTCGTGATTTACAAGCTATTGCAGATTACTTCGCGGTAGAAAATGTTGAGGCTGGTGAACGACTTTTATATGCGTTTAATCAAAAATGTCAACAACTCGTTAACTTTCCTCATATGGGAAGAAAATACCAAGATTTGCTTCCAGACTTAAGAGGACTTCCATTAGATGGATATATTATTTTCTACATAACTACTAACGACGGAATTGAAATTGTTAGAGTTGTCAGTGCCAGACGTAATTTAACATCTCTATTTGCAAATCCAGAAGAAAACCTATAATTAATAAACTTATTAGTGCCATATTAAATACCTTATTTTATTATTAAGGATTAATAGCCACTTTTATTACTTTCCGCGCTTTCATATCATGAAAAACCTGTTCTAAATCTTTTAATGGTCGCTGTTCACTAATCAATAATTCAAAGGGGATTTTACGACTAGCAATCAATGACAGCGCAGCCCGCACATATTCGGGGGTGTTATGAAATACGCCTTTTAAGGTGAGTTCGCTGTAGTGTAATTGTTCTGTGTTGACCGTAATTGTTGTATCTCGTGGACAACCACCGAATAAATTGACTGTAGCACCAGGACGAGCGCAGGCGATCGCAGTTTCCCAAACGCTGGGTACTCCCGTTGCTTCAATCACCACATCTGCACCCCAACCTGGGGTTAGTTCTTTCACCACACCAGGAATATCGGTAATTTGATGATAATTAAAGGTTTTAGCTGCACCCAGTTTTTGACCAATTTCTAGTCTGTGGTCATTACCTCCCCACAGCAGCACCTCAGTAGTATCCGCCAACGCTGCAACAAACATCAACCCAATTGCCCCATCTCCTAAAACCACAACTCTATCTTTGGGTTTAACATTAGAACGGGCGACCCCATGCAGCACACAAGCCAATGGTTCAGTCATAGCCGCCAATTCTAACGGCAAATCATCAGGAACACGCAACATATTATGCTGCACAATCGGGGCAGGAATTTTCAAATATTCCGCAAATGTGCCGTTATTCCAAGTTAAATGCGGACATAGAGAATATTCTTGGCGTTGACAAAAAAAGCATTTCATGCAGGGGGCAGAATTATTAGCAATGATGCGATCGCCTACTTGCCAACCTGTTACACCTGCACCCACTGCAACAATCTGTCCTGCGGCTTCATGACCAAACAAAGTTGGCGGTTTCAACATCTTGGCATGACCACCACGCCGCCACACTTTTAAATCTGTACCACAAGTAGTAGCAACCCCTACTTTAATTACTACTTCACTTACATCTGGATAGGGGTCTGCAACTTGTTCTAAGCGTAAATCTTCTTGACCATATAGTAATGCTGCTAACACAGCCTTCTACCCCATAATTTAGCTCCACCTGATTTTATCAGGTAGAGCCAAAAACTACACATTGAAAACCCAAGAGATTACAGTACACGAGAGAGAAACAACTCAGCACTCAGCACTCACAACTCAGCACTCACAACTCAGCACTCACAACTCAGCACTCACAACTCAGCACTCACAGACGATTGAGCAACAACACCAGTATTGCGCGTATCCACATTTGGTAAGCGATTAGTATTTAAAAGCGGAACTTCTTGTCTACAAGACAAACAGAACCAATACAATTCATTGTGACGAACGTGGCGCAGGAGAGAACCACCGCAACATGGGCAATTGTTTACTCGCATACTCATCATACCAATCTCCTCTTCAAGAAATTATTGTTGAAAAATGTTAAAAAAAGTTGTTGTTTAAAATTAGATTTGAGCCGCATGAATATAACTGCTTAATTGGATTTGATTATTGATCACTTGTTCATAGACGGCTTCATATTTGTTAACCATTTGGATAACACTAAATTTGTCTTCTACATATTCTCTACACTGGCGACGATTTAATTCCAGAGCCGCCGGAATCATCTGAACCATTTCATCATAGGTTTCGCAAATAAAACCTGTTTTGCCTTGTTCTATCACCTCTGTTACAGAACCTCGATTTATGGCGATTACTGGTGTACCAGTTGCCATTGATTCAATCATCACTAACCCAAAGGGTTCTTGCCAGCTAATAGGAAAAAGAGTTATTGCAGCGTTACCAAGTAATTGAGCTTTTTGTGTATGGTTAATTTCGCCTAAATATTCTATCTGCTGCCCGTCTATCTGGGGAAAAATTTCTTGTTCAAAAAAATTGGCATCGACTACATCAACTTTCCCCGCCATCTTCAATTTCCAGCCAGTTTTTTTAGCCATTGCGATCGCATATTGTGGCCCCTTTTCGGGAGAAAATCGCCCTAAAAATGCTAAGTAAGGCGGTTCTTGCGGTTGGGCAATGAATGGATAATCTGCTGGTTCAATCCCGTTATAAACGGTTTCAATATAGTTGAGATGAATTTGACGCTGGGCGTTACTAATACTGACGTATGGCTGTTTTTGGTGATAACTAAAAAGGTTCTGGTTATCTTTAGTAAAACTACCATGCAGAGTGTGTACAGTCGGAGTTAAAACCAAACTCGCCAAGGGTAATGCCGAAATCCCTATATGAGAATGAATCAGGTCAAATTTCTCTGCTTGTTGGTAAACTTGACTAAGTTCTAGCATTTCATACACGGCATACTCTTGGACTGTATTGTCGAAGCGTAATGCACGTGGGTAAACTGCTGCTAAATTAGCCAAGGTTTGAGAATCACCAGAAGCGAATAATGTAACCTCATGACCACGACGTACTAATTCATTGGTCAAGTGACTCACTACCAGTTCAATCCCTCCATAATTGGGAGGTGGAACTCGTTCCCACAGGGGGGCAACTTGAGCGATTTTCATAAATTGTTTTGGTTCTGTCGGTAAGATGCTCCCCACAATAAAATCTTTAATAATATTATGAGGAAATAAAATTATTACTGACAATTTTGCAATTTAAATTAACCTAATAGACTCCTTAAAGGGTAATCTTGGTTAATTTGAGATCATACGTCATAGCCACTAACCCACCGCCTTTTAAATATAACTCATGTATTCTAAGTTTCATCTACCTTGGGGATCAGAAACTAGTAAAATATTTTGTAGCAGAACTCACAATATAGTGAAATTTTGTAGCTAACAATACTAAAAATTATAGATGGGATCAATTTTTTATGGTGTCCATTTAGAGAAAATGGCTAAAAATAAAGAAACCTGATAAATATTAAATAATTCTAAAAAATCATCGTTAAAAATTTGTTCTCTATACAGACACTGTTAATTAACTAATGAAAATCGCTACTTGGAATGTCAACTCAATTCGCACTCGTCTAGAACAGGTTATTGATTGGTTAAGGCAAAATCCCGTAGATGTTCTCTGTTTGCAAGAAACCAAAGTTGTAGATGCAGATTTTCCGCGATCGCCTTTAGAAGATTTAGGCTATCACCTGTATGTGTCAGGACAAAAAGCCTATAACGGTGTGGCCTTCATTAGTCAGCAACCACTTAAAGATGTTACTACCGGATTCACAGCAGTTTTACCAGATATTGATCCAGCATGGGACGAGCAAAAACGGGTAATCACTGGTGTAATAGATGGTGTGCGGATTGTGAACCTCTATGTTCCCAATGGTTCATCCGTGGGCAGCGAGAAGTACGAATTTAAACTACGCTGGTTGACAGTGCTGCGGGAATATTTGCAAACACTTCTGCAATCTGAACCTAGCATCTGTATGTGTGGCGACTTTAATATTGCCCTAGAAGCCAGAGATATTCACGAACAAGTCAAAGCCGAAAATCACATCATGGCCTCTGAAGCAGAGCGTCAAGCCTTACGAGATGTTCTAGAACTAGGCTTTGCTGATGCCTTTCGTAAATTTACTAATGAAGGCGGAAACTTCAGTTGGTGGGACTATCGCACCGCCGCCTTCCGTCGCAACTTGGGTTGGCGCATTGATCATCACTATCTGACATCTGTATTATACGAGCAAGCAAAAAGCTGCACTATTGACATCACCCCTAGAAAACTACCCCAACCCAGCGACCATACGCCGGTAATTGTGGAATTTTCAAGTTGAGATTTTAGATTAGATATTGCCCAATCCCCAATCCCTAATAATTATGTTTTTGGTAACTGGAGCAACGGGAGATATTGGTCGTCGAGTTGTGCGACTCCTACGCCAACGGGAGCAGTCTGTGCGGGCATTTGTCCGCCTCACGTCGCGTTATGGCGAATTAGAACACCGAGGCGCAGACATCTTCATCGGTGATTTAAGGTATGAAAAAGATATTGCCAAAGCTTGTCAGGGTGTTCAATATGTAATCAGCACTCACGGTTCTGATAGTGATGCTCTTGCCCTAGATTACCGGGCTAATATTGAACTTATTGATCAGGCAAAAGCCAATAGAGTGCAACACTTCGTCTTTATTTCTGTACTAGGAGCTGAACGAGGGTATGAAGATGCTCCCGTGTTCAAAGCTAAACGGGCTGTAGAACGCTATTTAGCGGCTAGTGGCATCAATTACACTATTTTACGTCCGGCTGGATTAGCATCTAACTTGCTCCCCTTGGCAGAAAGATTCCGCGAAACAGGGTTATATCTATTGATTGGCGATCCCAAAAATCGAACTTCCATCGTCAGTACGGATGATTTAGCCAGGATAATAGTAGATTCTGTAAGCGTTCCAGGCGCACTGAATCAAATATTTCCAGTCGGAGGTTCAGAGATTTTATTCCGTGAAGATATTCCCCAAATTTTTAGTCGCATCTTTAATAAAGAGCCAATCGTGATTCACTCCCCATTATTGGTAGTGGATGGTTTAAGGGGTGTTTTGGGATTAATTAACCCGAAAGCACAACAGGCTTTAGGAACTTTTCGGACATTACTGTCCAATGAGTTTTTCTGTAGAAAAGAGGAAATAGCTAACATAGAGCAAACTTTCAATTTCTCTTTAGAAACCCTAGAAAGTTTTTTACGGCGATATTTAGCAGTTTAAGTTTACTTATGGGGCCTAGGGAATGGGTCATAGGATATAACAAAATACCAATCCCCTATACCCCTACACCCCTACACCCCTATACCCCCACTAATTATGAAAAATTCCCTAGCAGCCAATGCTGCTCAAGCACGTCAAACCAAAGAGCAATTTGCTAGACCAGAAGACCAACTATCCTACGAACTGGGTAAAGCCATTAAGGAATTACCGCCGCTTTACACCAGATTATTAGCAGGAACAATTAGCTTAGTAGTATTTGGCGCGATCGCCTGGGCTGGTTTATCGGAAATCGACGAAGTGGCTGTTGGACAAGGGGAATTAATCGCTTCCACCCAAGTACGCCCAGTTACATCTCTAGGTAATGGGGATATTGTTTCTATCAAGGTGAAAGAAGGCGATCGCGTCACCAAAGAACAAATCCTGATTCAGCGCGACCCAGACCTCAAACAAACTGATGTCACACGCCTAGCTCAAAGCACCAAATTAATTCAAGAAGACTTGCAGCGTTTGCAAGCAGAACGCACCGGCGGTCAAACTACCACTACAGACATCCAAGATGAACTATTAAAATCTCGTCTGCGTGACTATCAAGCACGCCAAGCCTCCGCCGAAGCAGAAGCTAATCGTCAAAAAGCACTTATCGACCAAGCAAAAGTCCGCTTTACACGATTGCAAGATAATCTCGCCAGTGCCAAAACCAGCGTTATTAATGCTAAAACAAACCTTGTCAATGCCGAAAACATCCGTGTCAAGGTAGAAAGTAATCTAGAAATTTCCCAAAGCCGCGAAGAAAATCTTCGTACTCTGATTACGCCTGGTGCTGTTCCTAGAGTCGATTATCTAGAAGCAAAAGAAAGATTAACTCGCGCCCAGACAGATATTACCAGGGCTAAAGACGAAGTAACAAATGCCCAAAATAGATTAACAGAAGCTCAAGACAGAGTTACATCCCTACAAAAAGATATAGCAGCTCAAGTTCAAGAAATTCGCCAAGTCGAAGAAGCCTACCAAGCCGCCCGTAGTCAAGCACAACGTGTAGCATCAGAACGCAAGAGCGAAATTTTAACTCAGATAAATCAGCGTCAAGAAGAACTCACTAATATATCTGGTCAGTTGGAGCAAGCCAGAAAAGAAAAAGATGGAGAAACTATCAAAGCTCCAGTAGCAGGTACTATCTATAAAATTAAAGCCACTAAAGGGCCAGTACAAGCAGGGGAAGAATTGCTGTCAATCTTACCGGAAGGGGAAGAAATTCAGTTAGAAGTGAAAGTCCTCAACCGCGATATTGGCTTTATCCAAAAAGGAATGAAAGCAAAAGTAAAAATCGCCACCTTCCCCTTCCAAGAATTTGGGACTATTGATGGTGAAGTTGTCCAAGTCAGTCCCAACGCTACTGTTGATAAAGATTTAGGTTTAGTTTTTCCTACTAGAATCAAACTGAAAAAACACTCTCTCAATGTTCGAGGAGAGGAGGTAGCATTTACCCCAGGAATGGCAGCTACAGGTGAAATTGTGACGCGTAAAAAATCAATTTTGACTTTTATCATAGAACCTGTAACTCGTCGATTCAGTGAAGCATTCTCTGTCAGATAATCAACTTTGGTAGTAACTCACTAAAGCTACCGTGTACACACAAGTCTTAAAATCCCATTCACGACTTGCTTTATAGCCCTTCAATGTCATTCTGAGTGGAGCGGAGCGGAAGGAAGAATCTCGGACTTGCACCGTAGTCTCTAGATGTTTCATTTCGCTGTCGCTACATTCAACATGACAGTTGAGAATTTTCTCAAGGTTCTGAAATGTATGTGGGTAGCACTTGTGTGTACACCGTACCTCACTAAAGGGAAAAAAGAACGATCGCCTGATGCAGATTGTTAATGCGATCGCCAAACCCAACTTCAGCAAAAACAAAGCGATCGCCTGATGCAGATTGTTCATACGATCGCTAAACCCAACTTCAGCAAAAACAAAACGATCGCCCAATTAAGATAATTTGAGGCGATCGCTTTTGTATTGATGTACTCTGACCTCTCTCCAAACCTCTCTCCTACAAGGAGAGAGGCTTTGATTCTTGCTCCCCTTCCCTTGTAGGGAAGGGGCTGGGGGTTAGGTCTGTCCTAGATTAAATTGCCAAGCACATCCGCCAGCAAAATATCCTCATCCGCCAGCAAAATATCCTCATCAATCAGCAAAATATCCTCATCAATCAGCAAAATATCCTCATCCGCCAGCAAAATATCCTCATCCGTCAGCAAAATATCCTCATCAATCAGCAAAATATCCTCATCAATCAGCAAAATATCCTCGTCCGTCAGCAAAATATCCTCATCCGTCAGCAAAATATCCTCATCGACGGAGTTCACATCCTCATTCACGAGTATCAAAGGCTGATAACTGATATGGCAATATTCACGTAGGTACTGATAAAATTTGAGAAAGCATTAGTATTCTTATGCGCTATCGTATATTTACTAATTTATTCTTAATTTTATCTTTAGCATCCACACCCCAGCTTGTAGTTGCTCAAAACACTATTGAACAACTATTTAAACAAGGTGAAGCCGCAGAAACGTTATTTAATCACTCCCAAGCCGAGAGAATTTGGCGTAGAGTTTTGCAACTCGAACCTAATAATGGCAAAGCCTATAACAATTTGGGTAATGCTTTGCGGCGACAAAGAAAATTAGATGCGGCATTAGCAGCGCACCAAAAAGCTTTACAACTTAATCCCAATGATGCGGAAGCTTACGCAGGCATAGGTAATGTGCTAAATGCTCAAGGGAAACCAGAGGAGGCATTAGCACAGCACAAGAAAGCATTGCAAATCAACCCTAACTTAGCTACTGCTTACAACGGCTTGGGAAATTCCCTATATAACCAAAACAAATTAGACCAAGCGATCGCCGCCTACGAAAAAGCGATTCAACTCAACCCTAACTATGCCAAAGCTTACAACAATCTCGGCAATGCCCTATATAACCAAAACAAATTAGACCAAGCGATCGCCGCCTTCCAAAAAGCGATTCAACTCAACCCTAACGATGCCACTGCTTACTACAATCTCGGCAATACCCTGTATGACCAAAACAAATTAGACCAAGCGATCGCCGCCTACCAAAAAGCGATTCAACTCAACCCTAACTATGCCGATGCTTACAACAATCTCGGCATTGCCCTGAGAAACCAAAACAAATTAGACCAAGCGATCGCCGCCTACGAAAAAGCGATTCAACTCAACCCTAACTTTGCCATAGCTTACAACAATCTCGGCAATACCCTGTATGACCAAAACAAATTAGACCAAGCGATCGCCGCCTACGAAAAAGCGATTCAACTCAACCCTAACTATGCCGATGCTTACAACAATCTCGGCATTGCCCTGAGAAACCAAAACAAATTAGACCAAGCGATCGCCGCCTACGAAAAAGCGATTCAACTCAACCCTAACAATGCCGATGCTTACTACGCTCTCGGCTATACCCTGAGTGAACAAAACAAATTAGACCAAGCGATCGCCGCCTACCAAAAAGCCCTAACATTACCAGAAGATACTTTTGCAACTCTTACTACTGCTCATACTGGTGCTAACAATGGTTTGGGGTTAGTATTCCAACAACAGGGGAAACTTCAAAAAGCCATAGAACATTTCGACAAATCAGAAGCAATTGACCCCAATTTTATCTATGCCAGTAACAACAATAGAGAAGCACGGCGATTATGGACTGAACAACAAAATAAACTAGCCAGCGTAGAAGACGATCGCCAATGGTTGCCCAAAAATGACCCCACATTACCCATTAAGCGTTCTGTGGTACTCATCACTGCCGAGTTTTTCAGCCTAGAACGTCAAGGAACAGAGATTGGTACTGGCGTAGTCATTCACAGAGAAGCCAACCGGACATTAATCCTCACCAATCGTCATGTGATTTTTGATGGCAATGAACAAGGTAAAAATATGCAAGTGGAATTTTTCAGTTCCCCGCCACAAAACCGTGTGCGAATGCGTCGAAATGCCCAACTGTTCAAAATGACCCCTCTAAATGGACTTGATCTAGCTGTTTTAGAAGTTAGCGGTAACTTGCCAGAAGATATCCAACCTCTAGCCATCTCTGCAACCGCCATCAAACCCAAAACACCCATTCAAATTATTGGGCATTCTGCTCAACGAAATGAAGATAGGTCATGGTCAATAGTACCAGGAACAATTAGCAGCCATGAAAACCAAAAACTAGAAATCTCCCAAGCCGAACTCAAACCCGGTTACTCTGGCAGTCCTGTACTCGACTCCCAAAATCGCCTAGTAGGCATCATCATTAGCCGCAAAAAAGGAGAAACGCGAAGTTTCGCCTACCCCATCTCCGAAGTTAAACAACTACTATCCACCTGGAATATTACTTTCAACCAACTATGAATTATCAAACTATTCTTACTAACGCTATGTGTAACTTTCTCTCAAACCTAACCCCCAACCCCTTCCCTACAAGGGAAGGGGAGCAAGAATCAAAGCTTCTCTCCTGGCAGGGGAGAGGGGAGCAGGAATCAAAGCCTCTCTCCTTGCAGGGGAGAGGTACTCTAGCGAGAAGCCGCTCCGCGTCTTTGGAGAGGGGTTTCCAACATCAACTACACATCGCCTTTGCTACCCTATTTATCCTCAGCCTCAGCCATCTCCCGGCAACTGCTACTTGCCCCACCGGCAACCCCCGTTCTACCGATTACATCCGTCGCCAACCCCCCAACCGTTGTGAAGGCATCAAACTCGAACCCCTAAGCGGCAATAGCTTGAACCTAATTTCCATCGCCACCCGCAACCTTACCAGCTTCGGCAAAAACCTGACATTACAAGTTCCCCGCATCCGTGGCGGTAACAATCCCCAAGTCATAGTTAAATCATTAGGAGACAATTATCACTATCAATTAGATGACTTGTCATTATCTAACAAAGGTGCAAATTTCCGCTTTAGCTGGAATACTTACGTTCTCAGAGAAGCAAAAATCCCAGCTAACAAACTTCGTGCTGTAGCTGCCTATAACCTTGGTTCTCAAAATGTGTATGTTCCCGTGATTTTGGGGCAAACTTCTGGTAAATATGAATTTGTCTTTTATTCCGAAAATCGAGTCAGATTCACCAGCTTTAGAATCAGCCCAGTAGGCAAAAAACCAATTTACAGCACATCCAGCCCCAACGCCAAAAGCGGTGAAATTATGTTCACATGGGATGGACAAAAAGCCCCAGCCGGTCGCTACGAACTGCACTATATTGCTAATATTGAACGCAGAAATCAACCTAGCGATCGCCTGGAAAGACGAATTATATTTGAACATAACCCCAATTGGTTGAAATAAAACATGGCATCTCGGCACAAAGCCAGACAACAATCTCGCAATTTCATCAACATCATACGGAGTCTGATCAGTAAAATTAACCTCACTAAATTAGTCAATTTTTTGCGTGTCAATACTAAAAAAATTAACCAACAGCTACCAAAACTTAAAACCTACCTAGCCCAAAGAAGAACCTTTATTTTTGGGTTGCTGTCACTTTTGGCTTTTAGTGTTGTTACCGTTGCCGCCATTTTACCAGGAACACACATATTTGAAGGTAATCTCATTTTTCAAGAAATGACTTTTACCTATAATGATCTGCAACCTAAATTATTTCTTGGCAATATTAAAAACATTAAAGAACTAGAAAATGAAGGCAGCCAAACACTAACTTTTACTGGTAGCTTTCAAAGTGAATCATTGCCCCAACTCAATCAATTAAACTCTTTAAAAATCCAGCTTACCGACAGAAAGAGTAAATTAATTATTACTCCAGCTAATCCCGATACAACCAGCGAAATCACCCTAGAAGAACTGCGAATCCAACCCCAAACCAAAGTAGCCGGATTAAATTATGACTTTTATCGTCAGCAACTAGCTTTTTCTCTTTTAACCAACCCTCAAATAAATCAAAATAACTTCAACACCTTAAAAATCTACCTAGGTGAACAACCAGTCAAAGTTATTTTAGAAAATTATAAATTACCTGATTTAAACTTACCCCAACAACAAGATCAACAAACACAATTAGATTTTATTGTCAACCCAAACAATAAAGAATTTAATTTAGAACTGGCACAAAATACCAACATTTACATTACCCTATCCCAACCTCCCAAACCTCAATCAGAGCAATGGTTTAGGGGAAAAATAGCCACTAAAGATGTGAGATTTTCCCGTGTAGATAGAAATAGCCGCGACATCAGAGATGATTTAGAAGTTTCTACCATTATCGAAGGCAAAATTCGCATGGCAGAACAGGAAAGAGAAATTCAAGATAACCAATTTCTTATGGGAGAAGATCCTAATGTGCCACTAAATATTCAACTCATCCGCCATTTACAACTTATTCCCGATAAAAAAGGTATAGAGGCGCGTTTCTCTGGCAGAACTAAACAAATTCAAATCGGACTAGACCAAGATTTTCCCGTTTCTAGAATCCAAAGTAGTTGGTTAGATAGCTTTTTACCCCGTGATGCGATTATTGCCCTATTCTCCTTTGGTGTCGCTACAATTGCCAATCTGCTTTCTTGGTTATTTAGTAACGCGCCTAAATCAGATGCAAAGAATAGCAATTAAAAATGATAGGTGACAGGTGACAGGTGACAGGTGACAGGTGACAGTCCGAGATTCTTCCTTCCAGTTCCTTCGCTTCGCTCAGGACTCCACTCAGAATGACATTTCAGGGTTAGTAGCATTTCATTCCTTATAGCGTTTCCTCATCACATGAGGTATATCATAGCCCCCTCCTTGCTTGCGGGGAGGGGGTTGGGGGTGGGGTTCTTGTAACTCCCTAAAGGGGGAAAAGAGCGATCGCCCTATCTACGTGCTTCCAGATGACAACGTGTTTAATATCGTTGGATTAGCAACAAAAAAGGAGTCTAATTAGACCCCTTTTTTTATTCAAGAATATTTAAGTAATTGATGACGAAAGTAAAATGTAAATATCTTCTACTTTCTGCCTTAATTACTTAACTGCTACCTTACCGCCAGCTTCTTCAATCCGCTTCTTAGCATCTTCAGCAGCATCCTTAGCGATCGCTTCTTTAACTGCTTTAGGTGCAGCTTCTACCAAGTCTTTCGCTTCTTTCAGACCCAGACCAGTGATTTCCCGTACAACTTTCAGTACAGCAATTTTCTTATCAGCTGGTACAGATTCTAAAATTACATCAAACTCGGTCTTCTCTTCTACTGGTTCAGCAGCAGCACTAGGAGCAGCCATCATCATCATTCCACCAGCAGGTGCAGCAGCACTTACGCCAAAAGCTTCTTCAATTTGCTTAACTAGCTCGGAAGCTTCCAACAAGGTCAAAGATTTCAATTGTTCTAGAATTTGATCGGTTGTTGCAGACATTTATATTACTCCCGTAATTTTGATTGTTTTTTTTGGTAATTGTTGAGTGTGTAATAGGTAATTGGGTTTATATCACCCTTTATCTATTCCTCACTAGCACTCTCATCGCCACTATTTTCTTTATCAGCGACAGCCTGCAAAGCACGCGCCAGCCCACTGGGAACTTCGTTGATACCCACGGCGACTTTTGTTGCCAAAGCGTTGATAGCTCCAGCAATTTGAGCCATGAGTTCTTCTTTAGATGGCAAGTCTCCTAAAGCCTTGACATCCGGTGCTTGGAGCAGGCGACCATCCATTACACCACCGCGAAGTTCTGTCTTCTTAGAGGCTTTTTGGAAGTCTTGATAAGCTTTAATTGCAGAAGAAAAATCTTCTTCAACTAATAAAAAGGCAGAAGCACCTTTCAACAACTCCGACAGGGGTTGCCATTTTTCATCGTCTTGAATGGCAATACCCATAAAAGTGTTCTTAGTCACTTTGCAGCTAGTGCCAGTGGGACGCAACCGCCGCCGTAAGTCGGTAATTTCGGCAACTGTCAGCCCTTGGTAGTCAATTACCAGTGCCAAAGTTGACTGACTCAAAGTTTGTTTGAGATCAGCTACTATCTCTTTTTTGTTTTCTAGTGTTCTACCCATGTCGGTTTCACCTCCCGAAAATAATTGTCGATTTCTCTGTGATGATTTTTATCTGACTAGGGCATAACAACAAACCCCAGCTATGTTAGCCGGGGTTGAGGATTAATACTCTGGCTGCCATGATAAGACACAATTATGAGTCTCATTTTTGGCAATAGAGCTTTACCTAGGCAGGATATTAAGCGATTAGCACCTGCTGTCTCCGGCTTTGCTTATTAAATTTTGGGGAGAGTGGTGAGTGGGGGGTAATCTCCTACTTCCCACTTCCTACTTGCTAATTAAGCAGCTTCAGTCAGTTTATAATCTCGTAAAGCAGCAATATCGAGTTTAATTGATGGTCCCATCGTGGCAGACACATAAATTGAACGCCAGTAGCGGCCTTTTGCTCCTGAAGGACGGTTACGGTCAATCGTCTCTTGCAACGCCTTCAGGTTAATCAATAAATCTTCAGGCGCGAAGGTTGCCTTACCAAACATAACATGAACTATGCCTGTACGGTCAGCCCGGAATTCTAATTTACCTGCTTTAAATTCCGCGATCGCACTTGCTACGTCAAATGTGACTGTACCACCTTTTGGTGATGGCATCAAACCACGAGGACCTAACAATTTACCCAGTTTTGCCACCTGTGGCATTACATCTGGTGTAGCGATCAATTTGTCAAAATCCATGCGCCCTTTTTGGATTTCGTCAATTAGTTCTTCAGAACCAACTATGTCAGCACCAGCATTGGAGGCTTCGGAAACTTTTTCACCACGAGAAATCACAGCTACTCGGACAATTTGCCCTGTACCTTTGGGTAGTGCGACTGTGGTACGTAATTGTTGGTCTGTATATTTTGGATCAATACCTAGGCGAATATGAGCTTCTGCTGCTTCCGCAAATTTAGCTGTGGCAGTTTCTTTCAGAAGTAATAAAGCGTCTAAAGGTGTATATTCTCTATCTTCTACCTTGGCTTGCAGTCCTTGCAAGCGTCGGGATACTTTTTTTGTCATTTTTATCTCCTGGGGTAACTTGCGAAGCTTTGCTTCTCCCCCGATTCAATGCGTGGATTTTAGATTTTGGATTGATTTTCGATTGAGCTGAATTTTTAGCTCAAAACGCATCATCATCAATCTGTGATGGTGACACCCATATTTTTAGCTGTCCCTGCCACAATGTTCATCGCCGCATCTATATCATTGGCGTTGAGGTCAGGTAGTTTTGTTTGGGCAATCTCCCGCAACTGGGCGGTGGTGATTGAGCCAACTTTCTTTTTGTTGGGTTCGTTAGAACCTCTTTCAATTTTCGCTGCCTTGCGAATCAGTACGGATGCTGGTGGGGTTTTGAGTACAAATGTAAAACTCCGGTCTTCATAAACCGAAATTTCTACAGGAATTACCATACCAGCTTGGTCTGCTGTTTTGGCGTTGTACTCTTTGCAGAACATCATGATGTTCACACCATGTTGACCCAATGCAGGGCCAACTGGGGGTGCTGGGTTGGCTTTTCCAGCATTCAGGGCCAGTTTAATGACCGCTACTACTTTCTTCGCCATTTGTATTTAGCTCTGTTTTTCTACCTGATTAAATTCCAGTTCTACTGGTGTATCTCGCCCGAAAATCGATAGTAAGGCTTTTAGTTTACTCCGTTCTGGACTAACCTCAATTACCTCACCTTCAAAGTCCTTAAATGGGCCAGAAAGCACAACTATCTTATCACCTGTGGCCATGTCAATTTTGACTACTGGCTCTTGTTCGGTGGTTTGTTTGAATATGCGTTCTACTTCTGAGTGGCTTAAGGGTAATGGCTTAACGTGACCACGACTTTTGCCTGTGCCACGTTTTTGTTCCGCTCCCACAAAGTTAATTACATGGGATGTATTGCGTACTACTTGCCAAGTATCATCATCCAACATCATCCGTACTAACACATAGCCAGGAAATACTTTTTCCTCTGTATGATGACGGCTACCATCTTTGCGAATTTTCACTGATGGTGTATGAGGGATTTCTACTTGGACAATTTTATCGCCCACATCAAAAGTTTGGATGCGCTGCTCCAAGTTAGTTTTAACCCGTTTTTCGCAGCCTGAGGCTACTTGTACTGCATACCAGCGTGCTTCTTTTGACGCTGCTTCTGCTGTTTCCTCTGACTGCAACGCCGAGTTCATTGGTTCGTCTGTTGCAGAAGTCATCAGAATACCTGCTTTGCTGCCCAAGCAAACAATCCATCAACCAAATATATTAAAGAAGCTGAGAGTGTCACCATTAACAACACGGCAGCTGATTCGCTGACTAGTTGCTTGCGACTGGGCCAAACTACTTTCTCTAGTTCTTCTCTTGTTCCTTGGAAGAAGTTGAGGAAGTTAAACCCACTTGGAGTTTCTGCTATTTCTGCTTCATTCTTTTTGGCCACGGTCGTTTATCCCCCCATCTTTTTCAATACAGCTATACTCTGCTAATTTTCATCCAGGTTGACAGCTTTAACTCCATCAAATATTAACTGGAAGCAAAAAAGCTGCAAGTATAAAACAACTACACCCGAAATCAATAGCACCTTCTGCTATGTTAGCAGGTGTGCTACTGCTTCGGGCTGTGTTTTTACTTTCGAGCGCGCCCTGGAGGACTTGAACCCCCGACATCAGGTTTTGGAGACCTGCGTTCTACCAACTGAACTAAGAGCGCACAAGCTGGGTTGGGTTTGTTTGCTACGTTGAACTTTTTCAGTTTAACGCACAATCATTATGATAACACATTTTTATTGAAGAAACAAACTAGCGGCAGATGCCGCCTGTTAGCTAAAAATTTCTGGCATACTCAAGAGCCATAAAGTTATAAAGCCCGGTCAAAGCGTTGCTGAATCCGGGTAGCTTTACCAACACGGCCTCTGAGGTAGTAGAGTTTGGCACGTCTGACTTTACCTCGACGGATAATTTTGATGCTATCAATCCGAGGAGAATGGAGGAGAAATACTCGCTCCACGCCTACACCTTGGAAAACTTTGCGAACTGTAATGGTTTCGTTAATACCACCGTTACGCATAGCAATTACCACACCTTCGTAGGGTTGCACGCGGTATTTTTCGCCTTCTTTAATCTTTACGCCGACTTTTACAGTGTCGCCCACGTAAATTTGGGGGAGGTTTGATTTTAGATGTTCCGCTTCAATGGAACGGATAATTTCTTGAGCATTCATGGCTGGTCTGATTAAAAATCTCACGATCATTCATCATAAATGGAGAATCATCTTTCAGTCCACTATTTGAAGTAAATGTCTTAAAAATTGGGAATGGGGATTGAGGTTTAAGGGTATGGGGGAAAGATATTTTGACTGTTGACTTTCGTCTTGCGATGCTAGTCTGTAGCCTCCAACCTAGTATTTTCCAGAAATTCCTCCGTATCTAGGTTATATCCCCAATACGATCTGGGAGGAAGGGCGGTTATATTGTACAAACTCTTGCTCCAGGTGTGAGATTTATGAAATTTAGTATTGTCATCTCTACCTATAACCGCCTAAACTTGCTGCGTCGTGCGATTGACTCTGCACTAAAACAGACTATTCCTTGTGAGGTAGTTGTTGCTGATGACTGCTCATCTGAGGATACAGAAAGATATGTCAGAAGTTTGGGTAGTGCTGTAGTTTATCATCGCAACCAAGTCAATCAAGGTCATGCAGCAACAGTTAATGCTGGCGTAGAGAAAGCTAGGGGTGATTGGATCAAGTTTTTAGATGATGATGACTATTTAGATGTTAATTGTATTGAACAGATGTCCCAGGCGATCGCACTTTGTCCTGATGCTGCGATTTGCTCTTGTATTGCGGCGCAAGTCGATACAAATGAGGTAGAACTCAGCCGTACTCCTCAATTTGGACCCGGTTTAGCTTTTTATATTCCCCAAGCTGATATTCACTACGGAATGCTCTTGGAATTAATCCCCTTTGGTACACCTGTTCAAGTTGCTTGTCGCCGTGATGCTTTTTTGAAAACTGGTGGTTGGGATTCTCAATTAAACACCAACTGTGATGATATAGATTCTTGGATTCGCATTGCTCAGTTTGGCCACGGCATTTTCCTCAATCAGTGTCTTGCTTACCGGACAATTTGGCCTGGTGCTTATAATCAAAAATTTTCTTTTATTCAGCGTTTAAATACCAACATTTTGATGAAGGAAAAGATATACTCATTAGTTGATGAAAAACACCGTGATTACTTACCTGAACTGGAAGATATCAAAAATTATTTAAAATTACACTGGACTGTAGTTGCTTTAAAGAAGAAAGATTTGCAAGGTTGTTTAGGATTATTAGATACGTCTGTATGCTCTTTTGCTAATTGGAAATTTTTATTGACTGTGCTTTACTCGCGGCGGTCAAAAATGTATAGCTCCCATGTTAAAAAGTTTGTATTAATTGAGAATTTCTAAAAATGCAATAAATATCAAATTCATGAGGGAAATTTGAAAATTTATAAATTTAGCTATATTTAACCAAAGTTAGGGTTTCAAGTCCCATACATCTATCAGCAGCAGGTGTTTTGTTGGCGTAAATCCCGGTTACAAAACGTAACTGAGTAAAGCCGGCGGAAAGCTGTACTTATGAGGATGTTTGAAAAGGGTCTTTTTATGTCATCTTGTAGCTTGCTTTGCTACGCAACGCTATCGCGAACGACCTAAGAGTACGCAGTCCTGAGCCAAGGGTTCGCGCCAGCGTTCCCGTAGGGTAGGAACTGGAGTGAAATATATCAGTATGGGGCTTAAATCAAGGAAACTCTGGATTCTTCCCTTCGGTCAGAATGACAAAATTGTACTCTTTCAGATTTTTCAACCACGCTCTTAGAGAGTAGTGGGGCGCAAGCGCATTGCAAATTGATTTAACTGAGTTTTGAATCTATTGATTATTTCCGATATGTTGCATGACTAAATTAATACTGAGAACCTCAATTAAAATCGTGGTAATAAGCTAATCAGCATTTAATTTACAGGAAGGTAGGTCTGAAACCCTGACTACAAGCGAATCATTCTGGAAAAATGAATGACGATTAGCTTATCAACTTCTTTTGAAAATCACTGAAATCTTAGTGTATTTGCATTAGTAAACACTAAGATATTTACTTAGTAACATAATTAATGCCTACTTAATAAATACCCAGTCTAGCTTTTCAAAGAGTAGGGGGAATTGCTCTTATCCAGAAAATTAATTATACAAGTATTAACTTAATTACTGAGAGCAAATAGGCAAATGAAAATCAATAAAAAAATTAAGATTATTTGCCTAATTTTAAATTTACCGCTACTCCCATGACAGCTATATTTTTGATTACTGAGTATTATCAACAGCATTACGCAGTCGCATGAGTTGACGACGCATTTGAGGTGAAGCCTTAAATTCAGAAATCTCCTGCGCTTTAACAGATGCTTGTAGCATCTCTAAGAAATCATCAGAACCTTCTGTTAAAGCGTCTAGTAGCACTTGCAACAGTTCTTCGCGATCGCCTAATAAACTTTTTTCCTCAATCAGCCGGAATTTCAGATGTATTTCGCAATCATAAACACCTACTTCGATATTATTTATTTGCCGTGGTAATGCTTTAGAGTTCATAGTTTTGAGGATTCCTGTACTTGGTGGTTACGAGGTAAGGACTTATATCTCCAGAAAAAATTCTTTATATCTTTTTGAATCTACTCTGCTGGAATTAAGAATGTTTTTTTCAAGTCATAGCATTTATTTTCCATTGCACTCTCTTGTGTATTTTTAGACAGACTGGTAGCCTTTATCTTGTCATCTACCTGTGTTAGATGCTTTTAAAGCAAGCCATAACTATTATTCAGTTTTTGAGATTCTATACAATAAAGTTTCTGTAAGAAGTTGTTCTAGCTTTTTAAAGCTTTTTACATCAACTTTATTTTTAAGTCAATAATAGTTAGACTTTTTACTGAACTTTTCGTGTTTACACGTAAGTAAATCCGCTAGTTTTTTGAGCTTTAATTAGAGCTAGAGGCATTTTTATCGTCACTACGTAAAATTACTTGATGTACGTTTTTTTCAACATAAAATTCAGGAGAGTAAAATAAATAATTTTATCAAGTGTAAAATCTTGGTTTTAAACCATAGCATAGACTAAAAGCTAAATTAACCTGTATTTAGTCACTCCAGTTTGTGAATACGAAGGAATTGGAAATTTGGAATTGAAGGAAAATTCTCCCTTGTCTACCCTACCCCTCTACTTCTTCTCAATCCCCCAGTCCCCAATTCCCTTTATTAGTCCCTGGTCTAGCGTCTACAATAATTTCAGTATCATCAACATAAATCTCTCATCCTAGCTATGGACAACCCGACGCTGCTCAAGTCTACAACCCGTCATATACGCATTTTTGCAGGAGAAATTGACCGGGAAGGCGAACTAGTTCCCAGTCATCAGGTCTTAACATTGGATGTTGACCCAGACAACGAATTCAACTGGAATGAAGATGCTTTGCAAAAGATTTATCGTAAATTTGATGAACTAGTGGAAGCATCAAGTGGTGTAGACCTCACAGACTACAACTTACGTCGGATTGGTTCTGATTTGGAGCATTATTTGCGATCGCTCCTACAAACAGGTGAAATCAGCTACAATCTCTCTGCGCGGGTCACTAACTATAGTATGGGACTCCCTCAAGTTGCAGTTGAATAGAAGTAAATAGTCTTGATTTTGTGCTAGTGCGTAGCTGCGCCCTTTGGGAGACTGACATCTTGCACTTGGGTTAAAAACGGGTTTCTTGAGAATATTTGAGGCTGAAGCTCTCGATTATTCATTCCGAAGCCCGTTTTTTAGGTATTGTTGATAATAGTCCCAGGTGCTAAGTTTTAACTTTACTAAATAAATAATTGCTAAGGAATATATAGTAGATTCTGATACAAAAATTTGCTAATAAAATAGCAATAATACTTTCACGTTATGAAATAAGAGAATTTTATTTTATAGCGATGGGTAATGCAATCTTGAATTGTGAGATTGTCTCACTTCAAAAGACTTACGTTCCCTCTTTACATCAGCATAGTGCAGAACTATCTTTCGTTGAAATTTGTTAACCTTAACAAGTTAATTTTTGTAACCTTCTTTTACTTAGTCGCTTTTAATGCCTAATTAGCTTTCAGGAACTGCGTACACCAGAACAGATGAACAAAGCAAAATTTGTCTAGACAGCAGCCATCTTAATTCTTAATTAAAGTTCATAGCGGTGCAGCAAATTATCACCTAGAAAAATGCCTAGGTTCTCAGGTACTTACTCAAAAAGCCATATACTACCAGGAAACAGGAAATATTTAGTTGTAGTTATGCTTGCAGAACAGGGTGAAAGTAAGTTGCTCTAGTTATAGGAAGTTGCACAGGAATAGAAGCTATGATGAGGCTGTATGGTTGACAGATGAGTCTGTTCTTTGCATAGATTGTAAATTACGTATTAGTATTTTCTGGTATCTACCAGCTAAAATCATCATCCCAAGTTGGACAAGTCCAATTGAAGAGAAATGAGCGGTTTATATTGTTGAAGAAATTGCCAATCGCTGATCGGTGCGAACACTATGACAAATGATGCGGCAACGCTCCTCCACTGCCCAAATTGTCAGGCGACAAATTCCCTGACTAACAAGTTTTGCCAGCAATGCTCCACACCCTTACCTCAACGTTACTTGTGGGTTGGAGGAAACGGTCTAGCTGTAGGCAGTCCTGGTGAATTATTAGCCGATCGCTATTTAATCATTCATAAATCTGTTGTTTTCGACACTCACCCTGGTCTACCTCCCCAAGCACCAGAGGTAGAAAATTCACAGCCCATTAGACCTTATCTCAGGCTAATTCCCTATCGCTTAAACGTTCCCCAGGTCTATGGAGTCTTACAGCTATTTGAAGGAGACAGCCCCAGTGAAATCCTGCTGTTAGAAAAACCGCCAATAGTAATTGACAGTACAGGACAACAAATCAGTTTATGCAGCCAATTAACTGATGCTTGGAGTCATGCTACATCCATGCGCCAACTCAACTGGTTATGGCAAATTGCCCAGCTTTGGCAACCTTTAAAGAGTGAAGGTGTTGTTTCGAGCTTACTAGACCCTTACTTATTACGGGTAGAAGGGACATTAGTACGGTTGTTGGAATTGCATTTTGACCATGCTAAAACCCCAGAATTACCTCAATTAGGCGAATTTTGGCAGCAATTAGCCAGCAGTGCCAAACCAGCGATCGCTGATTTTGTTGATCAAGTTAGTAATTTATTGATTGTCGGCGAAATTGATTCACCAGAATTGCTCATTGGCGTTTTAGACCAAGGTTTAAGAGATTTAGGGCGAACCCAAACACCCACTATTCAAATTATTACCAAAACAGACACGGGAACTAGGCGTGAACGGAATGAAGATGCCTGTTATCCATCTAGTGGAACACTGTTGAGTAAACCACCTCAGACAGCCTTAGCTATTGTCTGTGATGGTATTGGTGGACATGAGGGCGGAAATGTAGCTTCTAATTTAGCTATTGAAACTATTCAGCAGCAAGTCCAGGACTTGACAAGATTACCTATTGATCATATAGATCCCTCAATTGTGCTGGCCGACTTAGAAAAAGCAGTAGCAGTTGCTAACGACAAAATTAGTCAGCGCAATGACAGCGAAAATCGCCAGGGTAGAAAACGCATGGGGACAACCTTGGTGATGGCACTACCTCTTGCCCATGAGATGTACATTACTCATGTGGGTGATAGTCGCGCCTACTGGATTACCCCCCAAGGTTGTTATCAAGTTACCCTGGATGACGATGTAGCCTCACGGGAAGTTAGATTAGGCTACGCTATCTATCGGGAAGCAGTACAGCAAGGTGGTGCAGGTTCTCTAGTCCAGGCTTTGGGGATGAGTCCCAGCACTTCTTTACATCCGACAGCACAGAGATTTATTTGCGACGAAGATACAGTATTTCTGCTCACATCCGATGGATTGAGTGACTTTGACCGGGTGGAAGAATATTGGGAAAAAGAAATTTTACCAATTCTCAATGGTGGCAAGAATTTAGTTGATGTTAGCGATCGCTTGATAGAAATTGCCAATACTAAAAATGGACATGATAATGTCACCATTGCTTTAGTACACTATCAAGTCAAATACTCTGAACCAGAGTCAACTATTCAAGTCGTCATACCTGATAGTGTCAGCATACCAACCGTGAATGCGACTGCAAGTCCAACATCACCAACATTACTAGAAAGTGACCCCGGGCAACCGACAAAAGTCCTGCGTCAAAAAACTAACTTCAGAAATCTACCCTTAAATTTAATAGTTCCATTATTATTAGCGATCGCCGTTGGTGCATTAGGCTTCTGGGCTAAGTTCATATGGGAAAACAGAAATAAACCTCGTGCAGACTCACGTCCAGAGATGACAAATCCAGTAACTGATATATCAGGGGAGAGGCGAATGGATAACCTCCAGACTGGATGGATAATTAGAACCAAAAATCCAATTTCTTTGAAAGATGGCGGAAAGTTACCCGGCGACACATATTTAAAAGTTTTGAATAAAAAACCTAATTCTCAGCTTGCTCCTGAAGATTATGATGTGTCTTTGTATGTATGTACGAATCCAGGCTCAGTAGCAAAAACACAAGTCATTACACTATTAAATTTGAAAAAATCCGGTGTAGATGTATTACAAGCGGATGATCAGTTCCCCTGTGATACATCTTCCAACGGAAAGCCCCAAACTGTTACAGAAAGTAAGTAGGTTGACTTGACCCTCCGAATTTTAGATTCTAAATTTTGGATTTTGGATTAGCAAGTAGGTTGGGTTGACGCAAGGAAACCCAACATAATTGATTTAACGCAAAGGAGCGCGGAGGTTCACACAGAGGGGCGTGAAGGTTTGATGACAGCTTTGTGTTTTGTGACCAGTACACTCAGTTAGGCTAGTGCAACACAAACAAATAATCGATAAACTTGTAAAAACCTGAAATAATACAGATAATAACTAAACTTAAATTTATAAGATCAAAATTTTCCTATAAATTGTTGGTAGAAATTATTTGTGTTTAGCTGTTAGTGTCATGAATCCATGCCATCCCTGAACCTGGCGATCGCCCGTCTCATCAATACTGGCAATGATAGTTTCGCCATTTGGGTGGTTAAAGCTCCCTATCCCAGTGGTTACGTTCTGCGTGACTGTGGATGGCCGGCTGAACTCACTCAAGTTTGGCAAGAATGGCAACAAATGTTTGCTGGTCATAGCGGTATCAATATTTCTACAAGCTCAACCCATCGGTCAGTCAATCAACTGCCAATGAATTTAGTTGCACCCCCTAGTGGGCAAAATACTGGTTACGGCAGTCGTTTGATGCAATATTTGGGTATTAATCTCTGGCGTTGGGTGTTTGAAGGGTCAATTCTCGGTAGTCTAGAACGCAGTCGTGGTATGGCGATGGGTCAAAAAACACGGCTGAAATTTCGCTTGGAAATCCGCGACCCAGATTTGATCGCTCTACCTTGGGAAATCATGCAGCGAGAGCCTGGACAACCTGCTATGTCTCTCTCTCCAGATTTGCTGTTTAGCCGCACCACCAGCGAAGTTGAACACCTACCACTTTTACGCACTGATCAAGCTTTAAAAATCCTCTTGGTTCTCGGTCACGATCAAAACCTGCAACTGCAAAAAGAAGCATCTATCCTAGAACAAACTTTATTAAGTGGTGGTCAGGTGGGTAGCTATGGTCAAAAGTATGCTTCTTGCACAGTTAAAACACTGCTGCAACCTACTCCCCAAGAGTTAATTCAAGAGTTAGAAACTAAAGCATACAACGTCTTTTTCTACGCTGGTCACGGTTTACCAAATCCTGACGGCGGACTGTTATTTTTGCGCCCTAGTATGACCCTTAACGGCATAGAATTAGCCCAAGTCTTAACTCGTAGTGCGGTGAAATTGGCAGTGCTTAACGCCTGCTGGGGAGCGCAACCAGCAGCAATTAATCATCAAGCTATCCCCGCCAGTAGCTTGGCAGAAGTTTTGATTCGTCATGGTGTCCCGGCGGTGTTGGGAATGCGGGATGAAATTGCTGATCGTGAAAGTCACAGTTTTATCCAGGTTTTTGCTAAAGCTTTAAGGTCACGTAAACCAATTGACGAAGCAGTAGCGGAAGCTAGGCAAGAACTGTTAACACTGTATAAGTACAATCAGCCTGCTTGGACTTTACCTGTTCTTTATCTGCATCCAGATTTTGATGGAGAATTGATAAAAGGTGTTGATGAAGGAGTGACAGAACTACCAGATACTATCATTCCTAATTTAGATGCTTCTGTACCTGTTGCCTGTTTGCGATCGCTTTCTCCCGGCGGTCGTTCCTGGTTTTTAAGAATTGGTGTCACCCGCATTGGTCGTACTAAAGATAATGATATTGTCATCTCCGAACCCTCGGTTTCTAAACGACACGCCGAAATTCTCTGTCGCAATACTTTTAACGGCACAACTCCAGTGAGAACCTATTACCTCCAAGATTTCTCTACCTATGGTACAACTTGGTATTTAGGAACTAATGGTTGGCAACAAATACTCCGGGAGGAAGTATCATTACAATCAGGAATGCAGTTAAAGTTTGGTAGTTCTAGAGGAGAAATTTGGGAGTTTATTATTGAAGAGGAGAAAATTTCTTGAAGCACGAGGGTTTCCCCAGCAAGACAATAAAATTCTTTTTTGCGGAAAATAGAATTTAACAAGTGTAGCTGTCAATATCCCTAAACTACTTCATTAGGAAAGAATCAATGACTCATCAAATTAACGGTTCAGACACTCACCATTCTCTAACATCTCAAGTGGAATTAGAATTGTTAGCAGCTTTGTTAGAACCAGAAGATGCTACTTATCCTTGGAATCCAACAGATGATGAATCAGAAGCATATTTTTACGAGCTAGAACAACAGTTTGCTATGGCAGAGGTGCTAGAGGAAGAATTTACTAGCCGATCGCAAACTTTTTTTCATCAATTAGATAACCTGTGGTTACAGGTGGAAAATTCAACATATTACAACTGTAATACAATTACGGCTGCGGTGAGTAGTCTTCAAGAAAATTTACAAAAAGCTTTTGCGGCTAGCATCCCTCAAAACTGGTTGAATGCGATCGCAGCTAAAGCTACAGAAATTGTCACTTCTCAACAATCTTTAGGTGAGCAATTGATAGAGTGTGTCCAGGCTGTACTACCTACCTGGGAAGCTGATGATCTGTCAATTTTAGCTCGTCCCTATGCCTATGCGATGCGTAGCGGTGAGCCACACAAGATTGGTTCAATTAATAATGTAGAAGATTGGACGGCTCTATCTGAAATAGAACAAGCAAAAATGGGAATGGCGATCGCCTACTATGCCCTTAGAGAACTCAACGAATCTGAGTCTGAAGGTTGATTAATAGTTTAATTTTTGCTGTCATGTTTTTACCAGTAATCTCAAACCATGATCACAAATCTGGTTTCGATTGCTAGAATAGCCAACAAATCAAAATTTTTTCTGCAAAATCCCTAATCTCAAATCCTAAATTAGTCTGATTTGGCTCACAGAAGAAGCTTTTGTGGCATTGTTTCGATTAACGATCATTTGTTTTAAACTAAAATATGCCACAGTAGGATAACAATAAAAGAATTACAGAACTCTGCCATCTATCCTAAGAGAGAACATAGGCAGAAGGAAGTCATGAGTTATTTCGGCTCAAGAAAACGAGTAGCAAAATTTTGCGATCGCGTGGGTGATAATGCCCTCGCCTTGAGAATCGCCGCCATCAAGAAAGCGTAAGACAACACACCAACAACAACTAATAGCAAATTATTACTGTGTCCGGCGGTATTCCACAAAGCATGGAGTGCAGCCGCGCTAAGATAACCAACAGCCAGAATTTGTTTAGCATGACGGGGTTTGAGTGCAGCTAACCCGATGAAATATCCCAGATAACCACTATAAGCCATGTGTCCGGCTGGTAAACCGAGAATTCTAGCAATCAGAACTTGTAAGCCTACCTCTGAACCTGCTTGTAAAGATACGGCTGGTACATATTGACCTAAAGTTTCTACTAAGGTAAAACCAACAGCAGAAGCCGTTCCTAAGAGAATGCCATCTAAAGGTTCCCATACTCCTATCCGTTCGCGCCAGGGAGAGGGGAGTGCTACAGCTGCTAGATATGCACCAAGTATTGGCAAAGCTTTGAGTAATTCCTCCATTAACCCAGCACCAAAAAAGTAGCGCACAAATAATTCTGTAAGGCTGCTGACAGGCTGATCTATCGGGGGTACATTACCAGGGAGAAGTTCACGGAAAACGAAGATAAAGAAACTTAATATGGGACTGAGTAAGATAATAATCGTCGATAACGCTGCACCTACGAGCATCCACCAAGGCTTGGGTTTACCACACAGTTGGTAAATGAAATAGTAAGCAGCCAGTGCGATGTAAGAGGCGACAATTACCTGATTAGCTTGCGGCTGTCCTACCGTAGCAAACATCAGCACCACAAATATCACTGTGAGTATTCCCGGTACAAGATAAGCTTTGCGAGTTAAATCTTTACCTGTGGAAATAATCGGAAATAGTTGGGTAAAGCTGACAGCATCAGGCTTTGATTGTCTAGAATTTTTTGCTGATGGTAGCGGTGCAACTTGGTTGGTAATTACCGTGGGTTGAGGTGCAATTGCATACTCGAACATAAATTGTGGCCCATCAGCACCCAATGCAATGCGATCGCCTGCGTGCAGTTCTTGACATCCATATAAGCGTTGTCCATTTAAATAAGTGCCATTAGCACTATTCAAATCACAAAGTACCCAGTTAAATTTGCTATCTAAGGACGAAGCAACGGGACGAACCACAGCATGACGACGGGATACCATCCGGTACATCATGGCATCCAAGACAACTTGGCAGCTGGGGTCACGTCCAATTACTGCTTCTTTGCTGGTAAGCGAGTAGCGAGATTCTGACCCAAATGCTTCTCCATTACCAGACACTAGCCTTAGAAAAGCATTATGCCTTGCGTTTTTGCCTGTCATCGAGTTAGAGAGTGTCTTTCCAAACTAATCCACAAAAAAATACCTTGGCAGTAGGACTTAACCTCAGCCACACGAATAGCAGCATTGCTAAGTACACTATAGCTTTACTCTATGCGAATAAATTCAAAATTAGCTCACTCAAAATTTAAAATTCTTTCAACCAGTTATTTCCAACAATTGTGGCAAGGATTTCCACTTGAAAAAGTATCCTTTGTACCTTGTTGATAAGATGTTTCTATGAGATTATATGTTTCATAGATTATCATAATACTGATATAGATAAATACATACATATTTAAAAGTGATTTGTAGTATTATTTATGACAATTAACGAAACAACGAAAGAGAAGTGTGAAGAGATTTTAAGCCATTTTTTTATTTAATAGGACTTACGCAGCAAGCAGATTTTTTATGTAATGTGTGTGACCCTGCGAAAGTATTTGAACGTAGTTATGAGACTTATAGCGTCACGCCCCAACCATCAATTGTGACACTTGGGTAAGTCCTGTTTAATTAAAATTTGTGAGACTGGCGAGATTTTATAAACCCGGTTTTCCTTCTCTCACAAATCATCTAACATTGCTATAACAGTCGCTAGGCGTTATCTGAAACATTTGGAACTATCTCTGGAGGTAGTGGTTAACTAGTGAGCGATCGCTACACTTAAAAAATTAATTGCAAGGAAACATTAATATGCTTTATAAATGGTTCAACAAGTATTTAGAGTCTCGACCTTGCCTAACTGCCTTTAATGATTTAGAAGAGAAAGAGCCTCGACAGCACATACATTTTATTCTATTTCCCAGTAACAGGTGGTTTAATATCACACTTAACCAAATTTTGGATCGTCCAGAATGGTACAAAGGATTACTTCATAATCATCCTTGGTTTAATATCAGTATTATTTTGAAAGGTGGCTACTGGGAGAAAACAGAGAAAGACTTAAAGTGGTATAGAACTGGTTCAATTATCTTTCGTTCTGCGAAAAAATTTCATTGTATCTGGATTAATGACAGTGAAGAAGCTTGGACTTTGTTTATCCACGGACCAGTTAGTAAAAAGGGATTTGATTTCACCCAGGATGGCTTACCAATAACTCCAGAACAGGTTGGATTACCAAAAGCTTCTGTAAAAGGCTAATAAGCAAGATTTCTGCAAGTGTCCTAGGTTTATGGTTGAGGCTGTCAATAGTCATTAGTCTGAGAAGCTTGATTTATAAAAACCCCAACCTTGACTTTGTATCAGGACTTACGCAAGTGTCACAATCGATCGCTGGTGCGTGACGCTATAAGTCTGATGACTACGTTCCAATACTTTCGCAGCGTCACACACCCTACATAAAAAATATGCCAGTTGCGTAAGTCCTATGTATGTCAGTTGCGTCAGTCTTAATTTAGACTTTAACTACTTCTAGATGCTCAACTTTAATTCCAAGTACAATTTTTAGACATGACAGATTTTCCTAGCGTCTAAATATTGACTAAATTAAATTCTGCGATCGCACGGGGAAAATTTTTGTTTTCGTGGCTGGGACGACTGAGTTTAATCAAAGCAAAACGTTGTAATGGTGTTAGAGTTACCCACTGTGATAAGGTGATAGTTATGCCTATTTCTTGGGCTTTTTCTGCCAGAGTGACTGGCAAATTATTAGAGTCTAACCATGCGGGATAAGGATCTATAGGTAATGTGGCAACAGGTGTACCTGTGCGTTCTAAAATTAATTGCTGGAGATATTCTTGGTAAGTTTGAATTTCGGCTGCTGTTGTGCAAGGTAAGGTAACTAAAGCTTCACGTTCAGCTTGAGTTATTTGATGCCAATCAGATAGTTTTAGCTTAATGCCACAGGTATCAAGTTTATAGCGTACCTGCATGGGTATACAACGGAGAGAATCAACAAAATCTGCTTCAAATTCAAAAAATGTATTCATATTCGCATTGCCAAAATTATATTTAAATTCATCCAACTCTGTTTTTGTAATAAGTTGTATTTAATACTTATCAACTAGGACGGAAGCGAACATTATTGGTCATTACTAGGAATTTCACTAGCTGAAAAGCTCATATTTTTATGTAGTTTTTTAATGTCTATCGCTAGAATTACTATAACGAATTATTAAGTAACTAATTGATAAGGCTAACACCGCAGTTCCTAAACCAATAATATCTAGACCTCTCACTTTTTCCAAATCCAGAATAATGATTTTTCTAGCTACAGCAATTAATGATGTGACAATTACTAATTCTACTTGAAAAACGTGCCTTTTTAAATAAGCTGTAATGTTTTCCAGTATTTCTAATGCAATTAGGATGTTTAAAAATAAGCCGAAAATTTTAAATAGTGTTGTATTAATTGCACCGTAGGGTGTAGTAAAAACTTCTTTAACTATATAAGTCCCTAAATCTACAATTGCTACCAAAATTACTATCACCATAAAAATAGATAGAATTTTGGAAACTAATACCTCTATATGTTCTATGACGTGCATAAAACTTTCATCTTTAGTAAAGCCCAAAATTTGCCTGATTAATTTCTTCATTGGCTGCACCCATTTTCACTTAAGCCCGATAATTAAAAACCAAAATAAAAATCCTCTAGATTTATCTACAGGATTAATCATCGGCATATTAAAATTATCTTATCTTGGTAATAGTCAATATCAGTACATCAAAAGTTATAATAGTAATTATTGACTATCTTGTGGTAATAAATTTGCTATCTAGCAGCTTACCATTGTGAGGACTGGAGTTGAGAACTTTTAGTTTTACTTGTTAAAAAAACAGGTATTAGTTGTACAGCACAGGCTTTTAATTCTGGTTGTAGTGAATCAGGACAAGATTCTGGGTGGGTGAGGGCGTTAGCTTCCGCATTGTCAGCCCAGAGAAAACCCCAGTGCATGGGGACGAATACTGTGCCGGGTGAAATTGCTTTGGTAACTTTGGCTTTAAACTGAGCTTGACCACGACGCGATCGCACTTCTACCATTTGATTATCGATAATTCCCAACTTAGCCGCATCACGGGGATGAATTTCTATAAATGGTTCTGGGTGCATAGCGCGGATTTTTTCAATCCTTCCTGTGCGGGTTTGGGTGTGCCAATGTCCGTAAAGTCGCCCAGTAGTTAACACAAAAGGATAATCTGGATTTGGCGGTTCTGCCAATCCCTTAGAATAATATGCCCCAAATCGGGCGCGTCCATCTGGTGTAGGAAAATGTAAATCAGTATAAAGTCTTTTTGAGTGCTGAGTGCTGAGTGCTGAGTGCTGAGTGGGGGGTGCTGAGTGGGGAGTGGTTAAGGGATGCGGCCATTGTGTTGCGCCTTCTATCCGTAACTGTTCATGACTAATTCCAGTCATATCGCAAATACGACCCCTGGTTAATTGGACAAACTCGGCGTAAACTTCCGCAGAATTATTAAAGGAGAACTTGTCCCCAAAGCCTAATCTACGCCCAACTTCTGCAAAGATTTCCCAATCGGCTTTAGCTTCTCGTGGTGGTTGACGGAATGCTGAACACAAAGTTACGCGACGTTCCGAATTTGTCATTATGCCAGTTTTCTCACTCCACTGCGCCGCCGGGAGGAGGACATGGGCATAAGCTGAGGTTTCTGTGGGGTAATATGCGTCTTGGTAAATTGTGAAAGGCGATCGCAATAACGCTTTCTTAGTCCGTTCCAAATCTGGCATACTTACAGCTGGGTTAGTAGCTGCAATCCACAACAACCCTACAGCCCCATCTTCCAAACCTGTAATCATATCCCAAGCTGTTAAACCAGGATGGGGTGAAATTTGTCCAGGCTGTAATTGCCAAAATTCTTCTACCTCAGCCCGATGTTGGGGATTTTTTACCAAGCGATAACCGGGTAACAACTGTGATAAACCGCCAGCTTCCCGTCCTCCCATTGCATTGGGTTGACCGGTGAGGGAAAAAGGCCCCGCCCCTGGTTTACCGACTTGTCCGGTCATCAGGTGTAGATTAATAATAGTTCTAACTTTTGCTGTCCCTTCAGTTGATTGATTTACACCCATCGACCACAAAGATAATACACGCTGCGATTTACCCCAATAACGGGCGGCGGTTTCTAAATCTTCAATGCTGATTCCACATTGACGGGCTACAACTTCGGGTGAATAGTGGCGGATGACTTCAGCGTAAGCAGAAAAGTTGCTGGTACAGTCATCGATGAAGCTAACATCTATCATCTGCCAACGCATTAATAAATGGGCAATCCCATTTAACAAATCGATATCTGTACCGGGACGAATCGCCAAATGTAAGTCAGCAGCTTCGGCTGTTGGTGTGCGTCGGGGGTCAACCACAATCATTTTCACATGACGGTTTTTTTTGTGGTATTTCTGCAACCGGTTAAAAACGATGGGGTGACATTCGGCGGTATTTGTCCCGATTAAAAATGCACAATCAGTTAATTCCAAGTCGTCATAACAGCAGGGAGGTCCATCTGAACCAAAACTTTGGATGTACCCAGATACCGCACTAGACATACATAACCGGGAGTTAGCATCGAAATTATTAGTCCCCAAACAACCTTTGATTAATTTTTGGGCGATGTAGTAGTCCTCAGTTTGAAACTGACCAGAACCATACATACATATAGCTTCTACCCCTTGAGTACAGCGCACGTTTTGAATGCGTTGGGTGATGAGATTAAACGCTTCATCCCAACTGACGCGGCGGAACTCTTGATCTAACGAGTCGCGCACCATTGGGTATTGTAGTCTATCTTTATCTAATGATTCGGCGATCGTTGCACCTTTGACGCAAACCATACCCTGACTAGATGGGTGGGCTTTATCGCCGCGCACTCGCCAAATGGGATTTCCTTGGCTATCTCGATTAGTTGCTGTATTGGGTTGGGCTGGGGGTGAAACTTCTAAGCCGCAGCCGACACCACAGTAAGGGCATAGGGTTTTGGTAGATTCGGTCAAGTCGCTTCGCTCCAATTCAAAATTCAAAATTCAAAATTAAATACTGGTGACTGTTAATTGACCACTCACCACTCACCACTCATTACTCATTACTCATTACTCATTACTCATTACTCATTACTCAGCACTCAGCACTCATTACTCATTACTCATCATGAGCAAATCGACGAAATAAGAAATCTAGGGCGTAGTTGCGGAGGTTGTAGTATTCTTGGTCTTCCATGATTTGGCGGCGGTTGCGGGGACGGGAAAAGGGTATATCTAAAATTTCGCCGATTTGGGCGGCTGGGCCGTTTGTCATCATCACAACTCGGTCGGCTAGGAATAAAGCTTCATCGATGTCATGGGTAATCATCAGGACGGTGACTTGATGATCACTCCAGATTTGTAGTAGTTCTTCTTGTAGTTCTTCTTTGGTGATTGCGTCTAATGCGCCGAAGGGTTCATCGAGAATTAAGACTTTGGGACGGATGGATAAGGCGCGGGCGATCGCTACTCTTTGTTTCATTCCGCCGGAAATTTGGTGGGGTTTTTTGTCGGCTGCTTCTGTTAAGCCCACCATTGCTAGATGTTCTCTGACTATGGCGCGTTTTTCGGCTTGGGGTTTGTGGGGAAATACTGCATCTACTGCTAGGTAAACGTTTTCAAAGACGTTTAGCCAAGGTAATAAGCAGTAGTTTTGGAAGACCATCATCCGGTCTGGGCCCGGTTCGGTGATGGGTTGGTCTTGTAGGAGGACTACGCCATCGGTGGGGGTGTTGAACCCGGAAATCATGTTGAGTAGGGTCGATTTTCCGCAGCCTGAGTGTCCTATTAAGCATACGAATTCGCCTTCGCGTATTTTGAGGTCGATTCCATCTAGTACGGTGTATGGGCCTTCGGATGTGGGGTAAATTTTGCTGACACCTTCAATTACTAGGAAGTTGTCGGCTTTGGGTGTGGGGGGTTTTTTGGGTTGGGTGGTTCTTACTGTTTGCATGGGTTTTATGGATTTAGGATTGTTTCGCGCAAAGGCGCAGAGGCGCGGAGGGGGAGAGAAGAAGAGAAGAGGAATTAGTGGCTAAATGAAGATTTCTTCTACTCGGATTTGATGTTTGATTTCTAGGCTTTTTAGGTAGTCTAGGGGTTCGGAGGGGTTGAAGGTTTTGCCGTCGAATAGGTGAATGGGGTTGTCTTCGCCTATGTCTAGTAGGCCTAGGTCGCGGGCTGCTTCACCAAATATGTCTGTGCGACAAACTCTTTCGATGACTTCTACCCAGTTTTTGGGGAAGGGTGTGATACTCCAGCGTGCTAGTTGGGTGAGCATCCACAAGATTTCTGTGCGGTTGGGGTAGTTGGTTCTATTTAGGTAAAACTGGTTGTAAGCTGTGAGTTCTTGGGCTGGTTTACCGTCGCCGCGATCGTAGGGGTCGATGAAACCGGGACGAATATATGCAGGGTTTACGTCTAGGTACTCAGGACGACAGAGTAATTCTAGGATTTCTGGACGGTTGCGGGGGTCGTCACAGTATTGGCAAGCTTCTAGAAGTGCTTTAATTAAGGCTAAATTGGTTTCTGGGTATTTTTGCACCCATTCTTCTCTGACTCCTAATACTTGCTTTGGCTGTCCTGACCAAATTTCTAAAGCGGTTGCGGCTACGAAACCTAAGCCTTCATGTACAGCTTGATAGTTCCACGGTTCTCCTGCACAATAACCGTCAATGTATCCGGCTTCGAGTTGAGCAACCATTTGTGTGGGTGGAATTACTTTCAGGCTGATATCTTGATCAGGATCTATTCCACCAGCTGCTAACCAGTAACGCAGAATTAAGTTTTGCATTGATGCTGGATGCACTACTCCCAAGGTGAAAATCTGGTCGGGAGTAGCGTTAATTACGGCTTTTAAGTCTGACAGACTACGCACGCCTTGGTTATACAATCTTTTACTAAAGGTGATGGCGTTAGCGTTGCGCGAGAGGTTGAGGGCGTTAATTACGGGGATTGACGGATTTCCACCCGCACCCAAGGTCAGGGAAAGGGGCATTCCTGCAAGCATCTGGGCTGCGTCTAATCTACCAGTGACAAAACCTTTGGTGATTTCCTGCCAACTGTTGGCTTTACTGAGAATGATATTGTCTAAGCCGTACTTGGCAAAGAAGCCTTTTTCTTTGGCGACAATTAAAGGTGCAGCGTCCGTTAAGGGCATAAAGCCAATTTCTAGGATGGCTTTAGCTGTGCTTGTGGGAGATGTTACTAAACGCTGGGTTTGACGTTTCTTAGCTAGTTTTTGTTGATTAAGGAAGTAAATTATTTCATTCCGCAGATTATAGTAACTGGGATGCTTAACTACTTCCAAACGCTGACGGGGACGGGGGATGGGGACTTCGAGAATTTGTCCAATGTGGGCTTCTGGCCCGTTGGTGAGCATGACGACGCGATCGCTCAACAATAATGCTTCATCTACATCATGTGTCACCATCACAGAGGTAACGTTATGCTCATTGCAGATTTTCATCAATTGTTCCTGCAAACTCCCCCGTGTCAAGGCATCCAAAGCCCCAAATGGTTCGTCTAACAACAACAACTTAGGACGAGTAGCCAAAGCGCGGGCGATCGCCACCCGTTGTTTCATCCCCCCAGACAACTCACTAGGACGTTTATTAGCTGCTGGGCGCAGTCCCACCATATCAATATGTTCTTCAATAATTCCTCGCCGTTCACCCTTGGGCTTACCCTGATAAACTTCATCTACAGCCAGAGCAATATTTTCTCTAACAGTTAACCAAGGAAGCAACGAATAGTTTTGAAATACCACCATGCGATCGGGACTAGGATCTCTAATTTCCCGCCCTTCCAAAGTTACACCGCCAATACTCGCGCGATCTAAACCTGCAATGATATTGAGCAGCGTAGACTTACCACAACCAGAATGTCCAATTAGAGAAACAAATTCCCCTTGCTTAATTTTCAATTCAATATTTTTCAGGGCAATATATCTACCACCATTAGGTAAATCAAACACCCGATCAACGTGGTCAACTTCAACAAAAGTAGTCATTTTTTTAATTCGTAATTCGTAATGACGCTCTCTACGAGACGCTGCGCGAACGAAGACTCGCTAACGCTACGCTAACGTAATTCGTAGTTTTAATTTAGGGAAGTAATTTCCTATTCCCTACTTCTGGTCTGCTACAACTTTGCTGGCAACAAAACCTACTAATCTATCTAGTAATAAGCCAACTAAACCGACATAAATCAGAGCCAAAATAATTTCACTCAGATTAGTTTCTGTAGTTGTGTTGTAGGCATCCCAAATAAATGAGCCAATACCTACACCACCAACTAACATTTCGGCGGCTACAATTGCCAACCAAGATAAACCAATGCCAATTCTTAATCCAGTGAATATGTAAGGAACAGTTGCAGGGAAGACAATTTTCAGGAAATATTTTGCACCTTTGAGTTTTAAAACTTTAGCTACATTAATATAGTCTTGAGGAATTTGTTGTACTCCAACAGTCGTATTGATAATAATTGGCCAAATTGAAGTAATGAAAATTACGAAAATTGCTGAAGGATTAGCTTGTTGAAATGCTGCTAAAGAAATAGGTAGCCATGCTAGAGGCGGGACAGTTCGTAATACTTGAAATATGGGGTCTACAGCATTGTAAACTAGTCGATTTGCGCCGACTAAAATACCCAAGACAATGCCAGCGATCGCAGATAACGAGAAACCTAAAGCAACTCTACCCAAACTACTAAGTAATTGCCAGCCTAAACCTTTATCACTTGCACCATTATCAAAGAAAGGATGGACAATAAACGGGTCCCAAGTTTCAGAAAAAGTTTCGATTGGCCCCGGTAACTCAAAGTTAGGCATCGCACAAACTAGTTCCCACAGCCCTAGAAAAATTGCTAACGCTACCAGTGGTGGTACAACTTTATTTAAAAGTAATTTATTGAGATTATTTCGAGACTTCTTTCTGAGCGTCCTATTTCCTAAAACAGCAGCCATATTTTCTATTATTTCCTGATATTTTAATGGTATGGATTGGATATAGCTTGGGTTGACTGAAGGAAACCCAACTCCGAGATAGTCTTTAATTATGTTGGGTTTCACTATCGTTCAACCCAACCTACTAGCTGTCACCTGTCACCTGTCACCTATAATTAGACTTTCTTGATTTTCAAGCCTTGTAAATATGCTTCGGGTTTTTCTGGATCAAATTTCACGCCATCAAAGAAAGTTTCAATACCGCGAGAAGTGCTAGTAGGAATTTCAGCATCAGCTACACTAATTGCTTTCGCTGCTTTTTTCCATAAATCTTCTCTGTTTACTTGATCAACAATTTCTTTAATCTTGGTATCTTTTGCCAGATAACCCCAACGAATATTTTCCGTTATGAACCAAATATCATGGCTTTTGTAAGGATAAGAAGCATTATCTGCCCAGAACTTCATGCGATAAGCAAATTCTTTCTCAGTGCGTCCATCGCCATAGTCAATATTGCCTTTAGACCTTTCTATAATATCTGCGGCAGCAACGTTAAAGTATTTACGGTCAGAGCAGATTTTACACATCTCCTCTTTGTTTTCTTGTTTTTCGCACCACTGTTGAGCTTCCAAAACTGCCATTAACAATGCTTGTGCAGCGTTGGGATTTTGATCAACCCAATCTTTCCGCATTGCAAAGGCTTTTTCTGGGTGATCTTTCCACAATTCACCTGTAACTAAAGCAGAATAACCCAATTTTTGGCTAACTAATTGCGCGTTCCAAGGTTCTCCCACACAGAAAGTATCGATAGTACCGACTTTCATGTTAGCTACCATTTGTGGGGGCGGAACAGGTTCTAAAACCACATCTTGATCGGGATTAATTCCACCAGCTGCTAGCCAATAGCGCATCCATAAATCGTGAGTTCCACCAGGAAAGGTAATGCCAGCTTTCAATGATTTTTGATTAGCTTTAGCTTGAGTGGCTGCTGCTTTGAGTGCCTTGCTTTCTAGATTGACGTTGAGTTCTTTATACTTCTCTGCTACAGAAATAGCCTGACCGTTAGTATTTAACCGCGCCAAGAGATACATTGGGGTTTTGTCTTTGATGGTCATTAAATAAGGCATGGGGCTAAGGATGTGTGCGCCATCAATACCACCACCGCCTGAACCAATTTTGAGGTTGTCACGGGTGACAGGCCAAGATTTTTGTTTAATCACCTCAACATCGGTCATGCCATATTTAGCAAAGAAGCCTTTTTCTTTAGCAATAATTAGGGGTGCAGCATCAGTGAGGGCGATAAATCCGAGTTTGGCTTTGGTCGTTTCTACTTTTGGTGCGTTAGCTACTGTTGAGACGTTAGCAGCTGGATTGGCTGAGGGTGCTTGGTCGCCTGTGCTAGCAGAGTTGGAATTATTAGCAGCGCAAGCATGAGTCAAGATAGAAGCCGCAGCCGCCGCACCTGTAGTAACAATAAATTTTCTTCTGGAAAAGTTGGTCATTTTTTTGTGTATGTTGTTAATTCGTCATTAGTCATTGGGCATTGAGGATCAACATTTATCAGTGATTTAAGTCTCCTCTACTTTCCCTAAACCCTAACTCAGCACCGGCTAAACGCCGCGCTACCGCTAACAGCACTCCTAACTCAGCACTCAGCACTTACCAAAGCTTCTTCTCTCGCTTTCGCGCCGAAGTGTTGGATGAGTAAATCTCGTAATACTGGCTGTAAGTCTTCGCAGGGTATGCCTTTTTGGACGCAGCTACCTAAATGTGCATCTTTACCAACTTTGCCACCCATATAGATGTCAACGCCTTCTACAGCTTTACCATTTTTACGGGCTTTAGTTCCCATCAGACCAATGTCTGCAACTTGGGGTTGTCCGCAGGAGTTGGGGCAACCTGTCCAGTGAATGCGGACTGGACGCGTGAATGTTAATTCAGTTTCCAAGGCTTCAATCATGCCTAGGGCGCGGTTTTTGGTTTCGATGAGGGCGAAGTTGCAAAACTCTGCACCTGTGCAAGATACTAGCGATCGCGCCAATAAACCAGGGTCAATAGAAAACCTCTCCAGTAAAGGATCGGTTAAAAATGTCTTCAACCGCGTGTCAGAAATATGGGGAATAATCACGTTCTGCTCAACGGTAAGCCGAATTTCACCATTGCCGTAAACATCCGCTAACCGTGCCAGTTCAAACATATCCTCGGCATACAACCGTCCTACAGGAATGTTTAAGCCGACGTAGTTTAACCCTGGTTGTTTTTGTTGATAGACTCCAATGTGATCCCGCTTTTCCCAATCAATTTCGTCTTTGGGTGCAGCAGGTAACAAGGATTTACCTAAACGATTTTCGACCTCAAGGCGAAACTTCTCTATACCCCATTCATCAATCAGCCACATCAAGCGCGATTTCAGACGATTAGCCCGTAACCCGTTATCTCGATAAACTTCTAAAATTGCTCGACTTACAGCCACTACTTCTTCTGGAGTTACCCAAGCATTCAAGGGAATCGCCGCTTCGCAACGTTTAGCTGAAAAGAAGCCCCCGACTAGGATGTTGAAGCCGAAGACTGGGGATTGGGAAAAATCTTGCCCAGTCCCTTCTTTAAACGCGGGAACGAAGGCCAAATCATTGATTTCAGCATGAACAGAATTGTCTCGTCCGCCGGCGATCGCTATATTAAATTTGCGTGGAAGATTGCTAAATTCTGGATTACCTTGTCCTTTGTTGGTCAACATATCTTGAATTTGTTGCACCAATTCGCGGGTATCATACAATTCATCTGCATCTAACCCCGCCACCGCATCACCTGTAATGTTGCGGATGTTGTCCATCCCTGATTGAACACTAGTTAAACCAACGGCGTGAAATCTCTTGAAGATATCTGGTAAGTCTTCAATTCTGATCCCCCGTAGTTGAATATTCTGTCTAGTTGTAATATCGGCGTTACCGTCATCTCCGTAACGCTGCACTACTTCTGCTAACACCCGCATCTGTTCGCTGTTGACAATCCCATTAGGCATCCGCAGCCGCATCATAAACTTACCGGGAGTAACTGGGCGAAAAAATACACCCACCCACTTGAGGCGATGATCTCGGTCGATTTCGTCCATTGCTTCCCAACCCAAAGAGGCAAGTTTTTCTATTTCTTCCTTGATGGCTAGCCCATCTTTTTCGGCTTTGAATCTCTCAAACTTATTCAGACTGGCTTTGGTGGTAGTTGCTGTATCCGTCATAAGCTCACTCTGGTTGCAAATTGCTGGTCAAGTACGAACCTCTAAACAAGTTAAAATTCCATATGAAAAAATACAGTTAACTGTAACCGTCACTCTAAAAAGTGCGGCTATATAAACCGTATTGGTACATGAAAAACCAATATTAATGCCTGATTACTTGTCCTCAAATGCTTTCTAGAGAGCTTTATTTTTTAATTCCCCCGAAGGAGGCCGCCTATTACTCACTAAACGCATGAGAATTTGTAATCTTTTACATTGGCTAAATTTGTCAAGAGGTTTGTGTGAATGTTTATGTAACAATTTCGATACTTCTCAGGTTATGTTGGGATTTAAGATAAAATCGTATAACTAGCTACAAAATTCTAGTAATAATGCTGAAATTAAATCATTAATATGCGTTTTCTGCATAACATGGGTTTAGGTGACAGGTGACAGGGGAGAGGGGACAGGGGGAGAAAAATCTAATTCCCAATGTGTATTGACTAATAACTAATAATTAAATAAGTAATAACTATTGACTAATAACTATGAAACGGCGTGATTTTATTAATTGGGTGGGTTTGGGTTGGCTGGCTAGTAGCTTACCTATAGCGATCGCAGCTTGTTCTACACAAACAACTGCATCTGGAGATTGGCAAAATGTTGGTACTACTGCGGAATTAGATAAAACTGGTCAATTACTGGTGGAAAACTCGCCTGTTGGTTCTGTGTTATTGGTGGGTACATCAAAATCAGGAAATTTAATTGCTGTCAATCCCACCTGTAGCCATAAAGGATGCACTGTTGCATGGGAAGCTGCTAACAAAAAATTTGCCTGTCCTTGTCATGGTGCAGAATATGGAGTTGATGGTACAGTACAAAAAGGCCCTGCTACGAAACCACTCAAAACTTACGCCGCCAAGATTGAGGGTAATTCAGTTGCAGTTAAGCCTAGCTAGTACAAACAAGCAAAAGTCAGAAGAAAGATAGTGGCTTTGTCTACGCTGTCCTGTACTAGTAGAAGCACACAAAAAGTTGTGATGATTGTGCCTGTTTTTCACAGCTAATTTGTTTTGCTGTGCTTCATCAGCATTAATTCAATTTGAGAATTTAAGCAAATTGTTGTGAATAATATCGGGCAACTTTTGGTGCAGGCGCAAGCGGCGCATGATGCGGCTGATTGGTCATCGCTAGTTCAAGATTTACATCAGTTGATTTTGGCGAATGACTCAAAACATTCAGAAATAGCTAATCCAGAATATCTATTGGAATTAGCACTGACAATTTTAGAGATGGGGGATTTTCAGCAACGTTGGGATATTGCCAAAGTGCTGAATCAATTAGGAACGATCGCTATCCCATCATTAATTGCCATATTAGAAGATGACGATGCAGACGATGAATTACGCTGGTTTGCGGCGCGGATTGTCGGGGAGTTTCAGCACCCAGAAGCGATCGCTCCTTTAGTCGAATTATTGCAAACTAGTGAAGATGAAGAACTCAAAGCGATCGCTGCTACAGCATTGGGACAAATGGGTAATTTGGCTATTCCTGTACTCTCAGAACTCCTCACCCAAGAAGATACCAGACTTTTAGCAGTGCGATCGCTCTCTTATATTCGTCGTCCAGAAACTATCACACCGCTATTGAGTGTAGTACAAGATGCCCAAGCGGCAGTACGTGCAGCTACCCTGGAAGCCCTCAGCAGTTTTCACGATCCACGTATCCCACCTATACTATTGAATGCTTTAGAGGATGTAGCACCTACAGTCAGATGTGTCGCAATCCAAGGTTTAAGTTATCGTTCTGACTTATGTACAGAATTAGATTTGGTTACTAAATTACAACCTCGACTGTATGACTTTCACATTGAGGTTTGTTGTAACGCCGCCGTCGCCTTAGCGCGGATGGGTGGTAATGCAGCTACCCAACATTTATTTACAGTTTTAATCTCACCCCATACACCAATCACTCTACAACTCGAAATCATCCGCGCCTTAATTTGGGTAGAGACATTATTTGGTTTGGAGTGTTTGCAAAAGGCACTAAATCATCTAAATTCAGCAACACTCTTACAAGAAATTGTCACAGTTTTAGGCAGAGTGCAAAAACCAGAGTTAATCTCACCAGCCACAGGTATTTTGTTAGATATAGTGCAATTACAGCATCCAGCAACAAAAATTATCAGTGTCAAAAGTGCGATCGCTTTGTCTCTAGGCCAGTTAGGTTGTGAGGAAGCCACTCCACTATTGACTGATATGGTGGCAGATCCTGATGAATTTGTCAGACTCCATGCGATCGCTGCACTGCAAAAATTAACAAAATAATCCGGGATATCGGCTCAATGCCTAATCATCTTTTGAGTTATTTTCCGCAATACTACTAAAGTAATATCCAGTTACAGCAGTTGCTAAGGGTCCTAAAAAAGTATAAAGGGTTTTAGATGCTTCATTTACATTAGATACTGCATTTTTCATTGCTTCACTATATTTCTCGCTAGAAGCTGAATTTTTAACTAGAAAAAATGAAAAAACAATAATTGACAATAGGTGCAATCCTACTACAAATGCAAGTAAACCCCAAAACTTTTGTGCTAATTCTCCAGCAACTCTAGTTCTATATGTTTTTCGTTCTTCCGAAGAAACTATAATACTTTTTTTACTAGGCGTAATACTCTGAATCTCTTTTGACGCATCTTCAATTGTTACAGTTTTTTGTTTTTCACTTACAGATTTATTAAGGCTAAAAATTTTTTCTGATTTCTCAACAGATTTCTCATTATTAAGACGTTCTTCTACTTCCTCAATTGTTATCGGCTCTTGAATATTTTCATCAGTAGAAGAGCCATCATTTATAGATAAAGATGGCTCAGAATTTAGTTCTGGATTACTATTTTCAATCTCTGACATGGAGCTTTACTAGGCTAGTAGTAACTCTCTAGTTATATTCCCTTCTCTCAACAAGATTGCGGTAGATTCACCGCTTTTTCTCTCCTTATCTTTTAGTTTTGCATATAATCCCATAACAATTAGTCCTTTGCGAAGGACTTCAGCTTCTGAAATCCCCAATTCTTCAGCAACAGTTTTTAAGTCTTCTGAAGCTTTTTCATTTAAGCTGACTTTTACAGCACGCTTAGACACTTGATAGCTCTCCTTAACTTAGCTTAACGTTCATGCTAAAACATTTATTGCACCTGTTTTGACATCTTTTAGGTGACAAAGAATGACTATACATTAACCCTACATTACCCCATTTCGTCCCTTTTGCATTCCGTAATACATAATTAAGGTTGGTAAAAAGTCACTTTTTGCTTTATAAATCAAGGCTTATCGTTTTAAAGAAGTGACGTTCCTAGAATTATGTTTGAACTTAAATAATTATAGTACAATTATACTACAGAATAGGGATGACTTCAAGGATATTAAAAATTAGGGGGGAGTGATAATAGAAACTAGTAACAAAAGCTGTATCAAAATCTACCAAATTAAAAATCAAAATCCGTTAATTTAAATAAAAGCCATAAATGTAATTCAGGCTACATATCCCATGCGACTAGAACAGTTGCAAGCGTTTCTAGCGATCGCCCAAACTGGCAGTTTCCAAAAAGCAGCCCAGAAATGTGGTGTCACCCAATCGACAATCAGCCGCCAAATCCAATCCTTGGAGGCTGATTTAGGTGTGGAATTATTTCATAGAACCAATCAGTCCAAGCTGACTTTAGGCGGTGAACGTTTGTTACCTCGCGCCCGCAAAATCTGTCAAGAATGGGAAACTGCTACCCAAGAAATCACAGATTTAGTTGCAGGAAAGCAGCCGGAATTGTGTATTGCGGCGATTCATTCCGTTTGTGGTTCTTACCTACCACCAGTATTACAAAAATTTTGTCGTGATTATCCTGATGTACAACTACGGGTGACATCTTTGGGGAGCGATCGCGCCCTCAAAGTCCTCAAAGATGGTTTAGTGGATCTAGCGATCGTCATGAATAATCGCTTTCTCACGACTGGTAGGGAGATGGTGGTAGAAGTCCTTTATGATGAACCCATTGAACTTTTAATTGCAGCTAATCATCCCCTAGCCCAATACGAACTTGTCCCTTGGTCGGAGTTAGTGCGTTATCCCCAAGTAGTATTTAAAGATGGTTATGGGATGCAACGCCTCATCCAAGATAAATTTGAACGACTAGAAGCTAACCTGCAAGCAGCTTTAGAAGTTAATACCCTAGATGCTTTTCGGGGAGTTGTGCGCCAAGGTGAATTAATAGCTCTACTGCCTACATCTGCATTAGTAGAAGCAAGACTTGACCCTACATTAGCAGTACGTTCTTTAGCGGGTAGTGGCTCATTATCTGATAATTCTAGTTTGAGTCGCCGGGTTGTAATGGTAACAACTCAAGACCGGTTGCAAATTCCCCCAATCAAACACTTTTGGCAATTAGTGCGAGAAAATATCCCGTTACAGTTTGCTCACCAGCGATCGGCCTCTTAAAGTATGATTAGTCAAAAGTTCACAGTCGAAAGTCCCCAGTCTCAACCTTGACTGTTTGACTATTGACCATTGGCTATTGACTTATATGAGTATTCTATTCAGGGATTTGCTGAAAAAGGTAGGTAGTGGCAACCATACGGGCGAGAATCTAACTCGTGCTGAAGCAGCCAAGGCTACTAAGATGATGTTATTAGGTGAAGCTACACCAGCCCAAATAGGTGCATTTTTGATTGCCCACCGCATCAAACGTCCCACTGGGGAAGAATTAGCGGGAATGTTAGATGCTTACGAAGAACTGGGGCCAAAACTGCACCCCATCAACTCTACACGTCAAGTCATAGTATTTGGTCAACCTTATGATGGCAGAACCCGGACAGCACCGATTAGCCCTGTAACCGCCCTGATACTCGCCACAGTCGGACAACCGGTAATCATGCACGGCGGCGATCGCTTACCCACAAAATATGGATTACCCTTAGCAGAAATTTGGCAGGGTTTAGGAGTTGATTGGACTACCCTCTCATTACCAAAAACCCAAGCTGTATTTGAGCAAACAGGCATCGGCTTTGTTTATACACCACAGCATTTTCCCTTAACTAAAAGTATTTGGGAATACCGCGATCAAATAGGGAAACGTCCACCCTTAGCCACAATGGAACTAATTTGGTGTCCCTATGCTGGCGATGCTCATGTCATAGCCGGGTTTGTCCATCCGCCAACAGAAGCCATGTTTAAGGTAGCTTTGGGGCTGCGAGGAGTAACAAATTTTACCTTAGTCAAAGGATTAGAAGGGAGTAGTGATTTACCACGCGATCGCACAGCCATCATCGCTTTATCTAAATCACCCCAAGAAATAGAAAGATTGCTCCTATCTCCCAATGATTACGGCTTTACTACCAAGAATGTAGCTTTAAACAGCCCCGAAGAATTACTAACCGAAATGCGGAAAGTATTAGCGGGAAATACTAGCGAGTTACAACAAACAGCCTTGTGGAATGGAGGATTTTATCTTTGGCGGAGTGGGATTTGTCCCGATATGCGATCGGGTATAGCCAAAGCCCAAGAATTATTAACTACTGGCGCAGTCGCTAACAAACTCCAAGAACTAAGTCAAGTCGTTCCAATTCAAAATTCAAAATTTAAAATTCAAAATTGAAACACAATTAGTGGAAGCTTGAACTCACCACTCATTACTCATTACTCATTACTCACCACTCATTCCCCACTCAGTAAAGTCAAAAATCGGCGAATTAGACCGATTGTGACTGCTGGTAATTCTAACTGTGGTGTTAACCCCACATCTTCCAAGGGTTGAAAAACGCGGATAGCTTGAGGATTTTTCTCTGCTAGGCGGCGGCCAATCTCTGGCCCGGTGAATTGGGACTTTTGACCCCACATAATGGCGGTAGGAGTGAGCAATTGTTGAATATAGAGTGATAAATCAAAACATAAATCACCCCTAACAAAAGATAACGCTGCATACTCAGCATTATGTTGTTGGGCAGATTGGAGATAAGCTTCAACAATTTCTTCGTAGATGCGGTTAGCTTGGGCAAATTGCCGTTGTTCTAAGAAACTACGAATACCGCCACTAGTAGCAATCCCAGTGCTGTATAGTAAGCGGTCAAGAAGAGGAACACTAACGATTTGGGCAAACAAGCTGCGGGAGTAGTCTTCGCCGAAGTCAGAAAGTCCGGCTGGTGTCACCAGAATTAAAGATTTAAATAAATTGGGATGGGTAATCGCCACCCGAATTGTAAACGCTGCTGTTAAAGAAGACGCGATCGCTATGACTGGACTTGTGCAAGTCTGCTGCAAAAACTCCCGAATAGTAGTTAAATAATCGTCAATCGTGTAATTTCTAGCTGGATGCTCAGACTCACCCCAGCCTATCATATCAGGGGCAAGAATCCGGTATTTAGCAGCAAAAGCTGGATAAACTTTTGACCACTCATAGGCAGAAGATCCACCACCAAAGCCGTGTAGAAAGACTAACGTTTCTCGTTCTGGTGCTGCGGTTGTGTTTTCTTGCCAAAGTGATCCAGTAGCGGTGTAGTACACCATTTTACCCAGCGACGTAATTATCGAGCGTTGCTCAAATCCTTGTGGTTGAAACATAGTTTTGGGTAGTTAATAGTCAATAGTTATTGGACATTGAGGATTAGTTCCTCTTTACTTTATCTACCTTATCTACTTTATCTCCCCTGTCACCTGTTACCTGTCACCTATCTCCTATCACCTGTCACCCCTCCACTAAGGAATATTTCCTCATACTCTTTAAGCAGTATTTATTAATACACCAATAGTTAGACGTTAAAGTTTTACCTATCTTTTAAATTAAAGCCTATGAAGTAATTTAACTTCAGATAAAACATTAATTCATGAAAGAGATTCGTAAAATGGCAATACAACAATTGAGTTTGCAAAAGGTTAACCAACAAAACCAAGAATGTATTCAAGACTGTTTAGACTGCTCTAATATTTGTTTAAATACTGTGACTACATACTGCATAACTAAAGGTGGTATGCACACAGAACCAGACCATGTACGATTAATGCTTGATTGTGCTGAAATTTGTCAAACCAGTGCCAACTTTATGTTGCGTGGTTCTGATTTGGATGTGCGTACCTGTGGCATTTGTGCTGAAGTATGTGAACGATGCGCGCGTAATTGCGATCGCTTCGAGAATGATTCACAAATGAAGGCTTGTGCTGATATGTGTCGCCGTTGTGCCGAGACTTGCCGCAGAATGTCTATGGCTAGAGCTTAAGTCACCATCAACATTGATTATTTCACTTTTGATTTATTGCGAATTGGGTTCATTACCCTAGATAGATGTGAAATAATCAACTACAGGACTACTATATATGGATTAAAACATAAAGCTTTCTAATGAAATCATGGGGAGCTTTATTTTTTTCAGAAATTAAATTAACAATTTACATCATAAATTAGCACGGGAATTTCCCTGTATTCATCCTGAATAATTCATGTTCAACAAGATACTCGACTTCTTTGAGATGTGGGGTATTTTTTAGTGTAAAGTCAGTAATATTTATCAGATTTTCAGTAAATTATGACACACAAAAAATAATCGGGCAAGAGCAAATATACTGTTATATTATACTATATAATAGTATACATTGATAAAATGTAATGTTTTTAATGAATTACCTTGACTACTTCAAATTTATGCTGAAATGCTAGAAAAATCTAGATTGAAGTGGCTATGTAGTCATTACGCTAGTTCCCTGTTAATGATGAGATTGTAAGAGCCTCAGTAAATCTACAAATAATTGGTGTATTTAATGCTGATTGTAATTTAAACATCTCTTGTGTACACAAACATCATACTTTTGATACTTGCCGTCTAAATACAAACTAAATAAATACTAGAGTTCTAATTTCCTCTTAACTCAGATTTAAATAGATTGAGATTTTATAGTTGATGAGACTAATTTTGAGACATCAAAACATACATGAAAAAATATTCAAATATAACTGTTATGGACACCAATAATAAATCAATTGCTTTGTCAGCAAAATCAACAGAACAAATCATGAAAGAACAGCGTATTCATGATGTAAAGCTTTTGTTAGAAAACTTGTCATATAGAGAAGAAACCACAGTTAAGCTGATATTGGATTGCTTATATGATATAGGAGCAACTAATATAATTAACCAGAAATTTCATTCATATTTAATGAATGGCACAGTTAAGAAAGTTGCTAGCTTGTCTAAGCCTGTATTTAGGATGATTGCTTGGCGATGGTTTAAGAAAAACTGCCCACAATTGATTACTAATTGGTTGTATGAACAGGTTAGTTTTAACAAAGCAATCACACCGCAGCCACAAATAGTTGTCGAACAGGTAAAACTTCAACAAGATTTACCAGCAACATTAGCAGATAAGAATAGAGAAGTTAAATATCTTCGTTCGCAAGTTAGATTCTTGATTACAATTTTTATACTGGCAATCACTTCATTTGGTGGTAGTTTTTTGTGGCTAAATCATAAATTAGAGCAAGCACACCTACAAACACTCGAACAACTACAAACTCAACTCAAAATTAGACAAACGAGTGTGAATAACCCTTAGACATCTTGCAAAAGTCCGAAAATGAGCTGTGTCATTCTGAATGAAATGCAGAATCTTTGAGATGTTTCGCTTTGCTCAACATGACAGCTTCAGCATTTATGCAAGAGGTCTCTTAGTCAGTCATGGTGATAGACGACACACCCTACTTTGCCTAAATCAAGAAAACTTGGTCAAAAATCCTAAAAGTTTTTTTGTCTTCGGTGTCAGCAGTGTACGACGATAAGCATCTGCGGCTTTTTTAATTGCTTCCGCTTGGGTGGGATAGGGATGAATCACATTACTTAACTTACTAAGACCGATTTTATTGACAATTGCCGTGGTTATTTCCGAAATCATCTCGCCGGCGTGAGCAGCTACAATCGTTGCACCGATAATTTCATCAGAACCTTTTCTGTGGTGAATTTTTAAGAATCCTTCTTCTTGGGCATCTGCGATCGCTCGATCTACACTACTGAAAGGAATCTTAATTGTCACTACATCAATCCCCATAGCCTTAGCTTGGTGTTCATACATCCCCACATGGGCAATTTCTGGGTCAGTATATGTCACCCAAGGCATTACTAAGCTACTTAGTTTAGAACGTCCTAAACCAAAGGGAGAAAATAGAGTATTCTTAATGACAATCCGCGCCGCCGCATCTGCCGCATGGGTGAACTTCCAATTCATGCAGATATCTCCAGCAGCATAAATATTAGGGTTTTTGGTTTGCAGGTAATCATTTACCTTCACACCTTGATGTTTGTCGTACTCTACCCCGACCGTTTCCAAATTTAGTCCTTCCACATTTGGCGCACGTCCCGCACCTACTAAAATCTCATCCACAGTGACTGAATCTCGATAATCATTCACAGAAAAATACAGCCGCTTCCCGTCGGTGACATTCACCACCTCTTCTAACTTGCAATTTAACACTAAGCGGATGCCATCTCGGATTAAAGCCTGCTGTACGACTTGCGCCGCATCCCCATCTTCCTTATTGAGAACATGAGAACCGCTATGGAACAGCACCACCTCACAACCCAAACGCCGGAATGCTTGAGCTAATTCACAACCGATAGGCCCCCCACCAATCACCGCTAACCGTTCGGGTTTTTGGATGAGAGAAAAGACCGTTTCATTAGTCAAATAACCCACCGTTTCAATTCCCCGAATCACTGGTTTTGCAGCCCTTGCACCAGTTGCAATCACCGCTTTTTTAAACTTGAGGATTTTACCGTCAACTTCCACTGTATCTTTACTAGCAAAGCGACCACTACCCAAGAAAACATCCACCCCCAATGATGAAAAACGTTCCGCCGAGTCATGGTGACTAATTCCCGCCCTAACGCGCCGCATCCTTTGCATCACAGTGGAAAAATCAATTTCGATTTGTTGTTTGGGAATATTGATCCCCAACCTTTTCGCATTCCAGATTTCCCCCACTACCCGCGCCGACCGAATCACAGTTTTAGAAGGTACGCAACCCACATTTAAGCAGTCTCCTCCCATGAGATGCTTTTCAATCAATGCGACTTTCAAACCCAAACCCAACCCAACCGCACCAGCCGCCACCACTAACCCCGCAGTTCCAGCACCAATGACCACCAAGTCATAACAATCAGCAGGTTGAGGATTCACCCAATTTGGCGGATGTACATAAGAAACTAACTTCTGGTTATATTCATCAACTGGGCGAACAATGACTCTCTCTAACTCGGAATTGGACATTGATACTATCTCCCTAAGAAATTTTAAATTTAACTAAGAGTGCTGAGTAGTGAGTAATGAGTAGTGAGTAGTGAGTAGTGAAGTGATCGGGGTAAAATCTACCTTCCAGTCCCCAATCCCTAGTCCACTGGAGTTATTTAATTAATTTTGACTTTTGACTTTTGACTTGATTTGTCCCCAGTACCTCGTCTCCTTGACAAAACTTCCTAAACTACACCAAACACTACACCAGCACCCAAAGTGAGAATCGAGCCAGGCAAGAAAGCAACAGTCGCAATAATATATAGTGCAATAAAAGCGATCGCTCCTACTGTTCCCAAACTATCAATCCACAGCAAAGCATTGCGTAAAATAGTTTGGGGATTCCAATCACTCGGATTATCTATAGCTTGCGCCGCAGCAAAATCTGTGTTTAAGAAGAAAGCGATCGCAACCGTCAGCAATGTTAACCTGAATAAACCTAAGAGTCTTGTGATGAAATATATTCTTCATAAGTTCCTAACTTTTACCCCACTCAGTGCTAAGTCCTGAGTCCTAAGAATATTCTTCTTACCTTTTAACTTTTGTCTCCTGTATCAATAACCATGCTTTTAGCTAAAGCCTTTTGAGCAATTTTAGTGACATATATGGTCATACCAATAGTTGCAATTAAACCGACAATTTGCATTACCCACTGTATCATTTGGGTTTCTGGTGTGACTGGTTGATGAGTTGTATCTAGCATGGCCAAATCACTTGCTAAAGAACCGATGTAAACATACATCACAGTTCCCGGCAAAATTCCCAAAGAGCCTAAAATATAATCTTTGAGAGATATTTGTGTCACTCCAAAGGCATAATTCAATAAATTGAAAGGAAACACAGGAGACAGACGAGTTAACAGGACAATTTTCCACCCTTCTTGCGCTACAGCTTGATCAATCGCTTTGAATTTAGGATATTTTTCTAGTTGTTTGCAAACCCAATCTCGTGATAAATAGCGTCCGATGAGAAAAGCTAAAGTTGCGCCGATAATTGCCGCAATTAACACATAAACCGAACCCCAAACCAACCCAAACAAACACCCACCTTTCAGGGTTAACAGCGAACCGGGGATAAATAATAAAGTTGCCAAATTGTAAATAATTATATAGGCGATCGCTCCCCAAACCCCCAAACTATTCACCCAAGTGACTAATGTTTGTAGAATTACTGGGAAATTAAATTGTCTTGCAGCGATTATTAATAGAACTATCGAAAAACTTAACAGCAGCAGTTTAAGTTTGCCATTGAATCGCAATTGATACTTGGGAATCATGGGAACACCTGAGTTTTTACCGTTCCTGTCAAGCACTGAGGGGTAATATTCATAAAAACAGCCGAAAAATTCAACATTCCTGAATTTTTTACTTTATTATCCCTAATTCTCACTAGAATATGTCACTTAGATGAAAAACAGCTTAAAAAAGGATAAATCCTTAAGCAAATTCTCCGCTCAACTCTGCGCTAATTTGCGTTTAAGCTCACCCTTGATTCACTGAAAATCAAAAATTACGGTTGTGTTGGAAACCCTGACGATACAAATTACGCAGTTGCGCTGGTGGTACACCAAATAAATATGCAATAACCACGATTTGATTAATCAGAGTAGTTGTAAAGACACCCTTTTGTAACCATCTCCGGGATGAAGTGATAACTGATACAGATACAATGGCTATTTTACCTATGCGTTTTAAACGTTGTATGAGTTCAAAGTCTTCCATGATAGGGATTTCAGGAAAGCAGCCAATTTCTTTAAATAATTCTGTAGTAATAAAAATTGCTTGATCACCGTAGGGCATTTGGAAAAGGCGCGATCGCCATTTTACTCCCCATTCCACCAATCTTAAACCTAAAAGTGTTGTATCTATCTGCAAAGTAAACGCACCAGCAACTACCCTAGGCTGTTGCAGTGCTGTCCGAATCATCTCATCAAAACCAATGGGTAAACGTGTATCTGCATGGAGAAACAGCAAAATTTCCCCACTAGCCACCATAGCACCTGCATTCATTTGCATAGCACGGCCAGGAATAGATGAGATTACTTTTACACCAAGGGAATCAGCTATAGCTACAGTGTCATCTTGAGAGCCTGCATCTACAACTATTACTTCTATATTTGTACTAGGTTGAGTAGTGAAAATAGCTTGTTTGATATTGGCTGCTTCGTTGAGCGTCGGAATAATAATAGAAATTTTAGTATTGTCAATATTTTGACCCATGAATAGTCACTCTTTCAAGGTAAATCATAAAATATCTGCTTTTCTTTGTGTGCTTCTGTGGCTGATAAATCATTTATATAACCACAGAGACACAGGTGACACAGAGATAAGAGATTAAAAAGGGATTTTTTGAGGAAAATTTTTACGGGTTACAAATGAAAGCTATTAGAGAATATTGTTTGTGTTTGGGCAATAAAAAGATGATGCCGACGGCGGTAAAAGTTGCGCTGGTGGTTGGTTCTATTTTATTTACAATTAATCATGGTGCAGCACTGATTAAGGGTCAAATGACTGGCGATCGCTGGATTGCTGCTACTCTAACCTACATAGTACCTTACTTAGTAAATATTCATGGTCAATATATTAGTCGTTACAAATGAAAAAAGTCACTCTACATAATCATGCTACTTTTCCTTCAAGTCCTTGTGTGCTTTATTTTAGTGATTCTGACAGGTGCAAAACTGTCACAGAGTGCCGATATCCTCGCAGAGAAAAGCGGACTAGGCCGGACTTGGGTTGGTACAATCCTGCTAGCAGGCGTGACATCCTTACCTGAATTAGCTACAGGGATAAGTGCCATTGTCATTTTCAATTCCCCCGATTTGGCTGTAGGTGGTATTTTGGGGAGTTGTTTGTTTAATTTGCTGATTTTAGCACTACTGGATATCTTTACAGGCCCCGATCCTTTACTCAAGCAAGCACAAATCAGTCACGGATTAGCAGCGAGTCTCGGCTGTGTGATGCTGGGTATAGCTGCGGCTGGAATGTTTTTAGCAAAAACGGAAATTAATTTAACTTTAGGATGGGTTGGCATTCCTAGCATTTTACTCATTTTGCTTTATTTTATTAGTGCTAGAGCCATTTCTCAATTTGAATCTAGACGACGTATGGAAGTGCTAGAGGAAGAAGAGGAGATTTTTCAATACGAACACATCACTATCCAGCAAGCCTATCGACAGTTCACTTTATTTGCAATTGCAATTGTAGTTTTAGGTATCTGGCTGGCCTTTTTAGGTGATCGAGTTGCTGAGGTGACTGGCTTAGAGAAGAGTTTTATCGGTGCGATTTTGTTAGCGACAGCAACATCTTTACCGGAAATTGCCGCATCTGTGGCAGCTATTCGATTGGATGCTGTTGATTTGGCAGTTTCTAACGTTTTTGGTTCTAATTTGTTTAACTTGGCGATTTTAGGTATTTACGATTTCGCCTATTTGCCGGGTAGTTTGTGGTTAACGATGAGTCCGGTACATATTTTCACAGCTATTGTAGCAATGGTTATGACCTCAGTGGCGATCGCAGGCTTAATTTACCATGCCGTCAGTCGCTCCCGGATGTACATCACCTTAGATGGACTAACGATCATCTTTCTCTACATTGGCGGAATGTATGTTGTTTACCGTAATTTATCGTAAATTAAGAATTAAGAATTACGAATTACGAATTACGAATTACGCATGGTTTGCTCAAATTCTGCCACAGCATCATATTGGTCAGGCATATTAATGTAATGCAGCAGCAAAGCAGGGTCTAAATCTGGAAAAAACCCACTTTTGTCTACTTCCTTGTACTCATCACTCTCAGTTAAACGGAAGATTTTTATAGTATTAGATTTCCAAAACCAAACTTCAGGTACTTTTTTGGGTTTGAATAACTCTTTCCTGTCAATAGTGCCACTGGTAACAATAACTTCAATCACAATGTCAGGAACTTCTCTTTCTTTACCGATGCTATAAGACTCATCTGGTGTACCAGAAGCGTACCCTTGTTCTTCCAGAGTGAAGCCACCACGTCTATAAAACCTGATACCCAATACTCTCATATAAGCTTCTAGCAGCAAGCCAACGGTACTTTTCACTTTTTCATGTTTTTCTCCAATTGGGGACATGATCTCTAAAACTCCTGACAAATATGACAGTCGGACACTGCGATTGCCTAACAAATGTGACTCAATACCTTTAAATTGTTCCCAAGAAACATCCTTGAGAGTTACCAATTTTTCTTCTGTGGGCTGGTCTACAAGTGGGATGCTCATAACAACACTGCCTTAACAAGAATAATCATATGCTCACTCAATTTTAGTATTTAACAGAAGTTACCAGTAATAGAGACTAATATTTTTACTCATAACTCAGCACCGGCTAAACACCGCGTTACCGCTAACAAAACTCAACACTCATTACTCATTACTCATGACTCAGCACTCATGACTCAGCACTGGTAAGCTATTTTATCTAGGTCTTTTTTCAACTTGACTATGGCAACTATTAACGACAACTACCTAAAACTCAAAGCTGGTTACTTGTTCCCGGAAATTGCGCGGCGGGTGAATGCCTTTGCTCAAGCTAATCCTGATGCTAAAATTATTCGTCTGGGAATTGGGGATGTCACCGAACCATTACCAGAAGCTTGTCGAACTGCAATGATTCAAGCTGTGGAAGAAATGGGCGATCGCGCCACTTTCAAAGGCTATGGCCCAGAACAAGGGTATGCTTGGTTAAGGGAAAAGATTGCGGCTCAAGATTTCCAAGCACGGGGTTGTGAAATTGATGCTTCAGAAATTTTTATCTCTGATGGTTCTAAGTGCGACTCAGGGAATATCCTTGATATCTTTGGTGATAACAATATCATTGCTGTTACTGACCCCGTTTACCCCGTATATGTAGATACAAACGTCATGGCGGGACATACTGGAACTGCCAACGAACAAGGGGAGTTTGAGGGTTTAGTTTACCTCCCTGTCACCGCAGAAAACAACTTTACGGCGGAAATTCCTACCCAAAAAGTCGATTTAATTTATCTCTGTTTCCCCAATAACCCCACAGGTGCAACAGCCACTAAAGAACACCTCCAGGCGTGGGTAGACTATGCTAAAGCAAATAACTCGATTATTTTCTTTGATGCAGCTTACGAAGCATATATTACAGATCCATCCCTACCTCATTCTATATATGAAATTCCCGGCGCAAGAGATTGTGCTATTGAATTTCGTTCTTTCTCCAAAAATGCCGGCTTTACTGGAACTCGTTGCGCCTTGACTGTTGTACCCAAAACCTTGACAGGTAAAGCCGCCGATGGTTCTGATGTTGAACTGTGGAAACTGTGGAATCGTCGCCAGTCTACGAAATTTAATGGTGTATCCTACATTGTGCAACGAGGTGCGGAAGCTGTCTACTCTGAAGCTGGACAAGCACAAATCACAGCATTAGTGAGTTTCTATTTAGAAAACGCCAAAATTATCCGTGAACAACTCACAGCCGCCGGACTAGCCGTATATGGTGGCGTGAATGCGCCTTATGTGTGGGTGAAGACTCCCAATGGTCTTTCTAGCTGGGATTTCTTTGATAAATTGCTGGATACCTGCAATGTTGTTGGTACACCTGGTTCTGGTTTTGGTGCTGCGGGTGAAGGCTACTTCCGTATTTCTGCATTTAACAGCCGCGAGAATGTAGAAGAAGCAATGCAGCGTATTATTCAAAAATTTGCATTATAGCTTCTCCGTTGTAGCCAGATTTTTGTAGATTAGACCTCTTGCATAAATGCTTAAATTGTCATGTTGAGCAAAGCGAAACATCGCAAAGATTCTACATTTCATTCAGAATGATACATCTCATTTTCGGACTTTTGCAAGAGGTCTATTCAAGGGTTTAAAACCCATACGTCTACAGATAGTATATTTTCAGTGGGGGTTTAAATCCCCGACTGAAAATTCTTTCAGCTTTTGAAGAGTGCTGAGAGACATCGTTGCGAATTGTTTTAACTATTGATTTTATTTTGTGTTTTTAACTTAGGGTAAGCAATGCGTTTGTGATGGAATTGTTGCCAAACTTCTACAAAGATTTCGGCGATTTGTGACATTTCTTCCCGCGTTAACCCTGAATCAATGAGTTGATTATCTTGCCATCTCGCACGGAGAATATTATTCAACATGGTTAATGCTTGTTCAGGATTGACATCTTTGAGCGATCGCAGTGCGGCTTCACAAGCATCAGCTAACATGACAATTCCCGTTTCCCGCGATTGGGGAATGGGGCCAGCATAGCGAAAATCGGCTTCATTGACAATAATGCTGGGGTCGGCTTGTGCCATCTGTTCGGCTTGATGATAAAAATAGGCAATCAGCATTGTCCCTTGATGTTCGGGGATAAATGCTTGAATTGCTGTTGGTAAGAGGTGTTTCCTCGCCATGACTAACCCTTCGCTGACGTGCTTTTTGATGATATCTGCACTCTTCCAAGGGTCTTTAATCTCTGTTTCGTGTTTGTTCGGCCCGCCCATTTGGTTTTCAATAAATCCTAAAGGGTCGTGCATTTTACCGATATCATGATATAATGTCCCCGCCCTGACTAATTCCACATTACAACCGAGTTTTTTAGCAGCCGCTTCTGCTAATGTGGCTACTGATAAGGTGTGCTGAAAAGTTCCTGGTGTTTCGGTGGCGAGTCGCTTGAGTAACGGCCGATTGGGATTGGCTAACTCTGCTAACCGAATGGGGGTAACTAAATCAAAGAGTTTTTCTAGGTAAGGACTTAAACCTAAAGCTACAATACTCCAGACTAGACCAGATAAAGCAAATAATCCGGCTTCTTGCAGCACAATATACCAAGCCGCACCAAAGGCTGCACCAATCAGGAGTTTAATAATTAAGTAAACACTACCTTGAGCCACAGCGATCGCTACACCCAAAAGTGCTAATTCTTCCCGCGATCGCAATCTTTGCGCTACACAACTACCTAAAATTCCCCCAACTGCTCCCGTCAACAGCGCGATCGCACTGATTTCTAAGCTGAATGGTAACAAAAATAACAGTAAAACAATCACTGTCACACCCAAGCTAGGGCCATAAAAGCTTCCCAAAAGCAACCCTACCGCACCCCAGGTAGCATAAGGTACACCGACTGCTAATACTCCTGGTGTACTCAAGGTTAATAGTAAAACTAACAGGCGATCGCGTTGTCGCAAGTTGTACTTAATTCGCCGTTCTACTAAAATAAATACACCAATTGCACCAGTTACCAAACTCGCTAACTTCAGCAATTCCCGCCAGTTATTTTCTCGGCGAATCAGTTGATAATGCTCTAATATTTCAAAATGCCATTCGGTGATGATGTCTCCCTTATTAACAATGATCTGACCTTGCTTGACATCAATAAACACAGGTGTAACACCAGCTGCTGCTTTTTGAGCTTGTTCCTTGCTTTGTTCTTCGTCTTTTTTCAAATTAGCTTCTAAGATGGCTAACAATATTTTGCTAGCTAAAGCTTCCGCATTGCTGGGGACGAAGGCTTGAACTTGTAAACTGACCGCATTATTTAAAATACTATCTGGTAAGCCTGGGGGAATACCTTGGGTGAGAATACGTTCTGCACTTTGATGAAGTCCTGATTGGGTTTTTGACCACGCATCATCTGATAATTCCAGCAGAACTGTTTCACTATATATTGTCTGTGAAGTAACACTATTGAGTCTGAGTAGTTGACTGCTAGCTTGGGTATATGCTTGGCGAGCTTGGGATATTTGCTCTATCACCGAGGGGATGTTTTTTTCACCAATCATGACTCGGTAAGCTAATAATTCTGCTAAGGCTTGCGTCAGCTCACTTTTAGCGAAAATATTAATGCGTCGATTACCCTGAAGACTATCATTTTGGTTTTGGGTGTCTGGGGTGCTGTTAGTAGATTTTTTATCAGTATTTTGCCGGAAGCGATTACTTTGCTGTGGTGGGGTAGTATTTTTTATAGTAGTTAAAAACACTTGCCATTCCGCGTCAGAGCAAGAGCGGAGATAATGCTGGGTAGGTACAGATAATACTGATGAATCATAGAACGGAAAAGAACCAGCAATGTTACGAATTGAGTTACCCTCATCCAGTAATTGCTGTAATTTTCGGTTGATTTCTTCAGTCGTTTCAGCATCAACCATTAATACTGGTGTGGAACTTTTACTGGCGTTTTTGCGTTTATCTGTTGTTTTTTGTTGGTCTTCGATTTTATCAGGGTAAGGGGCTTTAATTGTCTGCGGTGCAAGAGTTCCTACCTTTAATTTAGGCTGGTTGTATAGTCTATGACCCATTACACCAGTCAGTGATACAACTGCGATCGCTAAAACTAGAGAGGAACGCCTTTCATGTACCCAACCCAGACCTACTGCCTCAATCCTACTCTGATTTTTGACCAATTTTGTCATTGCTCTGAGGTCGATTTTGCGTTTTTTCTGGCCGATGTTGTCACTATATGGGAATAAATGCCAGGGTATATTCTTGAGGATAACTCTTGTTACTTCATTCCTGGAGTTTTTGCCTTGTTGACTCACCCCCACAAGTAATTTTCCTTTACGGCTAAATATTCTATATCGTCGCCGCCAATGGGTCAACTGCCGATTCAAGGACTGCAAAAATCGCGGTGTTTTCATTACCTATGGCTGCTTACTTTGATATATCAAAACAAAATATTAACGCGCCCGAATGACGCGAGGAGCAGCATAGACGCAAGGTGGTATCTTTTCGTTAGACATTAAGCTTTCCTCATTTGGGAACTCCTGGGAATTGAGTCCAGGTTTATACACTCCCGACCAGGTCGTCGCTAGTGCATCAGCTAATTCTAGCACTTGCGGAATTTGGCTCAATTCTCTGGTTAGCGAAAGTCTCCAAGTTACGGGAATACTCGTAGTACCGTTATACGTCCCTGATAAAACAGCAGTAATTGTACTGATATTTGGACAATATACATTACCACAGTATTGTTGCCCAATTTTTTCATGACGAATAGACCTTAAAACGGCTAAGGAGAAGTCTTCTAAGGTACTCAGAAAGTAATAAAATGCGATAGCTATTCTATTGGATAACTTTCCTTGACTACCCAACTCGGTTTTTACTCTTTCTAACCCAGCCCTTTGTTCTAACAAATTATTTACTTTTAATAAATTTTGTGGTATTGAGGTGTCTGTTTCGCCAATAAAAGCAATTATTTGGGGGATGAGGGTTTGGGGATGCAGTTTTTCGGTCAATGATTGCGCGATCGCATATCCTATTGCTAGGGTACTATCCCTGATTTCTAGGTCACTATCCCAATCTTTTAACACCCGCAGTAAATTCTGGTGTAGTTTTACCGGGTTTTCGTGGAAAAAAAGAGAAATAGGAATTGTAGCGAAAATTATTTTTGATGGTTCTAAATATGTAATTTTTTGTTGATAAATTTCTAACCAATCATCTATATCAAGTTTTCCTAATTTAATTAAACTGGTAGCACCAGGAACTACACTTTGAGCAAAGTTACCAGCACTTGGATGTTTCGGCTGACTACTTTGAGCTAAAGTTTCCCCTACTAGTCCTCCCAGGAATGCGCCCCTGAACCGACTCCCAAGTAAATAACGCATGATTTAACTAATTGTTAATTGGGCATGGGGCATATAAATCAATTCAAAATTCAAAATAAATTTAAAATAGTTTACGGCTAGGCTTACGACTACAAAATCCCAAATTGAATAACTTGTGCTTTCTGCTGCCCTGTCTCCTACCTTCTTCATAAACTAAATTGAGTCTTCTCGAATTACGAATTCAAATGATGCACTAAAGCTTGTAACCCTAAAATATAACTTTGTACACCAAAACCACTGATTTGTCCAATAACGACCGGGGCTATATAAGAATGATGGCGGAATTCTTCTCGGCGGTAAATGTTACTAAGATGCACTTCTACTGTCGGTATATTTACAGCAGCGATCGCATCTCTCAACGCCACACTCGTATGAGTATAAGCCCCGGCATTAATCAGAATTCCTTGGTGTTTTCCTAATGCTTCATGAATTGCATCGACTAACACACCTTCATGATTCGACTGCACAGGAAACACCTTTGCGTGTAAATTTAGTGCTGCTTCTGCTAATAAGCAGTTAATCTCAGACAAGGTAGTAGAACCATAAACTCCTGGTTCTCGTTGTCCCAGCAGATTCAGGTTTGGCCCGTGCAGCACCAAAATATTTAGAGGTTGTACTGTCAATGATTGTACCTTCAGTCTACTAACGACGACGCGATCGCTGATCTACAGGGATCGGAATCAGTTCTGGTTCCGGCTCTAGTTCAGGCCCCAGTAGGGACTCTATCAGCTTACGCGCCAATTCTTTTAGCTTTTCCAGTACCTTTTCTATATAGTCCATTAAACTGACTGCTCCTGAGATACTACCTCAATTGTGTTTAAAAGCTACGCAAAAACTGGCGTAATTTTGCACCTCTGGCGGACAATCGGGCTGATACACACTTTTTCATTCTGGGCGTGAGCCATTCTTAAATTTTCAGTGTTGTTATCTCCCTTACTTTTTAGAGTATCACATTCGCAACTGATCGGACGGTAATAGTGATTGGGGATTAGCCAATAGTTCAAAGCCATGACACCATTTCATTAGCCTATGACTAATGACTAATCACTAATCACTAACTCTCCACCGCTTTTTTCTTCGTCGCCGTTTTTGATTTAGCAGTTGACTTTGATTTAGTTGTTGTTGATTTAGTTGTTTTGCGGGTGGATTTGCTGGTCGAGGCTTTAGCCGCTAGCAATTCCAAAGCTTGGGGTAGGGTGACATCTTCTACAGACACACCTTCTGGTAGCCCAGCATTGGTTTTGTTGTGTTTGATGTAAGGGCCATAGGGGCCATCGTAGATATTTACTGGTGCATCATCGTCTGGGTGTGTACCCAATTCCTTTAAAGCAGCTTTGGACTTGCTATTGGCAGAACCACGGGTCTTTTTCGGTTCTGATAACAATTCCAATGCTCTTTCTAGGGGAATTGTCAGGACATCATCACTTGCTTTTAAAGAACGGTAATCTTTGCCTTCTTTCCCTTGGTCATGGACGACATAAGGGCCAAAACGGCCTAAACTAGTTTGGATTTTGCCGCCGGTGACTGGATGTACTCCCAAGTTGCGGGGTAGTGACAACAAACCAATAGCTGTCTCTAGGGTGATGTTGTCTGGCGTAACACCTTTCGGGAAAGATGCTTGCTTAGGTTTGGGGTTTTCGTCTGACTTGTCGCCTAACTGGACGTAAGGGCCATAAGCACCAATTTTGACGTAAATTGGTTCGCCAGTTTCGGGATGACGACCTAGTTGATCTGGCCCTACGGTTTTTTGCCGTAGCAGGACTTCGACCTGTTTGGGGTCAAGGTCAGCTGGAGTCAGGTCTTTGGGAATTGAAGCGGTGATTACACCATCACCGTTATCCACCTCAATATAAGGGCCGTATTTACCAATGCGAACTTTGGCGGCTAAATTTTCTAGTTCTACTGTTCTAGCTTGACTGGCATCAATTTGACTTTCTTGTTCTCTGACTAGGGTTTCTAGACCTTGATCACCGAGATAAAATTCCCGCAAATAGGGAAGCCATTTAGCTTCACCTTCGGCGATATCATCCAGGGTTTGCTCCATTTTGGAGGTAAAGCTAGGATCAACGATATCCGGGAAATGTTTTTCCAAGAGGGTGGTGACGGCGAAAGCGGTGAATGTGGGAATCAGGGCATTATTCACCAGTTGGGCGTAACCTTTATCAATGATTGTGCCAATAATGCTGGCGTAGGTACTAGGACGACCAATGCCTTCACTTTCTAGGGTTTTGACCAGGGTAGCTTCACTATACCTAGCTGGGGGTTGAGTTTCGTGATCAACGGCGGTTAAGTCTTTACAGTTGGGATGATCACCAACTTTTAAGCCAGGCAAAATCACCTCTTGGTCTTCTAATGCGGCTTCGGGGTCATCAGAACCTTCGACGTAGGCGCGTAAATAGCCAGGAAAATCAATGCGTTTACCGGAAGAACGGAAACCAGCATCTTCAACTTTTAACTGGACGGTGATTTGGGTTTGGCGGGAATCTGCCATTTGACAGGCGACGGTGCGCTTCCAAATCAAGTCATACAGGGCTAATTCCCGACCGCTTAATCCGGTTTCTTGGGGGGTGCGGAAGCTGCTACCAGCCGGACGAATGGCTTCGTGGGCTTCCTGTGCGCCTTTAGATTTGGTGGTGTATTGCCTTGGTTGGGGGCTGAGATATGACTTACCGTATAGTTTTTCTACAGAATCACGGGCAGCTGCGATCGCCTGATCTGACAAATGCACCGAGTCTGTACGCATATAGGTAATATACCCTTGCTCATACAAATTCTGGGCAACCCGCATGGTGTCCCGTGCGGAGAGGCGCAGTTTGCGGTTCGATTCTTGCTGCAACGTGGAAGTTGTAAAGGGTGGTGAAGGTTTGCGCGTTACTGGGCGTTCTTCCACATCTGAGACTGTCCAGGGTTTACCAGTCAGTCTGTCCTTCAGGGCGATCGCATCTTCTTCCGAAAGTAGCACTACATTGCGTCCAGTGGCGATTTGTCCTGTAGAAGGGTCAAAATCACTCCCGGTGGCTACTTTAGTGCCTCCTAGGGTAACTAACAGGGATGTAAATGGGGATTTGTTCTGCTCCAGGGAAGCTTTTAAATCCCAATATGCCCCTTCCCGGAAAGCCCGACGCTGGCGTTCTTTCGTTACCAACAGGCGCACAGCCACAGACTGCACCCGCCCCGCAGATAATCCCCAGGCAATTTTTTTCCACAACAAGGGGGAAAGGGTATACCCCACTAATCGGTCTAAAATCCGCCGGGTTTCTTGGGCGCGTACTAGCTGCTCATCGATATTGCGGCAGTTTTTCAGAGCCTTTTTAATTGCTTCTTGGGTGATCTCATGAAACACCATCCGCTTAGTCGGGATTTTTGGCTTAAGTAGCTGGTATAAATGCCAACTAATACTTTCACCTTCTCGGTCTTCGTCAGTTGCCAGGATCAGTTCAGTTGCTTCTTTTAGAGCTTCTTTAAGCTGAGTGACAATTTTCTTTTTGTCTTTGGGGACAACATATACAGGTTCAAAGTCTGCGTCCACATTTACCCCAAGCTGCGCCCATGCTTCCCCTTTGACAGCAGCAGGAATTTCACTAGCCGATTGGGGTAGGTCACGCACATGACCCATCGACGCTTCTACCCGATAGTCTTTTGGTAGGTAGTTGCGAATGGTACGAGCTTTGGTTGGAGATTCGACAATGACGAGAGTTGACATGGAAATTTCAATAAAAAAATAGCTATGAAGCTAAACAGTCAAATTGGGGTAATTTCAACGAAATGTCAAGAGGTAAGATCACACTGACTGTAACTTGATCCTCATAAAAACTCCAGGATGTATGAGGAATAGGGAAAAAGGATTTAATTTGTTCCTTCCATTCATCGGGGTTAGTGCGCCTACGGTGGGACGCTTCCTAGAGAATAAGGTAGAACACATTCCTGGATGCGAAATTTTCCACTATTTCTAATCTTTAACTTATCAAAGGCATAATTGGCGACTACTATTTTCAAAATACCTCACAATATTAATGATCTAAAATTTGTGATGGCGATTATCACGTAGTGAAGCGAAGCATTCCCGTATCTGCTCGTTACAACACTTAGATTGCGAATTGTTTTAAGTCGCTTGTAGGTTAAATTGAGGATGGGATAGGAACAATAGGAGCGATCGCTGTGACCCTAACAACTGCGAAGTGGAGCATTGAAGACTATCATCGCATGATTGCCTCTGGAATTTTAGCAGGGCGACAGGTGGAATTGCTAAGTGGAGAAATTATAGAAATGTCCCCAGAAGGTGAATCCCATGCTTATTGCAGTGATGAAGCGGGAGAATACCTAATTTACCTGTTAGGAAATAAAGCAAAAGTTCGACAAGCAAAACCAATCACCTTACCTGATAGTAACTCTGAACCAGAACCCGATATTGCGATCGCACAACGCTTGGGTCAAAATTACAGAAAACATCACCCTTATCCAGAAAATATTTTTTGGCTAATTGAATATTCAGATTCAAGTCTGACTAAAGATTTAGAAGTAAAAACCAAAATTTACGCCGCCGCAGGTATTCCAGAGTATTGGGTGATTAATTTGCGAACTATGCAACTTATTATATTTAGAGAACCTACCGCAGAAGGTTATCAGTCCCAAGAAATACTAACTCAAGGTAGTATTACACCCTTAGCATTTCCTGAAATTACGGTTTCTATTCCGAAATTACTGGGCAATTAAGTCAAAATACAATTATCACCCACATACTCAAGCCTAAAGCGATCGCAGCTAGATGTTGCCAAAGTATATTTCTCAATGGTTGTCGCGCAATCTTTTGCGTTAACACAATTGTCAACAGCACGGAAAAAATTAGGGTTGCACCTTGTAAAAAAGCAATCACGGCTGGATGCGCTACTAATATTGGCAATTGCTCACCACTTAAACCAAAGGTTGCAAAGGTTACAGGTAAAATCTTACCACCTTCACCCAAACCCAAACGCAAGTAATGGGCTAAGTTCCCTCCCAACACTAAAGGTAAATACCCATAGGCGAGTTCAATAAATGGTCGGACTTTACGGTGAAGATTGAATATTTGCATACAACCATAGGCGACAAATACAACCACTGTAGGAATTAACAAAGCTAACAGTGATATCCCCAAATGTAGCCAAAATGGAGTTAAATCTAACTCTAACCCCAGCCAAGTTTGCAACTCTGGTAAACGATGCAGATATACTCCCCCGAACAGCAACAACAATAACGCCACTTCATAGTTGTGGGGTACGTGAGTTGTCCACAGTTCAATCCCTGGGGGACGCAAGTTAAACTCAACGGAACGATGGGGACAGGCTTTTAAACAAGTCATGCACAACACGCAATCGCGGTTATCTTCTAACTGTGCGGGATGGGAATACAAGGGACAGCCATCAGTTTCCATTCCTTCGCCTTTTTCCGCACCACCTTTATAACATTGATAGGTCGTACAAGTAGCAGAACAAATTCCCTGTTGCGCCCTGAGTTCCGTCATCGAGAGTTTAGCAAATAAACCATTCATCCCGCCAATGGGGCAAAGATAACGACACCAAAACCGCCTTTCAAACAGGGCTGAGAAAATCATCGCCCCGGAGGTAATTAATAACAGTAAGCAGGCGGAAAGATAGGCGGTATTTTCTAAATTCCAGAGTTCTTCCCAGAGGAAAATGAGAGTAAATAACCCAAACAAAAACCAACCACCCCATTTTTCAGACTTCTCTCGCGGCCAGCGTTGGAGTTGACGCGGAAATAGCCACAGAGATAGTTTTTGGGTGATTTCACCATAAATCATGAAAGGACAGACAGCACACCACACCCGCCCGAAAAAGGGGAAGATAAATAAACCGATAGGCCACCACCAAGCCCAAAATAAATTTAAAGCAAAATTGCGATCGCGTGTTTGCGGCCCCAGAAATAACACACCCACAATAAATGCAAATCCCACGACAGTAAAACCATAGTTAATTCTATCCGGCCACCAATCACTCCGCAAAAATCGCCGCAACCCAGGATACAGGTTCAACAGATTAACTCGAAATTGCTTTTTCTTCGTTTGAGCCGCCCAGAAAATTTCTTCTGTTAACTCCCTTCCCTTCCCAGCTTGCACAATGGCGCGTTCTACAAGGTTTTTCAGTTCCTTGAGATTCCCAGGAAAATCATAGGACTGTAAACGGCGCAAGGCTTCTGGTGTGATACGGGGTTTAGCAACTCCACGCGATCGCACATACAAACTGGTGTAATATTCCACCTGGGCTTTAATATCAGCCTTCCGTACCCGTAGGGGCGGTACTTTAATAATATGACCCACACAGCGTTCTATTTGAGACTGGGCTTTTTCAGAAACTATTAAAATCCTAGCTTTGCTGGTGCGGGGTACAGCCGTTGGTTCTCCCGGACGGGTAACAGGGGTGTATGTCCCTGTTTTGAGGAACTGCGCTACAGCAGGTAATAACTCTGGGGGTAACTCTTGAATATTGTTTAAAACTAAAGTCCCTTCCCCCAGCCATTCCAAAAGTCCCGGTTTACCAGTAGCACGTCCGAATAAATCTGCACCCCTAGGTTGCAAAATTCCACAATTGATTTTAATAATTGGTTCGCGCCTTTGAGGAGAACTAAAGTGAATTAGCGCAGCGATATTATCTTTTTCTAAGCCTGGTTCGCCGAAAATTTCCACAGATTTCCGGTCAGCCGCCGCTTCTCGAATTTGCTCCCGCAACCGCACCGCGTAGCGACTTGTACCGACAATTCCCCGTTGTGCTTTGGTAACTAAATATGGTCGTAAAGCTACAGAACGTTCTTGTTCGTAAGTTAACGCAGATGTCACTTGGGCTAATTCCTGCGCCAATTGTCGAGAAATAGCCTGAGTAATTTGGGGATATTGACTAACTAAAGCGCGAAAGTCAGCCGCCGAGACAACCCAGACTTGAGATTCTGTAACAGCCTTAATCGTGTACGGCGTTAATTCATCTAAAAGTAATTCCTTGAGGTGAATGACTGCACCTGGAAGAAAACCACAGGGGAAAACTGTGTTGTTTTTATTAGTAATTTCGCTTTCTAGTTGACCCTCGACAAGAATATAAAGTGCTGTTGGGGGATTACCTTCTTTACTCAGATAGCTTCCCTGGGGTATAACTTGTGTTTGAATCAGGGGAGCGATGCCTGCGGCTGGCTGCACCATCGCATTCAACACTTCGGATGAGAGAATACCTAAAGGTGTCCGCTCCTGTAGCCAGATAACCATGTCTGGAGATGTCATCATGATTTCCCCGTGTTCTCTGCTTGCTGTATAACAGGAATTATCCCTGAAAACAACTAACTGCTTAATGAATTTATCGGATCTACCTAATCTCTCTGTTCCCTTGGTGCTTTTGGGTTTAATTGTGCTGGCGGCGGTATTTTTTAGCTCGAATAAGTTTAAGTGAAAGCACTAAGGAACTTCCTGACTTTTTACGTTATGTGGAAAAATTAATCCAAAACCTAACCCCCTAATCCCCTTCCCTAGTAGGGAACGGAGGAAAATTGGCTAATCTTCCTGAGATAAAGCATCATCATTTAAATTATTAGCTGGTTTATCATCTGACCATTTTTCATCAACTCCAGGAGAGTGAGAAACTATAACTAACTCAGTCTCTTGAGCATGGTTATCGTTCCATTCATCTAAAACATCTTTAATTAATACTTCCTGCACCCAAATTTTAGCAACAACAGTTAACGGTAAAGCTAAAAATAATCCTAAAAACCCAAAGAAAGTTACGAAAAATAATTGCGAAATTAATGTTACTGCTGGTAGTAAAGAAACTTGTTGTGCCATGACAACAGGTGTAATAAAACTGCTTTCCACCTGTTGAATAATAAAGTATAAAATCAAGACAGCAACAGCTTTCCACGGATCATCTAAAAGCGCGATCGCCATTGCTGGAACTACGCTTAGTGTCGGTCCAATATTGGGAATTAAATTTAGAAATCCCGCTAAAACTGCTAAAGCCAGTGCTGCCTTAACTCCTAAAATTGATAAGCCAACAACACTCATTAGTCCTACTACACCCATAGCGATCAGTGCGCCTGTTACCCATCCCTCTAAGGAGACTTCGCACTTATCTAAAATCCCTTCGACTCGACGACGATAAAATGAGGGGAATAGGCGTATAAATACTCTTTGGTAAGCCAAGGGGTCAACTAATAACATTCCTGTTAAAACCAGGACTAGCAACACCTTCAACACAACTTCTAAAGAACCAGAGACGAAAGCAAAAGAACTACCTAATACCCGATTGATGAAGGGCTGTGCTTGTTGGATCAGACTGTTAATATCTGGTATATAGGGAACTAACTGGGGTGGAAGACGAGTTCTGAATTCATTCACCCAAGTATTAAAACGTTTAAACCCTAAAGGTACGCGATCAGTAAGTTCATGGAACTGCTGGGCAAAAGGTGGAACAATCAACCAGAAAAAGCCGATGACGATCGCAAAAAAGATGATCACTGACAGAAAGACAGCAAATCCCCGCTTGAGACCGGCTCGTTGAAAACGCCTGGCTAACCGATTTAAGGTAGTAGCCAAGACGACAGCAGCAAACATCAGTAGCAACACTTCTTTGATTTGCCACAGTATATATAAAGAGAGAACTATGGCGATTAAGCCGATCCATTGACCAAGGTTCACAGGCTGACTCCCAACTTTTGGCTTGATGCGGATTCTTAGCAGTTCCAGTAGGTTAGCTGATTTTTGTGGCTATCGCCTAGAGGTGTTTAGTTAAGTTTGTTTCTGGGTTTGGAATCGCCATGCTAGAGCGATCGCTATCATCACTGTAGGCAATAAAACGAATATTAAAGCAATAGCATCCGTTGAGGGAATCGGTAAACTCGGTGCTGCATACTTAATCAACGCCGATAACAATGCTGAGAGTACCAACAATTTCACAATAAAACCTATCTGATTTTCCATAAGAGTACGGCAATACACATTTGGCGGTGGGGTGTCTACTAATTTAGGCTGCATTATCTAATATCTACAATAATTGTAGGTAAAAAAAGCGATCGCCTTCTTGCAGAGCGATCGCTTTCTTTATAATTTTGTATTTAACCTATTCGCACTCAGCACTCCCCACTAATCCGGCTTCCTCGCAATAATTGTCCGGTGGCGGGGGTCGCTGGGAACTGTCACAGGTTCTAGGAAACCTACTTCTTGCAGTGCTGTCTCAACATCAAAAATATAATATTGGTCACTCCAAGGCTCAGTGCTTTTCATGAGAGTGAACAAGACAGGGGGTAAATTTTGGATTACAGGCGATCGCGGGTTATTATCTACCAAGGCAATATAACCACCAGGTCTGAGTAACCTTTTTGCCTCCGCGAAAATTTCCTGGCTGGCATAACTGGGAAGTTCATGGATGACAAACTGGAGAGTTACCAAATCAAAGGAGTTATCTGGTAAACCCGTGTTTTCTGCCCTACCATGAATCCATTCGGCTATCTCACTATTAACATCTCTAGTCCTAGCTACAGCCAGCATATGAGGGGACAAATCCAAACCCACTGTGCGAACTGGATATCTTTCCCGGCTTTGATAATAACGGTGTAATGCCAAAGTAGATACACCGACAGAACAACCAATATCTAAAATATCCCTAACTGGCTGAGGTGCGTATGTCCCCAAAGCATCATGAAAAGTACCTCTGAGTCTAGCATGGGCATCTTGCCAAGTCAGGTTTTCTTGTGGCCATACCCGCAACGCCATCGCATAGGTAGCCGATTCCGTTTCAAAGGCAGCATCCCAACACAGATTCCCCTCAGAGTAAGCATGAAAAGGAACTTTGTAATAGTCGGGATAAACAACACGCGGGTTAGTCACGGCTGCTAACAGTTGTTTTTCTACCGATGCTTGGAGTGCCTCATAATTTTTACGCCAGGGAATCCCATTTTTTTCAGCCGTTTTGATCAGGACTTGCCTAGCTTGGTGTTTCATCACACCGTAAATGGGTTTGCTCTGAATTAATAGATTAACAAAATTGGAGAGTAAACTTTCACCAGCCCAATCTGGCTTGCTTTTGTTGTTCATCAGCGTAAATTCTAGTGAGGCGATAATAGCAACTGCCTATATTGTAGAGTTAGCGCAGGGTAAAGCGATATCCATAGCGTTTCCTAATCAAATGAGATATATGATAGCCCCCTCCTCGCAGGCGGGGGAGCAGGGTGTGATATATATGATAGCCCCCTCCTCGCAGGCGGGGAGGGGGTTGGGGGTGGGGTTCTTGTACCTCACTCAACATATATATGAGGATTTTAGCCCAGCCTCTGTCAGGGAACGTCGATCGCTTCCCATAACTTAAATGATATTTTCGTCCTGTTGACAATCAAAAACCACCACAAAATCAGCATCAGGGATGAGTTGACGCAAATTTCGCAAATAACCTTCTGCATGAGAACGACTGCGGAAGCTAGCAACAGTCAGTCTTTGCATATCAGGTAGTAACCGCGCAATCACCCAAGAATTTAGGAGTTCTTTGTTAACAATCTTCAGACTTTTTAATGCAGAATCTTGATAGTTGATATTTTGATTCATGATCCAGCTTTGATATAAATTGTTACGGTACGATTTCGTTTTATACGTATCGCACCTGATTTTTCCTAATTTGGGGATTTTGCTTATACACTGAATATGTAATTTCAACCTCACACTATTTCTATGAAGCCGCAGCAAGACTACACCACTGCAACCCGTCCCGGCGATCATGGCACATACACTGCTACCCATCTACCATCAATATGTAATTGTCATAACTGGGGAAGAACACCGGATCAAGCCCGTGGCGAACTTATCTACGTTGTAGAAATGATGCAACCAGAATACGAAGAACAAGAACGTTCTCTATTTGAAAACGTTGAAACATTCTTTTTAGAAGAAGAGCGTCATCAACTAGCATAAATAGTTTCATCACCTCTTCACTTTTTAGAGTGTAGACCATCGCCTATTTTATAGCTTCAGATACATCAAATCTAGAGTCAGGCGATCATCATTTTTGACATCAGGAATTAATTACATGAGCAACGATGCTCCGCACCAGTAGGCAATCGCATCTACTTAAATCAGCTATTATTTGATACTTATTCTTAAGCCCTTGCCACGAATCGGTTTATTCTTGGCAAGAGCTTATCTAAAAAACTTAATGGATGCCATTACCCTTCAAAAGAAATTAAATTTGGCATCCAACTCCAATTTTTTACAGTATTAACCAAACCAGTGAGATGGTTCAGAACTAGGCTCAACTGATTCGCATAGGTAATGGCTAATCCAAGCTGATTTTGCTTGAAAGATAGCGTAAATGCCTTGATGAATCAAATTTTGGACGTGTAGTTGTTGCTCTAAAGGACTTCGAGGTAACTTTTGATTGACCTGGCTTTCTTGATCGCAACTTGGCGGTACTAGTTGTAATTCAGCTACTGCACTATAAAAGCAAGGAATTCGGTTCAGGACAAAAGCAATTAACTCTTGTCGTAAATCAGGAATTGCAAACGCTTGTTGATAAGGATAGTATGAGTATGTATCTAAAACATTTTCAATCTCTCCTAGGACTGATTGCTGTGTTAAATTCACTACTGTTTTCATAAGTTTTTAATCCTTTTTTATCTTTTTTTGGCACTTAATAGGTGTAGATAATCAAGTCTGTTAATAGCCAGCTTTCACTGCTAGCTACTAAGCTTCCGACCATAAACGAACTTTTTATTTGGGTAGAATACCACGTATATGGCTCTACTAATTTTTTAGGAATTTGATAATTTTGGCAGCATAACTAATGAGCAAATACTCTAAGTCAATAAGTAAATTACTGACTTTTCACATTTATATTTTAATTTTTCCAAATTTATGAGATTTTGATGAAAATCTACATAAAACTAATCATAAGTAATTTGGGATCAAGATAAAAGCAGGATAAAAGCATTAATGACTGTGAACGAATAGGTAAAGTGTAACCCTCATGAATATGAATATTCTTTATGCAAAATCAGAATACACCTCTGCATATGAATTTGACATGATCATCTATAGATTCTCTTAAACACTATTATTAGGCTTAAAAAAAATTAGTAAGTCACAACAATGACACTTACTATATCGAGCAACCAGTCTAACGATAGATGCAATAATTAGGGAAAATCTTTGAAAAAGTTCACATCTGGCAAGATTAAATTTTCTAAATTCTGGTTAATTTCTTGAGATGCGCCAAACCCAGACAGCATCGCACCTTCTGCAAGATTACCACCACACCAATCTCCACAGCAGACTAAAGGCAAAGCCGTCTCAGCCTTGAGAATCTTTTCTGGCCAAGGAATACTAGGAAAGGCATAACGCCAACGATGTACCTGCATCCATTCAGGGGTATCCAGCCAAGGAAGTTTTAAAATTGTGGCTGCATATTGCAACATCTGTTGTCCTGTAGGTTGTAAGTCTAGTGATTCTAGATGCAATTGGGCAAAACTAGCACTACTTTGCACCACAAATACAGGTTGTGAAGATTGATGACGCTTGCTGCTGTCTACACCAATCCATCCCAAAACAGCATTATCTATCAAGCTGACAGCTTTCCAATCTGGTAGAGTTTGTAATCCAGCAGGATAGCCACTCATGACACTAATACAAGGATAAAATTCTACGGAACTTAAATTTTCCAGAAAATTTTGACCCAAAACACTTTCACCTAATGGTGCTAGCAGCATCAAAGCTTGGGGTGCAGGAATAGCCATGACTAAAGCTTTAGCAGTTAATTCCTCACGGCTGGATTCGAGAGTGATCCGCCAATGGTTTTCATCAGTGAGGTTAATAGCTGTAACTCGCTGGTTGAGCAAAATATTTAAATCTTGAGCCAGGAATTTAGCGATCGCACTCATCCCCGCAGGTGCAACATAGCGAGGGCGAAGATTTTGGGGTGCAGATAAACCAGTGTGTGTAGTGAACTGATAAACTGTATCTGTCCAGACTTCTAAGATATGGCGATCGCATAATAAATCTACAAGACTGGTAAATAATTCACCTTTGGGATTGAGATAACAAGCACCATGATCTGCTCTAGTTTCATATAACCTACGGGTAGCAAGTCTTCCTCCTAAACCACGAGACTTGTCCACAACCACCACTGAATATCCGGCTCGACTTAGCTGCTGGGCGCAGATTAACCCTGACATACCCGCACCAATTACTACAACATCAGTCACGTCGCTTCACTCCGAATTAAATACGCCTAATTTGTCACCTAAAGTCATTAGCACTTGTACAAAAAACTACTATTGACTACCAAAAGCTAATAGTAGAATAGGTTACAGATACGCTGTTTGAAAAGGAGGAAGGGAAATTGGATGAGCTGAGGGCGGCGTTAGAGTTAGCAACCGAAGATGAATTGCAAGATTTAACCGCAATTCTGTTTAGCCGTAAGTTTAATCCTTTAGATTATGTTCAGACACCTGAACCAATTGAAGTCCAAAGCCAGAACCACCAAGCTTGGCTAGATTCATTAGAAAGTCGTTTTCGCTTTTTAGCCGCCGATGGGATGACGGTCTTACGGGGACAAACAGACCAGATGACTTATCGTCAAGCACTGATTCAAGTCTGTAAGTATTTAAAAATTCCCTATTCTCAAGATTTAACAACCATTGATTTAGAAGCAGAAGTATTTTTGTATTTGCTGGGACAAGTTTGGAAAAAATTACCAGAAAATGAAAAGCAAAAATTGACTTTTCAATTGCAGAATCAGATGGTGAAGTCAGAATTGACAGAACCGTTACCACCTTTATTACAACATGACCCCTTGAGCTTATTGTTCAAAGGTGGTAGTGCTTTGGCTGTCACATCTATTGTTAAACCATTGCTTTTGCAACAAATTGCTCGTCAATTTGCTCTCCACTTTGCGACATATGAAGTAGCCAAAAATGCTGTAGTTGCAGGCTCTCAAGCAGCAACTACACAGTTTCAAAGCTACGTGACTTTGCAAATGGCGCGGCGAGGTATGACCTTGAGTGCAGCTCGATATACAGCCGTTCGCGGTATATTCGCAGTCGTGGGGCCGATGATGTGGGCATGGTTTTTTGCAGATTTAGGTTGGAGAATGATTACGACTAATTACGGTCGGATTATCCCCACTGTGTTTGCTTTGGCTCAAATTCGTCTTACCCGTAGCGAATCTTGGGAGATAGCTTGAAGTCAGCTGTTTATCATCCCAACCCGAATTTGCAGTTACCTTGGAATTGCCTGCAAATCGGTCTACTAATATTCCCCCTAAGTCCTTTTTTGGGATTTGTGGCTATAGCTGTGGCCGCACTGCTCACTTGGATAAAACAATACCGCACGATAATTCGCATTCCCATTAACCGTGGGTTTGCTGTATTCAGTGTCTTATTGTTTATATCTGCTAGTTTTGCCCTGGATAAAACGGCAGCTTTTGTTGGGTTATTTAATTTATTGCCATTTTTATGGTTGTTTGCTGGTTTAACCGCACTAATTCAAAGTATTGCTCAATTAAGACGCATAGCTGAGATTTTTGTAGTTGCTTCTGTACCAGTCATAATTATGGGTTTTGGACAGTTGTTTTTTGGCTGGACATTACAGTTACAGGTTTTGTGGGTTTTAGTCGATGTAGCGATCGCACCCGGCGGAATACCCCCAGGCCGAATGTCCGCTATTTTCATGCACGCCAATATTTTTGCGGCATATTTAGCAATTGTCTTCACCCTAGGATTAGGTTTGTTGCTGGAACGGGGACTGGGTATCAGGAATAACAATAAATCCCCACTCCCTACTCCCGTTCGGCTGACGCTCACGGCGGAAGCCTACTTCTTACTCCCCATCATCTTAATTGCCGACTTCGCCGCCTTAATTTTGACTAACTCGCGTAATGGATGGGCGATCGCCATTATTGCCTGTTTAGCTTTTGCATTTTATCAAGGTTGGCGGTTGTTGGTGGTTGCTGTGTCTGGAGTCGTTGCTAGTGTCCTGTTGGCAGCTTTTGCCCCTAACCCCATTGCTCAACTCTTCCGCCGCATCGTTCCTGCCTTCTTTTGGGCAAGGTTGAACGATAATCTCTATCCAGATAGACCAGTGGCCTTAATGCGAAAAACCCAATGGGAGTTTGCCTGGTCTTTGACTCAGCAACATCCCTGGACAGGATGGGGATTGCGTAATTTTACAGCCCTCTATAAAGCCCACATGAACATTGATTTAGGTCATCCCCATAATTTATTTTTGATGCTATCTGCGGAAACTGGATTACCAAGCACTTTGTTATTTTGTGGCTTACTAGGCTGGATATTGTTTACAGGTATCCAACTTTTACAAAACTCTCACATTCCCAATAAATTAATCTTTTTTAGTTATCTTGTAGTTTTTGTGGAATGGTTGCTATTTAACACTGTTGATGTTACTCTTTTCGACTTTAGATTAAATACCATCTCTTGGTTATTGATGGCAGCTATTTGCGGCACTGTATATCACTCCAATCAAGCTCATCATAAACAGACAAGCAATCAAGATTAACTGAGTAGTAAGTTTAACTACTAAATAAATTGATCACCGCAGTTGATTTTCCGTGGTTACACTGCGGTTATTTATAGGTTGTAGTTAATAAGATGATTACATTCACGTTTGTGACTGTGAGTGTGACTAACCTAAATTAGTCACTGTTGCTGATTGTTGGGAAGGTGTAGGGACAACCCTTTGGGGTTTTTCCTGCATAACGGGCATCTTTTTTAAGATGCCATTTTTTATGTTTATTTTTTGTTAGTTAATCGGCATCTACCTCTATGAAAATTCCCCATCTAAATTTTATAATCTTACTATCTTCAGCCAGCATCTTTGGGCTAAATTTTGCTATTTCTCCACCAGCTAAAGCTGCCATTAGCTGTGAGAATGGTACTATTATGCGTTATTCTAATGGTTCTTTACACACCTGTATTATTAACCAAAATACAACATTACAACTATCTTCTGCTTCAGGAATATCTACTTTCCCATGTAAAGCTCAAAATTATATATATTTTGATGAAAAAGGTCAATTTCAACGTTGTAAACTAGCAGAAGATATTCAAATTAGAATAGGTAGTTCCCTAGAAAAATGCCCGGCAGACTTTTGGATAAATGTTTCTATATCTGATGCAGGAAATCAATCAATTACTTGCCGACAAGATTAAAAAAGTAGCAGAGATACTAACACCGCTACGCAAAAGTCAAAATCAAGAGGGGCATCAAATTTGAATTGAGGGATAACCAAGTTTGTAGTAAGGACTTTAGTCCTTAGAAAAATCAGGACTAAAGTCCTTACTACGAACCGTCAACGGTAAAATAGGTGTGTCAATCATGAACGGAAAAACACCCAAGTAGCCAATCTGTATGCTTACAACATCTGAATTTTTTCAATATACTCAATGGTCGGGTATTGCCACACTGGTATTTGCTGTTTTGGCAATACTCGCTTTTCTGTTTAAATGGGGTATCCGCTTTCGGCTAGTAGGTATAACTGGCTTTATGTTGGTGCTGACTGTTGGTTTATTTTCGCTGTCAATAGTGCCTTTGAGTCGTACCGTGATTCCAGGTTCAGCTAAATACACCCTAGTCTACGATAATGGTTCAAACCAAGCAGTAATCGCCATATCACCCCAACTTTCACCTGAAGAAGTAGAAGCTACACTACTTCAAGCTGCGAGTAACCTCTATTCTTTTGGTCGTTCGGGTAGACAGGGAGATAATCAGCTAACAGTTCGGGCGCGTACCATTATCCACCCAGAACCAGGTCTTTCTATACCACTTTACCTGGGTGACGTGAAGCGATCGCTCGCTAATCGTGAAGATCAAGATTTGACAGTCACAATATATCCAGAAAAGTTTGCTCAACTGCCAAAATCTGATGCTTAACTACCAATAGGGTAGGGAGAATTGACACTCGCGCCCTTTTGCGAATCTGCTTTTCTCCGTTAAACTAAACTTGCTCAAATCTACTCGAAGACTTAAGGCGTTAGCTTCCTGTTTCACTCTGGTAATGTCGGCATTATCCAGTCCACAGGCTTAAAATCGGGTGTAACTCACCCTATTTTTCAGTTTTTGATTGAGTGAGAAACTTCGCTACTTTACTCCCGTATTTTCAGCCATTTAAAACTTCTGGGTTTTCTCAGTTACCTTGCTACAGGATGGCTACTCTTAAAAGTTTTGTACAGGTTCTCAAGCCTTAATTTTTTTAGCTTGGTTCTCGCTTATGCTAATTATAGAGGATTTTGAGTAAATTTGAGCAGGTTTTTGAACACTTTTTAAAACCCAACCGGATAAGATGGTAAAATTTCTCCTGGCAAAGTTAATTCACTAAACCAGATGTCTATCCCCGAAATTACGCAAACCTTACTCGAAGCAAAAAAAGAGAAAGGACTCAGTTTTGCAGATTTAGAAAAAATTCTCGGACGGGATGAAGTATGGATTGCTGCTGTATTCTACCGTCAAGCTAGTCCCTCTGAGGAAGAGGCTAAGTTACTGGTAGACGCATTAGATTTAGCACCAATTTATATTCAAGATTTGACCGCATACCCAGTCAAGGGTTTGGGGCCAGTTGTCCCAACTGATCCACTCATTTACCGCTTCTATGAGATTATGCAGGTCTACGGCTTCCCAATTAAGGAAGTTATTCAAGAAAAGTTTGGCGATGGAATTATGAGTGCGATTGACTTTACCTTAGATGTAGAGAAAGAAGTAGATCCGAAAGGAGATCGCGTTAAAATCACTATGTCCGGTAAATTTTTACCTTACAAAAAGTGGTAGTCTTTCAGCCATAACAACTCTTTCAACTCTGCTTTAACTCACAGCCAACAACAACCACAACAATCATCAACTTTAAACCTTATTACACGCAACAGCACGGACAAGCATACTTAGGTGACAGTCTGGAAATTATTACCAGCATCCCAGACAACAGTATTAACTTAATCCTCACTTCACCACCATTTGCTTTAACGCGCAAAAAAGAATACGGTAACGAAAGTTCAGATAAATATATCGAATGGTTTTTACCTTTCGCCTACGAATTTAAAAGAGTCTTAGCAGAAAATGGCTCATTTGTTTTAGATTTAGGCGGTGCTTATCTTCCTGGTAATCCTGTACGGAGTATCTACCAGTATGAACTTTTAGTCAGACTGTGCAAAGAAGTCGGCTTTTTTCTGGCGCAAGAATTGTACCATTATAATCCAGCACGACTGCCCACCCCCGCAGAATGGGTGACAATCAGAAGGATTCGTGTCAAAGATGCAGTAAATATAGTTTGGTGGTTGTCAAAAATACCCAACCCCAAAGCAGATAATAGAAAAGTTTTAAAGCCATATAGTCAGAGTATGAAACGCTTACTTAAAAATGGCTATAAACCTCAAATTCGTCCTAGTGGACATGATATTTCTGATAAATTTCAAAAAGATAACCAAGGCGCAATTCCGCCAAATTTGCTAGAAATCGCTAACACTGAATCTAATAGTGTTTATTTACGACGCTGCAAAGCAGCCGGAATTAAACCTCATCCAGCAAGATTCCCTCAAGGATTTGCTGAATTCTTCATCAAGTTTTTAACTGATGAAGGTGACATAGTTCTAGATCCATTTGCAGGTTCTAACACCACTGGTTTTGTTGCTGAAACTTTACAGCGTCGATGGATTTCATTTGAGATTAAAGAGGACTATCTTTTGGGAAGTCGTTATCGATTTGGTAATTAGTTAATAGTCTATAAGTCATGAGGGAATAGAGTTGATTAACTGTGGAATTTGGACTATTAACTCTAAACAGCAGATTCAAATTTCACCGTTTACTTGCATTTGATGAACCTGATCTGCTAATTCTTGACGACCTTGATCATCAAGCTTATCTATCGCTAACATTCCCATGAGAATTACCTCTTTTAGGGTTAAACGGGTCGAATGTGCTTGTTTTTGCACCGTTTCTTTGATAATTGGACTTACTCCAATTGCTGTACTAGCTCTAGCCACAAAATTACAGGGACAAATCAATTACTTCGCCTAAATCTTAGCACTTCTTACTAGCTTATTTATAAATAGAACTGAATTTAAATGTGTCAGAACAGATAATTAATTGTTTGAACGGAGAAAAATCAGTAGATAGTAGTATTTAATACCTGTAAATAATAATTTAGGCAGAAATATTATTGATAAGTATTTATACTACTAACTATGCCATTTCCTGAATCTGGTATGTATTAATCCGTTTTGATTTTTGTATTCCTTACGTGAGCGTAGTTATACTTACTTACGTCAGTAGTGACTGGGTAGCAGTAAGTAGGGAATAGGTAAGGATGGGGTTAAAAATATTATTTTATGACCTCTATCTCGTCTATTGAGGACTTCCAGATAAAAATATCCTTATGTAGGTGCGTCAGAGGAAATAATTGGGTAATAATGAAGAGATTTTCGACATTTGACGCGGACTAAAAGAGAGATGCTTTAAAGAATTTGTAAATTGTCAAAGATAATATTGTTAACCCAGTTTACAGAACTATACATCATACATAAGAATGATATTTTAACCACCGTAAATTTTCCTGAATACGCACAATTAACAATGTCAACAGGAAAAGCAGTAATTAGAGGAGAAAAAACGCGATGAGGGATTCTTATCTGTTGGCAGCAGGCTTGTTAACAGGATTGGCAATACCAGCATCAGCTATTCCACAGATGTCAATTCTATTGCCAGAAAAGCATAGCACTCAGTGGAATACAAAACAAGCCTCGCAGACAATAACAGATGCACATCTCCTCAAGCCTGACATATCGACACCAGAATTTAGCTCTCAAGTGTCCCAGCCTGGAGAAAATTTACGCCCACCATTAGGGAAAAAATTTTTTCCCCAACAGATCAACCTTTCCTTACCAGAATTGAGTAGCCAACTGTTACCCTCTTCAGAGGCTTCAGAACCAAGGGCGAGAGAAAAAAAACTTGCTAGTGGGGATGTTACTTCGCCGCAATTGACCAATCAAGAAGTACCAATATCACTAGATTCATTATTCAATCCCAGTAATCAACCAGCGAATGCACTATTAACGTCTGGGAATCAACTTTACTATCAAAGATTAGCAGCATTAAAAACAGGTCAGATTTACACCCGTACAGATATTGATAACTTCCAAGGATTAGGGGAGTCAAGGGGAAAACAACAACTAACTTACGAAGACTGGAAAAGTTTATTAGCTTTAGAAGCAAAAGCGATCGCGCAAGGTCAAGGTAAAAACCGTCTTAGTATATTAGTTGGTGATTCCTTAAGCCTGTGGTTTCCCAGACAAAAACTGCCTACTGGTAAATTATGGCTAAATCAGGGCATATCTGGAGATACTTCTGGTGGTATGGTGACACGACTAGGCAGCTTTTCACAAACCCGCCCTGATGCAATCTACATCATGGCTGGGATTAATGACCTAAGAAAAGGTATGAGTGACGAAACAATCTTGCGAAATCACCGCCGGATGATGGGTAGCTTACGAAAAAATCACCCGAAAGCTCAGATATTCGTTCAATCCATCCTACCGGCTCACGTATCCACAATTTCTAATAGCCGTATTCGTCATCTCAACACTAGAATTGCTCAGATTGCCAAACAAGAAGGAGTTAATTACTTAAATATTCATCATTGGTTTACAGATGCTGATGGCAATTTGCGTTCAGATTTAACCACAGATGGAATACATCTGTCACCAGATGGTTATGATATTTGGCGATTTGCTCTCCAGCAAGTAGAATTCAAACTCTCTCAAACTAGAAACTGAGCATCTTACTAGGCGATCGCAAGCAGATTTATGGAAGCTACTGATAAAGATTTTATTGCTATACGTGCTGTTATAGAAAGCCAACTAGAAGCATTCCAAAAAGATGATGCTCAAGCTGCTTTCGCTCTTGCTAGTCCTGGAATCAAAGAGCAATTCCAAACCCCAGACCATTTTATGCAGATGGTGAGCTTAAGTTACCCAGCTGTTTACCGTCCTCGCTCGGTATTTTTTGAGAAAATTACTACTATTCAAGACAATATTACTCAGCCAGTATTACTACTAGCACCTGACGGTATGCCCCTGCGAGCCTTGTATTTTATGGAAAAACAACGGGATGATACTTGGAAGATTAACGGTTGTATTTTAGTCTCTGTGGAGGCGGAGAGCATCTAGGGGATAGGTGACAGGTGACAGGTGATAGGTGACAGGGGACAGGTGATAGGTGATAGGTGATAGGTGACAGGTGATAGGTGATAGGTGATAGGGGAAAAGAAAGCTGGGGAAGCAGGTAGAGAAAAATACAATGCCTAATAATACCCACTCACTACTCACTACTCACTACTCACTACTCATTACTCACTACTCACTACTCACTACTCACTACTCAGCACTCATTACTCAGCACTCATTACTCAGCACTCACTACTCAGCACTCACCACTGTCTTAAGGACTTGGTTTAACTTACCACTGCGATAACCTTCTAAATCTAGGGTGACGTAGATAAATCCCAAGTCTTGAAATGCAGTGACTACAGATTGTAAGTCTGTCAACATGACAAAATCTTTAATTTTTTCTGGTGATAATTCAATCCGTGCTGTATCACCTTCAGAACGGACGCGCAAATTTTGCCAACCTAGCTTTCGTAGGTAAATTTCGGCTCTACCGACGCGTTGTAACTTGGCTACAGTAATCTCCTCACCGTAGGGAAAACGGGAACTGAGACAAGGTTGGGCTGGTTTATCCCACCAAGGTAAACCAAGCTGCTGGGAGAGTTGGCGAACTTCTAATTTAGTTACACCAATTTCGGCTAAAGGCGATCGCGCACCTCGTTCTTTAGCGGCTTGAATCCCTGGGCGATAATCATGCAAATCATCAGCATTTACCCCATCGATCACATAGGGATAACCCAACTCTAAAGCCAAAGGTTTCAGGTTGTCGTGCAGTTCACTCTTGCAAAAATAACAACGGTTAACAGGGTTAGCAGTGTAATTGGGATTTTCCATCTCATGAGTCTGGATGATTTTGTGAGCAATCCCAATAGTTGCGGCTTGAATTTCAGCATCCTCTAGTTCTTCTGGTAGCAGCGAAGGTGAAACAGCCGTCACAGCCAAAGCGCGATCGCCTAACACATCATAAGCAATCTTAGCCACCAAAGTGCTATCAACACCCCCAGAGTAAGCAATCAAAGCCTGCTCCATCTCTGCAAATAATAATTTTAGTTTCTCTAGTTTTTCTGTCAGCATTTTAGTCATTAGTCAAGTCGCTTCGCTCCAATTCAAAATTCAAAATTCAAAAAAGGTCAATGAGGTACAATCTACTCTGTCCCCTATCACCTGTCACCTGTCCCCTATCACCTGTCCCCTATCACCTAAACTATACTTACCTACTAAATCAGCCAAAAGTGATAAGTCAAGAGGTTTAGAAATATATTCATTAAATCCTGCTGTGAGACAGATTTCGCGATCGCCTTTCATGGACATTGCAGTTTGGGCAATGATGGGAATCTGCTGATATTCTGGTTTTTCTCGTAACTGCTGTACCAAATCAAGACCACAGCTATCTTGTAAACGTATATCCATTAAGATAACATCTGGCTGTTTGTCTTTGAGTACGTCCCACATTTGTGCTTCATTCTTCACCCAGGTTACTTGATAACCTAACTTACTTAGATGAATTTGCATCAGTTCACCATTAGGTAAATCATTCTCCACCAGCAAAATTTCGTTGGAAGTGCTGGGAGTGATTGCTAAAGGTTGAGAAGATGTTGCTTGTTCATCCTCCTCGATTTCTATAGGTAACACTGCTCCCATCGGCTTTAGGGGCAAAATGATTGTAAAACGAGAACCAGAATCAACTTCTGATTCCACCTCCACATAACCATGATGAATTTCTGCCAGTTTTTGCGTCACGGCTAAACCTAAACCAGTACCTTCATTTTGGCTAGGGGAAGAATTGGGAATTTGAAAATAAGGTTGAAAAAGTAGTGTTTGGTTTTCTTTGGATATGCCAGAACCTGTATCCCACACTGTAAAATGCACCAGTGAATCTTGCCGTGTCACCTGTAACCCCACACTACCTTTGTTGGTAAATTTTAAAGCGTTAAACAGCAAATTCAATAGCATTTGCTTGAGTCGTAAAGGATCAGCTACTAGGGTGGTGACTTCAGGATCTATTTCCAAAGACAATTTCAACCCCTTATTACTGGCTTTTTCTTTGATGAGGGTGAGAACATTACGACACAATTCTGGCACATCGACTTTTTCCCATTGCACTTCTAGCTGGTTAGCTTCAATTTTGGACAGATCCAAAATATCGTTAATCAAAGCTAGGAGGTGTTTACCACTGGACTGAATAATATTTAAATACTCACGTTGACGTTCTCTCGTAGGATCGTAGCCTTGGGCTAAAAGCAAGTGAGTAAAACCAATAATCGAACTGAGTGGGGTACGGATTTCGTGGCTGGTGTTGGCTAGGAACTGGTTTTTGAGTTGATTTGTCCGCTTTAATTCTTGATTAGAGTCTACAAAATGCTGCGATCGCTGCTGTAAAGATTGTATATGTTGAAATTGAACTAATGTTTGAACGCAATGCTTGGCTGCTTTGGTCATTAATTGCGGAATCAGTTGCATTTGTGCGGTTGTCAGTTTACTAACAGCCATTAGTAACCATCCAATCACTTCACCGGATTCATCATTCAATCGCCAAGCTTGAGGCGGTTTTTGCGTTTCTAAATCATGTAAATCTTTAACTTTAATTTCTGTTTGCAATTTCAATGGCAGTGTTTTGCCATTTTTCAGCATCAATTCTACAACTGGGGCTTGTGAATCAACAGATGGTGGGCAAGAAATATAGTAAACTTTACCAACTGTATCTTGTGGTTGGCATAGAGCAATAGCTACCCCGCTATTGTTTAAAGCCATGCTGATCTCCTTCGCCACAGTTTGCCAAATTTCTGCTTCTGGGCTGTTGGTTTGGGCGACATCTGTCAAAACAACAAGCAAGCAATCATTAAGGCGGCGTTGTAGCTGGTTCAAGCTGCGTTCCAGCCATAACTCAGCGCGAAGTTGTTGGATTGTGGCATCTACCTGTGAGTTTTGTTCTGGTAAACTTGAATACTGCTGCATGGTCAACTAGACCGTTGAACAATTTTAATTACGCAAAAATTGCGAACAAGATTCTATGTATATTAGCTCACAATTCTTTTTTGTCGATAAATCATAAATTATAGTGTCGATAATTACTGCACGACTAAAAATATTATCTGCGATTAAACCATTCCAAATAAATATTAGCTGACTTTATTTAGATCAAACTATGGATACACAAATTATTCAACTTGTTGTCAATGGCATTGCTGTGGGTAGCATTATTGCTTTAGCCGCAGTTGGACTGACACTTACTTACGGGATTTTACGGTTGTCAAATTTTGCCCACGGTGATTTTTTAACTTTAGGTGCTTATCTGACTTTATTTGTAAATACTTTAGGGCTAAATATTTGGCTGTCAATGGTATTAGCAGCAGTCGGTACAGTATTAGCAATGATATTATCCGAGAAATTACTGTGGTCAAAGATGCGCTCAATCCGTGCTAACTCTACGACGCTAATTATTATTTCTATTGGGCTGGCTTTATTTCTGCGGAATGGGATTGTTTTAATTTGGGGTGGCAAGAATCAAAATTACGATTTACCTATTATCCCGGCTTTAGATATCTTTGGTGTCAGAGTACCGCAAAATCAAATCTTGGTCTTGGCTTTGGCAGTGGTGGCAATTTTGGCACTGCATTATCTGCTGCAAAATACGAAAATTGGCAAAGCGATGCGCGCTGTGGCTGATGATTTAGATTTAGCCAAAGTATCTGGGATTGATGTCGATAAAGTAGTCTTGTGGACTTGGGTAATTGCCGGTACACTCACATCTTTGGGTGGCAGTATGTATGGATTAATTACTGCTGTGCGTCCCAATATGGGGTGGTTTTTGATCTTACCCTTATTCGCCTCAGTCATTTTGGGCGGAATTGGTAATCCTTATGGCGCGATCGCCGCAGCTTTTATCATTGGTATCGTTCAAGAAGTCAGCACTGCTTGGCTGGGTTCACAGTATAAGCAAGGTATAGCCCTATTAATCATGATTGTGGTGTTGCTCATTCGTCCCAAGGGTTTATTCAAAGGAACGATTTGAGCAACACGAAATTACCAAGCCCCGTTGGGGGGGTGTAGGGGTGTAGGGGTGTAGGGGTGTAGGGGTGTAGGGGTGTAGGGGTTTAGGGGTGTAGGGGTGTAGGGGTGTAGGGGTGTAGGGGTGTAGGGGTTTAGGGGTTTAGGGGTTTAGGGGGAAGAAAGAGCAGCCAACCTAACCCTTGGGTTAAAAGCCCTGCTCCTTGGAACAAGGGTGTTGGGTTCTTTATCAATCCCCGTCCAAACACCTTCAACCCTTACACCCTTACACCCTTACACCCTTACACCCTTACACCCCTAATTACTCCACTGCTAACTAGTCAATAATGTGGAAGTAATAGGCTGCTACCAAAAAGTTAACAGCTAGTAGCAACAATGCCCAACCTGTACGGAAAGTATATGGAGGTTTAGCACCAGAGTCAGCGACGGCGGGACTTGTAATTTTAGCCATAGAGGCGATACTCCTAAATGTTATAACTTTCTCAGAAATACCAAACAGAGGAGCAAATTATCAAAATTCTTTAAAAATATTTGTGTAAAGTGAGAGATTGGAATTATATCCTCCAGTTGAATGGAGGATGTGCTATCACGGCTGATCCCAATTATCCCAAATCGAACAGTAACAATTCTGCACCAATGTTAGTGCCGATCTCTAACTGTTCTTCGCTGTTGATTTGCACCCCATCACCGGCTCTGAGTTCTTCCCCATGCAAAGTTGCAATACCTTCAGCAATTTGTAACCAAGCATAACGATTTGGTTTGACGCGATAATTGACCACATCACCAGGTTCTAAAACAGATGCGTAGATATATACATCTTGGTGAATCGTTACAGCACCATTCCGTCCATCTTTAGCTGCAACTAGCCGGAGTTGACCACGTTTTTCTTCTGGGGAAAAGGCTTTTTGTTCATATCTGGGTGATAGTCCTTGCTGATCAGGTAAAATCCAAATTTGCAGCAAGTGGAGTGGTTCAGTTTGGGAGGGATTAAATTCGCTGTGGTGAATCCCAGTACCAGCACTCATAATTTGGACATCCCCAGGACGAATGACTGAACCTGTACCCAAACTGTCTTTATGCTCTACTGCACCTGATAGCACATAGGTGAGAATTTCCATGTCACGATGACCGTGGGTAGGAAATCCCGCACCAGAAGCAATACGGTCATCATTAATCACCCTTAAGCTACGGAATCCCATACGGTTTGGGTCATAAAAATTGCTGAAGGAAAATGTATGGTAGCTATCAAGCCAACCAGTTTGACTATGACCGCGATCGCTGCGACCATGAACTAGATAATTAATTGTATTTGGAGACATATATTTCCCTCACTTTTAAAATGGGCGTAGAGATTTGGAAAGGAGAAATTTTTCTTCTTTGTTGTATTGTTAAATTACTAAAGTTTGTTGTCTGAGTTTGAACTATATAAATAGTAAGATATGGCAATATAAAATGAAAAGTACGCACTTAAAGGTGGCGTACTTACTAAAAGGATACTATAGACTTATAACAGCAAAAATTCCCCAAAAATATTTATCTCAACACAGCTTTTTGTTGAGTTTTAACACTAGACATACCATTTCCTTCCTTAACTGCTGATGCTTGCAGATGCGCCTCTAAGAACCACAGTCGCTTGTCAATGGTGCGCGAAATTTCTGTGTATAGGTCAGCAGTATCAGCGTCGCCTAAATCATCAGTTTTAGCGATCGCTCCTCGGATATGCTTGGCATAAGGTGCAAAGCGGTCTGCTAAGGCTGCTACGTGTTCTTGACTATCCAAAATATCAAAGGGATATTCTGGCAAGATAGAGTTTTGAGCAGCCGAACGCGCTGTACCAACAGCATATCCACCCAAAGCAGTGACTCGTTCTGCCACCATATCAACAAACTCTTCCAATTCGCCTGCAAGTTCATCAAACAATTCGTGTAACTGATAAAAATCAGTTCCTTTGACATTCCAATGAGCTTGTTTGGTTTGAGTTTTCAAGTCCAAAGTAGCTGCTAAAGTTTGGTTGAGGATAGCGACGATTTGCACCCGCACTTCAGCAGGAATGTCTATACGGGTGGGGTACAGACGTGTTGACAGAGTATTTTGACTCATGTTTCTACCTAATGACTTGTCGGAATTCACTCTATAGATACTATGGCGAATAGGGTGTTGTCCGAAACTCCCGGATGATAGATAGGGATTATGGAAGCAAGAATACTGACGACAGATGGCGAAAATAGCTTTTTGTGCTATTTTATTGTCAGTTTAGCCATAAATTTAGCTGTGGTGGTTATTTATGAAACTAAATGTACCACCAAACAGGCGATCGCAGATAGTATAATTTTGCCAGAATAGGGAAGTGTCCCCAGTCCCCTTAAATTTTGACTTGTTCTCTGTACGCTCTCGGTGTGATACCTATGAGCTTGCGAAAGACGTTGGTGAAGTGACTTTGACTTTGAAAGCCAACTTGTTGACAGATTTTTTCTATAGATTGATTGCTTTGAGACAAGAGTTTTTTTGCTCGCTCAATTCTGCAATTCATCACATACTGATGTGGTGCAAAGCCTGTTGATTGTTTGAACAACCGTGAAAAATGGTACATACTCATATCTACCACTGCTGCAATCTCTGCCAAAGTTAAATCTTGGTTGAGGTTATCTTGAATGTAGGCGATGGCTTGTCTGAGTTTCCAACCAGAAAGACCTTTATCCCTAGAGTAATGAAGACTTGTTTTATTAGCTGCACAATAATGTTTGAGGAGGTGAACACAAAGCGTATTGGTCAGAGATTCAATATAAACATGGCTACCATCACCATTAGATTCCAATTCTGATTTGAGTGCTAGCCCAATTTGATGAATTAATGGATCTGGTGCTGCAAAACGGGGTTTAATTTCAAATTCTTGCCAATCTCCTGTTTCTATAGCAATTCGCCTCAAAAACGCTGGCTCTAGACTAATGGTGATAAACTCTGCTTCCGATTGCCAGCGTGATATGTGATTGATATGAGCAGGAATAATTGCTACGTCTCCGTTAACTATATTCTCTTGTTGAAAATGTCCGTTAAATAATCTCTCTGCTTGGATAACTTGCGGCTTTAAGCTAATACTAATAACGTGTTGTTGAATGATATGTTCTGGAGTTTCGTGTCCAGGCTGTTGGTGAACATCAAAACGTAAACCTTCCCATTGGGCATGGTAACTAGAAATCAGGGGCGATCGCGGCAGAATTTCCCCATAGGAATCTTCTTGAGCTAGATCAACACTCAGGATTTTCTCTTCCGACATCATTCTCACCCACAAGGTTTTAGGTTTCAGCGTAAAAAATTTATTTAATCTCTCAAGCAGCTTGATGATAGTTTGTTAAATCAGGTATCTATGGAAATTTATCAATAAAATAATACTTAATCAACTTGCGACTTACTGCTTAATTATATATTAAGATATTTTGCGTAATATTGTTACCAAAAAGGGTTATTAATAATGAATTACTATGTTATTTACGATGGTAACTGTAATCTCTGCGTGACTCTAGTGCAGTTACTAGTACAGTTCGGCGTAAATGAACATACAATTTCAAACGAGCAAAAGCCTTGATATACGAAACTGAAGCTGAGGTGATGGCTTATGCTAGGGCATTAGATAGCGGTAAAGCCTTGTTACACGGCAATGCAGCCGAAGTTATATTGAACGCGATCGCAAATTACATTGAACTTAGAAAAGCCAGCCGTCATAATAACCAGCACAACCAAACCAAGGAATTAGACATTACAGCTAGGACTTGGGACGAGATGCGGAAATTCGCCAAGTTAATCAAAGCTTAATCCCTTAAAATCAAGGTTTTCCAAGGGGATATTAGCCCAGTCTAGGCAAGATTTAGTCAATGGTTCTGTATAGAGTTGCCGAAAGAAGTGGGTGACGAGGGATTTGAACCCGCAACCAATAGATTAAGAGTCTACTGCTCTACCGTTGAGCTAGTCACCCACGCAAACAATCATAATAGCAATATTATAGTTAATTCGTCAATATTAAGTCAACTGATGATTTATGATTTAGCAGATTGGGGGAATGTAATGATAAATCTAGTTTGACTGGCAATACTTTCTACAAGAATCGAGCCACCCAAATGTCTGACCATTTTTTTAACTAAAGCCATTTCTAAGCCTGTGCCACTATATTTCCAGGGGTCATTTTTGCATAGATGGTAGAACGGCTCGAATATGCGAACTTGGTCATGGATGGGAATTTCTAATCCAGAATTGCTGATACTGAGTTGTATTTCTGCGGGTGTTGTCTGAGCAGATACTGTAATTGATTCTCCTGGTGGTGTGTATTTGCAGACATAGCTGAGTAGTTCGGTGACAATTCGCTCTAGTTCGGTAATATCGGTTTCTAAGGGAGGTATGACATTAGCAATATCTAGTTTTAATTGCTGTCCTTGACAGCTGGTGAGGTCTAAAAAAGATTCGACAATGGGGGTAAGCCAGGTCTGTAAGTCAATGGTGATGAGTGTTGGGGGTTCGGGTTTGGTTTCTAGATGGATGAGTGTGAGTACATCGTTAATTAGCCTACTTTCTCTACTACACTCGTTATGTAGAATCTGTAAGAGTTGGGGTACGATTTCAATATCTAATGTGCCGTTGGGTAAGAGAATACTTTCGAGGGTTTGAGCGGCTAGACTAATATTCGTTATGGGTGTTTGCAGTTCATGGGAGAGGTTTTTGAGAAATTCTTGAGTGAGGCGTTCTTTGTTTTCTAGTTTGTGGATTCTTGCTTGTTTGCTAGTATTGAGACGTGTTTGCCGGATAGCGATCGCACATTCATGGGCTAAAGTTTGTACTAGGCCAATTTCTAGCTCACTAAACAGTTGTTGTGTGGGTTTGATTAACCAAAGATTACCCAGAGTCCCTTGCTGATCGAAAATAGGACAAGCTAGCTGGGTAATTACCAGTAATTTAGGATGCCATCCAGGGACTATTTCTACAGAATGGAAATGTTGTTTTTGCAATAGCGGCTGATAAATTTCGCTCAAGTCTTGTGGTTTCCTGCTGATTCCCTGGTATGTAGGCTGGTTAGGTGCATACTCACACACAACACTGGCGACAGTGCAATCAGAGTTGTAAAGTTCGATATAGCAAGACTCTAGTTGTAGTAACTTGGCTAATTCTTGAGTAAGATGAGCAAAAATTTGCATTTCATCTTGACGGTCTCTAATTTGTGCCGTGATGCTTAAAACTAAGGCTTGAAACCTTTTTGTCTGCTGGAACTGGTTTTGATGTGCCTGCTTTTGTAATGCTAGTTCGTTTTTGAGATGTTTGATTTGCTGTTGTAGTTCTCCCTGCTGGGTAGCAATTCCTAGTTGGGTGGCTAGCTGTTGGAGTAAATCAATTTCTATTTGTTGCCATTGGTGGGGTTCATGGCAATATTGAGCAATTAATAACCCCCACAAATTTTGTCGTGATAAAATTGGGACGACTAGATGCGCTCTGACTTGCAACGAGTCTAAAAAGTCTCTTTGGCAAGTGTTTATCCCACTGGCATAAATATCTTCAATGATTTCAGTGCAACATCGCCCGTGATGTTCTTTGTGCTTGATACTTAAACAAGGATCTTGGAAGTGTTTACCCAATAGAGAAATATCAGGGTTTGCTGTAGCTTCGGCAATTACCACTCCATTTGGGCCAGTTTGCATCTGATAAATGAGGATGCGATCGCAATTTAAACACTCTCGCACATCCTGAGCAGTTTGATGGAGAATTACATCTAAATCTAAAGACTCGTGAATTCTTTGGACAATTGCTGCTAATAGATGTTCTCGTTCAGCTTGGATTCCCCTGGCTTGGGCTACCTGTTTAGCAGGGGTGATATTACTACTAGTGCCAATGATGCGACAAATTCTAGAGTTAGCATCCCGCAATGGCGTAAGCGTTGTACTCCACCAAGTCGGTACTCCCTGAAATTGTAAGCATTGTTCGTAAGATATAGTTTTACCCAAGCGCACGCAATTAGCGTAACGCTGACGAACCTTAGCAGCATCTACGGGGGTGAGAATATCTTCTGGTTTTTTACCCCGCAAATCTTGGGAACGTATACCTATCCATCGCTCATGGGTAGGATTAAGTGCTACATAACAAAAATCTCCATTCTCTAGGACATCCACCACAAAGATAGATGTCTGCACAGAGTCATACATACTTAATAGTAGCTGTTCACCACTACTTTTTTCGTCTACTGCTGTGCCAAAAATCAGATGAGCATGAGATTCTTGCTTCAACTCGACGGTAGATTCTACTGAATTGATATTCATGCGAGAGTCCCTGTTCGTTATTAATGACTCTTTGAGGCACTTTATTGAAGAATTTCGCCTTTAGAAAATGCTTCTAGTGCCTCAAGCGAATTATTGTTGGTTTTGCTGATGATATTTGAGCCTTGCTTTAATTCTTATCAGAAATCTAGGCAAGTTCATAGCAATAAGCTTAACAGATCCTACGTCGTGAAGCTGAAAACCCATTTGTAAGCTAGGGTAATTTTATTGATTTTCTTTTGTGAATATTTAATTAATATTGTTACATATACTTAAACTATATGAAAGCATTAAATTAATTAATGTTACGTTTCTTAACAAATTACCTATTTACCAGTCTATAAGCCGTCATACCTGTGAGAATAGCAACCATTAGCCAAGTAATAGCTAACCCTACCACTTCACCTAAAAATAAGCGAGTTAATCGGTGTAATGTTATTCCTACAGCATAACCAACAGGTAAAGCTACAGCCCAACTTAGAGAGCTAACTATAATCCATTGCCAAGCCCAAGATACCGACTGACGAATTGCCAAAGATTGAGCTAGGCTAATAGCAAAGCCGCCAACTGCTCCATGTATTGCCCCAAAGTAGAGTCTTAAAGGCAGAATATCAGAAGAGTGTACACTCCAACCAACTGCGCCTATGCCTATAGTTGTGAGTAACACCCAGGCTGCTAAAGTTAATATAATCCACTTGATAGTGAAGATAGTTTCTTTAAGGATAAGACTTTGAGGTAATGCGATCGCTAATCCTCCAATTGCTGCTTGTACTACGCCAATCTCTCCTCGTTCGCCAATTTCAATCCAGAACAAGCTTCCCAAAAAACCGCCAAAATTAGCTAAAATCCATAACAGCATAAATTTTAACGGGGTTTTGGCAGAGATGATAGGCATCAAATTTTATTGATATTTTGGATAAAAGTAGATTAATTGAAAGTGTTGAGCAATCATATCCCTGTCACCTGTCACCTGTCACCTGTCACCTACTTCCTCCCTATCGTCAACGGTCTTTTTGCCTTAGCTGCAAACAACTCACCAAAAACCTTGCGTCGTTGTTGGGGTGATTCTGGTGCGATGTAACCCCACAAACTTTCCCAGTAAAAAAAAGATATACCAAAAAATTGGCGATCGCGCACTGCTTCAATCTGTTCTTGAACCTGTGCAATTTTCACTGGAGTAGTTAAAGTACCAGTAGAAATACCAATAGCTACAGGTATTTTAGTCCGAGCAAACTTTACAGCAGGCTGTTCTAGTTCTTTAATAAAACTGCTTTTATCACTGCGATAAACCTGCAAAATCAACTCATCTACAAACCCTTTTTTTACCCAACCTTCCCAATCTTGCAAGTAGTTTCTATAGGCAAAATCTTGTGAATTAGGAGACAAAGATATTTTGATATTAGGTTTTATCTCTTTGACAACTTCATAGATTTCTCCCATAAACCCAGTAAGCTTATTAGCACGCCAAATCATCCATTCTTGGTTAAAGTGGTCAATTGGTGGGGTTTTTCCTTGATGTTCTTTTTGATAAAGTTCAATAGTAAATGGGTCATAGCCAAACTGTACTGGCATTCCAAAATGATCATCAAATTGAATACCATCTACATCATAATTGCTAACCACTTCTACCACTAACGATAAAATAAACTCTTGCACTTCTGGATGGAAGGGATTCAGCCAAACTAATTTATTTGTAGGCTGATTATCAAGTTTTCTTGGCAAAATCTCACTAAGAGTTTTCGCACCATTGCTTCCCATTGTTAACCAATCAGGATAACGCCTAACTAATTCTGAGTCAGGTGGGGACATAAAACCATATTCAAACCAAGGAATGACAGTTAAACCTTTAGGTTTGGCTAGTTTCAATAACTTTGTCAAAAAATCTTGGTTGCCATGTGCAACATTCAGTAAAGGCTGAACATCACTACCTGTAAATAATTTGGCTGCATTGCTTTTATAGAAAGTATGTCCTCGATTCCAAACTACAGGATAAATCGTATTAAAATTGAGTGCTGATAATTGATTAACAGCGCGTTCAATACCCCAAGGTACAAATAGTACACCACTGGCAACATTAGTTAGCCAAACTCCACGAATTTCTGTTGTAGTTGGTAAGCTATTTTTCTGTTGATAATCTGAGAGTGAAGGGTCAGAAAATATTGTTAAGGACAATATAAGTTGTACACACAGCACATAAAACAAACAAAGTTTAGCCAACCGATTCATTTGTGGTTTTGACTTCGTTGGGTAGAGATATTTATCAAGGCGGAATAAATCATGATTTTTCTGGATAATGTAGAAATATCATAATAATCTGACAAAAGAAAAAGTGCCAAATAAAAACTTGTCACTTTATATCTTCGCTTGAATTTAGTTATTGAGTAGTTAGCCGTGAACACTTACTTTGTTCGTAGTAAGGACTTTAGTCCTTTGTTTTGAAATAAGAAAGGACTAAAGTCCTTACTACAAACTACATTAAAACCTCTCTACACCTACAAATTGCTGATTACTCATTTGATTTGCAGCCTCTCCACAAGTGCGCGGCGTAGGAAATATCTTGCCAGGATTTGCTAAACCTTGAGGATTAAATACTTGCCGTACCCACTGCATAGTTTCTAAATCAGTAGTGCTAAACATATCTGGCATATAGCACTTTTTATCAGCACCTATACCATGTTCTCCAGAAATGCTACCGCCAACTTTGACACAAAGTTTGAGAATTTCGCCGCCTAATTCTTCGACTTTTTCTAATGCACCATGCACAGAATTATCAAACAGAATCAATGGATGCAAATTTCCATCACCAGCATGAAAGACATTGGCAATTTGATAACCGAATTTTTGACTTAATGCCTCAATTTCTTGTAACACATAGGGTAACTGCGTCCGAGGAATCACCCCATCTTGCACATAATAATCAGGGCTTAAATGACCAGCCGCCGCAAACGCCGCTTTACGTCCCTTCCACAGCTTCAATCGAGTTTCTAGGTCACTAGCAGAAGTAACATTTCGCGCCCCATTTTTTTTACAAATTTCAGCAACGCGTTTTTTATTTTCTACAACTTCTATTTCCAAACCATCAATTTCAACTAACAGAATGGCTGTTGCATCACGGGGATAACAATTAGTAGCTACCACGTCTTCCACCGCATTAATACTAATATTATCCATCATTTCCATGCCGCCGGGAATTATCCCTGCGCTGATAATATCAGAAACAGTTGCTGCCGCAGCTTCTACACTAGTAAAATCTGCTAATAGCACACAAATTGATTCTGCACTTTTGAGGATTCTGAGAGTAATTTCTGTAGCGATGCCCAAAGTCCCTTCTGAACCAACAAAGATACCTGTTAAGTCATAACCAGGGGTTTCCGAAATTTGTCCGCCTAAATCGACAATTTCCCCTTCCGGCGTGACAATTTTTAAACCTAAAACGTGGTTAGTGGTGACACCATACTTTAAGCAATGCACCCCGCCAGAGTTCTCCGCCACATTTCCCCCAATTGAGCAGATAATTTGGCTGGAAGGGTCAGGCGCGTAGTAAAATCCAGCACCACTGACAGTCTGTGTCACCCAACTGTTAATTACTCCTGGTTGTACAATAATGCGCTGATTGTCTAAATCGACATTCAGGATTTGCCGCATTAAAGAAGTAACAATTAAAACAGAGTCATCAGAAGGTAACGCGCCACCAGATAAACCAGTCCCCGAACCCCGTGCAATGAAGGGTACAGCATACTGGTTACATATTTTAACGACCGCCGCCACTTGTTCTGTAGTTCGTGGTAACACCGCCACAGGGGGACGTTGACGATAACTAGTCAAACCATCGCACTCATAGGTGATGAGTTCTTCACGGCGTTGCACTACCCCATTCGTACCAAGCACAGCCTCGAATGCTTTGATGATGGGTTTCCAGTTACGTTGTTGTTTATCTTGGGTAAGCATAGATTTTTATTTAACTGCCAGGTGGGTTAGTTTAATTACTATTGTTGCCAGAATAGCAGTTTAGAGGGATGAAGAGGCGATCGCACTCAATTATACCTGCCTTAAAAATAGAGGCTGAAACAACGCAAAATCATTATTTTCATTGTTCCTTGTGAGTGCAGCTCATGGAGTCTCTTGCATAAATGCTTAAAGTGTCATGTTGAGCGAAGCGAAACATCTCAAAGATTCTACATTTCATTCAGAATGACACATCTCATTTTCGGACTTTTGCAAGAGGTCTATTCTTATTAGTCAACATACTTTCTAATCACTTCTTTCCATATTAAGTATGCTTGTCCATTTAAATGTATCCCATCTAAACTATATTTATTATCTAACTCATTATCAGAGTTAGATAGATGAGAAAATACGTCTATATATTCATAATCAAACTCTTTTGATAGTTCTTTTAGCTCTGAATTAAATTTAATAATATGATAGTTATCATACAAGTATCTTTTTTGGTTGTTTACAGGTAAAAGGCTTTGGATAAATACTTTTGTATTAGGTGATTCACTTTTAATTTTAATTAACATATTTTTATATAAATTCAGTACGTTCCTTAATGATTTACGCTCAGAAGCCAAATCATTAATACCAATCATTAGAAAAATCTTTCTTGGTTTTGATTCTAATATTTGATCTATTCTATTTAAAATTCCTTCTACTGTATCTCCACCAATGCCACGATTTCTGATTTTATTATCATTGAATAATTCTGACCATTCACCCTGATCTGTTATACTATCTCCCAAAAATATGATATCTTTATCAGAGTATGGTAAAAGTTCAAATTGGCTTTTTTTGTGATGGTAATAAACTGAGGAATTATATTCATTATCATTAAAGAAATCATCTATTTTTTGATACAAAAAAACAATTCCTCCCCTTTTATAAATAAAAATAATGCTTAAGCAAACGAATAAAAAATTAAATAAAATCGAAATATTGAACCATGCAGTCGTTGTAGTCATTTTGATTTTCATTTTCAAAAAATTATCGAATTATCTCATCTGGATTGCCACAGGTGACAAATCTTTGTACACGCTGCCAAACACTCTCTAATAAATCAGGATCATTGGCATCAAACCATTCAATTCGGGGATATGCTCTAAACCAAGTCCGTTGACGTTTAGCAAATTGTCTTGTATGCAAAACTGTTAATTCTTTGGCTGTATCTAAGGAAATTTCACCCCGTAAATATTGCTTGATTTCTTGATATCCTAAAGTGTTCAGCAAAGGTAAGTCAGCACCATATTTTTGACAAAGATATTCTACTTCGGCAACTAAACCATCTTGTATCATTTGTTCAGTGCGTTTGTAAATACGTTGTGCTAATTTCTCTACATCACAATCCAACCCAATCTGCAAAATTGGATAATCTGGGGGATTTTCGCCTTGTTGCTCAGAAATGGGAATTCCCGTCACATAAAATACTTCTAGCGCACGTAAAGTTCGCGGAGAATCGTTAAGATGAATCTTTTGTGCCGCAGTCGGATCAACTTGCTGCAATATGCCGTAGAGTGTAGTTTGTCCGAGAGATTCGAGTTGCGATCGCAATTCATAATCCGGTGCAACTCTAGGAATCTTCATCCCTTGCACAATAGAACGGATATATAAACCAGTACCTCCCACCAAGAACAGTGGAGAAACATCAAGAGAATTAATTAAGTTTTGTGCTTGTTCTTGATAGTCTGCTACCGTCATTATCTCTGTGGGAGCGCAGATATCTATTAAATAATGTGGGACTGTTTGCTGTTCTATTAATGTTGGCTTCGCCGTACCAATATCAAACTCACGGTAAACCTGACGAGAATCAGCACTCAGAATTACAGAACCCAGCCGCATAGCCAAATTCAAAGCCAAACCAGACTTACCCGTCGCCGTAGCACCACAAATTACGATTAATTTAGTCATTTCATTAGTCAATATTTATAAGTTTGTCTATCTTGTCTCACCAGTCCCCAGTCCCCAATCCCCTCCCCCTGTGCTAAAATTTTTAAGCCTTTTACTCTCTTTGCACTCGACGCTACAAAGTCTTCATCTCTCATACTCAAAAACCCATAGACTATGTGATGAATCTGTGAAATTTGAAATATTCAAGGAATTAATTCAAAAAACTTATGGGGTTACATCCCCTCTATAAACTTCTCATAAAAATGCCCTACAGTCGCCATCAAGCCTTTTGTGTTAGAATTTTGGTGTGTTTTGACTTTATAGCCTTTAGGCGATTTCAACCCCACGCATCAGGAGAATTTTCATGACGAGCAGTTACAGTGCCGATCAGATTCAAGTTCTGGAAGGTCTGGAAGCCGTCCGCAAACGACCGGGGATGTACATCGGTTCTACCGGGCCGCGAGGACTCCACCATTTAGTTTATGAGGTGGTCGATAACTCTATTGATGAAGCATTGGCAGGTCACTGTACTCATATAGAAGTTGACCTCAATGCTGATGGATCGGTGACGGTGACAGATGATGGTCGCGGTATTCCAATTGATACTCACTCGCGCACAGGAAGATCGGCCTTAGAAACTGTATTAACCGTGCTACACGCCGGGGGTAAGTTTGGCGGCGGTGGTTATAAAGTTTCTGGGGGATTGCACGGGGTTGGGATTTCTGTAGTTAATGCCTTATCCGAAGTTGTAGAAGTAACCGTTTGGCGAGATAGCAAGGTTCACACTCAGCGATATGAACGGGGTGTTCCTGTAACAGAACTCATCGCCAAACCTTATAAGGAAGCGAGAACAGGTACATCTGTCAGCTTTAAGCCAGATCCGCAAATCTTTACCACTAATACTGAGTTTGATTACATTACCCTATCATCTCGATTACGCGAATTGGCGTATTTGAATGCCGGGGTGAAAATTACTTTTACCGATCACCGTTTAGATGTTCTTAAAAGCGATACACCCAAGGTAGAAAGCTACGAATACAAGGGTGGGATTCGGGAATATATCGCTTACATGAACCGCGAGAAGCAGCCACTGCATGAAGAAATTATCTATGTGCAGGGAGAACGCAACAACGTACAAATAGAAGTCTCCTTGCAGTGGTGTACGGATGCTTATACAGACAACGTGCTGGGTTTCGCCAACAATATTCGTACTGTTGATGGTGGCACACACCTAGAAGGTTTAAAAGCGGTTTTAACCAGAACCTTAAATGCGATCGCTCGCAAGCGCAATAAAATTAAAGAAAATGAACCCAACCTCAGTGGTGAACACGTCCGCGAAGGTCTAACGGCGGTTATTTCTGTTAAAGTCCCAGACCCTGAATTTGAAGGACAAACCAAAACTAAACTCGGTAATACCGAAGTTCGGGGTATTGTTGATTCTTTGGTAGGTGAGGTTCTCACAGAGTATCTAGAATTTCGTCCCGGTATAGCAGATTCAATTTTAGATAAAGCTATTCAAGCTTTCAAAGCCGCAGAAGCAGCACGCCACGCGCGGGAGTTAGTACGACGTAAATCAGTATTAGAATCTTCCCCATTACCCGGTAAGTTAGCAGATTGCAGTTCCCGTGATCCTAGTGAATCGGAAATCTTTATTGTGGAAGGGGATTCTGCGGGTGGTAGTGCTAAACAAGGACGCGATCGCCGTACCCAAGCAATTTTGCCTCTACGGGGTAAAATTCTCAATATCGAGAAAACTGACGATTCCAAAATCTATAAGAATAATGAAGTCCAGGCTTTAATCACAGCCTTGGGTTTGGGAGTCAAAGGTGACGAATTCGACTCCACCCAACTACGTTATCACCGCATCGTTATTATGACAGACGCGGACGTAGACGGGGCGCACATCCGCACCCTGTTACTTACATTCTTCTACCGATACCAGCGATCGCTCATCGAACAAGGCTTTATCTATATCGCTTGTCCCCCATTATATAAAGTAGAACGGGGACGCAATCATGATTATTGTTATAGCGATCGTGAACTGCAAGCAATAATCGCCAAATTTCCAGCTAATGCCAACTATACCATCCAACGATTTAAAGGTTTGGGTGAAATGATGCCTGCACAACTTTGGGATACCACGATGAACCCCCAAAGCCGCACCCTCAAACGGGTGGAAATTGAAGATGCTGCTGAAGCAGATCGCATCTTTACAATTTTAATGGGCGATCGCGTTGCACCTAGACGCGAATTTATCGAAACCTACGGTTCTAAACTTAACTTCACCGATCTTGATATCTAATCAGACCACTAGTACAGCACTGCGTAAATAGACCTCTGTCATGTTGAGCAAAGCGAAACATCTCTTAGATTCTACATTTCATTCAGAATGACACATCTCATTTTCGGACTTTTGACTTTTGACTTTTGACTTTTGACTTCCGCGTAGCGGTACTAGCCTCAAAAAAACTTCTGTATGGGTAATTGGTAAACATCAATTACCCATTTATTATCAATACCTGAGCTAAAAAAAAAGATGCAGTAGTCGCTAGAAGGGACTTCCAAGCAAAAAAATCCGTCGCATGGAGGATGTTTTTTAGTTCAGGGATTTTTTTGTGAAGGAAAATTGTTTGATAATATACATAAATAATCATTTTATCAATTTTACTAGATAATAAAATGCACAAAAACGTTGATTTGTCAAGCATACTTCTCAACTTGATGAAATATTGTTTGTTATTGCCCCAGGCATTCAAAAAAATATTAACTTTTAGCTACTAAGCCCATTCATGTACCCATCAGAAACAGCATTTGTTAAGCTGGGGTAGCAAAGCTCTGTATTAATCAAACTGGTATAACTATTTCAGTATCTTCGGTATCAAAAATGATAAGAACACAATATTGTTCTGCAAATCAGAATAATTTATTGCACTTTTTTTGACAAACTGCCAGATTGGAAATAGCTTTAACTTAAAGATGACCACAAAACCTAAGCTTTGGCTTCTCCTAGAAAAAAGTAGACCCTAGTACAGATAGGTGGAAATTAAAGATACAATTCTCAATCGTTCAAAGCCTTAAAATAAAGAACTTTTAACTTTGGACTTCCGCGTAGCAGTAATAGCCTGCTACTAACTTGCTAAGGTGTGCCATTTTTAACTGGTTGAGAGCAATGATTTTATGTTTATTCGATAAAGTTTTGCTTTAAGTCAGCAAATACCTGTAATTTCAACTGTCAAATCCCTTTTGAATTGATTAAAATATCGTTGGATACAATAATGAAAGCCTGTCAAGATTCAGAGGGTTGAAATCTCAGCATTGCGCTAATGTGTGAATAAGGCTAAATTCCTTAAACCTCAATTAACCGCCATTCTGCTACTTTCTCCCCAGCTTTACTAGCTAGTAAAGGTGTTTGGCAGGTAAGAAGTTCAGTCTTTAAAGACAGGAACTTTCTCCCTTGGTGTCTTGATTTAGTGGGAAGTCTCACTCAATTCTCCGGACTGACTCTTTTATGAAGGGAATGTAAAAATGGGTGACTCAATGCTTCTACACTAAGTTAACATGAAATACACTATTTCTAAGTAATTCATGTTTTACATAATACCTGAAATTGTGTAAAGACAGCTTTAAATTCCTGAGAATGTAAAGATAATGCCACTGCAATTCCAAAAAACTTTAGAGAAAATTTAAGTGCATCACTACCATGTTTTATGTCTTTTTGATAGTAGTGGCTTTACCTTGCTTAATGACTTCATGATTAACACACAAAAAAAGTGCAATTTTTGTGAAACAGGCTACAATCGGAACAGTCTTTATAGGAAAATATGCCAACAGTCATAATTCATTTATACCGAGGGGCAAATTTTTTCATCAAGACAAGTCTTTTTTGAGAGCAGCCAGTTAAAATTTGTCTGCGAAAGCAACAATTTTGGCTGGGATTGTAAGTGAATAAGTCAGCATTCAGTGCGGCTTTTCACATTTGATCAGGAAGAGAAAAACTTCCGAAAAACACCAGGGTAATCAATCTAAAACCCTATTTTTTGTTTGTTAACTAGCTCAGTTTAAAAAGAGCAGTAACCAAGTCTTGAGTAATTGATTCTGCAAGGAGCATGAGGAACGCGGCATGAACCAGGCTAACAACGTACTCGATAGCATTTATCAGCCTGACCTAGAAATAATAAATCAGCCTGAAGAAATCGAGTTAGAAGACCTCTTAATTGAAGAAGAAGAAGAAGAAGAGGACTTGCTGCTTACCGATGAAGGCGAAATTGATGATTTTTTAGAGCCTCAGTCTGATGAGGACGACGCAAAGTCTGGAAAAGCCGCTAAATCGCGTCGTCGGACACAAAGCAAGAAAAAGCACTACACCGAAGACTCGATTCGTCTTTACTTGCAAGAAATCGGTCGAATTCGACTGTTGCGTGCGGATGAAGAAATTGAATTGGCGCGGAAAATTGCCGATTTATTAGAATTAGAACGGGTGCGCGATCGCTTGCAAGACCAATTAGAACGCGAACCAGAATATAGAGAATGGGCAGAAGCCGTACAACTACCATTACCAGCATTTCGTTATCGTCTGCACATTGGTCGCAGAGCTAAAGATAAGATGGTGCAATCGAACCTACGTCTTGTAGTGTCCATTGCCAAGAAATACATGAATCGCGGTTTATCATTCCAAGATTTAATTCAAGAAGGAAGTCTTGGCTTGATTCGCGCAGCCGAAAAGTTCGACCATGAGAAAGGGTATAAATTCTCTACCTATGCTACATGGTGGATTCGCCAAGCTATCACCAGAGCGATCGCTGACCAATCCCGAACCATTCGTCTACCGGTTCACCTCTACGAAACCATCTCCCGCATTAAGAAAACTACCAAGTTGTTGTCTCAAGAAATGGGACGTAAACCAACAGAAGAAGAAATCGCTACTCGTATGGAAATGACCATCGAGAAATTGCGGTTCATTGCTAAATCTGCTCAATTACCAATTTCACTAGAAACACCCATTGGTAAAGAAGAAGATTCCCGCTTAGGTGATTTTATTGAATCCGACGGTGAAACACCAGAAGACCAAGTTTCTAAAAACCTTCTGCGTGAAGACCTGGAAAAAGTCCTCGATAGTCTCAGCCCTCGTGAACGCGATGTCCTCAGACTGCGCTACGGTTTAGATGATGGACGGATGAAGACCTTAGAGGAAATCGGTCAGATTTTCAACGTTACCCGTGAACGGATTCGTCAAATAGAAGCCAAAGCACTCCGTAAGTTACGCCATCCCAATCGCAATAGCGTACTTAAGGAATATATCCGGTAGTCAAAAGTTAATAGTCAATAATCAAAGTTTTTCACTCTTGAGTGTGGACTTTCGACTACTGATGAAAAATAATAAAAAACCTGGGAGGTAATTTAACTCCCAGGTTTTTTGTTTATCTCTTTATTATTACGAGGCAATCTGACAACTTAAAACTTATACCAACTTAAAAGACATTAGCAACACATTTATCTAGTGTAAGAGCGCAGGGTATTGCGCCCCCACTGAATCTATTTGTCGCATCTTTGTGAAGCAGTATTACAGAATACCCCAGAAATGCAATACACCTTGACCAGAGAATAATTCAATTAATACTGCCGCTAAAAAACCAATCATTGCCAAGCGACCATTCCAAATTTCGGCTTGGGGAGTAAAGCCCCAACGCCAAGCGTTGCGATCTTCGATTACAGGAGCTGAGATTTTTGTTGTGTCTGTCATGATTGGCACTCCAAACTGATTTTGCTAAGGATTATTGCCTTATGTAAACTAATATAACAATATTTTTCAAAAATGCAACATTTATTTATAATTTTTTGGCGATAAATTGACGGCGATTTTCACATATATCAAAAAAAATGCTTAATACATCTATCTTTTGGCAGAAATATCCCACACAGGAGCAAGCAATTACTTACATATTGCAATCTTAACAATCCTTATTATTCCTACATCTTAGCAGCTATTGCTAAAAATTATCAAAAACTAAGGGAATACCAGAAAATGAAATTATTTTAATTTTGTAGGATGGTATGCCCATCCTTGGGAGAAGTGACCCAGACCACAAAGAATAGACCTCTTGCATAAATGCTGAAACTGTCATGTTGAGCGAAGCGAAACATCTCAGGACTTACGCACAAAGGTTATTTGTTAAGAATGGGTGTGAGGGTGTAGGGGTGTAGGGGTGTAGGGGTGTAGGGGTGTAGACAATTTGCAAAGTATTATCGATAGGTTAGGTCGCTTCCCGTGTCCCCTTATTCCCTTATCCCCTTGCCTCCCTAGCTTCAAGGGAATGATAAAATGCTCAGATGTAATTCCCGCAAATGTATTAATTAAAACGAAATAATGCGACTGTTGAATGCCAAGATCAACATAAGGATGTCATAAGGGTATCACCAGCACTATGCCAGAACTACACCAATCAATTGCCCAACACTATCACGAAAGGACTAAATATGACCCTGAGACCCTTGCCGCTAAAAGTCAGAGGTTAGACTGGGCTAAACAGCCAGTACCTTTTAAAGAGTACAGAATTGGTTCTGACATCGACCTTAAACCTTACATTCAAGAAACGCCAGAGGCGTTTGTCAATGACCCTAATGCCCAATGGTGGCAAAGACTTTCGCGGTTGCTGTTTCGCAGCTACGGACTGACTGCTAGAATGCCTTCTCTGGGGAATACTGTATATTTACGTTCTGCGCCTAGTGCTGGGGGATTGTATCCTGCGGAAGTGTACTTGGTCTCTCGTGGTACGCCCTTATTACCCCCAGGGCTGTATAATTACCAATGTCGCACTCATTCACTAATGCAGTATTGGGAAAATGATACTTGGCAAGCGTTGCAAGAAGCTTGTTTTTGGCATCCGGCTTTAGAAAGTACACAATTAGCAATGATTGTGACGGCGGTTTTTTATCGTTCCGCTTGGCGGTATGAAGACCGGGCTTATCGGCGGATTTGTTTGGACACAGGACATCTGTTGGGCAATATAGAATTGGCAGGGGCAATTACTGATTATCGCCCACACTTGATTGGTGGTTTTATTGATGAAGCAGTTAATGATTTACTTTATATAGATCCATTACAGGAAGGCGCGATCGCTGTTCTACCTCTGGCAGACTTATTAGATATCAGACAAAATTTACCATCAGGATGTACTGCCCTCCCTTCAGCTACAGAAACGAACTATCCCTACATCCCCGATGGTGAACTGCTGTCATATTTTCATTCCCACACCCAAATTAATGCAGGTATCACGGGCAAACTGAATTTACCCACGGTCAAGCAGCCAAAATCTTTAGAAGATAAATATAATTTTCCTTTTTGTCTAAAAGTTTCCACCGCCACCACACCCATCGATTGGGGAGAAAATCTATCAGATTTAGAATTTACCATTCATAAGCGGCGTTCTACCCGTGCTTATAACGGTGATGAATTAAGTCTAGATGAACTTAAAGCTTTACTCGATTTCACCTATCAATTCCCAAATTATCTAGACCAAAATTTAGATCCTGCACCTGATTACTTTGATTTGAATTTAATCCAAACATTTATTGCTGTTTGCGGTGTCAAAGGACTAGAAACAGGTTGTTACTATTACGCACCCAAAGCCCAAGAACTAAGACAAATCAGGTTTAAGAACTTCCGGCGAGAGTTACACTTTCTTTGTTTGGGTCAAGAACTAGGGCGAGATGCGGCAGCTGTGCTTTTTCATACAGCCGATCTCAAATCAGCTATTGCTCAATATGGCGATCGCGTTTATCGTTACTTACATATGGATGCTGGTCATTTAGGGCAACGCCTGAATTTAGCTGCCACTCAACTCAATTTAGGTGTCAGTGGTATCGGTGGCTTTTTCGATGACCAAGTAAATGAAGTTTTAGGAATTCCTGCTGATGAAGCCGTGATTTACATCACTACATTAGGTCGTCCGCGATAACAATTCAAAATTCAAAATTCAAAATTCAAAATTCAAAATTCAAAAATTTTCAGTCGGGGATTTAAACCCCCACTAGAAATATGCTACCTGTAGACGTATGGGTCTTAAACCCTAGTAATAAATAATGTTATTACCTGATGATGAAAGCCAACGCCTCGAATTATTACGAACGTATCATATTTTAGATACACCACCAGAAGAAGTTTTAGATAATTTGGTGCAATTGGCGGCTGATATTTGTGAAACACCAATAGCTTTTATTAGTCTCATAGATGCTGAGAGGGAATGGCTTAAATCCAAGGTAGGAATAACTGAATCAGAAATACCACGGAGCATTTGTTTGGGTAATTATACTATTTTGCAAAGAGAAATATTAATTATTCCCGATATTTTGCAAGATGATAGATTGGCTGAAAATTCCCTAGTATTATCAAACTCTCATGTGCGTTTCTATGCAGGTATTCCTCTAATTACCGCCAGTGGTTTTGCAATAGGTAGTTTAGCTGTTATGGATTTTGTGCCACGGTATTTGCACCATAAGGTACAGACTTCATTACATAGATTGGCGCGTCAAGTCATGAGCCAAATTGAGCTACACCAAGAGCAAATAAGTCATGTTAAGGAACGTGAAACAATTGAACACGCACTCCACACAAGTGAAGCTAGACTTAGAGGAATTATCGAGGCTATTCCTGTCCCATTAATTATTTCACGAGTAGAAGATGGGTTAATTTTATATAGTAACTCAGAATTTATTCAAAAATTTCAATTAACTAATGATAATTTAGTGAATCGGCATATTTCAGAGTTATATAACAATTCGGATGACCAACAAAAAACTTTAGCGGCATTGGCTCAGAATGGTTCTTTAGTAAATCACGACATCCAATTCAAGCAGAGTGATGGCAGATTTTTCTGGGCAATGGCATCACTACAGTATTTAAATTTTAACAATGAATATGCCATTTTAACTATCCTTTATGATATCACTGAGCGGAAAAATGCCGAAGTAAAACTTCAAGAGCAAAATTCCTTCTTACAGAATATTTTTGCGCGTATTCCTTTAATGATTGCGATTATAAATACCGATGGTAAAGTTCAATGGGTAAACCAAGAGCTAGAACGTCTGATTGGGTTAAGCTTACAAGATTTTCAAACTCGTGATGTCCTAACAGAGTTGTACCCTGACCCTAAATATTATGAGTATGTGATTAATTGTATTCAATCCGCAGACGGCTCTTGGAATGATTGTAAAACTCTGTTACCCAATGGTCAGTTAATAGATACATCTTGGGCAAATATCCGACTTCCTAATGGTCAAATTATTGGTATTGGGCAGGATATTACAGCACGTAAACAAACTGAACGCACGCTCAAAGCTCAGGCAGAAAGAGAGCAATTAATGCGAACTATTGCTCAAAGAATACATAAATCTTTAAATTTCCAAGATATTCTCAATGCCACAGTTCAAGAAGTACGAGATTTACTAGAAGTTGATCGCGTTGTAGTCTATCAGTTTGCACCAGATATGAGCGGTAAAATAGTCGCTGAATCAGTACAACCAGGATGGACAATTTCTTTAGACACAGATATTGAAGATACTTGTTTTCAGACAGGAGCAGGAGCAGGATATTATCAGGGATGGAAACGAGCGATCGCTAATATTGATGAAGCTGGATTAACTGACTGTCATATTAATTTATTAGAACAATTTCAAGTCAAAGCCAACTTGGTCGTACCAATTTTGCTAGAAATGGGAGAGGGAGATACTAATTCTCGCCTATGGGGTCTGTTGATAGCGCATCAATGTTCTGCTACCAGGACATGGAAAGAACATGAACTAGATTTACTTGACCAACTTTCTGTCCCAATTGCGATCGCCATTCAACAATCTTACATATTTCAGCAAGCCCATAATGAATTGGCTGAACGACAAAAAGCGGAAATTAAATTAAGAAATGCCTTAGCTGAAAAAGAAGTTCTATTAAAAGAAGTTCATCACCGGGTTAAAAATAACTTGCAGATAGTGTCTGGATTATTACAGTTACAGGCTCAAAACATCAAAGACCCTGAACTAATCAAAACCCTGAGAGATAGTCAGAACCGTGTTGAATCAATATCTATGGTTCACAAAAATTTATACACTTCTCCTGAGATTGGTCAAATTAATATAGCCGAATATATTGCTAATTTGGTAACTAGTATTCTCATCTCCTACCATATAGCACCAGGAAAAGTAAGTGTAGAAACAAATATTAGTCCGATAAATTTGAATGTTGACCAAGCGATCGCTTGTGGCTTAATCATCAACGAACTAATGTCTAATTCTCTTAAATACGCTTTTATTCATCAAGAAGTAGGGCTGATTATTATTAGTTTATGTTGTATTAGTAACAATATTGAGATGACTATTCAAGATAATGGTATCGGTTTACCAAATAATATGGATTGGAGGAATACAGATTCTCTAGGACTTTCCTTAGTTTATGACTTGGCTAAAGAACAATTAGAAGGAAATATTACTGTAGAATGTCTTAATGGTACATTATTTAAAATTAGCTTTCCCAAAGAAATTATTATTGATTAACTTAAAAAATAACAATGGAAACAGCAAAAATTTTAGTAGTTGAAGATGAAGTCATTGTAGCTAGAACTATTGCCAGCCAACTTGGTCAACTAGGCTATACAGTTATAGGTACAGCTTCTTCGGGAAAAGTAGCGATCGCTAAAGCATTAGACACTAAACCAGAGTTAGTTTTAATGGATGTCATCCTCAAAGGTGAAATGGATGGTATCGATACTGCTAGTTACATTCGGGAACATTTAGATATTCCCGTTATCTTTTTAACTGCCTATGGTGATGATAATACTTTACAACGCGCCAAAATCACCCAACCTTTTGGATATATTATTAAACCATTCACATCTAAAGATTTACGCATAGCCATTGAAATTGGTCTTTTAAAACACCGTTTAGAACGAGATATTAGAGAAAATCATGATAAATTAGCAACTTTATTAAATTCGATTAGTGATGCCGTTATTGCCACTGATGAGCAGGAAATTGTTACATTCATGAATCCCGCAGCCGAGGCTTTAACTGGTTGGCAGCAAAAAGATGCGATAGGCGCAAATGTATCCAAAATTTTGCATCTTGTGGATGAAGTTACAGAGACTAAATTAGAAAATCCAGTCACCAAAGTTTTAAGAGAGCAACAAGTAGTTTATTTAAAAGAGTTCACATCTTTAATAACTAAAGATGGCAAAAGAGTACCCATTGGTGATAGTGCTTCCCCGATTATGGGATTACCTAATCAAATAAATGGTGTAGTCATCGTTTTTTGGGATCTCAGTGAACGGCGTAAAACAGAATTACTAGAGGAAGCTTTACATAAAGAACAAGAACTAAATAATCTCAAATCACTATTTATATCTACTGTTTCTCATGAATTTCGCAATCCTTTAAGTGTGATTCAAACCGCAGTTGAACTGATAGAATTGCAAGGAGAAAATTTAACAGAAGTCAAGAAAAATACTTATTTAAACAGAATTAAAATTGCAGTGCAATCCATGAAGAACTTGATGGAAGATGTACTGTTTATGGGGAAAGTAGAAACTGACAAGCTAGATTGTCATCTGGCATCTTTAAATTTGCAAAAATTTTGTCTAGAATTAATTGAAGAATTTACATCTGTAACAAATAGCGGACATGAAATTATTTTTAACTGTTCTAGTGAAGCAACAGATGCTTTTATGGATGAACGACTTTTAAATTATATGTTGGTAAATCTTCTTTCTAATGCAGTTAAATATTCTCCTCATCATAAAACTATTAAATTTGATTTAATTTGTGACCAAGATACTAATGTAGCAACCTTTAAAATTCAAGATGAAGGAATTGGTATTCCTGATGTAGATCAAGTACGTCTTTTTGAATCATTTTATCGAGCCACCAATGCTCAATCAATCCAGGGGACTGGACTAGGTTTAGTCATAGTTAAAAGATGCGTTGAAGCACATCAAGGAACGATTGATTACTGTCAATAGCCAAGAAGGTAGCGGTACTACATTTACAATCACGTTGCCTTTAGAGGGGACAGGGAACAGGGGACAGGTGACAGGTGACAGGTGACAGGGGATAGGGGATAGGGGATAGGGGATAGGGGATAGGGGATAGGGGATAGGGGACAGGTGACAGGGAAGAAGTAGGGGAGGAGAATAGAGAAACGAATGACTAATGACTAATAACTAATGTTAATTCTGCTTTCGGACACCACCAACTACTGATCTAACTTCGCCATCAGAAAATGGATCTGTTCCACCAGTCCAGTTAAAGTCACTAATGCGAATGCTGAATCCACCTAATTCCAGCACAGGATTGTAGCGTAGGGTGATGCCGTAGGTACGGCGGCTATATTCTAAGATATAGTCAGTGCTGCTTTCTTTCCCTGTATCTAAGTTAACTGATGTTTGAAAGCCCAAGCGGAAAGGGCCATATATTTGTTGTGATATCCCCGCACCCAAAACTTTATTATCAACAAAGCGGTCAAATAAGAAGGGTGATAGACCATTGTTTAAACCTTGGGAGTAAGTGATATTAAAAGCTGTATAGTCTAAAAATGGGCGAGAAAATTGTCCTATTTGCCCGACTAAGCCAACTGTGCCAATGAGAGTGTTTTGATTATCGCCATTCGTGTAATAACTACTAGTTCCAGTGACACCTGCGATCGCTTGCACGTAAGGAACTACGGGTGTGGGTGTATATCTTAATCCCTCTGTGGCAGTAGGTGCTAGTGGTTTTCCTCGCCACAGTAAAAATCCTTTACTGAGAGCCGCACTAGTTTGGAAGCGTCCTAGGGAGATGCGATCGTTTTCCCTGTTTGGTTCTAACAAGTCTTGGCGGTCTGTGTTGGCGTTAATATACTGTGCGCCTGCTTGATAGCTGAGGTTAACCCCAGTGTTTCCTAGGGCGATGACAGGAGAAGTAATCACACCCCCCAAACTACTTTGAACAGTTTGAAAACCTAGTGTACCGTTATAGAGGCGATCGCGGTAGCTATATTCCCAATTGACAATGTGGGGGTTAACATCACCCAAGGTTTGGCGTAACCGCAAACTGGCCTTTAAATTCTCGTCTACCTCGTCCAAGTCAAAACTAGTTAGCTCTCCAGTACCCTGAAGGATAGCTTTGGGACTCAAAATCGCATTTAACCTACCTTTCACTCCAAACAGTGAGGCGGGATCAGCATTACCTTGTATTGCTTTCTGGACAAAAAACTGTGGCGTAATCTGCAAGCGTGTTTGGTCTGTGTTAATTACCGTAAAACCACGTTCTACAAACAAACCACCCCGCCTAGTACCATCGAAGCCAGGGGAGACAATCAAAGGCGTTGTGTCTCGCTCTCGGCGGTCGATTGTCTGCTGATTGACGGGGATGGGTAAAACAAAGTTTTGGTCAAATACTAGGCGTTGTCGCTCGGTAGTAATCCGGTCAATTAGGGGAGCTTCCCTTGTTACTGTCACCTTATCAGCCCGTAACTCTAGTTCTGGGGGTGAAAAAGGGTCATTAGTAATGCGGACGTTTCTAGCTTGCCAACCACGGGGATAAAACTCAATTTGTCTCGCTTCAAACCGCAGTCGTTTTACCTCACCCCCTGATTTTGGTGGGGGAAGATTCCTCGCATCTGCTGTACCCCCAACAGTAAATTCAATTCCACCGGGACTGCTAACGCCTGTAGTGGGTTGATTGGCACGGATGCGATCGCTCGGCGGGTCTAGTGGGACTCCTCCGCCTGTGATATCAGTGGGTAAGAAAGCAAAATCTTGTGATGCGGAAGGGACGTTAATTTCACCACTACCGTTTTCTATGTCGCCACTGTCTTGCAAAAAATTATAGCTAAAACGTTGTCCCCGTAATACTTGGTCGCCTCTTGTCAGTGCAACATCACCTTCACCGACAGCAATTAAATTATCTAAATTAACCTGCACGCGATCGGCATCTACTACCGCACCATCAAATCGCACCACCACATTACCTTCAGCCGTGACAATTCGCCTTTGTTCGTCGTATTCTTGGCGATCTGATGTGATTTCTACAATTCTGGTTCGGACTGGTGGGGTGTTTGGTGCAGATTGAGCTTGTGGGTTACTTGAGGGAAATTTTATAGATGATGGAACTGAAGATGGGGTTGTAGGGTTGCGGGATTTAAACTCAATGACATTTTCAATTTCTTGGTTTGTAGGTGCGCTATCAGTAGCAGAGACGGAGAGATTAATGCTATCCCCAGACTTTTGTACGGTGATATTTTCTTTCTGTTCTTGCTTAGTTAAATTTTCGGTGACAACAGGTTTTTCTTGACTACTGGAACTAGGGGAAACCGGGGTGAGCGAGTCTGCTTTTTTCTGAATGGGATAACCAATTACCAAAGGCTGTCCCAAATTGGTCGCACTATGAGTAGTTAGAGGGGAAAATTCTGGAGCAAAGGTTTCTGGTGGACTGGTAAATACTGGTGATTTTTTATCGGCTAATAGATTATCTGGTTGATGATTGTGAGCAGCACCTTCCCTAACCTCCACCATTGGTTGCTCATCTTCATTGGGTGAGGCTGCATTAACAACTTTAAGTTTTAACCCTTCACTTTTTTCAGGGTCAATATTTTGGATGGGGAATTGTTGAGGTGGTGTTTCCGGTTGTGCTGGGGAAATTTCCTGGTGATTTGGGGTGCTGTTATCAACATTGCCAACTGAAGAAAACTGCTTGTTACTCGCAGATAAAGTGGAATTTGCCGGTTGTATGGGTTCAACAAGAGGAGGAGGTGTTGGGGGTAGAACTGGGTGAAGCATAGGAACACGATCAACCTAACAAATAGCCAATTAGTAGCCGGAAGGACGAATTTACCTTGTCCTTTCCGACTTTTGCTTTCTGCTCACATACAGCAGGCTTTCCGGAAAAAGACACAAACTGCAAAGAAAAAACCTAGCAGCCAGTGTCTGGAACATCTGGTGTTTTCTAGCTTCCGGCAGTCACAGATACTTTGTCTATGTGCCTACTCCAAATCCCGACGACCGGGGTTACGAGCTGGGTCATTTGACAAAAATCCGAATATAAAAATACCCACGAAGAAAGCTACCACAATATAAACAGCGATTTTTAAACTTACCATCGGTGATCTCTCCAAAATTTATGACAAAGAAGCTCTTTCTCAGTATCTGCCATGCAGAAAAGATAGCTGCTCTGAAATACTTATCTAAACTTAGTAAAACTAGGTTTAGTGATTTCTTCCTGCTTCTTCCAAGGTAGAAGGCTACTTCTTGTCCACAGGCGTTAAGTTCAGGTCAAGCCGACCTTACTTTTTGTTTTTCAACTAAAAAGCTGATTGGTTTGTGCGTCCTTGGTTTTCGGACATACTATGATTTTACAGCACTTAACGCTACTTTTTTTAGATATCTTTAAGCAGATTTAGCTAACAATTTGGCTACTTAGTAAAGCTCCTTTATATTACCCACAACTCGTTCCTTTTGGAGAGGAATACGATGATAGTTAAGTACCCAGTGGTGTCTAGCCGACAAGTTAAAAGGTAGATGTCCTTAATTGCGATCGCTGTTTCTATTTGAAGTTAAGACGTGAACTAACAGCTAAGGTTTCCAGGTAGATTATATTTAATGACTATTGACTAGCAAGTTCTGTGGCTTTTGCTAATCTGCTTTTGATTACCCGTGCAGGTACACCCACAGCTACGGAAAAGGCAGGTATATCTTTATTAACTACTGCCCCTGCACCAATGACACTACCCTTACCGATAGTGACACCATCTAATACTGTGACTCCATGTCCTAGCCAACAGTCGTCCTCAATTACTATTCCTTTGCGGGTCACATCTTGGTATTTAATTGGCAGTGTCAGGTCTGCAAACTTGTGATTGTTAGCGTATATTCCTGAATGCGCCGCAATCAGACAACGCTTACCAATTTTAATGTCTCCCGGGCCAACAATACAGACACTAGGGCCAATGAAAGTCTCGATATCAATATCAATACAAGTATCTTTCAAACACCCTATATCAGCATTACGCTCGATCCATACTCCTTCTCCTAACCGAATTCTGTTATTGGGGTGTCCTTTGGCATCTATACGTACACCTTTAAGTATGTATGCTCCACTACCAATCTCAATAGAGGAGGTGCTGATAAATTCGACTCCATTTTGAATATAGACTGAACTACCCATCTGACCAAAAATCTGTCTATAAACGATATTTCTTAATTTTGTACCAAAGGCTAATGTGGGTATATCTCCGAAAGCAGTGATGGCTAAGAGTTCTTGAAAACGCTGCCATTTTAATTTGTATTGCTGATTATTCATGACCTAATTATCAGATGAATGGTGTTAATAAGGTGGGGACTTTATTGATGGTGTATTCTTGGCTGTGGTAGTGACACTTATACCCATATCCATGAAGTGATAAATCCTCTTTTTAGCAATCCAGATCCCTGAAAATTTTCGGATTTAAGACATGGGTATTTATCAAAAATATTCCCTAATTGATATACAGATTTTCCGTATATCAATTGAGTAAATTGTTCTGCTTTTAGCTGAAAACGCAATAATTTATAACAGTCTTAATTTATAAGTGCAACAACATAATTGCACTCAGTAACAAATCAAGACTGAAGTATTTACAGGGCTTGTTTCAGACTATTCAGCTATAAAATTGGGTGTGCTAGACAAGTAATGCTAGTACAAACAGGCAAAAATCAAATGACGATTAATTGTGAAGCCAGTCATTTTATCGCCGAACTTAACAAGATTGAGTCAACACCACTAAATTTTGTACAGCTTGTATCAATTGCATGAAAAGTTTTACCTGCACGCACAAATTATATTTGTGTTGTATCTATCTTGGTTATTTTGATTTCAAATATAAACAAGTTAAGGTGGAGTATCTCCCACTTCAGCCATCACATTAAAATTTACCATCGGTGCAAACAAGTAAGCTTTTCCCCGATCGCTATGACGACTTTCTTGCAACGAATTTCTAGAGTATTCTGCTCTAATCATGTTGCACACAGATGATTTATAAACTAACGACAAAACACACTTTTAATTAGATGAATGCTTTTTGGCAATAATTGCTTATCAGCATAACACATTTTATTTTATGTGGAACAACTCTAATAAATGAATTTTATTTAATATTCACCACATAGTATAAAGTGGAGACTCAAGACTATTATTAATGACATATGGTTAAATATTTATATTTTTCTGTCTGTAAATAAAAATACATTTTTTCTGATTAATAAATGGCTATTGGCTAAATTATAATGTGTCTCGTTTATCAGTAATTGAGAAGATAGATGTTTACGCCCTTGTTTTAGGCAAAGCAGATGTTGGGGTCTACCTTGAGAATGAGGAATCAGGACAATATACTAAATACTCAAACGTAAAATTAAAACTCTCCTGCCAATCAATTATGACTTAGAAGATGTGGATGCGTTGATTATTTTGCAACGTGCGATGACCGACCGACGGTTAAAGACCGTCCCATCAGGAAAATGACAGCGAGAATCACATCATCAAAAAGCTTACTCAATTAATTTCCCTCCATCAGGAAAATAAATCTAGGATCAATCGGGCTAATCAAGTAACAGCAGAAATGACTTTGGCTACCGCCGTTGCTCTTACTATGTAAAAAAATACCCAGGATTAAGTATCTCTAGGGACATGAAATTTAATAACGGCCAGTGAGGCGATCGCTTTGATAACAGATTTGATCCACATTCTTGAATAAATATAATTATTATTTTGGGATCACTAGAAAAAGCGTAAATTAGCAACTATATAAAATAAAATTAAGGATTATCCGGAAAATCCTTGCATAATTGGGAATATATTCAGAAAATAATTAAATTTTAATAAATTTAATTATAAATTTTCAGTGTGAGCATATAGCAAAATACTATTAGTATGAACTAATAGCCAATAGATGCGTGTAAATTTCGATGCTTAACAAAGTCATGGCATTTTTACAAACATAGTATAAAGAATTGGCAACATTGGGTAAAGACAGTCAACAATATCCATAGCTAAAACTAGGAACTTTGCTAACCTATGCAGCCGATTCGCACATTCAACGTTTCTCCATCTCTACCGTCACGACTCGAACCAATGCGGAAGTTGGCACACAACTTACACTGGGATTGGAATGTTGAGACTAAAGATTTATTTCGCCGTTTAGACCCCGATTTATGGGAATCTAGCCATCACAACCCAGTATTAATGCTAGGTACGATCAGCCAAGCGCGGCTTGTGGAAGTAGTCGAAGATGAAGGCTTCCTGGCGCAAATGGATCGTGCCGCTCGTCAATTAGAAGACTATTTGCAAGAACACACTTGGTATCAGAAACAACGCAGTCAGAAACCAAAGGAATGCTACGCCTATTTTTCGGCTGAATTTGGACTGGTAGATTGTCTACCTATCTACTCTGGAGGCTTGGGTGTACTGGCAGGGGATCACCTCAAATCTGCCAGTGACTTGGGTTTACCTCTGGTAGGCGTGGGTTTACTCTACCAGCAAGGCTACTTTGCTCAGTATCTCAATGTCGATGGCTGGCAGCAGGAACGTTATCCTATTAACGATTTCTACAATATGCCCTTGCACCTAGAACGCAATGCTGACGGTTCTGAACTGCGGATTGCCGTAGATTATCCAGGGCGCAAGGTGTACGCTAGGGTTTGGCGGGTACAGGTAGGAACAGTCCCCCTGTATATGCTGGATACCAACATTGAACCAAACAACCCCTACGACCACGACATCACAGATCAGCTCTATGGTGGCGACATCGATATGCGTATCCACCAGGAAATCATGCTGGGTATCGGTGGTGTACAGCTATTAAAAGCTTTGGGTTATGACGTGACCGCCTACCACATGAATGAAGGTCACGCCGCCTTCTCAGCCCTAGAGCGCATCCGCATCTTGATTCAAGAGCAGGGATTAAGCTACGCGCAAGCTAAACAAGTGGTGATGTCTAGCAATATCTTTACCACCCATACACCAGTCCCGGCGGGGATTGACTTGTTCCCTCCCGACAAAATTATTCACTACTTGGGTTACTACGCAGATATTTTTGACTTACCCAAAGAGCAATTTTTAGGACTGGGACGGGAGAATACAGGTGATTTATCCGCACCCTTCAGTATGGCAGTGCTAGCCTTGAAGATGGCAACCTGTTCTAATGGTGTTGCCCAACTACATGGTGTAGTGTCGCGCCAAATGTTCCAAGGGTTATGGAAAAAAGTTCCTGTAGAAGAAGTACCAATTACAGCCATTACCAATGGTGTCCATGCTCGTAGTTGTGTCGCCAAACCCACTCAGGAGTTATACGATCGCTATTTAGGGCCAAATTGGTCATCAGCCGCACCTGATAGCCCCCTGTGGGAACGCATGGATGCTATTCCTGATGAAGAGTTGTGGCGCAATCACGAGCGTTGCCGTTTGGATATGATTCTGTATGTACGGGATCATTTAGTCAAGCATTTACATGATCGCGGTGCATCCTCCTCAGAAATTGCCCAAGCCCAAGAAGTCCTTGATCCCAATGTTTTAACCATCGGTTTTGCTAGGCGGTTTGCCACCTACAAACGTGCTACTCTGTGGATGCGTGACATTGAACGCATTAAGCGGATCTTATTAGGCAATAAAGGGCGGAAAGTGCAATTCGTCATTGCTGGGAAGGCACACCCGAAAGATATTCCCGGTAAAGAACTCATCCGCGAAATCAACCATTTCATCACAGAACAACACTTAGAAAAACATATCGTGTTTGTTCCCAACTATGATATTCACATTGCTCGGTTGATGGTTGCCGGTTGTGATATCTGGTTAAATACACCCCGTCGTCCCCGTGAAGCTTCCGGTACTAGCGGGATGAAAGCAGCCATGAATGGATTGCCTAATCTTAGTGTCCTAGATGGTTGGTGGGATGAAGCCGATTACGTCCGCACAGGTTGGGCAATTGGCCACGGCGAAAACTACGAAGATCCCAACTACCAAGATGAAGTAGAAGCCAACGCTCTCTATGATTTATTGGAAAAAGAAGTAGTCCCCCTATTCTATGACCACCGGGATGTTGATGGCTTACCCCGTCCTTGGGTTGCCAAAATGAAAGATGCAATTCGGTTGAACTGTCCTTTCTTCAATACAGCGCGGATGGTGCGAGAATATGCACAAAGGTCTTACTTCTCAGCTAGCGATCGCTACCATACCTTAAGCTCTGACAACTATGTTCCAGCTAAAGAACTAGCAGATTGGAAAGATAAACTCGGCGAACACTGGTTTAATATCAGAATCAAAGATATTGACGTATCTGTCGCAGCAGACATTGAAGTTAATCAAATCGTTGGTGTAAAAGCTAAGGTTGACTTGGCAACTTTAACAAATGACGATCTGCAAGTAGAACTATATCAAGGTTCAATTGATGCCAACGGTGATATTGTCAACGCTGTCCCTGTAGTCATGGATTACCAAGGACAAGATACTCAAGGATTAAGCGTTTACACTGCTGATATCATTTACACCAACTCTGGTTTACAAGGCTTGTCCTTGCGGGTATTACCAAAACACCCACACTTGTCTAGTGCTTATGAACCTCGGTTGATTGCTTGGGCTGAGTAAGAGTAAGTAGTGAGTGCTGAGTGCTGAGTGCTGAGTGGTGAGTAGTGAGTGGTGAGTAATGAGTAGTGAGTAATGAGTAATGAGTAATGAGTGGCTATCTAGTTTATCTTCGTAGGTTTGAGTTCTACTCTTGTGTGGGTAGTTTTGAGTATTGAATTACAACTCAAAACTCATAACTCAAAACTCAAAACTCAGCACTCATAACTCAGCACTCAGCACTGATTTAGGGATGACAATGTAACCTGTGGTGCGATCGCCTAACACCAAGTTACGTTGTTCACCCCAATACCACCAGTAAGCAGCCACATAAGCACAAATCAGGCTATCTAGTTTATCTTCTGTGGCTTTGAGTTCTGCTCCTGTGTAGGGAATTTCATCAGTCAGCAAATCACCAAGACACAAAAATGGTTCAAACTTGGGCAGAATCTCGACAATATATTGATAAAGTTTAATTAATTCTAAGCGGCGTTCACTGATACGCCCTTTTTTATATTTAAGAATCCGTTCTAAGCCGAATAAATTGACTATGGCGGGATGGGGAAATACTTCTATCTGATATCTACCCGGCGTTTGTGGTGTAATTTCCGGTGCATGGGCAAAGCCACGGGATTCTAATTCTAAGCCAAAATTAATCGTGCGTTCTGCAAAGGGAAGATTTTGGTTGGCAGGGTAACAGCCGGCGTGATATTTACCGAAATATTTGTGAGTTAGTTTATCAGGAAGGCGGCTACCTGTAGGGTTAGGAATGAGAGTAGGCGCATCTACGGCGATGAGTGCTGGTTGGTTTGGTTCTACCCAGGTATCTATCCAAGTTAAGATGTGTGCGATCGCATCTTTCCGTTCTAAGTCAACTATCTCTAATTTGCCCTCAATTAATTGCAGACAACATAAACCACTCGGTTGAGACTTCCAACCAAAATCAATCCCAATAAATTTCATAAACTGCACATAACAGAACTGATGCAACCGTAACTGAAGAATGGGAAATCGTTGACCCTTCCAATCAAACCGGGAATTTCACAATAGCTGATAATAAGATTGATTTTATGATATGGCTGACAAAAAAAAGTGTGTGACTGAAATTTTGTCTAGCAAACTTCTTTAAGGTGTAGCTATCATAATATGATTAAACTAAGCTAATACCTGGAAGATGTTTGCTTATAATCTTAGCAGTAACACACTTTTAATAGATGATGTATTCTCTTTTAAAAGAATAACAAAACTTAATTAAACAACAGCAACTTCTAACAAGATAGTTGATTTTTTTTCTTTAAATTTGAACCTATACCTAACACACTAAGTGCTAGTAAACCCAAAATAGCAGTAGGTTCAGGAACTGAAGCTGAGGATACTTGAATTGAACCAGAATTTTCATCTATTAATATTGATGTTCCTAGTTGATCAACATCCATACGCAATCTTAAAGAATCACCAACCGTTCCCGAAAAGAAATATTCTCCAATTACACCAGTTCCACCGCCTATGTTAAAGGGGCCAAACAATGACTGAGTAGAAGTATCAAAGTTGAAAGTAAAGAAATTAGATTGTGATACTCCAGCACTAACCGTGTTATAAGTCCCCAAAATATTATTAGATGGATCGAAGAAAGAGACATTCAGCGATTGTAAAAAATTAGTCGGGCCAGCACCACTTTCAGAAATAATTGTTGGTGCTGTAGTCTCATCATAACTGAATGAACCTATTGCAGAATAGCCAGCATTACCTTGCCAGTTAAAGTTGAAATCAACCGCTTGAGCCGGATTGTTTACACCAGAAGCAAGTGTAACAGTAGCTGCACTGGTTGCGGCGATCGCCACAATTTTGGTGAAAATATTTTTCATGGTTATGACTCCAAAGTTGATAAACTCAGTCAATATCTGAATCTAGAGAACAACCTTATTCGTAAGATTGATCACCTTTACTCTTTCAAAATTCTCAAAAAAACACAAGGAAATTTAAGTTTTTTAAGTAAAAACTCAAACAACCTTCACATAACAGCTTAATTGCTTAACCGTAAATTTACAATGTGTTTTTAGACACTTATAGCGGTTCTCACTTTAGTGAGGTACAAGAACCTACCCCCAACCCCCTAAGAGCAAGCAAGGAGGGGGCTATGATATACCTCATGTGATTAGGAAACGCTATATTCTGATGTGAAAAGCCTACTTGATTTGAGTGCGTCTCTTTTGAGAAGACAATTTTCTTTTTGCCATCAAGTATAAAATACATCAAAATTCATCTGTCGCCGCAATCAAAGCACTACGAATCCCCACTTCACTCATCGAATGTCCAGCATCAGGAACAACAATAAATTCTGCTTCTGGCCAAGCACGATGTAATTCCCAAGCTGATATCATCGGGCAAACTACATCATAACGTCCTTGCACAATCACAGCCGGAATATGTCGAATCCGTCCAACATTTAATAATAATTGATCATCGGTTTCTAAAAAACCTTTATTAATAAAATAATGACACTCAATGCGAGCAAAGGCATCAGCAAATTCATCCTCACCAAAATTATGGATTAGCTGGGTATCTGTAAATAATCTACTAGTGCTAGCTTCCCAAATTGACCAAGCCCGCGCCGCTTCTTGCCTAACTTGTAAATCTGGACTAGTCAAACGTTTATAATAAGCGGTGAGCAAATCATCACGCTCATCTACAGGAATTGGCTTGAGATATTCTTCCCAAGCATCAGGAAAAAGATAACTAGTACCTTCTTGATAAAACCAACGTAACTCTTTTTGTCTGAGCAAGAATATACCGCGTAAAATTAGCCCTAAACAACGCTCTGGATGGGTTTGGCTATAGGCTAATGATAAAGTGCTACCCCAACTACCACCAAAAACCACCCACTTTTCTATCCCTAAATGCGATCGCAGTTTTTCAATATCATTAACTAAATCCCAAGTGGTATTTTCTCTTAACTCAGCATGGGGTTGACTTTTACCACAGCCACGCTGATCAAACATAATTAAACGCCATTTTTCAGGATGAAAATATTGCCGATAAAATGGCGGACATCCACCACCAGGTCCGCCATGCAGTAAAATAATGGGTTTACCTTGGGGATTACCTGATTCTTCAAAATGAATCGTGTGTAATTCAGAAACCTGTAACTTTCCTTCTTGATAAGGTTGTATAAGTGGATAAAGTTCACGCATTTTCATCTGTAATTATTTTCTATGTATATAAGAATCCTACACCGTATTTAAGGTACGATGTAAGTACGTCGTTGGTAATAAACCTAACTATCTGAAGTTATTGTAATCAAGTTCGTAGTAAGGACTTTAGTCCTTCTTTTCAGACTAAAGTCTTTACTACAAACCTTTAATTATTTACGCCGTTCTACTTAGGTAACTTCAGAATATACTTGTTGCCGCAGAATCAACCAATAATTCCTACTTTTTGTAGAGGAATATTTGTGTTAGGTAAACTTCGCCTTTGCTGTTTACTGCGACACCAATACCTGTCAGGTTGTATTTACCTCTAATATTGTTGAGGTGTCCTGAACTTCTCAACCAGCCTTGTACAGCTTGGGAAGCCGGATCACTATATCCGCGATTTTTAGCCACATTTTCCGCCGCACCTTGGTAAGAAATACCACTCGCCTGAATTCGGGATGAAAAACCGTAATGACCAAATGGGATACTACCCTTAGCCATATTCTGACTGTGGATTCTGGCTTGATCATCTATAGCAGAATTACGAGTTAAGGCTGGTAAACCTTGAGAAGTGCGGAATTTGTTAATTTGCTGAAATACCGCCGTCTCTACAGATGTTGTATTGATTGTATTACCTGAACCCTGGGAAGGATTTGGTGTGGAAGTTTGACTTGATGTACGAGCAAAGATTTGTGTTAAGTACACTTCGCCTTTGCTGTTTACTGCTACACCAATACCTGTCAGGTTGTAGTTACCTCTAATATTATTGAGGTGTCCCGAACTTCTCAACCAACCTTGTACACCTTGGGTAGCCGGATCACTATATCCGCGATTTTTAGCCACATTTTCCGCCGCACCTTGGTAAGAAATACCACTCGCCTGAATTCGGGATGAAAAACCATAATGACCAAATGGGATACTACCCTTAGCCATATTCTGACTATGGATTCTAGCTTGATTATCCATCGCAGAATTACGAGTTAAGGCTGGTAAACCTTGAGAAGTGCGGAATTCGTTAATTTGTTGAAATACCGCCGCCTCTACAGATGCGGTGTTGATTGTAGATTGTGCTAGTTGGCGGCTAGAAACGGATCTTGGTAAAGACTTTGGTGTATGAGTTGGTGCTGGTGTAGAAATAGCGATCGCCAAAGATGGGATGCAGGCGATCGCGCCACCAATAGCCACCACAGTCGCCAAAACAAAGTTATTGCGGTTTGTACGAATCATTAATAGGTAGTCTTAAAGACATGGAAAGGAACTTCCACTACATCTAAGCAGACTCATCTTTAATCAACAAATAGCCTATGAGATAGCTTATTGGTGTAAAAGCTCACATCACCTCGAAAAAAGCTAAAAAACCTGATAAAACGAAATTTTTGTAATTATCAGCGTCAATAAAACACCACTGCCCTCTACTAATAACTAATAACGATGAGAAAATGTCAAAATGAAAGGTGTTTTGCCATCGCCACTTTCCACGGTGGGTATTTGAGATTAATAAACTGGTAATTTATGGGTAAGCAGCGTGTTCTTTCTGGAGTTCAACCAACTGGTAACTTACACTTGGGTAACTACTTAGGAGCAATTCGCAACTGGGTAGAAATCCAAGAACAGTATGAAAATTTCTTTTGTGTCGTAGATTTACACGCGATTACAGTACCGCATAATCCAGCGACATTGGCAGCAGATAGTTATACAATTGCTGCACTTTATTTAGCCTGTGGTATTGACTTAAAATACTCCAATATCTTTATTCAATCTCACGTCTCAGCCCACAGTGAACTAGCTTGGTTACTCAACTGCATCACACCCCTAAATTGGCTGCAAGACATGATTCAGTTTAAAGAAAAAGCCCTCAAGCAAGGGGAAAATGTCGGTGCAGGCTTGTTAATCTACCCCGTACTGATGGCGGCTGATATTTTGCTCTATCAAGCTGATAAAGTGCCAGTGGGTGAAGACCAAAAACAACACTTGGAACTGACACGGGATATTGTTAACAGATTTAATCACCAATTCGCTAAGGATACACCTGTGCTGAAATTGCCAGATCCTTTAATCCGTAAGGAAGGCGCGAGAGTGATGAGTCTGACAGATGGGACACGCAAAATGTCTAAATCCGATCCTTCAGAGTTAAGCCGGATTAATCTTTTAGATCCACCAGATCAAATTGCGAATAAAATTAAACGCTGTAAAACCGATCCAGTACGCGGTTTAACCTTTGACGACCCAGAACGCCCAGAGTGCAACAACTTGCTAACGTTGTATATGCTACTCTCTAGCAAGACCAAGGAAGAAGTAGCGGCTGAGTGTCAAGATATGGGCTGGGGACAATTTAAGCCATTGTTCACTGAAACAGCAATTAATGCTTTAAAACCCATCCAAGAAAAATATCAGCAAATCATGGATGACAAAGGTTATCTAGAGTCTGTGTTGCGTGATGGTAGAGAAAAAGCCGAAGCCATCGCCAACCAAACCCTAAGAGATGTAAAAGCTGCATTAGGCTATTCAATGCCTTTGTGAGTGCTGAGTGCTGAGTAGAGAGTTCTTCTCACCTACTTCTTCCCAGTTCCCAGTCCCCAGTCCCCAATCCTCAGAGGTTCTTTAATTTTGAATTTTGTTAGCGCAGCGTTAGCGAGTCATCGTTCGCGCAGCGTCTCGTAGAGAGCGTCATTTTGAATTTTGAATTGAATACTCCCCAGTCCCTAACAATTTCTCTTTGAGGTGTGATTCATAATACCCTTGAAGAGAAACCACTTATCAACGTTATGGAACATAACCATAGCCCTAGCTATAGTACATTGAATAATTTCCGTCAAGCCGCGCAAGCGGGAGAATTTTTAGTTACCGCCGAGGTAGCACCACCAAAAGGGGGAAATCCCACCCACATGATTGAAATGGCGGCGACTCTTAAGGGGAGGGTTCATGCTGTCAATATTACCGATGGTAGCCGTGCAGTTTTGCGGATGTCTTCGTTGGTAGCTTCAGTTATTTTGTTACAAAATGGGATTGAACCAATTTGTCAGATGGCTTGCCGCGATCGCAACCGTATCGGTTTACAAGCCGACCTCATGGGCGCACACGCTTTGGGTATTCGTAATATTTTAGCTTTGACTGGCGACCCAGTAAAAGCAGGCGATCATCCTGAAGCCAAAGCCGTCTTTGATTTAGAAGCAGTGCGACTATTACAACTAATTCGGAAAATGAATCAAGGTGTCGATTGCAACGATAAATCCTTGACTGATGGTGCAACAGATTTATTTGCAGGTGCAGCCGTAGACCCGCAGTGTGCCAGTTGGTCAGGTTTGCAAAGTCGCTTTGAACGTAAAATTGAAGCAGGGGCGCAATTTTTTCAAAGTCAATTAATTACTGATTTTGAAAAACTAGAAAAGTTCATGGATAAGATAGCTTCAACCCATAACAAACCAATTTTGGCGGGAATTTTTCTATTGAAATCAGCAAAAAATGCTCAATTTATTAATAGGTGCGTTCCTGGTGTAAATATACCCCAGCATATTATTGAGAGGTTAGCAACAGCCAAAGACCCACTAGAAGAAGGTGTAAAAATTGCCGCCGAACAAGTGCAGATAGCGCGAAAATTGTGTCATGGTGTCCACATGATGGCAGTCAAGCGGGAAGATTTGATTCCTCAAATTTTAGATTTGGCGGGTGTGAAGCCTGTTGATTTAGTTGTAGCGAAGTAGGCTAGGCGATCGCATTTCTGATTTTACAGGGCAGGGTGGTTTCATACGAAAAAAGAAAAATCCATAAGTTTTGATTTTTCGTTTTGTAGCCGAGATTTTGACCCCTCTCCAAACCTCTCCCCCACGGGGGGAGAGGCTTTGAAAGCTAGGTTTATTTTTTCTCTAGTTGTATGAAAACACCCTGCATTTCTGATTTTAAAGGGGAGTGTGTAGGTTAACAAAAACCACAGCCTTAACCCTTCTCCCCTTCCCACTGCTAAACTAAAAAATAACCCTTACCCTGTGCAAAGGTAATCTTATGACCTCTGCAACTAATCTAGATACTGACCTCACCCCATTTCCCGACCATACGCAGCTACCAGACTCTGATGGGACATTTGTGAAAAATTGGCAAGAACATCCCCAAAGTATTTTATTGACGGACTCAATTACACCAGTACTCAAACAATTACATCCTGATAGTCAATATTGTATAGGTCAGGACTTGGGGATTTACTGGCGTTTAACTGACCCCCCAGAGAAAGGCGCAGAAGCACCAGATTGGTTTTATGTAGGAAATGTACCACCTTCCCTGGATAGGCAACCCCGCAGGTCTTATGTGTTGTGGCGCGAGTTTATTGCACCATTGATTGCATTAGAGTTTGTGTCTGGGGATGGTAGTGAAGAACGAGACAAAACCCCGTGGAAGGGTAAATTTTGGATATATGAGCAGGTAATCCATCCGGCTTTTTACGGTATTTATGAAGTAAATAAAGCCAGCGTAGAAGTCTATCACTTAATTGATGGACAATATCAATTATTACCAGCCAATGAACGTGGACATTATCCCATACATCCTTTAGGTGTGGAGTTGGGTATATGGCAAGGTGAATATCAGAATATGGAATTACCTTGGCTACGCTGGTGGGATTCGCAGGGGAATTTGTTGTTGACGGGTGAGGAAAGAGCAGAACAGGAACGCCAACGAGCAGAACAAGAACGTCAACGCAATGAACGCCTGATTGCTCAATTAAGGTCGCTTGGCGTTGAACCAGAAGTCTGAATCAAATTTTACGGGTTCTGAATTAGACTTTATTGAGCGATATTATTAAAACTTAATGTCCTAACGAAAGAATATTTATTAGATGATGCTGTTGATGAGCGAGATTGCACTGGTTTGTAGTGAGGACTTTAGTCCTCATTTAAGGACTAAAGTCATTACTACGAACTTCTTTGTCCCTCACAAACTTCAACATTGAGGAAGTTATGAGACTCCGTTAAAAACTCGGTGTACTAGCAGCCCCAAACCCAAGCCAAAAAGGGAAGTAGTAACCAAAATCAAAAAAGTATGAAACTGGCTAAAGGATGTTTGTAATTTTTCTCCAACCCAAGCTATAGGCACAGCCCAAGCTACAGCCACAGCCCAAGCTATAGGCACAGCCCAAGCTACAGCCACAGCCGAAGCTACAGCCCCAGCCACAAGAACCAAAGCCCCAGCCACAAGAACCAAAGCCCCAGCTACAGCCCCTACCCCAGCCAAAGCCCCAGCTACAGCCCCTACCCCAGCCAAAGCCCCAGCCAAAGCCAAAGCCCCAGCCCCAGCCCAAACCCAGAACGGAGCGTTAGACGCAACTAAAAGGTAGCCTATCAATAGGTAACTGAATAATATACCAATCAACCAGCCCCAGGGAATAATTCTAGGTGACTTAGTAATTGCTTTACGTGGAGAAATTTCTAACTTTATCTTGGGTTTAGGACTAACAACTTCTTTTTTATGAACTGGTTCAACAGGAGGCGGAGGTGCTGCTTTTGGTGCTTCTAACATTGCCAACCATGCTTTCATTGACTGGGGGCGATCTTGTGCCTCCAGTGCCATACCCTTGAGTATTGCTTGATTTAATTGTTCGCTAATACGAGGAATAATTTGTTTAGGTGGCTGGAGGGGAATATTATCTAACTTACGAGCTAGAGAATTTATTGGTGGTTGACCTGTGACTGCATAATACAGTGTAGCAGTGAGACAGTAAACATCAACTGTTGGCTCTCGACTACCTCTAGTCATCTGTTCATAGGGTGCAAATCCTTTGTTACCTACATTACCCGTTGAACTCAACGTTTGAGGCAAGAGTTCCTTGGCAATACCAAAATCAATTAAAACTGCTTTACCATTCTTCCGCAGCATGATGTTTCCTGGGTGGGCATCTCGGTGTACTAGCCCTGCTTGATGTACCATCGTCAAGGCTTCCCCAATCTGACAGATACAGCGCACAATCTCGGATTCTGGTAACGCCCCTCTGCGTTTTATAACCTCAAACAAATTTTCCCCTTCTACAAAGTGCATGACTAAACAGTGAGTATTACCTTCTACAAACAGATCAATTACTCCTACAATATGAGGATGGGGATCTTGAGATAGACGCGCCAGTATTTTCCCTTCTTGAATAAATCGCTCTACGTATTTTTCATACTCTGGATCATAGCTGAGATGTTCGTTTGGTGTTTTAATAACAACTGCACGATTTAGCCCAACTTGCTGTGCTTTATAAGTAATCCCAAATCCCCCTTGTCCCAGGACTTTCTCAATTACATATTTACCATTTTGTAATTTTTGTCCTTTTATCCAGGGCATGAATACCTCTGAGTAAAAATAATTAGTTCAAAGCCAGTATGATGATAAGAGTTTAGCTAATTCTACGGAGTTTGGCTAGATGATGGAGTAGGAGACACTAATGATGGGCTAGGAGATGGAGTGGTTTTAAAAATGGGAATCCAGCCAGCTAGTCCTCCGAGTAAACCTCCAATAGCGGCGATCGCAGCTATAATAATTCCCCAAACCTGAATGTTGCGTTCCCAATTTGACTTGGTGTTAGATGTAACAGTTATCTCAGGCTGAGTTAATAAATCTAGCCATTCTCTCATCGATTGCGATCGCTGTTTGGGATCTAGTTGCATCCCTGTTAAAATTGCCTTGTTGGTGCGATCGCTAATCTGAGAATTGTATTCTTTTGGGGAAACTAAATGCTCACCGTCTAATTTGCGCTTGACTGCATCCACAGGCGTTCTCCCCGTCAGCAGTTTATAAAGAGTAGCCGCTAGTGAATAAACATCGCTATACGCCTTGGCTATCGTACCTTTAGTAGAAAGCTCAGATGGTGTAAATCCGGCGGATGTTTCTTGAGTCCGGCTTGTGGTTAAAATGTAATCAAAATCAAGAGCTAAACCAAAATCAATTAACACCGCTTCTAAATTCCCGTCTCGCTTCCGCAACAGGATATTTTCTGGACGCACATCCCGATGAATCAGTTCATTTTGATGTACTACTATCAGAGCTTCCCCAATTTGCTGAATGTAACGTAGTGCGTCTTGTTCCGAAAGGATTGCTGGACGAAGATTAGCCAAACTATCTTCACCGACATACTCCATTACCAGACACGGATACTCTCCTTCTCTAAAGGGTGTTTTAAACTTCACAATATGCGGATGCTGACACCGGGTAAGATTAGTCACCTCTTGCAAAAACATATTCTCTAGTCGTTCGCGTTGCGGCTGACTAAGAGATTGAAGCAGGTTATCATTTATAGTTTTAATAACTAGGCGATCGCTATTCCTGTTTTTAACCAGATATGTAATACCAAACCGTCCCCTTCCCAACTCCTTTTCAATCGTGTATTTGCCACCCTGCAACTGATCACCTGCTACCCAAGCCATCTTTGCAACTCCCAAAATATTTGTACTCATTTTCACACAAGAGAGAGTTAACGCTTGAATGACCTTTGTGAGGACAATAGTAGGTTAGGGCGGGTAAGTAGGGTAGGGTGCGTCAGTGTGAGAAAGTCTCTCTACAGCTAGAAATTATTCATACTGACGCACCCTCCTAACTCATCTCACTCACGTTAAACTAAAAAACAACCCTTACCCTCTGCAAAGGTAATCTTATGACCTCTGCAACTAATCTAGATACTGACCTCACCCCATTTCCCGACCATACGCAGCTACCAGAGTCTGATGGTACATTCGTGAAAAATTGGCAAGAACATCCTCAAAGCATTTTATTGACGGATTCAATTACACCAGTACTCAAACAATTACATCCTGATGGGCAATATTGTATTGGTCAAGACTTAGGCATTTACTGGCGTTTAACTGACCCCCCAGAAAAAGGCGCAGAAGCACCAGATTGGTTTTATGTAGGGAATGTACCGGCATTGCTGGATGGACAAACACGAAGGTCTTATGTACTGTGGAGAGAGTTTATTGCCCCATTGATTGCATTGGAATTTGTCTCTGGCGATGGTAGTGAAGAACGAGACAAAACCCCTTGGAAGGGCAAATTTTGGATTTATGAGCAGGTAATTCGTCCTCCCTTCTATGGCATTTATGAAGTCAATAAAGCCAGCGTGGAAGTTTATGAATTAATTGGTGGGCAATATCAGTTATTAGCAGCAACTGAGCATGGACATTATCCTATTCTGCCCTTGGGAGTTGAGTTAGGCATTTGGCAGGGCGAATATCAAAACGCCGAATTACCTTGGCTACGCTGGTGGGATTCGCAAGGTAATTTGTTGTTGACTGGTGAGGAAAGAGCCGAACAGGAACGTCAACGAAACGATCGCCTGATTGCTCAATTGCGTTCTTTGGGCGTTGAACCAGAAGCCTAATTCTCTGCGAGACTCTGCGCCTACCTCCTTCCCCCTCTGCGTTTAAATTTACCCCCACAACCTTACTTATTCACATTCAGCAACTGGGAAGTTTGTAACCTATCCATCCATTTTTCTAAATAAACTCGATTAGCCTCTTGCTCAGATGCTTCCTCACTATCCGCAGGATAAGGCATCAATCCCAAAATCGCTGCTGTAGTTACACAAAACATAGATTTTTGGAAAGTCATACAAATCTGCACACGCAAATCATCCTCTCCCCGTAAACCTCGCCGATAAATTTCGTGCAGATACTCTGGTAGATAATGACGCATATCCTGCATTAACAGGGTAGGCGGAATACCTGCACCACCAATAGGTAACGGATCAGCGTATAATGCCCCATATTGGAATCGAGATTGATCAGGTGGAACTTGATAACCTTGGGCATTGTATGAAACTGTTCCTAAAAATGGCGTACCTCTAAAGAATACTGCTTCTACATAAGGTATTGCGGTATCTGCTAAAAAAGTCAACCCCAAACTTTGAGGAATAATTTCATAGACTTTTTTGTTAATTTTCACCGCGTAGGCAATTGGCCTTAAAGCATCCGCTACTAACCCCGCCTTAATATGTTCTACAACATCGGGAATAGTTTTAATTTCACCTCGGTCATAGCGGTCTGATAAGTTCAGAAAAATATCAGCCATGACCCGCCAAAATTGTCCCAACCCACTGTAGTAAGCAGACATCCGTAACTGTTCAGTTAAAAAGTCGGGAAACAGTTGATTCAAACCCATTATCAAGGGATTGATGCCAAATTTTGCTTTGATAACTGCTTCTGCTCTTTCTTGAAATTCTTTAGTATCTAAATAAGCATCTAAACCGCCGCCACCATGCCACATCATGGCTTTCATGCAATATTCTGCATATTCAAAATTAATTCTGTCATGCCACCAATGACGAAGTAATTTTGGTAAATTAATTTCACCATTAAAATATTTAAAAAATGGGAAAAATACTAAAAACTGATTTTCAGAAATATAAATCAAGTTATTTGAATAAGCATCTATAATTACCCCATAGCTTTTGAGAATACCTACAACTTCTAAGACATTTTGTGGACTGTCTGCCAGTAACGCTTGTCCTGTTTGGAGGCGTTTAATATACTCAGCTAAAGGATTATGATTTTGTTTCTTTTTAATAGTTACCATTTTAATTCTCCAAGAAATAAAGATATTTTTTTAAAATTATGTTTGTTAATTACTAGATAGTTGATACTTGGTAATTTATTTACTAATAACAAGACTTTTCCTGTTCAGAAGGTGTAAGGGTATAAGGGAAGAATAATTGATATTTTTTCTTTCCCCTACACCCCTACACCCCCACACCCCCACACCCTTATTCCAAACATTTAGTTTTGGCTTTTTGTTGTCTCTAAAGAAACAGTGGCAACTGTATGTTCTACGTTTACCATAGCGGTGATAGTGGGTTCAGACCAATGTACTAACCAACCAGGTTGGATACCAAAAACGACAATCAGGGCAGCTAAGATAAAGGCAGGAATGCGATCGCTCCAGTAAACTCTAGGTAGGTTGATCACTTGCTCAGACAAGCGTCCGAAAAAGGCACGGTTGACGAGAATTAAAAAGTAAACCGCCGTTAAACCTGTACCCAGCATTGATACCAGAGTTTGTACCGGGAATACAGCAAAAGAGCCGCGAAATACAATAAATTCTGAAATAAATCCTACCATTCCCGGAGTACCAGCACTAGCCATTACACCTATAATCATCAAGCTACCAATTAAAGGCATACCCCGTTCTGGATTCAGTAGTCCACGAATCACATTTAAATCACGGCTACCAGCCTTTTTATACACAACCCCCACTAATAAAAACAGCATGGCAGAAATTAACCCGTGGCTAATCATCTGCATGACAGCACCCAAAGTGCTTAATGGTGTGGCGGCTGCGGCGGCGAGTAAGATATAGCCCATGTGACCAATAGAACTATAGGCTACCATTTTCTTCATGTCAGTTTGAGCGATCGCACAGGATGAGCCATACAACACACTCACCACTGCCCAAACTGCTAACCAAGGGGCTAAATATGCCCAAGCATCTGGTAACAAGTCCATACCAAACCGCAACAAGCCATAAGTCCCCAATTTCAACAATACACCAGCCAGTAACACAGAAATCGGCGTAGAAGCTTCTACGTGAGCATCTGGTAGCCAAGTGTGAAAGGGAACTAGGGGCATTTTGATGCCAAAACCAATTAAAATTCCCCCTAGGAGTAGCAATTGGGTTGCTAACGGTAGAGATTGAGCATCGAATGCTGATAAAGCAAAGGTATCAGCACCACTCAGCCATACCATACCCAAGAAACTAGCTAAAATCAATATTCCCGAAAGCGCAGTATAGATGAGAAATTTTGTAGCGGCGTAACCTCTTTTCGCACCACCCCAAATAGCAATTAGCAGATATAGGGGAATCAATTCCAACTCGTAAAACAAGAAAAATAGCAGTAAATCTTGAGCAATAAATGCTCCGGCTACTCCAGCACTCAACACCAAAATCAAGGAGTAATAAAACCGAGGACGTTGTAGAGATTCATCGGTGCTGTAGATAGCTATGCCAGTCAATAATCCATTCAACAACAGCAAAGGCAAGGATAGCCCATCTACTCCTAGATTATAATTCAATCCCAACGCATCTATCCAGGGTAAAAACTCACTAAACTGTTGATTAACTTCCCCTGGATTGAACTGGCTAGCCAATATGACAGTCCACAAGAAAATTAATCCTGCAACAATCAACGCGATACTCCGGGAAATTTTCCCATTCACGCCAGCAGGGAATAAACCAACTAACAGCGCACCCAATAATGGGGCAAAAATTAAGACACTTAGCATAAAGAAGGGGACAGGTGACAGGTGACTATTCAATTCAAAATTCAAAATTCAAAATTCAAAATTCAAAATTAAAGAACCTCTGAGGACTGGGGACTGGGGACTGGGGACTGGGGACAGGTTATAAATAAATACTTTTAACTTTCCTCTCTTCCAGTTTTCCACTCAATACTCAATACTCAGCACTCATTACTCATTACTCATTACTCATTACTCAGCACTCATTACTCAGCACTCATTAAGAACTCTCAAAAAGGCAACTTATCTAGTAAGCCTAATGACCAGCTAATGAAAAAGCCTAGGACGCTGACTACCGCTAGGATGGTCAACATATATCCTTGGGATTGACCAGAAATGCTGTACTTTAAGCCTTGACCACTGAAAATCGTGGCGAAACCGACTAAGTTTACTAAGCCATCAACTAAATAGCGATCGCTCCACGCGGAAATTTTCGATAGTATGGATACTGCACTCACTATGGTGAGGCGATAAATTCGGTCAATGTAAAAGTCATAACCCAATAAGTCTTGCATCATTCGCCAACCCATGATTCTTGACCTAGACCAAGCTTTGTGCAGATAAATGGTTGACCCGATGACTACCCCAGCGACTGTAGAAGAAACCAATACTAAAACCACATACCAATCAATGCTTTCCCAAGCTGGCAATAAGTACCATTGCTGTAGCATTAGAGGTAAGATTAACGTCAGAATTGTCAGTGATACCATTGGGAAAGCCATCGTCCAGCCGACTTCCGGGGCGCGGCGGGTTTTTTGTTGCGGTTGACCCCAAAATACTAATCTGAACACCCGTGTCAAGTTTAAGGCGGTTAACCCGTTGACTAAGATTAAAATGGCAATCACCCAAGGGGAAACTCTCACTAAGCCATCAGCCCAGGCTAGCATTGCCCAAAAGCTACCCAGTGGTAATATTGTCACCATCCCGGCTGAACCAACGATAAAGGCTGTAGTAGTTGCCGGCATTTTAGACCATAAACCACCCATTTCTGTCAAATCTTGACTGTGGGTAGTAAAAATGACTGAGCCAGAACTCATAAATAATAATGCTTTTGCGATCGCATGGGTTAACAACAACATCAGGGCTACACCCCCCTGTTCTAAGCCCACTGCCAAGAATACCAATCCCATATAAGCACTAGTAGAATGGGATAAAGCTCGCTTAATATCCGTTTGGGCTAGAGCCACTAAACTAGCTCCCACTGCTGTCACGCTACCTATAATCAGTAAAGCGTTCAATGCAACAGGTGAGAGAGCTAATATAGGTTGTAGTTTATACAATATATAAGCACCACCCGCTACCACCAAAGAGTTCCGCATGACTGAAGCTGGGTTAGGGCCTTCCATTGCTTCATCTAACCACATATGCAAGGGAAACTGAGCGCATTTACCTGCTGGCCCAGCAATCAAAGCCAAGCCCAACAATGCTGAGGTTACTGGGTCTAAAGTCGCTGTTTGCGCCCACTCATATAAGTCAGAAAAATTCAAACTACCCGCTAAGGTGGAAAGTGTTACTACCGCCATTAGTAGTAATAAATCTCCTACACGTTTTGTCCAAAACGCATCTCGTGCTGCTGTCACTACTAGGGGCTGTGCGTACCAAAATCCCACCAGCAAGTATGTAGAAAGTGTCAAAACTTCCAATAGTGCGTAGCTGAGAAATAAAGAGTCACTAAAAGCTAAACCACTCAGTGCAGCTTCAAAAAATCCTATCAGTCCAAAAAATCTTGCTAAAGCCCAGTCCTTTTCCATGTAACCTAGAGCATAGATTTGCGCTAGGAGACTCAGCCCTGTGATTAATACTGTTGCCCCAATACTAACTGGTGAAATTTCCAAAGCAAAGGATAAATTTAAATCCGCCGCTTGAAACCAAGTAATTACCCAGGTTTCTTGTTCTCTGTTCCAAATATCTTTAAACACTAAAAGGCTATGAGCAAAAGCCAAAAGGGTAGTCAACAAGTTGAAATACGCGGCAGGTCTTGGCCCTGTTCGTCGGATAATACCTATACTCCACGGCAATGTGATGAGTGCGCCTAACAAACTATAAAAAGGCATACACCAACTTGTTGTAAATAGAAACTCATTCATTTATTGATTTTCCTTGAAGACTCAGCCTTAAATTTCCTTAAACCCCTTAAACCCATGATTTACTAAAACAAATTAAGTTGTTTCAAAAACTATACTTTTTTTAATTTTTTTATTAAAATCTTTGATGAGTATATTTTACTTAACTATCCCCTACGAAAACTGCTATTAAAGTCAAGTTGATTTGTGGTAAAGCCTTTGCATTCTGCATATTTTCTGTGATTTAAACTCTTCGTTTCTACCTTGAGAACATAAATTTATAGAGCATATTTAGAAAACTTATATATTCTTATATGTTTTTCATTTACCCTTGATCCCTACTACAAACTGTAGGAAAACCAGAGACAGCAAAAATTACAGACTCTCATCTTCCTTTGCCAGACAGGATTAGCCTCGATTATGAATATCTTTTTGTAAATGTAATAAAAAAATTATAAAGCACAAGTGGTTGCTATAGTAATCCGTAAAATTTGATTGAAAAGAACACAGGTACAAATTTTTGTTAAGTTTTTTAAAACTTTTTTATTATAAACTATTATACTAATTTATATTGCCAGAGATGCCAACCTTTTCTATGCTTAGTTTGGAAGTGTTTTTGTAGCTCAAGATGAGCTTCCCCGGCAAAATTTTCAAACCGCAGTACTGATTGGATTAATTTTTTAGGAGATATGGGATGCCAATTGCAGTTGGAATGATTGAGACCAAGGGATTTCCCGCAGTAGTAGAAGCAGCTGACGCGATGGTGAAAGCTGCACGCGTAACTTTGGTAGGATATGAAAAAATCGGTAGTGCTAGAGTTACTGTAATTGTGCGGGGAGATGTATCTGAGGTACAAGCCTCAGTAGCAGCTGGAATTGAAGCAGCCAGAAGAGTCAATGGTGGTGAAGTTGTATCTACACACATCATTGCCCGCCCCCATGAGAACCTAGAATACGTCTTACCGATTCGTTACACGGAAGCTGTGGAACAGTTCCGTACCTAAAAGCTGAGTAGAAAAACTCATTAACGGGGTTGCCTTCTTGAGCGTCAATGGAAATTCAAAGCTAGAAAGTTTATTCAGGAATCAAAAAGAATGTCAATTGCAGTAGGAATGGTAGAAACGCTAGGCTTTCCCGCAGTGGTAGAAGCAGCAGATGCGATGGTAAAAGCTGCTCGTGTCACCTTGGTAGGCTACGAAAAAATTGGTAGTGGTCGAGTTACCGTAATTGTGAGAGGCGATGTATCGGAAGTACAAGCTTCTGTAGGCGCAGGGGTTGAATCAGTGAAGCGCGTCAATGGTGGACAAGTTTTGTCTACACACATCATTGCGCGTCCTCACGAGAACTTAGAATATGTTCTCCCAATTCGTTATACCGAAGATGTAGAGCAATTCCGGGAAAATGTGAACGCAATTCGTCCCTTCGGCAGAAGACCATAGTTGAGTAATGCAAATCGCTAAAGTTCGTGGCACAGTAGTTAGCACACAAAAAGAACCTAGTCTCAGAGGTGTGAAGCTACTGTTGTTGCAATTAGTAGATGAAGAAGGAAACCTCCTGCAAAAATACGAGGTAGCAGCAGATAACGTAGGTGCAGGGGTAGACGAATGGGTACTGATCAGTCGTGGTAGTGCGGCGCGTCAAGTACCTGGGAGTGAGCAGCGTCCTTTGGATGCAGCAGTGGTGGCGATAATTGATACTATTTACGTAGAAGATCGTCTCATTTATAGCAAAAAAGACCAATACAGGTAGTCAAAAGTCAAAAGTCAATAGTCATAGTCAACAGACTCAAAATTATGAGCAATGGACTATGGACTATGAACTATGGAATACAGACTATTGACACTTAATTTAGGAGGAATCTCGCAATGGCAGTCCGCAGCACGGCGGCTCCCCCAACCCCGTGGTCAAGGAGTTTAGCGGAAGCAGAAATCCATGAAACCGCATTTGTACACTCTTTTTCCAACATTATTGGGGATGTCCACATAGGTGCAAATGTAATCGTTGCTCCAGGAACTTCAATTAGAGCCGATGAAGGCACACCTTTTTATATTGGTGAAAATACTAATATTCAAGATGGTGTCGTCATTCACGGTTTGGAGCAAGGCCGAGTCATAGGCGATGATAGCAATGAATACTCGGTTTGGGTTGGCAAAAATGCTTCTATCACCCACATGGCCCTGATTCACGGCCCTGCTTATGTTGGGGAAAATTCATTTATTGGTTTTCGCTCTACGGTATTCAATTCCAGGATAGGAGCAGGCTGCATTGTGATGATGCACGCTTTGATTCAAGACGTAGAAATTCCCCCTGGCAAATATGTACCTTCAGGATCGATCATCACCACCCAACAGCAGGCCGATCGCTTGTCAGACGTGCAAGATCAAGATCAGGAATTTGCCCATCATGTGATTGGGATTAACCAAGCCTTGCGAGCTGGTTATCTTTGTGCTGCGGATAACAAGTGTATTGCACCCATTCGTGATAAGAACGCTAAATCTTATACAAGTAATAAACTTAATGTCATAGAAATAGGAAGGAGTAGTGAAGTGGCAAGCAATAGCCTGGGTGCAGAAACCATAGACCAATTACGTTATTTATTAGAGCAAGGTTATAAGATTGGCTCAGAACACGTAGACCAAAGAAGATTCCGTACAGGTTCGTGGACTAGCTGCAAACCCATTGAAGCCAGAACATTAGGCGAAGCAGTAGCAGCATTAGAAACCTGTCTAGCCGACCACAGTGGCGAGTATGTGCGTCTGTTTGGGATTGATGCAGGTAGACGGCGGGTATTAGAAACCATCATTCAACGTCCTGATGGCGCAGTTCAAGCTTCGACTAGCTTTAAAGCACCTGCAAGTCAGACAAACGGTAGCTACAACGGTAATGGCAGCAGCTATAGTAACGGATCTGGTAGTGGTAGACTTCCGGCTGAAACTGTACAGCAAATTAGCCAACTCCTAGCAGGTGGTTACAAAATTGGCACAGAACACGTAGATGAGCGACGCTTCCGCACAGGCTCTTGGAATAGTTGTAAGCCAATTGAATCAACTTCAGCTAATGAAGTAGTTTCTGCTTTAGAAGAGTGTATAGAAAGCCATCAAGGTGAGTATGTACGTCTGATTGGCATTGACCCCAAAGCTAAACGGCGCGTCTTAGAAACCATTATCCAACGCCCCAACGGTCAAGTAGCACCCTCTGGTAGCCAGAGATCGGTGGTGAGTTCATCATCATCATCATCATCAGGGACAGCAACAGCTACTAGCACTCGGTTGAGTTCTGAGGTAGTAGATCAAGTCCGGCAAGTCTTGGCTGGTGGCTATAAGCTTAGTATTGAACACGTAGATCAAAGAAGATTCCGCACAGGTTCTTGGAATAGTACCGGCCCCATTTCCGCTAACTCAGAAAGAGATGCGATCGCGGCTGTAGAATCCACCTTAGCTGAATATGCAGGTGAATACGTGCGCTTGATTGGCATTGACCCCAAAGCCAAGCGGCGAGTGTTAGAAACAATTATTCAGCGTCCATAGTAGTGCTGAGTTAAAAGTGCTGAGTTGTGAGTAGTCAGTGCAGTTGCAACCCAGGTCTTTGTTGATGACAAGCAATAATCACCTGACTCAACATTCACACTCATTACATAGTAGTGCTGAGTTAAAAGTGCTGAGTTGTGAGTAGTCATTGCAGTTGCAACCCAGGTCTTTGTTGATGACAAGCAATGATGACAGACAATAATCACCTGACTCATTACTCATTACTCATTACTCAGCACTCCCCTGATATTCGGCTTCCGAGGTTAAAATTTCCATGTCTGTGCCGCCACTGCGCCTCCACAACAACTTTGATGCCTACATTAGTGGTGAGGTGAAAATTCATCCAAGTGCAGTAGTTGCACCAGGGGTGATACTCCAAGCGGCTACAAACAGCAAGATTATCATCGGGGCAGGAGTCTGTATTGGCATGGGGTCAATTCTCCAAGTTAATGAAGGAACAATAGAAGTAGAACCAGGTGTGAACTTGGGAGCAGGGTTTTTGATGGTTGGTCAAGGCAAAATCGGCACGAATGCTTGTATTGGTTCAGCCACAACAGTATTTAACTGTTCTGTCGCCCCAGGACTAGTAGTGCCACCCGGTTCAGTTTTAGGAGATATTGGTCGTGCGATTAATATCACAGAACCGCAGCCAGAGACATCCACAGATAACGCTGCTGCTACAAATACCCAAAAGCCTAAAGAAAATGAGAACAAAGTGATTACATCAACTACCATCTCAGCCGCAGCTTTTGTAGAAGTAACGCACCAATCTATATCTGTACCAGAATCCTCAACAGCATCAGAAAATCAACCTCCTGCTGTAGAAGAAGATCATCATGAGACTGACTCTACCCAGACAGAACTAAGCCCAGAAGATATAGAATCTGGTCAAACTGCCACTGAATCCCCTAATACCTTCGGTACTCAGATTTATGGGCAAGGGAGTATCCAACGACTTCTAGTAACATTATTTCCCCATCGGCAATTTTTAAACACCCCCGTTTCTGACGATTCCTCTGAGTAAGTGTTAGTTTGTGAGTATCCTGGAGGATTCACATGGAGACATATAATCAAAAGTCTATTAGCACAAACCAGACAACCCGTCGTCAAGACAGCTTCAAGGATACTGCTTTAGGCTTGGTATCCACCCTCAGTTTCCCCGCGATCGTGGGAACTGCGGACATGATGCTGAAATCTGCTGGGGTTCATCTAGTTGGCTATGAAAAAATTGGTAGTGGTCACTGTACGGCGATCGTTCGTGGTGGCATTGCTGATGTGCGTCTGGCTGTAGAAGCTGGTGTACAAACTGCGGAACAGTTCGGTCAATTGGTTTCTAGTTTAGTCATTCCCCGACCTTTTCCCAACCTCGACATAGTGCTACCTATTACTAACCGTCTCAGCCAATTCATGGAAGAAGGTCAGTATAGTCGATTGAGTAACCAAGCAATTGGTTTAGTCGAAACACGAGGCTTTCCCGCAATGGTAGGTGCGTGTGATGCCATGCTTAAATCGGCTGATGTACAGCTAGCATCCTATGAAAAAATTGGTGCTGGTTTGTGTACAGCCATTATCCGTGGCTCTGTAGCTAATGTCGCGGTAGCAGTAGAAGCAGGAATGTTTGAAGCAGAACGCATTGGGGAGTTAAACGCCGTGATGGTTATTCCCCGACCCCTAGATGAATTAGAACAAACCTTACCTATAGCAAGTTGCTGGATTGAACAACGCCAACCATTAAACTTGCCAGTAAATATCAAAGAACAAGTTGCTGAAAGAGAAGTATTAATGTTGCCAGATTTAGTCAACCTTCCTGTAAAAATTACAGAAGAAGTATGGAATGATGAATGATGAATTATGAACTGCTAATTAAAAAATGAGCAATTTAGGGAAATTGTCATTAAAAATTTATGCACTCAGTATTCAGCATTCATCTTGCAGCTGGAAGGCATCTTACGCTTTGCTTGTTTCATTGATGATAACTTCTCAAGACCATAAGTAAAACTACTTTCTTCTAATAGCGAGAATAGAGTTTTATCTATACTAAACTCATAACTTTGATATGAGTGAAATTCTATTATTGGTGAGTATTCAGTGATACTAGTTTTATATTGATAAATCGCTATTAGAGGAGAATCACTCTTGAATCAGGCGACCCTACACCAGTTAAAGGTGTTCGAGGCAGCTGCACGACATGGCAGTTTTACTCGTGCAGCCGAGGAACTATTTCTGACCCAACCTACTGTTTCGATGCAGATTAAGCAGCTCACGAAGTCGGTAGGTTTACCACTATTTGAGCAAGTAGGAAAACGCCTCTATTTGACAGAAGCAGGGCGAGAATTGTTTGCAACCTGTCGGCAAATTTTTGAGACAATAGCCCAGTTTGAAATGAAAGTTGCCAACTTAAAAGGGCTAAAACAAGGGCAATTACGTTTAGCAGTAATCACCACAGCAAAATATTTGATCCCGCGTTTGTTGGGGCCTTTTTGTGAACTTTATCCGGGAATTGAAATCTCGCTGCAAGTCACAAACCACGAAGGCATCATAGACCGGATGATGAGCAATATGGATGACTTATACATTATGAGTCAAGTTCCAGAAAGTGTAGACGTGACTTGCGAGCCATTTTTAGATAATCCCTTGGTGGTGTTTGCACCCTTAAATCATCCATTAGCCAAGGAAAAAAACATCCCCATAGAACGTTTATCTAATGAACCTTTCATTATGCGCGAACCGGGTTCAGGAACACGTCGTGCGGTGCAGAGTCTCTTGGAAGAACATCAAGTAAAAGTAAGAGTGAAGCTGGAATTAGGCAGTAATGAAGCCATTAAACAAGCGATCGCCGGCGGCTTAGGAATTTCAGTTTTATCTCGCCATACCCTGTTAACAGATACCGAATTTAGCATCTTAGACGTACAGCATTTTCCTATTAAGCGGACTTGGTACATAGTTTACCCACCTGGGAAACAGCTATCAATCGTAGCTCATACTTACTACGAGTATTTGCTGGAAGCAGCTAAGAAATTTGTAGCGCAAACTGAGCAAACTGTTGCACCTAATGCTAGTGCAGGGGAGTAGGGGAGTAGGAGGCAAGGGGAGCAGGGGAGCAGGGAGCAGGGGGCAGAGGAGACAAGCACTCATTACTCATTACTCATTACTCATTACTCATTACTCAGCACTCATTACTCATTACTCATTACTCAGCACTCATTACTCATTACTTAAGCAGCTTGACGAGGTAGACCTTTAAGCCTTAATAATTAACCAGGAGAATCATTTAACACAGGAAAAAACTGGCAGTGGTTAACCCGGAAATACCATCTTGGCGCAAAACAATACAAAGTCAGATTGTATCTGTGACGGTGTACAGTGAAAAAGCCCTAGTTACACGACAGGGTAAGGTGTCCCTCACAGGTTCGGAACGGGAATTAGCAATTCCTTTACTGCCAGTGACTCTAGAACCTGAGTCTGTTCGAGTTAGTGGTAAAGGTACGGTAGGAGTACGTTTGTTAGCAGTAAGTTGCGATCGCATTTACACCACCGAACCAGTAGCCGAACGAGTTGCCCAGTTAACCAGACAAATTCAGCAATTAGAAACAGAAAAACGTCATCTCCAAGCCCAAGTAGATGCTTTAACTTTACAATCTCAATTTATTGCAGGTTTACGGGAAAAAACAGAAGAACCCTTTGCCCAAAGCCTATCGCGGAAAAATCTTAGCCTGAGTGAAACCCTAGATTTTTTGAATTTTTTGGGCAGTCAATACAGCGAATATGCGATCGCTGCTGCTGAGTGTAACAGCCAACAACAAGAATTAGATAAGCAAATCCAATCCCTGCGTAACTCATTACACAGCGTTCAAACACCCCACGCCAAAGAAAGTTTTACCTTAGTTGTAGGAATAGAAGTTACAGATGCAGGGGAATTTGAGTTAGAGCTATCTTACCTGGTGAATCATGCCAGTTGGAAACCTTTATATGACCTGCGGTTAAATACTACTAGCAAGACATTAAACTTAAGTTATTTAGCAGAAGTTACCCAAAATACTGGCGAAGATTGGCAGGATGTGAACCTTACCCTATCCACTGCCAAACCAGGACTAGGCACACTCCCACCGAAATTAAATCCTTGGTATATAGACACCGTAACACCTCCAGCCGCGCGATCGCTACGCAAACTAGCTAGCCCATCCCTACCCGCTATTAGAGCTATGTCTGCTTCATCTACGGAAGAAATGCAACTAGAAGCAGAAGACGAGGAGAATTTTTTATCAGCACAAAATATGGTGGTGGAGGTAGTTAAAGAGGGTAGTATTGTCACCTTTAAACTCAATGGCGGTGGTAACATCCCTAGTGATGGCACACCTCATAAAACCACAATTTTTAACGACGATTACCCCTGTGATTTTCAGTATGTAGCCATACCACGTCTAGTTAGCTTTGCTTATCTAGAAGCCAATGTAAAAAATAGTCCGAATGGTGCAACTTTATTAGCAGGTACAGCCAATATTTTCCGTGATGATCTATTTGTTGGCACAACTGAATTAGAAAACATTGCCCCAGGACAAGAATTTGAGCTTAACTTAGGAATTGACGAAGGTTTAAAAATTGAGCGTGATTTAGTTGAGCGTCAAGTAGATAAAAAATTGATTGGCAACCAACGCCGCATAACTTACGCTTATCGTTTAGTAGTTACTAACTTGCTCAATCAAGAAACCCTTTTAAAGTTAACGGAACAACTACCAATTAGCCGCAACGAGCAAATTAAAGTTCGCCTCAACCGCAGCAACCCCCAAATACCCCTCAGCGAAATGGGGATTCTGGAATGGCGGTTAACGATTCCAGCCCAAGAGAAACAAGAATTACATTACCAGTTCACTGTTGAGCATCCACCAGAGCTAACAGTCACAGGGTTAGATATTTAACAGTGAACAGTGAACAGTTATCAAGTGCCTGATAACTGATTTAAACTTTTACTACAATTAAACAACATTTACTTACATACCCTAGCATTATTGCCAACCTAAATTAAAATGTCGGTAACAATAAACACTGCCATCAAGAAAGATGCAGACAAATTATGAGTAAGCTGTTAATTAAAGCTATAGGTTTAATTTTACTATTTACAGGTATCTACTTCCTCGCTCAAAACGTCATATTCGTTAGCGGTTACTATTCATTTTCGCGGAGATTACCTGCAACCGCTTCAGTTTTAGCCATGATGGGAGGTGCATTATCTTTGATATTTTTTCGGCGAGAAACTGGTAATTTCGGCTGGGTTTTGTTAGGTATTGGCTTCGTCCTGGTGTTTTTGAGTGGTGGTATATTTTTTAAATCCATTAGCTTGTGGAATTTGTTTTTGGCGATCGCCGCTTTAGCCGTAGGATTCAAATTATTTAATAGAGGCAGAATCGACTTTTAATTAGTAGCAAACTCTCCGCGTACCTCTGCGCTTACCTCTATCACCCTCTGCGTTTAAATTTCCCACCTAAATTCCCCACGATTTTACGCAAAGTTTTACTAAGCCTCTGGTTCAACACCGAGAGCGCGCAATTGGGCAATTAGGCGTTCTGACCGTTGACGTTCTTTTTCAGCCCTTTGGCTTTCCTGTTCAGCCCTTTGACGCTCCTGTTCGGCTCTTTCCTCACCACTCAACAACAAATTACCCTGCGAATCCCACCAGCGCAGCCAGGGTAATTCCATATTTTGGTATGAGTCCTGCCATATACCCAACTCAACACCTAAAGGATGTATGGGATAATGCCCACGTTCATTTACTGGTAATAATTGATATTGTCCGTCAATCAGGTGATAAACTTCCACGCTGGCTTTATTCACTTCATAAATGCCATAGAATGGAGGACGAATCACCTGTTCATAAATCCAAAATTTCCCCTTCCAAGGGGTTCTATCTCGCTCCTCTGTACCATCGCCAGAAACAAATTCCAAAACAATTAATGGGGCAATAAACTCTCGCCACAACACATAAGACCTACGGGGTTGCCCATCCAGCGAAGGTGGTACATTTCCTACATAAAACCAATCTGGTGCTTCTGCGCCTTTCTCTGGGGGGTCAGTCATCCGCCAGTAGATACCGCTATCTTGACCGATACAATATTGTCCATCGGGATGGAGTTGTTGCAATATCGGTCTAATGGAGTCGGTGAGTAGAATGCTTTGGGGATGTTCCTGGAAGTTTTTACCTCCGGTACGCTCCGCGAACACGAAAGTACCATCAGACTCTGGTAGCTGCGTATGGTCTGGGAAAGGGGTTAGGTCAGTTGCTGGATTGGTTGCAGAGGTCATAAGTTTACCTTTGCAGGGGTAAGGGTTATTTTTAGTTTAGCAGTGGGAGGGGGAGCAATGGCTACTGCGGGCTACGTTTAGGTACATTATTTACCAACGCTATTGCTTGATTGATTACACCATCAGAAAGATACATTTCCTAGGAGCATAACTTCTCTAAAATCGGTTATGTGGTTGGTATTTGAACTTGTGGCTTTGTTGTTTAGAAACTACTCTTCTGCTCAAAGCTAACCCAGCTTATTAAGCCTTGCTTGTGTGAAAATTAATAACACAACTATCATTCTATGGTGAGGTAGATCATGGCGAAAGAAAAGCAATTGCTAGAACACTGGCGAGAACTCACACCCGAAAAACAGCAAAAAGTTTTGGAGTTTGTTGAATCGCTAAAATCTGAATCTGAAGCAACATCAATCAATACAGAATATATTCCACAAACACCTTTAGCCCAGAAACTGTGGGAAATTCGGCAACGTGCGATCGCTTCTGGCATAAAATTACTCACAGCAGCAGAAATTGAACAAGAACTCGCTGAACGTCGGGGAGGATACCGTGAGTCGTAAGAAGACTTACATCGACTCTGGGGTTCTCATTGCTGCTTTTCGGGGTGTTCAGTCAATCGGCATTCAAGCAAACACTATTCTCAATGATGACAATCGGGAATTTGTATCGAGCCAATTTGTCAAGTTAGAAGTAGTGCCTAAAGCAATTTATAATCAACAGCAAGACGAAACAGACTTCTACGAAACCTTCTTTAGTGCTGTTAGCTATTGGGCAACAGACTTGGAGCAAATTTCACAAGATGCTTATCAACTTTCCTCTCTCTACGGTTTAGCTGCAATGGATGCACTTCATGTTGCTGCTGCTATCTGGCTCAAGGCTGATGAATTGATTACTACTGAAAAGCCTACCAAACCAATGCACCGAGTCAAGAAAATCCAGATTATCTCCATTTGATACCAATTACCCCAAACCAAACATATTAGTGAGTTAGTAGGGTGCGTCAGTATGAATAATTTCTAGGTGTAGTGAGATTTTCTCGCACTGACACACCCCCACACTGTATTTTGGATATTTTTTGATCTGGAAGTCTTTTATGCCCCGCCCTCGACGCGAACTTAAATCAGGTTTTTCATTGGGGGAGTCGCTTTTTACCTTCGATTGTTAAGGGTGGGAAGGCTAAAAAGTCGTCGCCTGGGCAAATGAGTTTACCTTGGGATAAGCAGAGGGTGACGGAATCTACTGAGGTGCATGAGGTAGCAGAAAAATTTATTCACGCAAATTGTTATCAGCCGCCCGTGCCAGGTATCCGAACTGTGAAATGTTGATTATTGCGTGGAAAATGAGGCTGTGATAAATGTTTACAAACTGCTGAAAGCTTTATATGTTACATTTTACAAGTCTCGACGCGAGAGAAGAGAAGAAGACTTCCTCGGTTTGTGTGGCATAAAAATAGAAGTGAATATATGGTAAGTGTCCCTTGGGGGCATCCTTTGTATATATTACGGCACTATAGCTAATCCAGCTTTGTTTCACTCTCCACTCCACGCGATCGCCGAAACGTTTATAAGCTTCGTAGATTTCATTATCTTCATCTCTCACTCTACCACCAAAACGGGTATATATCCATTGGAAGGGAACAAGAACCTTTTTGAAAGGTGAACTGGTTCGACTTCCTTCTAAAATTCCGCCCACACTGAGATAAATTTCTTTCTGAACACTAAACCCAAAATGTCCATTGCTGTAATTCACCCATAATTGATCAATAATTCTCAAATCTTCGCAGGGGAATTGGCGAATGTCTTCTAATTCCAGATAGCCTTGTTTTTCCCTTCCCGCAACTTCCAACATCACCTTCCATGTTTCCTCGTCTGCCTCTTTCCACTTACCTGCTGCTAGGTAGTAAGCAAGTGTTGCATAGCGAGTAGGTACTTGAAACCGCAGCAATTTAATTTTACCATCAGCATTTTGTTCTGGTTTTAATGCTTGTCTATAACAAATTCCTGGTTCAGCTAATTCTGTGCGACTTCTTAAACTCAACCAAGCACAAAAACTATTAGCATCCCAAAAGCTAATGTTAGTTACAGGCTGTTGAGCTTGTCTTTTATTAGCCAAGGTATTTGGTGTACTGGTTTCATTTAAAAATAGTTGATATTCTGCCCAAGTTATATCACTACTATCAACTGCAATACTGTCTTGTTCAACATTAATTTCATCCAAGAAATCATGATTTAACTGACTCATCCTATCAGCAAGTTTAACCTCAGCCGCTAAGGTAAATTCTGCTAAATTATCAGATGCTAAACTTTGTTCTAATTTAGCTGTTAACTGTTTTCTTACATAAGGTTCTAGTTCTTGGGCTGCTTTGCTGCACTGATAAGCCAGAGTCAATACAGATATATTGGCATGATTTAAAGCATTGGCAATTAATTGACTAGCATCTGTTTGGGCGGCATAAAATCGAATTGTTTCTCGCCACCAAGCCAACTTAGTCTCATCATTCAATGCCTCTATTAATAAATTTTCTTGTCGAGATTCTTTGATTTCAACGGCTGCGAGATATTCTTGAAAAGTTTTATGAGCCAATTCATAAATCCCCTCTTGTTGTTTCTCACTCAGTAACTCCCGCACGCCTATATCATCTTTTTTAATAAAGTCTTCTGGCGTAATTATGACTTGAGGAAATCTATCTAACTTGTCTTGGATAAGAGACTTCGCCTGTTTGTATGTCTTGTCACGACGGGAAAATTGATCTAAAGTAAATGCTTGGGTATTTTGTTGCATTAACTCTAGAGCCAGAGACTTTAAAACAGATTGCTTTTGTTCAGCAGAAAGCAGCGTAGTTTGTCCTTTAACTCGTTGTCTCCCTTCTAACAATACTCGACAAATCTCTTTATATAAATCTACGCGTTTATTAGATAAAGTCTGATGGGTTTCATGGGTGATGGCAATCATATTTAACAATAAAGGGTTTCTTGCCATCAGTTTTAAAGATGAAGATGCTTGTATTTGTTCAATGAGATTGTTAGCTTGTTTCTTGGCGCGATCTCTTACACCCAAATCTACCTTATTATTATATTCTCGCTTAACGCGATGAAAATACCAATCTTGAATAAATTTATCTCGTTGTTCACGACTAAATGGCTGTACTTCTAACTGACAGACATTTTGTGTTAGTGGTGCTTTACGATAACCTTCTGGGCGAGAAGTGAGAATGAAATAACCATCAGAATGTATCCCAATTTGTTTATCAACCCATGCACTCACATTTTGCCTTTGCTCATCATCTGGAATTTCATCTAGTCCATCCAGCATGACTAAACATTTACTTTCACTCAGTCTTTTACGAAACCAATTTTTACGCGGTTGCAGAGGTTCACTAGCTTGGAGTTTTTTAACTGCGTTCTCAATAATTTCTGCTAAAGCTATCTCAGGATTTTGAATTATTTCTTGGTAAATATCTCGCAATTGCAGCAAAACCGGAATTAATTTTGGTGCTTTGGGATGTAAACGCCGTTGTTGGCGTGTCGCATACATTAAAGTAATGTGTCTGAGGAGAGTAGATTTACCACAACCAGGCGCACCTAAAATAGCTAACCTTTTAAAGTAAACATCCCTGTTCATCTGTACTAGCAAGTTACCAATTTCTTGCTGTTCCAGTGGGTTAATTGTTCCTCGCTGATAATTAATAAGATTCTGTGGTATATGTTCCGCTACTTTCTGCGCCATTTTGAGGGGAACAAACACATTTTCTAATTGCAATGCACCGCGATTAATTCCCCGAATTTCATATTCTCGACAGTCAAATTTTAATCTTTGATAATATTTACCTTCAAAGTCAGAAGTTAACTTTGCCCAAAAATCCAAAGCTAGTCTTTCAAGGTTACTGAATATCCATTCTATTAGTTGGTCAATGCGTGGGCTGAGTTTATTACCAACTTTGATAATTAACCAGAAAACTCCAGCTGCAACTATACATAACCCGGCGTTTCTCCATTCCGACTTACGGGCGAAATCAATTGCAACGCCAATCAAAGCCCCAGGAATACCGAGACTAATCAGCTTGGAATCAAGGAGTTTCCAAAAACTTTCCAGCGTTATGGGTGCGTTCTGGTCTTTTGGTTCTTCTGCCATCGATCGCTTGTGTAGTGAAACCTGCTCTTAGGAGTATAAGCGATCACAGCTTGCGAAAAAATACCAAGGGATGTCTAACGACAAACTGCGATCACATCTACGCAATTAGGCGTTGAACTAAGTAAAAATGCTTAATTAGCATATCATTATTTGTCAGAAAAAGTTGATCATCCTCTTCTCATCTCAAGGATCACAGAGACAGAATCATCAGAAAAAAAATTGCCCTTGTTCTTACTTACAACCTCAACAAATTTGGCTAAGTTTGAGGCTAATATTACAATGGAAAGTGTTGTTCAATGAGGAAAACGAGGCAAACGAATGACTCAGGTACTTCTAGGAGAGAACGAAGGAATCGATTCAGCTTTACGTCGGTTCAAGCGTCAAGTATCTAAGGCTGGTATATTAGCTGATGTCAAGTATCATCGGCACTTTGAAACTCCGTTAGAAAAACGCAAACGGAAAGCAGTGTCAGCTAGGCGTAAAAAACGTTTTTAAATAAGCCAATTCGGTTGGGTACGTGTGTTGCTTGGGGAAAATCACCTAGAAAAGCGACATTGACTTACCACTAATTATTTTTGAGAAGAATCAATCAGGATGTACTACACCCCAGATGGGGTGTGAGTATATCGCTGTTAGTTAAGATATATCTGCACAGGGGACAGGGGACAGGTGACAGGGGACAGGGGATTGGGGATTGAATGTAATGACGAAAATACGTTATTTTTGTGTTAGTTCTGAACAAAAAAAATTAAGATTTAGAAACCTCAATAGTACGACTATTACAACGGTTCATAGCCTTTTCTACTCCTTGTTTGAGGCTCAGTTCTACACATTCACCTACAAACTGGAGTACAAGAGACATCAGTTGATTTTCAGCTGAGGTAAATTTTCCCAACACATAGGAAACAGTATCTGAGTTGTCGTTATTGGCTGCATCTTTGGGTTTACTAATACCGATACGTAAGCGGGGGAAATTTTGCGTGTTAAGATGAGCGATCGCACTCTTCATACCATTATGTCCCCCAGCCGAACCAGATAGGCGCAGGCGCGTTTTTCCTAAAGGTAAATCCAGATCATCATAAATCACTAGCACAGACTCCGGTGGTAACTTATACCAACTTGTCACCGCTTGTATAGACTGTCCTGAGCGATTCATATAAGTTAAGGGCTTTAATAAGCGGATTTTGACCCCTCCCGGTGCAGTCCCTTCGCCGTATTCTCCTTGGAACTTGCGATTTTCCGCTAAGGAAATGTGCCAGGAACGCGCTAGAGCTTCAATAGCCGCAAAGCCGATATTATGGCGAGTTTGGTCATATTTAGGCTCTGGATTCCCCAACCCCACAATGAGTTGAGGAATCACCAAAGCTGATGGCGTAACAGTTTCTGTCATCTTCTTTCTAGTCAATCGATTCGCAGCAGTTATACGACTGGGGAAGAACCAGCACTATCCTGCTCCGATTTTATTCCTTCGATTTTCTTGGGTTCAAGTTCCGCAGTAGTTTTAACAGCCTGTTCCAAGTGTTCAGCTTCCCGCTTAAATTCACTCTGGAACTCATTAGAAGCTTCTTGAAAACCGCGAATTGCTTTACCCAAACTTCGTCCAATTTCTGGCAACTTTTTGGGGCCAAAAATTAATAGTGCGACAGTCATAATTACAGCCATTTCCGGTAAACCGATACCAAAAATATTCACGCGGTTTCTCCTCTTGATAATGTGTATGCAGTTGAAGGGGTTAGGGAGTTAGGTTTTACGTTAACTTTTCCACATAACGTGAAAAATCACATTCCCTACTCCCTCACATATTAAGCCTAACTTTTTCAGGAGCAAAGACACAAAAAAACCCGGACAAGCCGGGTAGAGGTCTGCTAACTAACTATGTCAGCTTAGTTGCTGTCTATTAGTTATCTACCAACCTACTCTGACATCCTGAATCAGGATTGACTTGTTGTAAAGTTGTAGGATAATCAGCAAGAACACGAAAAATAGACCCATAAAAATAGCCATTACTGGGGTTGTTCCCCAGCCAGGAGCTACTTTACCATACTCAGAATTTAAAGGTCTCAGGATATCTCCCAACCTAGTCCGTTGTGCCATAGTTCACCTAAGATTCACCTAAGATTAGTTGCCAAAGCTTTTTTTAATCTTCTGTAATATTCTATAAGAATAGCACTCATAATCTATAAATCACTTATGGAACCCGCAATAGTTCTTATCATTTCTGTGGCTGTCGTCATCGTTGGGATTACTGGGTATGGAGTTTACACTTCTTTCGGCCCTCCTAGCAGGGAATTGGCAGACCCTTATGATGATCATGAAGATTAAACAAATTAAGGGCTAAAAACAGGAAATAGGTTTAAATAAGCCTGAAAGCCCTTATGTAGAGACGCGATTCATCGCGTCTGAATCACCAAATTTCTAAGCAGACAAGAGTGTACGCAGTTCATGACCTCTACTTACTTGGGGGTATAACTCTAAAGCTAGCTATTTTCCAAGGTGCGACTAATGATAATTTTTGAGTAGGACGTTCTAATAAATCTACTTGTTCACCTAGAGTTAAGCCTAAATCACTTTGTAAAGATAACTCTGTTGTTGCCCCCTGTGACTCGTAACATCGGAGAATTAGTTTATCTGGTTCGTCTTCTGCTGGTTTTACAGCCATTAAGACTAAATTTTCGGCTGATAAATTTAAGAAACTTAGCTTGTCTTGATTCGAGAGTGGGGCGTGGGGTGTGGGATTTAGGATTACTTGCAAGGGAATGTTTAATTCATAACCTCGTCTGACTGTCTGGGCTGATTCCCAGCTACCAGCGTGAGGATATAACGCATACGTAAATTCGTGTAAGCCTCGGTCTGCTTGTGGGTCAGGCCAATTGGGACTGCGTAGGAGGGTGAGACGTAGTTGTTGGGGTTGAGCATCGTAACCATATTTACAATTATTGAGTAAGGTGACTCCGTAAATACCCTCATTAGTTGTTTCAGTCAAATCAGCCCAACGTAAAGCGGGGACTTCCCATTTAGCTTTTTCCTGTGGGGTTTCTGGTTTAGTAGAGCGACGAATTACACCGCAGGGAATTTCGTAGGTAGCATAGTCGGCTGTCACGTTGAGAGGAAAAGCGGCTTTCACTAACACCTGATTTTCTTGCCAATTGACTCTAGAGGCAATTTTTAATAGTGGTGAACCAGCTTGCAAAATGTAGTCTTGGCAAAATTCTGAGTCTCCCAATTGACGCATTACACGCAGGCGAGTTTGCACTAGTCCTTGTTCTAGCCATTCTATAGATTTGAGGTGGGTTGCTGGTAAGGGATGCTGGGTGTAATTGGGGTCAATGTTCCAAGCGTCCCAATATTGACCACTGTCTTTAAAGCCTTGTAATTGATTACCTGCACCGTTTAAGATTTCTCGTTGATGGGTTTTGTCAAAGACACTTAATAAATCTCCGGTGTCGGGGTCTATTAAAACCCGCAGATATTCATTTTCTAAAACCCAGTCTGGGAAATTAGTTATGTTTCCCGTAGTCCTTACACCCCACCCCTTAATCCCCTCCCCGCTTGCAGGGAGGGGAGACAAAGTGTCGCTTTGGCGGGGTGGGTTTTTTTGGGTTTCTTCAGCAATCAAGCGGACATGAGATGAAGGAGATGTTGTGGCTATGGGGGATAACCAAAATAAGCGATAGCCGACTGGGGGAATTTCGGTGGCGAGGAACAGTAGGCTTGAGGTTTCAGATAATTGGGAGGTGAGTAAGTTTCCTGTAGTGTCGTAAACTTGCCATTGTTGATTGGTTGTGGGTAAGGTGACAGATACGACCTCAGAGCGTTGCCAGTTGAGAGAATTGAAAACGAAAATTGGCACACTGTCGGGATTTGGTGGCTCTGATGGGGTAAAGTGAGATGCGATCGCTTCTAATGATTCTTTTAATATCTTCGTCCCTGTTTGTTGGACGTGTTCCCATTCAGTTAACGCATCTGTATAAACTTGGGTAATTGATGAACCCGGTAAAATATCGTGAAATTGGTTAAATAATACTTGCTTCCAAGCGGTTTCGATTTCGGCTTGGGGATATTCCACACCACAAATAAGTTTAGCGAAAGTAGCAAAGAGTTCAGCTTGGTACAGTAAATTCTCACTACTCCTATTCCAGCGTTTTTGGTCGGCGTGGGTGGTGTAGCAACCGCGATGGAATTCTAAATAGAGTTCGTCATCCCAAATGGGGAAGTGGGGACTGGGGACTGGGGATTGGGATAAAATTCTTCCCTGCTCCTTGCCCCATGCCTCAATTTCCTGGAGATATTTTTCAGATGTTGTAAATTCTAAATCTGGGAAAAATGGCGAATTTTGCCAGCGTTGGGCGATTTCTAACATATCACGGGTGGGGCCGCCGCCGTGGTCGCCGACACCAGGAAGCCAAAGGGATGCGGTTAAATTGGTTTGGGCTTGCCATTCTAAAGAATAGGCTGCCATTTTTACGGGGTCAATGCCTTCGCCGATGGGTGCAGACATATAACTAAATATTTGGCTACCGTCAGGCGATCGCCACCAAAAAGCCCCATAATCAAATTTATTAGTATCATTCCACCGCAATTTCTGGGTGACAAAGTATTCAATGCCAGCGTTAGCCAAAAACTGCGGTAAAGTGGCACAAAATCCAAAGGTATCGGGAAGCCAAACCACACTCATCAACTTGCCGAATTTTTCTTGGGCGTAGCGTTGACCATACAATAGTTGACGGACTATGGATTCCCCAGCAATCAAATTTAAGTCTGGTTCTACCCAAAAACCGCCGACAACTTCCCACACTCCATCCGCTACTTTTTGTTGAATGGTTTTAAATAAATCTGGGCGATGTTCTTCCACCCAAGCATACATGGCTGGGGTGGAATGACAGAAAATTAATTCGGGGAAATCTTGCTGTAGCTTGAGGACTGACTCAAAGGTGTTTTGGGTTGCATTCCAGGTTTCACTCACAGGCCATAGCCATGCTAAATCTAGATGGGCGTGTCCTAGTAAGTAGATTTTAAAATCGGATGCAGATGTATGCAGGTGCTTGATGAGGTGTTGACGGAGGGTGATGAGGGTTTCTGGTGTATGGGTGGGGAATTGATTGATAATGGATGCTAAAGTATCTAGTTTTTCTGGGGCGGATTTTTCTAGATATAGCGGCAATATTGCCAACTCATCGGCGATCAAACCGGGATCAGGATGATTATAATCTGTAGACTCGTATATAAGTAGCGATCGCACCAACGCACCGTCACAATGTCCCGGACTGACTAGCCGCAAAGCCACAGTAAATTCTTCCCCTGGTGTCACCTCTGGACTCAGCAACACCCTAGGCGCACAATCAAATAAATCTCCCTCTAATACTAATTCCCCATTGACATAAATCTTGGCTGAGTCTGCCCACCATAACAACGACAACCGCAATGCTAAACCCCCTAGAGGATACCCGTGCAAATTCTGGGGTACTAGGAATTTTTGGACTAGCCATAGCACTTTTTGTCCTCCTGTCCAAGCAATGTTACCTTTGGCGTTTAACTCAACAGGTTGCCAATCAGACAAATTTGATGGGAAAAAATTAGTAAAATCTCTATCAGATTCTTGGTATAACCAAGTAGACTGGGAATTAACTTGACAGTATCCGCGCAATAGTGCGATCGCATCTGAGATTAATTTTTTATGGGGATGAGATAGGGGAGTAGTCATATTTTCGTTAAGATTAAAGCAATTACGATAATTATTAGTACAGTGTGGCGTAAATAAAGCCATCATCTGAGATCAAGAAAAGCTGACAAAATCAGCATTCTTTATGTTTATTTTTGCCTTATTCTGGGAGTCTCACAACTCAATCAGGCTCAAATTCATTAATGTACTACCATGTCTTCTGGTCGTTATCAAAGTAGACTCTTTAACCTTGTCCACCAGCAATCTCGGCGGTTGACAACACAGTGGGAAAGCACCTTCCGACATTTGCAAGTTGCGACTAAGTGGGGTGTGGAATTAATACTGTATCCTGTGTATTTATTTTTGCAATCGGCTGATTCATCTGTAAAAATACTGTACTCTAAAGCACCACCTACTCAGCCAAAGTTATCGCCAAATCATCCCTCTGCTGATACACCCATTCAACACATACTAGAGGCTGTGCAGCATCTTCCCAAAGAAGAAACAACAGTTACTTCTAGAAACATATCCAAATTATTGAAACCTTTGCAGTCGTTTTGGGCGAAATTTTTTGATCATCCCACAAATAAATCTGATATTTCTCAACCCTTAACTATTCCCAACAAAACAGCACCAAGTATTATACCTAGCAACCAACATGATATTCTTAACTGTCACCTTTCAGTAGTGAGAGGAATTGGCACAGATTTGCTGAATCGCCAGTTGGTACTTGTGAGCATCGAGAATCAAATATTGGATATTTTAACACCACAACAACAAGCAAAATTATCTGACAGAATTATTAGTGAACTTGCTAATTATTTCCAGGATTTACATTTACCAGAAAATCACCCAAAAGCAAAGTTATTAGCAGAATTTGAGCGTGTATTTACCAAATTAACTGGCAAAAATATAGTTAAACTTCCCTTCCCAACTGAGAGCATACTTAATTTACTCAACACTAGTAAAATCATTCCTTCTCTAGACACAGCATTTGCTCAGTTGGAAGCAAAAACTATTCTTCCTAGCCAAGAAATCATGCGAGTCACCCAGACTCAAATCAATATTTTTGTTTATGGGAAAGAACAGCTAGCCGCTAGGGGAGATATAGCGGTTACTGCTGATAGTTTGGAAGCTCAAAAATTCAATATCTCCGCTTTAATTGAAGCAGCAGTAAATTACTTTTTTAGTATCGGTAAAAGTAAAAACTTAAATGCACGAGGTGCTAAAGATAAAGCATTATCTAACAGCAATCAAGAACCGTGGCTAAATTGGAGTGATTTGTATGGTGATACTGCAAATATTGCTGAAGAAAAAACTCAAGCATCATTAAAAATAAATCCTGCTATTGTTCCTAGCCCAACATCAAAAACCGACTCTAATTTACTGTCACTCAAAAAACAACCCAGCCACCTCACCCGTCTTCATCAAACATCTGGAAAAATCACCACCATCAAACAAACTCAAACTGCTATCTCTCCCTTGAAAACGGACAGTGAAAGAGGACAAATTTCATCACAGCAACTTGATAAAGAAGAAATCCAACCAGACTGGATAGAAACTAAAGCTACTTCAGTAAGTTACGAAAAGCATATACTAGAGCAAATTTTAGAATTGCTTGATCGTGCTATGGTATGGCTAGAAGAAAGAGTAGTCAAGATTTTTCAGAAGTTGCAAAGTCTATGGCGTGGTAAGTAATAGAAATGAGCAGAAGGAGACAGGAAAACTTAAAGATTATAAATTATACTATGTTAAATAATGTAAAAATATGGGATTGTTTGTAGTAAGGACTTTAGTCCTATCTTCCTAGGCGAACACTACAAACATTTAATTTTGACTTTCTTTGGTGTTTCTTTGCGTGAAAATTATTGTTTATTGTAAATATTTCAATTTCAAGAATCCACTCGATAAACCAAAAATTGAAACATTTGTCGTGAATTTACCACAAATTCCGAGAGTTGGTGAAACAATTGTGGTTGAGAGAATTTCACCACAAAAACAGTGTGTGATTATCTTTGAATATATTGTAACCGTAGTGCAATTAAACGCCTCTAACTCTGATGATACTGCTGATGCTCAAATAAATGCTTGTTTAAATCATTGCTGGGAAGGAACATCGAATTTTAAGGTGACAAACTTTTTAGAGAAATAAATCCTGTAGCTGACTTTTCACGAAATCTGGAAAACCCCTCTCCAAACCTCTCCCCTACAAGGAGAGAGGCTTTAACTTTTCCCCCTTCCCTACTAGGGAAGGGGGTTAGGGGGTTAGGTTTCGCGTTAGCTTTTCCACATAACGTGAAAAGTCAGATCCTGTAGAGGCGTTGTATACAACAGACCTCTTGCAAAAGTCCGAAAATGAGATGTGTCATTTTGAATGAAATGTATAATCTTTGAGATGTTTCGCTTCGCTCAACATGACAGATAAAGTATTTATGCAAGAGGTCTACTGAATTGTTTTTTTAATAAGCTGTTACGCTTTTAAATTCCACATCAACAGTCAACAGTCAACACGAAAAATATACAAATTAGATGAGCAAAAGCTTACCACAATATATGATTGAGAAAATGACGCAATGGCTTTAGCCCAATTGGTTCTTGATAATCAGTGGGTAAAAGAGACAGCATAGTATTTTGCAAAGTTTCTAAAGCCGCTTCTATTTCCTCACGTTTTGGTCTAGCTGTTGGGGTAAAGTGTAGTGGTTCACCAAAACGCACTGTTAATTCTTTTCCCCAATACAAATCTTGAGTCCCAATTAAAGCTACTGGTACTATCGGTACACCAGCGCGTAAAGCGTAAATTACAGTTCCTCGCTTCAAAGGTAAATGTAACTGACCTTCAGTATTTCCCAGTCTTCCTTCGGGAAAGAGAATCAAGCTATCACCGTGAGCTAAAATTCCTAAAACAATGCGGTCTATTTGGCGTAGTGTATGTATATCTCCGCCAGTGGGTACAGTTTTTTCAATGACTTGTGCTAAGTTATTCAAGTCTTCCCTTCCGGCTTTGGCTGCTTGTATGACAGCGAGTTCTTCTTTCCACATCCTAGCTAGGGGAATCACACCCCCCGCAATGCGGAGAATCAAACGTTTCCAGCATTTGTTATATAAGGTGCGGGCATCACCCAGAATGTAGTAATAGGGTTGGGTGGGAAGTTCTGCTAATAGTAGTAGGGGGTCGATATGGTGGAGATGGTTGACAGCTAGAATGGCTGGTTTTTGGGGTATTTTTTCGAGGTTTTCTACTTTTACCTGAAAAACCCAATGGATAAGCGATCGCAATACAAACCGCCGTATCCCAGAATTGATTCTAGCTGGAGAATTCTGCTCATGAATAGATTCTAGCTGAAATAGGGTATCTGCAATCATCTGGCGAATAGTGCGATCGCTCGCAGCTGCAACCCCTTCCTCCACTCGCTTGATAGTTGCAGCAGTTACAGGAGAGGATATTTCTGATGGGGTGCTACTTTCCTGCTCACTAGATGACACGTTACCTAGGTCTTAGCAATTCATAAAGGATTCTCTAAAATATACCTTGACAGGCTAGTCGCTTGTTGGCAAACCATAGAAAAACTTAACCCGATGATTTATCACAATCAAAGCGTCTTTCCAAGTGTCGGGGGTCTGAAACTTTATTATCAAAGTTGGTTTCCAGAAGGTAACGTCAAAGCAGTATTAGTTATTGTGCATGGACTCGGAGGACACAGCGACAAATACAGTCATATAGTCGAACATCTTGTTCCCAAACAATATGCTATCTACAGTTTAGACCTGCGCGGTCATGGGCGATCGCCTGGTCGTCGCGGTCATATCAATAATTGGGCTGAGTTTCGGGAAGATTTAAGGGCTTTTCTTCAGTTAATTCCCACTCAACAGCCACAAGTCCCAGTTTTTTTGTTAGGTCATAGTCTCGGTGCAGTCATTGTCTTAGACTATGTTTTACGGTATCCTCAAGAAGCATCTACATTACAAGGCGTAATTACTTTAGCACCTGCGATCGGTAAAGTTGGCGTGTCGAAATTCCGCTTACTGGTAGGTAGGTTAATGTCAAGAGTTTGGCCGAGTTTCACCTTAAATACAGGACTTGACTTAGCTGCTGCTTCACGGGATGAGAAAGTGTTAGTCGCCTACAAGCAAGATTCCCTACGCCATACCTTCGCTAGTGCGCGTCTAGCCACAGAATATTTTGCCACAGTCGCCTGGATTTATCACCATGCTCCAGAGTGGCAAGTCCCACTACTAATTCTCCACGGCGGAGCAGATAAAGTGGCTTTACCTGAAGGTGGTGAAATTTTTTACCAGCTTGTAAATTCTCCAGATAAACTGCGAATTGAATACCCAGGCGCATATCACGAGTTACAAGATGACCTCAATTACCAAGAAGTATTGACTGATTTAGAAAATTGGTTAGAGAAACACCTGTAATTAATTCGTAATTCGTAATTCGTAATTCGTAATTAAGATTGGGTATTGAGCTAAAATCTCCTCTAATCCCGATTTTTAAGTTAGGCTAGAAGCTCTATTGTTGAGATTTATGAAGTAACTTATGCACTGGTTTTTATCTAGTCCGTTGAGTGTAGAGCAGTTGACGGTGAAGATTGCAGGCTTATCTGCATCGCTACAGGGTAAGAAGTTGGTGCATCTATCAGATTTTCACTATGATGGTTTGCGGCTGTCGGATGAGATGTTAGAAGAAGCGATCGCTTTGAGCAACCAAGCACAACCAGATTTAATATTATTAACTGGTGATTATGTCACCACTAGCCCTAACCCAATTCACGAACTCGCGCTACAACTCAAAAAGCTGCAAAGTAATCATGGTATTTATGCAATTCTTGGTAATCACGATTTGCATTACAAACACTCCAAAGCAGAAATCACTGAGGCGATGACAAATATCGGTATTCGTGTCCTTTGGAATGAAATTGCCTATCCCTTGGGAACAGAATTACCAATAGTAGGACTAGTAGATTATTACTCCCGTGAATTCAAACCAGCAACTATTTTTAACCAGTTAAATCCTTCTACACCACGCCTTGTTTTAACTCATAATCCAGACACCGCCGAGTATTTACAACAGTGGCGCGTAGATTTGCAATTATCTGGTCATACTCATGGAGGACAAATAGTTATCCCTGGAATTGGGGCTGTGTTACCATATCATAAAAAAATCGTCCGCAAAATTCCGATGATATTGCGGCAGCTTTTACCCTGTCTACGCAGAGAGTTTTTTATCATCCATCATTGGGAATGGTCACAGGGTTTACACCGTATTGGGAATAATCAACTGTATGTAAATCGTGGTTTGGGAACTTATTTCCCAGGACGGATATTTTGCCCACCAGAAGTAACAGTAATTACATTAGAAAGAGAATAGTTGTGTAAGTCATTAGTCATTGATTATTCTCCCCTGCTGTCTTTTCCCTCAACTCCTTTTTTCCCTACATATTAATTTTTAACATTTTCTCAAGATTTATTTCGTTTTTTGATAAGCTGTAGACGCTGGTATGAGGAGTCCCTAGCACATATGCACTGGTTGTTTACAGGACGTTTAAGTGTAGATAAACTCACGGTTAAGATTGCAGAACTTCCACCCAGTTTGCAAGGCTTAAAGTTAGTGCAGTTGTCGGATTTTCATTACGATGGGTTGCGACTATCAGAAAAATTACTAGAAGAAGCGATCGCAGCTACTAACGAAGCTGAACCAGATTTAATATTATTAACTGGTGATTATGTAACCGATGACCCTACACCAATTCACCAACTGGCATTAAGACTTAAATATCTACAAAGTCGCTATGGCATTTATGCTGTACTTGGCAATCACGATATTCACTACAGTCACTCCCAAGCAGAAGTTACCACAGCATTAACTAGTATCGGGGTTAATGTCCTGTGGAATGAAATTGCTTATCCTCTAGGACAAGATTTACCAATAGTAGGATTAGCTGATTATTGGTCAAAAGAGTTCAATCCTGCACCAATAATGGCACAACTCAACCCATCTACACCCCGGATTGTTTTATCTCATAACCCAGACACCGCTAAAATTCTCGAACAATGGCGAGTAGATTTGCAACTATCCGGTCATACCCACGGCGGACATATTGTCATACCAGGTATAGGGCCTGTAGTCTACCACTATAAAAATATCATCAAACAAATTCCTAAAAAACTCCGGCGTTGGATTCCACTTCTATTAGGAGATTGTTCAAAAGTAGTGCGATATTGGGAATGGGCGCAAGGATATCACCAAGTTTCCACAAACCAATTGTATGTCAATCGCGGTTTAGGAACTTATCGCCCAGGACGTTTATTTTGTCCACCAGAAGTAACTGTAATTACATTAATGAGTGCTGAGTAATGAGTAATGAGTAATGAGTAATGAGTAATGAGTAATGAGTAATGAGTAATGAGTAATGAGTAATGAGTAATGAGTAATGAGTAATGAGTAATGAGTAATGAGTAATGAGTAATGAGTAATGAGTAATGAGTAATGAGTAATGAGTAATGAGTAATGAGTAATGAGTAATGAGTAATGAGTAATGAGTAATGAGTAATGAGTAATGAGTAATGAGTAATGAGTAATGAGTAATGAGTGCTGAGTAATGAGTAATGAGTAATGAGTAATGAGTAATGAGTAATGAGTAATGAGTAATGAGTAATGAGTAATGAGTAATGAGTAATGAGTAATGAGTAATGAGTTGTGTTAGCGGTAGCGCGGCGTTTAGCCAGTGCTGAGTTGTGAGGGAGAAGAAAATAAGTAATAATTATTCTCCCTAGTCCCCAATCCCCAGTCCCCAATCCCCAGTCCCCAATCCCCAATCCCTATTTATTCATGACAATAACCGCCTGAAGCTAAGAAGGAAAATATCATTAGCTTAGGCGGTTTAGTAAATGTGCAATTGTTAGAGAAAATAGAAAGAACAGAACTAAAATAACTCAAATAAGGTGGACAACTTTCGCAACCATCACTCACTTCAGAACCCTGCATCCTTGATTCCAATAGGCAGGCATTTCTGGCTGTAAGTTCAAAACCTCCACAAAATAAACCAATAAACTCAAGGCGAAAACACTTGTAAAAGGATGCAACCAACGAGTTTAAGATTGCGAAGATATGAGGCCTTAGAGCAGGAGGTACAGGCTCTAATTAAGCTTTGGGTTTAATTAACTCTTAACCTTTTTGTACCTTGCACTTAATTTAGCACCTTTTTTTTGATCTGATAGCCCTATTCACTAACCTTAAATACCATTAACTTGTCGTAACAATTCAGAAATATTCCTTAAACTTTGGGGATTGGGGATTGGGGACTGGGGGATTAACGGGTGACAAGGAAGAATTTACTTCCTCTGCACCAATGACCTCTGTACGTCTCCTTATCTTCTTTTTGCTCCCCACTCTCCCCATTCCCCAACAAAAAAATATGTCAAATCCAATGGTAATGATAAAATTTTTCAATAATTTCAATAGATTTGTGACTCACATAGCCCGGTATACTACCGCTATCCCCTGTTTTGAGGGATATTGCAACTTAATACTACAAACTTGGTTTTGACCTTGACTAATTAATTAGGTTAAGAGAAACTAACTATTGATAGACGTGTATACTTATAAGATTAAGAATTTTTGTAAACTTTCTGAGATATTTATTTAGAAAGATGGAACATTAGTTAGAAAATGGCAAATTTGTCTCTAAGTAACAATGTTCCTACGGCTATACATATAGCCTGCTGCTAGGGCAGTAAAATCCAAGCGTATTATTGTGGTTGGCCAAAAGCATGGAGACATTAGAGTTCATAATTTATCCAGACGGTCGGGTACAGGAAAAAGTCACTGGTATTGTGGGAGCTTCTTGTGCTGAAGTCACAGCAGCTATAGAAGCACAGCTAGGGCTGGTACTGACTCAAGAGCCAACCTCAGAATATTTCGCTGCTAATGTGCAGGAATCTAGTGTGGCGAATACGCACACCACTTACAGCGATTGGTAAGTTTTCAACATAGTTTAGTGTCATTGATTTACAACAACCATGTCACACTTTAGCCAAATTAAGACTCAAATCCGTAACCTGGAATCCTTAAAAGATGCTCTCACCGGTTTGGGCATTGACTGGAAACCTGGCCCAAGAGAAGTACGTGGATATCGTGGTCAAACCCATCCTGCCGAAATTACTATTGAACAGGAAAATGGCTATGATATCGGTTTTAGATGGAATGGCAAAGAATACGAACTAGTTGCTGACTTGCAATATTGGCAGCAAAATCTATCTGTAGATGGTTTCTTACGCCAAGTCACCCAGCGTTATGCTTACCAAACAGTGGTACAAGAAACCGCTCGTGTTGGTTTCCAGGTAGCTGAACAGCAAAAAAATGAAGATGGTTCAATTCGCTTAGTTGTACAACGCTGGAGTGCGTAATGGCTGATTTTCTGCCGTCACCGGAAGAACAACAGGAAAATCGTTCCGGTTTCGAGCCAGAACTAGGCGGTTTTTTGCGAGATGCGCCGGAACGTTCTGGTTTAGAGCCGGAATTGGGGGGTATGGTGCGCCAAAAAGGTGTTTACGTTGACGAAATCACCTGCATTGGTTGCAAGCACTGCGCTCATGTGGCGCGGAATACCTTTTACATTGAACCAGACTATGGGCGATCGCGCGCAATTCGTCAAGATGGGGACGCGGAAGAGGTTATTCAAGAAGCAATTGACACTTGTCCGGTCGATTGTATTCATTGGGTTGATTACACCGAACTAAGAAATCTGGAAGACGATCGCAAATATCAGGTTATTCCCACTGTTGGCTATCCGGTAGATCATGCAGTTGCTACGTCTCAAAAACGACGTAAAAAGCAAAAGCTCAAGTCCAAAAAATCCACTTAATTAAAATAAAAATTTCAATCTACACAACAAAAGGACTAGTTTCACTAGTCCTTTTGTTTTGAAGGAGAGATTTATCACTGTTTATTTACTAGCCAACAGCCCAACAATATGAAAACAAGAAATCACTAAACCAATCACACTGATAGTTAGCGCAACTAAAGGAAATGTCTTAGGTTCAACATTAGAATAGGCTAAATAAGTTGCAATCCCAGCTAGAATGGAAGATGGAAAAGCAAGAACAATTGCCAATCCTCCAAGAAATGGGATGAACGATACTAGCATACCTAAGATACCAAAAATTAGAGCAATAACCGACATTACTGTAGTAGCGGCTGAAGCTTCTTTAGCCATTTTTTCTTAGCCCTCATAGAAAGTAATTAGCTAGAGATATATTTACAAATAACTATACTGTATTAGGTTTATTTTTCCCTGCAAGAATCATACCAATTCCCAAAGAACCAGTAACTCCAGCAAGCACGAAAAAGAGCATCACTTCGTTTTGTTTATTTTTCAATTTTTGTTCATTTTCCTTTTCTGTACCGATCAATTCGCCTAACACTACGTCAAATTTCCCTCGGCCTTTTAATTCATTTTGAAGATTGATCATACCAGAAAGAGATGCACCTCCAAAAATTAGCGAAATAATTGAGATAGTACAGAAGACTCCCCCAGCTACACTCATAATCTGCTTCATGATTTCCCTCTTTTAAGTTCTCGTATCGAACAAATATCCGTTTCGCAACTTATGTGCATCGATATGTCAAGAATCTATATTTTCTACACCTCAAACTAACGCCATTCCAGAAACCTCACATTCCTTTTTGAACAAACACTTCAGCTTATGGAAATTGATGCGATTTGTCTGCAACGAAAGGTTAGACATTAGGGAGCAACAGTAAACGATGAATACGAATACGGCTTGGCTCAACGGTTACGGCTGCTCCTTGTCTCAACTCCTCCCCACACTCAGCAATTACCGTCAGCAATATATCCGTTAATGCTCGGACACTTAACCAGCAACAGTCTCATAACGATGTGGTAATTCAACAATACGATCGTCTAAGTAGATCGATGCAAAAATTAAGGCTTGCTGAATGTCTTGATCTTCCAGTTCAGGAAACTCCTGGCGTAGTTCTTGTCGATCAGGATAGGTAGCTAATAGCTCAATTACCCGACGAACGGTAAGACGAAGATTGCGAATGCAAGGCTGTCCATTCATCCGATTGGGATCGCTGGTAATGCGATCTAATTTCATACTAATTTCATAGAAGTGCTACTTTAATAAAACAAACGTAAAAAAGCATCTCGCAAAATCTAATACGATTGAATCTGGACGATTAATATCATACTACAACTTTTGGAATGTGGTAAAACATACAGTACCCAAGCAGCTAGTAACGCCGTGAAGTCAAAAGTCAAAAGAATTAAATTCCGGGCTTTTGCATCATTTGAAATGGTATCTTCATTTATGTCATGCTATACTGGCTATACTTCGTCAAGTTAGTTTTGATACTTTCACCTTAATTGAAACGTATTTAATTAGAAACAATCACCTACGGTGAGCGGAATGCCATCCCACTGAAATTGATACCTTTATTTTAAACTTAAAGAATCATGCTGTGACAGCAATTTTTCTACTTTCGCTTCATCAATACGGGAAGTTAATTTTTTCGCTTCGTGCAAATCTCTAGTAGTTTTAGCTAGGGTAAAAGTTGAACCAACAGAAAAAACCAACCCCATACCCATAAATCCTTTTACCCAGTTATCCACAGGCAAATTAACAATACCAAAACTGGTCATAGAAATAGCAAATATAAAAGCAGCCCATGTTTGAATAATCCAAGCTGTACTATCTTTTTGAGTCCCAACATTTTGCATATTATCTACCTCTAATTAAAGTTATTTAATTGTGATTGTAGTGATTGGTAGATTTACTTGTATTAATGTAAGAACCACTTTAATAACTGGACTCAAAAAGCTACTTTAGCAGCACGAAAATTACAGTAAAACTGGTACAAAATTGCACCAGTTTTACAAGTGTCATCAAACCCAATGCTTTATGAATACTATTCAGACTCAGAAAAAGTCTGTACCTTGCCATCAGGACTGAGAAGAACTCGAATTCTTGTATTTCGTCCGTAGCGATTGGCGGAAACAAAAGGTTCACCAATAGCAGGCATCCCCACCATCTCGAAGTTCTCTCTAGCTGCCTTACCTAATGGGTCAATACGCTCAACTGAGCCATCAACACCGACCATCAGACTATATTCTAAAGTTTGTGTAAATCCTGTAGGTGGTTGCCAGCGTTTTTTCAAGAATTCCCTGGCTTCTGCTACTTGGGGTGTGTCAAACAGTGTACTGCTGCTGTTAACAGAAACTTCTGTGGGTGTGAGATTTTGCGATGGAGTCCTTAATCTTGTTACTAATGAACTAGTATCACCCGCTTCCGAGGAGGTAGTTGCAGGAGAATTGATTCTAGCTGGGGACTGTTGAGAAGTTACTGGTGAATAGGGTTGAGGAATGGTGTTGCTACCATTAGCAGGCGGTAGAGTAGCTAGTGGCGGCGGGAGTGGTGCGGGAATAGAAGATGGTCTTGGTGGTAAATCCCGCTTGATAGGAAGTCCCAGTTCAGCCGGGTTACTTGAACTGGAAGAATTAGGCTGAATTGCGATTTGCTGATTTGGTATGTTAACCGATGAATTGCCAGGAACTGATGGAATTTCTGTTTGGGGTAAATTTGATGTCTGTTTTGAGGTAAGAGAATTGGGTGCTAGAGGCGAATTGGTAGTTGTTGTAGAGAAATCAGAATTAGGAGATGGCAGGGTTGTCGTGGGTAAATTGGAAGTTGGAGGTAATGGAGGAGTAGAAGTTAGAGGCAGAGATGAAAAATTATTAGAAGGAGAAAGTTCAGGTTGAGGTGCAGGGAAATTAGGCGATGTTGGGGCTTGTAAGGCAACTTGTGATTCTGGGGAGTTGGCGATTTTAGCTGTTTGTGGTTGTTTTTGCCGCAGATTGCTAGCATATTGCCAAGTCCAAGGCGTTAAACCTACACCGATAATGAACATTGCCGCGACAGAAACCCAGGTAGGGAAGCGGACAACTGAACTACTTTGATTCAGCATTGGTAACGCCAAGACATCTGCGGCATATTCATCTAAAGCAGTTGCCAAATCAAATAGTTGTAAAAGACTAAGTTGGATAACAGTACCAGAAGTTTGATTAGCTAAAGAACCGAGATATAAATTATGTGTTAAATGACTGTTTGATTCTAAGTAGATTTTTGACCCTGAAAATTGTGATGTAAAAGAATTTGATGTTTTAGCTAATAAAGGAACTTGCTGAAAATCTGTTAACTCTGTGTCATTGGATACTTTGGTTGAATCCTGGAGGCCAGAGAAACTGAATCCAAAGCTTTCCGGTGACTGTTGCAAAATTTCTTGTACGTAAGTAGTGACAGCATCACATAAAGCTTCCAGTTGATCGCGATCGCCTCGAATTGGCACTCGGCGTTCTTCTGGCAAAGTTGGATCATCAAAGCGTAACTCAAAAGTTAACTGCTTCAGTACAGGTTTCCCCATCCAACGAGATAGAGGAGAACTTTGGGCTAATACTTCTAGCGTACAAGTAGGAGGTGTGTAGCGACGAATGACAGAATTTGATAGAGGCATGGCAGAACAAAGGAGATGTTTTCAAATTTTTGCGGAACGATCTATTAGTGCTAACCAGAGACGGCGGTGTCCACCAGGTGCGCTGTAAAACAGTAAATCTATTAGCAGTTTTAGTGCCAGGTGGGTAAGTAGATCCGTTGAGATTTGCTCATCCTCTTCCATGCGCTCTTGGTAAGTGTTGCAGAAAGCATCAATATAATCTCCCAGTAAAGCAACCTGATGAGGTTCTCGATTTTTTGCCGCCATTTGTTCTAGTAGCCCCACAGCACGGCGAATTAATTCCTGGTGCTGTTTGGTGAGGTAGCAGATAATCAGAACTAGCGATCGCGCTTCTTCCACATCTAGTTTTTTTCGCCCTCCTTGACCTTTGCGTATGGGATTTGACTGTCGCAGTCGCCATAAAGCTACGCGATCTGGCACTCTCGACTCCAAATTCAAATCAGTTGCGGCTGAGATCATTGCCTCAGAACCAATACCGGTTAAAGTTTCTAGTGCCAACAGCACTAAGTCTAACTGGGTTTTGATGTTTTCCCATTGGATAACATTGGGATTGGGAAGTTTAGTTAAGTCCTCCCACTGAGAATTGGGAGTGGCTGAATCAGTGGCCGAGTGCATAACTTTTAGCATAGGTGATCAGGCTGGTAGGGGCGGTTGCTGTTACCCATTTTGAAACGAGACTATTAATGATTAAAGTTGGTTTCCTGTAAAGAAGGCAGGAGGCAGAGAAAAGTCAACAATCAAAGGTCTATAGTCAAAGGGCAGAAGGTAGGAGTTGTTTAATTTTGATGTGGCAAGATTCCCCAGGCTACTTTGAATTTATATCTCCCCACTCTCTACTCCCTATTCCTTACTCCTTACTGACAAAGCAGGAAGGAAGAGAAAGAAAAGACATTAGACTTTGCTTTGTTACTAAATACACAGTTATTTTTCTGACTCTACTTGCTTTTCTTACTTTTGGTAAACAGCAATTGTCACTGTCTTACTCTACAAGATGAATTTTTATTTTCAACAGTGTAGAAGATGTATTTTGCTGGTAATATTTACCAGTTTTGGCTGTTATTTCCGTACAAAAGTATAAATAAATATGTCTGGTTAATTTAACCTTTAATAATTAATTGCCAGCATCATCAGGTAATCAATCATTTGAGATGAACAATTACCAACTGACAGAAGTTATATTTATTGCAGAAAGAAATTTCCTAGCTTGTAAGTAGGCATTGGGCATTATATTTTTCTCCCCCTGCCCCCTGCCTCAAGAGATATAGGCAATAGTGACCCCACTACCACCATCAGCCTGTTCTGCTGCTTCAAAGCGACTCACTCTGGAATGATGTTGTAAAAAGGAGTGAACACCTTGACGTAATTTACCAGTGCCGTAACCGTGAATAATCCAGATTTGACCATGAGCCTCAGAAATGGCTTTATCTAGAATATATTCGGCATCAGATACCCGTTTACCCCGTAAATCGACGGTATTGTAGGAAGTCCGAATGACGGGGGCTGTTGGGGGTGGTGGCGTGACTGTGGCTGGGGTGGGTTTTGGTTTAGTGACTGGTTCGGGTTTTTGACCATCAAGAGATTCGATATCTTCTAACTTGACAGTCATCTTCATAATTCCAAAGCGGACGCTGAACTCGCCATCTTCATCAGGGGCGGTTAAAACTTCTGCTGTTTGTCCAAACTGAGATAGCCGAATGCGATCGCCTACTTTGGGCATGAAGCCAATTTTTTGTTTCGGCGGTGGTGCTGGCTGATATTTTTGGGTAATTTGATTTAAAGTGTTAGTTGCTTGTTGGGCATCTTGGGCTGTGGGTGTACCCTGTTGCAAACGACGAATTACTTTGGCAATCTCGCCTTTAGCTTGAGTAATTGCTTGCTGGACGGCTACTTCCTGAGAAGCCTTTAAAGACTGTTCCCTTTCCTCTAACGCCGAGGCTTTAGCTGATACTTCTTTATATAAACGTTCCGCTTGTTGTAAGATTTTTTGTGCTTCTGCGGCTTTGGTTTCCTGGCTACGGCGTTGGGCTTCCAACCCGGCAATTACCTGATTTACCTCATCTGTAGCCTCTCCTACTTGACTTTTTGCCTGTTCTATCACTTCTGGTTTCAACCCCAAGCGGAGGGCGATCGCTAAAGCATTAGAACGTCCAGGAATTCCCCAAAGTAGGCGGTAGGTGGGCGATAAAGTCGCCTCATCAAACTCTACCGAAGCGTTTTCAAACCGCGAATCTTCATATTTGAGGGCTTTCAATTCCCCAAAGTGAGTTGTGGCGATCGTTAGCTGGGAATGATCAGCCAAGTATTGTAAAAGGGCGATCGCTAAAGCACTCCCTTCAACCGGATCTGTACCCGCGCCAACTTCATCAAGTAATACGAGGGATTGAGCATAGTCTATTGCTCCTCCTTCTTCTTCTTCTTCTTCTTCTTCCCTGTCACCTGTCACCTGTCCCCTGTCACCTTTACCTAACGCATTCAAAATTCTGCTAATGCGACGAATATGACCAGAGAAAGTAGATAAACTTTGCTGTAAAGATTGTTCATCACCAATATCAGCCAATACTTGGTCAAACCACGGCATTTCTACTGGTTCACGGGCTGGGACAAATAAACCCACTTTGGCCATCAATGCTGCCAATCCTAGGGTCTTTAATGTGACAGTTTTTCCCCCGGTGTTAGGGCCAGTAATTGTGACTACTTTAATATTGGGGCTGATTAACAAATCAACAGGAATCACAGCATGACCTTGTTCGTGTTGCTGTTGCCATACCAATAAGGGATGACGTAGCTGCCGTAATGTGATGATTTCCTGTTCTTCGCGGTTTATAAATCTAGGGGGATTAGCTTCCAGCCATAAACTATACCTAGCTCTAGCGGTTGCCAAATCCAATGTTGTCACAATTGCCAATAACCTTTCTAAATCAGGCTTGACGGCTGCTACTTGCTCCGTTAAAACGCGGCGCACTGCTTCTTCTTCTGCTTGCTCTCTTCTAATTGTCTGCCGCAATTGGTTGCCTATTGGCACAATCGAATTCGGCTCTATGTAAAGAGTTGCGCCACTGGTTGAGGTGTCATGAACAATACCGGGAATAGCATCTTTTTGCGGGGCTTTTACCGGAATGACAAAGCGATCACCTCGTTGAGTAATAATTTGTTCTTGGACTGCCCCTGATTTCGCCTGTAAGATATTTTGCAGTTTTTGGGTAATTTGACTGCGTAATTTTCGCAATTCGATGCGAATTTCTCCTAATTTTTGGCTAGCGCGGTCAGTGACTTGTCCCCGTTCATCAATACAACGGTGAATCTCTTGTTCTAATTCAGGATAAGTTCGTAAATCAGCAACTAACTCATTTAATATCGGCAAATCTTCTTGATTATCAATGACACGCCGTAAATTTCTCGCCCCTGCTAAAGTAGTTGCGATCGCCAATAATTCATCCCCTGCCAAAATTCCTTGGAGTTCTGCCCGTTCTAAGGCATCTCCAATATCTTGAACTCCCTCAAAAGATAATCCCGCAGTCAGGCGAGTTTCCAGTTGATAGACTTCTTTAGTCTGTGCTAACAACTGCTCACTTGCTGCTTGAGATGTCGGGATTTGCAGACGCAAGGATGCGATCGCCCCTAGCTTAGTGGCGGCAAACGTGGAAAGGTGCTGGCATAGACGATGCCATTCCAGTAGTTCTAAGGTTTCAGATTGGATCAAAGCTGCAATATCAAATCTGACAATTATCGTATCAATTCTAGCTGCTATATAAATCCTAGACAAGTTTAGACATTTATTTCTTACTTCACGGGGAGCATGGGAGCGGTTATCCCTCCATAAGCTTTCAAGGTTTAGCCAACCTCGATAAATTGATTGCAGCGTTTAAATCCCTGTCCATTGAATGACCACAACTACCACAGTTATAGGTTCTTTCTTTGAGTGGCATATCTTGAATATGTCCACAATTGGAACAGGTTTTACTCGATGGATACCAACGATCTGCAATAATTATTTCACAACCAAACTTTTTAGCTTTATATTCCAACTGCCTTTTGAACTCATGGAAACCGCAATCAGCAATGACTTGGGACAATTTATGGTTAGATAACATCCCCGAAACATTTAAATCTTCGACTACTATTTTTGCGTGGTTTTTGCATAAGAAAGTAGTGATTTTGTGAAGAGTATTATTTCTGAGATTAGTTACCCTAGAATGATGTTTAGCGAGTTGAATTTTAGCTTTATATCGGTTGTTAGACCCTTTGTTTTTTCTGGCAAACTTTCTAGATAACCTTCTCAGTTTTTCTAGATTAGTTTTGTAATGCTTGGGATTAGGAAAAACAACACCTGTAGAGAGTGTAGCCAGTTCCTTAACCCCTAAATCAACGCCAACAACATCGTGTTGCTTAACGGTTGGTTCATGTTTCTGCTCGTAAGCGAAGGCAATAAACCAACTATCAGCAGTTCGTGATATTGTGATTGATTTACAAGTAGTGTGAGGTAAAATCTCGTAAGTTCTTACCCATCCGATGGTAGGTAGCTTTATTGATTTACCGCCAACGGGAATAGGTTTACCGCTAGCATCAATAGTAAAAGAATCGTGATGCCCTTTCTTTTTAAATTTAGGGTATCCACCTTTCCCACTAAAGAATCTAGAGAAAGCATCCCCAAGATTATCAAAGGCATATTGAGTTATTTTCTGACAAACTCCCTTTTCTTTAATCCATGTAAATTCATGTTTTACATGATTGTTAAAGAACTTTTTCAGGATATATTTGTTAGGCTTTAATCCATCTTTAACAAAGCTATTCCAAGTAGCTAAACCCCAATTATAAGTAAATCTCGCAATTCCCGCGTGTTTACTCATGATGATTTTTTGGACTTGACTTAGTTTTAGCTTTGTTTTGATGGATAAAAGCATTTGACACGACCTTTTCAAATGTGATATTAAAGCATACTACACGTAGTATATAAGCAAGTCAATATGTCCGGTAAAACAAGATATGGTAAACCAAAAAAACACTTTAACGTTTACAGAAACAGCGTTAGAGTTGTTGGAGAAGATGCGGATTGAATGAAATGCTAATAGTTTAAGTGATGCTATCGAGAAAATGTTTAGAGAGCAATAAATATTTGACCATGATTGTCTATTTATGTATAGTAAATTGGTTACTAGTGATTAGCTCCCAGAAGGCTTAACCGTAACATCCTCCATACACTGATTTTGATTACCCATTGTGGGGGACTTAAATCAGTTATCAGTTATCAGTTATCAGCCCTCCCACCCTTTTTAAATCCCAGTCCCCAGTTCCCCAATCCCCAGTCCCCAATCCCCCGTCAAAAAAAACGCTGCAATTTAGCTCACAATTTGATACCCTAGCTAGAACAGAATTAAGAAAAGTTAACAGCGTGGAAATTCAACTTGGGCGGGGAAAGACAGCTCGCAGAGCCTATGGCATTGATGAAATTGCTCTAGCCCCTGGTAACAGAACACTCGATCCGAGTTTAGCCGATACTCGGTGGAAAATCGGTAATATTGAGCGAGAAATCCCCATCATTGCCAGTGCAATGGATGGTGTTGTCGATGTGGGCATGGCTGTAAAGTTGTCACAGTTGGGCGCATTGGGTGTACTCAACCTAGAGGGTATCCAAACTCGCTATCTTGACCCAAATCCAATTTTGGATCGGATTGCATCGGTAGGGAAGGATGAATTTGTCTCTTTGATGCAAGAACTTTATGCCGAACCAATTAAGCCAGAATTAATCGAAAAACGTATTCAGGAAATTAAACAACAAGGTGGTATCGCCGCAGTTAGTGCTACTCCAGTAGGTGCTAGCAAATACGGTGAAGTGGTAGCAAAAGCCGGGGCAGATTTATTTTTTATCCAAGCTACAGTGGTTTCCACTGCTCACTTATCCCCAGAGACTATTACACCCCTTGATTTAGCAGAATTTTGCCGTTCTATGCCCATCCCCGTAATTTTGGGCAATTGCGTGACTTATGAAGTCACTTTGAACTTATTAAAAGCTGGGGCTGCTGCCGTATTAGTAGGGATTGGCCCTGGTGCAGCTTGTACATCTCGTGGTGTGCTGGGTGTGGGTGTACCCCAAGCCACTGCGATCGCTGATTGCGCCGCCGCCCGCGATGAATACTTCCAAGAAACTGGTAATTATATCCCCATCATTGCTGATGGTGGTTTAATCACCGGTGGCGACATCTGTAAATGTATTGCCTGTGGCGCAGATGGTGTGATGATCGGTTCACCCTTTGCAAGAGCCGCAGAAGCCCCAGGAAGGGGCTATCACTGGGGTATGGCGACTCCTAGCCCAATATTGCCCCGTGGGACGCGAATTCGCGTTGGTACGACCGGTAGTTTAGAGCAAATTCTCATTGGACCCGCAGGATTAGATGATGGCACTCATAACCTTTTGGGTGCGTTAAAAACCAGCATGGGAACTTTAGGAGCAAAAAATCTCAAAGAAATGCAGCAAGTTGAAGTCGTTATTGCTCCTTCTTTGTTAACCGAAGGCAAGGTTTATCAAAAAGCTCAACAGTTAGGCATGGGTAAATAAAGGGAATGTGGGATAGGGAAGATTATAAAATTACAGAAAAAAAATCATTATTTCTTAAACCCCTACACCCCCACACCTCCTACAACCCTACAACCTTAACCATTGAAGTAGAGAATAGGGAATAGAAAAATGTCTTCTCATTCCCAATACCTAATAAATACCTAATCCTTAATAGATAAATACTTTGAATCCTTGAGAAATTTTTTCCAGAGTCCTAAACATTCCCTGGAAAATTCACATCTGTCGCCTACAATAGAGAAAGCGGAGACGCATGTTTCCGTTCACTCCTCACACCACACTCCGCCCGGACTACTGTTCGGGCGGTTCCTTTTGTCTGTATATTTGTGAATAAATTCTGGAGTTCTTTGCAAATGTACATCCTTCTCTTTCTGGCTGATGTTTTTGCTATGGTAGAATTTTCACGAAAGTCAGAAATATAATTGGCAAAGGTTTTTAGGCATGTCAGCAGCCGCACAAGTTACAGATTCTACTTTTAAGCAAGAGGTACTCGACAGCGATGTACCTGTTTTAGTTGATTTTTGGGCCCCTTGGTGTGGGCCTTGCAGAATGGTCGCACCTGTCGTTGAGGAAATCGCATCTCAGTACGAAGGTCAAATAAAAGTTGTGAAAGTCAACACGGATGAAAATCCCCAAGTTGCCAGTCAGTACGGTATCCGCAGTATCCCCACCCTGATGATCTTTAAAGATGGGCAAAAGGTTGACATGGTAGTTGGTGCAGTACCTAAAACTACATTAGCTAACACTTTAGAAAAGTATCTTTGAATTCAATCAGTAGTCAATGTCTGTTGATTAGTCGATTGGTGATTAAATTTAAGTCAATATTTGTCAGTAAGTTTGTGAGGCGATCAATTTCGCGCCTTACAAACCTTTTATGCTCTAAAAAAATAGAGTCGAAATGCCACTGATAAATTCTGGGGACTAGGGACTGGGGACTGGGGACTAGGGACTGGGGACTGGGGAAGATAGGGAAGATAGGGAAGATAGGGAAGAAAAAACCCAATTCCCAATGCCCGATTCCCAATTCCCAACGCCCAATGGTTATTGCACGCCAAAATTAGGTAAAATATAATGCCATTGTGTTGGCAGTTCTCATGACTTCATCTGCGTCGTTTGACACATTCGAGTCTCTCCAAGCGGATATCGCTGGATTAATTGATCGCTTACCGACTTTAAAGCATCAGCAACTCATTCAGCAGGCTTTAGCTACCATCATTCGCCTAGCTGATAGTGATATTGATCGCCTCGATTGGAAGATATTATCTGCTTCTCTAGCAGATATGGAGCGAGGCTTTGAGCTATTTTATGACTATCGACACGTCCGCAAAGTCACTATTTTTGGGTCGGCTCGTCTCTCTTCAGCAACCCCAGAGTACCAAATGGCTTTACAATTTGGGCGTGCTATCACCAAGTTGGGCTTTATGGTCATGACTGGTGGCGGTGGTGGAATTATGGAAGCTGGTCATGAAGGTGCGGGACGAGAAAATTCTTTTGGCTTAAATATTCAGTTACCTTTTGAACAGGAAGCTAACCCAATTATTGAGGGCGATCCTAAACTGATTCATTTTAAATATTTCTTTACCCGCAAATTATTTCTCCTCAAAGAAAGTGATGCTGTCGCCTTATTCCCTGGCGGCTTTGGTACTCAAGATGAAGCTTTTGAGTGTATGACGTTGAGCCAAACGGGTAAATTTGGCCCTGTACCCGTGGTTTTAATCGACCACCCCGGCGGTGATTATTGGCAATCTTGGAGTCAGTACATTAATGAGCATTTGGTAAAAGAAGGTCTGGTCAGTCCTGAAGATCCCAGTCTTTACACTGTCACCGATAACTTGGAAGTAGCTTGTGATGCTATTACCCGTTTTTACCAGGTTTATCACTCTAGTCGCTATGTAGGTGATCAGTTGGTAATTCGCCTAATGCAAGAATTATCAGATGCAGAAGTTGAATATCTCAATGATCAATTTAGTGACATTATTGTGAAAGGGCGAATTGAAAAAAGTCCGACGTTACCCCAAGAAAATCAGGACGAAACTTTTGACCTACCACGGATAGTTTTATACTTTAATCAACGAGATTTAGGACGCTTATATCAAATGATTGCGGCAATTAACCAGATGGGAATGCCTGCTTCAAAAGAGCAATTGCATCCAGAAAAAAAATAGATATTTGGTATTGATTTTTGATAATTGCTGTACTTCAGAACCCCGGTTTCTTGGATAAACCGGGGTTCTTTGCTATAGAGGAGTATAAATAAATTGCTTATTTTATTTATATTGAAGAATTTGGTAAATGTCGATAACTTAGTGAATATATCTGCGATCGCTCTGAATCAACGCTCAACTTTGAGGAATTGTCAAAACAGATACAAAAACCATGTAATTTAATCTACCCAGAGAGGGAAAAAACACCAATTATTACGGCTCAATACTGATTTACACCAAAAATCCCGTATAGTAGCACAGTAAACCAAATTGTTGTGTTCTGTTACATCCTAAGAGGATTAAATCATGCTGGAATTGTTGGGTTCAGGTTTGGTATCTCTCTGGCTGGAGATGGCTGGAGTTCAAATCAAGCCGTCAGATGCCTTAGATGCACTAACTTGGCAAAGTAGTCCTGGCTTAGTGATTGCACCCGATCCCAATCCAGCAGGGGCTAATACTGTTAAACAATATCTCCAAGGGCTATTAAAATCTAAGTTAATCGCGCAAAATCTCACTCAAAGTCAGGGAATTTGGATGCAGTCAGGGCCTGTGCTGATGGCTGATCATCAGGGTACAACACCTTTACCTGCGGCTTCTCTCACCAAGATTGCAACTTCGTTGGTGGCTTTGAAAACTTTGGGTTCTAACCACCAATTCGATACCATGATCAGTGCTACAGGGCCAGTAGTAAAGGGCGTTTTACAAGGAGATTTAGTCATTACTGGTGGTGGCGACCCGATGTTTGTTTGGGAGGAAGCGATCGCTTTGGGTAATACTCTCAACAAAATGGGGATCAAGCAAGTCAAGGGAAATTTAGTGATTACTGGCAATTTCGCCATGAATTTCCAACGCCATCCCCTGTTAGCTGGACAAATGCTCAAGCAATCTCTCAATTCCAAAACTTGGACTCGTCCAGCAAATTACATTCATTCCATCATGCCCAAGGGTACACCTAAACCCCAGCTTGTGATTGCAGGTCAAGTCAAATTTGCACCCCAGCCTAACCCCCAACAGACTTTACTAGTGCGTCACCGTTCTCTACCTCTGAAGCAATTAATCAAGGAGATGAACGTTTACAGCAACAACGAAATGGCGCAGATGCTGGCAGAATCGGTAGGTGGACATACAGTAGTCCAGGTAAAAGCCGCAAAAATGGCTAATGTGCCAGAGGCAGAAATTCAGTTAATTAATGGTTCAGGACTGGGACAAGAAAATCGCATTTCTCCTAGGGCTGCTTGTGCGATGCTAATGGCAATTCAGCAAGCTGCTGCTGCTGACCAACTCAACTTGGCTGATTTGTTTCCCACCTCTGGATTCGATCACCGAGGGACAATGCAGTATCGGCGTTTACCGGCTGCAACTGTGATGAAAACTGGGACTTTACGAGATGTCAGTGCTTTAGCTGGGGTTGTCCCAACACGCGATCGCGGTTTAGTTTGGTTTGCCATTATTAACCGTGGTTCGCAAATCACAGCTTTCCGCCAACAACAAGACAAACTCTTGCAAAGTCTGGTACAGCAGTTACAAATCCCTCCCAGCGTTCCTAATGCCCTCACGCCACATACAGCTAAATCATTACCAGAACTAGGTAATACTAAGCGCAATGAAATTGTGTTTAGAAGTTAGGGGTGTAGGGGTGTAGGGGTGTAGGGGTGTAGAGGAAGTAAGTTCTCCCTTTTCTCCCTTCTAGTCCCCAATCCCTACTCCCTCATATTAGGAATAATCTCTGTCACCACCCTGTTCCCAGAACCGCCCCCTTTAACAATAATATTTTCGGTTTGCAGATTACCGACAGCCGTTTCCCCCTTGAAATTTACGGGGGGATCAACTTGCTGATAAGTTACATTTCCTTGGGCTTCTAATAATTTTTTGTCTAGATACCAAGTCATTCTTTGAGCATTCAAGGTCTGACGACGCTGCCCAATAGCGTTGACTTTGCCTATTAAATAAACTATTTTCTGAGGGATTTTCATTTCACCTTGGTTAGCAGTCACAGTTAAGTTTTCTGCTTTGTGAAACACACGTACAGGTGTATTTGTGCTGACAGTTTCCCCGTTCATGTTCCAAGTCAAGGAGTTACTAGTGATTTGGACTGGGGGATTTAATGACTCTAATTGAGCATTTTTTGCTAGTGTGGCAATCTTAGTTTTTAAATTGACTTCGGCGGAATTACCCTTACCGCGATCGCTAATTTGATTATTTTTGTAACGGTCAATTTGAATGGGGCGATCGCTGATTAATGTTTCTGCTTTAATCTGCCAAATTAAATGCTCAGTTCGCATTTTCACTTGGGGATCGGCGGAGGTTGCTACTACACCTCCCGAAAATTCCATGCGTTGTTCGCGGGTTTTTACTCTTGCTTCCTGCGCTACAGCCTGAAGTTGTTTATGACTACCATTAATTTGGTTACGGACAATTAATAAATCTTCTTGAGGTCGCCATTCCAATTCATTCCCCCGCAAAATAATCCCGTTTGCAGGATCTGTAGCTACTATTTTTCCTTTGAGAAATAGTTGTTTACCATCCTGTTCAATGTCTGCTTTTTCGGCTTTGACTTGGTAAACTACTTTGCCATCTTGATATAGTTCTCCAAAGGGACTTTGCGCTTCACCAATTTGTTTTTCTTTGGTGTATTGTGCTTGTTTAGCTTTGACTCTCCAGACTGGTCTTCCTACTTCATCTGCTTGTTCGAGGGTGACATCAAAGAAAGTCAAATTGCTATCTTGTCTTGATGAATCAGAAGTATTTGCTTGATTATTTATAGGAGATTTAACTCCACAAGCGACTAAACCAAGCATTAAACAAATAGTTAAAGGTAGGTAATACCAATGACTTTTTAGTAAAGAAAAGGGGGGGGAAGTTTTGCTAATTCCCCCCTGTTGATTTAAATTTGTGCTTGTTTTTGAATGCTCTTGTTTATACTGCATTAATCATGAATTTCTAGGTGTCCATCGCTGGTATCATCTAAAAATCCCATACCAGATAAAGGTCGATAGGGATAGCTTTGGCGTGGGGTTTTTTGAATGTCTTCTTTGACAGCCTCTAAATCAATGTAGCGATCGCTAACATTAATTAAGCTATCACTAGTCATAGAACGCAAACTTACAACCTCCACCCGGACACCACGATAGCTGACGGAATTGACTGCATAAGCCAGATCCCCATCACCACTAACCAAGACTGCGGTGTCATAAGAATCCACTAACGCCATCATATCTACGGCGATTTCTACGTCTAGGTTGGCTTTTTTAGAGCCATCTGGTAGCTGTACTAAATCTTTAGCGATGACTCGATAACCATTCCGTCGCATCCACAACAAAAACCCCTGTTGTTTCTCGTTGGTGCGGTCTACACCAGTATAGAAAAAAGCTCGTAACAACCGAGAACCGCCTGTCAAGCGACACAGTAGTTTCGTGTAATCAATCTCAATTCCTAATTGCAAAGCTGCATAAAATAGGTTTGAGCCATCAATAAATATTGCAACACGACCTCGATTTTCTAAAACCTGCTCAGGCGTAAATATCGAGTCATTTTCTAAGTTATTCAACATTGTTGTCATACCTCATTTTTATCTTTGATATTTTTGATAGAATTTTTCAAGTTGAGAATACTATCGGCTTATGATAACGTTCCGAGGCTAATAATTAAGTTTAGCCCCGTTATTTTTTCAGAAAAAATAAAAAATGGAACTAGAACAGGATTAATCAAAAATTAAAAAAACTAAAGGACTAATCAGTTTTTGGTAGTTCTATGCGTTTAAAAATCGGTTGGGGTTTCCCCAAGTTTTGTTGATTGGATAGTAATCCCCATTGTGAATGGGTATCAAAACTTGCTGTTTGTTCATTAAAATCCATTCCAAAGCCCAGTTGCTGATAGATATCGGTACTGATATTCGGAATCACTGGGGAAAGCAGATAAGCTGCTAGTCTAACAGATTCTAAAACTGTGTAAAGTACAGTCTCAACTTCCTGTTTTTGCCCTTGTTTATATAGTGTCCACGGTGCTTGGTCATCAATATACTTGTTGCTGGCTTGCACCAGTAAAAGCACAGTTTCGCAAGCTTGGTTGAACGCTAATGATTCGTAGGCTAGTTTAACTTTTTCCCCTAAATGTAACCCAATGGCTTTCAAAGGATTTTCCGCAGGAACAGCTTCGTTATTAACTGACAGCGCATTTTCAGCGCAGTATTTCTTCACCATGTTTAAGGTGCGATTGAGCAAATTACCTAAATCATTTGCCAAATCTGCATTCAAAACATTAATGAATCTAATTTCATTAAAGTCGCCATCTTTGCCAAATTCGATTTCCTTAAGGAAGTAATAACGAACGGCATCACTACCATAGCGTTGAACTAGTGTTATAGGATCAAGGGTATTACCCAGACTTTTGCCCATTTTTTGGCCATCTTTGGTTAAAAACCCATGACCAAACACCTTTTCTGGTAGAGGTAAGTTGGCTGACATCAACATCGCCGGCCAATAAACAGCATGGAAGCGGAGGATATCTTTACCAATCAAGTGCAGGTTAATCGGCCACCATTTGGCTAGGGCATTTTCTAAGGTGGGGGTACTATCAGCGTCTAACAAAGCTGTGACATAACCCAGCAGGGCATCGAACCACACATATAAGGTATGGTTGGGATCAGCAGGGACAGGAAAACCCCAATCTACATTCACTCGTGAAATGGAAAAATCTTGTAAACCTTGGCTAACAAAGTTTAAAACTTCATTGCGACGACTTTGTGGTTGAATAAAGTCTGGGTGAGACTGGTAAAATTCCTCTAATTGGGTTTGATACTTCGATAAACGGAAGAAATAGTTCTGTTCGTCTCGCCATTCAACTTCTTTGTTGGTATGAATAGGGCAGCGATTGCCTTCTAATAAGTCCCTCTCTTCTTTAAACTCTTCACAGGATACACAATACCAACCTTTTTGTTGACCTTGGTAAATGTCGCCAGCTTCCCAGACTCGTTGGAAGAATTCTTTAACGATGGCTTCGTGGCGCGGTGAGGTTGTGCGAATGAAGCGATCGCATTTAATGTTCAGTAACTCCCACAAGGACGCAAAACTAGCCGATATTTGATCGCAAAACTCTTGTGGTGCTTTACCTAAACTCTCTGCCGATCGCTGAATTTTTTGCCCGTGTTCGTCTGTACCTGTAATTAGTAATACTTGCCTTCCTTGCAACCGATAAAACCGCGCCAGCGTATCTGCTGCCATTGTTGTATAAGCACTACCTACGTGCGGTACATCGTTTACATAATATAAGGGGGTTGTTAATGCAAATGTCTTTTCTGTTTTATTCACTATATTCATGCAAAATAAAAATCAAATTATTAAAACGTTTAATCTTTTAATTCTAAAAGCAAAGCCAAGCAATTATATAACATTGGTGTACTTTTTTCCAACAACAACTTTATATTAGCAAATTTACGACATTAAGCATGATTTTGTTATTTATATAAACGGGAAATTAACTACTACAAATCCAGGTGATTTTTCTTATTACATCTATAGTTATAGGTAATGTAAACTACCCAATAATTCATATTTGCTCGCTTCTGCTTATAAAACATTTCTACCTTAAGACAGTCATGAGAATAGTAAAGAAATGTAAAAATTAAGTCAAGATAAACTGCGATATTTTACGGAAAATATACAGATTAGCTATGAGTCTAAATAGACCTCTAGACATTTCTCAATCATTCTTGGCTACACTCTCAACAAATATGTTTCGTTATTACGAGGATCGCATTCCCCAAGATGCTAGTTTGTTAGTAGTGAGCAATCATCGCAGTTTTATGGATGCCCTGATTTTAATGGCAGCTTTAGAAAGTCCGATTCGCTTTGCTTGCCATCACTACATGGGACAAGTACCGATTTTGCGAGAGATTGTCACAGGACAATTAGGTTGTTTTCCTCTAGAAGAAAACCAACAGCGACAGCAAAGCTTTTTTGTGCAGTCCCAGCAACTATTACGAAGAAAACAGATGGTGGGAGTGTTTCCTGAAGGTGCTAATCCAATGGTGAAATACACCGAACCCCATCAAGTAGGTGAATTTCGTCGCGGGTTTGCTCATTTGGCGTTACGTTCTGATATACCAGATTTAGGAGTCTTACCAATTGCGATCGCCTCTATAGAGGAGGTGAACACAGCCGCTTTCCCCTTGCGATTGTTAAGTCTATTCGACCCTTCTGAACCTTTATTTAATCAATCTGGTTGGCATCCCCTGGTAATTTATCGTCGAGTTGCTGTGTTAATTGGTCGCCCTTATTGGATTACATCTCAACATCAACACCAATATCACGGCAAACAGGCAAAAAACGTCGTAGCTGAACTAACCACATACTGTCACCGTGAAATTGCTCACTTACTGATGCAAGGCTGCTATTAAAATTGTAGATGTTTTTTACGAATTGATAACTCTTATTAACCAGGATATAGCAATTCCACACCATTAATGAAAATCGAAACCCCTGGTTAATGCCTGAAATCTCGTAAACATCATAGATGGAAGAGGATTAATATATGAAATTCCTATAGTAATCATCAGTAATCCTGATCAAAGTTACATAAATTTAACTGTTCTTATACTTAATAGTAATTAAAAACATCTTGATCAGACATTGGTACATCCGTACAAGCATAGATTTATATGTGACTGCTTTATTGTTTATTCATATTCTTGATTTAAACTGCTATTAACTAGCAGATTCATGTATTCTTGAATTTAGGTTAAGTAATTATTAACTTATTAAAATAAATCTAAAGTGCTTGTTACATTTAAAGCTATGATTCCAAAAGGATCTTAACTTTGACGACTGCGCTTCAAACCTTTTATTGTCCTAGTTATGTAGAATTTTGGATTTTACTAGGGTAAATATAAATAAAACCGAGAACGTGACTGAAATTTTGCCACAATGCCAGAAGTTGAACTAAAGCCGTGTTTTCTCACACCTAGACAAGTCAAGCCAGAATACCCGCTATTTGTGTATTTACCGGGAATGGATGGAACAGGTCAACTATTGCGATCGCAAACAGCAGGACTAGAAGTAGGCTTTGATGTCCGGTGTTTGGCAATCCCCCGTCAAGACTTGACTACATGGGAAGCACTCACCAGTAACGTATTAGACTTAATCCATGCGGAATTAGAGAAAAGTTCCCAAAGGTCAGTTTATTTATGTGGTGAGTCCTTTGGCGGTTGCTTGGCGATGAAAGTAGCAACCCAAGCCCCACAATTATTTAAACGCATCATTCTAATTAACCCAGCATCCGCCTTTGGACTCAGACCTTGGTTAGATTGGACATCGCAACTAATGTACTTAGTCCCAGGATGTTTTTATGATGTCGGCGCATTAGGTTTGTTACCATTTTTAGCGTCTTTACCCCGAATCTCGCGGAATGTCAGACATGAACTGCTAAAAACCATGCGTTCTGTACCATCAGAAACAGTGAATTGGCGAGTATCCATGTTGAGGGAATTTAAAATTGATGAAGATAAGTTGCGTTCTCTTCAACAAGCAGTTTTATTAATTGCCGGTGCTAGCGATCGCCTTTTACCTTCCGTTAGCGAAATCCAACGCCTAGGCAACATCATACCCAATAGTAAAAAATTAATTTTACCCGAAAGTGGACACGCCTGCTTATTAGAGCAAGATATCAATCTCTATAAAATTCTTGAGTCTCATAACTTTTTAGAGATCAAAAACCTTTCAAGCAATATACCATTCACTATGGACGTGAAAACAGCATACAAAATTCAAAATGAAGCCAAATATCAATAACCAATTACGTTGCAAACACTTTGCGTTACTTTGCGCTTACTCCCTCTTCCTCTGCGTTTAACACCAAATTTGCACTAATTGGCAGATGTCAAAAGAGGCAATTTTTCATTACAACCAAAAAAGAGAGGCTGTAATGAGGATAATGACAACCAATGCCAGACGAATCGCAATCAACAAAAAAAGATATCAACCAATTAGTTGATTCACCCACAAATCAAAAGCAACTATCTTTGATAGATACAGCAGTGGGAGTAGGAACAGCAACCGTAAAAACCACCCATAATTTATTTGAAAAAGCAACTCAAATCACCGGCAAAATCATCAATCATATTGAGCAAAATTGGTTGATTAGAAGAATATCAGGCTTTTTAAATCTCAATTGGCTGATTGGTGCTAGTGATAGTGTTGATTTAGAAAAAGCAGAAACTGCGGTTAAAAAAATCCAGCAGAAAAATCCCCAAGAATCCCCCAGGCAAATAGCCCATCGTATCATGATGGAAAAAGCCGCGAAAGCAGGGGGGATTGGGTTAGCGAGTAGTATTTTGCCAGGAGTAGCCACTGCACTGTTAGCAATTGACTTAGCAGCGACAATTAAATTGCAGACAGAAATGCTCTATCAAATTGCTGCTGCCTATGGCTTAGATTTAAAAGATTCTAGCCGCAAAGGTGAACTGTTAACAATTTTTGGTTTAGGCTTGGGAGGGAATCGCCTCCTGAAAGCAGCCGGATTAGTTTTATTGCGAAACGTCCCCTTTGCGGGAGCAGCGATCGCAGCTAGTGCCAATGCCACCATGAGTTATTCTCTAGGATATGCCGCTTGTCGTTTTTACGAAGCCAAACTAGATGAATCCGTTTCACTAGAATCACCGCAAACAATAGCAACCTTAAAAGCAGAAAGCGAAAAATATTTAGAAACTGCGATCGCTCAACAAGCCATCATGGATAAAATATTAGTCCGCATGATTTTAGCCAGTCACCCCGAAAAAACTTGGCAAGAAATCTTACCCCAACTACAAGCCGCCAACCTCAGTCCAACTTCCATCTCAGCCATTGAGAAAAATATCAAATCACCCCAACCCTTAGATCAGCTACTCAACCAACTAGATCGGGATTTTGCCATACCTTTACTAGCGCAGTGCCAAAGAATTGCCCGACTAGACAATCAGACTATAGCAGTAGAGCAAGAAATTATGACTGCGATCGCTAAAAAATTTGATATTAATTAGTTATTCGATTTGCTCAGGATCAATACCCAGCGATCGCAAACGTTGCTTCAACATATCTACCTGCTGCTGTGCTTCTCGTAGTGCTTGCGCCTGTTCTGTGGGATTCAGTAACTTTTCACCTGTATCTTCCTGATAAAAACCGATCAATTCTCCTTCCACTTGCAACCGCAACCCCAAAGGTTCACTGCGATTGTCTGTAATCAATTCATATATATCTTGCCGTAACCGATAGCCTTGTAACTGTCCCTTCACCCATTCACCTTTGGGGTCAAATAGCCAGTATTCCTTGACTCCCAATTGCTCGTACAAAGTCTTCTTAAATTCCAGATCCTGATTTTTCGTCCCGGCTGAAGTCATCTCAAAAATGACAGATGGAACTTCCCCTTCTTCCCAGACTTTGTAATTATCTCGACCACCAGGCGCGACATTAAAAATCACCATCACATCTGGCGCAACTCGCAACTTAGGGAAACCCTGAGCATAGTAGAGAAACTGATTAGCCAGGACTGTTGCCTGTTGTCCTTGTAAATACTGGCGCAGAACTTCTAGAGTTGCCAGCAAAACGCACAGGTGGGCATAACTTTCTGCCACAGGTTCACCGTCAGAACTAGGATAGAACACTTCTGCCCTTTGTTTAGGGGATAGAGCTTGAGTCACGTCGCTTTGCTCCGAATTCAAAATTCAAAATTAAGAATCTTCATGCAGAAGGTTTGAGTATAGTTCCAATTATATGCTCAATGGTCATTAGTTCAATTTCCTCTCCCAGTCCCCAATCCCCAATCCCCAATCCCTCACTCGAAAATTTTTGAGCAATACTTGTACAAGAAGTAAGTTTACGCAAAATTCAAAAATGACAATTCAACTAAGTGACAAGCCCTTGCTAGAGTGGGCAGGAGATACCCTTGCGATCGCATTATTTGAAGAAGCAGTAGAGTTAACCGGGGAACTGGCAACATTAGATGAGAAGTTGTCCGGCATTTTAAAAGAAATAATTGCCGAAGAAGAATTTACAGGCAAAGCCAACAGCACCATTTTTAGTCGTGTCAGTGGTGCTAGCCCAGTCAAAAAAATTATTTTAGTGGGTTTAGGCAAAGCCGATAATCTCAAATTAGAAACCCTCAGACGTACAGCTGCTGTGGTAGGGAAAGTCGCCAAAAAACAAAAAAGCAAAGTTTTAGGCTTTAGTTTCCCCTTGTGGAATAATGATCCAGCCGCCTCTTTACAAGCACTGGCCGAAGGTGTGCAACTAGGACTTTACCAAGATAATCGCTTTAAATCAGATCCAGAAGATAAAGCTTCAAGAGTCGAAACCATCGAATTTCTAGGATTTGCTGGACAAGAAGCCGCAATTACCAAAGCCAACCAAATCGTTTCCGGGGTCATCTTGGCAAGGGAATTAGTAGCAGCACCAGCCAACAGCGTTACACCCATTACGATGGCAGAAATTGCCCAACAAATTGCCCAAGACCACGGGTTGCAAATCGAAATTTTGGAACAAGCAGACTGTAAAAAATTAGGCATGGGTGCTTTTTTGGGAGTTGCCCAAGCTTCTGATTTACCACCAAAATTTATTCACTTGACATATAAACCAGAAGGTACACCCAAACGCAAACTAGGAATTGTTGGTAAAGGCTTAACCTTCGATTCCGGTGGACTCAACATTAAAGGTGCTGGTAGCGGTATCGAAACCATGAAAATCGATATGGGTGGTGCAGCCGCTACGTTAGGTGCAGCCAAAGCGATCGCTCAACTCAAACCAGACGCAGAAGTTCACTTTATCTCGGCTGTGACTGAAAACATGATTAGCGGTAAAGCCATGCACCCAGGAGACATCCTGACAGCATCTAACGGTAAAACAATCGAAGTGAATAACACCGACGCTGAAGGACGTTTAACTCTTGCAGATGCCTTAGTTTTTACCGACAAATTAGGATTAGATGCGATCGTCGATTTAGCTACCCTGACTGGTGCTTGTGTCATTGCCTTGGGTGATGACATAGCCGGGCTATATACTCCAGATCATGCTTTAGCGACCCAGCTAGAACAAGCTTCGGAAAGCTCAGGTGAAAAAATTTGGCGGATGCCAATGGAAGAAAAATATTTTGACGGGCTTAAATCTGGTATCGCGGACATGAAAAACACCGGGCCACGTCCTGGTGGTTCAATCACAGCCTCTTTGTTCCTCAAACAGTTTGTCAAAGATACTGCCTGGGCGCACTTAGATATTGCCGGGCCAGTGTGGGCAGATAAAGACAATGGCTATAACAGCACCGGTGCAACAGGCTTCGGTGTAAGAATGCTGGTTAATTGGGTACTGGAGAACTAGGAGAACTAGGGGTGTAGGGGTGTAGGGGTATAGGGGTATAGGGGTATGGAGGTATGGGGGTATGGGGGTATAGGGGTATAGGGGAAAGAACAAATATAAATTATTCTTCCCCTACACCCCCATACCCTTACACCCTTACACCCTTACACCCTTACACCCCCATACCCTTACACCCTTACAAACTATGTGCTATCGTGTGCTTACTGTCATAAACTGTTGCAAAAATAACAACAGTAATTCGGCAGTGAGAAAGTTAAGGTTTTTCAGTGAAGCCATCTGGTAAAATTTGTAAGGTTTCTAAGAAGCTCTGAGCAATGGGATCGACTGGCGTGCGGATAGCAATTGACGCAATGGGAGGGGATCATGCTCCCGGTGAAATCGTTACTGGCGCGGTGCGAGCCAGTGAAGAATTAGGTGTGAAAGTTTTGTTAGTGGGTGATCCCCAACAAATCAAAGCTGCCTTGCCTCCAAAAACCAATTTGGAAGGAGTGGAAATCATTCCGGCTGAGGATGCGATCGCAATGGATGAAGAGCCTTTGAATGCGGTCAGACGCAAACGTAAGGCTTCTATTAATGTGGCGATGGATTTGGTGAAGCAGCAAAAGGCAGACGCGGTATTCTCGGCTGGTCATTCTGGGGCAGCTATGGCCTCAGCTTTACTTCGTCTGGGAAGATTGCCAGGGGTTGACCGTCCAGCTATTGGTACAGTGTTTCCCACCATTAAAGCGGGTAAACCAGTCTTAATACTTGATGTCGGCGCAAACGTAGATTGTCGTCCCAAGTTTTTAGAACAGTTTGCCGTGGTGGGTTCGATTTATAGCCAATATGCTCTAGGTACAAACGAACCCAAAGTAGGTTTGTTGAATATTGGCGAAGAAGATACCAAAGGCAATGAGTTAGCCTTGCGGACTCACGAACTGTTGCGGGAAAATCCTTACATCAACTTTATTGGTAATGCTGAAGGACGAGATGTACTTTCCGGCGAATTTGATGTGATTGTCTGTGATGGCTTTGTCGGCAATATCTTACTCAAATTTGCTGAAGCCATCGGCGGGGTAATCTTGCAAATCTTACGGGAAGAATTACCCCAAGGATTGCACGGTCAAATTGGGACAGCTCTTTTAAGACCCAACCTCAAACGCATTAAGCAGCGCATGGATCACGCCGAACATGGTGGTGCTTTGCTGTTAGGGGTTTCAGGAGTTTGTTTAATCGGTCATGGTAGTTCTCAAGCACCTTCAGTTTTTAACGCCATTCGCATGGCTAAAGAAGCTGTAGACAACAAAGTAATGCAACAACTGCAATCCCAATATGAGATGCTACAGAGTGAGAGTAGTTAGCAATCAGCCACAAGACTAGCAATTACAGCTAGCAAGAAGTCATTGGTTAGCAGCATCAGACTAATGACTAATGACTGATGACTAATGACTAAAAGCTGATAGCTTGGGAGAATAGGAGTGCAAAACTTAGGTATAGCAATAATAGGAAGTGGTTCGGCAGTACCAGCAACTTCCCTTCACAATCAAGAACTCACCCAACTGGTGGAAACATCAGATGAGTGGATTACTACCAGAACAGGAATTAGACAGCGACGTTTAGCAAATTCCACAGATTCCTTAAGTAGTCTGGCTACTGCTGCAAGCATTCAAGCGATCGCCTCGGCGGGAATTACACCAGGTGATTTAGATTTAATATTGCTGGCAACTTCCACCCCAGAGGACTTATTTGGTAGTGCCTGTAAAATTCAAGCTGCGTTAGGTGCAACCCAAGCAGTAGCTTTTGACCTGACAGCAGCTTGCTCTGGCTTTGTCTTTGGGCTAGTCACAGCCGCCCAATATATTAGAACAGGCGCATATCGGAATGTACTCTTAATCGGGGCAGATATCCTCTCTCGTTGGGTAGATTGGCAAGATAGGCGCACTTGCGTATTGTTTGGTGATGGGGCAGGGGCAGTTGTTATGCAAGCCAATGATAGCGATCGCCTATTAGGATTTGCCCTCAAAAGTGACGGTACTCAAAACCACTACCTCAACTTGGCTTATCAAGGTACTCCCCAAGAAATCATCCCCGGCGTAAATGTTACTCAAGGCACTTATCAACCCATCACGATGAATGGTAAAGAAGTTTACCGTTTTGCCGCCCAAAAAGTGCCAGAAATCATTGATAAAGCATTATTCGCCGCTAACCTCACTGTTGACCAAATAGATTGGCTGTTACTACATCAAGCCAATCAACGTATCCTTGATACCGTTGCCCAACGGCTGAATATTCCTGACCACAAAGTAATCAGTAATTTGGCTAATTACGGTAATACCTCCGCCGCCTCCATCCCCATTGCTTTAGATGAAGCCGTGCGGGAAGGTAAAATAAAAACTAATGACATAATTGCTGCATCCGGCTTTGGAGCAGGTTTAACCTGGGGGGCAGCAATTTTCCAATGGGGTAAGTAAACAGTTCAAAATTCAAAATGCAAAATTCAAAAATTGGATTCTTCATTTTGAATTTTGAATTTTTAATTTTGAATTTGAGCGAAGCGATTGACCAATGACTAAAACTGCATGGGTGTTTCCCGGACAAGGTTCTCAAACACTAGGAATGGGGACAGACTTATTAGATATACCAATGGCTAAAGCCAAGTTTGACCAAGCTGAGGCAATCTTAGGCTGGTCTGTGACAGACATCTGCCAAAACGAAGAAGAAAAGTTATCAAAGACACTCTACACTCAGCCTTGTCTTTATGTATTAGAAAGTATCCTAGCTGACCTCATCCGGGAAAAAGGACACGAGCCAGATTTAGTTGCTGGGCACAGTTTGGGAGAATACATTGCCCTTTACGTTGCGGGTGTGTTTGAGTGGTCAGCCGGATTAGAGCTAGTCAAGCGACGCGCCGAACTGATGGATAGTGCCGAAGGTGGAATGATGGTAGCTTTGATGAAGTTTGACCGCGAACAATTAGAAAAAGTTATTGCCGAAACGCCTGATGTAGTGTTAGCAAATGATAACAGTCCAGCACAGGTAGTCATTTCCGGCACTACAGAGGCAGTACAAACAGTCATTTCTCTAGTTAAAGCTAAACGCGCCATCCCCCTGAAAGTTTCGGGAGCATTTCACTCACATTTAATGGCAAATGTAGCAGATGAGTTTCAAAAAATTCTCGACGCTGTAGAATTTCAATCAGCGACAGTACCAGTTTTATCTAATGTTGAGCCATTACCCAGCGTTGATGCCACAATTTTAAAGCAACGCCTCAGCCAACAAATGACAAGTTCAGTACGCTGGCGAGAAATCGCTTTACAACTACCAGTCAACAATATTGAAAAAGTAGTCGAAATCGGCCCCGGTAACGTCCTAACTGGTTTGATTAATCGCACCACAACTGATTTAATCTTAGAAAACGTCCGTAACGCGGCTGAATTACCAAACTAGTACCGCAAGGCGGAATTCAAAATTCAAAATTCAAAATACCCTATCGGGTTCGCGGTAGCGTCTCGTTAGAGAAGCAAGCTACAAAATTCAAAATGAATACAGCGTAAGCGTTTCATTGATTTGGAATGGTCTGTTTATTTCCGCCGATCTGTACTAGTGATTAGGGATTAGGGACTGGGGACTAGTACCGCTACGCGGGAGTCAAAAGTCAAAAGTCAAAAGTCAAAAGTTTCGTATATCAAGGCTTTTGCTCGTTTGAAATGGTATGTTCATTTTGAATTTTTAATTTTCAATTTTGAATTGATTCATGCCCAATCCCCAGTCCCCAATCCCCAGTACCCAATCCCCAGTACCCAATCCCCAGTCCCCAATCCCCAGTACCCAATCCCCTATGTCTCGAACTCGTGAACCGTTTATTAGTCTAGCTCTTTACCATGCTTTCAAGTGGTCGGTAGTCAGTCCGATGCTTCATGCTTACTTTCGGGGACGGATTTATGGGGTGGAAAATGTTCCTCAATCTGGGCCTGTAGTTGTTGTAAGTAATCATGCTAGTTACTTTGACCCGCCAATTGTCTCCAATTGTGTTGCGCGTCCAGTAGCATACATGGCTAAAGAAGAATTATTTGATGTCCCAGTTTTGGCACAAGCTATTAAATTGTATGGTGCTTACCCAGTCAGTCGCGGAAGTGCCGATCGCAATGCTATCCGCGCAGCTCTAGAATATTTGGAAAATGGCTGGGCTGTTGGCGTATTCTTAGAAGGAACTCGTACACCCGATGGTCGAATTAGCGACCCTAAACGCGGCGCAGCACTGTTAGCTGCTAAGGCAAAAGCCCCCATATTACCTGTATGTTTGTGGGGTTCGGAGAAGATTTTACAACCAGGCTCATCTTTACCGCGTGCAGTTCCCCTGACGGTCAGAATTGGTAATTTAATTGATACCCCCAGTTCTACCAATAAAGAAGAGTTGGAACGCATAACACAAAAATGTACCGCCGTCATTAACCAAATGCACGATTTAGGGCGTTGAGAAAAATATTTAGAACCTATGCTCTCAGAAAGTGGCGATCGCCACTTAATTTTTGTACATTAAAACTCAATATCCAGAAATTAAATAATATTAAATATTATGAGTGGCTTTGAAGCCAAAAATTTATGGCATCGTCTGAATAATTCGTTAATAGTTCGCTTTTTGCTATTAGTTGCTGCTGGTTGGGTTTTAGTACAGCTTTTAGCATACTTTCAAACAGTAATTGTAATTTTTACGTTTGCCGCGATTTTAGCTTTTTTACTCAGCTATCCGGTAAAGTGGTTGCAGAATTTTTTACCCCACGGTATAGCAGTTATTATAGTTTTTTTAATTAGCATTATATTTCTTAGTGGGCTATTAATTACAATTGGTGTAGCTGTTGTATCTCAAGGACAACAATTAATAGATAGTATCTCTAATTTTTTAACTTCTTTGTTGCCTTTTTTAGAAAGAATTGAAGAAATTTTGCGTAATCGTAATTTGCAAATAGATTTAAGCATAATTCAAGAACAATTACGAAATCAAGCAATATCAACCTTAGTCACAAGTTTGACTATATTACAACAGTTATTAACTAATTTTGTCACTTTTATCATAATTGCTGTCGTAGCTTTTTTTATGTTGCTAGATGGTGAAAAATTGTGGTATTTTATTCTAAAATTTTTACCAAATCAGCATCGTGGTAAGTTTACAAATGTTCTTCGCAGAAATTTTCTAGGCTTCTTTCGAGGTCAGTTAATATTAACGTTATTTCTAACTAGTGCCAGTTTCATTGTCTTTATATTATTTAATGTACCTTTTGCTTTACTTCTCTCTTTGATAATAGGGATACTTGACATTATTCCAGGTATAGGAGCAACGTTAGGAGTTAGCATAATTACTTTGATTGTGTTATCTCAAGATGTGTGGTTGGGATTAAAAGTATTAATAGCTTGCATAATTCTCCAGCAAATTCAAGATAATTTAATCGCCCCTCGCGTCATGCAAGGAGCATTAAATCTTAATCCGGTAGTGGTATTCTTTGCTCTGTTAATAGGTGCGAGAGTTGCAGGATTATTGGGAATTTTTCTATCAATCCCAATTACTGGAATAATTGTATCTTTGTTTGAAATTAATGCTATGAAGTCAGAAGTTTAGTTATTAGTCATTATTCATTAGTCGTCTTAATTCCCAATTACTGTAAAATCAACATATACACGCGAAACACAGCCAATCATGCCAGACATAAGAAAGGATTTATCAGAAATCTTAGATCAAGCAGAGTGGGAATGGCTGATTCCCCATGTCCAAAGAGAAGCGGTAATTTTGGTGTCGATGGACTTAGATTTGCTAGATGTAGGCGAAGCGATCGCAACTGATAATACCTCATCTGTCCAACAATGGATTGAGGGTCAATTAATCACAAAGCCTTCAGTAACTCAAGTGGGAAAATGGAATTGCGATCGCGAAAAGCGATTTAACACCCTAATTATCCAGCCTTACGTTCTCGTACAAGAAATCGCAGCTTGAGCAAAATTTAGGAGTAATGAGTGCTGAGTGCTGAGTAATGAGTAATGAGTAATGAGTAATGAGTAATGAGTGCTGAGTTTTGAGTGCTGAGTTTTGAGTAATCCCGTATTTCTCACCGCCGATGTTTAACTTCCTCCGCGCCTGTGTAACCAGTCGCTACCCAAATTAACGATCTAACTCCATCACGAATAGATTTTTCAATGGGTTCAGGTGGTGTTTGGGAAGGTACGGATATTGCTTTAAAGTGAATTCCCCGACTACCCAAAATGATCTCACCGATTATACAGGCGCGGCGCATATGGAAATCTGAAGTGACTAAATAAACATTCTTAATTTTACGTGCTTGTAAATCATCTACCAATGTAGTAAAATTTGTAACAGTGTCTACTGCCTCATAGTCTAAATGTAAACGTTGAGGATTAATACCAGCCTTAGCAAAAACCCGCTTGGTAGAGACAGGTGGACTACCACCAGAAATCAGTATTGGTAAATTTGGATACTTGCGAGCAAATTGAGCAGTAAATTTTTCTCTTTCTAGGTTCTTGGTTGAGCCACCTAAAACAATGACTGCTTCGGGTTGTTTGCTATTATTCTGTGCTTCCTGATATCCCAACCACATTAATATGGGTAGAACAAGCACTGCAAATTGAAATAACTTACCTCTAAACAATAGATTATTCTTCAAGGCTCTAAAACTTCGGCTGATGATTGTGTCTATAGATTCAGAAAAATAAGAATATTGGTAAACTCACCCAAACATATCTTGACCGCTTATGTTAATACGCAGTTAGGTGCGTATTAACTATAGATGAACAATAGTTAGCAACCATTCCAGAGATAGGAATTGCGATCGCTAACTTGATGTAATGAGTTTTTGACAACGGGACTGGCCAGGCTCGAACCGGCGACCTAGCGCTTAGGAGGCGCTCGCTCTATCCAACTGAGCTACAGCCCCAACTACGGAGCATATACTATGATAGCAGTAGTTTTAGGTGGACTGCCAAAAATTGTTCCAAGAGCCGCCGCCAATTTCTAACCCACAAAGATAGCTGTCTGCGTTAAGAATGACTAGAGGGGATGTACCCCTGATTTGTCGTAACTCTAAACTCAGCTTTCCTTGCATTGTGTCCTGACAACAAAATTGTAACCCGTTTGTTGTCGGCGCACGTAGGGGTGTACCGGGTAGATGCGTAGTTCCCGTTAATTCAATTTCATAATCTAGGTTTTTTGCTTTCATTTGCCATCTACCCCAGGGTTGAATATTCCACTCTACTTTGGCATTCCAGGGGACAAATTCGTAAAACTGGCCTTGATAATGCAACCCAATCATTGCTACAGACTCCATCCACCACAACACACCCCGCTTACCACCCCCAGCCGTTAATGCCAAATCAGGTTCACCATCAAAGCTATTACAATTCAACCAAAACCATTTTTGGGGAAAAGCACCACCCCAATTTTTTTCCCCATAGGCTGGCGCATTCTGAAATTGATAAATTTTGCCATTCCAATCAATCCAACCACTAGCCAAACCATGAGCCATTAAAATCTGCCATCCCGGTTCAAAAATCTGTAAAAACGACAGCCAGCCAGCAGTAGATTGTTGAATACTATTTTGATTTCCCCAGCCATATACAGGCTTAATTTCATATTCCCAACGACAATAAAAACCAGTCGCCGGATCTTGAATAAATCCCTGGTTTAAATTCGCAGTCGCTTGATAACCTTCTTGGACATACTGTGCAAACTCTGATGGTAAGAGGTAGAGGGGTTGGCTATTGAGGTTAGTTTTACCCCAATGACCCAAAGCCAAAACATCTCGACTAGCCCAGAATTTAGTCACATCAGGAAAAATCCGACAGAGATATTCATCATTCACACCCAGGACTTGCGCCGCACCGCCACTGTAGGGTTGACCGCCAATGGGGTCTTCAATGGAATACATAAAAGCAAAAGTCTGACCACAATCCGGTAAAGTGACGCGGTAATACCAGCCTTCAAAAAAGCGGCGACTACTCCCGTCCCAATGGTATCCACTGTGAGGTGTTTGAGTAGATTGGAGAGGATTGACTGGAATAGTTAACATAGATTTATCGTATCGGCTCAATAAGTAGGGGTAGTAGAAAAAATAAAGTCAGCGAGGGACAAGCAATATCATAAAATATGACACATGACGCAAAAGCTAGATTCGAGTAAAAAATTGGGAGAAGAGATACTGCAAACCATCGAGCCAAAAGGAATTGCAGATGAATCAATGCGTCGGACAGTAGAAATATTACTGAACCTAATAGAGCAATTGCAAGCAGAAGTCAAAGAATTACGAGATGAAAATCAACAGTTAAAAGATGAAAACAACCGCCTGAAAGGAGAAAAAGGTCAACCAGACATCAAAAGCAGCAAGAAAGGATTTGCCAACAATCACTCATCAGAAAAAGAACGACAGACTCTAAAAAAGCACAACAAAGGCAGTAAGAAAGCGACAGTTAAAATAAATAGAGAACAAATATTGGAATATCCCCAGGACAAACTGCCAGCAGACGCAGAGTTTAAAGGCTATCAAGAAGTAATCATCCAAGACATCACCTTGGGAACGGACAACGTATTATTCCGTAAAGAGAAATACTACTCACCTTCAGTGGGAAAAACCTATTTAGCAGAACTGCCTTGCGGTTACGAAGGAGAATTCGGTCCGGGAATAAAAGCTTTGGTGATGAGCCTATACTATGGGGGCAACATGACCCAAGGCAAATTATTAGAGTTTTTAGAAGATATTGGGATATCCATATCAGCCGGATATTTATCGAACCTACTGATTAAAAACCACACTGATTTTGAAAGCGAGAAAGATGAAGTATATGCGTCGGGACTAGAGAGCAGTCCTTGGCAAAACTTCGACCAAACTGGTGCGCGGGTGGGTGGGGTGAACTATACCACTAATGTAGTCTGCAACCCTTTCTATACAATCTACCTGACCACTGCCAAAAAAGACAGATTGAGTGTAGTAAAAGTATTGCAAAATGCCACAGAACTGGAGTTGATTCTCAATCAACTTACAGACAATTTAGTGGAGACTTTCCAAATCCCGACTAAATGGAAAAATGCTCTTAAACTATTACCTCAAGAAACTGTGTTGAGTGAAGCAGAGTTTAATACTCTACTTGATACATATCTACCCAAACTAGGTTCTCAACACCGGACTCGGATTATAGAAGCAGCAGCGATTGCTTTTTATCATCAACAAACTGATTGGCCAGTGGTGCAAACTCTCGTTTGTGATGATGCTCCTCAGTTCAAATTACTGACTGATAATATCGCTTTGTGTTGGGTGCATGAAGGACGACATTACAAAAAGTTGACCCCTTATGTTGCTTGTCACCAAAAAGCTCTTGATAAATTCCTGGATGATTTCTGGGATTACTACCGAGACTTGCTGGCTTACAAAGATGCACCCAGTCAACAGATGGCAGAAAAACTCCGGTCTGAGTTTTGGAAACTTTTCGATACTCAAACCGGTTATCAACAGTTGGATGAGCGAAAACAATTAACGCTGCTGAAAATTTCGGAGTTGCTTTTAGTCTTAGAGCATCCTGAATTACCTTTGCATAATAATCCGGCGGAGTTAGCTGCTAGGACAATGGTGCAACGGCGTAATATTAGTTATGCCACTCAAACTCTAGAAGGTACTCAGGCTTGGGATACTTTTATGTCTCTTGTTGCTACTACTCGTAAGTTGGGAATTAGCTTTTTTGAGTATATCCGTGACCGGATTTCTCAGGTTGGGAATATTCCTTCTTTAGCAACTATTATTCAGGAAAAATCTGCTCTCAATCCTTTTGGTTTTTCATTGATGACTGAAGAACTCCTTACCCCGGAATATTGAGGGGATACGATTTATCTACTTCTCTTTCTCTTTATGCGCGATTGTCTTGATATTAATCATGCTTATGAAATTCTAGGGCTAAAACCTGGTGTATCGCAGGTAGAGATCAAACGAGCTTATCGCCAATTGGTAAAAATTTGGCATCCCGATCGCTTTATTCATCCACAGCAAAAAGAGCAAGCAGAGGCCAAAATTAAACAAATCAACGCTGCGTACAATCTGCTCAAGTCAGAAAGTCCCACTGTGACAACGCCTGCTGCACCTTCACCCAAACATTCCCCCAACATATCAGTCAATCGCTTTGATGCAGAAAGTTTCTATAACTATGGTGTAGAGAGCGTAGGACAAGGAGAATATCAAGAAGCGATCGCCTACTTCACCCAAGCAATTCGCCTCAACCCCCGCTATATTGAAGCTTATAAATATCGTGGATTCGTTTGCTCTCAACTAGGCTACGAATACAGAGCCGCATCAGATTTAAATAAAGCCGCACAGTTAGAAGGTAAGATCCCCACAGTCACTTCTTTTTCACGGGTCAAGTATAAATCTCAGCGTCCATCTTTGGTAGCTAAATGGTGTCAAAAACTCAAGAAATTACTGAGATGGCGTTGAGTAATGAGTAATAGACATCTCCAAAATAGTATTATTCTGTGATAAAAGAACATTAAAGCGTTATTTTGACACAGAAGCATGAGCAATATACTGAATTACATTGAAGAGAATCCTAAACAAACCCAAAGGTTAATAGGTCTGGAATATGAACAGTTACAACAATTAATCATAAATGGGGAAAGATTATATCATGAAAAAAAAGCTTTACTGGAATCTAAGAAAGTGAGAATTATTGCTGGTGGAGGAGGTCGGAAACCAAAATTATCTATTTCTGAACAAATCATTTTAACTTTAGTGTATCTCCGACATCTGACAACCTTTCAACTTCTAGGTATTCAGTTTGAAGTAAGTGAGTCTACAGCCAACGATACGTTTAACTATTGGTTGCCTAACTTGCGAGAATTACTGCCATCAAGTTTGCTTGAACAAGTAAAAAAAAACGCTTCTGACTATGAAGTAGTAAAAGAAATGCTCACAGAATATGAATTAATAGTAGATAGCTATGAACAAGTCAGAGAAAGACCTAGAGACAATGATGAACAAAAGAAATATTTTTCAGGTAAGAAGAGTAATCATACATTTAAAACTCAAATGATTATTTTACCTGATGCTAGTGATATCGTTGATGTTGTGGCAGGTGAACCTGGTCCAAAAAGCGATATAACTTTGTTCCGAGAATATCGTTCAGAGTTTGATGCCAAACAAAGATTTAAAGGAGATAAGGCATATCTTGGAGAAGATTTAATTACAACTCCAATTAAGAAACCAAGAAATCAAGAACTAACAACTGAACAGAAAGAACAGAACAAAATATTTTCATCTAAACGAATCTTTGTTGAACATCGAATACGGTCAGTCAAAATCTTTCGAGTTGTCCAAGAGAGATTTAGGTTAAATACCCGCAAATATAAGCAAGTAATTTTGACGATTTGTGGGCTAGTAAGGTTACGGATTCGAGGGCTAATATTACCATTAGAAATATCAGCTATATCATCAGGTTAAAATTATCGCATATAACTAGATATTTTTGCCTAATTATCAACAGCAAATATCTCAAAGTCTTATTTCATCGTACAGAATAGCTAATTTAAGATGATTGCATTTAGTGGCTACAGCCTAGCCAAACAAAGGCTTTGACTGTTTTCGGAGATGTCTAATGAGTCATGAGTAATGAGTAATGAGTAAATTCCCCCTTGTCTTCCCCGCTCCCCTGCTCCCTGCTCCCTGCTCCCTGCTCCCTGCTCCCTGCTCCCTGCTCCCTGCTCCCTACCCCCTGCTCCCTACTCCCCTGCTCCCTGCTCCCCTGCTCTTCTGCTCCTCTGCCTTCTAATTATTGGCTTCGCCAGATAGAATAGTTAGCAAATGTTGCCTACCACCTGACTCATGACACCTTCACAAGAACTAGATACCGTAAACACTCCTGACATCGATACTGAGGGATATGGCAACTCTGAACCTCATCCTATAGATGAGTTGCCTGATGAGGTTGAAATGTCTCTTTTCGACCACCTAGAAGAGTTACGACAACGGATTTTTTATGCCCTGATTGCTGTAGCTGTAGGAGTTGTCGGTTGTTTTCTAGCTGTGAAACCAATTGTCCAGCTACTCGAAGTTCCAGCCAAGGGAGTTAAATTTCTGCAACTTGCACCTGGAGAATATTTCTTTGTCTCTATCAAAGTTGCCGCCTACAGTGGCATAGTCATCTCTAGTCCCTTCATACTTTATCAAGTTATCCAGTTTATTCTGCCGGGACTGACTCGCCGTGAACGTCGATTACTGGGGCCGATAGTTTTAGGGTCGAGTGTGTTATTTGGTGCTGGTTTAGTATTTGCTTATTCGCTGCTCATTCCCGCCGCTTTAAACTTCTTTATCAGCTACGGTGCGGATGTAGTCGAACAAATTTGGTCAATTGACAAGTATTTTGAATTTGTACTGTTATTAATGTTCAGTACCGGGTTAGCATTCCAAGTGCCGATTATCCAACTGTTACTGGCTAATCTGGGAATTGTCTCTTCTGCAACTATGCTAGCTGGTTGGCGATCGGTGATTCTGGGGGGAGTAATTTTAGGTGCTGTCCTCACGCCTTCTACAGACCCTCTCACCCAAAGTCTTTTGGCTGGTGCTGTTTTAGGTCTTTATTTTGGTGGTATTGGTTTAGTCAAACTCTCTGGTAAATAGCGATCAGTCATGCAAATCAGCTATGAAGACTTTGCGAAAGTCGAAATTCATGTTGGTAAAGTTATTCAAGTAGAGGCATTTACTAAAGCCCGAAAACCAGCTTATAAACTGTGGATAGATTTTGGTGATTTGGGTATAAAAAAATCTAGCGCGCAAATTACCAAACTATATCAGCCAGAGGATATTATCAACCAATTTATATTAGCTGTGACAAACTTTCCGCCTCGTCAAATAGCTGATTTCATGTCTGAAGTTTTGGTATTGGGTATAGTTCTGGATGACGGTGAAGTTGCTTTAATTCAACCAGATAGAGATGTACCTTTGGGTAAAAGAATTTTATAAAGGGTAGGTTGAAAACCCCTGAGAAATAGCAACGTAGTTGCGTCCAAAGTGCTTTAGACAGGGGATGAAAACCACGCTTATTGGCTTTAGCCCTCAGTGACCTTTGGCTTTTTGGGTTCTGGCAAAGAATCTATCCATTCTTCAACAAGGCTAGACATAGTTCTATCTTGCTCGACGGATATTAACAAAAGCTTATGATACCTGCGTTCCGACAAACGAAATCCTAATCTTTTAGTTTTCATAAATGTTCAACATTGTTTGTACATTCATGATACCATATAAGAAATTCAGTACATCAAGGAGGTGATTAAGTAGTGCTGGTATTAGAGTACAAAATAAAAAGCACAAAGTTACAGTATCAAGCCATAGATGAAGCTATTAGAACCACGCAGTTCATTAGGAATAAAGCTATTCGTTACTGGATGGATGCACCAAGAGAAGCGAACATCAATAAAGTCGCTCTTAATAACTACTCAACAGCACTACGGAAAGAGTTTAAATTTGTAGAACAACTCAATTCAATGGCTTGCCAATCTGCAACCGAAAGAGCTTGGTCGGCTATTGACAGGTTTTACAGTAATTGCAAATCAAAGACTCCAGGCAAGAAAGGATATCCACGCTTTCAAAAAGATAACCGTTCAGTTGAGTATAAAACTTCGGGATGGTCACTACACCCCACCAGACGACGCATTACTTTCACTGATAAAAAAGGTATTGGTGAGGTCAAATTACTTGGTAAATGGGATATTCACACTTACCCAGTTAAGTCAATTAAACGGGTAAGGCTAGTCAAGAAAGCTGATGGTTACTATTGCCAATTTGCAATTAAAACTGAACCATTAAGTGAGTCAAGAATTGCTGATGGTGAAGTGGGCTTAGATGTTGGTTTAGAGTATTTCTACTCTGATTCCAATGGGTATCATGAACCTAATCCTAGATTTCTAAGGAAAGCCGAAAAAGCAATTAAGCACTCTCAACGTCAAATATATAAAAAGGAGAAAGGTAAAAACCAACGACGGAAAGCTAGACAGAGATATGCTCGGAAGCACTTAAAAGTAAGTAGACAACGGAGTGAACACGCAAAGAGAATTGCGCGTAACGTATGCAAGGCTAACGCCTTAGTGGTCTACGAAGATTTAAGAGTAAAGAACATGGTAAAAAATCATTGTCTTGCTAAATCAATTAATGATGTTAGCTGGGGATTTTTTCGTCGCTGGTTAGAATATTTTGCAGGTAAGTTTAACAGTAAAGCTGTTGCTGTCAATCCTAGAATGACATCTCAAAAATGTAGTGATTGTGGCGCAATTGTTAAAAAAGCTCTTTCAACTCGTACCCATAAATGTAGTTGTGGATGTGAGATGCAAAGAGATGTTAACGCTGCTAAAAATATTCTGAATCTTGCAAAAGCTACGGCCGGGCAGACCGAAAGTAACGCTACTGGACTAGTAACCTCTACTTTACTTGGGGAAACCCTGGTTGAGCAAGTGACTAGGGTGAAAGTAGAATCCCCGTGTCTTTAGACCGGGGAGTGTCAAAAATCACATAGCGATATTAAAGATTGTTTGAAAAGGTTTGTTCTATAGCTCTAAAGAGAAGGAAGCGTAAAAAACATCTAAGTATATACATAGGTTTCAGATTTTTCAGGATAATTTTTTATACAAATGACAACTTTTCAAACATCCTCTTATGCGCTTCAACTATTACATTGCTTAATCTTTCTTAATGGTTCTTAGTGTTTCTCATGATTTAAACACGTAAAAGTTGAAATTTTTATATCCTCGCTTTGATCAAATAACTGTATAATTGCTTTGTGTAGTAGTTAATACATAAATTTGCGGCTAAAATGGACTGCGTAGTATATCTATAATTTAGATTTCTAGTTTCGCAGATACCTATCTAGCGTTACTGATGCAGAAAATGTAACAAGTCCGCTTTAAATTAGGCTGTCTATTTGTTGTTTCAAGTTTCGTGTGTAACGACCTTGCTCGTGTTTCCCTACAAGTTTATATATTAGGCGATCGCTAAATCGCTAAAAAATGTTAATGATTCAATAGAGTTAAGTTCTTAATAAAAAAAGAGCCTAAAAATCTTTTAAGTGTGGATATATATCCATACTATTTTTTTCATACACATAAATTGATTGGTTGAAAACTAATTTATTAAAAATTATTAAGAGTACAGTAAATTCCAAAAATAATAAGTAAGATATCGTTGTCATGATAGCTGAATGTACTGTCAAGAAAAATGTTTTTACATAAAAAGATTCATAAAATAAAGAATATATTAATCTTTCATAAATTGATATTATTTACAAAGTTTTAGGTGGGAATTTTTATATTATTATTGAAGTCCAGTCCACTGATTTAGGCAATTTCATAATGAGAACAAAGTCTTTAACAATTATTGCCGAGCATCATCAATATTTCAAAAATGATGGTGATGATGTAATTCAAGGATTAAAACAAACACCAAAGAATTTACCACCCAAATATTTTTATGATGATCGCGGATCGGAATTATTTGAACAAATTTGTGAATTACCAGAATATTATCCTACAAGAACAGAAGCATGGATTTTAAGCCAGTTTGCCGATGAAATTGCCCAGATCACAGATAAATGTGAACTTATAGAATTAGGTAGTGGGAGTTCTACTAAAACTCTGTTACTTTTAGATGCTTACCAAAATAAGTCCAGTTTATGTAGATATGTACCTGTTGATGTCAGTGGCGGAATCCTCAAAGCCAGTGTGCTAAAACTACAAAAAAAATATCCTGGTTTGTCTGTTGAGGGTTTAGTAGGAACTTATGAACAAGCATTAGCAATGCTAGCATCTACGGCTTCACAATCATCTACCCTGGGGGGAACGCCATCGCGGATGATTTTCTTTCTGGGAAGTTCGATGGGAAATTTTACCCCACAAGATTCAGAGTATTTCTTGCAGCAAGTTTCGCAGACTCTAAACCCAGGTGATTACTTTTTACTTGGGATTGATTTACAAAAACCCAAAGATATTTTAGAAGCAGCCTACAATGACAATCAAGGAGTAACGGCTGCTTTTAATTTAAATATGCTTTCCCATTTAAATTGGCGGTTTCAAGGTAATTTTGATCTTGATTCATTCACTCATCAAGCGATTTACAATCAAGCGGATGCTCAAATTGAAATGTATCTGCATTGCCAAAAGAGCCATTGGGTATCTCTAGAAGCTTTAGATTTAAAAGTTTTTTTGGAAGCAGGAGAAAGCATTCTCACCGAAATTTCGCGTAAGTTTGATTTAGAAAATATCCAAAAAGAATTGGAGGTACAAGGAATGAAGACCATCAAGACTTGGACAGACTCCAAGGAATGGTTTGGCTTGATTCTTTGTCAAGCTTAAATCTTATTGTTTCATGGATGAAAATATAGCTAAAAACTGAAAATCCGCATAACACTTCCGAAAATTAAACTGTAATCTTAAATACGATAACTACAAGTTAATTTACGGAAATATTTTACCTGATCCTTTCTAGCTTATCCCCAAATCTTTTGATCCCACAAAGTTTGGGGATAGACCAGCTTCGTCATTTACTGTAACAGAAACTACAAAAATCTCACTACCTTTTAACTAGAATTATGAACATAGAATCGGTTTGGAACACACTAAATAATATCAACTACTCCAGCATCCCGATTGCCAAAATTGCAGCTGTTATTCTTATCTTGACAGTGACGCAGATATTGAGGCGGTTTTTTGTTGGAGTCGTTATTAAGAGCATTGAGCGATTTACTAGCAAAACAAAAAGTACACTTGATGATGAATTGATAATAGTTGTCAAGCCTGCTTTAAGTTGGATAATTCAGATTGGTGGATTTTGGTTAATCAAGGAAATTCTGGCAGATAATTTAGGCTCTCAATTGACCAATACCATTGGTAGGATACTAAATTTAATAGTCATTTTTATAGTTGCTTATGTTATTTACCGAAGCTCTTCTATTTTAGGTCAGATAATAGCCAATGTAGTGCTACATACTGAAACTGAGCTTGATGAGTTGCTCAGACCATTGATGCCAAAGATTTTTCAATCAGCAGCAATTATTGTACTGGCAATCAAGATAAGTGAGATATTTTTAGGACAATCGGCGGCTGCACTAGTTGGTCTATTAGGTGGTGCTGGTATCACTTTAGGTTTGCTGTTGAAAGATATTGTTTATGACTGGTTTTGTACACTTATTATCTATTCCGATAAACTCTATCGAGAAGGTGACTGGGTGGGAGTATCAGGAGTAGATGGTTTTGTGCAAATACTCAATATCGGATTTAGAACTACAACCCTCCATGTAACTAAGTGGGGTTCTATTATCAAAATGCCCAACTCCCGAATGATTAGCGGGATTGTGGAAAATTGGTCACAAAATCCAGGCAAAGAATTAAAGTGGGGACTTAATGTTATTCTGAAAATTGATGGGATTTCCGCACGGCAAACTGCCAGAATTTGTGATGCTATTCAAGAAATGCCTAAGTCTATGACTGGCTTTTCTCCATCATGTATAGTACGGTTTAAAAAAATTGAAGATAATGCCCGCATCATTGAAATGATGGCATTTGTTAATGATGACAATCTCTATTTTGAGGCGGAGAAAAACTTAAATCTGGCTATTCTAGAACTTTTAGAGCAAGAGGGAATTGATTTTTTGCATATCGAATTAAGAACAGATCCAGAGAACTATCAAAAAACTCGAAATGCTATCAAAAACTAAGGAAAGTAATGAAAACTATTCAATCTACTGAACTGCTAAAACTTGATAGTTGCAATAACCAAGATATTTTCGATTACTTTGATAATGCTTGGCGACTGGAAGATAGACTTTTGGAAAGTCTGGTCGGCGAAGAAACCTTTTATCTTAACCCCGACCCTCTCAGAAATCCTCTCATTTTTTATCTGGGTCATTCGCCTGTTTTTTACATCAATAAGTTAATCCAGGTGGGCTTATTAGAAAAACGCCTTCATTCAGACTATGAAATACTGTTTGAAATTGGTGTTGATCCAGAAAAACCAGAGGAATTAAATCAAGCGATCGCACATCTGGAATGGCCAGAAGTTGCAAAGGCTTGGGAATATCGAGAACGAGCATATTCCATAATTTCTGAATTTATTAAAACCACCCCAATTACTCTACCAATTCATCCCAATCATCCCCTTTGGGCTTTAATAATGGGCATAGAACACCAACGTATTCACATTGAAACTTCTTCGATGTTAATTCGCCAACTGCCAATTGAGAGATTAAAACGGCCTGAAAATTGGGAATATGCTCCGGCTAATGGTTACACTTCTCAGAATCAAATGGTGGAAGTAGGAGGGGGAGTAGTAAAACTCGGTAAAGCCTTTGATGATTCGACCTATGGATGGGATATTGATTATGGCGATCGCACTGTTGAAGTTGCACCTTTCTTAGCCAGTCAATATCTGATTACCAATGCTGATTTTCTCTATTTTGTCAAGGCTGGAGGCTACGAAAATCAAGATTATTGGCATGAAGAATCTTGGTGCTGGAAAACTGAAAACAACATTAAACATCCGAAATTTTGGCTACCTGAAAATGGTAATTATAAATATCGAGCCATGTTTGATGAGGTAGACTTACCCCTAGATTGGCCTGTAGAAGTCAATCACTATGAAGCAATGGCTTACTGTCGTTGGCAAGGTAAAAATACTCGTTTAATGAGTGAAGCTGAATACCATTTAGCAACTTATGGTAACGGTTTAATAAAAGATATAGAAAATTATAATCTCAATTTAAGATTTGGCTCACCTAGTCCAGTGGGGATGCTAGAAACCGCCAAAAGTCCCTCTGGATTGTACGATTTACGGGGGAATGTTTGGGAATGGTTAAGTGATAACTTAAATCCGCTTTCAGGATATAAACCTCACTTTCTTTATGAAGACAATTCTGCTATATTTTTTGATGACAAACATAATATGATGTTAGGTGGATGTTGGATCACTAACGGTACAGAAGCTTTAAAGTATTACCGCAACTGGTTTCGCCCCAATTTTTATCAGCACGCTGGTTTTAGGATTGTCATCAACCAGTAATTCCGTGCAACTAATTTACTAGTGTTTCACTTTCTCATCAGGAAGCCGAAATAAATCATTGTGCTTAAAAGTAGGAGAGGTTTAGTCAATCACCCACCACTAATCGGAGTACCGATATAGTGGGGGTCTCCTGGGAGGTTTAATGAAAGATTTTGACAATATTTAGATGGCAGAATTTCAACAACCGAAACTAAGCCTTGACAAGATATTTGTATTTCTGAAATAGAGGATATAAAAATGAGTACAACATCAGACCAAACCGCAGATGCACGCCAGCGTGTAATTGAATCTGCCAACAGATTGGGGGTTCAACTCAATGAGCAAGAATTAGAACGCTGGATGAAGTCGATTACGGAAGCGACAGGGGACAGCGATATTACCATCGATCAAGAAACTGGTGTATTTGGTCACAAAGTCACCATGTTGGATTTCGATCCAAAAGACCTGGAAAGGTTTCGGGCGATCGGCAGAATTGTAGAATTTGATGATGTTCCCGGTGTCGTAGAAACCGCTTTAGCTCTATCTGGTTCAGCCGCTCAATCCAAGGTACAAACTTATCCTGGAGACTGCGATTATTTCGAGCGGGTGAATATTATTGCCCCCACCCGGACTGAAGCCTGCCAAATTCTCGCCCGAATTATGCGTGAGAAAGGAATCAGCAGCTTGTCTGGCCCCAACTTTCAATTAATTGAACTGAAATTTGGTAGCTATCCCCAAGATGTTACCCGCAGCGATCGCACTTGTAGTAAAGGATCACCAATTGCATGGCTACCTGACGAGATTGTAGCTGGACAAATTGAGGCAATCGACTCTCAAGGAAATCCTGTCATCATTACCTGGGATTCTGTCGCTGACGATCCAGGTTGGTGTAAGCTCGACTGGGTGATTGCTGATCAGGTACGCGGTCAATTGTCCAACGCTAGCAATATGTTGGATGTCACCTGGGAAGCTCCCGATGGAACGATTACGCCCCTAGATGGCTATTTGGACGGCTATTTTCAAGAGGTTTACCTAGATGCCCAATCTGCCCCCATTTTTTCCAAACTGGTGAAGCAAGTCTCCACCGATGTCATGGATGATTATATAGGGCGGTTGGAAAAGGAAGTGAAGAAATGTGTTAAGGAAGATGGTGCTAACTATGGCAAAGCAGCTAAACGCCTCTATAACATCTTCCGACTGAATGGACAGTATGAGGAAGCAGCATTTTTGCGCGAACTCTTTGACGAACCAGCTGCATTACTTTACCAAGTCCATGCACTGGTACGAACTGTCCAAGAGGCTACCGAAAAAAGTACCGTCTTTGATATCGATAGCATTCTCGATCAGACTGATGAGTTAATTATGTCAGTCATCAAGGTATTGGAAGGGGAAGAGGAATTGGAGATTGTCCGCCATCTTCTGCGTCTATACCGTTCCATCTGTCGTCAGGAAGCAGGTGTTCCCCTCGGACCACAGGTAGATGCAGCACAATCAGAGGTGATGAATATTGTCAACAATTTCTTCTATGAAAAGATGACAGCACTACCCGCGATTAAGGCTTATCTCGACAGTATTAAATCTTGATACTATGTCCATAGCTAGCCAGTAAATTAATGTTCACGCTGTAAGTTGTTCTGCAACAAATTGCAGAACAACTTACCCTGTTGAATGGCATCATCCAGAGCAATATGGGCTAAAGGAATCTCCTCTAACCACTCAGTTGGGAGGTTTTCCTTTCCTGATTCACCATAATTACGTTGCAGAAATGCCATTGCATAGGAGCGGATGTCTAGTGCTGAATGCTTAAAGGGACTCTCTCCCACAAAGTTGATCAAATACCAATACACAAACATAAAATCGAAAGCAGCTGGATAGGCCACAAAGATTGGTTTACCGGGTAGTGCTTGTAACCAAGCGTGATAGTTCTGCATCACCTGTGTTGGTGGTTGTGGGTTAACTCGGCAAGCTTCCCAAGCTTCTGGTTGTTCTGACCACCATTTCATGGTTTTGGGATGACCTTGTGACCCTGGCAAGGTTTCCAGGTTTGCCGTAAAGGTTGCGATCAATTGTTTATCTGCGGTATAAGCTGCCGAGCCAATACTGAGCATGGAGTACGGCCCAGGGATAGGGCCATCTGCTTCAATATCTGTGCTGATGTAAATTTCCATTGTCACCTATTTTTCCTGCCCGTTTAAAGCCATCTATAAATTAATTTTAAGTAATTGCACTAACTAGTTTAATCTATACTATTAAAATCAGGAAAATCCAAATTACCAGGTTAAAATTTCCCATCAGATTAAGTTTTATATATCGAAATGAACATATTAATTATCTTGGCTGAAATTGGCATTTGCATCTTTATTTTCTTACTATTGTCATGGCTTTTAGGAAAGTTATTTAAGCTATTGATTAAAGTTTCAATACTGAAAAGTAACGATATCAAGCTCAAAATACTACGTCGCAATATTACAGGGTTTTTGTTACTGACTTGCTTAGTGTTGTGCATTTTGATTGTAGGTGCTAATAGTTTTCTAATCTATCGCGGTGAAAACCTACAACAGTATAAACTCGCTCTAATTCAGCGTATCCCATCAGGATTTTGGATCACATTGGGAATTGGGATTGCTCAGAGTATTGGTACGGCCATTGTAGCCGCGATCGCACTGAAATTCCTCAAATATGGACTGAAGCTAGCTAGCACTTACGCTAAGAACTTAGAAAGAAATACCGCCGATGATGAAAGTATTGATGCTTTCTTTAACGCCCTCAATCAAAGAATCAAAGGTGGAATTTGGCTGTGGGTAATCATTTCCTGTACTCAGTTTCTCAAGTTACCAGGTGTAGTTTCAGAATATCTGTACATCGCCCTGCGAATCTATCTGATTATTGCGGTGGGATTGCTTATCTTGAAAGCAGTGGCTGCGATCGTTGATACCCTAGATGTTCTCAGCATCAGATATTCCAGCCCTGAGAACCTGTTGCGATTCTACGATCGCCTCCAACACCTAATACCCTTTTTGAAACGGTGTCTGGAATTTGTCATCTACGTCTGTATGGCAACATTAGTCACCCAGCAAGTACAATTCATAGCCAACCTGGCTGCTTTTGGTCCACGACTTATCAAGATCATCGCCATCATCTTTATGAGTCGTGTGTTGTTTGAAATCGTCTACTTACTCGTTGAAGAGGTGCTATTCAAAAACCAAAATTTGACTGAAATGCAAAGAAGTAGGCGTTTAACGCTTGTTCCTCTGTTTCGGAGTTTATTACAATATTTAATCTATTTCAGCGTGGGAATTTCGATTCTTTATACCCTCGACATTGATCCGACTCCTATACTGGCTGGTGCAGGTATTGTGGGTATAGCTGTAGGTCTAGGCGCACAGACACTAATTAGTGATATAGTTTGCGGCTTCTTTATTCTGTTTGAAAACTACTATTTAGTAGGGGACTATATAGAAGCAGGGAAACTCGAAGAGAAAACTGTTGAAGGTATAGTTGAGGCGATTGAACTAAGAACCACCCGCATTAGACATCCTAATGGTCAATTACAGATTATTCGCAATGGGGATATTGGCTCAATTACCAATTACTCCAAACAGTATATATTTGCAGTAGTGGAAGTTGGTGTACCTTATAATTCCAACCTAGCTCATGTCTACAGAGTCATTGAGGAAGTAGGACAAGAGTTAAAAGCAAATTATTCAGATGTCCTCGAATCTACACAAATAGATGGAGTGGAAAGTCTTGGTGAATCTAACTTGTTGCTGCGGACATTGACAAAAGTGAAGCCAGGAAAACATCTCCATATACAGCGTATTCTTTGCAAAATGTTCATGGATACCTTACTTGAAGAAAGTATTCTACTTCATCCTTCCAGCGCAAGTTGTGAAGAGTAAAAATTATATCACAACCAGAAACATTATTTTCTATAAATATTGAGGTTATATAGATGCAATATTTCTTGAATTTGTGTTATGAACTTGAGTTTTTCGTAAAAATTGCTATTAGCTGCACGATTGTTCAGCAGGTTTTTTACTGGTTTTTAAATAAAACCGAAACCAACTTGATAATGCAAGTTATTTTGTACTGGCTAGTTGGTTCTATTTCATTTTATAGTATTGGTTTTTTCATTGAAAAAGTAATCAAAACTAATGATTCTCTTAGAGATAAACTGATAGTAAGAGTTAAGAAAGTAAAAAAGCAATCATTTCCCATTTTCACTGTAAAAGGTGTCATCATAGGAGAAATGAAAGCTTTGATATCAGCATCAATAATTCTATATCTAGCCCCAGAAGTTCATAGAGGAAATAGCTTAATCCTCAATTTTGGATGGTTTTTGATGAGAATAGTAGTTGCTGATTTTTGTTTTTATGTTGCCCATTGGCTACTACACAGGAAGTTCTTGCAAAAAATCCATCTTAAACATCATGAATTTCGTGATTCCTCAAGTTTTGTGGCTGGACATAAGAGTTTTATTGAATATGTAATTGTTACGCTCACAGACATTTTACCTATATTTATATTTGGATACGACATCACTCAACTTTGTGCATGGAGCATTATAGGGAATGCTTATAATTTAGAAGGTCATAGTTCTTTGTCAATATTTTTTATTCCATCAGATTTCCATGATCTTCATCACACTTGCTTTCAGGGAAATTATGGCATTCAGGGATTTTGGGACAGAGTATTCAATACACTAAATCCTCCTACCAAGAAGCGGGGAATAATGTTTCCTGTGAGTCTTATTGAACATAGGAATCATAATAAGTAATGAGTCATGACTCATTACTCATGAGTAAAACTAACCGCACTCCCATGTTTTCATCATCTGGGATGTCTGCACTAGAATTTGGGGCTACGTGGACTCCAGCAAATTCACCACGCTCCTTGTCAGCCCTGAGCCTGTGAATAATCTCTTCCCAAACACGGTCTGCATCTTGTTGAATTTAGTGCCTAATTACACTTTATTTAATTTTCTCCTCCATAGACGTAGCCACAAAGATATTGACTTGATCCAACTCCCCCCTAGTAAATCGTGAAGTAGGGTATAGAAGCAAGGGATAATAAATAGTGTCAAGAGTGTTGCTAAGGATAAACCAGAAAACACAACTACACCCAATGGTTGCAGAAATTCTGACCCTTCCCCAATTCCTAATGCTAAGGGGAACATACCTAAAACAGTGGTGATGGTAGTCATTAAAATGGGGCGTAATCTTTGCGGTGCAGCTTGCAAAATAGCAGTTTTGCGATCGATTTGCTCTCGTTCACGGATTTGGTTGGCTAATTCAACCATGATGATAGCGTTGTTAACCACAATTCCCACGAGTAAAACTGCACCGACAATGACAGTTGCACCAATGGCAGTTTGAGTCAGGTAAAGTCCAAAAATACCACCAGCTAAGGCTAGGGGAATTGTGAACATAATGGCTAGGGGGTCAATGAGGGAATTGTACTGCACTGCCATGACTACAAATACTAAAAAGGTAGCTAATCCGCCTAGAATTTGCAGTGAACTTTGGAGTTCTTGATTAGATGTGGCGGCTGTACTGGGTAAGATGCTGACACCTTCTGGTAAGTCTAGGCTATCTAGTACAGCTTCTACCTGTATTAAGGCATCACTGAGGCTAGCCTCTTCTGCTAGGTTGCCTGCAAAGATGACAACTTGGCGTTGGTTGATGCGTTGAATCTCTCCTGGGGCTTGGTCTTCGACAATTTGGGCTACATCGCTTAAGCGGACTTGGCGATTACTATCAACAAATAAGGGTAATCTCTGAAGTTGAGAAGGTGTTTGTACTGAAGATTCATTTAACTGCACCCTCACATCTACTAAACGATTGTCCCGTTGTAATTGAGTGGGGATGCTACCTTCCAGGGCTGTTTGAATTGTGTTACCGATATCTTGGGTAGTTAGTCCTAAAGCTGCAACTCGTTCCCAGTCGGGGCGGATTTGAATTTCTGGTTGTCTATCATCGGCATCGGGGCGGAATCTGGTTAGGGTGGCACGTTCTTCTAAGGCTGCTAGAACTTGACGACCAGCTTGTTCTAAGGCTTGTGAACTATTACCCTGAAGAATGATGTCAACATCAGCATTGCGGACAGGGGAGTTATTCAGGATTAAACCTCTTACCTGACCTGGGGATAGGCGGAGGCGAATACCTGCTAAATTTAACTTGTTAAAAGCTTGTGTGACTCTTTCAACGTAAGCATCTATATTACTACCGGGTTTGAGGGTAATATTACTAGTACCGCGTAGGGGATTGGCATTGGTACTAGTTCCAAATAATGCACCACCAGCTGTAGAGAAAACATATTCTGTTTCTGGTTGTTGGCGGAGAATTTCTTCCACCGCACTCATAACTTTGCGGTTAGTTTCTAGAGGTGTCCCTGGGGGAAACTGGGCGAATAAATTGGCTTGTCCTGTGTTGATGCGCGGGAGGATTTGTTGGGGAATTTGGGGGGACATCCACAAGCTACCACCACCAAAGAGGATAATTGCGATCGCGATCGTTACTAACCGCCAGCGTAATATCATCTTTAAGAAGCCAGCATACATTCTGGTAGCTGCTTCAAAGCTGCGATTAAACTGCCGCAATAGCCAAAATTCACTCAAAGAACTCGAAACTTGCCATCCTAACATTCGAGACGCGAGCATCGGCACAACGGTAGCTGCAATCACAATGGAAGTAGCGACCGAAAAGCTAATGGTGAGAATTAATTCATTGAATAGTAAAGCAATAAAGCCCCCAATGAGCAAGAACGGTAACACTGCTACTAAGTTGGTGCTAGTGGAGGCGATTAAGGCTGATTCTACTTCTCGGCTACTTTGTTCTGCTTGAGCAATTAATTGTTTTGGACGTAAACGGCTTTGATTATCCTTACCGGGAGTCATCCCGACACCTTCGGCAATGTTTTCTAACATGACGATGGAGTTGTCTACGACAATACCCACACCCAAGGCTAAACCACCCAAACTAAAAACGTTGAGAGTTAAGCCAAAGATCCCCATCAAGATAATTGCTGCTAGGGTAGCTAAGGGAATGGCAACGACGATAATAAAAGTTTGCCTTAGAGAACCAAGAAATAAGAGAACTGCGATCGCGGCTAGTGCTGTACCAATTAGCCCAGATGTTGTAACATTGGCGATAGAATTACGGATAAACTTTGATTCATCTAAGGTAGGTGTCATGATTGTCCCTTCCTCGATGACACCAGATTGTTGCAACTGTTCTAAACGTGTTTTTACCCCATCAACTACACTGATAGTATTTGCATCTGGCTGCTTTTGAATACTTACTTTGACGGCTGGTTCACCGTTGAGGGAAACATAAATCCTTTGCTGTTCTGAACCGTCGATAACTTCGGCAAAGTCTCTTAGATAGACACGACGATTGGGGATTGGGGACTGCGTACTGGTTGCTGGGGTAGATACTTCAAAAGATAAGTTTTTAATTTCATCCGCATTTTGAAAGCGTCCTACAGTCCGGGTAAGTTGTTCAGAATTTGCGCCCAAAATTCTACCGCCGGAAATGTCTTGGTTGCGGTCTCTCAAATCATCGAGGACATCAGTTAAACCTATACCCAAGGCTTGCAAGCGGTCTAAATCAAGGTTGACTCTAATCTCTTCTTGCAAACCTCCTGACACAGCTACCCCGGCGACTCCAGGGACAACACCTAATTCACGGGCGAGTTCTTCTTCGGCAAATACCCGCAAATCAACCCCGGTTAAGGATGGGGAAGTTAATGCAAATTCGTAAACAGGTAACTGGGAAGGGTCTACTTTAAATAAGCGCGGTGATTCAATGCTATCTGGTAAAGTGCTTCTAGCTCTATTAAAGGCAGCTGTGGCATCGTTTAAAGCTTGGTCAATATTTCCCCCTGGTTGGAAGTATAAATCTATACTTACTTGTCCTTCACGAGTTTGAGAAAAAACTTGTATCACACCCTCAGTAGCAGAAAAAGCTTCTTCTAGAGGTTTGGTGACTTCATCAATTGCTACCTCTGGGGAGACACCAGGTGCTTGTATGCGTATACCAATACGGGGGTAGGTAATTGAAGGTAATAAGTCTACGGGTAGTTTAATAACGAAAAAGATACCCAAAACTATTACTGCTAAGGTTAGCATCAGTGTGCCAATATGTTGGCGAATGGATATGGCACTGATACTAAATCCACCACTTTTATTAACTTGCTGCATTTCTTCGCGTCACTCCCATTCAACACCCTTTGAGGGAATTAAAAATTCAAAAAACTGATTTTTTACCAAACTCAGCACCGGCTAAACGCCGCGCTACCGCTAACACCACTCACCACTCATTACTCATTACTCATTACTCATTACTCAGCACCGGCTAAACGCCTCGCTACCGCTAACAGCACTCATCACTTATCTGAAAGAATTGAAAGACGTACAGTTTCCCCATCTTTTAAAGGTTTTCCACTACGAACGACATAGCGATCGCCTGGTTGTAAGCCAGATAAAATTTCCACTTTACCATCAGCTTTTTTCCCTAGGGTGACAGCGCGCGCTGTGACTTTGGTTTTACCTTCTGAGTCTTTCACTACATAAAGTTTCCCATTCTGTTCTTCTACTTCGCCTGGGGGTGTGATTTTAGCTGACTTTTGCAAGGCTGTCTGTGACACCACTACTCGCTGTGGTGTTTGGGGGGCAAAATTTACTCTTGCTAGTAACCCACTACCGATATTGTTGTTACTGTTGGGAATCACCACCTCTACTGGGATTAAGCGGGCTGTAGCATCGGCGGTGGGAGAAATGCGGGTGACTCTACCAATTAATTTTTCCTGGGGGAAGGCATCTAAGCGGACTTGTACAGATTGCCCTACTTGAATTTGACTCAATTCTAATTCGGAAACTTGCACAACAACTTTAATCCGGCTAAAGTCACCAATTTTTAAAGCTTCGCCACCTGCTTGTAAAAGATTTCCTGGCTCTGTGACTTTTTCGGTGACTACACCAGTGAGGGGAGATGTCAAACGAGTGTATGATCTGCGTTCTTGTGCTTGGGCTAATACTGCTTTTTGGGCGAATACTCTACCTTGGGCTGCGGCTACGGCTTGTTGTGCGGTGCGGACTTGCTCTTCGGTAGCCCGCAGTGCTTGGGCTGCTGTCTGAGCTTTGGTGTTTGCTTGTTCCGCAAGCTGTTCAGAGATTGCCCCTTCTTTGAATAATTTCTGTTGGCGGTTAGCATCTGCTTGGGCTTGGACTAACTCTAGTCGCGCTCTTTCTACTTCTGCACGGGCGTTACTGACTTGGGTCTTAGCCCTGGCTACTTCTGATTGCAAGGCTGCTAGTTCAGCTTCGGCTTGTTTTAAGTTTGTTAATAGTAGGGTGTCATCTAATCGACCAACGGTTTGACCTTTTTTGACTGTATCGCCAACATCTGAGTTTAAAGATAACAGCCTGCCTTCTGCTTGCGATCGCAACGATATGATTTGGAATGGTGTGGTTGTACCTGTATATTCTATTTGTGGTTGCAATCTATCTATCCGGGCAATGGCTACATCTACTGGTGTTGCTTGACCACCGCCGCCTCTGGTATTTTGCTGAGGCTGTGCTGTCGCTGATTCTTTTGGTAAAGAGCCACAACTAGCAGTTAATATACCCATGCTGAATAGACAAGCTATAAATAAGAAATAGGAAACCCTACTTTTTTGCGTATGATTTTCTACACTACAATTAGAGTGTGTATTAATTAACTGCCCAATAGGCGTGTAAGTTTGTTGCTTCATTGATTTTTGCTGTAATTTTAGTTCAAAATTATCTATTTAGCTTGTTTAAACAAGTTTTTGAGATAACAGCTTTTTGTAACCAAACAAACCCGTGTATATCTTGCTGGCTGAGAAATCTGGAGAATATACAAATTGTGTTGAAAACCTTTTTTGTGTCAAACCTTACTATGTTTACCAAATAATGTCAAAACTAGTTTTACTAATACATTGTTCATGCACAGGCAAAACATATTTGAGATTTGATTTGACTATAACACTGGTATCAATTCCAGCCCAAAAATTTGGAATAGCCCAAAATATAGTACCTGTGGCAGTCTAAATCAGAGAATAATTTAGATTTCGATATTGCCGCCACGATTGTTTGAAATAGAAATAGTTAGCTTTACTAAACATATATCTTCATAGTAGCAAAAACACCAGCGCAATTACTGGGGATCTCGGTATTCATCCAAATATATTAAAAATTTTAAACTATAATTGCCTTTTATCTCCATGTATTATATAGATGAAGCCAAATTTTTATTCCTTTTAGGTGAGGACAGTTACGAGTGATATCACCGTTAAAAATTGCACATACTGCTGACGAATCCCAAATCATCGAATTTTTCCGAGAATCAGTTGGTCAGTGGCTCTCAGAAAGGCGTTACTATACTCTTCCAGACGGTGACACTAAAGAAATACAGAGTATGATCACCATCCGATTTTTAGAACCAGGATGTGATGAATTGCAAAAACTGGCTCAAATACATGATTTAAATGATGCAGTGATGTTAATTTGCGGTGCTGAAGTTAACTGGTCTAGCACAGACACCCTCAAAAATCGCAAGGAGTCCCAAGGGTCTACATTATTTGGGGCTTTAGGAAGCACATTATATCGCGATCGCGGTTTTGCTACATCTAAGCCAGTCACCGCCAATTATTCTTTCCCCAACCCAAAAACTCTATGTCTGCGGACAGAGTATAACGGTTCAGTCTTTGAGGAAGAGTTAAAGTTAGTTGGTAGTAAATATCGCACCAGACAAACCATTATTTCCCGCGCTGGGGAACAGTTGATGATTGGTCAGTATTTAGAAAAGCGCATAGATTAATTTGTGGTTGCGATGGCGTACAGCCCTCGTTCTCACCCTGGTATATAGCCAAAGGCTAGAACCCCGGTTTCTTAGAGAAACCGGGGTTCTAAGGAATCTACGCTTTAGTTTTGACGCTTAAATTTCAGCATACCCATTGCAGCAGCAGCTAATAAACCAAAGATAGTTCCAGGCTCAGGTACAGATTTTATCCCATCATCAATTGAGAAAATAGTTGTAGTTCCACTAACCTCATTGGCTGTCACCAACAAAGGTTTACCATTGGGGCTATCTTTGGCTGAAATGAAGAGAAGCCCTTCTACTCCTAAGTCTCCCACTGCGGGATTAGTTTTACCATCTATGGTTGGACTAACGTTGAAATCACGATTGTTAACGTATTCAACAAAAGTAGGTTTAATTGGGTCGGTGATATCATAAACCATCACACCCCCAACGCGCTCTAATCCAACGAAGGCGTAAAAGCGACCGTTAATTTCGGCTATTTTGACATCTTCTGGTTCTGGGCCTTTGTTGTCGCTGCGGTTATCAAATGAGTTGCTCTCTTCATGATTAGAGTTAAAGAAGTCAGGTAACAATTGGGCGGTGATTTGCTCAAAGTCGTCGCCACTGTCATAGACTAGGCTAAGTTTGCCTGTATCTTTATCCGATTTCCAAATTGAGAAGGAACGACCACCAAAAGCGTAAATCTTTTCAAAATCACCATCACTATCCTCATCACCAAGAGTTGTCGTGACTGTTAAGCGTCCTAGATTTGCATTTTGTTTTAAAACAGCAGCATTAGGGAAAGCGGTGGGGTCGAGTTGATAAGCATTATTACCCACTCTCACTTCTTCACTAAAACCATCGTAGTCACGAGCATCACCTTCATTAGCTGTGACAATGTAAGTTTCACCGTTGACTTGGTAGGAGGCTATACCATCGGGTTGGTACATCCCCCAGACAGACCAGTTAGCAATGTTGATAGCATTATCGCGATCGCTTGCATCAATACCATTTCCTGGTAGGCTATGATCCTTGAAACCTAAAGGGATAATGTCTGTAAACTCATTATTGATCAAGTCGAGGATGGCGATCGCATTATTTTCCTGCAAAGCCACCCAAGCTTTAGTAGAATCTTCAGAAACAGTGATATATTCTGGTTCTACATCTTGAGCAAAAGTAGCATTAGGGCCAAAGATTCTCACTCCCGCAGCTCGTAGCTGATCAATCTGGCTGTTAAATTGGGTAAAGCCAGCGTTAATTACACTAAAATCAGCAAGATTAATAATACTCACTGAGCCTTCTGGGTCAACGCTATCGGCTTGATTGTAACTATTTGGTTCACCCTCGTTAGCTACTAACACACGAGTTCCATCAGGTGTAAAGGTGAGCATATCAGGTAACGCTCCCACTGTGACAGAATTTAAGAAATCACCATTGGCGTTAAAAAATACAGCCTGACCATTATTTTGCTTGGTAGATGCTTCCACTGCTGCTACTAACAAGCCATTCTTGAAGGCGATGCTATTAGCCCCACCACCATAGGTAGTAATATCAAGAGTCTTAAATAATGAAGGCTTAGTTGGGTCACTAATATTGATGATGTCAATAGTGTTAGTGCTTGCATTGGTTACAAACAGTCTTTGAGTCAGAGGATCATAAGTCGGGATTTCTGCTCCCCCTCCAACGAAGATACCTGTGTTGTAAGTACCAATAGGTTTGAGCGTCAATGCTGCTGCTGGAGTTGCCATTGCTCCTAACAAAATAGCAGATGGAGCTAGTAGGCTGATAAGCTTTTTGATAGACATGATTGTAGTGAATTTTAAAACGCTTAACTTCTTGATTTCAGACACGGTGTAACTCTTGCCTTACCGCCGATTAAACACATGAAAATTTACCCACAAAGCTTAATTAGAGCTTTGTGGATAATTCATGTATGTTTGCCGAGTCAACTAAATTAGTCGCAAGTCGTCATGGGGAGTTAGACGAATCACGAACTACGGGTACATCTGAGAGGTTATTTGTTTTAAGTTAAGTAATTCATAAGGAAAGGTTAAATAAAGATTAAGTACAGTGTTTTTACTTAATCTTTATCTAAGCGAGATAAAGCTTCTAAGAATCCCGGTATCTTCAAGATACCGGGATTCTGGTATTTGATACCGGGATTCTGGGGCTGTCAAATCTCATAAAGCAAAAGGTTGACTATACCTGTAACTCGAACCCAGGTAAAACATCTTCACCAAAAAGTAGACTTGGCATTTTCACTAATTCTTTTAGCTGTCCCTGACGGTAAATTTCCACCTCTCCATCTTGAGGTTTAATTAACCAGCCTAAGCGCAAGCCATTCTCAATATATTCCTGCATCTTATCTTGGAGAGACTTAAGGCGATCGCTCTTTGATCTCAGTTCAATTAAAAAATCTGGCACTAATGGCGGAAATTTTTCCCGTTCCTCAATAGTAAGTGCTTCCCATCGTGACAATTTTATCCAAGCTGCATCAGGCGATCGTTTTGCTCCGTTCGGTAGCCGGAATATTGTCGAGGAACTGAAAACTACTCCTAATTTTGTTTGGCGATTCCAAATTTCTAAATCAGTAATTAGCCTAGCTTCATGACTTCCACTTTCTCCGCCTACTGGTGGCACAATAATCAGTTCTCCTTGGGCATTCAGTTCTAGGCTTAAATCCCGATTCGCCATGCAGATTTGATAAAACTGCTCATCAGTGAGGCGAACTGCTGGCTCTAAATTTATTACAACAGTATCCATTTAACTGCTCCTTCCCAAAAGCCTGGGATTGGAAGTGCGATTAGATTAGCTGATTGATATCTGTGCTGATGGAATACTCGCCTTGCAACCACTCTCTAATCATAAGACCTCTTGCATAAATGCTGAAGCTGTCATGTTGAGCGAAGCGAAACATCTCAGAGATTATACATTTCATTCAGAATGACACATCTCATTTTCAGACTTTTGCAAGAGGTATATAAAATTGGCACAATCAACAATTAATAATGATTCCCTGATTTCCGGTGATGTACAGCCGTCACGCCATCTTGATTTAGCACTTTGCCATTCTCGACAGTCGCATAAACCAACCAATGATCGCTTGATTCCAGGCGGTTTTGTACTGAACATTCCAAGTATGCTAAAGCATCCTTAAGTATAGGACTGCCGTTTTCCGCTTCTTCAGTGGCGACATCAGCAAATCGGTCTTGTGCGGGGCTAAAGGGTTTGAGGAACTGTTTCATCAATCCCAAGTGATTGCCTTCTTTGAGTATGTTAAGGACAAATTTATCACCTGAGTGTGTTAGGCTTTCCACTGCTCTATCTTTAGCAACAGCAATAGTTAAACCAGGAGGATTAAAGCTAGCTTGCGCTACCCAAGAGGCTAACATCGCGCTGGAAATATCCCCTTGTTTGGCGGTGACAACACATAAAGAACCGACAATTCGCCCCACGGCTTGTTCTACGTTGGTGGCGGGTTGGCTGGATGCACGAACTTTTTTAGCTTTCTTCAGGGTTTGAGCAAAGTCAGTTCCGGCTTCTTCACACAATTGCAAAGTTGCATCGTTGGGTTTGAATTTCACGCGAATAGCATCAAAACCAAACCGATAACCAGCATCTTTGAGTTTGCTTTCAATTAAATCAACTGCTTCCCCACTCCAACCAAATGAACCAAACACACCCGCAAGTTTATTGTTAGTGGCGGTGGATAAGACAATTCCTAACGCTGTTTGCACTGGTGTAGGTGCATGGCCGCCAAGGGTAGGCGAACCAATGACAAAACCAGCCGAATTTTCCACAGCCGCCCGGATTTCTTCTGGTTCGGTAAATTCGCAGTTAATTGATTCTACTGCCACACCCGCTTTAGTAATTCCCCGTGCGATCGCCTGAGCTAATGTTGCTGTATTTCCATAAGCTGAAGCATAAATCAATGCTACTGTCAAGTCAGCCGAGGCTTGCTGTTGAATCCATTCTCTATAGGCGTGGGTAAGTTCAATTAAACCGTAACGGACTATCGGCCCGTGTCCGGTGGCGTACATCCGCACAGGTAAATCAGCGAGTTTATCTAGTGCTGTTTCTACTTGTTTAGCGTGGGGTGCAATCACACAATCGAAATAATAGCGGCGGTCTTCGTTGATAGATTGCCAACCTTCATCAAATACTTGATCACCGCAAATATGCGCTGCAAATAATTTATCTGAATAGAGAATTTCTGTTTCGGGGTCGTAGGTGCAGAGTGCATCTGCATAACGGGGGTTGGGTATGGGGATAAATTGCAAATCATGACCTTTGCCTAAATCTAGGTTTTCATCCCCCCGCATGACGAGAATTGGCAATTCCTGATTTTCTAACGCACCCCGCAAATTAATTGCCCCTGGATTGGAACAAACGAAAGTAATTTGTGGTGCGAGTTCCAGCAATGCTTTTAATGTGGTGGCACGATTGGGGTTAACGTGACCAAGAATGACATAATCAATGGTTTTGACATCAATCCTTTGCTGTAAAGCTTCCAGGTAAATTTGCGTGAAGGTTTCTCCTGGGGGGTCAATCAGTGCAACTTTATCACCTTGAATTACATAAGAATTAGCAGTTGTACCCTTGGCGAGAGCATATTCAATTTCAAATCTTAATCTTGTCCAACTACGCGATCGCACAATTATAGTATCAGTGCCAATGGGCATGACTTGAATGTCGCGGGGTTTAGTTTGTGGCATCATAATTCACTTGTTTTAGTATTTTTTGATAAATTCATCACTGGATTTAAATCATTGCCATAGTGTAGGCAGAGTCCACAACTGTAGTAAATGAATAGCTATTTATCATTAAAGCTTAGTTTGTTTGATTAGATTTTCAGCGTTTATTATGAATAGGATAACGGTTTAGTAATTCTAAATATCTGAGTTTGGATTTGAGAGAGCATTGGCAACCCTTGTGAAAAAGACGCAATCATTATGGAGTGGGCGAAAACTAATGGTAATATCACGCCTTGAGCAACTTTTTCTTAGACCTAACCCCCAACCCCTTCCCTACAAGGGAAGGGGAGCAAGAATCAAAGTAGAGACGTTATATGCAAAGTCTCTACAATTGCAGGCTACTGTGTACACATAAGTTGCTGCATTGACATTGTGAATGTATTGCTTGACATTGTGAATGTATTGCTTGACATTGTGAATGTATCGCTTGACATTGTGAATGTATTGCTTGACATTGTGAATGTATTGCTTGACATTGTGAATGTATTGCTTGACATTGTGAATGTATTGCTTGACATTGTGAATGTATTGCTTGACATTGTGAATGTATCGACTAACTCTAAAAGACTTGTGTGTACACAGTAGCCTTGCAGGGGAGAGATACGAGAAGCAAGCTATGGAGAGGGGTTTCAAGAATAAGTCGCACATCCCGTTAAATAGCTATTTGTAATGTCGCTGCTGCAAAAGGGCTTAAATTATTCTGGTGAAGAGGATTTTCTTTAAGCTTCGCATTGTACGAGTAGCAAAATTATGCTGATGCCAAGCTTGATAGAAATCGGGGTAAGGCATATTCTGGGCGCATTTCCAAGCTAGATCGTAGTATTTATAATTTAATTGCCAATAACCACTTAAAGCTTTGACTACCTCAACGCGATGCTGGTTATTCTGTATAATTTCCCCTAAGCTTGATGCTGCCTGCCTACGGGTGTAGTCATCTACAGTAGTTGATTGCAGCAGTTGCACCAAGCCGGTGATCGCATTTTCATTGCCTGGGTCGATTGTCCATAAACTATCTGCTGCTTGCCTACGGGTGTAGTCATCTACAGTAGTTGATTGCAGCAGTTGCACCAAAGCAGCGATCGCATTTTTATTGCCTGGGTCGATTGTCCCTAAACTATCTGCTGCCTTACTACGGGTGTAGTCATCTACAGTAGTTGATTGCAGCAGTTGCACCAAAGCAGCGATCGCATTTTCATTGCCTGGGTCGATTGCCCCTAAGCTTGATGCTGCCTGCCTACGGGTGTAGTCATCTACAGTAGTTGATTGCAGCAGTTGCACCAAGCCGGTGATCGCATTTTCATTGCCTGGGTCGATTGTCCATAAACTATCTGCTGCTTGCCTACGGGTGTAGTCATTTACAGTAGTTGATTGCAGCAGTTGCACCAAAGCAGCGATCGCATTTTTATTGCCTGGGTCGATTGTCCCTAAACTATCTGCTGCCTTACTACGGGTGTAGTCATCTACAGTAGTTGATTGCAGCAGTTGCACCAAAGCAGCGATCGCATTTTCATTGCCTGGGTCGATTGCCCCTAAGCTATATGCTGCCTGCCTACGGGTGTAGTCATCTACAGTAGTTGATTGCAGCAGTTGCACCAAAGCAGCGATCGCATTTTTATTGCCTGTGCCGATTGTCCCTAAGCTATCTGCTGCTTGCCCACGGGTGGAGTCATCTACAGTAGTTGATTGCAGCAGTTGCACCAAAGCAGCGATCGCATTTTTATTGCCTGTGCCGATTGTCCCTAAGCTATCTGCTGCTTGCCTACGGGTGGAGTCATCTACAGTAGTTGATTGCAGCAGTTGCACCAAAGCAGCGATCGCATTTTTATTGCCTGTGCCGATTCTCCCTAAGCTATCTGCTGCTTGCCTACGGGTGTAGTCATCTACAGAAGTTGATTGCAGCAGTTGCACCAAGCCGGTGATCGCATTTTCATTGCCTGGGTCGATTTTCCATAAACTATCTGCTGCTTGCCTACGGGTGGAGTCAGACACAGAAGTTGATTGCAGCAGTTGCACCAAAGCAGCGATCGCATTTTTATTGCCTGGGTCGATTTTCCATAAACTATCTGCTGCTTGCCTACGGGTGGAGTCAGACACAGAAGTTGATTGCAGCAGTTGCACCAAGCCGGTGATCGCATTTTCATTGCCTGGGTCGATTGTCCATAAACTATCTGCTGCTTGCCTACGGGTGTAGTCATCTACAGTAGTTGATTGCAGCAGTTGCACCAAAGCCGCGATCGCATTTTTATTGCCTGGGTCGATTGTCCCTAAACTATCTGCTGCCTTACTACGGGTGTAGTCATCTACAGTAGTTGATTGCAGCAGTTGCACCAAAGCAGCGATCGCATTTTCATTGCCTGGGTCGATTGTCCATAAACTATCTGCTGCTTGCCTACGGGTGGAGTCAGACACAGAAGTTGATTGCAGCAGTTGCACCAAAGCCGCGATCGCATTTTTATTGCCTGGGTCGATTTTCCTTAAGATATCTGCTGCTTCCCTACGGGTGGAGTCAGACACAGTTGTTGATTGCAGCAGTTGCACCAAGTCAGCGATCGTATTTTCACTGCTTGGGTCGATTTTCCTTAAGATATCTGCTGCCTTACTACGGGTGTAGGCAGACACAGAAGTTGATTGCAGCAGTTGCACAAAAGCAGCGATCGCATTTTCACTGCTTGGGTCGATTGTCCTTAAGATATCTGCTGCCTTACTACGGGTGTAGGCAGACACAGAAGTTGATTGCAGCAGTTGCACCAAAGCTGCGATCGCTTTTGTGCGGTCTGTTTGTTGCAGTGCTGATTTAGCGTCCTCTTCGATTGAACTCCTCATATCAATTGCCCACTTGACAATTTGCGCTACTATTTCATTGGCTCTATAAAAATCTTTAAACTCTACAATTCCTGCTGCGGCTAAAAAATAGGCGCGATATTCATAAAATCCTTTATCTATATCTTCTCTATTCCACTTGCCACATCCATCTTTAAAACTAACTAAGGCATTAATAAACTGTTGTTTTTGCCATTTGAGGTTTTCTTCTTCTCGTCCTAACCAAAGCAATATTGTTTGCTTCCATTGGGGTTCAAAGATGCGATAAGTTCCTAGCCTGGGATTTTTAGAATTGTGCTTGAGAAAGAAATGCCAGTCATTAATTGCTTTAGCAGCAAAGTACTCTTGAAATGAGGCATGAAAGAAAGCGTAAACAGGTTTTCTATTTGTATCTATCCCTACACAGTTCAACCAGCCGCGATTTAGTGCTAAATTTAGCAGCGACTTTTCATCATCGGCATCTCCCAAGAAGCGATTAACAAAATCTTGCCGTAAGCGAAAACGTGTTGCTTCTTTGTCTATTGCTGCTTTAGCTAATTCCCCCAATTTGACATTGAGTTCCTGACGTTGATGAGAGTTGATAGCAAATTCGTCTTTTTTCCACTTGTAGAAGTCATCAACAAATTGCTGATAAAGTCCTGCTTGAGTATCTGGTAACTTACCATCTCCTGATTGCCAATTCCAGCACAGCAGCGTCAACCGGAGAGGATTTTTCACTAAATCCTGAATCCGTTCTTTACCCGGTTCTTTCAACGCAGTACATAACTGCTTTCCAGTTTCGGGAATAGTAGCAAACCATTTGTGAATAAATTTTTCTACCTGTTCTGGATAAGAAAAATCTAAAGTGCGATAGTTATCAAAATCATCAAGTGCATTAACGTTGCCATCCCATAGATTAACCCGACAAGTCAGCACAATTCGCGCTTGAGAAATTAACCCTCCTTCACGGAATTGCCGTGCAATTTCTGTGAGAGGATTAGCTGAAGATGCGGACATTTCATCTAATCCATCTAGCAGCAGCCACACATTGCTTTGCTTAAATAAAGCAACAAAATCATCTTTTAGTTGCTTAGAGGCTTCAGCTTTACCTGTCTTCTGTGCGACTTGAGTCAACCAAGTCTCGAACAGATAAGGTCTTAGTTCTTGACCTCGCAAATCTGCTAAAGATACCCAAATCACAATCGACCGATCAATCTCACAAGATACCCAATCAGCAATCTGCTGTAAAAGTGTTGTTTTTCCTGCGCCTGGTTCACCAATAATTGCAATTCGCCTACCCTGACTTTTCGGCGTGTTCTTTTGTTTGAGAACTTCTTCTAAAAAAGCATCATGCTTAAATGTTTTGGTGATTTCTGTCTCCTTATACAGTTCTGAACCCTGTTCTGGAGAGATATCACCTTGAGGCTTTGGCTGTTTTTTACGCTCAACTAATCCCAGTGGTACGTAAACATCATCAACTTGCAGTGCAACGCCTTCAGTTGATGTCAAAGGATTTGTTGTCAGCTTGCGCCGTTCTGCAATTATTTCACGACAGATTTCACGCCAGTCATCGGGAGTTAACCTTGTCCCCTCCTCCCCTGGAGACGACTGTAGTCAGTTGTAAGTATTGTTCTGTTGCTCAATTGTGATTTGTTGAGCAACCATTGCACCTTTTTCTGCTTTAATTTCTTCTGCTAACTTCGCAAAGTTATTTACAACTGATGGATGAGATTTGATTTCTGCTGCTTTATTTTTAATTTCCTTAGCAGCCTCAGACTTGTCATTGTTAACTGCTGCTTCTACATCCACAACAGCTTGAGCAATTTCGGGATCTTGTGCTGCTTGTGTCAGTTCTAATACTGCTTGACCGTAATCTAATCTCTGCGGTTCATTACTGGTAAGAGATGGTGCTTTATTCTTTCGGCGTAGCAATTCTATCAACTTACCCGGAGCAGTCCATAAAACATCACCGATATTTTCGCCGATTTTCTCTTGTGCTTTAGTCCAAAGTACACTAGCTACAGCAATCAAGAAACTCTCAAATGTCATATATCAACTATAAGTAAGCTAATATATGTATTCTAGTGGTGAAATTACTTATACGCCAAATGTGATGGTGATCGCTCTTGGCGGCCTTTTAATCAAGTGTACAGAACGAGTTTACCCCTAAACTTAGGTAAGATGAAATGCGATCGCCATAACTCATCAAGGGTGTATCTTATCTGTATTTCTCCACGGATTCCACAGCAACATTGAGTTGTTGAGCAATATCTTCTACACTCATCCCAATTTTCAGTAACAGTGGAACGATAACTGGCAACAGTTCAGCTTCCTGTTCTTTTCGACCTTCTTCTAGACCCTGTTTTCGACCCTCAGCTTTGGCTTCCTGATATACTCTTGTTTGTTCTAAAGTTATTCCTAGCATAGCTTCCACTCTCTCTATTCAAAGACGAAAACTTGTAAACAGCACACATTTTGTCATAGTGAGCAAAACTTTCACGTCTGTGGTAGAACGTTTTACCTGTATTTCTCCACAGATTCCACAGCAATATTAAATTGTTGAGCAATCTGTTCTACACTCATCCCAGTTTTTAGTAACAGTGGGACAGCAACTTTCAACAGTTCTTCTCGACCTTCTTCTCGACCTTCAGCTTTGGCTTCCTGATATACTCTTGTTTGCTCTAAAGTTATTCCTAGCATAGCTTCTACTTCCTCTCTACTCAAAGACGAAAACTTGTAAACAGCAATTGTTGTAATGATTTCGATGATTTCGGTTTTCGGCAGTGTGCCTGTTTCTTCTAATTTTACCCTTTGAATTAGTTGCTTGGCTTGCTCTGCCATTTTTTCAGAGGATGCAATTGTTAACTGCATTAAGTTGATGCTGATTGGCAGAGTATCAGCAGTCCCTAACTCATCTAAATAAATGCGTTGCACTTGGTCGCTGTTTAAAAATATGCGATGAGTTCTTGTGTCGCTTGGCTCTAAACTCCGTGATGGAAATATTACTACACAGTACCAATCATCGTATTGAGATTGATTGCGGTACAAATAGGTGAGCGACTCGGTAAAAAATCGATGATAAAGACTTTCATCTTTCTGAAATTGAACTTCGGCAAAAAAGATAACTCTAGATGTTGCGTTTTCTGGTGGTAAAAAAACACCATCAATACGAAAGGCGGTTTCTTTTACTTCCACTGATTCAAATCGATAGTTTTGCGCCTGTGCAGGGTGGTTATCAATGATTTCAAATATTAAGGCTGGAAATCGTTTGAAAATTTGGTAATAAATAGAGTCACGTTTCATGAAAATATAAATATATGTTGGTTTTTTATGATTAATTCTATCAGGTTCTACCTACGCATTAACAGGAAATATTCATGATTTTTTAAATAAATTTATCCAGTTTTATTGTATTAAGCAATGTAACTATTTTAGTCTATCAAAACTTGAAAGTTACTCAAAAAAATTTCGCTTTATGTGTTAGCAAGTATAAAATTATGCTTGAATATCAAGACATAAATAAAGGCGATCGCGCAATTCCGACAAGAAGACAGCGTAGGCGTAGCCCGTCGTAGACATCGCTTTTATCAAAACTCAAACAGGAGTTTGAAGGTTCGTAGTAAGGACTTTAGTCCTTAGAAAAATTAGGACTAAAGTCCTTACTACAAATTTGTTTTTTAGTAATGGTTTCCGACTTTGCGGTGGTGAACGGCTGTCAGGGCTTCGGGTTTAGAAACTCGTCCGGTGTAAACTGTGCTATATACTACCCAGTGGTCGCCGCAGTCCATTCTGCTTTGCACTTCACACTCCATGTAAGCTAAAGCATCGGTGAGGATGGGTGTACCGTTTTCTGCTGGTTGGGTTCTGACTCCTTCAAATCTGTCTGCACCAGGGGCAAATCGTTTTAAGAAGTGCCGCATGAGGACTTGATAGTTACCTTCTTCTAAGACGTTGAGGACGAAGCGATCGCCTACTTGCATGAGGGATTCAATTGCTCTATCTTTGGCGACTGCAATTGATAATCCTAATGGTTTGAAGCTGGCTTGAGTCACCCAAGAAGCTAGCATCGCGCTAGAGACTTCATCTTTTTTGGCGGTAATAATATATAGTCCGCCGCTAATTCTCCCCAAGGCTTTGTCTAAATCAGCACCTAGGGATTTCATAGCTTTGATGCTGCGATCGCGTGTTACCCACTGTCCTAAGTCTGTACCCGCTTCTTCACACGCTTTATAAGTGTTATTTGTGGGTGTTTCTCTCACTTCCACTACAGGAAATGCTACGTGCAGGCCCAAGGAACGGAATTTGTTGAGTAAGGGGTAAGTCGGCTCATCATCACCGCCGCCTGTTTCAAATATGCCTATGGCTTGTTTCTCTTTGGCAGATCCTAAAACTGTACTCAGTGCAGCTTGAATACCAGCAGCACCAGACGCAGGAGGCATCCCAATTACTAGTCCCGTGCAACGTCCGACTAGTTCGCGCAGTTCTTGTAAGTCTACGGCTGAACCCAAATCTACTATTTCGACGGCTACGCCTGTTTTGCTGATACCGTTGACTATGGTTTGGGCGAGGCGATCGCTATAGCCATATTCGGAAACGTAAAATATACCAACGGTGGTTTCTGCTTTGCTTTGGGTTTGACTCCATTTACGGTAACGTCCAATTAGTTCTTCAACGTGATGGGAGAGTAATGGCCCGTGACCGGTGGCGACCATTTTCACGGTTGGTAATTCTCCCATCCGTTTGAGGGCAGACAATACCGACCGCGCATTTGGCCCCATCAAGCATTCATAATAGTAGTGAAAATCAGCTTCAATGGTTTTTAAGTCTTCGTCAAAGGTGCTATCAGAACAGTAGTGCATTCCGAAAGCATCGCAGGTGTAAAGAATTTGGGTTTTGTGGTCAAAGCTAAATATGGTGTCAGGCCAGTGTAAATTGGGAGCAATTACAAATTCTATTGCGTGACCGTTACCTAAATCTAGGCGATCGCCATTTTTCACAATTTTCCGCTTAAATGGCTGATGTACCAAATCTTCCAGAAATTGGATTGCTACTTTAGAAGCCACAACTGTAATATCTGGAGACATCTGTAACAAATCTTTGACTAAGCCACTATGGTCTGGTTCAGTGTGGCTAATAATCAAATAATCTATATCTGTGGGATTAATTAAGCCTGTGAGGATATCAAAATATAGTTTACGGAATTTTTCGTGGGAAGTATCCACTAAGGCTGTTTGCTCACCGCGTATCAAAAATGAGTTATAAGTAGTACCGTTTTGTAAACCAAACTCAATATCAAAGCGATCGCGATCCCAATCTAAAGAACGTATTACTGTAGTATCTTCAGCAATTTCTCCAGTCTGTATGGTGAGCCGTTTTTCAGTTTTATCGGTGACTGCTACCATAACTATCTCCTTAACACAATGAGTATTTATTCCTCTAGTCCTATTGTGACACGGGTTGTTTGTTAACTTTTATTAAAAAACCTATAGTTCAGTTTAAAAAATTAAAAGTGTGAAACCTTACCAACACCCAAGACACATAGAAAATATATGGCTAGCTTTAGAAATTGGCAATTCCCGCCAGCATTGGGCTTTATTCTCAGGCGAAACCCTTGATTGTACGTGGGATACTGATTATTTACCTGAGTCAGTTATACAGCTGTTGGCTTGCTGTGAAACATTAAATGATTTGCAGAATCGGGAATTGTGGGGAATGGGGACAAGAGGACAAGGGGACAAGGGAGTAACTTCGCTTCCCCATCGCCTTAGTCAGAACCGACTAAACGCCGCGCTACCGCTAACAGCACTCCCTATTGTTATCGCCTCTGTAGTACCAAAGCAAACCGCACTTTGGGAAACATACCCCAATGTTCATCTAATTACTTTAGACCAAATACCCCTCAAGAATACATATCCCACATTGGGAATTGACCGTGCTTTGGCTTTGTGGGGTGCGGGTATGACTTGGGGTTTCCCCATGTTAGTAATTGATACGGGGACAGCACTAACTTTTACAGGTGCGGATGCTAATCAGTGTTTAGTTGGCGGCGCAATTTTGCCGGGGGTGGGTTTACAATTGACGAGTTTAGGGCAACAAACTGGACAATTACCCAAATTAAATATAGAAGTAATTCAGTCTTTACCCCCACGTTTTGCCTTAAATACCCCAGAGGCAATTCAAAGCGGTGTAATTTACACTTTATTGGCTGGAATTAAAGATTTTATTGCAGATTGGTGGCAATTATTTCCTGATGGAAAAGTAGCAATTAAAGGAGGCGATCGCGTCTTACTATTAAACTATCTACAAGCCTTATATCCTGAAATAACTGCACGTTTAATAGTAGAACCAAATTTAATCTTTTGGGGAATGCAAAAAATAGTAATGACCTATAGCGTTTCCTAATCACATGAGGTGTATCATAGCCCCCTCCTTGCTTGCGGGGAGGGGGTTGGGGGTGGGGTTCACCTCACTAAAGCCAGAACCGCTATAACTGAATAAATTAATTCTCTGCGGACTCTGCGCTTACCTCTGCGACCCTACCCTGCGGGAACGCTTAACAGTGAATGCGTTTAAATTGGCACATTGCCTATTTGCGATTCCCAAAAACAAACTCTCGAATATCTCCAGCCACAACACCAGCACAAGATTTTGGTAAATCATTACCAGCATGAGAAATCATTTTAAATTCCGCTTGAGGAATAAGTTTACTGTAAACCTCACTACGAACTAAAGCATCAGGAGAATCTTTACTTCCTTGTAAAATCAACACCGGAACTTCTATTTTATGTAATAGACTTTGTAATAATTCCGCCGTAATTTCTGGTGTTTGTCGTTGAAATAATAATTGGCAAGCTGTAGGGTATTGTATTATCTTTTGGCGTGTTTGCCAATCTTGTTCAATTTTCTCATGTAAACCAAAAATCTTAGTGATAGAACGCAGCGATCGCAGTATCTTAAAAAAGAGTGGCGATCGTTTAACTAACCTCTGCATCTTCTGCCAATAAGCTTCCTGTCCTGGAATTTTGACACCCTCCGGTGCTAGCAAGACTAACTTATCAACCTGCTCTGGATACTTTAGGGCATAACTAGCCGCAATCCAACCCCCAATGGAATGTCCTACTAAGTACACTTTTTCTAATTTCAAAGCTTCCAGAAACTCAGCAATACATTCCACTTGTAAATCAATTGAGTGATGGATATTGGGATTTTCAGACTCCCCAAACCCTAATAAATCTGGGGTAAAGCAATGAAAATCTTTAGCAAGCAACGCCATTACTGATCCCCATTGGCTACTTTCATGCCAATTACCATGTAACAAAACGATAGGAATACCTTCCCCAGCCTCACGCCAGAATAATAGCCCTTGAGATAGCTTTCTCCGGGCGTTACGTAACAGCGTATCCATCTTGATTTAATAACCCATATAGCGAATTTTAAGTTTTAAATTAGACTTTTGATCATAAATCTAAGTTGCTAATTTTACCCTAAAATTACACATATTTTTATGAAAATCCTGATTAACTCATAACTCAGCACTCATAACTCAGCACCGGCTAAACGCCGCGCTACCGCTAACATAACTCAGCACTCATAAACTATTTTCAAGCTATGGTTGTCAAGCCATTCAAATAGTCTCGTAGCTGGCGGGCGTGGTCATGAGACATTGGGTCTAGAGGTAGGGCATGAGGAGGAAAAGCTTGGATTTCCATGACTTCTAATTCATCCTGAATCGCCATATTCCCTTGCACTTCCGCTTCTACCGCCACACAAATTGAATGAATTCTGGGGTCACGGTCTGGAGAAGAGTAAACCCCAACTAACCGCTTAATTTTTATTACCTCCAGTCCAGTTTCTTCCATTAACTCCCGATGGACTGTAGTGGGTATATCTTGTCCCCAGTCCACCATACCCCCAGGTAATCCCCAAAGACCATTATCTCGCCGCCGGATCAATACGATTCTTCCGTCAGGTAATATCGGAATGATACTAGTTCCTGTAATCGGATGACGGAAAATAATACCTAGTACGGTTTGTCCAATACGCCACAGACTACGTGCGTATTGGACAGGTGCAGAAAAAAAAGCAAGAACTTTCAATCTAAAAATGGTTATATTGTGTTATTTAATCACCTGCCACCTGCATGAAATCAACTATTTAAAGAGTTGATTTTGCTGTAAACAAATATGCTGGTCGCTTAAGGGTGTATTTTAACAATATTTCTATATAATATCAACTTTGCTATTTATTTGCCAACAATTTAGTTGCATATAAACCTATTATTAGGAATTATTTAAATATCCAGATTTTTAAAAATTTTCCAAATGCTATTGTCAAAACCGACTAGCCATAGCATTTATTAAATTCTGGTTAATAAAATTTAAATCTTTCTATTTAAATTGGTAAAACATAGATAAGCTATAGAAATTTACTTTTATTTTTGAGAACTAAGATACTTCAATAACCCCGATTTTTTTTGAATTAACCCAATTTTTTTGTGATCATGAATCAATGAAGATTGCTATCTGCACAAAGTATATAGCAGTCTGCTTTGATTTGGAGAACTTACTTTGGGAGGCAACAGAAGTCTGACTTTTGACGGGATCTGAAAACCCCTCTCCAAAGACGCGGAGAGGCTACTCTACGAGAACGCTAAGAACGAACTCGCGCTTAGTACATCTCCTCTACATATTCCCCCTTCCCTGCTAGGGAAGGGGGTTAGGTTTCACGTTAGCTTTTTCACATAACGCAAAAAGTCAGAACAGGAGTCAGGGCTTCCTTGCGGGACACAGGGAAGTTGAGTCGAGCCGCGTCAATCGAACGGGACAGGGAACAGAGAAAACGGGTTATGAGATGTACTAAATTTTCTCAAAAATCAAATAGGAGTCCTATACTATAGAAGTCTTAGGACAAACAAGATATTCATTTTTGATAGTTTTTGAAAGTCAATTTTAATTTTTCAGCCTGACAATTTCCTGGTATTGGAAAATATTGACATTATGCAATTAAATACGGTATGATGGTATGCTGTTCAAACTATCTACAGTTTTCAACTAGGACGAAACCATATCAATAGCACCAGTAGCTGATATTGTCTACCAGATGCCTAGTTGCTCTTTTTGTTGTTTATTCATGAGGTGAACATGGCAAAGCGCCGTAACCCGAAAAAAGAAAAGGCGCTACGGAACCAGGCATACGCCAGAAAGTTTCGTAAACGGACTACAACCGGAAAAATGCAGAGAAGATTCCAACAAAGACCACCTAAGAGTGAGGAAGAAGAGGGCGCAGCAACAATTGATGCTGAATAAGCTACCTTCTGAACCTGCACTTCTTTGAGTGTTTTAGTTGTGGGGGCGTACTTTATAGTACGTCCTTAATTTTTTTGTGCGTATTAGGCAATTCAATGAGTGGATTTTGGATTGGTTTTCAATCTAAAATCCAAAATCTAAAATCTAAAATTCCCAGTCCCTTTACTCAGACATTTGACTACGGGCAGCTAAAAGTGCTTTATTTACCTGATCAAAACCAGTACCGCCGTAACTGTTGCGAGCGGCTACAACGGTATGAGGAGATATGGCTGTATAAATATCATCTGCAAAGGCTGGGTGCAGTTGTTGCCATTCTTCTAGGGTTAAATCTTTTAATAGTTTACCGGCGGCAATGCTGGTTTTGACAACTTTACCTACAAGATTATAGGCTTCTCGGAAAGGAACTCCTCTTGCTGCCAAATAATCTGCAACATCGGTTGCATTAGAAAAGTCTTCTGTTACGGCTTCAGCTAGGCGTTGAGTACGAAATTCTAAGCCTTCTCGCAGCAAAATAGTCATGGCTTCCAGGCAAGCTTTAACGGTATTAACGCTGTCAAATAACCCTTCTTTATCTTCTTGCAAGTCTTTGTTATATGCCAGGGGTAATCCTTTCATAATTACCAGCATTGCTTGAAGATGACCGAATACCCTGCCAGTTTTGCCCCGGACTAATTCTGGTACATCGGGGTTTTTCTTTTGCGGCATGATACTAGAACCTGTAGCACAGCTATCTTTAAGGGTGACAAAACGAAATTCTTCAGATGCCCAAAGAATCATTTCCTCAGATAGCCGACTGAGGTGAACCATAATCAGGCTAGCAGCACACAAAAATTCAACGGCAAAATCGCGATCGCTCACCCCATCTAAGCTATTAGCATAAACACCATCAAAATGCAATAACTCGGCTGTGTAATGACGGTCAATAGGGAAAGTCGTCCCAGCTAAAGCACCACACCCCAAAGGCGAAATATTTACCCGGCGATAAACATCTCCTAGGCGTTCCCAGTCTCGTTGTGCCATCTGGAAGTATGCCAAGAGGTGATGAGCTAAACTCAGGGGTTGGGCGCGTTGCAGGTGGGTATAACCAGGGATGAGAGTTTCTACGTTTTGTTCAGCGATTTCTAATAAGACACGTTGAAAGTCCCGTAAATACTGCTGAATTTGTTGAATTTGGTCACGTAAATATAACCTAGTATCTGTGCCTACTTGGTCATTACGCGATCGCGCCGTGTGTAGTTTTTTCCCCACATCACCAACAATTTCTGTTAACCGCCGTTCCACCGCAAAGTGGACATCTTCCGCATCAATACCCGGTTGAAATTGTCCTTGGCGGTATTCTTGGCGAATTTGTTCTAAACCCGCCACCAGTTGCTCTCCTTCTTGCGAGGAAATAATCCCCGTATGCGCCAACATTTGGGCATGAGCTTGAGAGCCTGTGAGGTCGTATTCTATTAATTGTATGTCAAAACCTATACTGGCATTAAAAAGAGCGATCGCTGGATGCAACGCTGATTCAAACCTCTGACTCCACGTTTGTTTTTCGGTCATAGAAATATTGGGGATTGGGGTATAAAAAAGTCAAAAGTCAAAAGTCAAAAATTCTTTAATTTTGAATTTTGAATTTTGAATTAGTATTACACCCCTACTTCCTACTCCCTATCCATGTCAACCGTACTTAGTCAGGTTTCTAAAGATAGAACCAATTACTAAACCAATCAATAATGCCCAGATTTGACCTGACTTAACAAAAGTATTCCACGCTTTCTGTAACTGACCTATCAAGTCAGGGTCAGTCACATTTTGTGCCAACACAGTTAAATTAACAGGTAGATCCCCAAAATTTTGAGATATTAAATCACTTAGGTAGTGCATCTTGAGTAATTCATTAAGTTAAAGATTAGGGATAGAAACTAAAGTTTAGAGATTAAGTAATTCACCCAGTCCCCAGTCCCCAATCCCCAGTCCCCAATCACTCGCTGTCATAACTCAAGATGTCGCCGATGCCATCCGTAATTTCTCGGCTGTTCGCAAAATCTGTCCCGCCAACACTGCTGCACCAAAACCGTTATCAATATTGACTACCCCCACCCCAGCCGCACAGGAATTGAGCATTGTTAATAATGGTGCTAACCCGCCAAAACTAGCACCATAACCCACACTGGTAGGTACAGCAATTACAGGACAATTAGCTAAACCCGCTACAACACTGGGTAAAGCACCTTCCATCCCGGCGACTACAACTAATACTGATGCTGACTCCAGCAGATGGCGATTACTTAACAAACGATGAATTCCCGCCACACCCACATCCCAAAGACGCTGCACACGAAACCCAGAAAGTTCAGCTGTAACTGCGGCTTCTTCTGCAACGGGTAAGTCAGCCGTACCAGCCGAGAGAATACCAATAACTCCCTCAAACTGTGGTTCAATTTCAAGCGGCACAATTGCACAAATTCTTGCTTGTTCGTAGTACCGTAATCCCCGAACTTTTGGTTGTAATAAGGTATAAACTTTGGGTTCAATGCGGGTAGCCATCACTACAGGATTACGTTGACGCATTACCTCCATAATTTGGGCAATTTGTTCTGGGGTTTTACCCGGCCCCCAAATTACTTCCGGGAAACCGGTTCTCAGATGACGGTGATGGTCAATTTTGGCAAACTCCCCCACAGGTTCATAAGCTAAGTCTTTGAGAGACTCTAAAGCCATATCTGGGGTAACTTTACCATTAGCAACCGCCTCTAGGAGCGATCGCAAAGTTTCAGTTTGAGTCACGGTAAATTTTAGGGGATAGGTGACAGGTAACGGGTGACAGGTGACAGGTGACAGCCTTACTCAACAATTTTGATTTCGTAGAGATTCCAGAAAGCACCACCTAGGGCTGAAAATTTAATGCCAGAAAAGCGATCGCGTACTGCTGTCATGGCTAGTGGATTCACCAAATAAATAAAGGGTAAATATTCTTGGGTAATCCTTTGGGTTTGGGCATAAATTTCTTTGACTTTCGCTTCATCAAATTCCTGGGCTGCTTGGACATATAAGCGACCAATTTCTTCTTCCCAAGGTGCAACTTCTCTACCTTCAATGGGCTTTTGTCCTGGTTGGGGTTTTTGATTAAACATATGTAGTCCCCCATCAGGAGACCAAACATTAGCCCCATCATTCGGTTCTAAACCACCAGTTAAACCGAGTAAAGAAGCTTCCCAATCTAAAGTATTAGCCAGTTTATCTGTGTAGGTATTCCAGGCCAAGGGTGTAAAATCAACTTGCATCCCAATAACAGCCAAGTTTTGTTTGATTTGTGACCCTATCGCTTCTCGAATTTTATTACCTGAGTTAGTCAGTAAGGTGAAGCGAACACGATTACCTTCCGCATCTAATAATTGACCTTGTTCATTATATTTAAAGCCCGCTTTCTTCAGCAGTTGCTTGGCTTTTTCTGGATTGTAATCGTAAGTTCTGAGATTCTCTTGAGGGGAGATGTAATAGGGACTTTGGACAGTAATTGGTGAATTTTGTGGTTCACCCAAGCCACGAAAGGTGTTATTAATCATCGTTTGACGGTCAATAGCATAAGCTACTGCCTGTCTAAATTCCACTGTATTAAACCAACGAGACTTGATAGGATCTACCAGTGGTTTACCGTCTCTTCTACCTTTATTTAAGTTAAATAAAATAAAGTTTGTACCTGTTCCTGGTTCTCTCCCGTAAATTTTGAAATTGCCTTGTTTTTCTTGCTTTTTCAGTAAGGAAAAGTATTCTGCTGTCACTCCTACAGAATCTAATCCACCAGAACGAAATTGTAGCAAAGAAGTATCTGTATTTTCGACTATTTGCCAAACTATCCGTTCAATATAAGGTTGCGGTTGGCCTTGAGGACTTTTGCGCCAATAGTAGGGATTGCGCCGAAAAACTACCCGTTCACTGGTGTCATAGCGTTCTAATTTGTAAGGGCCATTCACAATAATTTGCTCTGGAGGTGTATCAACGCCCCATTTGCTTAAGAATATCGGTTTACCGTCTTGGTTCTTCTGTTTCACAAATCCTTTTAAAGCATGGGCAGGTAAAATTGGAGTACCAGCATTTAAAAGAAATGGTCGGAAGGGTTCTGGTAGAGTAAATTCCACACGGCGATCGTCAATTTTTTTGACAGTAGGTAATTTCCGATTTACGCCAATTCTGAAACCATCCCTAGTATCTGTAGGAATTGCTTCATTAAAATAAATATCGTTATAAGTAAAAACTACATCTTCTGCTGTGAGTGGCTTACCATCAGACCATTTCAAGCCCGGACGCAAAGTGAATGTAAAGCGCAATCTATCCTCAGAAATCTGCCAAGATTCTGCTAGAGCAGGTTCTACTTTACCAGTAATAGGATTTTGGTTAATTAGCCCTTCATAAGTCAGACCGAAAATATTAGGCGATTCTTGACTTAGGGCTAGATTAAAAGTTTTGGGATCACTAAGAATACTATTTACTAACTGTGGGGTTTGTGCTGCTGAACTTTTAAAATTCTCTGGGTTACAAGCCGCAACTGTAACTGCTGTAAATGCAGCCAGAATTATCAGTATCCAAAAACGTTTAATTAGAGTAATTATCTTACTAGTAGATGGCATAATCTTAGATGGTTAATTTAATTATTTTGCTAGGGATGCAAAATCCTTGACTGAAAGTAAGTTAATCCGCCGCTAATAGCAGAACTACAGCATAAGCGCATATCCCTTCTTCTCGTCCTACAGGTCCTAATTTTTCGTTGGTGGTAGCTTTAATACCCACTTGATTAGGCTGTAATTTTAAAACATCTGCTATTTTGTCACGCATTGTTTTAATATGGGGCTTCAACTTGGGACGTTCTGCTACCACCACGGAGTCAATATTGCCTATCTGCCAGCCTTGATCCCGAATTAACTGATGGACTTGGCTTAACAAAACTAAACTATCTGCCCCTGCCCATTGGGGATCAGTGGGGGGGAAATAATGGCCAATATCCCCTAAAGACAATGCCCCCAATATCGCGTCCATAATGGCGTGAGTTAGTACATCCGCATCACTATGTCCTAGTAAACCGAGTTCATGGGGAATTTGGACTCCTCCCAAAATTAAAGCGCGATCGCTCACCAGTCGATGTATGTCGTAGCCATTACCAATTCGGATATTCATAGTTAGTAGTCAATGGTGAATGATAATTAGGCATTGGGCATTGGTTATGTTTTCCTACTCCCCCTGCCTCCCCTGCCTCCCCTGCTCCCCCTGCTCCCCCTGCTCCCCCTGCCCCTCTGCTCCCCTGCCCCCCTGCCTCTTCTCCTGTTGCCATTTTGAGAGCAAATCAGGACGGCGATCGCGGGTTTTTTGAATTTGTTGTTCATAACGCCACTGAGCGATCGCGGCGTGATTGCCAGATAATAAGACATCAGGGACTTTCCAGCCGCGAAAGTTGGCAGGACGAGTATATTGGGGATAATCTAACAATCCCTCTTCAAAACTTTCGGCTGTTAAAGACTCTGTTTTCGCTACAGTCCCCGGTAAGAGACGCACCACACCATTAATCAATGCCATTGCCGGAATTTCGCCCCCAGTGAGGATGAAATCCCCCAAGGATACCTCACGGGTCACAAGATGCAGTACCCGCTCATCTACCCCTTCGTAATGTCCGCAAATGACTACTAATTGGTCATAGTTGCTTGACAATTCTCGCAACAGAGGTTGATTAATGGTTTGACCTTGTGGACTCATTAAAATAATCTCGCGGCGGGGTAGAACTGGCAAGGATTCTACCGCCCTAAAAATGGGGTCTGGCTTCATCAGCATCCCTACACCACCACCATAGGGTTCGTCATCTACCTTGCGGTGCTTGTCGGTAGTAAAGTCTCTAGGATTAGCTAGGTTTACTTGGGCAATTTGTTTAGCGAGGGCTTTACCCAGCAGACCAGAACTGAGAACTGAGGTAAAACAGTCAGGAAAAAGTGTAACTATATCAAAACGCACAGTAATTCGTATTCAAGAACACTAATCTTAAATTTGAATGTCTATCAAACACAAGCTGCAATTGTAGGGTAAAACTACATATAGGCTTTATCAATAGTATCTAAAAGTCTTAGAACTCTTGGCTTTTGCTAGACTCAAAAGTTTTTCTAGTTACTTAATTTATGTTTAAATGTTGTCACAACTAGATTTAAATAAATAATCTGACCAAGTTAACAACTTCCAGGATGCATCAGGCCAGCCTCAGAAAATGTGTGTAAAGACCTGCTCACTCCAAACCCAGAAGGGAAACCTAATCCCCAATGCCAGGGGAGAACACAGCCCTTAAGCACAATTGAGCCAGTCTGGAAAAAGTGACCAGGTGAAAAACAAGGCTCTGGCTTTGAGGCACAGCAAAGAACACCAGAATAACGAGGCTTCTTGTGCATCGAATGCAGTGTCCTTAGTAAAAAACAAAGTGCAGTAACTATCAGGCTCATCAACCTTGTTAAATGCACACGCCATTCGCCACAAGCCGGGAAACCCCTCCAGGGAACGGCAGTCCACTCGACGGCAAAACCCCACGGGTGGCTGCACTCACCGACCAAGGCGATGGCTCCTGAAGTTGTTGACAGGAGAAACACAATGCCGGAATTAAAAGCTAAATCGCTGGAAATGAGGACACCCCAAGCTACAAAAACCGCCGTTCTGGTAATCGGAGGCGCAGAAGATAAAGTTCATGGACGAGAAATCCTGAGAACTTTTTTTGGACGTTCTGGTGCAAGTAAGGCCTATATTACAATTATTCCATCCGCTTCCCGCGAACCCGCGATTATCGGTGGTCGGTATATCCGCATTTTTGAAGAAATGGGTGCTGAAAAGGTCGAGATTTTAGACATTCGTGAACGGGAGCAGTGTGAATCTTCCCATGTGAAAGAATCCCTAGAAGCCTGTAGTGGGGTATTTTTGACAGGGGGCGACCAACTGCGCCTGTGTGGTGTATTGTCAGATACACCAGCGATGGAAATTATCCGCAAGCGGGTCAGAGGCGGACAACTGACTCTAGCCGGCACAAGTGCTGGAGCAGCCGTGATGGGTCATCACATGATTGCTGGTGGTGGTAGTGGTGAAACGCCAAATCGTTCCCTAGTAGATATGGCGACGGGTTTGGGATTAATTCCTGAAGTCATTGTTGACCAGCACTTCCACAATCGCAATCGGATGGGTCGCCTCATTAGCGCAGTCGCGGCTCATCCCGATAGACTAGGAATTGGCATCGATGAAGATACTTGTGCTGTATTTGAACGCGATGGTTGGCTACAGGTAATGGGCAAAGGCAGTGTCACCATTGTCGATCCCACCGAACTCACCCACACCAACGAACCCCACGTTGGCGCAAATGAACCTTTAACCGTGCATAACTTACGTCTGCATATCCTCAGCTATGGCGATCGCTTTCACCTGTACCAAAGGACAGTATTGCCTGCGGTACACCGCATCTCTAGCTGACGGAATAGAGTACCTGAGGTTAGACTGAATTGATCGCCTATTATTCTTTGCCGTAGAAAAATCCTTGAAATACTATGTAAGAAGAAAAAACTGTTCGTTGCAAACAGTTTAGCGGTCAATTCCAGTAAGAAACTAGAATTTTGGTTCCGAATCTCCATCTACCTATTCCCATGAGAATCCTCAAGATCCAGACCTTACGCGGCCCAAATTACTGGAGCATTCGACGCCACAAGCTGATCGTCATGCGCCTCGACTTAGAGAACCTTGCCGAGACACCCTCAAATGAAATCCCCGGTTTTTATGAAGGATTGGTAGAGGCGCTGCCAAGTCTGGAAGGTCACTACTGCTCACCTGGCTGTCGTGGTGGCTTTCTAATGAGAGTGCGAGAAGGCACGATGATGGGTCACATTGTCGAACACGTAGCCCTAGAACTCCAAGAATTAGCAGGAATGCACGTTGGCTTCGGCCGCACCCGTGAAACCGCCACACCTGGAATCTACCAGGTAGTAATTGAGTATTTAAACGAGGAAGCGGGACGCTATGCTGGCAGAGCAGCCGTCAGGTTGTGCCAAAGCATTGTAGATCGCGGTCGATACCCCAAGGCAGAACTAGAGCAAGATATCCAAGACCTCAAAGACCTATGGCGTGATGCTTCCCTAGGCCCTTCAACCGAAGCCATTGTCAAAGAAGCGGAAAAACGCGGTATCCCCTGGATGCAACTCAGCGCACGCTTTTTGATTCAACTTGGCTATGGTGTGAATCAAAAGCGGATGCAAGCCACCATGACTCAAAGAACTGGCATCTTAGGCGTAGAATTAGCCTGTGATAAGGAAGCCACCAAACGCATCTTAGCTGCGTGTGGTGTACCAGTACCTAGGGGTACAGTCATTAATTTCTTGGATGATTTAGAAGAAGCCATTGAACAGGTTGGTAGTTATCCCATTGTGATTAAGCCCCTAGATGGTAATCATGGGCGTGGTATCACCATTGATATTAGAACCTGGGAAGAAGCAGAGGCCGCCTACGAAGCAGCCAGACAAGTTTCCCGCTCAATCATTGTGGAGAGGTATTACGTTGGGCGCGACCACAGGGTACTAGTGGTAGATGGTAAGGTCGTAGCAGTTGCCGAACGTGTACCAGCTCATGTGATTGGGAATGGCAGATCCACAATTGCCCAACTAATCGAAGAAACCAACCAAGACCCCAACCGTGGCGATGGACATGATAACGTCCTGACCAAAATAGAACTAGACCGCACCAGTTACCAGCTACTAGAAAGGCAAGGTTACACCCTCAACAGCGTGCCACCCAAAGGCACGATTTGTTATTTAAAGGCAACCGCCAATTTAAGTACAGGTGGTGTTGCGGTAGACCGTACAGACGAAATTCACCCGGAAAACGTTTGGTTAGCGCAAAGGGTAGTCAAAATTATTGGTTTAGATATCGGTGGACTAGATATCGTCACCTCTGACATTAGCCGCCCCTTACGAGAACTAGATGGCGTGATTGTGGAAGTTAACGCTGCTCCTGGTTTTAGGATGCACGTAGCCCCCAGTCAAGGCATTCCCCGCAATGTTGCCGGCGCAGTTATGGATATGCTGTTCCCCAATGAACAATCCAGCCGCATTCCCATTCTCAGCGTTACAGGCACTAACGGCAAAACTACAACTACCCGCCTGTTAGCTCATATCTATAAGCAGACAGGCAAGGTAGTGGGTTATACAACTACAGACGGTACTTATATCGGGGATTACTTAGTAGAATCAGGTGACAACACAGGCCCCCAAAGCGCACACGTCATCCTGCAAGACCCTACAGTAGAAGTAGCCGTATTAGAAACAGCCCGTGGAGGTCTTCTCCGTTCTGGTTTAGGGTTTGAGTTAAGTAATGTGGGTGTAGTGTTAAATGTTGCTGCCGATCATCTAGGCATAGGTGACATAGAAACCATTGACCAGCTAGCCAACCTCAAGAGTGTAGTTGCAGAAGCTGTATTTCCTGATGGTTACGTGGTACTCAATGCCGACGATCGCCGCGTAGCTGCAATGGCTGAAAAAACCAAAGCCAATATTGCTTATTTCACCATGAATCCCAGTTCGGAGTTAGTGCAGCAGCACATCCAAAAGGGAGGAGTAGCGGCAGTCTATGAAAATGGCTACCTGTCGATTGTTAAAGGTGATTGGACACATCGCATCGAAAGGGCAGAAGGTATCCCCCTGACGATGGGTGGACGTGCGCCGTTCATGATTGCTAACGCCTTAGCGGCGAGTTTAGCAGCCTTTGTGCAGAATGTGTCTATCGAACAAATTCGCGCCGGCTTAAAAACCTTTCGTGCTTCGGTGAGTCAAACACCAGGACGGATGAATTTGTTTAATTTGGGCAACTATCACGCCTTGGTAGATTACGCCCACAACCCAGCCAGTTACGAAGCCTTGGGTTCTTTTGTCCGCAACTGGACTACAGGACAACGAATTGGCATAGTCGGTGGGCCAGGCGATCGCCGCGACGAAGATTTTGTCACATTAGGCAAACTAGCAGCCGAGATTTTTGACTACATCATTATCAAAGAAGACGACGATACCAGGGGAAGAGCAAGGGGATCAGCCGCCGATTTGATCACTAAAGGCATTACCCAAGTTAAACCCGATGCCCGTTATGAATCAATTTTGGATGAAACCCAAGCAATAAACAAAGGCTTGGACATGGCCCCCGAAAAAGGTTTGGTAGTAATTCTGCCAGAGAGTGTTACCCGTGCTATTAAACTCATCAAGCTACGCGGTGTAGTCACAGAAGAGATTCAACAACAAAATACTCACACCGCCATTGTCGATAACCAAAATGGGATAGCATCTAATTCCGTTATTAATACTTTGCTGTAGTTAATAGTAGAGATGTGGACAATCGCATCTCCACTATTGACCGTTGCTGAGTTACTAATTTGAAATTTCTATTTTTCTTCGTATTCCGGGTTGGTATCCTCACTAGGAGTTTTTAGCTCCTCTTTAAAACCTCGTAGGGTTTTACCTAGTGCGTTCCCCAGTTCGGGAATTTTTTTGGGGCCAAAAATTACAATAGCTACAACAGCGATGATAACTACTTCCGGCCATCCTAGTCCAAACATATACAGTTCCTCTAAACTATGTTTAATTAACTAATTTGTATCAAGACTAATCTTTATAAACATCACTACGATGTTTTACCTTAATTACAGTCACCAATAAAATAGTATCAAATATTTGATAAATTACTCTATAATCACCCACTCGAATACGATATAAAGAGTCTTCATCCGCCAATTTTTTAACCCCGTTGGGACGTGGATCTATGGCTAATTCTTGAATTCTTAAGTCGATACGTTCTTTAATATCGCTGGGTAATTTCTTTAATTGTTTATTAGCACCCTTGGTAAATTCAATTTGGTAAGTCACGCTATTTCTTTTTTGTATTCATCCCAAGATATAGTACCGTGAATTCTTGCATCTGCTATTTCAGCACGAGCATCTCTAATATCTTCTTCATCCTCTAGTAGTTCTAAAACTTGTTCTAGTGTGCTTTCAGATGCGATATTTAGATGCTTTTGAATTAAATTAATTAGGGATTGCCTTGTGGTTGTGGTTTCCATTTTTAGACCGATATAATATTCTTGATTTCCTACTTATTTAATCGTAAATATATCACCTAAATTGAAATAAATATTTGAAATGGGCAAAAGTTTAATTGCATGAGCGAAAATTAGTTTTTGTTTAATCTTGCTGAATAGGGATACCCAGCCAATCACTGATTTCATGGGCTAACCATTCTAGTTCTGCTTCCGATTGAATGGTACTGTTAATCCCTAGTTGATATTTTTGTACGCCTGCCCAAATATCTAATTGTGCTGGTACTTGAGTGCGACTGCCTTCAGAATCTCTAGTCCAGTGTTTTTTTGTGTAAACTAGCTTGCTGATACTTGTTCTGGGGGATGGACGGGGACGATGGAATTTAAAACCCAATATTTCTTGAGAAAAGGTAATTTGTTGATCATCTAGACGTAGGTAGATATTGCCAAATAAATTTAGTAGCAAAGTGTAAATCATAAAGCCGCCAGCACCCCAAAAAGGCAATGAGAATAAGGCAAAGGGGACATTGATGGGAAAAGGGGCTGAGAGTGCGCCGATTGTCCAAAAGAGAATAAAAGAATTCCAGGCGATCGCAAATAATCCTGTAAACACTATTGATGGCTGAAAACCCACGGGAGGAATGAGAATTTCTAGCGTCTCCCAATTCTTCGTTAGCTGAATTCTGCTACCAGCTGGTTGAGTAGTAACTAAACTAATAATATTTGTGGGTGCTTGTGATTCATCTAAAGCTTGCAGCGCAACACTCGCTGAACTGAACCGCCGTTCTAAGTTAGGTTCAGTCATCAACTTCAACCAGCGTGTTAAACCTGGACTGAGATCAGCCACAGATTCAAACTGAATCCGAAAATCCTTTTGGGGTAAATCAGCAGGATGACTACCTGTGACTAGGTAAATTAACGTTGCACCTAAGCTATAAAGGTCAGATGAGGTGACAGTACGTCCACCAAATTGCTCAGGTGGCATATATCCGTAAGTGCCAACTACAGTTCTTGTCCCGCCTTCTGTAGCCAAAACAGTCTGTACTGAGCCAAAATCTACTAGATAAACCTGACCAACACTATTACCAGAACGCTCCCCTAATAAAATATTGCTAGGCTTAATATCACGGTGAATCACCGATGGATGCAGCCCATGTAAATAGACGAGAATTTCTAAAACTGCCTTAGCTACTTGTTTTACTTCAGTTTCGTTAAAAGTTCTGCCACTTTGTAAGTATTGCTCTAAAGTGAGGGCTGGGATATAACTCTGTACTAGGGCAAAACCTTTGATGTTTGGCGAATTAACCTCAAAATAGTCAACATATCTTGGAATCAAGGGATGTGACAAAGACTTGAGAGTTTCTGCCTCACGCTCAAAGAGTTTGAGATCATCCCATTCAAAATCACTACTAAAAGCCAGCAATTTGACAACTACCAATTCACCAGTGACCAAATCCCTAGCTAGTAGCGTCCGCCGCCCGGCTTTTTTGCCTAACTGTTGTTGAATCTCGTAGCGATCGTTGAATGTTTCCCCAATCATATGAGTGCTGAGTGCTGAGTGCTGAGTAATGAGTAATGAGTAATGAGTAATGAGTAATGAGTAATGAGTAATGAGTAATGAGTAATGAGTAATGAGTGCTGTTAGCGGTAGCGGGTGTGGTTTATCTTCCTTGTCTCTCCTACTTCCTGCCTTCTTGTCCTAGTATAATTGTGTATTCCTATGCCCTCCCAACTTTGGCCTTATGTCACTCCTGGTATTCCTGATGAATTGTTTGAGCATTTGCCAGGAATCCCCTTTAGTCAGCGAGAAATTAGGTTGTTGTTGATTTCCCAGCTGCGGCTAGAACCTGATTCGGTATTGTGGGACATTGGCGCGGGTACAGGAACAATTCCTGTAGAGGTGGGGCTATTGTGTCCAAAGGGACAGATTATTGCTGTTGAACGGGATGAAGAAGTTGCCAACTTAATTAAACGTAACTGCGATCGCTTTGGGGTCAAAAATGTGCAAGTGATTGAAGGTAGTGCGCCAGAATGTTTACATGAGATCAAAGTTACCCCTCACCGTGTTTGTATTGAGGGAGGGCGAGCAATCCAAGATATTTTGCAAACTGTGTGGAATTATTTACCATCATCAGGAAGAATAGTAGCCACAGCCACTAATCTGGAAACTTTATATGCGATTTCTCAGAGTTTCTCGCAGTTACAAGCCAGGAACATTGAAGTTGTGCAGTCTGCGGTTAACAGATTAGAAACACGCGGCTTTTCTCAAACCTTTGCCGCAGTTGATCCCATTTTTATCCTCAGTGGTGAGAAACTAGACTAGAGATTGGGGATTGGGGATTGGGGATCGGGGATTGGGTATTGGGGATTGTATTTTTCTCTCCCTACTTCCCCTGCTTTCTTGTACTCTGTCCTCTGTCACCTGTCCCCTGTCCCCTGTCCCCTGTCCCCCAATCCCAATATTAAATACTTCTATGCCTTGGTCTCGGATTATTAGTGGAATTGTTGCGATCGCTCTTGCTTTGGGTGCTGTCCTGTTGGGGGGTTGGTACTTTACGATCATGCTTGCTGTTGTGGTTTTTTTGGGACAACAGGAATATTTTGATTTAGTGCGAACCAGAGGCATTTTACCAGCTGCCAAAACTACGCTCTTCCTGAGTCTAGTGTTACTAGTGATTTCTAAAATTGATGGTGCTTTAGCTGATGCTTTCATGCCCATCGCTGGCACATTTATTTGTTTTTACTTGCTGTTTCAGCCGAAAATGGCGACAATCGCAGATGTTTCGGCTTCGATTATGGGGCTTTTTTATGTGGGGTATTTACCTAGTTACTGGGTGCGTTTACGCACGATGGGCAGTGTAGCTATCAGTAATTTACCTCTAGATGGTTACTGGCCAGGAACATGGAAAGATATTTTCGGAGAGAACAATTTAGCTGCTCTACCAAAAGGACTAACAATCACGGTACTAACTTTCTTGTGTATTTGGGCTGCTGATATTGGTGCATACACTATCGGTAGATTTTTTGGTAAAACTCGTCTGTCCGATATCAGTCCCAAGAAAACCGTTGAAGGTGCTGTTTTTGGGATCAGTGCTAGTCTGGGTGTAGCCCTCACTGGGTCTTATTATTTACAATTACCGCAATTTCTCCTCACAGGTATTACCCTAGGGTTACTGATTGGCCTCGCTAGTCTTTTGGGCGATCTCACCGAATCTATGCTCAAGCGTGATGCTGGAGTGAAAGACTCAGGACAACTAATCCCTGGACATGGTGGTATTTTAGACCGTACAGATAGCTATATCTTTACAGCTCCTTTGGTCTACTATTTTGTCACCCTCATTTTGCCCCTGCTTGGTAGTTCGTAATTCGTAATTCAAATACACAGAAAATAGCCTACTTCCTCTCATTCCCAGCCCTCTATTACCTATCACCTATCACCTATCACCTGTCATCTGTCACCTGTCACCTATCACCTGTCACCTGTCACCTGTCACGGATTAACGTTAAGTTGTCCATGACAAAGCAATTTACCGGGGATCAGGGTGAGTTCTTGGAGATTGACATCTGAGCCGAGATGAAAGTTGTAATTATCGCTACTTTCCAAAAGAACGATCGCGCTTTGTGTGACTTGAATTTGCGATAGTTGCAACTCTTGTCCACTCAGCAATTTTAAGGAGAAACTAATTTCTAGGGGTATAGGTTCACCTGTAGATGGTATGATTGCGTTCAGTGTGATTTTTTGATTGTCTAGAATAATTTTTTGCCAAACAATAGGCTTGGATTTTGGACAATATTCTGGTAAAAGTTTAACCAGTAAATCATTTAAAGCAGTTGATAATAATTCAGATCCTAGGGAAGCATTTAGATCCTTCTCCTCTATGGTCAATTCGCCAACTACTGGTACTACGTGTAACAGTTGTAAGGGCTGTCCTTTGAGTATTTGACCTATATTGATTTGAATATTCTCTGCTGCTAGTTTAATGTGGGTAATATGGAGACCTTGATATACAGCATGATTAGCCAATATGGAAACCCAAGGGATACAACCGGAAAGCAGCTGGCGATCGCTCGCTTTAATCTCCACTTCTAGCTGAGAGACTTGGCTGACTTGCGACCTTAACCATAGCTTTAGTGCTGTTTTGAGGACGTTTGTAATAATGCGGATTTTGTGAAAATGTCTGGTTTGGGAATTTTGTTCTGGCATTTAACCACTCGATTAACAATTCAAAATTCAAAATGACGCTCGATGACTCGCTAACGCTGCGCTAACAAAATTCAAAATTAAAGACAATTGGAGTCTGGGATTTAAACCCCAACTCAACTGATACTACGTGTAGACGTAGGGGTCTTAAACCCTTGAATTTACGATAAATGGGTATTTGCTTAGTATCAATTGAACTGAAACAAGCATTAACTGTAGCATTTATGGCTACCTCATACAAAATGCCAATATGATGATTATTATGTAAACCATTAGATTATTGACCGTAATTTCCACATGGAAGCCAGGTTGCAAAAAGTTCTTTCTGAATTGGGTGTAGCCTCACGTCGAGAAGCCGAAGAAATGATTCGGCGATCGCGCGTGCGGATCAATGGTGTATTGGCACAAATAGGACAAAAAGTTGACCCCCAAAAGGATAGGATTACAGTTGACGATCAGCTAATATCGGCACAGTATCGTCCACCGTTAGTTTATGTGCTACTCAACAAGCCCCTAGGAGTAGTTTCCACTTGCCACGATCCCCAAGGTAGAAAGACAGTTTTGGATTTATTACCTCAAGAATTAAGTAAAGGTACTGGTATTCATCCCGTTGGTCGCCTAGATGCCTATTCTTCAGGTGCGTTAATACTCACTAATGATGGAGAATTGACATTTAAACTTACCCATCCGCGTCACAGCATTCCTAAGACTTATCAAGTTGTAGTTAAAGGTCATCCCTCGGAAGCAGTCCTAGAAAAGTGGCGTAGGGGTGTGCTGTTAGACGGGAAAATTACCCGCCCAGCCGAGGTAAGTTTCCTAGAAAGGCTTATTGACAACAGTCGTTTAGAAGTTGTCCTTAAGGAGGGTAGAAACCGCCAAATTCGCCGTGTAGCAGAACAGTTGGGATATCCCGTAGTCAAGCTACATCGAACTGGGATCGGCTCTATTCGACTACAAACATCAAAAGCACCTCTATTAAAAGAGGGTCAATATCGTGTTCTCCAAGATGACGAAATTCGCTGTCTGCAAAATCAGATAAAGCACATACCTATTAAAGATTCAGCTGAGGTAAGGAGCGTAAAAAGACATGAAATGGCTAAAGAGAAAGAATAATGAGCAACCACAACTCTCTATAGAACAACAAAGAGCCGAAAAACTCACAGAAATGGGGGCGCAGTTGTGGGCTTCGCGTCAAGAAAGGGGTCTATCTTTAGAAGAAATGGTTGGATTAACTAGAATTCCTCGGCGACTGTTACAGGCCATTGAAGAAGGAAATCTAGATGATTTGCCAGAACCAATCTATATTCAAGGCTTAATTAGACAATTTGCGGATGCGCTGGGTTTTAAAGGTGGAGAATTCGCCAGTCAATTTCCTGTGAGTTTTCAAACTGCGAATACTCCCCCTGCGACTCCCAACCAGTCAATATCAATGGGTTTATTACGTCCCGTACATCTTTATTTGCTGTATATATTCCTGATTATTTGCTCTGTTAGCAGCTTGTCTCATGTATTAAATAATGCTGCCTTCAGCGCAAATGGTAGTGATCCTAAACAAAACAATCAAGAAAATCTCGCCAAAACATCACCGACTCAATCCCAAAAATCAACAACTCTACCAGTCAGCGATCGCCTAATAGTTAATAAAGATAGTCAATCAGTCCAGATTGGCGTAACTTTGAAAGCATCCTCGTGGATTCGGGTAGTAGCTGATGGCAAAACCGAGTTTGAAGGAGTCTTACCAGAGGGCGCACATCGCGTTTGGAAAGCACAAGAACAGTTGACAGTAAGAACTAATAATGCTGGTGGTGTGCTGATGAGTGTGAATCAGCAAGCAGCCAAGCAAATGGGGGAATTTGGTAAGGAGGAAGAAATTAAAATTGCTGCGGCTAAACCTCAATCATAAAATCCAGAGGAAGAAGCGGGAAAATATCCCCGACTGACTTCCTCATTTCCCCTATTTCTCTTGAGGGGAGCGTCCGTAGAGTTTAGTGAGATTTTTTAGGCGATCGCCTAATTCTGATTTTAAAGCTCCCGATTGATAACGCCACTGCCAATTCCCCTCAGCGATACTCGGAAAATTCATTCGCGCTTCAGTTCCCAAACCCAAAATATCTTGCAACGGCATAATCGCTTGATTAGCGATCGAACTTAAAGCCAATCTAATTAAATCCCAGTGAATCCCTTCAGGACTTACACAACCTAAATAAAGCAACAGGTTTTCTTTTTCGTAGTCATTGGCTGCATTGAACCAGCCGACAGTTGTGTCATTGTCGTGAGTGCCGGTATAAACGACGAAATTACGCCCATAATTAAAAGGTAAAAAAGGATTACCGGGATCAGAACCAAAGGCAAAATGTAACACCTTCATACCGGGAAACTCATATTTATCCCGCAACGCCTCAACTTCTGGTGTAATCACACCCAAATCTTCAGCTAACACAGGTAACTTACCCAAGTTTTGTTTAATCACATCAAACAACTCTTCACCTGGTGCTTTCATCCACTCACCATTCATAGCTGTTTCTTCCCCTTGGGGTACAGCCCAAAAAGCTTCAAAGCCTCGGAAGTGGTCAATGCGAATCACATCTATATAATCCAGCATCGCCTCAAAGCGACCCAACCACCATTTAAAGTTTTGTTTTTGCAACGCCTCCCAGTTATAAACCGGGTTGCCCCATAATTGACCAGTTGCACTAAAGTAATCTGGTGGAACTCCCGCCATGAGTGCCGGTTGCATAGTTTCCTCATCCAAACAAAAGATATCGGGATGCGCCCACACATCAGCACTATCTTGAGCTACATAGATGGGAATATCGCCAATAATTTGAATTCCGCTCATATTAGCGTAATTCTTCAGTTCTGACCACTGGCGGAAAAATTCAAATTGGACAAACTTATAGTAGAAAATCTCAGATTGTAGCTGTTGTTTTGCCATCTCCATCATTGCTGGTTCGCGCTTCACCAGTTCCGGCTTCCAAGTGTGCCAACTTGTACCGTTGTGGGCATCCTTGAGGGACATGAAGAGAGCATAATCATCCAACCAATAAGCCTTACTATCGCAGAACCCGGCAAATTCTTTTTTTTGTAAAGGCGTGGCTTTAGCTTGAAAATTGTTGCAGGCTTTTTTTAATAACCTAACTTTGATGGGGATAACTCGGTCGTAATCTACTTGATTAGGATCAAATTCTGGTAGATTAGCAAAGTCCTCCTCAGTTAATAAACCCTGCTCTTGTAATTGTTCTGGGTTAATCAGTAAGTGATTACCCGCCATTGCTGAATAGGAAGCATAAGGAGAATTACCATACCCAGTAGGCCCCAAAGGTAAGACTTGCCAGTATTGCTGGTCACTGTCTCTCAGAAAATCAATAAACTTATAGGCTTCTAAGCCCAAATCTCCCATACCAAAGCGACTAGGGAAACAGGTAGGATGCAACAAAATGCCACTGGATCTAGGAAAAGGCATATTTAACGTGAAATATAGGAGGAAGCGATCCCATCGAATTTATCATGCTAAGGTCAGCTTGGAAAGCTATCTTTTGGTGGGGATTGGGGATTGGGGAGAGAAAAACTATTGACAATTCGTAATTCGTAATGGACTAACGTCCCGCTACGCTAACGTAATTCGTAATTATATTGACTATGTACAAAAATCCTGCGCCTACGGTAGATATCATTATTGAATTAATAGACAGACCTCATCGACCAATTATTTTAATTGAGCGACACAATGAGCCTTTGGGTTGGGCGATTCCTGGGGGATTTGTGGATTATGGCGAACCTGTAGAAGTGGCGGCGCGGCGGGAAGCTGAGGAAGAAATAGGGTTACAGATAGAATTAATTGAGCAATTTTTGGTGTATTCTGACCCCAAACGTGACCCGCGTCAGCATACGATTAGCATTGTATTTTTAGCAACCGCCACAGGAGAACCTCAAGCCGGGGATGATGCTAAGAATGTGGGGATTTTTGAGCCTTGGCGTGTACCAAGTAACTTATGCTTTGACCACGATCGCATTTTGCGGGATTATTGGCGTTATCGACATCATGGGATTCGTCCCCAATTGAGTTTTGAGTAACGCACCGTTGAGGAAACTATGAGTAAACAAGTTATTCGTACTGAGCAAGCACCTGCACCAGTAGGGCCTTATAATCAAGCGATCGCTGCTTCTGGTCAAATGCTATTCGTGGCTGGACAAATTCCACTCAATCCTAGCACCGGGGAAATTGTGGGTGCAGGAGATGTCAAACAACAAACACAACAAGTAATGGCAAATCTGCAAGCCATCTTAAACGCTGGTGGCGCAAGCTTTGCTGATGTGGTCAAGACATCGGTATTCTTAGCTGATATGAATGATTTCGCCACTGTGAATGCAGTTTATGCTCAGTATTTTGATGAAGCTACAGCTCCCGCTCGCGCTTGTGTGGAAGTTTCGCGCTTACCAAAGGATGTGTTGGTAGAAATTGACTGTATCGCAGTGATACCCCAAAAATAGAGTTTAGTTGTGGGTCAATTCCTCATCACCCCGACATTCATCCTACACTGCCTTTCCTGCGGAACGCTAACGCGAACGGTCAGATGTGGGGCTTCTGTCGGTTTCAGCTAAAATTGTCCGTCCACAAGTTTGAGTCAGGAATATTAAGTTGGTAGGGTGCGTCAGTATGAATAATTTCTTGGTTTAGCGAGGTTTTAGCGCAGTGACGCACCCTACATTTGGCTACAGGTTAATCTCTCATTAAACCAATTCATCAGGATTCACCCCTAGTTGTCGTAAGCGTTCTGCCAGAATTTCGGCTTTTCTTTTGGCTTGTTCTGCTTCCTCTGTAGGCTCAGGAATCAATTCACCCGTTAAAGTGAACCAGCGTAACCATAACCTATCAATACTTCGGAATACTCCTTGCCATACACCTAAACTTAAACCTAACTCTGGCATGAGTACGCGTCCCTGAGTTAAATTTATTGGTTCATAATGACCACCGACTAACTGAAAGGCTCTCACTTCATTGGTGTAGCGACTAAACACAATATAGTAAGGAACTCGCAGAATTTGTTCGTAAACTTCCCATTTACTAGGAGGTTTATTTTTTACTTTGGGACTATTACCTAAATCTTCGTCCTCTGTACCTGGGGATAATAATTCCACTACGACAAACGGATTTGCTGGTTCTTGCCAAGTCACATAACTTAACCGCAAATCCTCACCTTTGTAGAGTTTTTGTACTCCGACTACACCAAACCAATCGGGGCGTTTATACCATAAGGGATGCTCGACATCGTAGTAAAGATTTAGGTCAGCCGCACTATAAACTAATTCGGCATTCCAGTTAATGGGTTGAAAGGTTAAGTATAAAAGTAAAGGTTGTAAAAAGTGAAAATCGTCTGGCAAACCTGAGTCCTCTGGGTTGTCACTAGGTAAATCATACATTGTAGGTAGGGTTTCCCACGCAGGAAGGGGCGGATCAGATTGGGGAATGTATCTAGGGAAGGTAGTCATAGATATAGTAAGAGATTAGGGACTAGGCAGGAAGTGTTTTAGCCTCACAGTTTCATGATCAGTTTGTATCTCTTAATCATTTATATAGAAGACCATATTTGTTGGATGTACTGACGAACTTTGCTCTAATCATCTGGTTGTAAAATTCCTAATTGACGTTCTAAGAGACGCTTTTCTACTGTGTTTATCTTATGCAATCTCACTACCGAAGGACGCATTAAACCTGCTTGTTGCCATTCGATAATTTCAACATCAAAAGCAGTGTGAGTGATTTGACTGGTAATCCGCGCCACAATAACATCATCATCTCCGGTATCTAAAAGTACTAATACTGGGCGAAGTTTGTATGTTACTGCATCAGAAAATGGCAGTTTGAGTAAAATGACTGAGCCAGATTGATAGTTTTGCATTGCTTAAATCGTGTCGTAGATAGCATCATCTTCGCTGTAGCCTTTTAATAATTGCTCGGCTGCAAGACGATGCCAAGCGGCTTCTTCTTGTTCCGCTTCTGTGGGTTCAGTGACGAGAAGAATTACTTTGACCTGCTGATTATTTGCTAACTTTTGCAATATCACATCTGGTAATTCTATTTTGCCTTCATCGGTGATATTGGCAGGAAATTCGTATGCTTTCATATTGTGTTTATTGTTTGCTAGTTCTAATACTATTTTGACGCTGTTATTGCACAACTAGCTGCGTCGCCAAATTTTAATATTTCCACTCTTATCTCCGGCAGCTAGCCAAGCTTCATTACAAATAAAGGCGACAGACTCAACCGAATTATAATGAATCAGATTGCAGATTTCTTTCCCTGTTTGTACTTCCCATAGTTTGATAGTATTGTCTCCACTAGCACTAACCAAAATTTTCCCATCTCTACTGAAGGTGATGGAATTAACCCTGCCGGAATGACCAGAGAGCGTGCGAATTTCTTTTCCTGTTTGTACTTCCCATAATTTAATAATATTGTCACTAACACTAGCCAAAATTTGCCCATCACCAATAAATCCGATGAATGTAATTCTGTCCGAATGACCAGTGAGAGTATAAATTTCTGTGCCTGTTTCCACTGACCACAGTGTAATAGTGTTGTCAGTATTACTGGCAAGAATTTGTCCATCGCTGCTGAAGGAAATAGATTTAACTAGACTGGAATTATTCAATGTGTAAATTTCTTGACCCGTTACTACTGACCATAATTGAATAGTGCTTTTACTACTACAAGCTATAATATGCCCATCTTTACTGAAGGCAATGGATCTAATCCCGTAAGAATGACAGATGAGAGTGTGAATTAATCGACCAGTGGACACTGACCACAATAGGATAGTATTACGATTACTAGGACTAGCAAGAATTTGCCCATCATCACTGAAAGCGATCAATATACTCCCGTTAGAATGACCAGTGAGAGTCTTAAGTTCTTCTCCCGTTGCCACTGACCAAAGTTTTACAGTGTCACCAATTCTACTAGCGAGAATTTTTCCATCTCTACTGAAAAATACGGTACAAGACCAGGCGTACTCATTAAGTATGTAAGTTTCTCTACCAGTTATTACATCCCAGAGTTTTATCATGTTTTCGTAATTAATAGCCAACACTTCGCCATCACTACTAAAGGCTACGTAGCTACTACTACTATCACTAACACTAGTAAAACTTTGAATTTCTGCACCTGTTGCCGCTTTCCACAATTTGATTGATCCTTTACCACTACTACCAAGAATTTGCCCATCACTATTGAAAGCTACGCAATCAACCCATCCAGAATGAAGGGTGCTAATTTCCACACCTGTAATCACTTCCCATAGTTTGATGCCGTCACCACCACCACTAGCTAGTATTCGCCCATCATTACTGAAAGCTACAGAATTAACTGAGTGTGAATCACAAGTCAGGGTACGAATCTCTGTGCCTGTTGCTACTTCCCATAGTTTTATAGTTTGATCCCAACTACAACTAGCCAGTATTCGCCCATCTTTATTGAAGGCTACGGATGTAACCATATTGGAATGACCAGTGAGAGTGAACAGTTCTCGCCCTGTTGCTAGTGACCACAGTTTAATTGTGTTGTCATAACTACCACTAGCCAGTATTTTTCCATCACTACTGAAAGCTACAGAATAAACACAACCCGAATGAGCAGTGAAAGTGCGAAGTTCTGTCTCTGTTGTTAATGACCATAATTTGATAGTCTCGTCACTACTACCACTAGCTAGTATTTGCCCATCATTACTGAAAGCTACAGACTCAATGCTGCTGGAATGACCAGAGAAAGTAAAAATTTCTCTGCCTGTTCCCACCTCCCACAGTTTGATAGTGTTGTCGCTACTACCACTAGCTAATATTTCACCATTACTATTGAAAGCTATGGAATTAACCGAGTAAGAATGACCAATCAGGGTGCGGATAAGTTGACCTGTAGTTGATGAAAATATATGAATAACTCTACCTGCTACACTTGCTAGGATTTTTTCCTTGGAGCTAAGAGCTATAATTCCAGAAATACCTGGGATGATGTGGGCGCATTCCCAAGATGCAGGTGTGTAAGCAGAAGATATTACTGGCTGTGTTGGTGCTACTATCCCCACATCCAACAAATCCAACCACTCCTGCACCGACTGGGGACGATACTTGTAATTTAAAGCCATCCCCCGCATAATTGCATCATTCACCCTGTCACCGATACTGGGATTAAAGTCTTTTGGTGGTTTGACATTGGTGACAAGTTAAGGAAAAGGGAAAATTGTCAAGGGTGGTATTTGTAGTGGTCAAAAGCATGGGAAACTCAGTCTAGACAAGTAATTGAGCGATTGAGTCCAGTCATGACCACCAGCAAAAAAACCAATAGAGACCACGCCAAAAAGAAACACAGACCAATGGTGGAAGACGAAGTAATTGCAGAGCAACTGGAAAAATTATTGACCCCAGCGATTACAAATCAAGAAAATTACTACCGAAAACTAGGACTCAGAGAACGGATACTGAATTTACCATTGATGATGGCTGCGGTACTAACCTTGTTATGGCGAGACATAGCCGGAGTCAGAGAACTGACAAGAATGTTAGCTAGAGACGGTTTTCTGTGGTGTAATCCTACAAAAGTTAGTCAACAAGCTGTATCACAGAGATTTTTGACATTTCCATCAGAATTATTTGAAAAAGTATTTAAAGATTTACTGCCTAGTTTAAGAACAGCTTGGCATAGTAGAAATAAACGACCGTTGCCAGAAAGTATTCAGTTTACATTATCAAAATTCGAGAAAATTTGGATAGTAGACGGGTCAACACTGGAGGCATTGTTTAGAAAATTACAAAGCTTAGAGTCGGCTCAAAGAGGGCAATTAGCAGGAAAAATGAGTACAGTCATTGATTTAATGACCAGATTACCTGTAGAAATTTGGTTTGAAGAAAATCCCAAGGCATCTGACACTAAATCGGAAGAAAATATCCTAAATTTAGTTACAACAAGAACTTTACTCTTATTAGATAGAGGTTTTTATCACTTTAAGTTTTGGCATCAGTTAATCGAGAAAAAAGTTGACTTTATTACGAGAATAAAAAAAGGAGCAGCAATCAAGATAGAACAGGTATTTACAGATAGCTATGGACTCAGGGACAGAAAGATACGTCTGGGTTCTGGCACAAATAAGACCCCATTTATTACCTTACGGTTAATTGAAGTGCGTTCTGGAAAAACATGGCATTCTTATTTAACAAGCGTTCTAGATCCTAATGTTTTACCCCCTTATGTTGTAGCCGATTTATATCGACGACGTTGGCGCATTGAAGATGCTTTTAATACTGTCAAAAGACTCTTAGGGCTAAGTTATTTATGGACGGGTTCAATTAATGGGATTAAGTTGCAGATTTGGGCAACTTGGTTATTTTATGCGGTTTTAGTAGATTTAGGTGATGCTGTAGCTGACGAACTTTCTCTGCCTTTTGATGAGATTTCATTAGAAATGATTTATCGTGGTCTTTATCATTTTACGATGGCTCATCAAAAAGGTAAGGCAACAGACCCTGTTAAGTATTTTGCTGACCCTCAAAATCGAGATTTAGGGATTATCAAACAGAAGCGAAAACCAAACATTAAGTTAATTGTCGCTCCTTTCCCTGATCTTCAACGAGGGTCTGACCAGTTTTTCTTCAACAATTCTCTCAAAGCCTCTTGACAAAAGATTTACAGCCTTAACTTGTCACCAATGGTGGTTTGAGGGTAAAATTTTGTAGTCTAGCTGGTGCTGGCATCGGTAAATCTCCAGTCAGCAAAGAATATAATGTGGCGGCTAAGGCGTAAACATCAATATATTCTCCACGTTCCGCATCGGGTACATACTGCTCAGGAGGCGCATAACCAGGGGTAAGATTTTGTGTATGTTGTTGGACTCCACCGGGAATAAATTGTCTAGCAATTCCAAAGTCAATCAATACGGCTTCTGGCTTACTCGCACGGATCATGATGTTATTTGGCTTTAAATCTCGATGCAGCAAGCCTTTTTCGTGAACTAAAGTTAAAGCATCGCCAATTTGCCGGATGTATTTCAGTGCTTCTGCTTCTGACAATGCTCCTGTTGCGGTGATTTGCTCACCCAAATCTTGACCTTCAATGTACTCCATTGCCATACATGGCAAGTTATCCTCATCAAAGACGTTTTCTACCTGCACGATATGAGGATGGCGACACAAAGCGAGTCGCAAAGCTTCGTCACGAAAGTCATAGCGTAATTTATCTTGCTTGGTTATCCAGGCGGGATGATTCAGGATTTGTTCTCTGAGAGTTTTGATAACTCGTAATTCACCGCGCCTATTTTTCGCAAGATAGGTAATACCAATTCCACCTTCACCTAGCTTTTTCTCGATTATGTAGCGATCGCCAAATAAATGCTGCCCTGGATTCCACACCATAGATAAAAACCGTAGTTTTCTTGGTATCTATTTTGGCATAGGCAAAACTTTAAGGTGCTAGGGATGAAGCTTACAAAAGGACTAAAGTCCTTACTACGAACTCAATCCTAAGTAGGGTAACTTGTATAGATTAGATTTAAATGATCAACGTCGTAGCGATCGCTTGATGCAAAAATCTCGACAATTTTGGATAAAAGCAGGTTTTCATACTCCGCCAGAATATCCACGACAGGAAAAGTAGCGATGTTGCGGTGTCCAAATCCCGGACTTTTCCCAAAAGTCCGGGATCTAAGGTTTGGAGAGGGGTTTTCCAGATCCTGTGAAAAGTCAGTCTAATCTTCCGGCTCAATTCCGGCGGCGCGTAGTTGTGCTGCTAGCCTTTCGGCGCGTTGGCGTTCTTTTTCCACTAACTCTGAACCCCATAGTAGTAGTTGTCCGGTTTCATCCCACCAGCGTAACCAATTACCTGTGCGGTTTTCTCGCGTACCTTGCCATACGCCAAGGTAGAGATTCATTTCGGCTATCCAGTAATGTTGGTTTTCGTTGGGGGTTTGTGGGCTGTATCTACCTGCACTTTGATCTAGGCGATATACCTCTAACTCTCCGGTATTGGGTTCAAAAATGGCGTAATTAGGTACTTTTAAGATGTACTCGTAAAAAAACCATTTACCAGGGGGGTAAGTGGGTTTACTAGAATATTCGCTCCCATCTGTATCAGATAGAAACTCTATGACAATTACGGGGATGTCTCCCTCTAATTGAGGGGTGTAACTGCGGGTTACTTCTTCTCTACTGACTATGATATTAGGAATATATGCCCAGTCTGGGGCTTTAACGACAGTTTTACCATTTAATGTGGCACAAATACCGTAATTTGTTGGTGTAAGGGCGTTAGGTGGCAGTTTTCCCGCTAGTTCCAGGCTTTGGGTGAGTGCTGCGGCGAGAAATGGTTGGTTGATGTTGTCCACTGGATCGTCTGGTAGCTTGTAATCATCGGGTAGCTTTTCCCAAGTGATTTGGTAGTTGGGGGTGATGATGGCTGTCATATTGGGTAGGGGTGTGGGGGTGTGGGGGTGTAGGGGTGTAAGGGTGTAGGGGTGTAAGGGTATAGGGGAAAGAAACAATTATTTCTTCATACTTCTGTAACCTGTAACCTGTAACCTGTCACCTATTCTTCATCTGGATCTAAATCTTCGTCTGTCAGTTCTTGATGGGGAATGGCGGCAATAATTGCATCTATGACTTTGGAGACTTGTAAAATTTCGATGTCAAAGTCGGGGAATTTTTGACCTTTAGGAATAATCGCTCGTTTAAATCCTAGTTTAGCGGCTTCTTTTAACCTCAGTTCCATCTGAGAAACGGCTCGCACCTGTCCACCTAAGCCGACTTCACCGATTAATACTGTACCTGGATCAACGATGCGATCGCGGAAACTGGCAACGATCGCAATGGCAATTCCTAAATCTACGGCTGGTTCTCCCACATTTAAACCCCCAGCAGACGCAACGTAGGAATCTAATTTGGACATGGGTATCCCCACCCGCTTTTCTAAAACGGCGAGAATCTGCACTAAGCGGTTATAATCTATACCTGTACCAGCCCGACGCGGTGAGGGGTAACTTGTAGGACTTACCAAAGCTTGCAATTCTACGACAATGGGACGTGTCCCTTCGCAAGCCACAACAATGGCTGTACCCGGTGCGGGATCGTCACGATTACCTAAAAATAACTCGCTGGGGTTGAGGACTTGTTGCAGCCCATGTTCTACCATTTCAAAGATGCCGATTTCGTGGGTTGCACCGAAGCGGTTTTTGACTGTCCTTAATAATCTATGGGAGGCGAAGCGATCGCCTTCAAAATACAGTACCGTATCTACTAAGTGTTCTAAAACTTTCGGCCCGGCGATCGCCCCTTCTTTGGTGACGTGTCCCACTATTAACATTGTGATGTCTTCGTGTTTTGCCACTTTCATCAACGCCGCCGTACATTCCCTGACTTGAGCTACTGAACCAGGTGCTGAAGTTAAAGCCGGAAAAAATACGGTTTGAATACTGTCAATCACTGTTACATTTGGTTTGAGAGAATCTATCTCTTTCAAAATTTCTTCTAAGTCTGTTTCTGGCAAGACGTATAAATCTGCACCTATCCCTTCCGGTGATACTGCTGCCAATGTTACTGCTGTTTCTGCTTCGGAATTTTCATCACTAACAACATTGAGCAGGTTTGTCACTCCTAAGCGAGAAGCTCTTAACTTAACTTGTTGTCCTGATTCTTCCCCAGAAACATAAAGAATGCGGTATCTCTGAGCCAATTTATTGGATACTTGTAATAGCAAAGTAGATTTACCAATACCCGGATCACCACCAATTAGCACCATAGAGCCGGGTACTATTCCACCCCCAAGCACCCGATCCAATTCTTCATAACCAGACTCCCAACGGGTGAGTTGGCGATCGCTAATTTGGTCAAATGTTAAGGAAGCTCTGGCTTTTGCTGGTTTTGGTTTATTCCCAGTTTTCCCATTACCTTGTGTGGCGTGCCAAGCACTGACTCCCCGGCTGGGTATATCTACTGAAGACTGAATGCTAATTTGTTCTTCTAGGGAGTTGTAAGTACCACAAGCTGGACACTTACCAAACCACTGGGGAGATTCTGCTCCACATTCGTTACAAATGTAAAAAGTTTTAGGCTTTGCCATTCTTAAATATTAAATATTATTAAATATCTTAATTTTTGCTTAACTTTTGGTCTAATTAAAAATCCAATTAATAGAAGGATTTGCAGCTTTTTCCAAATCAATTGAGGGAATGATATCTTAATATTATGGTATTAAAAATTAATCATGAGAAATTTTAGTTAAGGAGCGTTGAGAAACTTGGAAAGTCATAAAGAAAAAATTCTGGTAGTAGACGATGAAGCCAGCATTCGCCGGATTTTGGAAACGCGCCTTTCAATGATCGGCTACGATGTAGTCACAGCCGGCGATGGAGAAGAAGCATTAGAAACTTTTCGTAAGTCTGATCCTGACTTGGTAGTTTTGGATGTGATGATGCCAAAACTAGATGGTTATGGTGTCTGTCAAGAGTTACGTAAAGAATCAGACGTACCCATTATCATGTTAACAGCGTTGGGTGACGTAGCCGATCGCATCACCGGTTTAGAATTGGGCGCTGATGACTATGTAGTTAAACCATTTTCCCCGAAAGAACTGGAAGCACGGATTCGTTCAGTCCTCAGACGAGTAGATAAAACCGGTGCGTCTGGTATTCCCAGTTCGGGAGTGATTCATGTTGGGAATATCAAAATCGATACCAACAAACGTCAAGTCTACAAAGGCGATGAGCGTATCAGATTGACAGGTATGGAATTTAGTCTCCTAGAATTGCTAGTCAGCCGTTCTGGAGAAGCCTTCTCCCGTTCTGAAATTCTGCAAGAGGTTTGGGGATATACACCAGAACGTCACGTAGATACCCGTGTGGTTGATGTGCATATTTCCCGCTTACGCGCAAAATTAGAAGATGACCCCAGTAACCCTGAATTGATTCTCACAGCACGAGGTACTGGCTACCTGTTTCAACGGATAATTGAACCCGGAGAGGAGTAGAGGTAAATTTGTTGACTGTTGACTGTTGACTGTTGACTAATGACAGTTAACTGTTAACTGTTGACTTTTAACTAATGACTAATGACCAATGACCAATGACTAAATCTGATCCTAATCGAGTTTTGCGACGCTTACCCTTGGTAGTCGGTGGGTTAGGCTCTGTGCTTTTGCTGATCAACCGTTTATTGACACCAGAAATTACCAATTCCCAAGCGCGGGGTGATGTTGTTGGTGTAATTTTGAGTGCTGTGCTGATTTTAACTGGTTTAATTTGGCAACAAGTCCAGCCGCGATCGCCTGATGCTGTAGAACTGATTGGTGAAGAAGGTTTTGTTTTAGCAGATGATTTACCAGAAGCCGTGAAAACAGAACTAGCCTGGGCATCACATTTATTGTTAACTAATACGGTAACGCGATCGCTAGTAGTTTTCTATCAAGGCAAAGTTTTGTTACGTCGCGGCATTCTGGGAAACAAATCAGAAGTCGTTCCAGGCACAATTGTTAAACGGGTTTTAGAAAAGCAACAGCCTATCTATCTAGTAGCTTTATATGTCTACCCCGGAAGAGTAGAATTTGATTATTTGCCAGAAAACACTCAAGGGGTAATTTGTCAACCAATTGGCAATGAAGGTGTATTGATTTTAGGAGCAAATGCACCCAGAAGTTACACAAAACAAGATGAAAATTGGATAGCTGGGATTGCTGATAAATTAGCAGTAACTCTCACATCAATATGAAGAAATATCAATTTATTGTAGGGTGTGTTATGCCTTCGGTGTAACACACCTTAAATTATTGATGCTAAGTTACGGCTCATATAAAATATATTTCTATACGTATATGCAAAATTAAATAATACTTAAAATAAAAGGCAATATAAAGAACAAGTGTGATACTGACAAAGAAATTTACGAAGTCTTGAGAGGAAGAGTTTACATGAAATTTCCATCAGTATCCGTCAGTATTGGCTTAGGTGTTATCACTAACTTATTGGTAGTCAGTCCCAATCTTACTTTCAATTCGACACAAGTAGTTGCTCAAGAAGTAACCGCTTCTTGTCCTCTAGCAACCGAAATAGCTGTCACTTTCCTTGATTCTAAATGTGAGGCAGTCAAACTCAAGCAACCTAAAACTTTTTATCGCTACTATAGTAGCAATGATAATAAATATGGTAGGTATTTAACAACTGACAAATACAAAAAAAATGTAGATGTAATCAGGAATTTAGCTCTCAATCAAGCATGGGGTAATCAAGCCACCATCAGACTAAAAGTAACTGTACCAGCAGGAACAACAGTTTATCAAGGCATTGTTGCTCCGCAAACACCCGCTTCATGCTATCCAGGTGGTGGTCAACAAACCTTCATTCAAGATTCAAAAGATCCTAATATCAAGTGGTCTGAGGGCAAAAATATTACTGTGGAAGAGTTCACTTGTCCGTAAAATTCATGGAAACTCAAACAGAAGAATTTATCAAGCTAATTGACCAATCGGTGGAAATTGCTGAACAGATGCGTCATGAGTCTGAACACTCACAGCGTTTAAATAATGTAATCAGTGTTTTGCAATCTGTGAAAAATCAGACAGTCCTTGGTGAGCTTGAAGCGTCAGGTGGAAAGTCAACTCTTGGGTTAGCGCGTGAGGTGTCTGATTGGATTGAGCCTTTAGATGCACCATTACTAAAAGCTGTGGGTGCGGTAGAGGAATATTACCAAAAACACTTTTAGAGTTACCGCATAGCCTGTTTTAATGAGCATTATTATCGGTTCACTACTTTTTTGTATCAAGAGTAGGATAACCCTTGGTAATGCTCATGTTTTATTTATGAACATCATCGCCATTACGAACTATGCAAATTATCTATTGGCTGCTGCTGGCTTTAATGATTGTCGGGATTATTGGTGCGGTAGTTCCCGCCATCCCTGGAACTAGTTTAATTTTAGTAGCTATTATTATTTGGGGAATAGTTAGTCATTCCTTTGTATCTATCCAAATACCTTTGATTGTGACAGGGATTGTTTTAATTTTAAGTATTGGGGTTGATTTTTTAGCTGGTTATATAGGTGCAAAACAAGCAGGTGCTAGCAAATGGGGACAAATTGGCGCATTTGTAGGTTTTATACTGGGATTTTTAGGATTGCTACCAACTTTACCCGTGGGTGGTCCACTGTTAGGTATTTTATTCGGGCCACTATTAGGTGCGATTATTGCTGAGTATATTTACTGTCGTCAACTAGGATTAGCGATTAAAGCAGGTATAGGTATTGTCGTCGGTACAGTTGTTGGGAATTTGATTCAAGGATTGTTAGCGATCGCTGCTGTTGCTGTTTTCCTCTGGACAACTTGGCCACAGGTGTTTGGCAATTAGGGAACACCAAAAAAATAAATTATCCCAAAATAGCTGTTACTAGGGTGCGCCAGTACGAAGAATTCTTGGTATGTTCAAGTTTTCTCTCACTGACGCACCTTAAATATTGATAGTAGCCAATACGGTTCAGATAAGACCAAAATCCTCATGTAAAGACGTGATTTATCTCATCTGCATTCCGTCTGATACTATTTCAGTTCAATGATGATACAAATATGTGGTTAAGGATTGAACATTGTTCAATCCTAACGAAGAATCTATGTGTCAGTATTTCCGACATCATTGAAGAATTTTCAAACATCCTCTCATATGGAAGAAAGTCCATAACCTGATATTTTTAGACAAACAATATATTACGAAGGACATTCTTATACAAATTTTTTATGAAGCTGCGCTAAATACAGCTTCACGAATAAAGTCATAAGAAGTAAACCATATAGTAATGTGCTATTTGCCATTTTTTGGAGGAGAAAATTTTAGCTTTGCACCAAGTTTGTACCTTACTAGCTGGTATACGGTTTTATAAGCAATATTCACTCCTAATTCGGTGCAGATCCATTCTTGAATCTCGCTATAACTATTAAATACTTGTGGTTCACACAATCTTTGTTTTAAACGTTCTAAGTTCTCTCCGCTTACTATCGCTTCTTTACCAGGTGCTTGTTTCACCTCCAATAAACCTCTGTATCCTCCTTCCTTATATTTTTTCAACCAACGCGTTATTGTTGCTTCATCACGTCCCAAAAGTTGTGCGAGCGATCGCCTGTTATTAACTTGACCAGTTTTTAACCAATAGAGCATTTGTAATCGTTCTTTGCTACTAGCTTCTACAGCATATTTCACAGCTTTTTCTAATTCTTCTTGGCTTTCTTTTATCTCCACTTGCAATCTCAGACTCATCACATTTTTACTAAATAAACCTTCATTAAAAATCTAGCGCATCTTCATGCAGAAATTGAATTACAGGTATTAAAGAGTTGATGAATTCAGTTAGGTGAATCTTGCATCTTCTCTGATGATTATGTGATGCTAAGAGCAGTTACAAATACGTAATCTTTCCGACGCAAATGTACTTATATACAAAGTACATTTGCAAGTATTTACCACATGTACTTACGTACAAAAACAAAACTTAGTTTCTCATTAATCTTATAGGAGTCTATGATGTCTAAATCCCAATTTTTGAAAGCGGCAGTTGCAGTTTTAGCTATGGGTACAATAGCTACTGCTGGTGTCTTCACCTCTGCTAGTTCTGCTGAAGCTGCTGTTTTAAAAGGTCAAGCTGCTTACAGTGGAATTGGTGCTGGTCCTTTCTCACCCGTAACCTCAATCCTTGCATCAGACGGTAGTATCACATTTTCTAGTCCTAATTTAGTAGGATTAGTTGCACAAACCGGTTCTTTTACGGCTTTTAGTGCTGCTCAAATTTCTGATATTTCACCCATTCCAGGTACTTTTGACCCAGCAAAGCTTCTTTTTGATTTTGGTGCTGACCTTGCTGGTTTGACCGATGGAAAAAATGTTTTCAAGGCTACCAGTGTATCTGACTATGTGATTGCTAGTGATGGTGGAACTGGTTCTTCCATAGCACTAGCTTTTAAGGGTTACTTTTTAGGTGAGAACGAAACTGAAAAATCATCTGGTTCTGTTAATTTGAACTTCACCAGTGTACAGAGTGTAGCCGCAGTAGAATCAATTCTATTAGCCGGTGGAACTGGAACAATACAATCAACATTCTCTGGCATGACTGTAGCTGCCGTTCCTGAACCCACTACAATGTTAGGCTTAGGTTTAGTGGCTGCTGGAATGACTGTGGCTCGTCGTCGCAAAGCTGTAAATGCTTAATTTGACAGCCTGATTTTAATATCAAAGTTAGGACTGACGCAACTGGCATATTTTTTATGTAGGGGAGGCAAAAAGCGGTGTGGATTTTCCTCCTGCTTTATTGCCGTTGTGTGACGCTGCGAAACGATTTGAACATAGTAATAAGACTTATAGCGTCACGCACCTACCATTGATTGTGACACTTGCGTAAGTTCTGAAAGTATCTAATTATCCTAATTTCTCAAAGTGGTTCAAAAAAGTCCAGGACTTACGCAACTGGAATATTAGTAGGGTGCGTCAGACTGCTTAAATGCTGCCAATAAACATATTTTTGATATCTGACGCACCCTACAAGACTAATGACTAATAACTAATCTTGACTAGTAACGCACCGAAGACCTTGGGGAAGGTGCGTTACGGCTTACGCCTAACACACCCTACTTCTACAATGTGAGGCGAACATCATCGCAATTACGAACTATGCAAATTATCTATTGGCTGCTGCTGGCTTTAATGATTGTAAGTATTATTGGTGCTGTAGTTCCCGCCATAGGTGGTCCACTGTTAGGTATTTTATTCGGGCCACTATTGGGTGCGATTATTGCTGAGTATATTTACTGTCGTCAACTAGGATTAGCGATTAAAGCAGGTATAGGTATTGTCGTCGGTACAGTTGTTGGGAATTTGATTCAAGGATTATTAGCGATCGCAGCTTTCGTAGTTTTCCTTGTCACAACCTGGCCGTAGGTCTTTGGTAACTAGACTCAATCTAAAGCATTGATTCTTACTTATTTTTACTATTGATAAATTCAATCTCGCACAACTATATATGTCCTCTCCTGTGTTTTCTTCTAGACAGTTGTTAAACTGTCACACCATAAGAAAGAAGATTGTTTCACGTTAGCTGTCAACAGTCAACAATAAATTAATAAAATCATCTGCTAATAGATAGATTTTGTAGAAACTCAAAGTAAATATTTAAACTAGAATGTGTGAAACATTGCAGCATCAGCAGTTTCACGCATTTCTAAAAGACATTATTTATGAAGAGAAAAATTGATACTGGGAAGTTCAAAAATCTCTTTATGTAAAAAACACAAAATTTGCAGCATAGTTTACGTAATTTTCAATAAATACGCATTACGTAAGTAATTTTTAGGTGCTAAACTCTGTATTGAGAGTACAAACTGAACTAGTAATTTCACTAACACTCAAAAATCAGAGGAAAACTAAATGAAAGCTAAAAATATATTTATCTCAACCGGACTTGTTCTCAGTGCTGTCTTAGGTGCTTCTAGCTCTGCTCAAGCGGCTAGCTTCGTAACCAAAACTAACCCAGATCCTGTTCTAGATCCAACACAAGATATTTTCTTAGAGTCTATTACGCAGGATGGGCAGATATTTACTCCCGATGTTAATCTTTTCAGAGTTAATAGTGCCACAATCATATCCAACACACCCGTAGTATTTAATGTTCCAAATACTGGTGCGGCTAGCAGTGATAAAGGTGATAACGCCTCTAATCCTATATCTGGTAATCCCCCAACTAGTATCATTCCAGAAAATAATCCAGATAATGATGACATCAAAGATTACTTAGGCAACTTCAACTTAAATAATATTATCGATACTGAAGATAATGGTGCGTTTGAGATTGATTTAACGTTTGAAACTTTCGTTAGCAAAAGCGACGGTGGGAGAGACAACCTATTCTTCTATGAACGCGGTAGTAACAGTGATCTCCTAGTTCAAGCACTGGATACTACTGGCAACACTATCGGTACTGCCTTTAAAATCACCCGTAACCTATGGACTCCTGCTGGCTACAGCATTAATACACTAGAAGTTGCTTCTGCTCAAGCTGTAGGCTCTTATGGATTAAACTTCTTACAGTTGGGATTAGCTGATGACGCAGTAATTGGTGGTGTGAAATTAATTGCTGAAAGCAGCTTTAATGGGCCTGATTTCAAAGTATTCGCTGGTCAGACTGGTGAGCCAATAGTACATACCCCTGAACCTACCACTATGATTGGCTTAGGTTCAATTGCCGGACTTGCTTTGTTGCGCCGTCGTCAGACAAAGAAAGCTTCTGTTTAAAATCTTCTTTTTAGCACTCAATACCATATCTGCGCCCTCTTACAACATAATAGTTGTTGCTAAAAATGAGAGTGCATTATAGTTAAACACAGTGATTATCACTGTTTTCTAAAAAGAAGTATTTAGCAATTTTTAAACCCGCTCCGGCGGGTTTTATATTGGTTAGATATATAGCAGTTCTCATGCCAATTAAAGTTCAGATAATTAGCCAGCCTACCGACAACCTCTGTAGAGACGTTACAATGCAACGTCTCTACAGTCTACTTAAGCAATGGTAATTCCATAACTAAAAGATTGAGTGAATTCTTCAAAGGACAAGTCGATAAACCCGTCGTTGCTACCACTTAGAGACTTACCATCTATACCCCAGGGATTTCGCACTACAACCCGTTGCTGACCGCTAGTGTCGATATAGGTATTTGTCAATGAATAACCGTGATTACTGACAATATATTTGCTATCTTTAGTACCCGCTCTTGCTGCTGTCACACTCTGACCGTTTACTAAAGCTGTTTCTAGCGTCGAAAAACTAACTTGTTTGATACTATAGTTAGTGGTTTCTTGTCCTGTAACATACCGGAGAGGAGCAGAAAGATTGCTGCCGTTACCTATTGCATTATAACCAGCTACACCTGTTCTCCATTCGATCCATTGAGCATAAGCTTTTTCAACTAAAGCTACCCAAAGAACACCGTTATTTCTCTTAGCGGCAATACTGGTAGCAATCCGACGATCAACGGTCACGTATTGTGCTTCACCAGGATCAAAAGATGTTCTGGAGTAAAAGCGCACAGTGTAGGTGTTATCACCATTATCTGTGATCATGCTATTAATCAAATAACTAGAAGTGTTGCCTGCATCATCAGACTGGCGACCAAAGGTTGCACCTAAAGCGGCTAAAAATGTACAATCACCTAGTTTATTTTGATCAATATCACCAATTCGCGCTTCGCCGGAACTACCATACAGACTACCTTTCACCACAGTGTAAGAGAGGTTTTTACCATTAAATACAGGTGTCGGTGCTATTGTTCCTAAAAACCAACGACCAACTAAATTAGACTCAAAATCAGTAGCACTCATATTGACAGATGCACCATTACTCACCTGTTTGGATAACCATTTCACAGAATCTTGCATAGTGAAAGGTGTGCTTGCACCTAACAATGTCTTAAGGTCTTTTACCTCATTAACATCAATTGCAGAATTATCTTGAGCATTTCTAAAGATACTCAGCATATCCTGACGACTTAAATCGCTATCAGATGCTAAGTTCCGCGCCAATGTAATAATTTGTTGGTCAAGTAGATTTTTACTAAACCAATCTTGAACCGGAGTTGGTGCTGGAGTCGGTGCTGGAGTCGGTGCTGGAGTTAGTGCTGGAGTTAGTGCTGTGGTCGTTACTGTATTTGCAAATACTTTCAGGTTGTAATTAGTGTCACTACCTTTGAAGTAGACTTTAATAAAATAATTTCCAGCATCTAAAGTCTTCCGAATTGCATCAATTTGAGTTCCACTCTTGTAAGAACCAACAATAGTCTCATTATTCTCAACTAATCCATTACTGTTGGCATCTTTGATTAGTCGTACATTTGCATCTGAACTCAACCCATCAAGAGTGATATTAACGCTACTGCGACCAGTCAGATTAAAACTGTAGAAATCATCGATATCTGACGAACCCACCCAGTCTGTGAGAGTCTGAATATTAGTGGTAAGGGCTAATTTTCTCGCAGTATTTAATGTGTTACCTGCATTATCAAAAGGCATGGTTGTATTGTTTTGCTCTGTAATTATTGTAAATGTCTGCTTGAATACATTGCTGGTAGCACCAGTCTGGTCGTAAGCTATCCCTTGAAGAATATATTGACCAGCCCCAAAATTGAAATTTTTGAGGGATAAACTATAGTTAAAACTTGCCCTATTTCCATTGCTAGCATCAGGAGTAAATACCGTAGCATCAGCCACAGATAGCCATTTACCACCAGCTTTTTGAATGCGGAAGTCTACCTTTGAGATGTCACTAACACCGTTTGCATCTGATACCCAAGCATTGTTGATGCTGAGAGTGTCCGTTGTATTAAGGCTGGTGCTATTGAGATTAAACTGTAGTGAAGTTGGGGCAACATTTTCAAATACTTTTAGGTTGTAGTTAGTGTCACTACCTTTGAAGTAGACTTTAATAAAATAATTTCCAGGATCTAAAGTTCTCTGAATTGAATCAATTTCAGTTCCACTCTTGTAAGAACCAACAATAGTCTCATTATTCTCAACGAATCCATTATTGTTGGCATCTTTGATTAGTCGTACATTTGCATCTGAACTCAACCCATCAAGAGTGATATTAACGCTACTGCGACCAGTCAGATTAAAACTATAGAAATCGTCAATATCTGACGAACCCACCCAGTCGGTGAGAGTCTGAATATTAGTAGTGAGGGCTAATTTTCTCGCAGTATTTAATGTGTTACCTGCATTATCAAAAGGCATAAATATCCTTGCTTACATAGTTATAAAATCGGGGAATCTGCACCCTTTCATCTATGCAAAAAACTAGTTTTTTACAACAACGGAAACAAAATTAACTTTTTCTTTATTTTCTTCTTGAATATTGAGAAAAGCCAGGGGACATCTACGCAATATAAAATTTATGGTATAAGCACTTAATTTAAGAATAAATATGCAATAAAGCTATAACTAATCTTTTTAAATAAGATAGTATTACGGAAGATTTCCGCTTTTATTAAATACAATAATACAAACTATTTATAGTATTTTTATTTGAAAACACTTAGTTCATAGATATATAATCGCCCTCCTCGCTAGCGGGGAGGGGGTTGGGGGTGGGGTTCTTGTACTTCACTCAACCGAGAAACGCTATAAATTCCACTCTCCGGGGTGACGCTCCTATCCTATGTCGCAAAGGCTACTCCTTACCAGCAATCATAAAAATGGTGATGAGGAGCGTTGGGATATGATTGTCGATTTTGGCAACAGCAAAGCGATAGCTTACATAATTTTCAATAAATACGTATTACTTAAGTAATTTTGAGGTGATAAACTCTGTAATGGAAGTAACGGTCTTTATATTATTCTGGTCGAAAAAAATCTAGTTCAATTTTTAAACATCAGATACAGTAAAGGTTTAAACGGTTATTCTCTGACTAAAATAGCTGAAATCAAAATTTTGGGTAAAGATAAATGAAAGTTAAAAATATACTCACATCTGGTGTAATAGCTTTGAGTACAGCTTTAGCTATGTGTAACTCTGCTAAAGCTGCTAGCTTCACAACCAACTTTATTCCAGATCCTGCTAATCCCCAAGAAGATATTTTCTTGACATCTATTGAGCAGGGTGGAGTGACCCTTTTTGCGGAAACAACCCTTCTTTTAGTCAAGGACGCTAAAATAAATTTTAATACACCAAAAACTCCTGCCATTAACAGTGGTGCAGCCAGCACTTCTAGAGGTAAGCTGGCTAGTGATCCTGGTTCTGCCCCAAATGAAGATCCAACAGCAGGAGAAATTGCAGCATACTTAGGTAACTATAACTTAAACAATATCATCGATTCTGAAGATACTGGTAAGTTTGATATTGATGTTTTTTTTTGAATCTCCCATTGCATCAGGTAGGCGAGGATTAGACAGTTTCTTCTTTTTTGAGCGTGGGCTGAACAGTGATATCAAGGTGCAAGGGATAGACACTAACGGAAATTTAGTGGGTAATTACTATACAATTACTCGTGACCTCTGGAAATCTGCTGGCTACAGTATCGATACAACAGAAGTTTCAGGCGCACAACCTGTAGGATCTTGGGGAGTTAGCTATGCAGATTTAGGATTGAATTCTGATATAGTATTGAGCGGCCTGAAATTAATATCTGAGACCAGCTTTAACGGCCCGGATTTCAAAGTGTTTGCTACTACTTCTTTTTGCTGCACACCAATACCCGAACCTACAACTATGATTGGCTTAGGTGCAGTGGCTGGGCTGATGTTGGTGCGCCGTCGTCAGATGAAAACTAAAACAGTATAAGACTTATGAACGCTACGCAAGAATAAGCTTTTGGGTTGAATCTTGCGTAAGTTCTGAGATTATTATTCAGCTGAAGCCAAAGATTTTTTAGCTTCAGTAGCGATCGCTTCTACTTCATCATTTGCTAGAGTTTCTAAAATAGACTTAGCTTCTGCACCACCCAAACGAGTCAAAGCCTGCACTACTCTATAACGCATTTGCCAATCAGGGTTGGTAGCATAGGAAGCTAACAGAGGAACTGCTTGTAAATCTCCTAACTCACCCATAGAACTAATTGCCGCAGTCTGCACTAATTCCACATCAGACGAAAGTGCTTGCTTCAATAATTCAAACGATCGCGGATCTCCCAATTCTCCCAGGGCAGCAATAATACTAAATTGTACTAGCCACTCAGGGGTGTTGTGATAAAGTTGCTGCAAATCTTCAAAAGCAGCGTGTAACTTTAACGCACCTAGACAATCTGCTGCGGCTGCTTGCACATCAGCTTCTGGGTCACTTAATAAAGCACGCAATAAATCCAGCGATAAGTCTAAGTCCTGAGTTCCGAGAGTATCGAACTGACTCACTGCTGAATAGCGAACGCGGGAATTACTATCCCCAATAGCAATTTGCACTAATTCAAACGCAGTCGCAGGTTCAAGTTCACGGATTTGATTCACAGCACGCAAGCGATCGCCCAAATCTTCAGAACTGAGCAATTGTCTCACAGACTCAGGAGTTTTACTCATCTAATTATCCTAATTTCTCAAAGTGGTTTAAAAAAGTCTAAAATCAATGGTCAATTGTCCAGCATATTATTAGGGTGCGTCAGACTGCTTAAATGCTGTCAATAAACATATTTTTGATATCTGACGCACCCTACAAGACTAATGACTAATAACTAATCTTGACTAGCAGCCATCGCCCGCACAATGTCGCCACGGGTAACAATCCCGATAACTTTACCTGTGTTATCTAATACGGGTAAGCGATGAACATTGCGATCGTGCATTATTTGTGCTGCTTGTTTTACAGTTTGATCGGGAGTGATAGTAACAGGATTTTTGCTCATCACTTCCCCAACGGTTTGTCCTAAAGCTTTATGCAGATCGCGTTCGTAGACAGCAGGATTTTTTAAATAAATCACACTATCCAAAAACATGATGTATGCCGGAGGTGTTACACCAGTTTCTTGCCACATTAAGTCAGTTTCTGAAATAATGCCCAACAATTTACCTACATCATCGACAACGGGTAGGCCGCTGATGCGTCGTTCTGCCAGAATTTGGATCGCTTCTTGAAGTGGAGTAGCTGGCCCGACAGCAATTGGCTCAGGACTCATTATATCGGCAACGCTTTTAGGCATTGATTTACTTACACCCTTGATCACAGTCTCTGCGAATATTGTAGAAAATTCAGTGACTCAACCTGATTGAGTTAATACATTGTTACGGTAATGGGGACAAATCAATTCAAAATTCAAAATTCAAAATTCAAAATTAAATAACTGGGGATTGGGGATTGGGGATTGGGGATTGGGGACTGGGGACTGGGAAAAAGCAAGGGAGACAAGGTAAAATTTTCTCAGCACTCCCTACTCACTACTCACTACTCACTACTCACTACTCAGCACTCACTACTCAGCACTCACCACTCCCTTTCAATGCAGCAATAATCTGCGTATTTGCTTGGGGAAAAGTAAATTCTTCTAACTCATCTAAATTCACCCAAAGAACTTCATCACACTCTAGAGGTTGAGGAACACCTGAAAGCAGGCGACAGTGATGTACTGTCAAGGTGACACGTAAATGAGTATAAGTGTGGTCAATAGTAATCAGATGCTCTCCTACCTCAATTACTATTCCTAGTTCTTCGTAAATTTCTCTTTTAATACACTCTTCAACGGTTTCGCCGAACTCAATTTTACCACCGGGAAACTCCCATAAACCACCCATTGCGCCTTCTTCGCGACGACGATCAATTAAAATTTGCTGCTGATCATTCCAAATTACGGCAACACCAATAATTTTGTGTGGTGGTAGAGTCGTGGTTTTGTTCATGAATATTGACTACTAACTATTGACCAATAACAAAACTCGGCAGATCCTTTAATATCTACCGAGTCTCACTCATTTAAAAATATAAACTGCTTTTAGCTTATCTACACATTTAATTAAGTTGTTTATTTCCCATATCTATGATCACAGACAAGCAGCGTTAGCATTTAAGATATGGCTGCCAAATTTCGCTAACGCTTGTTTGAATCATCTGATAATTTGGCTATGACATGGCTCTTGAGTATCTTGCCTTGATAATTTCACTGTTGAACTACTGTGTGACACAATGAAATTGCTATTCAAATTCGTGATTATTACTTTCAGTTCCGTGCATTACTTTTTCAAAGTTCATTCTTTGCTCGGCATTGCGTAAGAAATAGCCGCTAATCATTGCGGATGCTAACATCCGTCCTAAGCTTTCGCGATTGGTAGTAATAGTAATGTCAAAGTGTTCAGAAGGCAGATTTCCCAACAGCCCTACTATATTACGCTCCATGACTTGAAAAACTTCAGGAGAGGCTGGTTTGGATAACTGGTTAACTGTCTCTGGGTTTAATGACTTAACATACTGCCAGAGTAAATTGCTTGTTTCTGATTCACTGTCAAAAAATTCTGAAACTCGGTTAGATGAATTACTCACTTTGTACCTCCTGTACTACCACAGTTGAATGTGGTGTTAGTGACTTTAGTAGGCTGAGGTCTTTTCTTTAACTTGACTCCCGAAGCCATTTAGTGTTCCTGTCAAATAATGTAACAAGTTAATTTGTCATCAGGAGTCGGTGTAACCGTACATTAAGGAGGGGATTTTCACGCCTTATAGTCATTAGCAGTATAGTCTGTTAAGACACGAGTTGACAATCACCGCCCTAAAAGTGGGGTGATTCTTGGGCTAAAGTGAGACTTGGCAACACCACAAATTGATCAAGGTGTTGGGTTTCCTTGCGTCAACCCGACCTTGTATATTGAGGGAAGTCGTAGGGGCGGGTTTACCCGAATCATCCTGAATAATTGAGGATATCTGTGAAACCGCCCCTACTAAAATCCAAAACCTAAAATTGGTTGACTAACTTGCCAAATATTCATCCATACAGGCTTTAGATTTACGTAGTTTAGTTAAAGCTTCTCTTTCAATTTGCCGTACTCGTTCGCGGCTAATGTTGAGAATCTCACCTATTCTTGCCAAAGTTAAAGCCTGTCCATCCATTAATCCAAAACGGAGTTTAATCACCTCTCTTTGTTGAGGGGTAAGTTGCTCCATGAGGCGATCTAGGTCATAAGATAGGGAAGATTGCATGACAAAATCTTCTGGAGAAGCACCAGGATCTTCTAGCATTTCTCCTAGTTCGGTGTCGTAGTTATCTCCTAAGCGTAAGTCTAAAGATAAGGGCAAGCGTGCTTTTTCTAGGTATTCTCGTACCTGCCTAGGTGTTAATTCTAATTCACTGGCTAGCTCAGATGCTGTGGGAGCGCGTCCTAGTCTTTGAGACAGGTGGCGTTGCGCTTTTTTAATTTTGTTAAGCTTTTCGGTAATGTGAATTGGTAGGCGGATAGTACGCGCTTTTTCTGCGATCGCACGGGTGATGGCTTGGCGAATCCACCAATAGGCATAGGTAGAAAATCTATACCCTTTGGTGGGGTCAAACTTTTCTACACCCCGTTGCATTCCAATACTGCCTTCTTGGATTAAGTCCAGTAAATCGACATTGCGCTTAATGTACTTTTTGGCAACGGATACCACAAGCCGCAAGTTGGCTTCTACCATTTTGCGTTTGGCAATTTCGCCTTCCGCTATCACTTCGTTTAATTGTGCTATGTCTAACTCTGCCGCTTTTGCCCACTCTTCTAAGCTCGGCTCATAACCTAACTTATTGAACAGTTCCTCGCGCACTTCCTGTAATGTGGATGAACGCTGTACCTGTTTACCATAAAAAATTTCTTCCTCGTGGGTTAGGAGTGGTACACGGCCAATCTCACGCAGGTAAGTCCGCACGAGGTCTGTGGCTGTCTGAGCGGTCTTCATGGCGCTACTCTTTGGTAATGTTGGACTTGTTGGTAGGGTCATTAACTGATAGATGCTCTTTGCCGGTGCTACCCAGTCAAGCTGGGGTGTTTGTTATGTTTGGGAATTTATACAACCGATGAGCTTCGGCTGTTATATCAATCTAAGTGGGTCTTTAACTGCTAGAAATTACAGTTATTTCCTAGTCCGCGCAAGTATCTAGGGTTAGATAACAGGTAGCGGGGTGAACATTTTTGTATCTAAATATTTGTTAACAATTGTAACATTTATGAGAGGCTTTGGTGTACTGGGTAATCATAAATTTTTGAAGGCATCAAGATTTAGGTAAATCAATCTATCTCAGTGTACTACTAAAATAGTACAAAAACTGCAAATACACATCCCACTCATAATCAATAAATGGTCGTGATATTTTCTGTTTTAGGTCTTACACAGTAGTTATTCTCCTCTGGCGACCAAATGCACTGAATTCCTTTGACTCTTACTTGTGGATGAAGTTTCCGCAGAGAATGATCACTTCCTCATATTTGTTAAAATATCTCAATGAAAACCATAATTATTTTTCTATAATAATTACTTAATTTTCCTAGTAAATACTGCTTTGTGTAGATTCGATATGGGGACTGGGGATTGGGGAACTCGGGGTCCCCTCTGGGGATAAGGGGCAATGGGGACTGGGGTAAAATATCCCCTACACCCCTACACCCCTACACCCCTACACCCCTACACCCCTACACCCCTACACCCCTACACCCCTACACCCCTACACCCCTACACCCCTACACCCCTACATCCCTACACCCCTACACCCCTACACCCCTACACCCCTAGCTACAGATTTGAGCAGTAGTCTTGAATGACTTTTACGTCTAAAGTCGTATTTTGCATGGAACGAATTGCCGCGACGGTAGCTTTAGCCCCGGCGATAGTGGTGATGATGGGGATTTTGTAGGCTAAACCTGTGCGGCGGATTAATCTAGCATCAGTTTGGGCTTCTTCTCCAGAAGGCGTGTTAATAATCAGTTGAATTTTCTGATTTTTGATGGCATCGATGACGTGGGGACGACCTTCGTGCAGTTTCAGCACTAACTCGACATTTAAATCATGCTCTCTTAAAACTTGGCGTGTACCAGAGGTAGCCATCACCTGGAAGCCCAAGTCAAGAAATTCTTTCACGACAGGAACGGCGGCGGCTTTATCGCGATCGCTCATGGAGACAAACACAGTTCCTGTTAGTGGTAAACGCTCTCCAGCACCTAATTCTGCTTTGGCAAAGGCGCGACCAAAATCGCTATCTATGCCCATTACCTCACCAGTGGAGCGCATCTCTGGGCCTAATATTGTATCAGTTCCAGGGAATTTATTAAAGGGCAACACGGCTTCTTTGACTGCAATGTGCTTGGGGATGACTTCCTGGGTGAAATTGAGTTCTTCTAAGGTTTTGCCAGACATAATTAAGGATGCTAATTTCGCCAAGGGTACACCTGTAGCTTTCGAGACAAAGGGGACTGTCCGAGAAGCGCGGGGGTTAGCTTCCAGAATATATACTTGGGGCGAATAACTGCTAGCACCGACGACGGCAAACTGAATATTCATCAATCCAATCACAGAAAGGGCTTGTGCTAGTTCTACCGTCCAAGTGCGGATTTGATGTAGCACGGCTGGCGGTAAGGAGATTGAAGGCAGAGAACAAGCTGAGTCTCCTGAGTGAATACCCGCTTGTTCGATGTGTTCCATGATGCCGCCAATTACTACTCGCCCGGTGTGGTCGGCGATCGCATCTACATCAACTTCAATGGCGTTTTCTAAAAACTTATCAATTAAAATTGGATGTTCTGGCTCGACCTGTACCGCAAAGGTCATATAACGTTCCAATTCTGTATCAGAGTAGACGATTTCCATCGCCCTACCACCCAACACGTAACTAGGACGCACTACCACCGGGTAACCAATGCGTTTAGCCACAATCAGCGCGTCTTCATAACTCCGCGCCATCCCATTCGGCGGTTGAGCAATATTTAACTGTTTGAGAATCTTCTCAAACCGTTCCCGGTTTTCAGCCTTGTCAATAGAATCGGGTGATGTTCCCCAAATTTTGGTGACTGAGGATGGGGAATCTTCCGCCGCCTCTAGCTGTTGCAAATATGCCTGCAATGGTAAAGCTAGTTTCAAAGGCGTTTGTCCGCCAAACTGAACGATGATCCCGACTGGATTTTCCGCTTCGATGATGTTGAGGACATCTTCTTTAGTTAACGGTTCAAAGTAAAGGCGATCGCTAGTATCGTAATCGGTGGATACTGTCTCTGGGTTAGAGTTGACCATAATTGTCTCATAGCCTGCACCCTTCAAGGCATAGGCGGCGTGACAGCAACAATAGTCAAACTCAATTCCCTGGCCGATGCGGTTGGGTCCGCCTCCCAAAATCATCACTTTGGGTTTGGTAGCTGGGATGACCTCATCTTCTTCTTCGTAGGTTGAGTAGTAATAAGGTGTAAAGGCTTCAAACTCCGCCGCGCAGGTATCGACAGTTTTGTAAACAGGTGTGATACCTAATTGTTTGCGGTAGGTGCGGACTTCATCTTCGGTGGTTTTGGTAGCAAAGGCAATTTGGCGATCGCTATATCCATCGCGTTTAATTTCATACATTTGCTCCTTTGTCAACTGTTTTAGAGGTGTGCGCTTGAGGAATTTTTCCACCTCTAAAAGTTGCTGCATTTTATCTAAGAACCAAGGGTCAATCCCAGTAAGTTCATAGATTTCTTCACTGCTAATCCCTAATTGCAAAGCATGACGCACCGCAAAAATGCGATCGGGGTTCGGTGTGCGTAACTGGGCGCGAATTTGTTCGCCACTGGGCAATTTTTCTGCTTTGTCACAACCCCAACCCGCGCGGCCGGTTTCCAGAGAACGCAGGGCTTTTTGGAAGGATTCGTTAAAAGTCCGCCCAATAGCCATAGCTTCCCCGACAGATTTCATTTGGGTGGTCAGGACGGGTTCTGAACCGGGGAATTTTTCAAAAGCGAAGCGGGGGACTTTGGTAACAACGTAATCAATGGTTGGTTCAAAGGAAGCTGGGGTTTTCTTGGTGATGTCGTTTTTAATTTCATCCAAGGTGTAACCGACAGCCAACTTCGCCGCCATCTTCGCAATTGGGAAACCCGTAGCTTTGGAAGACAAAGCGGAACTGCGAGAAACGCGGGGGTTCATTTCAATGACGACAACATCCCCATCTACTGGGTTAACGGCAAATTGGATATTAGAACCGCCAGTTTCTACACCAATTTCGCGGATGATTTTAATCGCCATGTCCCGCAGCCGTTGATATTCTTTATCGGTGAGGGTTTGGGCTGGTGCAACGGTGATGGAATCGCCGGTGTGAATCCCCATCGGGTCGATATTTTCGATGGAACAGATAATTACAACGTTATCTGCAAGGTCGCGCATCACTTCCAATTCATATTCTTTCCAGCCGAGGAGGGACTGGTCAATGAGAATTTGGGAAACGGGACTTGCATCAATCCCGACTTGTGCCATTTCCTCAAATTCTTCTTGGTTGTAGGCGATACCGCCACCCGTACCACCCATTGTAAAAGCTGGGCGAATAATTAAAGGATATGTGCCGATTCGTTTGGCGATCGCTTTTGATTCTTCTAAGGATGAGGCTGTACCACTGGGACAAACACTCACCCCAATCTTCGCCATTGCTTCGTTGAATAATTTCCGGTCTTCAGCTTTTTCAATCGCCTCTAACTTCGCGCCAATTAATTCAACGTTATATTGATCTAACACTCCATTTTTGGCCAAAGCGACAGCTAGGTTGAGGGCTGTTTGTCCACCCATCGTTGGGAGTAAAGCATCTGGACGTTCTTTCTCGATGACTTTGGCAACTATTTCTGGTGTTAGGGGTTCGATGTAAGTGCGATCGGCTGTTTCCGGGTCGGTCATGATTGTCGCCGGGTTGGAGTTGACCAACACCACTTCATAACCTTCTTCTCGCAGTGCTTTACAGGCTTGAGTGCCAGAATAGTCGAATTCACAGGCTTGGCCAATCACAATGGGGCCAGATCCTAATAACAGTATCTTCTGGATGTCTTGACGGCGGGGCATAGTCTTTGGGTTTTAGTACGAGAATACAAAGTCCTGATTATTTTAAGGGTCTTTCCCTCTAGTAGTGTTGTTTATTATTAAGTTTTCTAGGTTCGTTAACACACTAGTACCGCAAGGCGGAAGTCAAAAGTTCTATATCTTAAGGCTTTGAACGATTGAGAATGATCTGTTTAGTTACGCCGTGCTGTACTAGTACAGCACGGCTACCTCTTTTGACCCTCACCTCCCAGCATAAGGTCTAGAAGCCCCTGTTTTGATAATTATGAAACTTCCGAATCCTGCATTCTTTGAGAAACAGGAGTTCTTGGCTTTAACTAATGATTTATGAATGCTTTTATCTTTATGCTAATTAAATTGAATTTCTTACTCAAGATAATTCAAAATAATTCTCAATAATCAAATTTCTTACCAGTGCGATCGCTAGGTTAATCTAATATTTTTGAACATCAAAACTAGGTTTTTAGATATATGCAATTAGGAAATATATCCAGGTTAAAAAGTGCAAATATTTCTTCAATGGGATATTGCTAATATTTTGCAATTGTTTCATTTTAATAACCATAACAAAAGAGGCGGAGAGTATTAATATCCTCCGCCTCTTTTCATCTTCTTGTAAAACGCAGTCCTGTAAAATTAAATTCAGTCTATAGTTGACTGAACCTAAATTATCTCAACATTAATTCTGAGCAGGTTGAACAAAACCCAAGGTTAAGCTATCTTTAGCCAAGAAGTGAGATAAATGATAAGCTCTTTCCTCAGTCTTTAACAGAATTTTTTCGTACATATAGCGTGTACCACGATCGCCCAAACTCTCTGCTTGAGCAGCTTGGCGGCGGATGACGTTGATGATAGACTGTTCTGCTGCTAGGTCATTTTCTAGCATCTTGCGAGAAGAATAGACACCATCAGATTCTTGCTCAAAACAGGTTAATTCTGCCAACTTGCTGAAAGTAGCTGCTGGTACACCACCTAATCCATTTAATCGTTCACCAATTTCATGGACGTGGTCTTGAACTTGATTATAGCTGTCATTAAAAAATTCATGCAGTGAGTAAAATTCTGCACCTTCCACTACAAAATGATGCTTTTGATACTGCACGTACAATGCTTGAAAGCTAGCCAAAACAACGTTTAATCCTTCAGTTACTGGAGCAGTTACACTGCGATCTAGTAATACTGGATTGTCGTAAACTTGACCAAAATTTTGCAATAAGGTTTGTGTATCAGTCATTGTTCCCCTCTCTGATCAACAGTCAAATTTTGTAACTGTTCATTTCTTAACATACTAACATCATAGAAATGAAATCCGCCTCTATCAATAGCATATATTTTGGAAGTTTTTTTTACTAAAATTTCCTAGCTAATTATCTTAAATCAAATGAATATACATACGTTAATTAATATTTGATTAACGCTAGTTAGCGATTGAGTTATATTTTGAGTTTTTTTGTAGTTAAGCTATCTATACATAGGTAAAGGCTTATATCTCTGGTCAGTGATATATTTTCCTGTAAGATAAATGTCTATTAAGACAGTTCAAAATCAACCCAGAACCCCACTTTCTTCAAGAAAGCGGGGTTCTCATAGCCATAAATTCTTATCACTAGAGCAGATGGGGCTATTAAGTGTGATTATTTTCACTTTTCATATATATCTACATAAATCTGGAAAAATTTAGGCAGATTCTCTGGAATCACTATGCTGCGTGAGTGTCACTATTGGCTTTAGTAGAGAATTATTACAAAATTTTTATTTTTTTTTGCAAACCAACTGAGAATTGTTTGCACTTAGGTTATTCTAAATAAAAGAGGCTGCACCTACAAAAATTTTAAATATGGGGAGTAGCTGTATTGTATTTATTGCAATTTAGTTGCACTTTGAGGGCTATTCACTTGAATTCATTCCTCTCACAAATCGAGCAAACGTACCTTGTAGAAGTGGATTGGCTAGACCGTTGGCAGGTTTATCAACGGTTGCAGGAGTTAGAAATTCCCTGTTCGTGTGAGGCTAATCAACCATTGACAGTTGAAATTAGCTCTCCTGTGGCTGCTATTCAGATATGGAGCGTAATGAAGCAGTTCACTGCTTCTCGTCAAGATTTAATTTCGACTCTGAAACTAAGTTGGCAAAGCTACTAATAGCTGTTTTGACCGACTCTACCAAATGACTCAGGCTTAAAGTTAGTTAAAAAAGGGTAAAAGAATATGGGTGTATGCCAAAGCAAAGAAGTATCACAATTTTGTCTTGAAGGTAGATTTATTGAATTTGTAATTAAGGACGGATACAAGCTCAAAGGCTTGTTGCTAGGTACTTATGACGGTGAATATTATATTAAACTCGCTAAAGATTTAAGGTATAATTTTGACTTGCGTTTGCTGCCAGGAACGTGGTTACAAGTAGTTGGGGAAAAAAAGTGCGATCGCAAAGCTGGTAAAGTGAGTCTCAAAGCTGAACGTGTGATGGCTGCTACAGCTAACACCTCTGCACCAACTCAGACACAACCCCCTAAGACAAAAGCCACAATTTTAATGTGTCAAAAGTCTGATTGCATGAAACGTGGTGGTAAAACCCTTTGTCAAGCACTAGAGGCGGCATTGAGCGATCGCGGATTAGAAGACCAAGTTACTATTAAAGCGACTGGCTGTATGAAAAACTGCAAAGGTGGGCCGAACATAGTCATGCCAGATAAAACTCGCTACAGCCGCATTCAAGCTGATCAAGTCCCGTTATTAATGGATAAGCACTTTGCTCGTCGTCATCGAGAAGAACAGCAACCAGCAATATTTCAACAAAATTTAAATGAAGCTTTTGCTAAAGTATCAGCAATTTAATGATAAATTCTTTTAAGAGGGATTTAGTGTGTTCCCTTAATACTCGGCTGTAAAATTTGCGAGGAGTTTGCAAAAACTATAGTTTTAGCGTTCATATATCTACATGAAGATATTTTGCAAATTCCTCACTTGCTATTTGTACTAAAGACTTTAGTCCTAAAAAATACCCATGAGGCTACAGCATTTTAATTACAAGATATTGCTGAAGCGATCTCTTGATCCTGATTTGCCGTATCTGTATTAATCAGCTAATACCTTATGCTGGAATGCTAAAATTTTTTCGTTGGGAATATGTAGCCTTGTATGTCGTGACTATGACTACAATAGGCTAGCCAAACTCTACCGCACCCATGAACCACCACCACCAAACTTTTCACGGATGGAACGCAGTTCTGCGGGTTGGACAAGATTTTTAATTTTGAATTGTTAATACCGTTTTTTGTTTCCAGGTTAGGCAGAATAAAACCAGCACTCGAACTAGTTACTCGTCCAAGTTTATGCGGACGTACCCAGTTGCTAAGTAATCGAATTAACTCAGCACCTATTTTTTCTGGAGCATAATCCGATGGTTATATAACCAGGATATTACCGTCCACTAGTTCCATCTGCCATTCTGGATGTTCAGCTTGTAGCTGCTCTAAGGAATGAGATTGTGAACATCAGACTAGAAATATTGCATCACTATCTATGTTCCTACAAGCTGATCAAAACAATTAGTCAACACAAGGAGTCATAAGTCATGAGTTCCGAGTAGACAAAATAATACTCAGCACTCTATGAAGCTGATTCTCTAGTTGCGGATGAGCCTAACTTTTGATTACCAGAGGAAACCGAAGGCTCACGACGACCTGAGCGTAGTTTTGGCTTGGAACTTCCACGTCTGTCTTCGTCACCGTTGTTATTATCGGATCTGTTCCAGTTAGAACGGTTTCTGTCACCAGGAAATTCACGCCGCTTGCTGAGTTTGGGTTTGGGGGATGATGTGGTTTCTTCAGGAATTTCAACATCCGAACTTAACCACGCGGGACGAGTTTGATCGTAAGCAATTTGTAGTGCCGCAGCTGCGATCGCCTGTGCGTCGTATTGTTCAATCAGTTCGCTGATAATTGGCAAGAATGAAGCTAAACGTTCACCAGCCAAAGCTTCTCTGACTTGACCTTGCAATTTCATGATGTGGCGTGCTTCGATTTGTGCCCGTGTGGGAATGGAAAGCAATTGCCAATTTTGCCGCACATGGCGTTCAAAGACTTGCTGTTTGCGACGCTCGAAGGGTTGTACTAAGGTGATTGCTGTACCTTCTTTGCCAGCGCGACCTGTCCGGCCAATGCGGTGAACGTAGGTTTCAACGCTATCGGGAAGGTCGAAGTTGATCACATGGGACAGTTGATCGACATCTAAACCCCGTGCAGCAATGTCGGTAGCTACTACCCAGCGTACCTGACGATTACGGAAGCGATTTAGTAAGCGTTCCCGTGCTTGTTGGGATAAGTCGCCGTGATATTCATCGACACTGTGACCAGCAGCTTGCAGTAGACTGGTGAGTTCGGCGGCGGTGCGTCTGGTACGGACAAAGATTAAAGCGGTTTCTGGGTCTTCCATTTCCAGAATTGGCTGTAATGCTTTGGCTTTTGTCCAGTGGCGAGGAATGAGATAAGCTACCTGATTGATTTTGTTGGGGGTGGCTTTTGGTTGCTCAACTGTGACTGTCACAGGCGATCGCAAAAACTTGTTTACCAACATCCGAATTGATGGTGGCATGGTAGCTGAAAATAGAGCAGTTTGACGATCTTGGGGTGCTTGAGAAAGAATTCTCTCAACATCATCAATAAAGCCCATGCTCAACATTTCATCGGCTTCATCTAATACAAACCACTTGACTTGATCAAGTTTCAGATTACCCCGTTCTAGTAAGTCAATTACTCGTCCGGGAGTACCGACGACTATATGCACACCACGCTTGAGTTGCATAATTTGGCGATCAATTGATTGACCACCGTAAATTGCTAATACCCGTAAGCCAGTATGACCAACAAATTGGCTCATGGCATCATGAACTTGAATAGCTAACTCGCGGGTGGGTGTTAAAACTACGGCTTGCACACCTCTTTGCTGAACATCGATCCGCTCTAGCATTGGTAGGGAAAAGGCAGCTGTTTTGCCTGTACCCGTTTGTGATTGACCTACTACATCTCTACCCGACAACAGTTGGGGAATAGCTTGCGCTTGAATGTTGGTAGGTTCGGTAAAACCAAGTTTTTCTAAGTGTTCAACGCGTTCTTGTGAAATGCCTAGTTCTTGAAAAGAAAGATTCATCAAATCTCCTCGATTGTGTTTTTTTACTTTGAAATTTGTAAATTGAAATCTATTGCTAGGGGACTGGGGACTGGGGACTGGGTAAAGAATAAATCTTTTAACCTTTTTCCCTCCTGTCACCTGTAACCTGTAACCTGTAACCTGTAACCTGTCACCTGTCACCTGTCACCACTTGACCAAACAGATCGTACTCATCCGCGCCGTGAATCTGGACGGGTACGATAGTTCCTAACTTGGCCTCGCCACCAACGTAGACCTGACCATCAACTTCTGGGGAAAATCTGCCAGAACGGCCAATTAATTTCCCACTTCCAGGGTTTTCTTGCTCAATCAGGACTTCAACGATTTTGCCGATTTCCTGCTGATTTTTTTGCCAAGATATGGGTTGCTGGATGGCCATAATGCGATCGCGGCGTTCATCCATGACAGCTTGTGGCAATTGATTTGGTAGTGTGTATGCGGCTGTTCCTTCTTCTGCTGAAAAGGTAAAGACTCCCACATGGTCAAATTCATGCCGTTGCACGAACTCAAGTAGATGCTCAAAATGCGCTTCTGTCTCTCCAGGGAAGCCTACTATTAATGTTGTCCGCAACACTGCACCTGGTACGGCTGTTTTCAAGCGAGCGATAATCTCATCATTCACTCGCCCTTGCCAGGGACGGTTCATAGCCCGCAAAATCTCTGGATGAGAATGTTGCAGGGGCAAATCCAAGTAAGGTAAGACGTTAGGTGTCTCTTGAATTGCCGCTATGACATCTGGGGTTAGCCCAGTGGGATAGGCGTAGTGCATCCTAATCCACGGTACATCCACTTTCCCCAAAGCCCGCAGCAATTCAGCTAATTTGGGCTTACCGTAAATATCTAACCCGTAGTTAGTGGTGATTTGGGAAATGAGAATGATCTCTTGCACCCCTTGAGAGGCTAGTTGCTGGGCTTCAGCAACTATAGATTCTATGGTACGCGATCGCTGATTACCACGCAAATGGGGAATAATACAAAATGCACAACGGTAATCACACCCTTCTGCGACTCGCAGGTAAGCAACTCCTTCGGTAGTGGTGCGGTAGCGCGGTGTTGTTTCGTCCGCAATATAGGTTGGTTCGGCACTAACCTGTTTAACTCGCTCCCCTTGCTCTACCCTTTCAATGACATTGACGATTTGATGATAATCTCCAGTGCCAACTACAGCCACGGCTTCAGGCAATTCCTCCAACAATTGTCCTTGGAAGTGCTGCGCCATACAGCCTGTAATTACTATTTTTTTGTTTGCTTCTGCGAGTTCTACTAATGTTTTAACAGATTCTTCCCTAGCTGCTTCAATAAAACTACAAGTATTGACTATAACGTAATCTGCTAACTCTTCATTTCCATCTACACCATATCCTGCTTCTACCAGCAGCCCTAACATATGTTCTGTATCAATTCGATTTTTCTCACAGCCCAAGTGAGAAATTGCTATTGTTGGCTTTTCACCCATATTTTGAAAAAATTTTCCGGTTTTTGCTTGTTGTCAAACACAAACAGCAGTAATTTTGCTCTTTGTGGTTCGCACCCTAGCAGTTACATTGCTCCGGTGGGGTGTTTCCACTGTCAGTAACCGCCTCAAACCTATGACCTTAGTTATCTTCAGGTCATGTTATGATGTTTTTATTAGTCTGTTTCCCAGGTAAAAATTAAGTGTCTTTGGGTACATTTGACACTTGTAATCTTTTTTAACAAATCGCCTGTTGGTATTTTACACTACCGCAGCGTGTGCGTTGTTAATTTACCCATCGGGAAGCCGCCCAAAGGGCTGTTTATGAGAAGTCGCTACCCTCAGGGAAATCGCATTCGCGACTACGCCCAATGAAGCAATAATGCTACCCTAATGTCCAGGCTATGCCCACGACGATGCGCTGGCAAAGTGCCTAACCAAGGGAAGCTGCCTTGCGTGTTGTGAGTGGCAAACTCCTCTTATAGCCAGGTTTTATCTTAACATATCTTATGGTAAGTTTTACGCTAAATTCTATCTTCAGGTGGAAGCAGTAAAACAAGCAAAATAAAACAGACTTTAATGATAAGAAGGGATTGGGGACGAATCAATTCAAAATTCAAAATTCTTCTTGAAAAGTTGAGCCACTGCGTTGGACGGGTTTCCCGGCTTGTAGCAAGTGGCGTTCCTACGGCGGGAAACCCGCCTACAGAACTTTTCGCAAAATTCAAAAAGATTTGGAAGGGAGACAAGGAAGCAGAGGAGCAGAGAAGAGCAACTAAATGCCCCATGTCCTATGCCCCATGTCCTATGCCCCATTCCCAATACCTGATGCCCTCACAATAGTAAAAGACGTGGACTTAGTAAAGCTATTTAAAACTCGAACACCAATTATTGGCGTAGTACACTTGCTACCCCTCCCGACTTCACCTCGTTGGGGAGGTAGCCTCAAAGCAGTGATTGACCGCGCCGAACAAGAAGCAACGGCTCTGGCCAGTGGCGGAGTTGACGGTATTATTGTAGAAAATTTTTTCGATGCACCGTTCACTAAAAATCATGTCGATCCAGCCGTTGTGAGTGCCATGACTATAGTAGTGCAGCGTATCCAGAATTTGGTGATGTTGCCTGTAGGGATCAATGTTTTGCGAAACGATGGTCATAGTGGAATGGCGATCGCTAGTTGTGTAGGGGCGCAATTTATCCGTGTGAATGTTTTGACAGGGGTAATGGCTACCGACCAAGGATTAATTGAAGGGGAAGCCCATCAATTACTCCGCTATCGTCGAGAGTTAGGTACTGATGTCAAAATTCTGGCGGATGTTTTAGTAAAACACGCCCGTCCCCTGAGTTCCCCCAATCTCACTGTTGCTGTCAAAGACACCATTGAGCGTGGTTTGGCAGATGCAGTGATTTTATCGGGTTGGGCTACGGGTAGTCCCCCCAACCAAGAAGATTTAGAACTGGCCTGTAGTGCAGCTAATGATACGCCGGTATTTATTGGCAGTGGGGCAAATTGGGAAAATGTTGCTACACTGTTGCAGGCCGCTAATGGTGTAATTGTTTCTAGTTCATTAAAACGCCAAGGTCGGATTGAGCAACCAATTGACCCCATTCGCGTCAGTCAATTTGTGGAAGCTGCTCGTCGGAGTTGGAACTCCAAAAGTGACAGTGACAGCAAATCAGCAAAACAAGTAAAGTTACATTCTTAAAAATTAGGAAGTAGGGAGTAGATAATTGTCCCCAATTCCCAATCCCCAATCCCCAATCCCCAATCCCCCATTCACAGTTTATGATTCGCCGCCGTTCTACTCCCTGGATTCATAAGTGGTCACGGATAATAATTGCCGCGATCGCTGGACTTGGTGCTTTGAATACTGGCTATTTAACTATCGAAAAGTTAACCGGACGTACTGTTACTTGTCCAGTAGATGCTGTTGGTAAGGGTTGTACTGATGTACTTGCTAGCCCTTGGGGAACAGTTTTCGGACAACCACTCGCCTTATTTGGGCTTTTCGCCTACATCGGTATGCTGGTTTTGGCTTTAGCACCTGTGGTTTTAAAAACAACCGAAAACAAAGGCCCCAAACAACTAGAAAACTTGACTTGGTGGTTACTGTTGGTAGGCGCGATCGCCATGTCTGTTTTTAGTGGCTACTTAATGTATGTACTAGCCTTTCAACTAAAAGCTGTTTGTCCTTATTGCATTACCTCGGCGTTGTTCTCCCTTAGTCTTTTGGTAGTGACTATTATTGGTCGCACCTGGGAGGACATCGGACAAATCTTATTGACTGCGCTAATTGTCGGGATGGTGACAATAATTGCTACTTTGATTGTTTATCAAGATATCAATACCAATCCTCAGACCCCCAATGCTCAAGTTAGTGTACCGCCTGGAAGACTTGCCCCCTTTGTTCCCCAGAGCAAGCCTGACCCTAAATTCGGTTGGGAAATCACTACTACTTCTGGTGAGGCAGAAATTGCTTTAGCACGCCACTTAGTTCAGGTAGGTGCTAAAGAGTATGTAGCTTATTGGTGTCCTCACTGTCATGACCAAAAACAGTTGTTTGGCAAAGAAGCTTACGATATCCTCAAAGAGAATCAGGTCAAGGTAGAATGCGCTCCTGATAGCCCTAATAGTAAACCTGAATTGTGTAAAGCTGCACAGATCACAGGCTTCCCCACTTGGATTATCAACGGTAAACCTTACAGTGGAGTCCAAGACCTCTCAGAACTAGCCAAGGTGACAGGTTATACAGGTCTGAGTAACTTCAAATACTTTAGATAATATCGCCATCTTTATCCTAAATTCCTCGTGAGAGCCAAGAACCCCGATTTCTCAAAGAAATCGGGGTTCTGAATTATCGTAAATTATAGGTTTTAATGTATTGAATTTTGAATTTTGAATTGTTCAGTGGGTAAGGGGAATGAGTCAGAAACTCAGGAAGCGTCTCGTAAAATTAATTTTGGGGCTGAAAGCATCGCTTAGTAGAGTCAATAAAGAATTAATTATTACCTCTGGCGTTGTCATTTTAGTCTTATGTTTACGCTATTTGGGATTATTACAATCCTTAGAGTTAGCGGTATTAGATCAATTTTTTCAGTTACGTCCATATGAGCCTCCCAATCATCGAATTACGATAGTCACCATTGATGAAGCTTCTTTACGCGAAGGATTCCCCATTGCAGATGGTGTGATTGCTGAATTATTGCAAAAACTACAAGCTCATCAACCCCGTGCTATTGGTTTAGATATCTATCGGGATGTGCCGATAAAAGATGGTCATGCAGCTTTAGTTGAAGCATATAAATCAATGCCAAATTTAATTGGTATTGAACTGCTATCACCTAACGGTAAACAGACTGTTTTACCTCCACCAGAATTAAATCGTCAACAGGTAGGCTTTAACAATATACTGTATGACCCTGATGGCAAAGTACGTCGGAGTTTGTTGTATTGGCATATTGGCGATAATTTACACGAAAGCTTTGCTTTAAAACTAGCATTGTTGTATTTAAAATCAGAGGGTATTGTTCCCCAGGGTGCAGCTAGTAACCCGAAGTATTTACAGTTAGGGAAGAAAGTATTTCACCGCTTTCAAGAGAATGATGGTGCTTATGTGAGAGCGGATGCCAAAGGCTATCAAATTTTATCAAATTTTCCCAAACCTGGTTGTGATAATACGCCGGAAAAAAACTGTGGTTATCGCCAAGTTAGTATGGCAGATGTGTTAGATAATCGAGTGCCAATTAGCTTGATTAAGGATCGGATTGTTTTAATTGGCTCTACTGCTTCTAGTCTTCAGGAAGTTGTATTTATTCCCTATTCTAATGGGCTGATGACAGGAGCAAAGCCTATACCTGGGATTGTATTGCAAGCCTATTTTGTTGATCAATTAATCTCAGCAGCTTTAGATGGAAGACCATTATTAAAAGTCTGGCCAGACTTTTGGGAATATTTGTGGATTTTTGCTTGGTCTTATATCGGAACTGCAACTAAATGGCGAATCCGGCGGCCTCTACCTAGATTTTTCCAGAAATTTGCAGATCAGTGGAGTAAGCTTATTCGCAATCTTCCTATTAGCAAGAATGCGGGTAGTGTAGTTTTGTATTTCACTTACATGAAAAGTGCTGTCAGTGTGATACTTTCTTTTTTGGTGCTGATCATAGGTGCATATCTAGCTTTCTTGTCCGGTTGGTGGATACCACTGATTCCGCCACTAATGACATTTAGTGGTTCAGTCATCTGGATAACTTATCATTTGGCTTATATGCAGGAAGAGTTGAAACGCTCTAGAGAGTTTTTACAGCAAGTCATCAATACGATCGCTGACCCCATTTTCGTGAAAAATGAGCAACGTCAGTGGATTGTGTTAAATCAAGCTTATTGTGAATTTATTGGTCATCCTGATACTGTGCTGATTGATCAGTCTGATGTTGATTTTTTCCCGAAACATGAAGCTGATGTCTTCCGTGAGCAAGATGAGTTAGTTTTATTGACACAGCTACCCCAGGAAAATGAAGAAGAATTTACTGATGCTTATGGGAAGACTCACCTAATTGCTACTAAGCGATCGCTCCATAAAGATGCAGCTGGAAACTTCTTTTTAGTAGGGGTGATTCGAGATATTACACAGCGCAAGTTGATGGAAGATGAACTCCGCCGGACTGCGGCTGAGTTGTATCGCTCTAATAGTGAACTTAAACTCAAAGAAGACCGTTTGCGTTATTTAGCCTATCATGACTCTCTGACCGGGCTACCTAATCGTAAATTTTTCGCTGAACAACTGCAAGAATCTATCGACTGGGCGCACAATAATCATTTATTACTGGGGATACTGTTTATTGACCTGGATGGTTTTAAGCAAGTTAACGATACCCTAGGTCATGAAATGGGCGATCGCCTGTTAGTAATTATTGGTCAGCGATTAAGCAATTCTCTACGTGCTAGTGATACTGTTTCTCGCTTGGGTGGCGATGAGTTTACAGTGCTTTTACGCGCGATACCTAATCAGCAAGTAGCGGCTAAAGTCGCTGATAAAATTTTAGTTAGTATCACTGAACCAATCGTTTTAGCTGGATATACTACTAAAGTTTCCGCTAGTATCGGCATCAGTATTTACCCCATAACCGGACAAGATGCGGATACATTGCTGAAACAAGCAGATGCTGCTATGTATCGTGCTAAGAACCTGGGGAAAAATTGCTATGAATTTTCTTAGGGAGTGCTGAGTGAGGAGTGCTGAGTGCTGAGTGCTGAGTGAGGAGTAGTGAGTAGTAAGTGGGGAGTGGTGAGTAGTGAGTGGTGAGTGGGGAGTGGGGAAATTCATTTTTGAAGTTTCAGTAACTTTTATGAATAAAAATTCATGAAAAATTTACAAAAGAGCTACTCTACTACCCAGAGTTGCCTAATTTTTATAGAAATATACTATCAGTAGTGCAAATTTTTCTAAGTGATTTTACAGGATAAATACTGATTTATGTGAGTATTTACACATGAAAATCTTAAGATTTTATTAAATAAATATGGCGTAGATAATTCTTTTGTGGTACTTAATGAACATATATAACTTTAGGCAGAGAATTACTTCTAACTTTAGAGTGATGTTAAGCACTTGCCTTAAGTTGTATTTCTTAATTGTCAAGCTTGTTTGAAGACTAAAATCCGTATTTCGGATGACCTTTATTACTAGATACTTGTCAGTTAAGTAGTTATTTTTCAGTGGAAACGCAATAAATTTACCAAAATTGTCTTTTTGGAAAAGTAATTCAGTTTCCTGTATTTAACAAAACAGCCTCAATAAATTCACAATATCTTCCGTTTACAAAAACCTATGACGACAAAATTGCAAATCATCAGTGCTGTGATGTTCTGTCTCAGTGCTTTTTTGGTAATACCAAAGGTTGCTGACGCTACAGCTACTCTCCATCATTTACCAAATCTTGCTTCTAATCATCCTGCTAGTAAGGCTACAACAGCTCGTGAAGATGAGCCAAAAGATTTAGTTAACACTTACGTCCCGCCAAATTATGGAGGGCCAGACAGCGAATATGGGAGTGGTACTCGTTAAATCTTTTTTTTGGACAAATTTGGAATGTACAAACAAATAAAGATTAGTCACAAGGTGGTTCTTGCGACAAAATTATCTTGTTCCAACACAAAAGCTAGGGTATGTTAGGTTTAGAGAACATTCAGTATTTCTACTTGCTCTTTTTAAAAGAGTATAGTCAATGAAAGCACTTAGTAGAATTTACTTAAGAAAGATTTAAGATTTGACGATGGGCGATTTACTCCATAGGTACTTATGTACTAAAGTGTGAATTTGCCAATCAGGATTGGGGTGGGGGTAGTCTAAGCGATAATGTCCACCCCGGCTTTCAGTTCTAAAGGCAGCACTTTTGAGGATGAGATAAGCTACATCTAGTAAATTGCCAGTTTCTGACCATAATCGAACTTGTTGATCAACGTCGGGAAAATGGAATTTCACGGGTTCGTTGGGATGTAACGCCAGCAAGAATTGACTCAAAGGTAAAGCCGCGAAATCTTGCCGCCAAGATTCTACCGTAGCGATCGCACTTAATAAACTTGACTCTTCCCGACAAATGCCGGCACTTTGCCAAACTAGACGGGGCAATTTTTCCCTGATGGTGGCTAGCTGTGTTTGTTGGTTTTGCCATTCCTGAAGATCAGTATTAAATTCCCGTGCTGGTAATGCTGGTAATTGTGAATCTTCCCAATCAGGAAGTTGGATTTGTGCCAACTGTGCGCCAAAAACAATACATTCCAGCAGGGAATTACTCGCTAGGCGGTTAGCCCCGTGTACCCCTGTACTGGCAGTTTCTCCCACTGCGTATAATCCCGGTATATTGGTACGATTCATTAAATCAGTGGCAATTCCACCCATCCAATAATGGGCGGCTGGGGCGACGGGGATGGGTTGATGAAAGACATCAATCCCCCAATGCTGACAAACTTTGAGAATGTTGGGAAAACGCTGGCGAATTTTGTCAGGGGGGATAGGGCGCATATCTAACCACACATTAGCCGTAGCCAGATCAACGGCGGTACGTTGCAGATGGCTGAAAATGGCTCGACTGACTATATCTCTGGGTGCAAGTTCACCAGAGGGGTGATAGTCAAAAGCAAACCGCCGTCCTTCATCATCAATTAGGTGTGCGCCTTCCCCACGGACAGCTTCACTAATCAGGAAACGTCCGGGTTTAGTTAAAGCCGTGGGGTGAAATTGGACAAATTCCAAATCGCGGAGAATTGCTCCCACCCGCCAAGCGATCGCCACTCCATCGCCGGTACTGACGGCTGGGTTAGTAGTTTGGGCAAATACCTGGCCGCCGCCACCTGTAGCTAGTACCACAGCCCTAGCTTTGATGGGGCGAATTTCACCTTGATAAAACAGACTAATTCCCTGACACTTACCACTTTCAGGTTCTAGCCACAGACTCAAAGCTAAAGCTTGCTGAATTACTTGAATATTTGGACGACGCAATACTTGGGCGGTGAGAGTAGTTGTCACTTCTCTACCGGTGGTGTCAGCAGCATGAAGAACCCGGTGACGAGAGTGGGCTGCTTCTAAAGTTAATGCTAAAGCTTGGGCTTGCCCGTGACGGTCAAAAGCTACCCCCAAGTTTACCAAAGATTGAATACAACTAGGGGCGTGTTGGGCGAGGAACTCTACAGCTTCCACATCACATAAACCTGCGCCTGCTTGGAGTGTATCTTCAATATGAAGGGCAGGAGAATCATCAGGCGCGATCGCGGCGGCTATACCACCTTGCGCCCAATCACTGGCTGAGAGAGAAACTGTTTCTTTAGTAATCAAGCCGACACGCAAAGATTCTGGCAGACACAAAGCTGTATAAAGTCCAGCTGCACCAGCACCGACTACTAAAACGTCAAATTGGCTAGGGATGTCTATTTCCAAGGTTGGGGAATTGGGGGACTGGGGATTGGGGACTGGGGATTGGGGACTGGGGACTGGGGACGGAATACCCAATCTTAATTACGAATTACGTTAGCGGAGCGGGACGTTAGTCCATTACGAATTACGAATTAGTAACTTATTCCCTGATCACATAATAAGACTCCCACCCCCTGGGATAGAGAGTGGGTGAGTCTTCTTGACAGTAACTACACAAAAAGTTATCTGTAGATACCGTTGTTAAAGCGATCATCGCCTTCATTGAAGACAGATTCTAGTTCTGTCACAGTGAAGTTATCAAAATTAGCTTGCAGCAATTGCTTTTGGCGATCGCTCAATCCAGGCAAATCCAAGATATCCTCTACTTTAGAGTAAGGAGCATTCTTGATGATTTTTTTCGCCAGAGTGGGGTATAAACCTGGATATTGTTGAAAAGCTCTGACGTTGGTATTATTCAAATCAACTTTTTTACCGAACTCTGTTCCTAGTTTGTTGTCTGCTTTATTCGTCCGTTCTACGGCTAAAACTGGGACTTGAGGCATAACGAAACTTTGTAAATTGGCAGCTTGGGCAATCTGAGTTGTTCCCAACCATCCCCAACAACCAAGCAACAAACTAAATACTGTTAATAAACGCGCCAATCCTTTCACGATTTTTTACCTCTTTCCATCAAACTGAAATAACAGCGTTAAGCTCACAGCTGCCAACAATATCTAGTCCATCATCCATAGTTGTGACTATTGACTCTCGATTATTAACTGTTGACTAAAAACTGATGGCTTAATCTACACACAGCAGCCATCAGAAACTAATATACAGCTTATTAATGGCCACAATCTTTGCTGCTACTTGGTTGGCAATATAAATTAGGCTAGATACTGGAGCAGGAAGAGAAGAGAGACAGGGGAAAATACTGTTTATTTAAGGATAGTTAACGATTTTCCTATTCTTAGGCGGACAAAGCTGCTAAAAGAAATAGACTATCTACCAAAATTGTACTTAAAACTGCACCACCAAAAGCATACAAGTGTCGCTGCTTTTGGCTTAAAGGGATGACACCTGCAACTAGCAAGACGATAGCTAAAATAATTGCCCAGGATACACCCCAAGGAGTTTGTACTTGTGTAACGGCAGCCTGTAAAATCGGTGACACCTTGCTGGGTTCTACCTGCATGATTTGCCGCCAATAGGGTATTAAGTCTACTAAATAAAAGTAAATATCTGTTAAGACTGTACCGAGTAAAGAACCTAAATAAAACCAGTTACCAACTTTGCCCCAATTACGAGCTAAACACCAACAGGCAAAGGGTAGACCTATTGATTCTACTGGTAGATGCCATAGAGGCTCAAAACGCAACCAACCCCAGTAAATTCCCCCTGCTAACCAACTCCAGCTAAAGCCTAAGAGCAAATCGCCCCAAAGATAAGTAGCAGGGCGTGACATTAATTTAAAACTCAGCCATACCCAAAATCCGGTCATAGCTAAACTAACAACCGGCAGCGATCGCACCAGTGGTGCTTCAATAAATACTGGCACTGAGACTAAAAACACGGCGGCGGCAAATATTAACCAAGTTTGCCGCCTAGGTACAACCAGGGGGAAAGAGGCCGAAGCTTGTAGCGTTGATTCTAATTCCTCAATCTCCCTTGGTTCTGTCTCTTTTGGGCTTAATTCTGTATTTATCGCTGTGGTCGAAGTAGTGTAAGAGGAAAAAGTATTATTAATCAAAATTTTAATAATTGTTACTAAACTTTATATTAACCAAAATACCATACGCCAAAATCCCCCCCTGGGGCATTTTTATTTTACTACGGTTTTGCGTGGGATAGGTGATAGGTGACAGGCGACAGGTGACAGGTGACAGGTGATAGGTGACAGGTGATAGGTGACAGGTGACAGGTGACAGGTGATAGGTGACAGGTGATAGGTGACAGGTGATAGGTGACAGGTGACAGGTGACAGGTGACAGGTGCAAAATTGCTTCCCAGTCCCCAGTCCCCAATCCCCAGTTATTTAATTTTGAATTTTGAATTTTGAATTGATTTGTCCCCAGTCCCTTGCACAGCCAACTAGAACATGAGATGCTTTGTTGGGTAATTTTCCTGGCAAGTTCTTGAGAGATATGTTTGTTTAATTATTGGTAATCATAGCGATCGCAGGTAGACTTATGACTTTATTGAAACGTCGGTGGTTTGTGCTGCTTGGTGCAGTCTCTGCTGTTTTATCGGTAGCAGCATTTCCAATCAAAGTTCTCAGTACCCCAGATAGTGTCAGTACAGTTGGGGTAAAAGCGATGAATATTTGGCAGGCGATTGTTTTAGGCTTTGTGCAGGGAATGACTGAGTTTTTGCCTATTAGCAGCACAGCCCATTTAAAAGTCGTACCCGTAGCGTTGGGCTGGGGTGATCCGGGGGTGGCGTTTACTGCCATTATTCAGCTAGGTAGTATAGCCGCCGTGTTGTCGTATTTCTGGGGAGATTTGACCAGAATTATGAAGGGAGCTACCAGAGCGATCGCCTTGAAAGATTACAATGATTATGACTTCCGCTTGTTATTGGGTATTCTGTTAGGAACTTTACCAATAGTCTTTTTTGGACTGTTAATTAAAAGATTTATTCCCGACTTTGATAATTCACCCATTAGAAGCCTAGGAGCGATCGCCATTGCCTCAATTTTCATGTCAATTTTACTAGGCTTGGCAGAAAAACTCGGTCAGCGTCAGCGAGATTTTGAACACTTGACAATGCAAGATGGGCTACTAATGGGTTTAGCTCAAGCCTTGGCTTTAGTTCCTGGGGTATCGCGTTCCGGTTCTACCCTCACTTCAGGGTTATTTATGGGTTTACAACGGGAAACAGCCGCGAGGTTTTCATTTTTGTTAGGGATTCCCGCCATTACCTTAGCGGGGTTAGTTTCATTAAAAGATGTATTAGATACAAGTTTAGGAGATGGGGCAATTATTCCCCTAGTAGCGGGAGTAATTTCGGCGGCGATTTTTTCTTATATTGCGATCGCAGGGTTACTGCGTTTCCTCAAAACTCAAAGCACTTGGGTGTTTATTTGGTATCGATTGGTATTTGGTGTAGTAATTTTAAGTGCAATCAGTGCCAGACTGTTGAACAATAGTTAATAGATCATTGGTCATGAGTCATTAAGTTGACTGTTGACCGTTGACTGTTGACCGTTGACGTTGGACTCATGACTACTATTCGTCCTGCCAAAATTACTAAGGTATTACCAGACTCGATCGCAGCTGAAATTGGCTTTGAAGTCGGTGATGCGATCGCAGCTATCAATGGCACACAGCCCCGTGATTTAATTGATTATAAATTTCTCTGCTCAGACGAATTTTTAGAATTAGAAGTTTTAGATGCTTCTGGCAAAACTCATTATGTTGAAATTGAAAAGGACTACGACGAAGACCTGGGGTTAGAGTTTGAGACTGCGTTGTTTGATGGTCTGATTCAGTGCAATAACCGTTGTCCGTTTTGCTTTATCGATCAACAACCCCCAGGTAAACGTTCTAGCTTGTATTTCAAAGACGATGATTATCGTTTGAGCTTTTTATATGGCTCTTATCTAACTCTTACCAATTTACCGGAAAGGGAATGGCAACGAATTGAGCAGATGCGGTTGTCTCCCTTGTATGTTTCCGTTCATGCGACAGAACCGGACATCAGAATTAGACTGCTAAAAAATCAGCGTGGGGGACAAATTTTAGAACAGTTGCGCTGGTTTCAAAAAAGACGGTTGCAAATTCATGCTCAAGTCGTCGTCTGTCCGGGGATAAATGATGGTCAACACCTGGAACAAACCCTAAGAGATTTAGCGTCATTTTATACTGATGAAGTTCCTACTGTAGCATCGGTGGCAGTCGTACCAGTAGGTTTGACAAGATTCCGTCCTGAACAAGATGAACTAGTACCTGTAACCCCAGAAAAAGCTCAAGAAGTGATTGCTCAAGTGCAATTACTGACACGAGAATTTCGGCAAAAGTCTGGTTCTAATATTGCTTGGTTAGCTGATGAATGGTTTTTGATCGGTGGTGCAGAATTACCCAGTGAATCTGAATATGAAGAGTATCCGCAAATTGATAACGGGGTGGGTTCAATTCGCTTATTTATTAAGCAATTTGAAACGGCGGCGGCAGAATTATTGCCAGACGAAATTCCATCTACCAGAAAATTAACTTGGGTTGTTGGTAATGCTGTGGAAAAAGCTTTCCAACCAATTGTGCAACGATTAAATAATGTTGCAGGTTTGGAAGTGAATATGCAGGCATTAAATAGTAATTATTGGGGACAAGCTATTAGTGTTACAGGCTTAATTACAGGCCATGACTTACTTATAAACTTAAAAGGGCAAGATTTAGGTGAGGGAATTTTGCTGCCTAATGTCATGCTTAAACATGGAGAATTAGTATTTTTAGATGACATGAGTGTGGCAGAAGTAGCGCAGCAATTAAATACAAAAATTTTGCCAGTAGCAGGGGTAGAAGAACTGATCAATACTTGTATTAGTGATACCGTGAAAATTTAATTAGTAAATCTCAGTCGTTTTTCGGAGGTAAAATATGGTGATTTTGCCTCATAAATAATAAAGAAAAGTTAATTAATAAATGAGGGCGTGTAGTGAAGAGTCAGGTGTTAGACAATAAAAAGAATCCCAAATTGTTATTAAAAAATCACAGATTCTTCATTTTTACAGCTCAATTTATTATTGTTAACTGTTTAAATATTGTGTCAGTCAAGGCCGCTACACCAGCACCTGTTTTGAGTGTGGTACAAAGCCCAGAAAATACACAGCATTGGATAGGAATTACCAAACGCTTACAAACTATTGGCGTACCCTATTGTGTACTTCCCCTAGAGAACGTGAAGAGTGCAGCAGATTGGGGCGATCGCCAGGTGTTATTCTTACCCAATATTGAAACACTAACAGCAGAGCAAGCGATCGCTCTAGAAAGATGGACAAACAAAGGCGGTAATTTGATTGCTAGCGGTGCGGTAGGTAGTCTCTCAGCCCCCGGAGTGCGTCAGTTGTTGAAAAACCTCTTGGGAAGCTATTGGGGATTTAGCCTCAATAATAAACAGCAACTTAAACCACCAAAAACTCAACTTCCAGCCTGGGTAAACCAAAAGGGACTTTTTGGTCAGGTGCATGGCGGTGTTTTAGTTCCTAATGATGGTGCTAGCAAAGCTGTGGCTGTTTGGAATTCCCAAGATAACGCGGCTGCGGTGGTGAGTACAGAACGTTCTACTTTGTTGGGTTGGCGGTGGGGAACAGATGCAGCTTCCTCTGCTGAATTAGATACGGCTTGGTTACAAGTTGCGCTCAATCGTCATATCTCCACACCAGCCAATGGTAATCAAAAAATCACAGAATCTGCCCCAAATTGCCCTGCACCAATCGCTAAGACTCCCTCTACTTCTCCCACGTCCCCAACAGACGCGATAAATCCTGTCTCTACAAGGAAACAGGATGAGGCTATAGACCAACTAGAACAAACAGTCCGTTGGGATGTTGTCCCTAATTCTCATGAACCTATTAATGCTGGCGAAGCAGCCGCCATGCAACAACAGCTAGAAAATCTCATTGGTCGAGTTGAAAGCGCACATTTAGCAGCTTTAGCCAATGCTCCGAAGTCTGACGTATCCCAGTCTGTCAAGGGAGAAGATAGACAATTGGCTACTACTAGATTGGTTACGCCCATACCTAATCAAGAGCAAGTTTTAGCACAAGCTAGGGTCATAGTTAACAACTTACCTCGGTTGATTGCCAATAAAAATTACGCCCTGGCTCGTCAACAATGGCTAGTAGCTAGAAATAACTTGTGGAAACAGTTTCCCGTTGATCGGAGATTAGCACCAGCCGAAATTCGGGCTGTGTGGTTAGACCGAGGGACAATTGTCCGTGCAGGTGGCGAACAAGGACTAAGTAAAGTTTTTGACCGCCTAGCACAATCTGGTATCAATACTATTTTTTTTGAAGTTGTCAATGCTGGTTATCCCATTTATCCCAGCCAAGTTGCACCACAGCAAAACCCATTAATTCGGGATTGGGACCCTTTGGCTGTGGGGGTGAAATTAGCCCATGAGCGCGGGATGGAGTTACACGCTTGGGTGTGGACTTTTGCTGTGGGAAATCAGCGTCATAATGAACTGCTCAACATCAATCCTGATTATCCCGGGCCAGTGCTGGCGGCTCATCCTGGTTGGGCTAACTACGATAACCAGGGCAAAATTATTCCTGTAGGTCAGACCAAGCCATTTCTTGACCCAGCTAATCCCGAAGCGCGGCAGTATTTACTCAAATTGTATGAGGAGATTGTCACCCGCTACAAGGTAGATGGACTACAACTAGACTATATTCGCTATCCTTTTCAAGACCCAGCCGCCGGTCGGACTTATGGTTATGGTCAAGCTGCTAGAGGGGAATTTCAAAAACTCACAGGGGTAGACCCAGTAACTATTACACCAAGTCAAGCTCAATTGTGGCAACAGTGGACAGCATTTCGCACTCAGCAAGTAGATAGCTTTGTGACCGAAGTATCACAGATGATGCGCCAAAAGCGAACTAACTTGATTTTGTCGGTGGCTGTCTTTCCGCTACCAGAAGCAGAACGTATCCAGAAATTGCAACAACACTGGGAAGTGTGGGCGCGACGAGGGGATATTGATTTAATTATTCCCATGACTTATGCCCAAGATACTGTGCGCTTTCAACAGCTAGCGCAACCTTGGATCGCTTCGACTCAGTTAGGCTCTACCTTGTTAATACCAGGAATTCGCCTGCTTTCTTTACCTACCCTAGGAACATTAGACCAACTGCAATTGGTCAGGGATTTGCCAGTTGGTGGTTATGCTCTTTTTGCTGCCGAAAATGTTAACCATGAATTACACAAGCTCTTTGTTAACACTCAAGGTAAGTTTGCATCTGTAATTAATGAACCTATACCCCATCGTGACCCCTTACAATCGGCTGTAACTAGGTATAATGCACTACAGAGAGAATGGCGTTTAGTTTTACATCAAGAAAAATTACAAATATCGCCCAAGGTAATTTCAGAGTTTCACAGCCAGGCGGAAGTATTACAAAATGCTTTAACTCAATTAGCAACTTCACCTTCTCCCAGGAAATTGCTCGTTGCTAAATCCAGCCTAACACGCTTCCAATCTCAGTTTCGGGTGTGGATGCGCGACCAAAATATTAGTAATAGTTACCAAATCAAAGCTTGGGAAAATCGTCTATCCACTATAGAAAGGCTGTTACGGTATGGTGAGAAGCGGTTAGAGCTAAATTCTCAGCAGAGAACTAATCAAAGTCCGAAATTTTGATCAATTTCTCGATTTATATCGTTTTAATCCTAAAAGCTAGCGATAGCAGCAGCATAGCCCCATGCAAAATCAGCAAATTACAGCTTCAAATTGGCTAGTCTTGATTGTTGTATTTCTTCATACTAAAATTATGGTATTTATACGAGAGATATTATTATTTATTTAGCAGCAAAATAGATACAATACCGAAAGCATATACGTGAGAAATCTATCTTTTGATACTTGCTATATTAACCATCTATGCCCTCATTACCTCAGCTTCTCTGGCTACGATGCTTACAATCAATTATTAACTGTTCACCACTGACGGTTGAGCCAGAAACACTAGTGTCAGAGGCAATCTCACAAATGGATGAGGGAGGGACTGGTATCGTTGTAGTTGCTGATTCACAGGTAGTAGGGTGGTTATCAGCACAACAGTTGGTCAAGCTTATGGCGTTGGGTGTTGACTGTACAACAACGAAAATTTCTGCTGTCATGCAACAGCACACAGCAATGACAATCAAACCTTGCCAATTGCTGAATATAGCCACCGTACTTTCACGGTTACATCAATATCAATCAAGTTGCTTATTAGTTATAGATGAACAAGGTAAACTAATAGGAACAGTCACAGCTGAAAGTATTTTGCAATCTCTGGAAATACCAGCAGATAGTAGTACACCAGAATCAGTAGTAGGGAATGTTTCAGAGGCGATATTCAAGACTGAAGCTAGTACCTTAAATGAATTTTGGGGACAGCAAAGCATAGATGTTAATGAAGAGAACACAGCCAAATTAAAGTTAGCACTGGAGACAACCAAAACAATTTATTGGGAACGGAATCTTACTAATAATCAAATCTATTTCTTGAATAATGTTGTTGTGGGTAGTGAGCCAGAAGCAAAGGGGACAGTTTATTGGGATGAAGTGATGACTTTAGTACATCCTGATGATCGAGAAATAGTTGAGCTGGCTAACCAATCAGCGATCGCTAATCTTGGTTCATTTGAGATAGAGCATCGGTTACTCATTTCAGGACAAACATCTGCTTATAAAAGGGTTTTAGCCAGGGGAACAGTCCTAAGAGATAGGATAGGTAGACCCACTCGGATGATTGGAGTCACGATGGATATTGACCATCGCCTAGAAGCACAGGCTAGCTTAACACAAGCGAACCAAGAGCTAGAAATGCAATTAGCAGAACGCGCGATCGCCCTGCAACAAAAAAATGAGCAACTGCTGGCAGAACAAACAGCTTTAGCCACAAGTGAAGAACGTTTTCGTTTTCTGGCAGAATCTATCCCCCAACAAGTGTGGATTACTAGAGCAGATGGTTATTGTGAATATGTCAACCAACGCACCCTGGACTATTTCGGCACTACTCCAGAACAAATATTGGGTTGGCAGTGGGAGAAATTTGTCCATCCCGACGATCAGGAAAGGTGTCTAGCTGCTTGGAGTCATTCCCTAGCTACAGGTGCTAATTACGAAATAGAACTGCGGCTGTTGTCGGCAGATGCTATCACCTATCGTTGGCACTTAGGACGCGCCTTACCTTTACGAGATCATGAAGGTAATATAGTCAACTGGTTTGGTACTAACACCGATATTCACGATCTTGTTACAGCCAAAGTTTCCTTGAGAGAGAGCGAAAGCCGCTATCAAACCATAGCGAAAATCTCTCCTGTAGGCATTTTCCGCACAGATGTTAGTGGTAATTGTATCTATGTCAATCAATGTTGGTGTGAAATTGCCCAGATGACCCCACAAGAGGCGGCGGGTCAAGGCTGGGTTCGGGCTATTCATCCCGCCGACCAAGAACACGTATGGCAACAGTGGTATGAAGCGGTAGCCAACAACCAAGTATTTCGTTCAGAGTATCGATTTCAACGTCCTGATGGTAGTTACCGTTGGGTTATTGGTCAGGCAGTTGCCGAGAAAGAAGAGACAGGCAACATTCTTAGTTATGTTGGCACAATTACCGACATTAGCGATCATAAACGCACAGAGGAAGCTTTGGCAGAACGAGTCAGGTTAGCAGACTTTCGGGGTGAAGTTGATACTATTCTGACTCAAAGTTCCACCTTACAAGAGATGATGCGCCACTGCACCGAGGCTCTAGTCAAAAATTTGGATGCTGCCTTTGCCCGGATTTGGCTACTAAACCCCCAAAACAATGTCTTAGAATTACAGGTCAGTTCAGGGATATACACCCACATTGATGGGCAACATAGGTCTGTACCATTAGGTCAGTTCAAAATTGGTTTAATTGCTCAAGCAGGTCAACCCTATCTCACCAACTCTGTACAGGACGACCCCCGCATCAGTAATAAAGAGTGGGCTAAACAGGAAAGTATGGTTGCTTTCGCTGGCTATCCCTTAATAGTAGAAGGGGAAACCTTGGGAGTCATAGCCCTGTTTTCTCGCCAAATCCTCAGAGAATCTACCTTTACTGCCTTGGGTATTGCTGCTCACGAAATAGCTATTGGCATCAAACGCAAACAAGCTGAAGTAGCCCTACAAGAAAGCGAAGAACGATTCCGTAACTTGGTGGAGACTAGCAGTGATTGGGTGTGGGAAGTAGATGAAAACATTATCTATACCTATGTCAGTCCCAAAATCAGAGATATTTTAGGTTATGAACCACAGGAATTATTAGGTAAAAGTCCCTTAGAACTGTTACCGCCTGAAGAATTGGAACGTGTATTGAGCATCTTTGAGCCAATTGCAGCTGCTCAACAACCATTTAAATGTCTAGAAAACATTAACCTCCATAAAGATGGGCATCTAGTAACTCTAGAAACTAGTGGCGTACCAATATTTAATGCTGAGGGGAAATTTTGTGGCTACCGAGGCATAGATCGAGATGTCACGGCTCGTAAACAAGCTGAGTCGAAATTGCGGGAGATACAGGCGCGACTACAGGCGATTTTGGATAACTCACCGGCGGTCATTTACTTAATAGATACTCAAAATAGATTTGTACTGGTTAATCACCAATACGAAAAACTATTTCATACCACTCAAGACGAAATTGTAGGCAAAAGCATATACGATGTTTGGCCTCGTCATGTTGCTGATGGCTTTGCAGTTAATAACCACTTGGTTATTGCAGGTGGTAATCCCATCGAAGTAGAAGAAATAGTCCCTCAAGAAGATGGTTTATACACCTACATTTCTGTTAAGTTTCCTTTAAAAGATAGTAATGGTGTTTCTTATGCTGTCTGTGGTATATCTACAGATATTACAGACCGCAAACGGGCTGAAGAAGAACTGCGTCAAAGTGAAGAATATTTTCGCTTATTAGTAGAAAGCATTAAAGACTATGCAATTTATATGCTTGACCCCCAAGGTCAAGTCATGAGTTGGAACTCTGGTGCAGAATGTATTACTGGATATCAAACCCCAGAAATCGTTGGGCGGCATTTTTCCTGTTTTTTCCCACCAGAAGAGATTGCTCAAGATATACCACAGCAACAGTTAGAGATGGCAGCAGCCCAGGGTAGATGTGAATGTGAGAGTATTTTTGTTCGCAAGGATGGCTCAAACTTTTGGGCAAACTGTATTTTAACGGCATTACGAGATGCAAGCGGCAATTTGCGAGGATTTTCTAAAGTAACCCGCGACATTACCGATCGCAAATTAGCAGAAGAATCTCTATTACGTTTTCAAAAAGCCATAGAAAGTACGAGTGATGCTGTTGTCATCACTGACGTTAGGGGTGTAAGTATTTATGTTAACCCAGCCTTTGTGGGATTATATGGTTATAATCTAGAGCAACTAGAGGCGGCTGGGGGAACTTGGGTGATTTCCCAACAGCCTCAAGACAGTCAACAAATATTAACTGCTATCCATCGGGGACAGTCTTGGCGCGGTGAAGTGACGATGCGATCGCGCACAGGTCAAATCTTGCAAGTTGACCTCCGCATTGATGCCATTAAAGATACTAAGGGCAAAATTTTCGGCACAGTATGTATTCACACTGACATTACCAAGCGTCAGCAAGTAGAGGAAGGATTACGACTGCGCGATCGGGCGATCGCTGCTAGCAGTAATGGCATTATCATTGCCGATGCGAGTATCCCCAACGGGCCAATCATTTATGTTAATCCTGCCTTTGAGAGAATCACTGGCTATTCCTACGAAGAAGTGATTGGACAAAATTTTCGCTTATTCCATAGTGCAGAGATTAATCAACCAGGGTTACAAGAACTTAATGCTGCTATGCAAACTGGAAAGGCTGGTACTGTCATCCTCCGCGACTACCGTAAAGATGGCAGTTTATTTTGGAGTGAGTTAAATATTTCCCCAGTTTACGATCATACAGATAAACTCACTCATTACATTGGCATTCAAACAGATATCACTGAACGTCAACAAGCAGAAACAGCACTACTAATTAGCCAACAGCGACTCCAATATTTACTGACATCTAGCCCAGCCATTATCTATGCTTGCAAAACCTCTGGCGATTTTGGTGCTTTGTTTATCAGCGAAAATGTCAGCACTCTACTTGGCTATGAAGCAGCGCAAATTACAGAAGATTCTAGCTTTTGGATAAGTCGTATCCACCCAGAAGATATCCCGCAAGTGGTTGCCAATCTTGCCAATGTCTTACAGCAAGGGCATTATAAGCTGGAATACCGCTTTTTACATCAAGATGGGACTTATCGTTGGCTATACGATAAAGGCAAGGTAGTGCGAGATGACATCGGTAACCCAGTGGAACTAGTCGGCTACAGGGCAGATATTACAGATCGCAAACAACTAGAAGAAGAATTAAAAGTAGGACTAGAGAAAGAAAAAGAACTTAGCGAACTCAAATCCCGCTTTGTCTCCATGACTTCCCATGAATTTCGCACTCCTTTAAGTATTATTCTGTCTTCCTCAGAGTTACTAGAACATTACCACCACAAATTGACACCGGAAAAACAACTTACACATCTAAACCGGATTCAAACTGCTGTTAAGCGCATGACTGAAATGTTAGATGATGTTTTGATCATTGGTAAGGCAGAAGCGGGAAAACTAGAGTTCGTACCCCAATCCTTTGATTTAGTTGCATATTGCCGTCATTTAGTCGAAGAAACTCAAGTACATTTTAGTAATTACCAAATTGATTTTACCAGTGAAAAAGAATCTATTGAATGTTGTATGGATGATAAATTGCTAGGACATATTCTCAGTAATTTACTATCTAATGCCATCAAATATTCACCTGCTAATAGCCATATAAAATTTATGCTGAAGACTTTAAATGGACAAGCTATATTTGAAATCCAAGATGAAGGAATTGGGATTCCCCCAGAAGATATTCCCCATTTATTTGAATCTTTTCATCGTGCTAGTAATGTAGGCAATATCCTAGGCACTGGATTGGGATTAGCTATTGTAAAAAAATGTGTAGATATTTATAAAGGTGAAATTTTTGTCAAAAGTATACTAGGAGTTGGTACAGTATTTACTGTTAATCTGCCCTTAAATAATCAAATATAAATTGAGGCAATAATGATCAAGATTTTAGTCATTGAAGATGAAGAGCTAGTACGTGAAAACATTTTAGACTTACTAGAAGCAGAAGATTTTGAAACTGTAGCAGCAGCCAATGGCAGAATCGGCATAAATTTGGCTCTAGAAGAATTTCCTGATTTAATTTTGTGTGACATGATGATGCCAGAAGTTGATGGCTATGGCGTACTCACAGCATTGCGTCAAGAACCATCAACTGCGGCGATTCCCTTTATTTTTTTGACAGCAAAATCTGCCAAAGCAGATTTTCGTCAAGGGATGGATATGGGTGCAGATGATTATCTGACTAAACCATTTACACGAGCAGAATTATTAAGTGCGGTGATGAACCGTTTAGAAAGACAAGCCACTTTGAAGAAATACTTCATCAATCAAAACCCAATTAAAACTACATCGCCGAAAATGCAGTTAGTAGCGATGAGTCTCAATCAAGTTATTAAAAAACAAAACTTTCAAGAATTTGAGGTACATTACCAACCGATAGTCGATGTGAAATCTGGTAAAATTGTTGCGGCTGAAAGTTTATTACGTTGGCAAAGTCCTGAATTAGGTTTGGTGTCTCCCGCAGAATTTATTCCATTGGCAGAGTCTACAGGGTTAATTATTACAATTGGCCAATGGGTAGTAGAAAATGTTTGCCAGCAAATCAGGACTTGGCAGAATGCAGGTATAGACCCTTTGACTCTTAGTGTAAATTTATCAGCAATAGAATTTAATAGACCAGATTTAATTAAAAAAATAACTAATGTTTTAAAGAAAAATAATTTAGATCCGAAATATTTAGAATTAGAACTAACCGAAAGTATGATTATGCAGGATTTAAATAATGCAATCTTTACTATTCATGAATTGCAATCTCTAGGAGTTAAAATTGCTATTGATGATTTTGGTACAGGCTACTCTTCTTTAGTTTATTTGAAAAATTTGCCTGTTAATACCCTGAAAATTGACCGTTATTTCATCCATAATGTCGCACAAGATCCTCATAAATCTGCAATTACAAAAGCTTTAATCGAAATGGCACATAACATGAATATGCAGGTGATAGCTGAAGGTGTCGAGACAGAAGCAGAATTATGTTTTTTACGAGAAAATCACTGTGATTCCATGCAAGGATTCTTATTTAGTCGAGCATTGCCATCAATAGAATTTGAGAGTTTCTTATGGAGTAAGAAACAATTATCTGTATAACGATTCATTATTTATTGCGTTAGCGGAGCGGGACGTTAGTCCATTGCGAATTGGTTTTATGTGTGTTCCATTCGGCTTCGAGTTATTAGTTTTTAAGTTTGGTAATTGGTGCTAAATAAAATTAGGCAGAATATAGTCGCTTACCAATTACTCAATTTTAAATAGTATAGATGATTTAATTTAAAGCATTTGGATTTTAAGGAAATATTATTTTTCAAAAAATATGAGCAAAGTTTTAGTTATTGAAGATGATATAAATGTACGCCAAAATATTTTAGAACTACTCGATAATGAAGGCTTTAACTTAATTGAAGCTGAAAACGGGCAAATTGGCGTAGATTTAGCCCTAGCGGAAATGCCTGATTTGATTCTGTGTGATGTCATGATGCCAGAATTAGATGGTTATGGAGTATTAAAGGGATTGCGTCAAAATCCGACAACAGCAATGATTCCTTTAATATTTCTCACGGCTAAATCTGACAAAACCGACTTTCGCCAAGGTATGGAAATGGGTGCAGATGATTATATCGTCAAACCGTTTACCAGAGCCGAGTTGTTAGCTGCGATCGCTTGTAGATTAGCCAAGCAATCTACTATTCACCAAGAAACTCAGAAAAAACTAGATAATTTACGTAATAGCATTGCGCTGTCGCTACCTCATGAAATGCGAACCCCTCTGAATGGTATCTTAGGTTTTTCACAAATTCTGATGGAAGAAAGTGAGTATCTTGACTCACACGCGATCCGGGAAATGGCAGAATCAATTTATTGTTCTGGTGAACGTTTATTTAGATTAATTCAAAATTTTTTACTGTATGCAGAATTAGAAATTATTGCCACAGATACACAACAATTAAAAGTTCTGCAAAGTAAAACCACAAAATTTCCTACATTGGAATTGATTGATATCATTACCGAAAAAGCTGCAAAATCAGGAAGACAGGAGGATTTACAGATAGATTTATATCCCTGTTATATCAAAATTTCTCCAGAGAGAATTTCTAAGATTGTAGAAGAATTAATTGATAATGCTTTGAAGTTTTCTTCACCAGGAACTTTAATTCAAGTTAAAAGTAAAGCTATCAACAATATGTTAGTTTTATCTTTTACTGATCAAGGACGGGGAATGACTGCTGCTCAAATTGCCGAACTGGGAGCTTATCGGCAGTTTGAACGCAAACTTTATGAGCAGCAAGGCTCAGGATTAGGGTTAACCATTGTTAAACGTTTGGCAGAATTGCACGGTGGTAAACTCACAATCCAGAGTCAACCACAACAAAAAACTCTGGTTCAGGTGATATTGCCTTGTAGTGAGGAAAATGCCTACTATGAAAAAGCATTAGTGATTGACCACACAAAAGTGCAATTACCTTAACCTTTCACCGATTATCAAGTTCGGATAATTAGTTATGTTTCCCACAGTCCTTACACCCCACCCCTTAATCCCCTCCCCGTGAACGGGGAGGGGAGACAAAGCCATCCCTTTGGCGGGGTGGGGTTCTTCGGGTAGCAATCAAGCGGATATGATATGACAGAGGACAGGGAAGTGTCACCTATCCTCTGTCCCCGTTGTTTGTGCAAAGTTATGGGCTTTCTGTATTAATAGCTGTAATACAAGTCAGTTGAATAAAAGCTTTGGCACTGCTCAAAATCCGATCGCTCGGTTAGGCAATGCCGTAAGCTAGTTGGGTATGTAGATTTGGCTGACTCAAATACCATTATGAAGAATCGATGTTTGCGATCGCGTTCAGTTTTTGTAGAACTTAGTGTATAAATTGTATGATTTGTATTTTAAACGGGAATTAAATATTCTAGGTTGGTGGCAAGGTAATGGCAAAGCGATCGCTCCAAGCATCGGATGAAGGCATTAGAAAAGCTAAACGTGCTTTTAAGCGCAAAGGTTGGACGCAAGAATACTTAGCGGCTGAGGTAGGTTTAGAAACGCGTCAACCAATTTGGAAGTTTTTTACTGGTAAACCAGTTGATCGCCATGTCTTCCATGATATCTGCTTTGTTCTTGATCTAGAAACATCAGAAATTGCCCAAAATACTCCTGTAGATGAAGCTGCGCCTTTAGATACCCCTGACAATAGCACCTTAGATATTGATGTCTTAGTACAAAAGTTGCGCTCTGTTCATCATGAGAGGATTCAAGCTCAGTGTGGTATTTTGCACCTTTTAGATATTGCCAAGCCGATTAACCTCAATGATCTATATATTGATGTGAATATTTGTGAGGAAATTAGCAGCAGAAGATGGCTGAAAATTGCTGATTTACAAAATTTAGACTCCTATGAAGTCAACGGTAGTGGTTTAAGTAGAGTATGCCAAGAAAGAGTTTCTGGCTTAGATGCTGTGAAAAAACACTCGAAAATGCTAGTTTTAGGCAAACCAGGCTCTGGAAAGACTACATTTTTACAATCAATAGCTATAAGTTGCGATCGCGGATTTTTTCAACCTGATTATCTGCCAGTTTTTATCAATTTAAAAAACTTTGCTGAAGAAATTAGAGAGTCCAGCAAAATTAGTTTATTAAATTATATCCATGAAGATTTTATTAATTTTGGTTTTTCTGAAACAGAATTAACTACAGTTTTGTATCATGGGAAAGCTTTAATTTTATTAGATGGCTTAGATGAAGTCATAGGAGAAGATGCAGAAATTCTGATTAATAAAATACGCAGTTTTATTAATAAATTTTACAAAAATCAGATAATTATTACTTGTCGTCTAACTTCTCAATATCTTAATTTATATGGATTTACAGAAGTAGAAATTGCTGATTTTAATAAAAAGCAAATAGCTGCTTTTGCTCACCGATGGTTTTTGGCATTTGCAAAAAATTCGCCATTGCAAGCGCATATATTGGCACATAAGTTTATGCGAAAACTGGAATTAGCAGAAAATGCTCAACTTCTAGAGTTAGCCACTACACCAATTTTATTAAATCTCACTTGCTTAGTTTTTAAATCTGTAGAGGATTTTCCCGCTAACCACTCGGAACTTTATAAACAAGCATTGGATGTGTTACTGGTAAGGTGGGACGAAGCCAGAGGAATCAAACGAGATCAAATTTATCGTGACTTGTCTTTGCTAGATAAAATTAAGTTACTTAGCCATATTGCTGCCATTAGTTTTAAGCAAGGGACTTACTTTATCACTGCAACTAAAATCCAGCAAATTATTGCTGATTACCTATCTAGTTTACCTAATAGCATCACTGATACAGATGCTTTAGAAATCGCCAGTATAGCTGTTTTAAGAGCTATTGAAATTCAACATGGGTTACTCATTGAACGTGCAAGAGGAATCTATTCTTTTTCTCATTTAAGCTTTCAAGAGTATTTTACAGCTAGAGAAATTGTTGCTAATGCCAACAGCGAAATACTCCAAGAATTTGTCAATCATTTACATGAGCAGCGTTGGCGGGAGGTTTTTTTACTTAGTGTAGGAATGTTAAATCCTGCCGATGATTTGCTGCAATTAATGAAGGAGAAAATTGATAGTTTGGCGAGTCATAGCCATCAATTATATGAATTTTTAAAATGGTTAAAAGAAAAATCTTCTCAAGTAATAGCTGCTTATCACTGTGCTAGTGTGCGTGCTTTTTATTTGACAATTGCTCTTCCTCCAGAACATCCTCTAGCCTGCAATCAAGATTTGGCGATATCTTTGGATCACCAACTAGCTGGTAATTTGGCTGGAGATTTAGCTATAGATTTAGCATTGACTCATGCACTGGCTGTGAGTCTCACTATGACTGCTGATATTTTTTTTCAACGGCTTGTGGTTTTAAGGTTGTCTCTTGACTTGAAATATTTACTAACTAATCAACCATCTTGGCAACTTTCTCTACAAGATTTAGCTAATCAACTACCTCATCCCCATCAAGATAGAGATACACTGAAAATATGGTGGCAAACTCATGGTAAAGCTTGGACTGAGGAATTGCGATCGCTCATGATTAACACTCGCCAAATTGGTTATAATTGGCAGTTCAATGAGCAGGATTGGCATTGTATACAACAGTATTGGGATGCTAATAAATTACTGTTAGAGTGCCTCAATAGTGCTACTAATGTTAGTTCTAATGTTAAAAGGACAATAGAAGAAAATTTGTTTTTAATAGGAGAATATTGATAATATTATGTCTCAAATAAAACTGAAACATGGATTAGTTATTAGTTTAATGTTGAGTTTATTTTCTACTACTCCAGCCATTGCTCAAGAAATATATATTGACAGTACGTGCAAACAAAATCAGCAATTAGACGAGTTTGATAGATTTACAGTTATTTCCAAATATGAATTTCAAGCCCAAGGAAGAAGTTATTGGTTTTATTCAGGTCAGTATATAGATGGTTCTCCAATTGTGTGTATTTCTCGATCAGAATTTAGACAAGCAAAAACCTTAAAAATGCAACAAATACAATCTGGTTACATCGATAAAATTGCTAAAGATCCACGCAATAAAACAGCCTTTCTTGTTACCGTCCGTTATGGTAATGGTTCTTATGTACCAATAACCCAATATCGACTCAATTTGTCCACACCAAACAAACCTGTATTGACAAAAATTAGGTCTTGGAAATCATGAAGAAAATTGCAATAATTAAGGTGTTTTTGTGTATATAATTGGTCTTGTTAGGGAACACCAAAAAATAAATTATCCGCAATTGATGGTTGGGTAGGGTGCGTCAGTATGAATAATTTCTGAGTATAGTTAGGTTCTATCGCACTGACGCACCCTACAATTTGGATATTTTTTATCTGGAAGTCCCTTAGTTGCAATAAATCGCGTCTTTACATGAGTATTTTAGCCAATATAAGGGTATTGTGATGGTTTTATTTTTAGTAATTCTTCCCAGTATCTTATAGCATTATTTTGAGTGGTTTTTGTGTCACGCAATTTGTGAACTCTAGCTATTTCCCAAATACAGTATGTAAGTTTGATAGCACTTAATAAATGAATAAAACCTAAAGCTTTAAAATGTTGTAAAAACAAATGTACTAAAATTTTGAGTTTTTGTTGATGACGAAAATACATCCACCATTTAATTTGATGAATAGCGATACTGGTGCGATAACCTAATATTGTTTCTACTTGAGTAAATTTATCTTTAATTTGATAGTAATAAGAGATTTCCTGATCATAATCACCAGCTTTTTGGACTAAAACAGCCATATCAGATAATTGATAAGCTTCACTAATTAAATTACCTGCCGTTTCTGCCTGCTGTTGAGCATAACCAAGCTTCATATATATGGTAGCTGCTGCTGAAGCTAATTCTGTAAACTTTTCAGCATCATGTAACCAATATATTTGTGCTTGTAGTTCTCCTAATGTAGTTGCTAAACTCTCATTCATATTCAATCTAAATTGTCTGATTAGTTAATCTAGTAGTGAATCACCACAGTAATATTCGCGTCCTTGCTGAAATGATTAAGAAAAAATTGGCTATCCACCTACCCAAAAATCGGACTTTTGAGAGGTGACAATAACTGAATTTCGATTCTAAATTTAGAAAATTGTGTATATGTTTTTAATTTCATGAATGTCTCTAAATATTTATTGTTGCTGGGTTGCTTATTCATCGCAACAGGTTGTGACCAAAATCGCACCTCTTTAGATAATCCCATACTGCAAGCATCTACTCCTGCGGCTCAAATGGCAGAGAATTCTACACAGGTAAAAGATGTCATTCCGACGGAAACACTTTCACCCCAACCCATCCGCATCAACTTGCAGAATTTACCTGCACCCTTCGCCACAGATAGCGCATCCAAACCGCCTCAAGTTGTACCAGTTCCCGAAAAACCAATAGACATCTCCGAAAACAGTCAAAGCCTTTGTTTGGCTAGGCTGTAGCCACTAAATGCAATCATCTTAAATTAGCTATTCTGTACGATGAAATAAGACTTTGAGATATTTGCTGTTGATAATTAGGCAAAAATATCTAGTTATATGCGATAATTTTAACCTGATGATATAGCTGATATTTCTAATGGTAATATTAGCCCTCGAATCCGTAACCTTACTAGCCCACAAATCGTCAAAATTACTTGCTTATATTTGCGGGTATTTAACCTAAATCTCTCTTGGACAACTCGAAAGATTTTGACTGACCGTATTCGATGTTCAACAAAGATTCGTTTAGATGAAAATATTTTGTTCTGTTCTTTCTGTTCAGTTGTTAGTTCTTGATTTCTTGGTTTCTTAATTGGAGTTGTAATTAAATCTTCTCCAAGATATGCCTTATCTCCTTTAAATCTTTGTTTGGCATCAAACTCTGAACGATATTCTCGGAACAAAGTTATATCGCTTTTTGGACCAGGTTCACCTGCCACAACATCAACGATATCACTAGCATCAGGTAAAATAATCATTTGAGTTTTAAATGTATGATTACTCTTCTTACCTGAAAAATATTTCTTTTGTTCATCATTGTCTCTAGGTCTTTCTCTGACTTGTTCATAGCTATCTACTATTAATTCATATTCTGTGAGCATTTCTTTTACTACTTCATAGTCAGAAGCGTTTTTTTTTACTTGTTCAAGCAAACTTGATGGCAGTAATTCTCGCAAGTTAGGCAACCAATAGTTAAACGTATCGTTGGCTGTAGACTCACTTACTTCAAACTGAATACCTAGAAGTTGAAAGGTTGTCAGATGTCGGAGATACACTAAAGTTAAAATGATTTGTTCAGAAATAGATAATTTTGGTTTCCGACCTCCTCCACCAGCAATAATTCTCACTTTCTTAGATTCCAGTAAAGCTTTTTTTTCATGATATAATCTTTCCCCATTTATGATTAATTGTTGTAACTGTTCATATTCCAGACCTATTAACCTTTGGGTTTGTTTAGGATTCTCTTCAATGTAATTCAGTATATTGCTCATGCTTCTGTGTCAAAATAACGCTTTAATGTTCTTTTATCACAGAATAATACTATTTTGGAGATGTCTAATACTCAAAGTACCATCGGGTTTTACAGTTAATGTTTTTGCTGATGGTTTAAATGCACCACGCTGGTTAGCTTTAACGCCTAGCGGTGATGTGTTGGTGACGGAGACTAGACAAAATCGGATTCGTTTGTTGCGAGATACCAATGGTGATGGGGTGGCTGATGTCAGTCAGACCTTTGCTAGTGCATCCAATGGGCTGAATATTCCCTTTGGTATGGCTTTTAGTGGTGATTCCTTCTTTTTGGGTAATACCGATGCGGTTTTAAGGTTTCCTTATAGTCAAGGACAACAGCAACTAACGGGTAATGGTGAAAAAATCGCTGATCTTCCTGGTGGTGGTTACAATCAGCATTGGACAAGGAATGTAGTAGTTTCACCTGACGGTAACAAGCTATATGTTTCTGTGGGTTCTCGTTCTAATGTGGATGAAGAGGAATTACCACGGGCTTCGGTACAGGTGATGAACTTAGATGGTTCTCAGCAGCAGACTTTTGCTTTTGGTTTACGTAACCCCGTTGGTCTAGACTTTCACCCAGTCACCAAGGAACTTTATACCACAGTGAATGAACGGGATGGGATTGGAGATGATTTAGTTCCCGACTACTTGACGCGCATTCGACAGGGGGAGTTTTACGGCTGGCCTTATACTTACTTCAAACCAAGTAATCTTGATCCTCGTCAAACAGCGAATGGTAAAAGTAAACGTCCAGATTTAGCAGCCCGTACCCGTAACCCTGATGTATTATTTCAAGCCCACTCAGCCGCCTTGGGGTTGCAATTTTATGATGGTGAGACTTTTCCCCAAAAGTATCGTAATGGGGCTTTTGTAGCTTTTCGTGGTTCTTGGAATCGCGATCGCGGTACTGGTTACAAGATTGTATTTGTTCCCTTTAATACTCAAGGACGACCACAAGGCTACTATGAAGACTTTCTAACTGGGTTTTTGCTTAACCCTTCTATTCCCAGCACTTGGGGGCGACCTGTGGGATTATTAGTTTTACCTGATGGGAGTTTATTAGTTACAGAGGAAGCTAATAATCGGATTTATCGGATTCAGTATACAGGAGTTAGCGAATAGAACGAATGACTAATTCGAGACAATTTATTATCTAAGGGTAGGTGACAGCAGCCCTTACTTATAGATAATATTTTTGCGGATTGCGCTTAGTTTTATCTGGTTTCAGTTAGGTTTCTGGAAAACAGTAATATTCTTTTAGCTCAAAAATTTTAGTTATGACTCAGAATGAAGATAACGCTCAATTAAATAGCAATGAGTCTTCCTGTCACTCAGGCTCGCGTTACTGGGGTAATGTAGAAGTCATAGAAGAGGGAGAAACCTATAGAATTAGTCGCATTGAAATCAAGCCCAGACACGGTATTAAGCCACAAATCCATTATCACCGCAATGAACACTGGGTTGTAGTCTCTGGTGTGGCTAAGGTGATTTGCGGAGATGAAGAAGTCTTACTAAACCGTAACCAATCAACTTATGTACCAGCTGCAACGCTGCATAAGGTTGAAAATCCAGGGTCTATTCCCTTAGTCATTCTGGAAATTCAAAATGGTGAATATTTGGGCGAGGATGATACTGAACGTCCTTATGATTTAAATGTGGTTAAGCCTGTGGCTGAGAAGTAGAAGCGATTGGGGATTGGCGATTGGCGATTGGGGACTGGGGATTGGGGATTGGGGGAATAATTTTTTCTTTCTCCCTTGTCTCCTTCCCCTACACCCCTACACCCCCACACCCCCACACCCCTACCTCTTCTAAAACCATCCTTCTTGTTCTAAGGTTTCAATTAGCTGCAAGCCACGGGGGTCGCCTACACCTAATAGTGAGGCTTTGGAGTCTTCCCGCACGCCTAAGTCTTTTTCTTCGGCAAAGGACTGGATTAAAGCATCGATCGCTGCGGCATAAACTACATTAGAGGGTAGTTCTTTACACAGTTGTCCTATAGCCCACGCACTGTTACTTCTGACTGCTGCTACTGGGTCTTGAAATAAGGCTTCAATTAGGGGGGGTATTGCTCCGATAATTGCTTCGTAACCGACATCTGCCATTTGTGCTAAGGCACTAGCAGACCACAAACGCACGGCGGAAATATCGGTTCTTAAGGCATCTGCTAGGGGTGCTAAACAACGGCGATCGCGACAATTCCCTAAAGCCCAGACTACACCTTTGCGTACATAGCCGTTCCAGTCTCGATTTAGCTGGTTAATTAATGGTTCAACTGCATCGGTACTGGGATTGCGCCCAATACCATAAGCTGCACTCACCCGCACTAATGGACAAGTATCAGTCAATAGGTCTATTAAAAGGGGAGTAGCGCGTGGGTCTTCAATATCGCAAAAAGCACGAGCAGCCAACATCCTTTGTTGACGTTGGGGGTTTTGCAGCAGTGCTAACATTTCGTCTGGGTCAGGTTTTGGCAATTCTGACTCAGCCGTGATTGGTTCTAGTTTATCTAAGGGACTCTCTAAATCCTCCTCGATATCGAGTTCGAGTATACTTAGTTCTTCTTCGTCATACATATACTTTTATCTTGCGGAGTGGTATTTACACATAACCATCCGTACTAATTTATTAAAGCTTTATTTTTATCGTAACCATTGTACACTTTCTCATCCATCTCATACGGGGTGAGTTGGGAATTGGGAATTAGGAGTAGGAGAGAAAGCAATCCCCAATCCCCATTAATTAATGACTAATGACTATCAAGTTGCTTTAGCATCCAGAGAGATTGGGTTTGATAACCTAGCTGATTGTAGAGATTTAGGGCGGCTTGGTTGGATTTAAATACTTGCAATCCGATTTGGCGATCGCCTCTTTGAATTGCCCAATTCTCTACATAGCGCATTAATGCTGTACCAACGCCCCGCCGTCGATGTTCTGGGAGGACGTAAAGTAAAAAAATGTGAGGATGGCGTGTGCCGGTCACTTGATCTATAGCATTTCCTACCCAGAGACAGGCGACGGGAGAGGGAGGAGAAAAGGGGGATGATGTTGCTTTATCTTCCTGGCTTCCCTGCTCTCCTACATCCTCACCCAAAAAATCCACCCACCACAAGGGGGTATCTTTGGAGAAGTATTGCTCAACGGTTCTGGCTAGATGGGCAAAATCCTGTTCTGGATATATGTCTTGGTAGGTGCGCTGCATGAATTTGACTAGCAGCGATCGCTCCAAGGTAGAACCACGACGAATATAATAGCCCGGTATTAACAATTCAAAATTCAAAATTCAAAATTTTACTCACCTGTCACCTGTCACCTGTCAGCTATCACCTATCACCTATCACCTGTCACCTATCACCTGTCACCTATCACCTATCACCTGTCACCTATCACCATTCCCACTTCTTCAATCGGTGCTGGTGCTGCCATGTCGGAGGGTAAAAATATGCGTGCGCTGACTGCTACTAGGGCAACAATGAAGACTAACACGACTAGTAAGGGGGCAATGTATTGACGAAAGATAGACATATTTTTGTGTGCGATCGCTTGAGGTTTTAAAACCTAATTAAAGATTTGTGAATTTTACTTGACTTAATTTTAGCGAGTTTTGGGCATTGCGTGCTAGGAGGGGGGAATTTTAAACGCGGAGGGACGCGGAGAGTTATTAGCGGGTATCTCGGTCTAGGTCGTCTAGAACTCTCTCGCAATACCAATTGTCTGGCATTCCAGGATAGTTTTCTCTGGCTTGCTCAATTAAACGTTCTGCGGCGGCGGCATCACCCGATAATTTAGAAATGAGTTTGTTTTTGAGATAGTTTTGGTTCTCAAATGCGGGTTCATTGATTGGCTCGTTAAGTGGCTCAGGAATCGGTTGTGGTAATTTTTGGGATTGGGTTTCTCCTCGCTTCAATTGCCAGAACAATACGTAATAGAGTGTGCCAAAAATTAAAATTAGGCTGATTGTTCCAAAAAAGGTGAGGAGGTTAAATGTTAGATAACCTAAAACTAATTGTGAAAGAACGTAGCCAAGTAACAATCCGGTGAGTAAAAGAATAAATGTGCCGATAAGAATTACTATTTGGTTCCCCATAAATCCTCGTCTTCTGGCTCAATTCCTGGTCTGTTTACTGCCACTGGTTTTTGATTCCAGGGGGCAAAAAATGGTAATAAAAGCAATCCGGGGACTGCGGCTATAATACTAATCACGAAAAATAAAGGCCAACCCGTACTTTTTGCTAGGCTGCCGGCTGGTGCAACCAAAATATCACGGCTGATACCATTTCCTAATGAAGATGCACTTTATTTGGAAGTCTCTTGCTCCTCATCATCTAATCCAGGACGATTCATCCGTTTTAACCCACCGCCATTATTCCAAAATGTCAGTCCTTGCAGAGAACGTTCTGGTGGTTCGCTACCAACTAGAGAAATCACCAGACCTAATATGATTGCAACCGGGGCAGTAATCGCCGAACGCCAAATTCCCGGAAAGCTGAACCAGTTATTTTCTGAGCCAACCACAATGAGGATAACTGCCAGAACAGTACCGTAAAATGCCCCAGTAGCATTAATGCGGGGAAAGAGAACTCCCATAAGGAAAATTCCCAGCAATGGGCCTAAAAACATGGTGGTATATGTCACCAGGAATGGAAGTAAAGATTTTCCTGTTGAGGCAACAAAAAACGCCGAGATTATACCCAGAATACCCCAGACTACAATCAACCATTGGGCAACCTTCAAGGATCGAGATTCACTATATTCTGATTTGGCATAACGGTCATAAAAATCAACTGTCATGCACGTAGCCAGGGAATGAAGTGCCGAATCAATAGATGACATAGCAGCAGCAAAAATGGCAGCTACTAACAATCCTGAAGCCCCCGGTGGAACTTGATTAACTATAAAATAAGACAGAATTTCATCTGGTTTGACATTAGCTGGCAGGCCAGCATTAAGGGAATAAAAACCAAACAACAAAACACCAAGCAGGAGTGTAGCAGCAACACCTACAAAGCCAGAAAACCAACCCAGCAAAATTGCCTTACGTGCTGAGGGGACATCGGCACAGGAGACATATCGCTGTACAGATTGCTGGTTTGTTCCTGCCACAGCAAAGGCCAACATCCCATAAGCTAATAATGCCGTTGGTAGTGAGCGAATTGATTCTGGTTCCCAGGATAAGTTTACTACAGCGAGTTTTCCCCCTGCGCTGGCTGCACGCCAAAGTTCTCCCAAGCCTCCCGGAACTGCTGATGCAGCAGCCCAAATACCTGCTGCCAAGCCAACGAAAATCATCCCAAACTGAAATACATCAGTCCAAACTACTGCTGTAATACCACCTGCTACAGTATAGATAATGGAGATGACCCCAACGAGTAAGATAGCGATATACACAGGCAGCCCTGTAATTGTTGAAACAACTAGGGCGGCAGCATATAAAAGTCCTCCTAAACGGGCAATCACAAACAGTAAAAAACACAGCGAACCAAGAGAGCGAGTTTTGGCATCAAAGCGTTTTTCCAGATACTCATAGGCTGTGGTTAGATTCAGTCCCACAAAAAATGGTAGAAATATCAAGATGACTAGTCCATAGCCAATCAAGTCACCGAACTGTAGCTGTAGATAGAGAAAACCATGCTCATAGCCCTCTCCTGGACCGCCAAGGAGGGAAGCGGCAGAGAAAGAGGTTGCAATAATTGATAAACCAATTGCCCACCAAGGTAGCTGCCGTGAGCCTCGAAAATATTCATCTGTATTGTTTTGCTTGCGACTGGCTACAATTCCGATGCCTGTGACAATCAAGGCGTAAACTGCAACAATGAACCAATCAATGATACTCATAGGTTGTGGGGTGTAATTTATGATGCTGTTAAATTGACCTTTTCGACATTCATCCAAGCTTGCAAGGTCTTACTAGTCAAGAATAATGGCAAACCAGATGAAAAACCGAGTAATATCAAAGCCGCCATCTTCCGGCTACCAAAAACTTGCAACAGCGATCGCACTGGATTCATATATCTGTTTTTATTTGTGAGTTGCAGTTATCTTGCCTTGACTTCTCCCCTGGATGGAATCACAGGGGATTCTAAACTGATGTTGCTACTTGCGTCTTCAGACACGCTACGCAACGTTTACGATATGATTTATTTAACCTCTTAAACAAGTCATATCGTTGTGGCACAGTCAAAGATGCCCTACCCACCTCGGCTAAAGATAAACCTAGCTGTGTGGCTACTTTTCTTAAAATATTTGCTGCTGCTTGTGCATCTGCGGAGGTTAATAATCCTTTAGCTGATTGATATAATCCACGTTTTACCCTTTGACCTGACGGTTTCCATCCTGCGGGTTTTTCACCATGCTTGTAGAGGTTATCGTCATCTAGGTAAGACGCTTTTGAAGTGTAAGCTTCTTCTGTTACGGTAACAATAATTCCATATTCACTAGCTAACTGCTTTAATCTTTGAATTAGTCTACCTGTTGGAATTGGGACAAAGTTTTGATTATTTGCTTTACCTAAACTAGCGTTAACTTTTTGCCCTTCATTCCAGCCAATAACTATATTTCCTATTCGGTCATTTAGGCATCGGTTAACAATAAATCTAGCTGCCTTGTTGATTGTATCTCGCATTTGGTTATTGCGCCTACGCTGAATGCGGTCAAGTTTAGCATCCCAATAAAAATCAGATTTACCTTGCTTGTATTTGGCGACTAAACGACAATAACCTTGATTCATTGACTTGAGTTTTCTGCCATCAATAATCAAGCTTTTACCCAGTGTAGCAACTCCAGTCAGCCAATTTGTCCCCCCGTGGTCAAATCCCCATGCCTGGGAGTAATCGAGATGTGGGTTGTTTTTAATCGGTTGCTTACCATCATCAATCACCCAGTCAATCCAGAACTCGCCATAATAAGGACGAACTTTTACTTCCTTTACCCAATCAGAATCAATAAAATCAGGCAAAGGTAGTTTGATATCTGTGATTAATTCTGGTTTAGTTTCTTTACTAATTGATGGCTGGAAATAACCATCTTTAAAAGTCAGTGCTTGACGAGGAAATGTTACTGCTGCCAAACCTCCTTTCTTGCGATACTTAGGCAACGAAGGTTTATCAACTTCGCTGTTGTAGTAAGCCTTAACTAATCCGTTGTAGCTAGTTATTGATTCGCCAACTAATTTCAAAGTTTGTTGTGCTGCTTGTGCGGCTAAACCTTTGTAATGTGGATTTTCCTTAAGAGCTTTATCTAATTCAGGATAAGTTGTTTGACAATAATAAGTTTTCCATCCACTACGCAATTCGTCACCGCACCAGTAAGTTGTAAAAGCATTATCCATGCTTTCTAATCTTGCGTAATGACTTTGGCGAGTATGGTAAATTGCACAATTTATTAAGCTGCTTGAGTGTTGGCATTGGTCAACCCAAAAAGTTTTTTCTTCATCAGTGAATTTAGCTCTGATTGGAATTGTTCTGTACAATCTTTACTCACCTCCTGTTTAGGAGTATAGTTGAAACAACAATATCCTCTGGTTGCTGGTTTGCCAGTCGCCTTGTGACCGCAGGGCTAGTATTATTAATTAACCGTATACAGACATTTGAATCGAGCAAATACATCAAAATAAATGCTCCCTAGTTTCATACTCTCCCTGTTCTGGTCTTTCTAGGGGTTCTCCTACCCAACCACCAATTACTTCTTCAAAAAAAACCGGCATCCAGCCTCTTTGTTGTGGTGATACTGTTTGAATTGTTACTGTAACTTCAATTTCTGTATTTGCCATTTCTATTGGAATATCAAGATGTAAAATCCCATCTGCACCTACATGAGAACGTATTTTAATACTTTCCATAATTGTTTCTCCTGAGAGTGGGGTTAATAAACTTTCACAGTTACCTAATTTGTTCAACTTCATGTCCCCTAATTTCTACTCCGTGTGCAGCTAGGCATTTCTTCCAACCTTCACGCGTACCAATTTCGCTTTTCTGTTGCAGTAATCCCAATTCCTCTTCCTGCTGGGTGAGTTTGGCAAACTGTTCATACAGAGGATAACTAGCTGTAACAAAGGTTTCCTTGCGGTGCAGTACGGGAGGATTTGCCCTGTCACTGTAATCTCGGTGAGTGATATACAAAGTTTTTAAGTCAATTGTGATACTAGCTGTGAGGGCTGGATGGGGGTCTGTGTCGAATTCTGGGTAAAAAAGATAGGATATTTGCGGTTTATCAATGTGATATTTGATTAACGTAGCCCCATCAACACGTCCAATGGTGCGGCTGGCGCAACCTTCGTAAATGCGTAGTAAGGGGTCTAGGGCTGATAAAGCGGAAACATGGACGTAAAGCGCACCCCGTGTATGTTTCCCAATTTTGCTTTTGTCACAGGCGGTTTTAATTATTCCTGGTTTACCTAGACTAAATAATTTTTGGTCAGCGACTTCACACGCTTCCTCATAGCTACCAAAGAAAGCTTTGATGTCGTGGCGCATGGTTGGGGCTAATTGCGAGAATCTGGGACGTTGATCAAAGTGGGTGAGGGCGAGGTAGACTTGAATATCTAAAGAACGACGGTAGGCGATCGCATCCCATTCGGCTTCGTCGGTAGCTTGTAAAATGACATTAAAGGCGCGGCGGAAGTTACCAAATTCCCCCAGTAGTTCTTGTGCTGTGGCTAATTCACCTTTGACGGGTAATCTACCGCGTTGGGTGAAAAACTCCATCAGGGGTTGGAGTTGTTCTTGGTAGTCTTCAAACCGCTTGATGGGGATGCGGACGCGTGGTGTAGAGGTGCGGGAAAAGAAGCGGATGGCTTTGAAACTTTCTTTTTCAGCTTCATCTCGGAAGACAAAGTAGACACCCAGTGCTACTGGAACTGCATCTACATTTAAGACTTCATTAATATATTTTTTGAGTTCTTCTTGTTCGTAATATTTTTGGAAAGTATTCCGCCTGGTGACGATACCATCACTGTAAGCTAGTTGGGCTTTGCTGGGAGCATTAATTAATACTTGTGCGGCGACAATTAAAACTTTGCCGGTGAGTTCCCAAGCTTGGATGAGACTTTGGCGACGTTCTTCAATATCTTCTATGACGTTGAGGATGTAACCCAAATTAACCACATCAGCAGAGGTGATTGGTTCATCGGGGTAGTAATAAGGGTCCCAGCCTAAACTGGTGTAGCCGAGGTTAGCTACACGTTGCACATCCCCACCATAGCCGCAACCGTAATCGAAAAAACTGGTGTCTTGGTTGAGGATTGCCCATTCTATAGCCAATCGTACAGGACGAGAGATTTCATTGCGAGCGATCGCGGCTCTATGACGCTCGATTTCTACCGTTTCAGGCATAGTATCAGTTGTCAGTGATCAGTTAACAGTTATCAGTTACTGTTACTTAATATCCTTTCCACCTTTTATTGCCAGTTCAATTAAATCTTCAATTTTCTTGATATTTGGGTCGCCGGCTAAGTAACCAATACCGCGATGCAAATGTAGACGGAATTGGGTGGCTAGGGTTTCTTTATCCGTGGGATAGCCATCATTATGACAGCGTTGTTTGAGGGCGAGGAGGAGAATATCGGATATTTCGCCACCAAAGACGCGCCAAGTTAGTTCGACGTTACTATCTTGGGGAAGTGGAACGGGGGAAGGTGGGGTAGATTCTGCAAGGGAACGACAAAAAGCCCAACGACAAAGAATATTCCATTGGTCGATTTTAGTGTTGCGTTTGAGTTTAAGTAATTGCTCTTTTGCAGTTTGGGAGAGTTTAATTCTTTCTATTGGAGATTCCATAACATTAAGTAAATATCGAATTTATTGGTTACAAACCCAAACAATAGCGATTTTATAATCCATCCATGTCAGTCACAAGAAACTCCTGATGGATTGCAGTAATTTCTGTTTGAATATCTGCATCAATAGCCATTGCTGCTAATTGTGCATTCATGTATTTTTGATGAGTTAACTTATCTGATGTTTGCTGTCTTTCTTGCATTTGCTTTTGAATACGTTCTAAGAGCCATTGTAGTTCTTCTAATGATAAAGCACATAAGTCACGCTCTATTTCTAATAAATGTGGTGATACCATAGTGATTGATTTTCCTATGCTATTTAAATATATTGTAACTATCTAGATTGAAATAAATTGCTAGACTCAATTTTTTAGACAATATCTACTACCAAAAGTATTGATTTTCTATGACGGTGGTTTCGCGGTTGTGTGAGTCGTATTTGAGGAGGTATTCACGGGCGATCGCTTCATTTTCACGTAGTGTTTCGACTTCTTTTTTACCGATTTCCGTATCAGTGGATAACAAAATAACTTGATGACTGGCGGAGGGAAAGTATTTCTCTACTAGATTGTTGCGGTGGGAAGAATCGAGTCTACCGAGGGGTGTGTCAATGGCTACTGGTAGGCGAAGTCCTGAGACTTTGGCTAGTCCCCAGAGAAATGCGATCGCTAGTAGTTGTTTTTCCCCTGCTGACAGGCGATGTTTGGGAACTGGTTTACCATTGAAATCATAAATAGACAAACTAAAAGTCTTGGTGTCAATGGCGATGCTACGCACTAAATCAGATTTGTGTAGCAGATAGAGAAAACAATTCTTCACTTCCTCCTCTAATTTATTCAGTTTTTTCAGAGTTAATTTTTCTCGAAAAAGTTTCAATGTCTCTTGGACTTTTGCGACTGAAGTAATAATATGTTGTCTATTTTTACTATCAAGATTTTTATCTGTATATTCCTTTAATTCTTTCTTTGTCCGTTCAATTACATCTGTTAATTCCGCAAATTTGCGGCGAGTTATTTCACATTTAGCCTTAGCTTGAGAAACTTGATTTTGTGCATCTTCCACAGTCTCGCGTAGCTTTTGATATGCTTCCGGTTCTGCGGCTGTCTGTACTTGTCTTTCTAAAGTGATAATTTCTTCTTCTACACCTTGCAACTTAGTTAAGTGTTGTTGAGCAGATTTCTTAGCATTTTGCAAATGATATCTCACATTATCTAGTTGGCTCAAACTTTCCTCATCTGCTAATAGCCAAGGTGCTTCTGATTGAGCGTAACCTGTATATAAACTCTCTGCATCTTCCTTAAGAAAAGATTGAATCTGATCAACCTGTTCTAAATTAATTGCTAATTGATTCAGCCAATTTAGTAAGCGTTGATCTCGCTCAATTAAGACATCTTTAGATAACTGTACCTGTTGATAGCGAAATTCTTGTGTTCCCTGCGCTTGAACTTGATTTAGTAAATTGGGAATTAATGCTAGGGGTAAAACATCAGCAGCTAATTCACCCATTGACTGTCTGATATCTTCTACTATTAATAACTTATCTTTCTGTTGTTGTTCTAATTGATTGCGTTCGGCGGCTATTTTACCGCCTTCAGAAATGAACTTATCTAAAGCTTCTCGCTGTTGAGTTTCTAGTTCTTCAGTTTGATTATTTAGCTTTGCTAATTCTGATTCTATTTCTTGATAATCTTCCTGATATTGTGTTAATCGTTTTTCAATTTCTTCTAAATTAGCTAAATCTTTAATTTCCGCGACTTCTTTACGTTTGCGGTTTACTAATATTTCTAAATCAACTGCCAATTTATCGGACAACTCTAACCCTAAGAGTCCGCGAATAGCTTCGATAACTATTGGTGGTGGTGTTTCCTGTTCTGCAAGTTCTTTAACTTGTTCTCCATCAAAGAGAAATAAGTTAGAAATACCTATTGGTAGGAGATTTTCTATATAGTCATCCCAGATATTTACTAAAGAATCAACAGGCCAGGTGTCATCATCACCTAAAATCCCTAGTGTGTCTTTACCGTCTTTTGGGTTTTTTTCCCAAGTTCTGACAATACGATATTTGACTGGTTTATCGTCTTCAATGTGTTCAAAAAGTAATTCAATGCGGGTTTTTTCCGCAGGGGTTGCTTTATTATTAACGCATTGAGTTAAAAAATCACTATAACTCAAGTTACCACGAGTAGAACATTGAGCGCGTTGTCCATAGAGAGCTAGGCGGATAGAATCCATCAGAGTAGTTTTTCCCCCGCCATTCATCCCACCTAATAAGACAATTGGACGGTGGTTTTCTTCACTTCTTGTATCAAGATTTATTACTTGTCTGCCAGAATAAGGTCCGAAGTTTTGTAATACGAGTTCTAGAAATATCATTTGTCTTTATGGTTATAGCTACACAGTTCAAGGCGAATGAAATTCGCGGCTACACAGGCTAAGTCCGCCTACGCGGACTATTAAGAAAGTAGAAATGAAATATTTAACCCGCCTGCGCGGGTTTTGTTTGTATAGCCGCGATTTCTAATCGCCCTTTAAATCGCCCGGTAAATTTAATTCCCAAGTAGAAATAAGAGATTTTTGTTGATGATGATTAGCTTGATTTCTGATATAATTAGCCACGCTATTGATTGCATCATGGCTAACAGTAAAAGCGGCATAGCTACCTTGCCATTTGAAAAAATCGCCTGGCTTGACTTCGTGAGTTATAAAATGAGAAGAACTACCTTTAATCTGTTTAATTAATTCAGACACACTCACAGTTACAGGAAAACCTGTTAGTAGATGAACATGGTCTTCAATACCACCAACTGCAATTACAGTACATTTTAACTGTTCACATTCTTTAATAATTGCTGCATAAACTAACTTTTGAATATCAGGTGTAATTAGAGGTAATCTATCCCAAGTTGCCCAAACGTAATGTAGATATAATTGCGTAAAATTTGCTCTCATTTTCCTTGAACCCGCGCAGGCGGGTTTTGTCTGTGTAGCCGCGATTTCTAATCGCCTTTTACTAATCGCCCTTTACTTGTTTATTTTTAAACTTCATATTTCCCCAAGTTGAAGGCTTGTCAGTTTCATTTTTAGGCTCATCGACAGCATCACCCAAAGTTAGCTGCTTGACTTTTTCTTTCACCGTGGCTATGTCACCTTGACTAACAGCTTCTCTTAAGTCGCGTTTTAAATGAGCATTTCTAATGGCTTCTTCTGGGGAACGGGAACTAGTATCAAAGCATTTCTCTAAGCTTTCGTAAATTCCTACGCGCTTGCTTTTCTTCCGAAATTGGCGTTCTGTGTCTAAAAGTTTCGCCATCAGTTCCAAGTGCATACCATCATCTGCACAGATTTCTTCTAATACAGACCATTCATCACTACCTAGTAGTTTATGGTCAGCCCCAGGACGGGGGTCTTTAAATTCTTGACCTGTTATTTCTTGATAGATACGAGGTAGACTATCATCAAATTCATGTCTTTCTTCCAACCAAATACGGCGAATTTCACTTAGTTCCTCTAGAGAAATAAGAGTAATATCGCGCATATTTTCTGGTGCTGTTTGACGGATTTGTTTTTCGACTGTAAGTAATTTTCTCAGCCAATCTTCCCGTGCTTCTTTGACATAAGGGCCAGGAATAGGCTCAATCGATATTTCATTCTCTAAGTTACGCTCATATAGTTGAACTACCCCACTTCTACGGCGAAAATCTCGGCGATCGCGGGTTTCTTCTGCATCCAATTCTTTACGGAAATCGAGTAGAGGTTGCATCCACTCTTTTTCTTCGTCATTCTGAATCATCGCCGCCAGAGATTTATCCTGACTGACTAAAGTACACACCCAACAACCAAAACGAGAGCTTCCACAGCTAGGTGTAGTTGTGTCAACAACTAAAGGACATTCATTATCAGCAGAAGCACCTCGATACATAGAAAATAGGTCTTTATTGCTGTATCCCCAAGGATTTTCCCACTGCATTAAATAAATCCAAACTTCATCATTTTGCCAGTCTTCGATAGGGCTATAAACTAAAGAATTGGGCAAATTCATGTTAGGACTGAGGTGATCGCGTACCCGTTTAGCTTCTAATTTTTTCATTCTGCTAGCACGTCTTGTGCTTTCAGCTTTGCGAGTACCCAGCACGACAATAGCTTCTCCACTGGCTCGGATCACATCACGAATAAAGCGATTTGACGGATTAATTTTGAGGCGTTCTGTACACCAACGAAATTTTCCTCTTGGTGCTGGATAACCTTTACCAATAAAACCAACCCAAAATGTTTCTTTAAAATCTGGCTGTAATAGATGAGGTTCAAATGGTAATTCTCGCGCTTGCGCCGCAGATTTCATCTGTTTGAGAGAATTACGTACCCAAGCAGCAACGATAGGATTTTCTACCAGGGTATCTGTAGTGATCACATATATTGTCTTAGTTCGTTTTTCTGGAGGGAGTTCGGCGATCGCATTCCAGACCAACTGTAAAGTAGCAGTGCTGTCTTTTCCACCCGAATAACCTACAACCCAAGGTATTGCATCCAAACAATACAATTCTTGAATTTCCGTCGTGAGAGCTTGGATATCTTCCACGAACTCTGATACAGTACGTGTTTGCTGACCTTTAGTTTCTGGTTTTTGTGCTGTACTCATTTCTCCCTCCTTCGGAAAACAAGATTTTCACCTCATCTATTACATCCAAACAAATGCAATTTCTGACTAAACAGGCAAGACTAGCCCACACAGATTTTATTCCGTGTAGGCTCAATTTGTTTGTTTAGCTAAAGTCCTCTACTTTGAGGAGCAAAACTTGATGAGTCTGCTTGAAGCAGTAAATATTTGATTAACCTTATATATATTTACTGCTATTTTTTAAAAATTTTACAATTATTATGTAATTTTTTTTAGAAAAATTTTATTTTATAGTTTAGAGTTTTCAAAAACTAACATGAAAGACAGTGCATCTGATCCAACTTCTGACATCGCTAGAGAGTATCTGGAACGAGAAAACAAGGAAAAGCAAGTATTATCTTTACTTTTAGGCAGCTTTTTAGATAAAAAAGACCATATTTTAGTTCAAAAGACGCAAATGGGCGGAACTGAGGCTTATGTGGGTTCTGTAACTCTAGAATGGTTTGGGGGTCGGGTTCACTTCGCCTCTGGTTTACCCCTACTGCAAAAAAAGTACAATCCAGAGACAGATAATATTGAAATTGACGCAGATAGTATCGATGAGATTCAACAACGTCCTCTGGACTGGTCGCGTCAAGCACCGTTAGTTCAGTATTTGGCGGCTAGAAAAAATCATAAGTTTCCGCCGGTGCTGGTGGTAATTAGTCAGCCTTGGGTGGATGACCCCAAAGCTTCTGAGTGGGACAGTGAAGGACGTGCGAAAAAATCTACAACTGATTTTACCCCTCTAGATAAAGATGGTAAAGTCGGTTTACTGAGTGTTTCTGAAGAGAACGTCACCATTTATGCACTAGATGGTCAACATCGACTAATGGGGGTGCAAGGGTTAATAGAGTTAATCAAAACCGGCAAACTCCAGCGATATAAAAAAGATAAAGCGGCTGATGATAGTTTTATCACCGTGTCAGATTTAACAGAGCAATATCAAGTAGACCCTACTTATTTACAAAGCTTACCCAAGGAAAAAATCGGGATTGAATTTATTTGTGCGGTGAATGCTGGGGAAACTCGCACTGAAGCAAGACGGAGGGTGCGTTCGGTTTTTGTTCATGTTAACTTGATGGCTGCACCGTTAACTAAAGGTCAGTTAGCACAGCTAAATGAAGATGATGGTTTTGCAATTGTGGCGCGAAAAATTGCTGTTACTCATCCGCTTTTAGAACAGAAACCAAATCGTAACCCTCGCGTTAATTGGAACAGTGCAACAGTAGCAGCGAATGCTACGGTGTTAACGACGCTGCAAGCATTACAAGATATGTCAGAAAGATACTTGGGTCAAAAGTTCCCCCACTGGAAACCTTTTGAGAAGGGTTTAATTCCCATGCGCCCAGAAGACGAGGAAATTGAACAGGGAATTGAGGAATTCAGAAAACTTTTTGATAATTTGGCAAGCCTACCTAGTTTAAAAATTTTAGAACATGAAGATACGCCTGTTTTAAGAAGGTTTAGTTTTGAAAAGGGTGGTGGTGAAGCGAATATACTTTTCCGTCCTGTAGCGCAAGTTGCTATAGCGCAAGCTTTAGGATTATTAGTATTTAAAAAGCGTTTTTCCTTAGCTAGTATTTTTAAGAAGTTGCGGAAGTTTGACCAGCAAGGTGGCTTTTCTGGTATGGAGTATCCCCAGTCACTCTGGTATGGGATTTTATATGACCCAAATAAAAAACGGGTACAGGTGGCTGGAAAAGATTTAGCTGCTAAGTTATTGATTTATATTCTGGGTGGACTTCAAGACCCAATGGAAATTGCGGAACTTCGCAAGGCTTTTGCTAGTGCGAGAACTGTAGAAGATAAAACGATAGGGTTTGATGGTGAGTTTGTCGAACCCAAAGAAGTAGGACTTCCACCTATTCTTAATTAATAAAGGTAGTTAAGACAGTTAAGTTCAGACTCGGATGGAGTAATTCTTACTAATTAAACATAACGTAAGTTAGGAGAGGAATTTACTTAGATCAAATTCCTCTTCTTTCTCATCTTTCTGATTGCGTTCATAACTAAGAAATAATAAAATTCGCTCTGAATAATCTACTGCTCCACGCAACTCATTTTGAAGTATCTCTAGCCCACCATTTGCATATTCTTCAAAAATACTGTTGCGTTGAGTTTCATATTCTTCTTCATAAAGAGATAAAACATTAATGTCCTGAGTTTCAGTCATTCCCAGTAATTTAATTACCACATCATTTCCTACTGAAGCAAAATATTCTAACCTGATTGGTGATGGTTCTCGTTTAGAAATTTCCCCTAGAGGAACGCGCTTTTTATGCTTTGCACCCAACGCAGCAGCAAAGACAATTACATCAGCAAAAGTTTGAAAAGTTCCTGTACTAGAATCTGAAGATGTTAACGCTTTAACTAAATCGGCTTTATCTTTAGCAACCCTGATTCTACCTGTTTCCGCCATGATATTGATAATCGCTTTGTAGCTATATTAACCGAAAAGTATAAGCGATGCCTAGCTTGTTCGTTACAAAAAAATATATCTTTGTATTTTGGTGTTGCAGTAATTAACTTTCGCTGAGTGTTCTAACTGTCTTTTCTAATGATAAATCCGCCGCTATTAAATCAATCCCATCAATAATTTGACTGGGGTTGATGATTCGCAAAGCAGTAAAACATTTGTCTCGATAAGCAGGGTTATTTTGAAAAGAAGATATCGCTTTTTTTAAAGGTTCAATTACGGGATAGGCTGTCTCTGCTTTCTCAATAGCTTCTACCGGAATTGGAGACTTGAGCCTTTGGATAGCCAAATCGATTAAATCTCTCGAATCTACTGAAGAATCGTTCCATCTGTCGGAGTTGGCTAAAAGTTTTTCAGCAAAACTATCAATTTCATTTAAGCATGGTACGGGCGACCAAGTGGGATAATCTGGGTCTCCCAATTCGATACGTCCTTCCCTAATAATTTCAAATTTTAGCAGAGTTTCATCAACCATAATGGCAAATCTTACCCCGTACTGGTCAGATTTCATTTCTCTCGGAAATTTGAGATTCTTTTGTGTATTAAATAAGGCATTATATTGATTTTCGTCTATGTTTTGTCGTAGCCATCGATAGCCAGTACCAGAGGAACAGAGAAAATCTATATCTTTGCTTAATCTATATTCGCCATGTTTTAAACTCACTAGAGTTCCGCCGCCAAAGTATGCTCCAGATTCTAGTAAAAAATTCGCATTTAGTTGATTAAGAACATTTAAAATTATTTGATGCAATTCCCTCTCAAACATTTGCACTCCTAACCAGGATTTATAATATTGAGCTAACTGTTGCACAAATAAAGTTTCTGTTTGGCTCAAATCACCTAAAACTCCTCGATAATGCCATCCTCGCTCATATATTTTCAGCATTTCTAAAAGAGTAAGGTTTTCTATACCTTCTCTTTGCCAACATAATTTTTCTAAAAATGGTAATTGTTTTGGTATTTCAATTTGAGGTTTAATGAACATAGGTGAAAAGAACTAAATTTCTGAATAAAAACGTAGGAATTATTAGATTACCAATCTCTTTCAACTTCAATTACTTCGGTATATTCAAACTCATTGGGACTTTGTTTTACTAAAGGATATCTTTCTCCAGCTATTTCGATATAATCTTGTTCACAGTCTGGTTTAGAGGAATAATAAGTCAGGACATATTCTCTACCAATTCTGTCTGACATTTCAGCTTCTACTTCACCCCGCCATTGAGTTTTTGTAACTAAGACGATTAACTGATTTGCTAATTTTGGTAATGTTTGAGCAATGCGGCGGCGATAGGTTTCGTCTAGGCTACCAAAGGGAGAATCCATGACGATTGGGAAGGTGCTACTATCGGGTATGGTGAGTATTTTACGCTTGGCACTCCATTCTCTGACTTTATCAATAATACTGGCGATAAATGATAAACTGAGAATTTGATTTTCACCGGTGGAAGCTGCTACTGCTGCTTCTGTACCAGAGGTATTTTCTATTAGGGTTAATTCATATTTATCGCTAATTGTGGGAACGTAAGGGGTGAAAGAAATAGTAGTAAATATTTCTTGTAATCTTTTTTCTAGTTGCAAGCGAAATTGCTTTTCTTGGCGGTTTCTGACTTCAGTTAGGCGTTCAATGGCATCTTGAGTAGCGTTGATGCGTTTTTGTGCTAATAATTGTTTATCTTCGTTGAGTTTTTGTTTAGCAATTTGTTTAATTAAAGCATCGATTTCTGTTTTGAGATGCGTAATTTTCTGCTGATTTGCACCTTGTTCTCGGTTTGATTCATCAATTTTACTTTCAATTTCATCGATGCGTTTTTGCAAGTTGCTAATTTCTTCGTTGGGGTCTTTTCTCAAACGTTCTTGAATGTTATCTAATTCGCTTTCGATTTGGGAAATGTTTTGACGTAATTGATTGATTCTGGTTTGTTCTCTGTCTACTTCTTCCCAAAAAGTTACGGCTTGTTTGTCAATCTCGTCTACTTGTGCGCTCATGCGAATCGCGGTTTCTTCTACTGATGAAGAACCTGCTTTATCTAACCACATACTTACATTAGCATGGGCGTGATTATCTGGATGTAATTCTGCACCACAAATACAGCGTTGGGAGTTGAGTAATTCTGTAACAAATTCCCGCGAAATTCCAGAGGTTAACTCACCTCGCTGCTTTAGGTCATGGAGAATGGCGCGAAATTGGGCTGTTGTATCTGATAGTAAGACAGTATAACCCCGTGAGGAAATAATTTTTTTTAGGGCTTCTTTCGTTTGTCGCCAATTATCTTGATTTGATTTTTTCTGATTTTCTAATTCTTGTCGTCTCTCTTGCAATTCTTTGGCTGCGCTGAGTTCTTGCAGGCGATTACCTGTTTCTTTTTTAAAGGTTTGTTGATATTCTAATTCTTGCTTGATTTCTGCTTGACGGGTGTTGATTTGCTCAATTTCTTGTTCGAGTTTGGCTTGTTCTCTTAAAAGCTGTTTGATTTCTGAGTCACCAATGGCTTTTAGTTCATTCTCTAAACTTTTTTTGGCTTCTCCGAGATGCTTAATGGAACGGTTAATTACTTCTACGCCTAAGAAAATTTTTGTAGCTTCCGCAATTTCTGATTTTTTATCGGAACGCACTATTTCTTCGATGCGTTCGCCGTCAAAGAAGAAGTATTGGTGTAAACTAACTGGTAAAATCTGCCCGATAATTTCTTCTGGTTGCTGGAGTGGAAAGTACCATCTACCATCATCTCCAGCTACTTGCATGAGTAATTCGGTTTTACCTACTGTAAAGTCAGTTTTATTTTTATAACCGCGACATTGGCGTTTGACGTTATAGCGTTTACCTTCGTGTTCCCAGTTAATTTCTACCCAACATTCTACAGCTTGTCCTGGTTGTGCTTGAGCGATCGCTCTTTTATTGACTAATTGTTCTGTGGAGGCAAAGGCAGCACTAAACCTTTCATATAATACCCACGTAAAGGCATTTAGTAAACTGGTTTTACCTGAGCCGTTATTGCCATGAATAATCGTGGTGTTAAGAACATCTCCCCCAGAGATCATAATTTCTGGGGTTTTGCCATAAAAGGAGCGAAAGTTACACAGTTTAATGGAGGTGAGCTTCATTGGACTGCTCCCTTCACAATGTCTAAAATGTCATCATTGATGGGGCTATTACTTTTCTTATCGAGTCTATTTTTTTCTAAATGCCATACTCGTTCTATAATTTGTCGCACCTCTGGCGGAGCAGTAATAATTGGCTCTTGCACATCATCTATATTTTGCTCTGGCGACATCTTATTTTTTGTAGATCGGGTTTCTCTATTTTAACTGCCGTAATTGCTGTTTTTACATCAGTAAAGCCACTATTCTGGCTATTTTTGAATTCGGCAAATTATCGCTGTTAAATTTTAAAATTTTTTGCCAAAATGGTCTTTATTTTTGTTGCGGTTGCTGATATATTTGAATTATGCTGAAATTCTTTATAATGGGAATTTCGTAATTTTTTAAATTTTGCTAGTATTCCATTATATTAATATCATTTATTTATCTTCTCACATAACGTACAATTGACTACAGCTTTTAGAAAAAGTTTACAGATATGTTGGCGTTGCTGAATGGAAGGTGATTTACTCGCCCATACTGCAAGGCACAACCAGCAGGGAAGGCGTAGAGAGAGAAAAGAAAGTTTTGGATTATTGGCGTGTGTAACGATGTTTGACTCCAATGGGGAAGTATTCGCGATCGCCCATTGGTGCTAATGTGATTTGGGGTGTTTGGTATTCTTTGGGGACGTAGTTGGCAAATTCGCCGTTAAGTCGCAACAATTGGTTGAGAATTGAGGTTGCTATGGTTTGGCGTTTGTCTTCAGAACCTTCAACATCTGGTGCTAATTCTACAACTACAGATAAAAAGCGGTTTTTGTCGGTGTCTTCTTTTACCTGTAAGACAAATTTACCTGTAACCCATTCTTTAATGACTGGTTGTTCTAATCCTACTGTCACATTTTCGGGGTAGATATTTGCACCAAAATAGGAGACTGTAAAGTTAGAGCGTCCAAAAACATAAACGAATGGTAGTTGATGAATACCTCTAGGTGAGTGCTGGGTGTGAGGAGTAAGATTTTCCAGGGGATTAAATCCCCAATCTCCTAAGAACTGGAGCATGGCATCATAAGTAATGATTCCCCCAGTGTCTAAGATGTTGTACCTTATGAGGGGAATGCCGTTATTTCCAGAAAACAATAATTGCCCGTTCTGCACTTCAAAAAAGCGGCTAACTGGGTCATACTGCACTAGTGTAGGTAAACGTGATTCCCCAAATAAAGCTTTTGCAGCTTCGGGATTTTGCGCTAAGAAGCGGCGAATGCAAATACTCAATGGTGTCTCATTACCCAACACCCCTGCATCGGCTGTACCGTAAAGTGATGCTGAATCATAGCAAGGATTTTGAGAACCCACCCTTTCACCTACTAAACTCCGCCATTCTTCGCTGAATACTTCACCCGCCATCACAAATTTCATCTGGTAGCTTTGCCACTCTACACCACGGGCAATACCTGTATCAATTACATCTTTTAGAAATGGTGGATATCCCAATAAAACCACCTGTGCAAAATTACCACCGAGTTCTTGTACTACGCGCAAGATGTCTTCTTTATTGTTACCGGGGGTAATAACGGTGATGGGGTAGCCTTTGCTAGCAAGATAACGACAGCAATTTGTAGTGAACATCCCACCTACCCAAGTTCCTAGAGTAAAGCAAATAACTGCGAGGGTGGGTTTGGTATCGGCGGCGAAACTGTCGTGAAAAATTTGCTCAAAGCGTGTAACGATTTGTAATTCATCGGTGAAGAACCTCGGCCAGAATGTGGGTTTCCCTGTAGAACCAGAGGAAGCAGCTATCATATCGCAACCTTCTAGTTGTCCATCGCGGCATAAATCAGCGAGAGGATAACGTGAGATATAATTTTCTTTAGCGATCGCTGGAATTTTCTGAAAATCACCCCAACTTTCAATCATATCGGGCTGAATTTCCCTTTCTGCTAAAAAAGCCTGATAAGCCGGGACATTAGCAGCCACATCATGAAACAAATCCAAGACAGCCGATTCCCCAGAAGTGTTGATATGCTGCTGTAATAAATCCTCTAGAGGGGTAGACACAAAATCTTCCCATACCTTGATTACTTGTTGTCTTCTAGATTTGTGTTTCATAATTAGTCACCTGTCACCTGTCACCTGTCCCCTGTCACCTATCACCTATCACCTTCTTCAAAGAATATTCGTAAATTGAAGCATATTAGTTGTAGTAATTAAAAAAACCCCTCATCTATCCTTCAGCACCATGCAAGTCTATTGCAGTAAAAAACACGCTAATAATAGCAGTAATCATTTTTGCACTCATTGCGGTGAACCTTTGTCTATTACTGTTGGACAAGTTATAGACAATCGTTATCGGCTGGTTCGTCAAATAGGACAGGGTGGTTTTGGGCGTACTTATCTAGCTGAGGATAAAAAGAAATCTAATCAAACCTGTGTTTTGAAGGAATTTGCACCCCAAGTCACAGAAAAACAGGATTTACAAAAGGCTAAGGAGTTGTTTGAGCGAGAAGCAAATGTACTCAAAAAACTTCATCATCCCCAGATTCCCATGTTTCACGCTTCACTACAAGTAAAAATGGGGAGTCAGGATTTTTTCTTTTTAGTGCAAGACTATGTAGAAGGCGATAATTTTGATCAAATATTAGAACAACGCCAAAGTCAAGGGAAAACTTTTACAGAAGCAGAAGTTATTACTTTATTACAACAACTTTTACCCGTTTTATCCTATATTCACTCTTTAGATGTAGTTCATCGTGATATTTCTCCTGATAATTTGATTTGGCGACGTTCTGATAATTTACCTGTGTTGATTGATTTTGGCGGTGTCAAGCAATTACCAGCTTCTCAGGGTTTTTGGTTTACTAAGTTGGCTGTCAATCATACTCTGTTGGGTAAAAAAGGCTACGCACCAGAAGAACAATTACGACAAGGAAAGGTATTTTTTAATAGTGATTTATATTCTTTGGCGGTGACAGCGTTAGTATTACTGACGGGGAAAGAACCGCAAAAATTATACGACAGCTATCAAGGAATTTGGCGTTGGGGTAGGGAAATTAATGTCAGCTTTAAGCTAGAAGCTGTGTTAAAAAAGATGTTGGCGTATAAACCAAGCGATCGCTATCAAAATGCTGATCTAATTCTCAAAGATTTACCATCACCAAATGTAACTAAACCACCTGTGACTCATCTTACCAAGATTAAGACAATGGTAGTTGCCCCTGGACGCAAAGCAGGGGTAATCGTTAGTAAATTCCATAACAAAACTCAAGCCGTAGCCCAAAAGTTACCTCTCCCTGGTTGGATGCGTCCTTTTGTAGTCAGTTTTGGGGGAACAGCTTTAGTTGTATTGACTGGCGCAGGGACTTTTGCTGTAGTAAACTCACTGATTCGCGGTGTCTCTTCAATTACTCCACCACAAATCTCTTTACCCCAAATTCCATCGTTATCTAATCCTTCTAGTCAACCGGTTAGTGACAAAAATAAAATTACCCTGAGTCAAGTTTTAAGTCGTCGCCAACAGTTAGAAATTCCTGAACCCTTTTTTATTCAGACAGTAGACGGCTTATTTTATGCCCAAAAACCGGAGTTAAACGGACGTAGCCTCACTTCTAACCCAGAAGATGCAGGTTTGCGAGATGAATGGGCTGCCGTCGCTGGGGATTTATTGAATAAAATAGAACAGGCTAACCTCAGTACACCAACTCGCCGTCAACTGGGAAGCTATACAGAGAGAGATTATCAAACTTGGAGACGACAAGCCCGTTCTGGACAACTGGGAAATTACACAGTCAATGATTTAAATAAAGATACCAATCAAAAATTTAATCAGTTGTTTCCAGGTCAAGACCGTGGGAAACTGAATCAACAAACTTTAGGTCAAGTTTGGTATGCGATCGCAGATGAGCAAGTGAAAAATAGGAGACAGGGGACAGGTGACAGGTGACAGTGAAGAAGATCAGGGAGAATTGAATTTTGCCTCAATGACTAATGAGTAATGAATAACATTCAACCAGGGCTAACTTTAGGCGATCGCTATGTGATTGTACGTCAAATCGGTCAGGGAGGATTTGGACGGACTTATTTAGCTGAAGATATTAACCGTTTTCGGGAACTTTGTGTTTTAAAGGAATTTTGTCCCCAAGTTCAAACGGACTACGTTTTACAAAAAGCAGAAGAACTGTTTCAGCGTGAAGCTAGTGTTTTATATAAGTTACAACATCCCCAAATTCCTCGCTTCCGGGAACAGTTTCACATTAACTTAGAAAGTAAAGAATATTTATTTTTAGTCCAAGATTATATAGAAGGACAAAATTATAGTTATTTATTAAATAGCCGTAAACAACAGGGTTTGCGGTTCACAGAATTAGAAATTAAGCAACTTTTACAGCAAATTTTACCAGTGTTGGATTATATCCATTCCTTGGGTGTGATTCATCGTGATATTTCGCCAGATAATTTAATTCTTCGCACTTTTGACCAGCTACCAATATTAATTGATTTTGGTGGTGTCAAACAAGTAGTAGCCGCCGTTGCTTCCCAATATTATCAACAGGGGATAGCTACACCGCCTCCAGTCGCTACCCTACTAGGTAAGGTGGGATTCGCACCACCAGAACAAATGCAAACCGGTGCAGTGTCTCCCCATAGTGATTTATATGCTTTGGCGGTGACTGCAATAGTTTTATTGACAGGTAAACAACCCCAAGAATTAGTCGATAATTATAATCTTTCTTGGCAATGGCGGCGGGAAATTACCCTGAGTCCGCTATTAGGACAAGTATTAGATCAAATGTTAGCTCCTCGACCGGGCGATCGCTACCAGTCAGCCCAACAAGTTCTCGAAGCACTCAATTCTCCACCAGTCTATTATCCCCCCACTCAAGCACCCCTCCCCCCAGTCGCACCGATATCAGCCACTCTAGCTGTCTCTTCTAATCCCCCTAGTGTTCCTACTTCCCCTGCGTCTCTTCCTCCCGAACCTCACAATCAATGGACACCAACTAAAACTTTCCTAGCGGTGTTGGCGTTAGTTACTACTGGGGGATTAATTTGGTGGGGAGTTAGCGGGAGAACTGGTAATCAAGTGGTAGACAATCCTACACCTACACCAACTATTACCCAGCCTACCAATCCCCTAGATAAATACTCGCCCACAGAACGACGACGCAAACAAAGATTAAGCGATCGCCGTCAACAATTGGGTGTAGACTTTAATTTCTACGTTAATTTAGTCAATCAAACTTTTTGGGAACAAAATCCCAGTTTAAAGGGACGTACTCTCAGCGATGAACCAGAGGATGAAAGTTTACGGACAGAATGGGATAAAATCGCTGGTGAATTACTAGAAAAGCTTGTACCATTAAGTACAAAATCGCGCCGACAATTAGGTACTTATACTGCCGCAGAACGCGATCGCTGGAAGGTGGATGTCAATCAAATTAATGTTAGTAGTCGCGCTTTGTATGACTTGGGTGATGCAGCTTTCTTTCACGCCTTCCCAAAACGAAAAGGACAAGACTTCATCAATCAGCCTATAGGACAAGTTTGGCACGCTTTTGTTAGTGACAAACTTAACGCCATAATTGCAGGTAGTGCTTTCCAAAAAATCGTTTTTGATCAAGATGCTATTAATAAAACCATCAGTGGTAATCTCAAACCTGGTGCGGGTAAAGTTTTTATTGCTGATTTAGCTCAAAATCAAACTTTAGATTTCCAGCTACAAGCAAATCCCAAAGTTTTGTTATCAATTTATTCGCCTTCTGGGAAAATTATATTTTTAGAAGATTCTCCACAACGCACATTAACAACAGAACTACCAGAATCGGGATTTTATGAATTTGTTGTGGTGTCCACTGCATCCACATCAGCAGATTATCAACTCAGCCTTACAGTCAAAAATCCCACCCCACCAGAACCAACACCAACTCCCACAGAAACACCAACACCAACTCCCACAGAAACCCCGACAGAAACACCAACACCAACAACAACCCCTAATTAATTATTTAATTTTTACAGGGTAGCTTAAGGGTAAAAATACTGCCTTGACCTAATTCACTCTGCACATCTATACTACCGTGGTGTGCTAGGACAATTGCTTGAGCGATCGCTAATCCTAATCCAGAACCGCCAGTGCTACGAGAGCGATCGCTATGAACTCGATAAAAGCGATCAAAAATGTGTGATAATTCTGATTGAGGAATACCAATACCTGTATCCTGAATTTGAATCACAACATAACTATCACTACGGTCTAAAGCAACTATTACTTTACCACCCGATGATGTGTACTGAATAGCATTGATAATTAAATTAGAAATCGAACGATAAAGCTGGTCTTGATTAGCGATAATATTTACAGGTGTGGATATCAGAATCAGCGATTTGAGGGTGATATTTGTGGCGATCGCTAATGCTGCAAACTCTTCTATTAAGTCATTAATAATATCATCTAAACAACAAATCTCACGCCGCATTGGCACAGGTTGACTATCTAACCGAGATAGTAATAATAAATCAGTTACAAGATTAGTCAAACGCTGATTTTGACGGTGTAGAGTTTGTAAAGTTTCCCGCGCCTCTAATTCATCCAATTGTGACATCAAAAGTGCTGATTCTACAGTTGCTTGAGTAGCCGCTAAAGGTGTGCGTAATTCGTGGGCTGCATCGGCTGTAAATTGTTGAATTTGTCTGTAAGATTTATAAATTGGTTGCATTGCTAATCTAGCCAACCACCAACTAGCAAGACCAACTAAACTAATCACAATTGGCGAACCTAATACTAATGTCAGTTTAACTGCATCTAAGTAACTATTAAAATCTTCAATACTCCGCCCGACTTGAATATAACCCCAATCACGATTATTTTGGGTATGTAAAGTTAAAGAAATTTGGTGATAGACCTTACCTTTATTATCTTTGAGAGTTTGCCATAATTCTCGATTAAATTCTGGTGATAGCCCTTTTGGATAAGTCCCGGCTGTAGCAAATAAGTTGCCATAATTATCAAAAAAACGTACATAATAATGGTCTTGATGAATAGCACTGAGGGTATGACGTTCAGAATTTACTGGCTCAGAAATACACCTTGTTCCTACTACACAAATATTTGGTAACAGTGTTTTTATAACTGGTTCTAATTGACCAGGTTGTTGTAATTTCAATTCAATACTATCATGCAATGTTCCCGCTACTGATTCTATTTCTTGGTCTAAGGTCATCCAATGAGCATGAGACACAGCTTTGTAAACACCAATTCCACACAGACTTAAAATCACAGCCATCACCAGCGCGTACCACAACGCCAAACGTAAGCGGGTTTGCTGAAATAATTTATTTTGATTCATCGGTGAAATTAAATCTATATCCCAGACCATGTAATGTTTCAATCATATTTTCACAGCCACTATTAGCCAACTTGCGACGTAGTAACCTAACTTGTGCTGCAACTACATTACTCACTGGTTCTGCATTTACCTCCCAAAGTTGATAGCGAATTTGTTCAGAATTTAATATTTTATTGGGGTGCTTGATAAAATATTCTAGTAGTTGAAATTCTTTATTAGTTAAGATGATTTCCTGCTTATTCCCCGCCATATCTCTACTAATTACTTTATTATTTCCATAATCTAAAGTGAGATTTCCCACCGTTAATTCTTGGGGTTGGAATTGAGGCGATCGCCTCTGCAAAGCCCTCAATCTCGCTAACAGTTCCGCCATACCAAAGGGTTTGACTAAATAATCATCAGCCCCTGCATCTAACCCCATAACTTTATCTTCCATGCTATCTTTAGCTGTCAGCATTAACACAGGTAAAGGATTATGCCGATAACGTAATTTTTTGCATAATTCCAAACCAGAAATACCTGGAATCATCCAATCAAAAATAGCTAAAGTATATTGTGTCCAACTACTTTCTAAATATGCCCACGCCTCATTACCATCCATCACCCAATCAACCAAATATTTCTGTTGGGTAAGAGTTCGCTTAATAGCCGTACCCAAATCTGGTTCATCCTCAACAAGTAGCACTCTCATAAATTAAGTTTCTTCATAACTCTGTGTCTCCGTGTCTCTGTGGTAAAAAAGCCTTTAACCACAGAGACACAAAGACACAGAGAATATCTACTAAATTTCATCCTAATTTCATTTTGAGATGAAACACTAAGGTGGGGTGCAGAATAACCCTTTTACCCCGTAACTCAGGATTTCTGATAGCGATGTTAAACTCTCTGTTTTTAATCATGCGTAGTGCCTCTGGTATACTAGCCAGCTTACTATTATTAGCAAGTCCCGCAGCAGTTCTAGCCCATGCTGGACACGGAAATGAATTTCAGGGAGGAAATGAAGCATCGGCTAATAGTTCGGTTCAGGTAGATACAGAAACGGCTCAAAGGTTAGGAATAAAAGTTGCACCAGTCAAATTACAGCAACTAGCTATCAGCATTAAAGCCACAGGTAAAATAGAAACCCTACCTAGTAAACAAGCGGAAGTTACTACACCCATTCCAGGGGCAAAGGTAGTTGAATTGTTAGTAGAACCAGGTACTATAGTTAAGCAAGGTCAACCCGTTGCTGTCGTCACCAGTCCAGATTTAGCATCACTGCGCGTAGAGTCACAAGAGAAACTGGCTCAAGGTGAAGCAGATTTACAACAAGCTTTAGCAGATTTAAAATTAGCGCAACAAAATTATTATCGCTATCAACAAATTGCGGCTGCTGAAATTACTGAAGCTGAAAGTCAAGTAGCATTTGCTCAAGAAAAATATAACAAAGACAAAGATTTAGCTGAGGCTGGTGCTTTACCCCAACGTAATGCTTTAGAATCTCAAACTCAGCTAGCCCAGGCGAAAGCGCAGCTTACTAAAGCTAATAGTCACCGGGAAGTCATCGCCGCAGAAAATCAACTCAAACGCGCCCAGGCTAATGTTACAGTTGCCAAATCCCGAATTAGTCTCAGCAGTGCAAACTATGGAACTCGCTTGCAACAATTAGGCATCCGTAGTAATAACAAAGGACTTGTGACAATAACAGCACCAATTTCTGGGAAGGTTGCGGATAGAGAAGTTACTATCGGTCAAACCTTCAATGATGCAGGTGGCAAATTAATGACGATTGTTAATGATAGTCGGGTGTTTGCTACAGCTAATATTTACGAAAAAGATTTAGATAAAGTTCGTCAAGGTCAACGGGTTAATGTCAAAGTGGCGGCTTTACCTGACCGCACATTTACAGGACGCATTACTATTATTGATTCGGCGGTGACAGGGGAGACGCGGGTTGTCCCAGTGAAAGCGGAAATTAATAATCCTGGTGGTGTACTTAAACCTGGGATGTTTGCTGAGTTGGAAGTCCTCACAAATCAAACTTCATCAGCAGTGTTAGCTATTCCCTCTACAGCCGTTGTTGATGTCAATGGTAAGGAACAGGTTTATATCCAAAATGGTAATGCTTATCAAGGAGTTGATGTTACTTTGGGTCGAACCTCTGGGGATATGGTTGAGGTGAAGACGGGTTTATTTGCAGGGGATTTAGTAGTGATTCAGCGTGCGCCGCAACTATACGCGCAGTCTTTGCTGGGGGGAAATAAATCTAATGCAGCCGAACATGAACATGGGGAAGCTACTACAGCAGTAGTGTCTCAGTTACCTGTACCACTGTGGTTATTGGGGGTTGGTGGAGGGATGTTATTAACTACAGGAGCATTTTTTGGAGGTGCTGTTTGGTCTCGGCGGCGGATATCGGCGGTGAGTTTGAGTCTGGATTTATCTCACGCAGAGACGCAGAGGCGCGGAGAGTTGGAGTAAGTTTTTTGGTGTTGGGAGTTGGAAAATGTTAAATAGCATCCTTAAGTGGTCGATTGTTCAACGGTGGTTGGTGGTGTTGGGGGCGGTTGTAGTTACGTTTTTGGGTGTGTACAATCTGACTCAGATGCCGTTGGATGTTTTTCCTGATTTTGCACCGCCACAAGTTGAGATTCAAACTGAAGCCCCAGGACTCGCTCCAGAAGAGGTAGAATCTCTGGTGACTTTACCCATTGAAAGTTCTGTGAATGGTACGCCGGGGGTGGAAACGGTACGTTCTTCCTCGGCGGTGGGAATTTCGGTGGTGAAGGTGATTTTTAAGTGGGGAACGAATGTTTATCAGGCTCGTCAGTTGGTGACGGAAAGATTGCAACAGGTGCAGGAGAAGTTACCTTCAGGTATAGAAAATCCCCAAATTTCGCCGATTACTTCCCCGATAGGGACTGTGTTGCAGTATGCTTTCACTGCTGACACTACGCCACTGATGGAAGTGCGGCGTTTGGTTGACAGGGATGTGACGAATCGACTGTTGGCTGTACCTGGGGTTTCGCAAGTAATTGCTTATGGTGGTGATGTTCGTCAATATCAGGTTTTAGTTGACCCGGCGAAGTTGAAAGCATTTAATGTCACTTTGGATGAGGTGACAGCAGCTACAAAAGCCGCTAATGTGAATGCTGCTGGTGGTTTTTTAATTAATCCTGACCAAGAAATTATCATTCGGGGACTGGGACGGGTTGAATCTATTGAACAGTTGGGTAACTCTGCTGTGACAGCCCGTAATGGTACGCCTGTGTTACTCCAAGATGTCGCATCTGTGCAGATTGGCGCGGCTTTAAAACGTGGTGATGGTAGTCTTAATGGTGAGTATGCGATTGTGGTGATGGTGAATAAACAGCCGCAGTATGATACACCGACTGTAACTAAAGCAATTGAAAAGGCGATCGCAGAGGTAAAATTAGCATTACCCCCAGATGTGAAAGTTACAGAAACTTTTCGCCAGGAAAGTTTTATTGCCGCAGCTATTGAAAATGTTACCAGTTCTCTCCGTGATGGTACTATTATTGTCGCTGTTATCTTGCTGCTGTTTTTGATGAACTGGCGCACGGCTGTAATTACTCTGAGTGCCATTCCCCTATCAGTTTTAATTGGGATGCTGATTCTCAATTTATTTGGTCAGGGAATTAACACTATGACCTTGGGTGGTTTGGCTGTGGCTATTGGTTCGGTAGTGGATGACTCAATTGTTGATATGGAAAACTGCTACCGGGGTTTACGTAAAAATCAAGCTGTAAGCAATCCTGTGCATCCTTTTAAGGTGGTTTACGATACCTCAGTTGCAGTCAGAGTCAGCGTCATTTTTTCTACAGTCATTATTGCCGTAGTCTTTGCCCCTATTTTCATGCTTACGGGTGTAGAAGGGCGCATATTTGCCCCGATGGGTGTGGCTTATTTGGTATCAATTTTTGCGTCTACCTTTGTAGCCATGACGCTTTCGCCTGCATTGTGCGCGATTTTATTAGCTAATCGCCAGTTACCTTCAGATGATACTTGGGTAAATGCTTTATCACAGCGACTTTATCAACCGTTACTAAATTTTTCTCTCCGCTTCCCGACGATTATCTTGACAATAGCTGGGGCTAGTTTAGTTGCATCTTTAATAATTTTACCAAGCTTGGGTAGGGTATTTCTGCCGGAGTTCCAAGAACCATCTTTAGTTAATGCTGTGCTGCTGTATCCTGGAAGTTCTCTGTCAGCCACGAATCAAGTCGGGTTCGTTATGCAAGAGGCTTTGAAAGGTGACAAGCGATTTAGCACAGTCCAATTACGAGCCGGACGCGCTCCTGGTGATGCTGATGCTGGTGGTGTGAATTTGGGACATTTAGATGTGGAATTGACTAAGGAGGGCTTACAAGATAGGAAAGGAAGCATTGAGAAGCTAAGGGCTGAATTTGCCAAAATACCAGGAGTTGCCCCTAGTATTGGCGGCTTTATTTCTCACCGCATGGATGAGGTATTATCAGGAGTGAGAAGTGCGATCGCTATCAAAATTTTTGGCTCAGATTTAGGCGAACTGCGTCACATTGGTTCTGAGGTGCAAGCGGCTGTCAAAGATATACCGGGACTGGTAGATTTACAACTTGAACCCCAAGTCCCCATTAAGCAGGTACAAATTAAATTTTCCAGAGCAGCCGCAGCTCGCTATGGTTTAACAATAGGTCAACTAGCAGAAATGACCGAAACTGCTTTGAATGGGCGGGTTGTTTCCCAAGTTTTGGAAGGACAACAATTATTTGATTTAGTTGTGTGGTTACAACCAGAAGCACGGAATAATTTAGAAATTATCCGCAACTTATTAGTAGATACCCCCACAGGGCAAAAAATCCCCCTAGCTCAAGTCGCCAGCGTTGACTATGGAACAGGCCCCAACACGATTAATCGGGAAAATGTCTCACGTTTAATTGTAGTTTCTGCTAATGTTTCCGGTCGAGATTTAGGTTCTGTCGTTGATGAAATTCAAGCTAAAGTACAGCAATCAATTCAGTTACCTACAGGTTATTTCATTCAATACGGCGGACAATTTGAATCAGAACAACGCGCTACCCAAAACTTACTGGTATTTGGAAGTTTAGCAATTGTAATTATTGCTGTCTTGATGTACTTTGCAGTTAAATCTGTTGCTGCGATGCTAATGATTATGATTAACCTACCTCTAGCATTGGTAGGGGGTATATTTTCCATTGCTTTAGGTGGCGGAATTATCTCTGTGGCTTCCTTAGTCGGGTTCATCACTCTATTTGGAGTAGCCACACGCAACGGACTTTTATTAGTAGATAATTACAATCAGAAATTAGCCCAGGGTTTGCCTTTAAAGACAGTAATTTTTGCAGGTTCAATGGAACGCTTAGTAGCAATTTTAATGACAGCTTTAACTTCAGCTTTGGGCATGATACCTTTGATAATTGGTATAGGTGCAGGTAAGGAAATTCTCCAGCCTCTAGCTATAGTGGTGCTGGGAGGTTTGTTTACTTCTACAGCGTTAACATTACTAGTTTTACCTGCTTTATATGCTCAGTTCGGTAAATTTTTGCTGCCTAAAAAAGCCCTTTCAGATGTCCAGCCTGGCAAGGAAATTGCAGCTATTTTTGAGTAATAATATGAAGGTAATGAGGATTCATCAATGTACAAAATTATCGCTATTTTAATTAGTCCATTACTGCGTAATTTGCTACTTTTTATACTCGCTACTGTAATTATTTTTGATAGTAATTCTACATCTGCACTTGCTGCTAGTATCTGGGACAATAAAACCACATCAGATTTACAAATGCGGGAGGTTACTGTTTATCGCAGTCCGGCTTGTACCTGCTGCGGAAGTTGGATAAAACACATCCAAAAGCAAGGTTTTAAAATCCAAGCAGATATCAAAACTGATGAGATGGAGGCTATTAAACAAAAGTATAATTTACCTCCAAATTTAGCATCTTGTCATACAGCAATTATTGACGGTTATGTGATGGAAGGACATATTCCCGCCGATGACATCAAGCTTTTTCTGCAACAACAGCCCCAACTTGCAGGTTTAGCTGTACCAGGAATGGTGATAGGAACGCCTGGAATGGAATCGGGTAATAAAAAAGAGCCATTTACAGTTATGGCATTCAATCAAAAAGGAGAAGTCCAAGTGTTTAACAATTATTAAAATCTTTTACCCACACTTCGCTAACTGGGAAGTGTGGGCTTGAATTGATGTGATGAATAGACCTCTTGTATAAATGCTTAAGGTGTCATGTTGAGCGAAGCGAAACATCTCTTAGGGGAAGGTTCTATTTTTCGTCAACAATCTCAAGCTTATTCGTCAATTTGCCAGGAATCTTTAGTTACTTCTTCATCTAGGATTTGCCGTGGGCGGACGATGATGATAACTTTGCCGAGGATGGCAAATTCTGGTTCTGTTTCAAACCACTGGAAATCTAGCTCACCACCATTATCGACAACAAAGTAACTCAAATCATTCCATTCTCGTTGATTGCGATCTACAACTACTAAAACAGAACTAGGCTGGGCTAGAGTTGCGTTAGGAAAGCGATCGCTAGTTGCTAAAATTACTACTGGGTCTTCTGCACTCAACAGCACTTGCCAACCAGGTAATGCTACCCAAGCTTGTTCACCAGCAAACTTCACTAGGCGGAATGGTTCAATTTCTGTCACCAGGGGAACTGCTTGCAGGTCTTGTGGTGTTAAAGGTAACTCACCTACGACAGGTACAATGCGGGGTAATTCATCCTCAGAATCGAAGCGATAAAAGGGAGGAATGGGGGCGGGACGCTGGGAAACAACAGTAAAATCAACTAATAGCTGTTCGATTTGTTTTCTGGCTGTTTGGGTGTGAGCAAAGCGTAACCCTTTACCAATTAAACGCGATCGCTCTTGCAAATCTGAATTTTGCCGTGCTAATTTCCAAGCTTGATAAGCTACAGCATCTCCTGGATGGTCAGAAAACCCTTGTGGTAAAGCGCGAAAGCGAGCGAAATCTTTAATGGCTTTGGCTATTTCCCGCGCTTCATCTAAATCAAGTTTATGCTGAAAAGTCAATTCAGCCGCTACCGCCCGTTGTTCGTGGGTGAGTAACCGCAGTTCATATAAAACATCACTACCACGAGTCATATAGTGCGCGCGCGTCGCCTCTGATGCGCCAGCTTTTTCCATAGAACTATACACTTGCGAGCCAACCACTACCTGATTTTGCTGAACTGGCTCAAATCCTGTGGCTTCAAAAATCTCTTGGGGATTGTAACCAGATTTTTGTAGAGTGGCGATCGCTAATCCCCATTCCACCCAATTACCTTGTTTTTGTCTCAGTTTTCGCAGTAACTCTTGAGATGAATCATCAGCAGGATTTTTAGGGTTGGGAGCGTTGGGTGGTAAGTCAGTCATAATCTAAAATTTCAGCTTCTACTTGAGAGGCTAAGTTGATACCGTATTAGCAAATCTTATTCTAATCTTTATCAGCTAAATATATATACTCTCTACCGTCAGATAAAATTTTGCGTTACCAATAACGCTCATCGGGACTCATAATAACCATATCAGTAGTTTTCCGCAAGGCTTGATAGAAATAATCTACTAAGCTTGGTAAAAAAGTAAGAATATAAATAATTTTTACAGGTAATATCTATGGCTGACACTATTTCCGATATCCAGACAAATCATCGTCCAATGGCAACTTTAGAAAGACCTAAAAAGCTCAAAATCTTAGTAGTTGATGATGAACCGGATAACCTAGATTTACTTTATCGCACCTTTCGCCGAGATTTTAATGTCCTCAAAGCTGATAGTGGCATTAATGCCTTAGAAGTATTGGCACTAGAAGGGGAAGTGGCAGTAATTATCTCTGACCAACGGATGCCAGAAATGAAGGGTACGGAGTTTCTCAGTAAAACTGTACCACAGTTTCCTGATACGGTGCGGATAATTCTCACGGGATTTACTGATATTGAAGACTTGGTGGAAGCCATTAATGCCGGACAGGTATATAAGTATATTACTAAGCCTTGGGACCCTAGTGAACTCAAAGCCGTTGTGCAACGGGCCGCAGAAACCTATGACTTGCTCAAGCAACGTACAGAAGAACTACGCCGTGCTAATGCTCAAATGTCACTCCTAACTGTTTTGGTACAAGTGACTCAAGCCGCCCAAAGTTTAGAAGCTATTCTCACACCTATCGCTACAGCTTTTTGTGACAGTTTTGCGGCTGATATCTGTATTGTGCAACTGGTAGAAGGGCAAACACTGTCAGCCACCCAAGGATTTTACTGTCCTGAAGGTGGTATCCAAAATTGGTTGGGGCAAGATCCACTGACAAGTGAAGCGATCGCCACTGGTAAAATTCAAGTTTCCTTAAATATTGCCAAAGACGCAAAACTAGCTGGTGTGACTCATTACCAAGAAAGCGGCATCCAAGCGCATTTAGTCATCCCCATTACCTACCGAAATGAAATGTTAGGGGTGTTATCTCTCCTGTGGAAACAACCAAGCTTTTTAAGAGAGGATGAACTAAACCTGATTCATTTATCGGCGGAACTAGTAGCGATCGCCTTAACTAGTAGTCAATGTCATCAAGCAAAAGTTTAATGTATAGCCACAACTGGACGGTGCTGAATCCAAGGATTAGCGGCTTCTAGTTGGGCAGCGAGGCTAATGATGGTAGCTTCGGCCGCCGGTTTGCCGACAAGCTGCACACTCATAGGTACACCATTACTATCAAACCCTACAGGTAAAGCGATCGCTGGTTGTCCGGTAGCATTGGCTGCTGGACAAGGGGCAACCCAATTGACAATTTTTTCAAATGTATCTTCAGGACTCAAAGCTGTCCATTCCCCTACCCGGATGGGAGAGTGCAAATAAACAGGCAATAGGAATACATCTATAGTGTCAAACAAGGACACAATTTGCCGCGCTACCATCTGCATAGCATAAACTGCTTGGATATATTCACCAACAGTCCCCGTTCGTGCCAATAGCAAACGGTTGACAGGTTGCAATACCTCGGACGGTAATCCTGCACCAGCAATTCCCGATTGCCAGACGGCTTTAAACGGTTCAACTAAGGCACTGAAATCGGGAAATTTTTGCTCAACTTGATGACCGAGTTGTTCTAATAATTTTACTGTCTGCAAAACCGCCCGTTGACAATTAGCATCGGCTTCACCAAAGGGAAGAATACCAGTAGCAAAGGCAATTCGCAAACTCCCTGGATGAGTTTGGGCAGCCGTCAAAAATGATGGTTCTGGATCGGGTAGCCAGTAAGGATCACCAGTGACATAACCAGACATAGTATCTAACATAGCCGCCGCATCCGCCACAGTCCGGGCGAGAGGCCCATTGGCAGCAATTCCCGCTAGGCGATCGCCTACTGGTGCTTTACTGACTCTACCCCGTGCTGGTTTAATCCCCACTAAACCACAACAAGCCGCAGGCCCCCGAATTGAACCACCACCGTCAGAACCTTGAGCGATCGCACATAGTCCGGCTGCGACTGCGGCGGCTGCTCCACCACTAGAACCGCCGGGAGTATATTCTAAATTCCACGGGTTTCTGGCGGGGGCAAATCCTGTAGGTTCGGTATAAGGAAACGAACCTAATTCTGAAGTGGCTGTTTTACCGAGAATAATAAAGCCAGCTTGTTTAATGCGTATGACAACCCCATCATCAAATTCGGGAATGTTATTCAGTAATGCTGGACTCCCATAGGTACAAGGTACACCCGCCACGGCGTTGAGGTCTTTAATGGAAATTGGTACACCAAAAAATGGTGGGAGTTCTGTGGTTGTCGTGACTAATTCTGTCTTAGCTGTAGCATCGGCGATCGCTAAATCTGCCGCCACTGTAAAATAACTGCCCAACTGGGGATTCAACTGCTGAATCCGGCTTAGATATATTTCTACCAACTCTAACGGTGATACTTCCCGCCGTCGGATTAATTTTGCTAACTCTAGTGCTGGGGTAAAGGCTAAATCCGTTTCATTCATAAGGTTGGGGACTGGGGACTGGGGACTGGGGATTGGGGACTGGGTATTGGGGATTGGGAAGACAAGGAAGCAGAAGGGAAAAACTGTTAACTATTGACCAAATTGGTAATTGGTAATTATGTGGGTTTCAAGCCCCCACTGATTGCAATTGCGTTAGCGTAGCGGGACGTTAGTCCATTGCGAATTGCGAATTGCGAATTGCGAATTGCGAATTGGTTTGACTCTTCCCTCAACAGCGTTGTTACTTTAGCAAAATTTTTGGGAACTATAAATCTATCGTTTTTGTGATTTAACAACTTATTGCTCGTACTTACTGATAATTACGATAAGCAAAAATACTTATCTCACAAAAAGGCTATGGATTGATCAAGGTCTTCTGGAATTTGCAGCCAGATTACCATGAGCAGGGTTCGCAGTAAAGGATAAATCAGGAGTCAGAATTTAGAATCCAGAATCCAGAAGGCTGCGCCTATATGCTGAATTCTTCTTAATAAATTTTGCAAATCCCCAAGTGATATTTATGGCTGACATAGAAATACTTATTAATGAATTGCCACAAATTGTTTATAAGTTGAAACTGACTATTGGTAATTCTCAAGATATTATGCAACAGGTTGTCCTGATTAATAATGCTCAGGAACAACTCCGCAATATTAAACAAGCGATCGCCCAAGAATTATGCTGTGTCACACGTAAAGCTAATAATAATACTGTTAGTACAATATCTTATACTATCAAAAGTCTGATAATACCAAACATTTTACAAGTCAATCCTGCGATTACTGGCAACCCAGGATTAATTACAGAAAAGTTTGGCAATCCAGAAACTGATATATCTTTAATTAGTTTACAGTCAAAAATTAATTGCTGGCTGGAATGGGGTGATTTATTGCAGGCGATCGCCGCAGATATTTTAGGAGATGCTAACTTAGTCAATCAAATCAATTTAAATATTAATTATCCCAGCTTGTCCATTCAAATTATAGAAATTGAAAATCGCTTAAATATTAATAATTCAAATAAACATAAGCTTTCACACAGACAAATACTGAATATTGAAGAAGATTTGTCAAGATTACAAAATAGATTAAATTTAGTCAAAAATACTATTCAAAACACTCAAAGTTTATTAACAATAATGATAGCATTGTCATCATTTTGTGGTAAATCTGGGTTTTCGATAGAATGGTTAGATGATGCTCATGAATTAATTATATCTAGTAATGAACATTTTCGGGAATTGACTGAGATTATTAATGAATGTGATATTTTTGAAGAAAAGATAAATGGATTTCAAGCCAAGCTTGAAGGAATTAAACATAAAAATAATCAATCAGTAATTACGAATAATCACATAAAAAGGCAGAAATATAATTTATCATCATCTAAAGTTTTGCAGAAAACTTTATTTATTTTTTCTGGCTTAACTGTCTTAGGTGTTGGTGGATGGTTTGCCAAAGAACAGATCATGCAAATTCACCAAATTGGTCTGAATTTATATCAAGAGAATATTGCTAAGAGCAATTTTAAAGCTGCTTTAAAGTTGGGAATGGAGGCTTCTTCTCTCGCTCAAAACCCTCCCCATGCACTTAATGTATGGCAACAGGCAGCGTCTAAATGGCAAGAGGCAATTAATTTATTAAAAAGTATTCCCGAAGGAACATCTGTATCTGTCATTGCTCAAGAAAAACTGGTTCGTTATCAACTTAATTATATTGCTATAACCAAAAGAGCTACCACTGAAAAGAAAGCTGTAGCCAACTTAGAATTAGCAGAAAAACTAGCAACAGAAGCTAAGTTTTTTATGGAAACTTCACCTAATTCCTTAACAGCTTGGCAACAAGCAAAAGATAAATGGCACAAGTCAATTAAGTTATTAGAATCTATCCCAAAAAGCAGTTCTGTTTATGGACAAGCTCAATCAATACTACCCAATTATAAAAGCCATTATGCCGCGATTAATGCCATAATGCAAAATAGAATTCAATCTGTAAATTGAGGGATTGAGAACCAATCAAGTTAATCAAGGCAGAGAAACTGGAATGGCAGGTTAAAGGTGATCAATCTGAAAAGAAATGCAGACCTATTTTTTGCTTAGGTGATAACTTTTATAATTTACCAATTACTGACCCTATCTGGAAAGATAAATTATCTTGCTTAGATGCAGGAATTTATACTTGTCTGGAAGTTATACAAAAACTCAATTTGGAAAATTTTGCCCATGACCAATTTCGATTAACTATTAGCATAAGTGAACCATTTTCTTATGATGGATATCATCAAGAATTTTGCTATAAGTTAGTTGCAGCAGTGATTAATGTTGCAGAGGTGAAGCAACGTTTAGGATGGCAAGCTATATCCAAGGAAACAGAGAATAGGAAAACAATGTATGTAAGTTAAGTAGCCCATCATCAATGCTTCTGTCTTTAACGCCTGAAAGTTTATTTTCTACCAAACTTGACTTAAATCTAAAAAAAAGCCAGGTAATAGAGGTTCACCAGAAAGTGTCTGAGGATTATTTAATATCTCAACTGGAATATTCGGACGATAAATAAAAACTTGGCGTTGTTTTCTATCAATTAACCAACCAAGTTGTGTGCCGTTATCTATATATTCTTGCATCTTGTCTTGCAAAGTTCTTAAATTATCACTTTCAGAACGCAATTCAATCACAAACTCAGGAGAAATTGGTGCAAATTTCTTTCGCAATTCTAATGGTATGGCTTCCCAGCGTATGCGTTTTATCCAAGCTGCATCAGGAGAACGTACTGCGCCATTAGGTAAAGTAAACCCACCACTAGAACCAAAACCTACACCTGTACCATCTTGCTTTGTCCAAACCCATAACTGCCCAATTAAGTTAAAGTTGCTTTCGTCAGTTTCCGAACCAGTTGGGGGCATAATTATTAATTCTCCAATAGCATTGCGTTCGATATTTAAATCGTGATTGAGTTGACAAAATTCATAAAATTGATCGTCACTCATGGCGATCGCACTCGGCAATTGCAATACTATTGGTATAATCTCGGTAATGCTGGGTAAACTTGTAGTCATAATTTTGCATTCATGCTTGACTTAATTTTACTTAAAGATTAAGTTCCCAACATTTGCAGGTTGTGCAAGGTAGAATAAAGTCCTCCAGCTTTTAACAATTCGTCATGACTACCTTGTTCAATTAATTCGCCTCGCTTCAAGACAAAAATTCGATCGACATTGCGAATTGTAGACAAGCGGTGAGCAATAATAATTGCCGTCCGTCCGATTAACAACTCGTTTAGTGCTTCCTGAACTAAAGCTTCTGTACCAACATCTAGACTAGCGGTTGCTTCATCTAAAACCAGAATTTGCGGGTTACGAATAGCTGCACGGGCAAAGGCTAAAAGTTGCTTTTGTCCACTAGATAGATTTGTCCCGCGTTCTCGGAGTTGGGTGTTATAACTTGCGGGTAATTGTCCAATAAATTCGGCAATGTTCGTTTTTTCAGCAGCAGCTTCAATCTCTTCAAAGGTATAGTAATCACCCAATGTAATGTTACTTTTTACATCACCAGCAAACAAGAAGCCTTCTTGTAAAATAACTGCCATGTAACGACGCAGTTCTGCTTGGGGTAACTCCCGAATATCTACACCATCTACAAGAATGCGTCCTTGGGTGGGTTCGTAGAGACGACACAACAGCCGAATAATGGAACTTTTACCTGCGCCTGTCGGCCCTACTAAGGCGACTTTTTCGCCGGGATGAATGACAAAATCTAAATCTCTAATGACGTAATCATCATCTTTATAGGCAAACCAAACGTGTTCAAACCGGATTTCTCCCAAGGTTGGTTGAGGCTGGGTATCTTCTGATTCTAAATTGGCGATGATTTCATCGATGTATCCGAATTGGGTATCTAGGACGGAAAGACGGGGATTGACGCGATCGCTAATTTCTATCGGTTCATCTAAAATATCACTTACACGTTCCATCGCTGTGAACCCAGCTTGAATCACGGTGAATTTCTCGGCAAAATCTCGCAAAGGGTCAAACAATCGCTGGGCGTATAAAATGAATGCAGATAATGTTCCAAAAGTCAAGTTTTCGCCTAACAGTAACCAACCACCCAAACCTAATACTCCAGCGATCGCAATTAAGCCAATTAATTCTAAAGTAGCAGAAACGGCAGAATCGTAAAAAATAGTTTCATCAACTTGCTGGTTGTAGCGTTGGTTAGTCGTGCGAAATAACTCAGCGTTATACTTTTCTCGCCGGAACAACTGCACGACGTTAATTCCCAGCACATTTTCCTGTAGCTGAGAATTTAAAACTGACAGTTCTTCCCGTGCTTTGTAGTTAGCTTGACGATATCGTCGTTGAAAATAAATAGTTAACCAAGTCACAGGGATTAACATCACCAGTAATAGACTAGCAAGTTGCCACTGGATAGAAAACATCAACCCCAAGATTACCAGCATCGAAAACACATCAGAAACGATGCCAATAGCCCCAGTGGAGAACACATCGCCTAAGACTTCCACATCACTGGTGAGTCGAGTGACTAATTTACCTACAGGTGTACGGTCAAAAAACCTTACGGCCAATGATGTTACATGATGAAATAAATCTTGGCGAATGCCGGCGGTGATTTTCTGCCCTATATTCTGTAGTACATAACCCTGAACACCTGTGAGGATTAATCGCAGCACAATCATAGTGAACAATAATCCGATGAGGATATTTAACCCTTGGGTTACGGGGCGATTTTGCAAGAACTCGTAGGTGCTGGGTTCATTACGAATGAGTGACACAGCCTGTCCAATTAGTAATGGCTGCACCGCGTTAGCTATAGCAATGGGCAATAGCAATAATATCGCGAGGGTTAGCAGTTTGCTGCTACGGCGGGCGTAAGGGACTAGACGTAAAAACAGCCGCCAGTCATTGTTACGCCAACGGTCTTTTCTGTAAGATTTGGAAGATGATTGGTAGATGCTCATAGTATGAGCATTATATTAATTTTTACAATTTTAGAAACACTTGTTTAAGGGCAACATTATTAGTTTTTGTGAAGTACCTGAGATTGAGAGGTAGTAGAGCAGATTGACTAATCAGGTCATAACTTGGTTTAAAGCCAACAACAACTCATTGATAGTGTAGGGTTTGGGTAAAAATGTTGCCGCACCAGTGTTGACTATTTCTCCCAGCTTATTTTTAGCAATTAACCCACTAGTAGCAATAATTCTGGCATCGGGGTTAATTTTTTTCAAGGTGCGGATAGTAGTTAAACCATCCAGTCCTGGGAGCATGAGGTTAACTAGTACAGCACTAATTTTATCGGCATATTTGGCGTAAATTGCGATCGCTTCAATCCCATCACTAGCAACTAAGGCTTGGTATTGGTGGCTTTCCAAAGATGTTCTCGTAATATCCCTGATTGCAGGCTCATCATCTACAATCAAAATCAATTCTCCCTGTCCTATAGGTGGTGACAACTCATCTGGACTAAATATTTCTGTACTTCCCACTGCTGGTAAGTAAACTTTAAATGTAGTACCACGTCCTACTTCACTGTCTACATTTACAAAACCACCGTGGCTTTTGACAATCCCAATTAAAGTAGAAAGTCCCAAACCTGTACCTTGTCCTACTGCTTTGGTTGTAAAGAATGGTTCAAAAATACGGTCTAAGTTTTCTTCTGGAATCCCCTCACCCGTATCTGAGACTGTCACTACTATGTATGGGCCTGGGTTGGCTTCTAAGTTCATGCGAACATAGTTTTCATCGATAAGGAGATTTTCTGCCGTAATAGTAAGAGTTCCACCATCAGGCATAGCATCACGGGCATTAACACAGAGATTCATCATCACTTGATGGAGTTGGGTACTATCTCCACAAACTGTCCATAATTCTTTGGAAACATCTGTGACAATTTTGATAGGTTTGGGAAATGTTTCTTTGAGAATTTTGGACAGTTCGACAATAATGTGTCTGAGTTGCAAAGTGATGCGTTTACCTTCTACACCTCTGGCAAAAGACAATACCTGCTTGACTAAATCCGCACCGCGTTTAGCGTTGATTTCTAAAATCTCCAATAAATGTTGAGTGCGTTCATCTGCATCGGGAAACTTTAGGGGTAATAATTGCGCTCCGGCTAAAATTGGTGTCAGGATATTGTTGAGATCATGAGCGATGCCACTAGCCAAAGTTCCTATACTTTCTAGGCGTTGAGTACGCAATAATTGCGCTTCTAAATGTTTTTTCTGAGTAATATCTGTATCAACAGAAAGAATTGATTTAGGTTTGCCATACTCATCACGAACTAAACTCCAGCGACTAGCTACTAAAAGTTCTTTCCCCTTTTTAGTAACTTTGTTTAACTCTCCTTGCCAGTTACCTTGGGAAATGACGTGTAATAGAGCAATTTCCACCTCTGGGGATGGTTCATAAAACAACAATTCACTAGCATTTTGCCCCATCACCTCTTTAGCTTGCCAACCGTATAAATTTTCTGCCCCTTTATTCCAAAAAAGTATCTGATTTTGTAAATCGCGTACACAAATCGCATCAGTGGTAATGTCTAATAATGCTGCTTGTTCGCGGATTTTTGCTTCTGCTAAGTGGCGTTCTTGCAAAGCAGTTTGTTGTTCAGTAATATCAATACTGGCGCAAGTTATCCCGATGATTTCTTGGGATTCATTCCGCAATGGCTCAACTGTCAAGTCATAATATCGAATACTTTTACTGGTTGTAATCGATACTTCTGCACGAGTACCTATACCTGTAGTTAAAACATTATATTTAATTGCATTGAGAGCTTGGGCATCTGCATGGGGCATGATTTCACAATCTTTTTTACCCAACATTGGTTCTTCTGTCCACCCAGCCCTTTGGTTATAAACCCAGGTATATCGTAAGTCTATATCTTGGTTGAACACAAAAATCGGGGAGTTCTTTAAGGCTACCCGGAATCTTTCTTCACTTTGACAAAGTGCATCTTCTATGCGTTGGCGTTCAATGGCATATCGCATAGAGCGGACTAATAAGTCGCCAGTCACTTGTCCTTTGACTAAATAATCCTGCGCTCCTTCCTGCATAGCTCTTAAAGCCAAGGTTTCATCATCTATACCAGTTAGAACGATAATCGGAATTGTTTTGGCTTGGCTATTAGCTTTAATAAAAGTTTCGATTCCCTGGCTATCAGGTAAAGACAGGTCTAATAACATGACATCAAACTTTTTAACTAACCCGCTACTAGCTGCATTGGCTAACAGGTTAAATGCTTCTGACAATTGCTCAACTGTGTGTAAAGCTACTTTAGCTGTACTGACTTCTTTGATTAACTCTTGAATTAAAAAAGCATCACCGGGATTATCTTCTACTAATAAAACTTGAATAATTTTATCTGCCATAGCCTTTACTCCGGTGGCAGTTTGACGATCGCAAACCAAAAGTTTTCTATAGACTTTACAATTCTAACGAACTGGTCAAAATCAACTGGCTTGGCTATATAACAGTTAGCCGATAGGTTATAGGCTTTGAGAATATCTTCTTCAGCCTGGGAAGTTGTCAAAACCACGACAGGAATACGTTTGAGATGTTGATCAGTTTTAATCTCTGCTAAAACTTCCCGTCCATCTTTTCTAGGTAAATTTAAATCAAGTAGGACTATATCTGGATGAGGTACATTGGCATATTTTTCTTGTTTTCTGAGAAATGCCATTGCTTCTACCCCATCTTCTACCACATTGAGATTAACTGAGATTTTGCTATCTTCTAAGGCAATGCGTGTAAGTTCGACATCTCCCGGATTGTCTTCTACTAACAAAACCTGAATTGGCATTATATTTGTTCCAATCATGACTTGTCTTGACCTGCTTGTTCTGGAATTGTGAAGTAGAAAACTGAGCCTTGACCTGGTTCAGACTCAATCCAAATCTGACCACCGTGGCGTTCAATAATTTTCTTACAAATTGACAACCCGATGCCCGTACCTGGATATTTATTTCTGCCATGCAGGCGTTGAAAAATTACAAAAATTCTTTCAATATATTGTTCTTCTATACCTATTCCGTTGTCTCGGACAGAAAAAAGCCAATGAGAGTGCTGAGTGCTGTTAGCGGTAGCGCGGCGTTTAGCCGATTGTGTTAGCGGTAGCGCGGCGTTTAGCTGGTTCTGAGAACATTCTCTCTTGTCTTCCCTGCTTCCCTGCTCCCCTGCTCCCTTGCTCCCCTGCTCCCCTACTCCCCTACTCCCCTGCTCCCCTCCTTCCCTAACTACTCCAATATGAATTTCTAGGGGAATGTCTCGGCGGAATTTGATGGCGTTAGCAATTAAGTTTTGAAAAACTTGGGTTAACTGCGTTGGATCTGCGGTAACTGTAGGTAAAGGATCATGGGTGATGACTACTCCAGATTCTTCAATGGCTATTTTGAGATTGGTTTGTACCCGTTCTAAAATCACAGCACAATCAACTGAGACAAAGGGTTGTCCACGGGTTGTCAAACGAGAATAGTTTAATAAATCGTTGATTAAGGTTTGCATCCGTTGCGCCCCATCGACAGCATAGCTAATAAACTGTTCTGCATTAGCGTCTAGTTGATTTTTGTAGCGTCGTTCTAGTAACTGTAAATAACTAGTCACCATCCTTAATGGTTCTTGTAAGTCATGGGAAGCGACGTAAGCAAAACTTTCTAATTCAGCATTAGAACGAGCGAGTTCTTGACTTTGGCGAGTTTGTTGTTCTAGTAACTGTGCTTGAAATAAGGCTATCCCCATTTGGTTAGCTAACTGTTGCAATAAGTCCAACTCGAATTTACTCCAATGGCGAGGAGCGTTACACTGGTGGGCAATTAGCAAACCCCAAATTCCTTCTCGGTGGAGAATTGGTACAACAAGGTTAGATTTTACGCCAAACTGTTGCAAAAATTCTCGATGGCAATCTTGAATATCTGCTTGTGCAACATCCATAATTGCACTGACTCTACCTTGGCGATATTTGTCTACATAGTCTTGTTGAAAGCAAGGGTCGAGAATTTGTTGTCCTAACACTACAGGCCAGCCGGGTAAAACTGCTTCCTGTTCCACTATTCCCGAACCGTCAGGCCACAGCCTAAACATCAGCACTCGGTCGGCTTGCAGGAGTTTTTGGACTTCTTGCACTGATATTTGTAATATTTCTTCAATTTGCAGAGTTTCTCGAATTTTGACGGTGATTTCTGCAAAGAGTTGCGATCGCTGATTCTGCCATTTTAGTTCTTCTTCTGCCTGTTTGCGCTCTGTAATATCTGTGTGCGAACCGACCATTCGGACTACATTACCGGCCTCATCCCAAAGTGCCTGTCCTCGATCTAGAATCCATTTATAGTTACCGTCTTTACACTGTACGCGATGCTCTGTAGTGTAATAGGGTGTTTTATGGTCAAAATGATCTTGAATGGCTTGCATCACCCAATCTAAATCATCGGGATGCACTCGCTTTGACCATTCTTCTATATCGTTAGCAATTTCGTGGTCTTCGTACCCCAACATCTGTTTCCAGCGCAGAGAAAAGAAGACTTGATTAGTTTTGACGTTCCAATCCCAGATCCCATCATTATTGCCTTGCAAGGCTAACAGCCAACGTTCTTCACTTTCTTTGAGTGCTGAAGCTGTGCGATGTTTTTCTGTAATATCTTGGAAATAAACAGATAAGCCGTCTTTACTGGGGTAAGCGTGGACTGCAAACCATTTATCTAGGGGTGGATAAAACTCTTCAAATTCGACGCTCGTCTTTTGTGTAATGGCTCTGTGATATTCTCGCTCAAATGAAGTGTCTAATATCCCTGGAAATGTTTCCCAGATATTTTGACCTAGTAACTCAGTTTGATTTCTCTCCAATAGGTTGGCAGCTTGACCATTAACGTAGGTAAATTGCCACTGTTGATCTAGGGCAAAAAAGGCATCGGTAATACTTTCGAGTATATTACTAATGCGATCGCTCACTATTTCCGATGCTATACGTGCTGTTTGCTTTTGATTAATCAATTTTTCGCTCATCTGAGCTACATCAGCCATGTTGCGCCTTAGTTCCAGTTGGTCAATTACTAAGCGACTTAAAGCTACAAGTGCGTCAATTTGTTGTTGACTCAGTTGTTTAGGTTGTTGATCAATCACACACAGAGTTCCCAACATTTGACCTTGGGGGTTAATCAGGGGTACACCTGCGTAAAATCGCACATATGGGTATGATTTTACTACTGGGTTGCTTGCCAGGCGATCGTCAGCCAAAGCATCAGGAATCACTACAACACCCTGTTTTTCTTGACATAGGTAAGAGAATCCTACATTACGAGGCATTTCTGGTACATCTAAACCCAATTTTGCCTTAAACCACTGACGATGTTCATCAATAAAATTAACTAAAGCTATAGATGTGCCACAAATAAAGGCAGCTAAATGAGCCAAATTGTCATAAGCTTCTTCTGGTTCAGTATCTAAAATTTGGTACTGACGTAGAGCAGCCAGTCTCGCCTGTTCCTGATGAGTAGAGTGGGATTTCATAACACTTTGATTAAAAAATTAGAATAAATGTCGATGTCAGGTTATCTACTCCCGAATCTTTGTTGCAAGCTAGAGTTTTGTTAAAAAATGAAACAAAATGTTATTTAAATATCTGTTTATACAATGAAATGTTGCACTAATCTTAGTATAGAAAAATTAATTTAAATAACTTAACTCAATACACAAAAAGGTAAAATCGACGTAAGTTGGGTTGAAGAACAAAACCCAACAGAAACAAGGCTTTTTTCGGTTAGTTCTAGGAAAAGGCTTACTAAACCATATTGAAATTAAATCCCCGCCTTTTCAAAAAAGTCGGGGATATTGGTTGATAAATTTGATTTTTGACTGATTAAGCTGGTGTCAAGACGGACTCTCTGAGACGCTCAACTAAATTATGTAAGTTACCTGTATTGAGGCGATAGCTGAGGGGATGAGCAATTAACCTTGCTGTGCTTTCATACAAAGTAGTAATCTCAACCAGTCCATTTTCTTTTAAAGTGCGTCCGGTGGAAACTATATCGACAATCGCCTCAGACATCCCCGTAATCGGGCCGAGTTCTACAGAACCATAAAGCGGCACTATTTCCACAGGTAAATCTAAACTATTAAAGTATTCATTAGCACAATTGACGTATTTAGAAGCCACTCTACTGTGCGGTGGTAAATCTACAGGTAATTTGTAGGGACTAGAAGCTTTAACAGCCACCGACATTCGACAATAGCCAAACTGCAAATCAACTAAATGGGCAACTTGCGGTTTTTTTTCTCTGATCACATCGTAACCAATAATACCAAATTGCGCCTGACCGTATTCCACATATACAGGTACATCTTGCCCTCTGACTAATAATCCTTTAGCTTGTCCACTCGCATCAGTAATTTGAAGTTGGCGATTTCCTGAGTCTAAAAAAGCACTAAAGTCCAACCCTACAGTTTGCAGGAGGCGGATGCTATTTTTGAGTAGTTCCCCTTTCGGCAACGCAACAGTTAACATTCTCTTTCTTGATATCCTTGGCTATGGACACTTGATACAATGTCCTTGTTTAAGCAGTTCAATAATATTGAGAATATCTCTATTGCTCACCCCAAGCAGCATGAGAATTTTATTAGTTGATGATGAAGTAGAACTTACTGACCCTTTGAGTCGCGTGTTGACGCGAGAGGGTTACAGTGTTGATGCTGCCTATAATGGAACACTTGGTAGAGAGATGGCACAATCAGGCGGTTACGACTTACTCATTTTAGATTGGATGCTGCCAGGAAAAACAGGCTTGGAGATTTGCCAAGAAATGCGTCACCAAGGTAAAGCTACCCCTGTGTTGTTTCTCACTGCCAAGGATACTCTAGATGACAGAGTAGCAGGCTTAGACGCTGGTGCAGATGACTATTTAGTTAAACCATTTGAATTGCGGGAGTTGTTGGCTAGAGTCCGTGCTTTGTTGCGTCGTTCTAGTTCTCACAGTTATGAAGCGACAACGGGAAGGCTAAGTGTCGCTGATTTAGAACTTGATTGTGAAAACCAAGTCGCCTACCGTCAAGGACGCGTAATTGAACTATCGCAGAAGGAAAGCCAGCTGTTGCAATATTTTATGGAACATACCGGACAGCTACTAACTCACGCTCAGATTATGCAATATCTCTGGCAACATGAAGAACAACCCAGCAGTAATGTGATAGCTGCATTAATTCGGCTATTACGGCGCAAAATTGAAGTAGGTAAGGAAATAACTTTGATTCACACCGTTTATGGTAAGGGCTATCGCTTCGGAACTTCTTCTGTTGAGTAGAAAAAAAATCTGGTGACAGCTCGTAGCGATCGCATAAATAGCAACAAAATTGCGATCGCCACTTCTGTATACTTGGTTTAACTTGGAACTACAACTTGTGAGAAGATAAACGGGTGAAATTTGAAGCTTTATCGATGAAACTTTTAAAACCAAGCATTTTAGGATTGTTTGCTGCTACTACATTTGTCTCAGGTGTTGTAATTGTTGTCCAGACATCTGTTGCAGACTCCGGCGACACAGTGACAACTCCTGCAAGCCTGAAAACACCAATCGTCAATAAGTCCATTAGTGAGAGCGAAGTTTTGGCTGCTCAGAAGGCGTGGGGAGACGCATTAGTGGCTATTTCTACAACCTATGATACGAAGGGTAAAGCCTCTGCTAAAACTTTAGCGGCAAAGGTAATTGACGATGCCTACGGTTATCAATTCGGTCCAGTTCTTTTCAAACCAACCCTTGCGATCGCTCCCCAGACGTTCCGCACTACCCGTGCAGGAGCTTTGGCGTATTTTGTAGGAGATGACCCCGATTTCCCAACAGACAAGGGTTTTGCGTTGAAAGGCTGGCGAAAAGTAGAGATGAAGAATGCAGGGATTTTCATCACTGGCAATACGGCTACTACGATGGGAAATGTGATATTCACGGACAAACAAGGTAAGACTACCACAGTGGACAAAACTTGGCAGTTCTTTAAGGACGATAACGGTAATCTACGTATTATTACGCATCACTCTTCACTGCCTTATACAGCAAAATAAGTCATCCAGCAATAGATGATACCTCGTTAGAGAATCTTCTCTCATCAACACTTTTAACCGTTAGGCAAGACCAGAAAATAAATTATCCGAAATTGACGGTTTGGTAGGGTGCGTCAGTATGAATAATTTCTGGGTATAGTTAGGTTCTATCGCACTGACGCACCCTACATTTTGGATATTTTTTGAATTTTGACCCTTCACTTCGTTCGAGGGCAAGATTTTGAATTTTGAATTTTTTCTGCCCAATGTCCCCCTACTACCCTCAACCTAGGATGCAAGCACTACGTGGGGGAAGATTTAAGGATAGTTGTTTTGTTTCTCCTTGACTATGCCAGTTAAATTCTGCTTTACCGTATAACAGTTGGTTGGGTTGAGTCTGCAAATTCGTAACATCTATATCAGTTTGTGTTGATGCTGTACCGACATTCACAGCGATAATTAATTCTTCTGTCCCTAAAGTACGGGCAAAAATGTATAATGCTCCCTGTGCGGAGATAACTTTATAATCACCTATGCGTAAAGCTGGATAGGTATGACGTAAAGCGATTAATTGGCGGTGAGTATCATAAATATCTTTATCCCAGTTCGCTTCTAAGGGAAACCCTCGACGGGAATCGGGATCTAGTTTTCCCGGTAAACCAACTTCATCACCATAATAAATACTAGGCGCACCAGGAAAGGTTAGTAGCAATAGGGTGGCTAGTTCTACGCTGGCTTTATCGTCACCACCAATGGTAATTAATCTTGCTGTGTCGTGACTGGCGAGTAAATTGAGTTGGGTTAGCTGAATTTCCCAGGGGTAAAGTTGCAGTAGTTCTTCAATTTTGGCGGCGTACTCGGCTGCAAATAAGGGCGGGTATGGTTGATAGTCGCGACCTTGGACTTGTTCTAAGACTACGCGATCGCCTGCTGCAAAGGCAATGGTCGGCCCAGCAAATAAATAATTCATCACGCCGTCAAATTGTGTACCATCTAGCCATTCGCGGGAATCTCCCCACACTTCCCCCACAATATAAGCATCGGGGTTAATGGCTTTGACGCGATCGCGAAATTCTTGCCAAAAACCAGGGGTTTTAATTTCAAAGGGTACATCTAACCGCCAGCCGTCGATGCCGAATTTTATCCAATATTCGGCAATTTCCATGATATATTCCCGAACTTCTGGGTTGTCGTGGTTGAATACGGGCAAGGCGCGGTTATTTGCCCAACCTACGTAGTTGGCGGGTAACTCTCCGGTGTATGCTGCAAGCGGCCAGCCTTCAATTTTGAACCAATTCAGCCACGGGGAATGAGGGCCATTTTCTAAAATGTCATGAAAAAAGAAAAATCCTCGGCTGGCATGATTAAATACTCCATCAAGAACAACTTTAATATTTCTTTGGTGGGCTGCATCTAGTAATTCTTTAAAGGCTGAATTACCTCCTAACATGGGGTCTACTTGATAATAATCATGGGTGTGATAGCGATGATTACTGGCAGATTGAAATATGGGTGTGAAATAAATGGCGTTAATGCCTAGGTCTTGAATGTAGTCTAATTGCTCTATAATTCCCCATAAATCACCGCCTTTGTAACCTTGCAGTGTGGGCATTGCTTCCCAATCTTCCCAACGTGCTTCACGTAGCAGGCGTTTGTGGGGTTGGTTACTTCTGGCGAATCTGTCGGGGAAAATTTGGTAGAAGATGGCGTGTTTGACCCAATCTGGTGTTTGAATTTGCATGAATTTTTCTTTATTTGTTCAGTAGTATTTTGACTTTAAGTTACATATTTGTGGTTCTTACTTGTGGTAGAGAATTTTTAATATTTATTTCACGCAGAGGCGCAGAGAGGAGGAGGAAGGGGAGGAGGAGGAGTTATTTGGGGGGATTAAAATTAGGTTTTATTTTCGGGTTGACCTATTAAGTTGATGTTAATGATTAAGGTATGACTTAAATATATTTCGCCTGAAAATTGAGGTCAAATGAGATACGAAAAGCTTTCTCCTGGTCTGTTGTTGGCTTGGGATGATTTTCAACGGGAAGGGGAGTTGGCGTTAATTACACACGGGCGATCGCTGGGGATAATTGCTCCTAGAAGTTTTATGAAACCTACTAAGAGTCTGGTTTTTATTTATTGTGATGCTGATGCAGATTTGAGTCATCTTTCGCAATATGGTATTGAAATAAATCAAAATTCTGGTAGTGTACGGACGGCTTTTTTACCTCTAGAAAGTTTAGCAGTTTTAGCGGCAGAATCTGCAATTGAGCGCATTAAGCCATCACGTAAACTTAAACTACGGATGGATGTTGCACTCCAAGCTATTAAACTGTCGAGTTTTGTCAATAGAACTGGACTCACTGGTAAAGGGGTAATTATTGGCATTATTGATACTGGTATTGATGCCAAACACCCTGCTTTTGCTGGACGGATTTTAAGGATTTGGGATCAAACTTTGCCAGGCGGAGGGGTAAATGAGGGTCGTTACGGTGCGGAATTTATAGGCGAACAGCTTTGTGTTTCTCAAGATACGGAAGGTCACGGTACTCATGTTGCAGGGATTGCTGCGGGTGCTGATGCTGTCTATAGTGGTGTTGCACCAGAGGCGGAGTTAGTAATTATCAAGTCTGATTTGCAGGATGCTCACATTGCTGATGCTATCCGTTATATTTTCCGAGTGGCTGGTGAGTTTGGACGAGCGGCTGTGGTCAATCTTAGCGTTGGTGGTCACGCTGATGCTCACGATGGTAGTGATTCTCTATCCCAAATTATCAATGCTGAATCTGGGATAGGTAGAATTGTTTGCTGTGCGGCTGGGAATGAGGGGAATGATAATATTCATGGTCAAGCTAATATTCCCAGTGGACGCAGCCGGGGTATGCGTTTTAATGTACCTCTGAATCAAATCGGTATGGTTTGGTTAAATGCTTGGTATACGAGTTCTGGTCAATTAGAGGTATCTGTGCGGAGTCCTAACGGTTTTGTCACTCCTTACCAAAAAATTATTACTGATGGTAATCCTTCCCAAAGTTATGACTTACCAGATTCTCAAGTAGAACTTGTCACACCAGACCGCGACCCGTCTAATGGGGATTATCATTTTTTTGTGCAGATTCGTGGTAGGGGTAGATCCCTTGTGCAAGGGGGTGTCTGGCAATTACGAGTCCGTAACACCTCAGCATCAGATACCATACTTGACGTGTGGACGCTAGATGATACCTTATCGGTGTTTTTTACTGGTAAAAGCGTTAAGGATGCAGTAAAAATCGGTTCTCCTGGCTGTGCTAGTAATGCAGTGACAGTGGCAGCTTACACTACTAAGGTTAAGTACGAAGATATCGATCGCCACATCCGCGAAATGGGTTTAGAATTAAACACTATTTCCGAATTTAGTAGTGAAGGCCCTTTGAGAAATCAAGCCCCCAAGCCAGATATAGCCGCACCTGGTGCAATGATTGTCTCTACACTTTCTAGTCATTTTAATAGCGATCGCTCCATGACGATTAATTCCCAATTTGTCGCCATGTCCGGTACAAGTATGGCTGCACCATTTATCACTGGATTAATCGCATTATTATTACAGCGCGACCCCAAGTTAGACCCATCTACGATAAAAGACCTACTACGCCAAAATAGTTCTATCCCCGGCAAATCTCCCGGTACATTTGATCACAAATGGGGTTTTGGATTGATTGATACAGACAATCTGTAACTTAGAGATGGAGAGACAAAGCAAAATTTTTCCCTGTCACCTGTCACCTGTCCCCTGTCACCTTCCCTTATGAACTACCAAAAACTAGATGCTAGCTTGGTTTTAGCACTGGATGAGGTTTTAGATCCTAATTTAGTAAGTTTAGTAGTATTTATCTATACCGAAAATAATTTAGATTCTACTGCAACTGCTGTGTTAGAAAATCTGGGTGTGAGTGATGTCAGGAGTGAAAAGGATGTATTCACAGCAACGCTATCACCTGATCAAATTGCCCAATTATCGGATCTACCTTGGGTGAGATTGATTAGGCGATCGCAAAAATTACATTTAAGGTGTAGGAACTTTTGACCTAGCAGCCTCGGTTGGAATATAGCCTATTGCTTGATATTTTTGGCAGTCAGATACATCACAAGTAGGGTTTAGCAAAATTCATTAGACATAATCTTTGATCCCCCCTTACCAGTTGCTACAGAGAGTCCTAAACTGTAGGTGGGAGTTGAAAGGCAGTTGGGAGACATCTTGTGAAAAAAGTATTAGCAATTATTCTTGGAGGTGGTGCAGGTACTCGCCTGTACCCGTTAACCAAACTACGTGCTAAACCAGCAGTACCAGTGGCAGGGAAGTACCGTTTAATAGATATCCCTGTCAGTAACTGCATAAATTCAGAAATTTTTAAAATATACGTCCTGACACAATTTAACTCAGCTTCCCTTAATCGTCACATCGCGCGTACATACAATTTTAGTGGCTTCAGTGAAGGGTTTGTGGAAGTGCTAGCCGCACAACAAACACCAGAAAACCCGAACTGGTTTCAAGGTACAGCCGATGCGGTGCGTCAGTATCTATGGATGCTACAAGAGTGGGATGTAGACGAATTTTTGATCTTGTCAGGAGATCACCTCTACAGGATGGATTATCGCTTATTCATCCAGCGTCATCGGGAAACGAACGCCGATATTACACTATCTGTAATTCCCATCGACGATCGCCGCGCCTCAGATTTCGGTTTAATGAAAATTGATCAGTCTGGGCGAGTGATTGATTTTAGCGAGAAACCAAAAGGCGAAGAATTAGCTCAAATGCGTGTCGATACCACTATTTTGGGATTGACCCCAGAACAAGCCGCATTACAGCCATACATCGCCTCGATGGGGATTTATGTATTTAAAAAAGATGTTTTGATCAAACTTTTGAAAGAAGCTTTAGAACGCACTGATTTTGGCAAGGAAATTATTCCTGATGCTGCAAAAGATCACAATGTTCAGGCTTATTTATTTGACGACTACTGGGAAGACATTGGGACAATTGAAGCTTTTTACGATGCTAATTTAGCCCTGACACAGCAACCATTACCGCCGTTTAGCTTTTACGATGAAGAAGCCCCAATCTACACCCGCGCTCGTTACTTACCACCAACCAAACTATTAGACTGTCATGTCACAGAATCAATAGTTGGTGAAGGCTGCATTTTGAAAAACTGCCGCATTCAACACTCAGTTTTGGGAGTGCGATCGCGGATTGAATCTGGCTGTATCATCGAAGAATCTCTACTCATGGGTGCTGACTTCTATCAACCTTCTGTAGAACGTCATTGCAGTCTAGATAAAGGCGATATCCCGGTAGGTATCGGTCCAGATACAATTATCCGCCGTGCAATCATCGATAAAAACGCCCGCATCGGTCACGATGTCAAAATTATCAATAAAGACAACGTGCAAGAAGCAAACCGCGAAACCCAAGGATTCTACATCCGCAGTGGTATTGTAGTTGTCCTGAAAAATGCCATTATTACTGATGGAACAATTATCTAAAATAGTGCTGAGTAATGAGTGCTGAGTAATGAGTAATGAGTTTGAGGTTATTAGTAGTCAGTAACCCAGCCCTAAAGGGACTGGGCTTGTAAGAGTAATCAAGCAAGCCGTACTGACCAGACCACTCGGTAAAACGAGTAGCCGTTATTTGAGTCACGACACCCTGTGGATGCGTAGCTAGTCCCTGGCTCTGTCGCTTGTAATTAAACAGTTCTAAGGTCACTGGAACAGTGTTGTAAGCCTAACAAGCTCTTATAACAGGTCGTTCGCGCAGCGTCTCCCCCTTGGGAGAAGCTAACATTACTCCCGCAAGGGAAGGCTCTATTGAGCAAAACATTATGCGTACAGGGTGAAAAGTTTGAAACGGTAATTGTCCCGTCAAAAGTGCATTACAAAAGCACGTCAAACAGAGTAACCCCAAGGCGGTAATGATTCTAATATTCAAGGTGGTTAAAACCGCGCGAGTCGCTTCCCTCTCAGCCCTAAAGAGACTGAGTTTCCCGCATACCGTGAGGTTTTATGAGTGCAATTTCTAATTACTCTCAACCCCTGACTCCTAACTCACCACTCTTTACTCACAACTCAGCACCGGCTAAACGCCGCGCTACCGCTAACAGCACTCACAACTCAGCACTCACAACTCAGCACTCATCACTCATCTTACTGATTGGTCTTCCTGGTAGCGGTAAGTCAACGTTGGCAAAGCAATTAATAGCAGAATGCCCCCTGATGCAGCTAATTTCTACAGATGCCATCAGGGGGCAATTATTTGGCTCAGAGGCAATTCAAGGGTCTTGGCTGCTGATTTGGCGGGAAATTGAACGACAATTACAGCAGGCTATCTCTACAGATAAAACAGTAATTTTTGACGCTACCAATGCTCAACGCCGCCATCGTCGGGAAATTATTACTCTAGTCCGTGACATAGGTTTTACTCACATTACAGGGGTGTGGGTGAAAACTCCTGTTTGGCTATGTTTGGCAAGAAATAAAAAACGCGATCGCAAAGTCCCAGAAGAAATTATCCTACGAATGCACCGCCAACTCCGCGATGCACCCCCCAGCCAAGAAGAAGGACTAGATGAATTAGTCATTAGTCATTAGTTTTTCTGCATCTGCTACCTTGTCTTCCCCAATCCCCAATCCCCAATCCCCAATCCCCAAGTACGGTAATCGCGCCGATCCAATGAGGATGAACCACACTTGATTATCTATATTATTTGTTAATTTAAAATCAGAATTATTTGTGCTTGGCATTATACCTAGCAAAAATAAAATCTCGGATCTTAGAAAAAAACTTAAAGGAAATTTTTACAGGAGGCTGGTAGATGGCTGCAACCGACTTCAAAGACTATTACACGATTTTGGGAGTTAGTAAAACTGCCAGTCAAGAAGACATTAAACAAGCTTTTCGTAAACTAGCCCGCAAGTATCACCCTGATGTTAATCCAGGTAACAAGCAGGCAGAAGCAAGCTTTAAAGAAGTTAACGAAGCTTACGAAGTTTTGTCAGATGTAGACAAACGCAAAAAATACGACCAATTTGGTCAATATTGGCGACAAGTTGGTGAAGGTGGCTTCCCTGGCGGCGGTGCTGGTGTCGATATGGGTGGCTTTGACTTCAGTCAATACGGCAATTTTGATGAGTTTATCAATGAATTACTAGGACGCTTTGGTGGTGGTGCGCCTCGCGGTGGACAACAAAGCTATTCTTATGGAACTCCTGGGGGTAGACCTGGGAGCGGTTATGGTGGCTTTGGTGACTTTGGTTTTCAAGATGTCAGTGCAGGTGGCGCACAAGATACAGAAGCTGCTATTACTTTAACTTTTGCAGAAGCTTTTGCCGGTTCTCAAAAGCGTTTTAGCTTAGGTAACGAAACATTAGATGTGCGTATCCCACCTGGTGCAAAACCCGGTAATCGCCTGCGGGTGAGGGGTAAAGGTCAATTTAACCCCATGACTCAACAACGGGGGGATTTATATTTAAAGGTAGAATTACAACCGCATTCATTCTTCCAGATTGAAGGCGATCATCTTGTCTGCGAAGTGGCGATTACTCCCGATGAAGCTGCTTTAGGCGCATCAATTGATGTACCTACACCCGATGGTAGTGTGAATGTGAAGTTACCTGCTGGTGTGCGTTCTGGTCAATCCTTGCGTTTACGGGGTAAAGGCTGGCCTCTCGCTAAGGGTGGACGTGGTGATCAGTTGGTGAAGGTGGCGATCGTTCCACCGAAAGACATGAGCCAGCAAGAACGGGAATACTATGAAAAAATCCGGGCTATTCGCACCTACGATCCTCGGAGTCATTTACAACAGGTCAAACTTTAACATCAAAAGTCAAAAGGCAAAGGTTGAAATAAACATCTTTTGCCTTTTAGCTTTGATTAAAAATATCTAGTAAAGTTTCGATACTAGCATTGTGATCTAAGAAAGAAAATAAATGCTTGTAGCGAAGTTTTCCGTCTTTATCTAATACAAATTGGGCAGGTAAAGGCGCACCTAGGGCTTGTCCTACTCGATAGGTACGAAATATTCTACAACTAGGGTCGCTCAGTAATGGCATTTTTAACCCTAAATCTCTGACAACTATTTGACTTTGTTTTTCATCGGTACTAGTAATTAGTAATATTTCTATATTACGCTGTTTAAATTCCTCGTAGTTTTCATTTAAGGCTTTGATATGAGGAAAGCAAAATGGGCAATATTGCTTTTCTGTAAAAATTCGCGTAAAGGCAAGTAAAACAGGCTGTTTACCTCGATAATCTGATAATTTAACTAATGTTCCGTTGGTAATATCTGGCAATTGAAAATCTGGTGTTCCTATCTCTAACCTTAGTTCATTGCTAGCTGGAATCGGTAGAAAATTACGGAAGAACCGTTCATTAAACAAGCCGCTAAAATCTGTTGAAGTTAACATATAAAATTCAAATTACAAATATTAAAATTATAAAACCACAGATAAACACTGCAATTAACACTAATATTATATCTGTGTTTATCAGTGAGGGTTTGGTATTGAGATAGTTGGTGGGGCGATCGCAAAGCTCATCGAGTTGAGTTGTTAACTTTAGAGACTTGCCAGTAGCCTACAATGAGGTCGGACGCAGTGATTTGTTAGACACTTCTTACTTTTTGGATCTCTACGTTTCCTCCTTCAAAGACTTGAACCATAAGTTGATAACCTTCCATCAATGACATACCAACAAGAGGCTCTGAATCGGCTTCGTCAATTGGAATTGTCAGGTAACTTCCATCCCAAATGACAATAGCTTCGTACACATTAAAAATACACTCACTACCATCTCCGAGAATGGCGCGTCCTCGTCTTTTCCATCTTAGATTCAATTTAGCGATTAAGTCTGGAGGCAGTGAGAGCCAACCATTAAAACCAGTATCTATAATCGCATCTTGTGTATAAACAGTTCCACTGGAGCTACAGAGTGAAATGGTAATAATCGCCTCAAAATCTACGTTGACAGTTCCAGCGATCATACGATTCTCTTGATCCGTCCACCAAATCGACGAACATGGCGTGAGCCAATGCGAATCATCCAAATTTGAGCATCGGGGTGACGGGCTTCAAGGCGATCGCAAGCGGCAATTTCGCTCTTGTCAACTTCAAAGTCTCCAGTTTCGAGATCGATCACTACAATTTTGCCGTCATTCCCAGCCTCTACTTGAGGTTTTATCTGGGTTTCATAAAGATAATCACCTCGTTGAGCAAATTCCTCTTTACTGTAGCGGGGATGTCGTACTGTCATAGTTTTGATTTCAGGGTTATCTAGTGACTATTCTAGCTGACCTAGTAGGGTGGTAAAGCTGTTCGTAGTCCGCTTTATTAGAACTACTGGTATATATTTTGCCTGAATTTTGAACACCTAAAATGGTACAAAGTTAACACCCTACCCTAACCCCTTAAAAAGAGGGAACTAAAATCAAAATCCCCCTTGAAAAGGGGGATAAAACCACATTTTGCACCAAGCAAAAAATGTGTGTACACCTTAGCCTGTCTTTCTAGACAGCAGAGAAGTAAACTTTCGACTTCACTGGGTCAGGATTCATGGTTTTGTCACCAGGTTGCCAACCAGCAGGGCAAACTTCATCTGGGTGAGATTGAACATACTGAATCGCTTGCAATGTCCGTAGAGTTTCTTCAACGCTACGACCAAAAGCTAGGTTGTTAATGGTAGCGTGCTGGATGACACCATCTTTATCGATGATGAACAAACCGCGCAAAGCAATACCTGCGGCTGGGTCGAGAACGTTATAAGCGGTACTAACTTCTTTTTTGATGTCGGAAACTAGGGGATAGTTGAGGTCGCCAACACCGCCAGACTTGCGATCGGTTTGAATCCAAGCTAGGTGAGAGAATTCACTATCAACGGAAACACCGAGAATTTCAGTGTTAAGTTTACTAAATTCTTCGTAGCGATCGCTAAATGCTGTAATCTCAGTGGGGCAAACAAAGGTAAAGTCTAGGGGGTAGAAGAACAAAACAACATACTTACCCCTCAAGTCGGAAAGTTTGATTGTCTTAAATTCCTGATCCACCACAGCTGTTGCTGCAAAATCGGGAGCTTGTTGACCAACGCGGAGGCTTCCTTCTGTTCCGTAAGTGATGGACATTTACTATATATCTCCTTCAACTTATATCTGTTTACTAGCGTTGGAGTTGGGGTTAGGTAAATCTTACCCATCCACGCTGACTCACAGTTTGATTACGATCTGTTACGAATATATCATACTCATAACGATTTTGAGTACCAAATGGTTGATTTAGATACAAGAGAATGGTTATTGACTAATGGCTTGGGTAGTTTTGCCAGTGGGACTGTTGCTGATGTCCGCACGCGGACTTATCATGGTTGGCTATTTGCTGCCACAAATCCACCTGCTGGGCGCACCCTATTGTTTTCGCACCTAGAAGCTAGCTTAGAAGTAGCAAGAAAAGTTGTGGCACTGGGGACAAATATCTGGGGTACAGGTAATATCGAGCCAACTGGCTACAAACTACTGCACTCTTTCGATATTAACCCAGTTCCCAAATGGATTTGGGGTAAAAATGACTGGCAAATAAGCAGGCAATTGGTGATGCCTCATGGGATGGAGAAGGGGCAGAGGAGCAGGGGAGCAGGGGAGCAGGGGAGCAGGGGAGAATTAACCGCTATTCCTCCTTCTGTCCCCATGAGCCATCGCTTGTTAATTCAATATCGTTACGAAGGTAGAGAAACTGCGGTTTTAAGGCTGCGATTACTAGTAGCCGATCGCGATTTTCATGGTCAACAAACTGGTAGTTCAGACTTACAGTTTTCCCAATTGCTTGGCCATCAACAAGTTTGTGTACAAGCCATCACGTCTGGACGCTTTGGTACACCTTGGCAATTGCGTTGGACACAAGGAGAATATCGATCAGATCCTTTGTGGTACTGGAATTACGAATTTCCAGAGGAAACACAACGGGGATTATGCGATCGCGAAGACCTTTTCAGTCCCGGTTATTTATCAGTCACTCTCAAGCCAGGAGATGCAGTAACTTTAGAAGCCCAGATGGGTTTTCCTCAACAATCGCCGAACCTTCTAACTCCCGATACATTTACAGAAGCTGTAGCAGCAGAACAAGAACGACTATCTCAGATTTTTGGGTGGGATTTAGGGACTAGGGGACTGGGGACTGGGGACACTTCGACAAGCTCAGTGCATCGCTGGGGACTGGGGACTGGCAATATTAATAATGCTCAATCCCCAATCTGGCGACAATTATTAAAAGCTAGCGATCAATTTATTGTTTATCGAGCTTCTATTGCTGGCCCTACGGTGATTGCTGGTTATCACTGGTTTAATGATTGGGGAAGAGATACCTTGATTGCTTTACCTGGGTTGACTTTAGTACCTGGACGTTTTAATTTAGCTAAAGGTCTCCTGCAAACTTTTGGGCGTTACTGTCGTCATGGTCTAATCCCTAATGCCTTCCCAGATATGGACAGTGAGCCGTTCTACAACAGCATTGATGCGGCTTTGTGGTGGATTGAAACTTTAGGACTTTACTTAGAAGCGACTCAAGATTGGGAATTTTTAGCTGAACAGTTCCCAGTCGTACAGCAAATCCATAAAGCATTTATCGGTGGTACACGCTATAACATCCAGGTAGACGCAACTGATGGACTGCTGGGTTGGGATGCGCCGAGTGTCGCCCTAACTTGGATGGATGCTTTAGTGGAGGGACAACCTGTAACGCCTCGTCCCGGTAAACCTGTAGAAATTAATGCTCTCTGGTATTCTGCTTTATGTTGGATGAGTCAATGGGGAGAACGTTTAAGTCAGCTAGAAGTTGGTGATTCTGTACGTTTAGCTAATCAAGGAAAGCGTTATGCACAACAAGCACAACAGGTAAAAGCTTCTCTACAAAAATTCTGGAATCCCCAGTTGGGTTATTTGTATGACACCATTGATTTTGACGATCGCCGCAATACTCAAGTTCGCCCCAATGCAGTTTTAGCAATGTCTTTACATCATTGCGGTTTTTCTGAATCCCAAGGTCGTCAGGTCTTAGATTTAGCTACCTATCGCTTGCTAACTCCCTATGGTCTTCGCTCTCTTGACCCAGCAGATCGACAATATATTGGTAAATGTGTAGGTAATAGTGAAACACGCGATCGCGCTTACCACCAAGGTACTGTTTGGACTTGGTTAATTGGCCCCTTTATCCGTGCTTGGCAGCGTTTTTTACCAGAACAACCACTACCTTTCAGTTGGCAACCTTTGTTAGATCACTTGTTTAATGATGCTTGTATTGGTTCAATTTCTGAAATTTTTGATGGCGATCAACCTCACCAACCCAGAGGCGCAGTAGCACAAGCTTGGTCTATTGCTGAAGTTATTCGCCACATAGATGAGCGATGAGTGATAAGTGCTGAGTGCTGAGTGATGAGTGATGAGTAAAGTTTTCTCCTCAGATACCATAGATATCTCTTCCTACACCCAGTTTATTCAAGGTACTAAAACATGGATATATGAGGTATGCTCAGACACAGTATCTGATGCTTACTCAGCACTCATAACTTTTTACTTATTACTTACAAAATGGCTCAGGTCGGAGTTGAACCAACGACCCCAGGCTTATGAGTCCCGTGCTCTAACCAACTGAGCTACTGAGCCGTGTTTTTCACACATTTCTTAGTGTAGCAGACAAATCTTTTTTTGACTAGTCTGATTTGCAATTAGTTTTTGCAACCCTACTTAATATTTAATTTGTTCCCCAAAGGGCTTGACTCTCCAGTTGACTGGAGGATTCAAGATGAAGCTATACCAATGGGGTTACTAATTATGGATAATGCCACATTGAAACTGCGCGGGATGAGTTGCGCGGCTTGTGCCAAAAATATTGAAGATGCTATTGTTGCTATTCCTGGGGTTGGGGAATGTAGCGTTAACTTTGGGGCAGAACAGGCAACAATTAAATATGATGCCAAAAAGACGGATTTACAAACTATCCAAAATGCGGTGAGTGCAGCCGGTTACTCTGCTTATCCATTGCAGGAAGAAACCTTGATGACAGGGGAAGATGATGAGGACAAGAGACATCGCCAGCAGGAGTTACGGGATTTACAGCAAAAGTTGATAGTAGGGGGAATTATTAGTATTGTGCTGTTCATTGGTTCATTACCAATGATGACAGGCTTACACCTACCTTTCATTCCCGCATGGCTGCATAACCCTTGGCTGCAATTAATCTTAACTACACCTGTACAGTTCTGGTGTGGTCAAAAATTCTATCTCAACGCCTGGAAAGCTTTCAAACGTCATAACGCCACAATGGATACATTGATAGCTTTAGGTACAAGTGCAGCATATTTTTATTCTCTCTTCCCTACGATATTTCCTGGTTTTTTCATCAGTCAGGGGTTGATGGCAGATGTATATTATGAAACTGCTGTAATTGTCATTACCTTAATCTTATTAGGACGGTTATTTGAGCATCGCGCCAAAAGTCAAACCTCAGAAGCCATCCGTAAATTAATTGGGTTGCAACCTAAAACAGCGCGGTTGATTCGCAATGGACAAGAAATAGATGTGCCAATTGCCCAAGTGCAGATTGGTGATGTGGTGCTAGTTCGTCCTGGGGAAAAGATTCCTGTGGATGGGGAAGTAATTAACGGTGCATCTACAGTTGATGAAGCGATGGTGACAGGGGAAAGTTTACCTGTGAAAAAGCAGTCAGGGGATGAGGTAATTGGCGCGACTATCAATAAAACTGGAAGTTTCCAATTTCGAGCTACACGGGTAGGTAAGGATACTGTACTGGCGCAGATTGTGCAGTTAGTGCAGCAAGCACAAGGTTCTAAAGCTCCTATTCAAAGACTAGCAGACCAAGTTACGGGTTGGTTTGTGCCGGCAGTGATGGCGATCGCTCTCCTTACCTTTATAATTTGGTTTAACAGCACTGGTAACATTACCTTGGCGTTGATGACTACAGTAGGGGTGTTAATTATCGCTTGTCCCTGTGCTTTGGGTTTAGCTACACCAACCTCTGTGATGGTGGGTACAGGTAAAGGTGCAGAAAACGGCATTTTAATTAAGGGTGCGGAAAGTTTAGAACTGGCACACAAAACCAAAATCATTGTTTTAGACAAAACAGGCACAATTACCGAGGGAAAACCCACAGTTACAGATTTTCTCACAGTTAACGGCACAGCTAACAGCAACGAAATTAAGCTATTACAACTAGCCGCAGCCGTAGAACGCAATTCTGAACACCCGCTAGCAGAGGCGGTTGTCAGATACGCCCAATCTCAGGAAGTCAAATTAGCAGAAGTCAGGGATTTTGCAGCAGTTGCAGGGAGTGGAGTTCAAGGTATTGTAAATGACAATCTTGTACAAATCGGTACACAACGCTGGATGGAAGAATTGGCAATTAACACCCAAGCTTTGCAACAAGATAAAGAACGTTTGGAATACCTTGGTAAAACTGCCTTTTGGCTAGCAGTAAACGGAGAAATGCAAGCATTGATGGGAATTGCTGATGCGATTAAACCTACTTCTGTTCAAGCTGTGCAAGCCTTAGAAAAACTTGGCTTAGAAGTCATAATGCTAACAGGCGACAACCCCCGCACAGCCGAAAGCATCGCCCGTGAAGTTGGTATCAAGCGCGTGTTAGCAGAAGTCCGTCCTGAGCAAAAGGCAGAGGTGGTTAAGTTGCTGCAATTTGAGAAGCGGGGGAGTAGGGAGCAGGGGGTAGGGAGCAAGGGAGCAGGGGAGCAGGGGAGCAGGGGAAAAAACAGCACTCAGCATTCAATTGTGGCGATGGTTGGGGATGGGATAAATGATGCGCCTGCTTTAGCTCAAGCTGATGTGGGTATTGCAATTGGGACTGGTACAGATGTTGCGATCGCTGCTAGTGACATTACTCTAATCTCTGGTGATTTGCAAGGTATTGTTACAGCTATTCAACTCAGCCGCGCCACAATACACAACATTCGACAAAACCTATTTTTCGCCTTTATTTACAACGTTGCGGGCATTCCTATTGCTGCTGGGATTCTCTTTCCTATTTTCGGGTGGTTACTTAACCCCATCATTGCTGGTGCAGCAATGGCATTTAGCTCGGTGTCAGTAGTGACTAATGCCCTACGTCTGCGTAAATTTCAGCCTAAAGCAATTTTATAGGAGTAAGACTAAAATGTTGAATAGAAAAATAATTCTTGCCAGTTTAGCAACTTGGGGATTGATGTTTGGTTTAGCTAACAATCAAGCACTCGCAGAAATAAATCATAACCATGAAGTGTCAACAACTCAATTCCGCCAAATTGAACAATCACTACCAATTAAAGCTGCTGTGACAATCGGTGGACTTGGGTTAATGGGGTTGGAATTATGGTGGTTTCTTTTGAGTAAACCTAAGTCCTAAAAACTTTTATCAAGGGTTACAGTATTATGTTAGTCCAAGAAGAATCAAAACTGATTGGGTTAGTTGCCAAGGAAAGTGGCGTTCCGATTAAAACTATTCGTTACTATGAAGAACTCGGTTTACTTACATCATCAGGCAGAACTGAGGGTGGGTTTAGATTATTTAAAGCTGATGTTTTAGCGCGGTTACATTTTATTAAACGCGCTCAAAGTTTGGGTTTGACATTATCAGAAATTAAAGAATTTTTGCAAGTTCACGATGCAGGAGAATTACCTTGTGAACACATAAAAACTAAGTTGGAAGATAAAGTCAAAGACATTGAAGAACAAATTCAACAATTACTAATTCTCAAACAAGAGTTAGAAGGACTACTTTCAGGTTGGGAAATCAAACCTGATAATGCTCACACTACAATTTGTCCCATCATTGAAAAAGATTGAGCCTACTTCTGGGTTTTGATATCTAACGCGGTATGCTCGTTTAATTTCCTCTGGTGTAGCATTTTTATTTACACCTAGAATTGCGTAATAATCTTTAAACTCCGTCGTCATTGGCATATCTAATCAATTCAAAATCCAAAATCTAATGTAATTAGCACAAATTATCTTTTCCCAGTCCCCAGTCCCCAGTCCCCAGTCCCTAATCCCTAAAGAGCTGAAGGAAAAGTCTCTGGTGCTTCGCCCATTTCCCAGTAAGCAGTCCTGTCTAGGGGTTCGACTCCCCTAGTATCATCAATGTGAATCACCGCATCAAATTGATCGGGAAGACAAGCATAAAAATAGTGACTGATACGCTCGGTTTCGGGTTGGTAAATGACACCAATTGCTCTTTCTAATCTTGGTTCTCTCAGACTAGTAATAGCCGGATTATTATCCCACAACAAAAGCAAAAATTGTGGTATTCCTGTTTGATGGAATAGGGCTTCATAACTACCTGGTAAAGCGGAACGCACTTGCTTAAGTTCCGTTGTTCCGCCCCAATCAGAAGCGGCTGTGACTGTTCCTGTGTAGGTGCTAAACCCTATTAGCACTGCATCTTGTCCGTAGCGATCGCGTACTAATTGACCCACATTTACTTCACCCAGTTTTCCCATATCTGTGGCTCTTGCGTCTCCTAGGTGGGAATTATGCTCCCAAACAACGACTTTGCTGGGTGTTCCTCGTTGATCTAAATGTTCAACTAGCTGTTCTAGCATTTCTGCCATATGGCGATCGCGAATATTCCATGATGAAACTCGCCCACTAAACATTGAGCGATAGTAAGCCTCGGCATTTTTAACTAATCGAGCGTTCTGCACAGCAGAGAAAAACTCATCTGCTGCTAGTTGATGACCTATCTAGGGGCTGAACAGCTAAAATGCAAATTCTGCATCCTTAAAACAGCCAGAAACTTTGGGAAATATCGAAATGTCTAATCAGGTTTGGTTATCACAGTTGCAACAACAGCGATCGCTTGCAGTTATTCGCGCACCAAAGCTGGAATTAGGACTGGAAATGGCTTTGGCTGTAGCAGATGGGGGGATGAAACTGATTGAAATTACCTGGAATAGCGATCGCGCCGGCGAATTAATTACGCACCTACGCAGCAAATTACCCGAATGTACCATTGGGACGGGGACATTATTTAATGTACAGCAGTTGCAAGAGGCGATCGCTGTTGGGGCGCAATTTCTCTTCACACCCCATGTTGATCCTGCCATGATTCAAGCAGCAGTAGCTCAAGATACACCAATTATCCCTGGCGCACTCACCCCGACCGAAATTATTACGGCGTGGTCTTATGGTGCTAGCTGTGTGAAAGTCTTTCCTGTACAAGCGGTGGGAGGTGCTAGCTACATTAAGAGTTTGCAAGGGCCACTCGGTCATATTCCCTTAATTCCCACAGGGGGAGTCACCCTAGAAAATGCTCAAGAACTGATCCAAGCTGGTGCTGTTGCTGTTGGCTTGAGTGGGGAGTTATTTCCCAAACAGTTAATCATACAGAGAAATTGGCAGGCGATCGCGCAATTGGCTAGTGAGTTACTGCGAAACTTAGCTTAAAAAAGTTATTTTAATTGATAATAAACTCCGATTCATTATTAACATTTTTAGCACAAATATAATAGATAAAAATTAGCCAGTTTTCAGATAAAAACTTTCTGAATACAAAAAACATATTGAAGTGATATTTATTAATGCAAATATGCTTTTTCAGCAAGTAAGTATTGATAAGTCATCTGGCATATCTATTTCTATAGCATTACATATCAATGTTTGAATTTAAGTCTTATCTCTAGGTTGAGATGTATAAGATCAATGTATAGTGTTTGATTTTGTCACAAATGTTAAAAAAAATTGAGAGTTACTCTTGAATTTTGTATAATTTTAATCAAGAGAAAATTTTCTATCATAGAAAAAACTCTAAGATTAAAGATGTTAATAAAACTGGCTCTCCCAGACTTGGTTTGATAAATTAACACTAAAAAATGGCTCAAATGATTGATATAACAAGGTTTCGCCAAAATAAAATCAAGGATTTAATAAAAATTTACTTTATTACTCTTGAATCCCAGACTATGTAAGGATTTAACCTGATATTAAGTATTAATTTGTTATAGCTAGTCTAGGAGAGCCATAAAACTTTAATTTGCTGATTTTTATGATTAAGTTTTTGTCCTATGGTCAAGCGATCGCTCCAAGCATCACTCACAGGAATTCAAGAGGCTAAAAGAGCATTTTCTCGCAAGGGGTGGACACAAGAGAATCTAGCAGAAGAAGTCAACATCAAAACTAGACAACCAATTTGGCGGTTTTTCAGTGGTCGTCCAGTTGAGCGTCATACTTTTATGGAAATTTGTACGGTCTTAGAACTGAATTGGCGAGAGATTGCGACTAATCCCCCGGCAGAATTTATTAACCGAGAAGAATTCACCCAGCCTCCTGTTTTGGATATTGATAGATTAGTGCAGCAAGTGCGATCGCAACGCTTAGATAAAATTCAAGACCAGTGCGGTATTTTGCAATTATTGGACATCAGCCGTCCCGTTGCGATCGATGACATATATATTGATGTGAATATTTTGGAGGAAATTGCCAGCTTTCAGTCGTTAGAAATCACGGAGCTGCAAAACCTTGATCCCAAAGAATTTGACCGTTTTGGTTTAGGTGAGGTTGACCAGAAACATATACCCGGTATACGGGCAGTTGCAACATACTCCAAGCTCAGGGTACTGGGCAAACCAGGGGTAGGTAAAACCACCTTTTTACAACATCTCGCCATTCAGTGTAACCAAGGCGCATTTGCAGAGAATCAAGTGCCAATCTTCATCACCCTGAGAAATTTTGCCCAAGAGTCTAAGATTAACAACGAGTTCAGCCTATTAAACTACATCCGCCAAGAGTTCCTCACCTCTGGCATTGCCGATGTCTCAGTCATAGAAACCTTACTAAATGCCGGCAGAGTATTGCTCTTGCTGGATGGTATGGATGAAGTTCTTAACCAACAAAGCAATGCCGTCTTAAGCGAAATTCGCAGATTTTCAGATAAGTATCACAAAAATCAGTTGGTAGCGACCTGTCGTACAGCAGCACAAAGACTTAGACTCCGAGGCTTTACCGATGTTGAAATTGCCCCATTTACCTCAGAACAAATCCGAGCCTTCGCTCAAAAATGGTTTGTGGCTTTTACCAAGACGAACGCTCAAGATGGTCAGTCCCAGTCTGTTGAGTTTATTCAGAAACTAGATTTAGATGAAAACTGGCAATTTCGCCAACTTGTCGTCACACCCCTATTTCTGCATCTTGCCTGCTGGGTGTTTCACGGTCAAGAAAAATTTCCGACTAAGCGCACTGACTTTTATAAGCAAGGTCTAGACCTGCTGTTGGGTAAATGGGATGAAGCCAGAGGTGTTGAACGAGATGAGGTTTACCGGGGGTTTTTATTACCCCAAAAGCTGAAATTATTGAGTCAGATTGCAGCCGTGACATTTGAACAAGGGCAGTATTTTTTTGAGCAACGCATCGTTGAGCAATATATTGGTGACTATATTCAGAATTTGACAAACGTGCCAATGGATGCAGAGGAACTGCAAATAGAAAGTGAAGCAGCACTGAAAGCCATCGAAGCCCAACATGGGCTACTTGCAGAACGGGCGCGGGGAATTTTCTCTTTTTCATATCTCGCATTTCAAGAATACTTCACAGCAAGAAAAATCGTTGCTAGCCACAACCTACAGGCATTAGAGCAAGCAATGGGAGGTCTGGTCAGTCACATCACTGACCCGCACTGGCGCGAAATCTTTTTGTTGACAGCTACCATGCTACGGAGTGCAGACTCTTTGGTGCAGTTAATGAAGCAACAGATTGATGCACTGGTTGCCCAAGACCCTTATCTACAAGAGTTTTTGACCTGGGCTAGCCAAAAATCCCGTACTATTCCTACTCAACCAAAAGATGCGACAATTCGAGCATTTTACCTGGGCTTGAGTCAGAATCCTCACCTAGCTCCTCACTTTGCTTTAGCCAGCAGCCTTGACCAAGGGATGTTTCTCGATGCGGCATTGGATAATCTGCTACTGGAGTGTGCAATTGATAAGAGCCAGGACTTTGCCCATATTCATGCCTGTGGCGATGCTCTCTCCAACATTTTGGGTATTGTTCTTGATGTTGGACTCTATAAATCTCTACAACAACTCTCTGACCAATTGCCAAATTCTCATCAAAATCAAGAACGGTTTCGGCTATGGTGTCAAACGAACTACTCAGCCTGGGCTGAACAGTTAAAAATTACGGTCATTAACTATCGCAATATTAATCACCAGTGGGAGTTTAGCCCTGAGCAGCAGCAAGTGCTGCAACGCTACTACGATGCCAATCAGCTATTACTCGATTGCCTACATAGTAATTGTGAAGTGACTGCTGCTATTAGACAGGAAATTGAAGCCACATTATTGTTGCCTCAGAAGGAACTTGAGGATAGGGAATGGCAATAGATTTTTTGCTTAAATAACTACATTTTATTTCGTAGTTAATCAACTTATTCACCAAATCAAACAGTAGCAAATTATATTACTAATAACAAAATATTTCATCTGCACCTGATGGTGAGTTTTTCACTTATTTTCAACGGTAGATTTATTTATGTCTTGTTACTATACATGGAGAAAATACAACTCAATGATTTGCTATTTAGAACCATTGTATATCGTTTTTGCTGTAATCAATCAATTCATTCACCAAATCAAACAACATAAAAATAATATCCCAGAAGCAGAACATTTCATCTGCACCTTTCAGTGATTCTCTCCTGTTTTTGATGCAAATAGCCAGTTATTTATCCTCCTTGTAATTACAGTTGTTTCCATCCCATTTTCTACTTAAATCCTCAGCGCAGGTTTTGTTATGAATTTAACGATTGCTGATCCTTCCGAAGTTGAGATACTCAAAGGTGTGCAAATACTAGTTGTAGACAACGATCTCGATAGTGGAGTGCTGTATAGCATATTTCTCAAAGATTTTGGCGCAAATGTGATAGCATCTGGCTCTATAAGGGAGGCTGTAGAAATTCTCAGTTGGTTTGTTCCCAACATGATAATTTGTGAAATTACTTTCTTCGGTGAAAGTATTTATACATTGCTTAACAAATTAAATGCTATGGAAGCAGACAATAGGAATCATATTCCAATAATTGTCACTTCAACGTGTACCAGAAGTAGTATTAACGGACTGCTAGAGATAGAGTGTGAAAGATATTTACTGAAACCAATCGACCTTGATCAATTTATTTTGATAATTAATAACTTAGTATTATCTAACGAAAATAACTTACCAGCTTCTGCACTAGAAACACGATGCAGTAATCTGATGGCAGTAAAAGAGGTCTTAGCACTAGAAGCAGAGGTGATATTAATACATAAAAATTATGAGGAATAGTAGCTATTTTTGGAGTGAGTTGCGTTAAAGGCTAAGAGGATGTTAAAAAGTCCCTGGTAGTGTAGCAAATCCTTTTTTAACAAACTTTAATTCACCCTATTTTTTGTTCAAAAATCAAAGATTAATCCTACATATATGCCCGAAAACTTTGATATTCCAAATATTGGAAACGATATAATAGACTTAGCTATCTTGAAAGGATTTACAATCCTCGCAGTAGATAATGACCCAGATATCTTAGTATTAATTACTGATATTCTTGAAGCCTATGGTATTCAAGTGCTGACGGCATTATCAGCTATATCCGCCTTGGAGATGATTAAACAATTCCCAGTGGATCTTGTAATTAGCGACATTAATATGCCAGAAAAAGACGGCTATTGGTTAATACAGAAAGTCAGAACGCTTACGCCTCCCCACAAAAGAGAAATTCCCGCGATCGCTTTTACTGGCAATGCCAAAGATCAGGCAGATCAGAAGGCTCTTGAGTCTGGGTTTCAAACTTATCTCCAAAAGCCTTCGACCTTGGATAAGTTAGTCACAGAAATAGCAAAATTGCTGCAACACTCTGGTAAAAGTAGTCCACTTTGACACTCCTCAGCAGAAATATCAGACTCTCCCGCTATATTTCTGTATTTTTCTGGATGAAATTCTTTCAAAACCACAGTTATATTTGATTTCTACAAACCTGGTTGAAATTTAGTTATTCGTCTGTTTCTACCATGAAAATATTAAGTTCTCACGACTGGACACGCTACTTAAAACTATTTCTGGCTGGTGCAGGATTGTCATTAAGTACAATCTGCATCAGTTCGGGTACAGTTTGGGCTAGTTCAATTAACCCCAAAATTGCCGAAAATATCCAAACTCTACAAAAATCAGAAGAACGCTGGATTCAGATTAATCTCTCAACGCAGAGATTAATCGCTTGGGAAGGAAAAAAACCAGTTTATGCGATCGTTATTTCCTCTGGTAAAAAAGCCACACCTACACGCATAGGTAATTTTAAAATTCAATCAAAGCACAAGTCTACTCGTATGCGTGGTAGAACTTATGATGTTCCCAACGTTCCCCATGCCATGTTTTATCAAGGTAATTATGGTATTCATGGTGCTTATTGGCATAAAAAATTTGGCACGCCAGTCAGCCACGGTTGCGTAAATCTTGCCCCTAATCATGCTAAATGGCTATTTAATTGGGCTTCTTTAGGTACGCCAGTAGTTATCCATAAGTAAATAAGTAGAACAGCGTAAATAATTAAAGGTTTGTAGTAAGGACTTTAGTCCTAAAATAAGGACTGAAGTCCTTACTACGAACTCAATCCTATTTTTTTACTGACTCACGATAAAAATATATATATTTTGCATACCTAACAAACAATTTAAGCTGATCTAAAGTAATGCCTTTTACAGCATTCAACACTGCTAATCATTTATTAGTAATAGGAATGCGTGAATTAGGAATAGGGGGAGATTGTGAATAAAAATCTAGTCAGCTTGATCAGTTTTATAGCTGCGATAGGTTTCAGTATTGGAGCAATCACCATAATTCAATCGATGAATGTACCTATTTTAATTACTCTTAGTGTTTCTATATTCACCAGTTTTGCCTTTATACTTTTTATTTTTATACATAGTCTAATAACTCATTTTAAATAATTGCAAAAAATTAAGTTTATAGTCATGAACTTAGAAAGGCGATCGCTATAATTATGTACTATACGTAGGTGTAGCTAGTGTTAGGCGATCGCCTGGATTATTTGGGTGTTGAACTTAAACATTTAGCTGATTTTAATTATACCCCTATCAAAAACTCGATGATTAGTACCAATAGCACTAACTTCGATTCTATTGGGATACACTTCATAGGTAGCAAAGCTTAAATTACTAGTGGAATATTCAGTCCACTCTGAACGTCCTGTAGGACGATTACCTGCACCTGCACCACAGGTTAAATAGGTAGTCCCATCTATAGCGCGAGTACGTTCGTAACTGTGTTCATGTCCATTGATATACAATTGCACACCATATTTTTTAAACATTGGTGTGAAAGTTTTAATAAAAGCTTGATTACTACCGTAGACACCAGATGAATAAATTGGGTGATGTCCAAATACCACTTTCCAAGTAGCATTACTACTACTTAATTCTTTTTCTAACCAAATTAATTGATTTTGCCAATCAGCATTATTATTAGTATCTAAAGCAAAAAATTGCACGCGATCGCGGCGAACACTATAATATCTGCGTCCGTTCATATTAAAGCCAGGGTATTTGACTTGTGGCTCACCGTTATCAGTGCGAATATCATGATTACCTAAGCAAGCTTGAAATTTTACGCCTTGTTTGAGCAAATCTTGATAGGGACGCTCAAAAACAGCCTGAATTTTCTCAATTTCGCCGTTGTTGTAAATATTATCTCCAGCCAAAACTACCAAATCATAAGGATTTCGCTGGTGATAACGCGTCATTGCCTTAGCTACATCATACTGTCCTTTTGCTCCAGTCCCAGTATCAGCTACAGAGATAAACCGCAAAAGTAAGTCTTTTTTAGTCGGTGTGGCGGCGGTTGCTAAATCTATGAGTTTACTTTGGCCATTTTGACGAATTAATGTCCAACTTAAAACACCAGTCCCCAGGGTGCTGACACTACTTAACAATAAAAATTGTCGGCGGGTTAGTTTCATCACTTTTTAAATTCAATAATTGATAATTCGTTATTGTATTCTGTAAGCACAGCTTTACCATAGGGTATTACATAATGCAATTACTCATGATTTTGCTCGACGAAGTGATACATTAAGGCACAAGAGGCGGTAGCAGCAATCATGCTCACCACTCGTCTTTGATTCTCTGTTGTTGGTGAAAGTTCCATGTCAGAAGACAATTCCCCTGAACCCCAAGCTAATCAACCAGAACCGACAAATGAAGCGAGAAATCAACCCCGCCAAAGGAGAGTACAGCCTGTTTGGAAGGGGACAATCATTCAACTTCTCAGGGGAGCGATCGCACTTTTAGAAACCACTGTCGATAAACTAGAGACAGCACCCCCTCCAGGTACTGAAGCAACACCGGGATTTTGGCGTTCTCTCCCATCTCAATGGAGTAGATTTTTACTTAGACAAGTCCGTCCTTTTTTACCATCAAATTTGTCTATCAAGTTGACGGATGACGCTTTGACAGGCATCATCGCTACCATCGCCGTAATTTTAGTGTGGACAACGGTAACTGTATTTACTAACAAACCCACAGAGATAGCCACAGTTCCCCCAGTGGAAGAAGTTCCCACACCAACACCAACACCAATCATAACTACGCCACCCGAAGCACCCGCACCAGAACCACAGCCACCAGAAGAAATTACACCACCAACTGAACCAGAACCAACACCAGAACCGACTCCCACACCAACACCAACACCAATATTAGAGTTAACGCCAGAACAAAGATTAATAGCAGCCATTGAAAATCAAGTCTCAGAAATTAGCGAGCGCATCGCCTCTGGCATCATAAAATCAATTCAAGCTAACTTCCGCACCAGTAGCCTAACAGTCAAAATTAATGATGATTGGTACAATCTCAAAGCATCTGAGCAAAATCAACTAGCAGCCGAGATATTACAACGTTCTCAAGAATTAGATTTTGCTCATTTAGAAATCATCGACTCTCAAGATAGGTTAGTAGCGCGTAACCCAGTTGTCGGTACTGAAATGATTATTTTTCAACGCACAAGTTAGAAACTCAGCACTCCGAACTCAGCACTCAGCACTCAGCACTCAGCACTCAGCACTCTCATCGGCTGAGATGGTATCCAGACTGTAAAAATTGAGCCAATTCCTACTGTGGATTCTACTTCAATGCGACCTCGATGTAGTTCTACTAATTGTTTAGTTAAAGCTAAACCTAACCCTGTACCTTCATAACGGCGACGATAGGGTGTATCGAGTTGTTGAAATTTTTCAAACAATAGAGGTATTTGGGTTTCGGAAATGCCAATACCTGTATCTTCAATTTGAAAAATAGCAGTCTCATCTTCCACCCACAAACGCAAAGTTACATTACCACCTTCAGGGGTAAATTTGATCGCATTGGTTAATAAATTCCAGAGGACTTGTTCTACTCGTCCTACATCAGCAGTGAAGCGATCGCGGCTCGGATCAATTTGCAAATCAAGTTTTAGACTAATTTGCTCAGTTTGAGCTTTATCTAATAATGATTCTATGGTGTTTTCTGCAATCTTGACTAAAGAAAATTCTGCAATATTTAATACTGCTTTACCGGCCTCAATTTGCGATAAATCGAGGATGTCGTTAATCATGTCTAAGAGATGTTCACCGCTATCATGGATTGTTTGTAAATAATCCCGTTGTCGTTGACTCAATTCACCCAAAGGCCAGCGTAATAAGGTAGACGACATACCAATCACGTAAGTTAGAGGGGTGAGTAATTCATGGCTAATAGTGGCTAAAAATTCATTTCTGAGGCGGCTAGCAGCTTCCGCCGCGAGTAACGCATCCCGTAAAGCCATTGTGCGCTCAATGACACGTTGTTCGAGAGTTTGTTTCTCTTGAGTGAGCGATCGCATTAATTCCGATTGATGAATGGCGATCGCTAATTGTTCAGCGATGGAATTCAACAAACTTTTTTCGCTCTCAGTCCACTGATGGGGACTGTAACATTGATGAGCAATTAGCAACCCCCATAGTTTATCTTCAAACATAATCGGTGCTGCTAACATTGCTTTGACTTGGCTTTGTCTTAAAAAATCCAATAAACACTCTTCGAGAGCGTAAGTTTTTTCAATATCATCTACAACTAAAGTAAAACCTTGACGATATTTCTCCCAACATGGGGAATTTTTAGCAAAACAACTTTTTTCCTGGTAATGTAATATTGATGGAATTGTATCTGTGGCACGAGCTTCATAAACTATACAACCCCCATATTTTTGCAAGTCTTGCATTCGGGGGTAGAGGGGATTGTAATTATTGACTCGTGAACTCTCAAATTTATATATTACTAATCTGTCTAATTCCAAAAACTCCCTTACTTGTGCAATTGCCGTAGTCATAATTACCGACAAATCTAGGCTTTTGCGAATTTTGGTTGTCACCTGATTCAGTAGTCGCTCTTGGGAAATTTGTTTTTTTAAAGCATCTTCTACTGGTTGACAGCTATAAATTTCCGGCACATTAGCAAGTGTAGGTGTTGCTAGTTCCCCGCCTGGCTGTGGTAAAAGATATTCTAATAATAATAAAGAAAATTGACTTTGTAGTGTAGCATCATTAGGTTTGAGAATTTGGCGATAGTGTTCCAAATGTTGGTAGGTATCAGAATCACAACCAAACAAATCTCGCAATTTTGAGATAAAAGAGGCGATCGCCTCTGCATCAAATGTCAACCTAGTATGAAGTGATGAGTCTGTATAATTATCTACCACCTGGTTTAAAGGAATAATTTCTTCCCACAACCGATTCTCTTGTTCTTGCTCACCCACCATCAGCGCACTAAATCGCTCAGAAACCACCAATGTAAATCTCTGTCTTTCCCACTCCACAGGTACACGAATCCTAGACAAAATAGCTTCTGTGAGTACCAAAGCAGCAGTTTCTACTGCATGAGCCATCTGCTGCAACAATTCCCCAAGCTGACTAAATACAACTAAAGGTAAATTTCGAGAAAAGCTCAAATCAGGAGAACTAAGCATTTTCAATGGTTTTCTAAGAAGGATAGGGTTCTGGGCTGAAATATTGTTTGATTATGTTCTAACCAACAGTTTAAAGCGGTAATACAGGATTATGCATCGTTTAAGTACAACATCGGTAGGATTGAACCAGTCAGAAGGTGTTATTTTTCTAGAACAAACCCCAGCTAGCTTTGTATTTATTACGGCTGCTGATACCGACATTCAAACCCTGGCTGCTACAGTTCCCCAATTACCTACAACATTTCCTGCATTGAGAGTAGCGAATTTATTACTGTTGCAGCAACAAATAAGCATTGATACTTACGCAGAACAAGTTTTAGAACTTGCCCAAGTAATCATTTTGCGCCTGATAGGAGGACGTTCCTATTGGGCTTACGGTTTAGAAATAGTGCAGGAAATTGTGCAACGTAATGGTGTACACCTAATTGTAATGCCAGGAGACGATGCGCTCGATCCTGAATTGTTTTCTCAGTCTACCTTGCCTGCGACTACTGTTAACCAAATATGGCAGTATTTCAATGAAGGCGGCGTAGAAAATTTTGTTAACGCTCTCCAGTTTATCAGTGATAAATGTTTAGCCACTGTATATAATCCAGCACCACCGCAACGAGTTCCCCGTGTGGGGGTGTATTTAGGGGACAGGTTACAGGTTACAGGTGACAGGTTACAGGTGACAGGTGAGAGGGGAGCAGGGGAGCAGGGGAGATTTTACCCCAATGTGCCATGCTCAATTCCTAAAGTCGGTATATTGTTTTACCGCGCTCACTATTTGGCGGGAAATACTAAAGTTATTGATGCGTTGTGTGCGGCTTTGGCGCAAAGAAACTTACAACCTTTGCCTGTGTTTGTTTCTTCTTTGCGTGACCCTGATGTGCAAACAGAGTTAATGCAGTTTTTTCAAGGTCAGAACTCAGAGCAAGTTTCAGTATTACTCAATACCACTAGCTTTTCCTTGGCACGGTTAGATACAGAAACACCCCAGACTGAACTGTGGGAAAAATTAGATGTTCCTGTATTGCAAGTTATCCTCAGTGGCGGATTTTTAGAGCAGTGGGAAGCACTATCACAAGGACTTTCTCCCCGCGACATTGCGATGAATGTTGCTCTACCAGAAGTGGATGGCAGAATTATTAGTCGTGCTGTGTCCTTTAAGGCGGTACAAACACATCATCCTGACTTAGAAACAGATGTGGTAGTTTATGAACCAGTGAGCGATCGCATTGAGTTTGTTGCTGAACTGGCAGCGAATTGGGTTAAACTACGCGCCAAACCACCCCAAGAGCGCAAAATAGCCCTGATTTTAGCTAATTACCCCAACCGCGATGGACGTTTAGCCAACGGTGTGGGATTAGATACCCCAGCTAGTTGTATAGAAATCCTCAAAGCATTACAAGCAGAAGGGTATTTAGTAGAAAATCCCCCCACTAATAGTGATGAATTAATCGCACGTTTAACGGCTGGTGTTACCAACGATCCAGAAGGTAGAGACTGGCGACCAGTACAGCAAAGTTTATCAACTGCTGAATATCAAGAATATTTTGCCTCTTTACCAGAAATAGTACAGCAAGGTATTGGGGAGAGGTGGGGGACTGAGGACTGGGGACTGGAGGGACAACAAAGCAATTCCCAATTCCCAATTCCCGGTATTCAACTAGGTAATGTATTTGTAGGTATTCAACCATCACGGGGTTATGATCTTGACCCTAGTTTGAATTATCATGCACCGGATTTAGAGCCAACCCATAACTATTTAGCTTTTTATTATTGGGTGCGGGAATGTTTTGGATCTAATGCGATTGTTCACGTGGGGAAACATGGAAATTTGGAATGGCTTCCCGGTAAGAGTTTAGCTTTATCTAGCACTTGCTATCCCGAAGTAGCCTTTGGTGCAATGCCCCACTTATACCCATTTATTGTCAATGACCCCGGTGAAGGTTCGCAAGCCAAGCGTCGCGCCCAAGCGGTGATCATAGACCATCTTACGCCCCCAATGACTCGCGCAGAACTCTATGGGGCTTTACAAAAGCTAGAAAATTTAATTGATGAATATTATGAAGCGGAAAGTTTAGATCCTTCCCGCTTACCAGCCTTGCGCGATCGCATCCGAGAACTAGTCATCCAAGAAAATCTTTATAAAGACTTAGGGATTCAAGATGAAAAAGAAATTTTAAATTTTGAGTCTTTAATTTTAAATTCCTTAGATGGCTATCTATGCGAACTAAAAGAAGCACAAATTCGAGATGGATTGCACATTTTTGGGCAATGTCCCCAAGGTAGACAATTACGGGACTTAATTGTAGCGATCGCTCGCATTCCCAACCGCTATTCTCCAGGGATTACCAGATCCTTAGCCGATGATTGGGGTTTAGACCTCGACCCCCTCACCGCCGATTTCAGCAGTGAATTATCACTAAGCGACAAGCAAATTTTAGCCCAAAAAACTCAAAATCCCTGTCACACCGCAGGCGATGCCGTCACCACCCTGGAAGAACACGCCGCCTCACTAGTAGAACAACTCATTACAAATTTAAAATTAAGTTCCCCAGTCCCTAATTCCCTCAACTGGATTAACGCCAAACTTCTCCCTGCGCTGCAACAAACACAGATGGAAATCACCCATCTGTTGCGGGGACTGGATGGGAAATACATCCCCAGCGCACCATCAGGCGCACCCACACGGGGAAGACCAGAAGTTTTACCCACAGGGAGGAATTTTTACTCAGTAGATATTCGCGCCATTCCCACAGAAACAGCTTGGGATGTGGGTAGAAAAGCAGCCGAAAACCTGATTGAATGCTATACCCAAGAACACGGCGAGTATCCCAAGACCCTAGGCTTATCCGTCTGGGGAACGGCGACAATGCGGACAGGGGGAGACGACATCGCCGAGGCTTTAGCTTTACTGGGTGTAAGACCCGTGTGGGATGGCGCAGCGCGGCGCGTCATCGATTTAGAAATTTTGCCCTTGAGCATTTTGGCAAGACCCCGTGTAGATGTCACCTTACGCATTTCGGGATTTTTCCGTGATGCTTTTCCCAACTTAATGGATTTATTTGAGCAAGCCGTCAACGCAGTCGCTGCACTAGATGAACCACCAGACCAAAACCCCATAGCAGCGCAAGTTAAGCAAGATACTGATTTTTGGTTGCAACAAGGTTTAACTTCAGAAACGGCCTTAGCGCGATCGCTTTATCGTATCTTTGGCTCAAAACCAGGTGCTTACGGTGCGGGACTCCAAGGCTTAATGGAATCACAAAACTGGCAAGATGACCAAGATTTAGCCCAAGCCTATATTAATTGGAGTTGTTACGCCTATTCTTCAGGTGACAGGTTACAGGTGACAGGTGACAGAACAGGAGGGAGTGTAGGGGAAGCAGGGGGAGAAATCCAACCTAATACCCAGTCCCCAGTCCCCAATCCCGAAGCCTTCACCCAGCGATTAGGGCAAATGCAAATTGTCCTGCAAAACCAAGACAACCGCGAACATGATTTGCTCGATTCTGATGATTATTATCAATTTCAGGGTGGATTAACGGCGGCGGTGCGGTCTATCCAAGGGAAAAACCCTGAAACTTATTTTGGTGATAATTCCATTCCATCTCAACCACGCGTCCGCCAACTTAAATCAGAAATTGCGCGGGTGTATCGTTCTCGTGTGGTGAATCCTAAATGGATTGAGGGTGTGATGCGCCACGGCTACAAAGGTGCATTTGAAATGTCAGCAACTGTAGATTTTGTATTCGCCTATGATGCTACGGCCAGATGTGTCGAAAACTATATGTATCAGGGTGTCATGCAGGCTTATTTGCTTGATTCCGTAGTTTGTGACTTTATTCAGGAGAAAAATCCCCATGCTCTACGTGATATTGCGGAAAAATTATTAGAGGCACACAAGCGCGGTTTATGGCAGGATGTAAATATACAAACATTAGATACTTTACGCAACTTAGTACATCAAGCTGAAGCAGCTATTGAAGAAAAGTAAGTGGTGTAGGAATTATGGACAACATCGCGTATTTACATCTAGCTTTCGCCTACGAAGGTAACGAAGCCAATGAGTTAGTTTCTTTTGACCCATTACTAGATAAAGCGACTCTACCCGACTGGAAACGTTTGTCTAGTAAGGCTTGGAAGTATATGCTACCCCTTGCTCTGACACTATCAGTTCTTGGTAGCGTTAGTAGTGTCTGGGCATTAGAAAGAGGAGATCAAGGCCCTTCTGTCAGAAATATCCAACAAAAACTGCAAAACGCAGGTTTTTATCAAGCACCCATTACTCAAGTCTATGACTTTCCCACAGAAGACGCTGTGCGGCGTTTTCAACAAGCCGCAGGTTTGCCTGTTGATGGTATTGTCGGGGCTAGCACCTTAGAAAAATTAGATAGTTGGCGTGGAGCTACTGTAATTAGCCAACCGCCAACAGCTACTTTTGTCAGTAATCAAACGACACTGAGACAAACTAGCACTGCTAATACACAAACTCGCAGCAACGCTACTACCAGTACAAAACCAAAACAAACTAGCACTGCTAATACACAAACTCGCAGCAATGCTACTACCAGTACAAAACCAAAACAAACTGTAGTCGCTAATTCAGTCACTAAGAAGCGTCAAAGCCCCAACTATTTAGGTAAAGGCGATGAAGGTGAAGAGGTGAGAGTTTTGCAAGAACGTTTGCGAGTAGCAGGATTTTATTACGGTAACGCTACCGGCATTTTTGGGCCGATCACTGAAGAATCTGTAAAAAGGTTTCAATCAGCTTATAAATTGGATAGTGACGGCATTGTTGGCCCCGCAACAACGGCAAAATTACCCCCACTGGGTGTAGGTGGTAGAACTTCTCAGCCTCCGCAAGCGGCGAATAAAGATCAACTCCGTCTAGGCGATCGCGGCGAAGGAGTCCGAGTGCTGCAAGAACAGTTAATTCAAGCCGGGTATTTACAAGGACAACCCAACGGCTACTTTGGTTCTTACACCGCAGATGCAGTAAAAAGATTTCAAGCCGGTAATTATTTAGCTGTCAGTGGGATTGCTGGGCCTACTACCAGAGCTAAATTACATAACTTAGTTACTAAAACACCGAAAAGTGATTTTAGTGTTTTAGAGATCCAAAGACGACTGCAAGCAAGAGGATTTTATAAAGGCCAATTAAATGGCTTAATGGCAGAAGATACCAAAAAAGCTATCAAGCAAGCACAGGAATTTTATGGTATCAGCCTCACTGATGTTAGAAGCGGACGCTTTTAGCACCCGCTTCAGCATTTGCTCAGTGTAAGTCAGTAACAGGTAATTTACCTCCGAATAGCAGCAACAATTCTAAATAACTGAACAGCCTATGCTATAAGCTTTTTGACTTCCGCGTAGCGGTACTTGGGGCTAAAGCGGCATCAACGCCCGTTGGCACTTGGGGCATACTGCATGGATTGTCATTTGACAGTCAAGTAGGTGGAAACCTTCCTTTTGAGCAGTTTTAGCCCCAATTTTTAAAATTGAGTCATTTTTGAACTCAATGGTTGAGTTGCAACGCACACAAATCAAGTGATGATGATGATGGGGATAAGGTTGGTTGATTTCGTAGTGCTTATGCCCTTCTCCGAGTTCAAGTTCCCTTAAGATGCCCATCCGCGCCATCAACTTCAAAGTCCGGTAGATAGTTGAAAGGCTAATCCCTTCACCTTCACCTTCTAAGCGGTGATATAAATCCTCAGCACTCAAATGTTCGCCTTGAGGGAGTTCTTGAAAAATGTGTAATATAGTTTCTCTTTGGGGAGTTAAACGCCAACCACGTTCGTTTAATTCAGCCTTGAGTGACGTATTTGTGTAGACAGTCATACTAATTTTTCTCAACAAAGCTTATTAATTGAGAATATAGCAAATATTTGGAGTCATTGGCAACAACTGTTGCTTATTGCGAATATTTATTAAATTTTAAAAATAATTGATGAGTTTGAGAAGATGGATCTAATAATTTATGATCCCTACTGTTAGGATATCTGCCAAAATGGCTGATGAGATAATGTTATCACTAATTGCCAAACTTTCTTAAAACGGCAAATAAATTTACCGTTTACGCTACATCTCTGATTTAAAAATACGGAGTTTTGCACTTTTCTTCCTAGCTGATAAATAGTCCAGAGTCAACAATCTATAGTTGAGATTTTGTTTACTATTAAGCATTAACTATTGACTGTTGACTATTGACTATTTCAACTAACTCAACGACTCTAAATAGTCGCGGATGAGGTTGCGACGCTTGGGTTGGCGCAGCTTCTGTAAAGCCTTAGATTCAATTTGGCGGACTCGTTCCCGTGATAAATCAAGGGCGCGGCCAATTTCTGCTAATGAGTAAGGATGACCATCAGCCAAACCAAACCGCATCAGAATCACATCCCGTTCACGGGTGGTTAAATCTGCTAACAAATTTTGCAAGTCTCTTTGTAAAGATTCTCGCATTAACATTTCTTCAGGGGTAACACCGTCGGTCTCTAATAATTCGCCTAACTCGGTATCTTTATCTTTACCGACTTTAGTTTCTAAAGAAACAGAACGAGGTACTCTCAACAAAACTTCCCGCACTTGAGTCGGTGTCATTTCTAACTCAATTGCTAGGTCTTCTAAAGTAGGAGTGCGACCTTTTTCTTGAGCAATTTTGCGTTGAGCTTTTTTAATTTTGTTAAGTTTTTCTGTGATGTGAACTGGAAGGCGAATCGTGCGGCTAGAAGTTGCGATCGCTCTCGTAATTCCTTGACGAATCCACCAGTAAGCATAGGTACTAAAGCGGTATCCCTTGGTAGGGTCAAATTTTTCTACAGCCCGTTCTAAACCAAGAGTTCCTTCTTGGACTAAATCCAATAATTCCAAACCGCGATTTTGATACTTCTTAGCAACGGACACAACCAAGCGCAAATTAGCCTTGATCATGTGTTCTTTTGCGTGTAGACCGTTAGATTGAACCTTCTCTAATTCTTCTACAGTCAATTTGGCAATTTCTGCCCAACGACGCTTACCTTCTGACAAAATCGGCTTAAGGTCAGATACCTGAACACCAGCCGTACTAGCCCACCGTTCCAAAGAAGGGCGGTGTCCTAACTCTGATGTTAAACGTTCCTGAACTTCAATTAAGTTGAGATAAGGGGTAACTACTGCATCTCCTTGTTTGGCTGCATTGGCTAGCACTATCCGCAATCTTAAGTAACGCTGGACTTTTTGGGCTTCGGAAACCTCTTCATCGCGTCCTAACAACCGAACTCGGCCTATCTCTTGAAGATATAGACGTACTAAGTCTGTACTGCGGCGGTTACCGTTAGCAGCAAAGTTATTGGGATCAGCAGCAGCGATTTCCAACTCTTGGAGATCGTCCACCGAAAATTCACCGTCATCAGCCGTAAGATCAGGATCTAAAGCCTGGCGGGATTTTTGGGTGTTGTAGGCGGCATCTGCGTAAAAAGATGTTGCTGGCATAAAATCGTCTCTATGGCTCCAGGTAACAATAGATTGCGGTCAGCTATTTAACTGTTGCTATTGTTCCCGTGATTTTAGATTAACTAACACGGTTGAGAATTCCAGTAATGTTTTTTTTGCGAAACAATTTACTGGTTCTCTGTCAAGCATGAAAACCGAACTAGACTCGGCTGCTGAACTTTTGATTGAACCAATAGCTATTCAAGTACACAATCAGGCTTTAAATTCCGAACTACCGAGTCAGCATTTCAACATTGATAGATATTAATTGCTACTTTGGTATTTTGTATAAACATATTTCAGTGGAAATCATATTCCTCATCGGTATAGTCACATCTACATGGATATGAAAGTGATTTCCTGACGATTTTCTAATTTTTTCTAGGGATTTTTTGGGAATAAATCAAGGTATATAGATGATCATAGGTGCTTGAGTAGTCTGTTACAAGTGATACTTTCAATTATTAAATTGTTCACAGTTAGCACTTTTTCATCAACACTTCACACTTAGTTAGCATTCACTCAACCTGTCTTCATATTTCCTCCTAGCAATGTATAGGTTTAGCTTAAAAATATATAAGCTGTCCCCCTGTCACCTGTCACCTGTCCCCTGTCACCTGTCACCTGTCCCCTGTCCCCTGTCCCCTATCTACTCGTACTCTGCTTTAATATCTCTCAACATAAGTTCATCAAGGGCTTGTTCGGGAGTGACTTCACCTTGTAATAATCGATAAACTTGCTCGGTAATCGGGATAACTATATTTTTTTGCCTAGCTAGTTGTACTAACACCTGACAAGTATTAACCCCTTCGGCAGTTCCTGGTAACTTAGCGAGAATTTCTGCAAGTGAATTACCACCAGCTAGCTGATAGCCAACTTGGTAATTACGACTTAAAGGACTATTACAGGTAGCTAACAGGTCTCCTAGACCAGATAAACCATAAAAGGTTTCCATTTTCGCACCCCAGCAGTTGCCAATGCGAACCATTTCTGTGAGTCCGCGAGTCACTAAAGCGGCTTTGGCATTAGTTCCTAAATGTAAGCCATCACAAACCCCAGCTGCGATCGCCATCACATTCTTGAGTGTCCCACCTAGTTCCACTCCCACCGGATCAGGATTGGTATAAACTCGAAACCGAGAGGAAGAAAATACCAGCTGCACCGTTTCGGCGGCTGTAGGTTCACGACTGGCTACCACCGTGGCGGCTGGTAATGACTGTTCAATTTCTTTAGATAAATTCGGCCCCGACAGCACAACTACGGGATTTTCAGGAAATGTTGATTGCCAAATTTGTGAAGGCGTACAGATCGTTTCTGGTTCTAGTCCTTTTGTCGCCGTCACAAATATAGTTTCTAGTGAAGGGGTGAAAGAATGTACTTGAGATGCAACTTCTCTCACCCCTTTCATGGAGATAGCAGACAGAACTATTTGAGCATCTTGTAGAACATCTGCCAATGTTGCAGATCCGTGGCGTGACCACACACGCACCCTATGACCGTTTTCTGCTGCTAGCTTCGCCAAAGCTGCACCCCAAGCACCTGCACCCAAAATTGCTACTGTATTTCCTTGCACTACTCTTAGGAATTCAAAATTCAAAATTCAAAATTCAAAATACTCACGACTCAATACTCAGCACTCTCTTTCGTGGGTGAAGCTTCATAAGTTCTCGCACTTGTTCAGCATGGTAAGAACTTCTGGTCAATGGGGATGATACAACTTGTAAAAATCCTAACTCTTCACCGTAAGCTTGCCATGAAGCAAATTGTTCTGGAGTGATAAAACCTTGTACTTGCAAGTGTTTTTGACTGGGTTGCAAGTATTGTCCAATGGTCAAGATATCACAATCTACAGAGCGTAGGTCTTGCATAACTTGCCGAATTTCGGCATCGGTTTCACCAAGTCCAACCATAATCCCAGATTTAGTGTACACCCAAGGGGCTATTTGGCGGCTTAGTTTGAGTAATTCTATACTGCGATCGTAGTTCCCTTGGGGTCGCACCCGTCGATATAAACTTGGTACTGTTTCGGTATTGTGATTTAATACCTCTGGTGCAGCTTGCAGAATTATCTTTAAAGCATCCCAGTTACCACATAAATCAGGAATCAGTACCTCTATTGTGGTGTGTGGTGAAACTGTCCGCACTGCTTCAATGCACCGCACAAATTGAGTAGCACCACCATCTGCTAAGTCATCTCTGTTAACAGAGGTAATCACCACATGATTAAGTTTCATCCGGCGTACAGCTTCTGCTAACCGTGATGGTTCTGTGGGGTCTAAAGCTTTGGGTTTTTTGTCAAAGTCAATATCACAGTAAGGACAAGCACGAGTGCAAGCCGGCCCCATAATCAAAAATGTAGCTGTACCTGCTTGGAAGCATTCGCCAATATTTGGACAAGAAGCTTCCTCACAAACTGTATTCAGTGCTAAATCGCGTAAAATCTCTTTAACATTGCCAACGCGCTCCCATTGGGGTGCTTTAACTCGTAACCAGTCTGGTTTAACAGTCACAATCCACTCTTACCACTAAAAGTTTTATAAATCTAATCCTAGCAAGCAAATCCTTCGCTGAATTCATCAGCTTTCAGAAGCAGCAAACCTAAAGACCACATCTACTTTGAGCTAAAGACTTGGGCTAATCAAATTTTTAGTATTAGTCCTAATTTGTGCTATGTTTAGGCATATGTCTAAATTTACGGGATGTGGCGCAGCTTGGTAGCGCACTTCGTTCGGGACGAAGGGGCCGCTGGTTCGAATCCAGTCATCCCGATTTGTTGTACATTCGCACATTATTCGTCGCAATTCGCAAATTGATGATGAACCTGCGTCTGTATTACTAGAACGAATATGCGTTACTTATTATACTCAGTCTATCTTTTTACAAAAACTACAGCATAAAAATTAACAGGAAAAATTAAGTATGGCGGAGAAAACCAAAATTGTCCCCCTTAAACTTTCTGACGGCAGAATAATTAACGTAGAGGTTACACCTATAGGGGAACAACCTGTTTCTGCTGAAATCAGAGTCTTTCAACAAGCAACAGAAATAATTAAATCCATTGCTGAAGATGTTGCCGGTACATTAAAAGATATTGGTGAGACAGTCAAACCAGATAAATTTAGTGTCAAACTAGGTTTACAAATTGGAGTTGAGTCAGGACAACTAACTGCTTTAATTGTCAAAGGAACAGGCACAGCTAACCTAGAAATTACGATGGAATGGGGTAAATAACATTTAATTACCTCACAGTTATTGTAATCTTTTTTATAAAGATGCTAGGTGAGAGCAATTAATGACCAATAAAGATGAATTGCAATGCTGTACAGTGCGCTTGAATGTAGCTGGTAGTCAAGGAACAGGTTTTTTTATTGCGCCAAATTGGATACTCACCTGCGCCCATGTCGTTGAATCTGCGAAAGATAACCCAATGCAGGTATTCTGGAAAGCAGAAAACCAGAATTACACAGCTAAAGTTACACAATTCTGCAAATATCCTATTGATTTAGCTTTACTGAAATTACAAGAAGATAGTTTGCTTCATCCCTGCGTTGAATTGGATAGTGCAGAACCTAATCTCAACGATGATTTATATATTTTTGGTTATCCCAAGAATAGCGAAGTTGATTATTCTCAAGGAGATTCGGCAAGTTTTAAATATGAAGGAATAAGTTTTAAACAGGATATTACTCTCTATAAATTAAAGCAAGGGCAAGTTATTTCTGGCTTTAGTGGTTCGCCTTTGCTAAATTTGCGAACAGGAAAGGTATGTGGTGTTGTGCATCTTTCTCGTGATGAAGATAATGACTTAGGGGGAAGGGCTGTTTCGGCTCAACTTATTAAAGAAAAATTTCCAGAGATTTTCCAACAGAATAAAGAATTTCATCAACAAAAATCCAAAGGTGAAAATCCCTTTGAATATGGTTCTCCTGTTCCTCCACAAAGGTTTTACGGCAGGAAGAGAGAGATTTTAGAGATTAAAAATCGTATTGGTGCTATTAGTCCTCAATGTCTCAACTTGGTAGGATTGCGACGCAATGGAAAATCTTCTCTACTGCGATATATCAAAGAAAGAATCAACGAATTTTGTTCCCCAGCACAAAAGCCTTTAGTTGTTGCCTTAGATTTAACAAATCGAAATTTTCATACTCCAGAGGGGATTATTGAAGGTTTAAGGCGAGGAATTCAGAAACTAACAGGAAGTTTTCCTTGGTCAAAGGAAGATAATGAAGATGGCTTTGCAGTAGAAGATGGCTTACAGGTGTTAGTAGATGAAGGGTATCGTTTAATTATTTTATTAGATGAATTTGAAGCCATTGCTAGTAAAAAAGAAAGATTAGAATTGTTTCAGGATTGGGGTGAAGATTGGCGTTCTAAAGCTTCTGCGGGGTTATTAACAATGGTTATTGCCAGCAAACGCCCTCTGACTGAGGTTTACGAAACTTTAAGTCTGGGTTCTCCTTTCGCCAATATTTTCAGTACAACTATTTTAGGAACATTAGAGGATGAAGCTTGGCAAAGTATCATCCAGAAAGGATTTACGCCTAACTCTGCTCTTTTAGAATGGGTAGATAATATGGCAGGGGGATTGCCCTACTATGTGCAGATGGCAGGGGCGATGTTTTGGCAATATGAGAATCAAGAAAACGCTAAAAATGAGTTTATTTTTCAGGCACAGCCTCGTTTTGAGGAACTGTGGAAAGATTTAACTGAAGTTGAACGTTTAGCATTGCGTTATCAATTAGGAGGAGGTAATTTACCTTTTCCTACTCCAGCAATTGTAGATAGGCTTCAGCGTCATGGTTTATTAAGGGAGGATGGGGGTTTATTTAGTAGTGTGTTTGCAGAATTTGTGAAAGCTCAAAGATAAAGCAAAAAATCAACAATTTTACTATCAAATTTAAAATAAAATGTTACTGTTTTTAAGGGAAACTTGGGAATTGTTTTGGTGGGCAATGTTTTGTCCTTCCAGACTTCAGCAACGCATGAATGAATGGTGTCCTCAAAAGAAAGAAAACGGACACAAACCAGATACAAGTTTTGCAAATATTTTAGGTTTTGGACATTTTCGATTTATTAGTCAGTATCTATCAATAATATTTATTTTTAATATTCCTCTGATTTTTAGACTAATTACAAGTAATCAATTGCTAGATTGGTTGCAGTTACCTTGTGTAATCTTAATTGCTTATGTAATAGCAGTTTTTTTTCTGCCTGTAGGACTTGTCATCCCTTGGTTGTGGTGGATAGTCATATTGCAACCACCTAATAGCTGGTTAGATGGATTAACCGAAGCTATCAAACTTTTACCTCCTTTACCTCAAATTGACATATCTCTTGCAGTTTTAGGAATATCCTTATCATTAACTACTTGGTTAGTTTTATTTTTTTTCAAACAAAAAAATCTTTCCCAGGCTCGTAATGCGATGGTGCTAGGAGGAACAATCAGTGTGATGTTAGGAGGATGGTTAGCTGCTCAAAACTGGTTGTTTCCACTGTTCTTAACTATAATCATAGGCTTTTTTCTATTTTTATTGAGAGGAAATATTGTAGATAGTGATGATGAGGCCGGAGTGGCGGTCGTCGTGGCGGGAGTCGTGACGGGAGTCGTGGCGGTCGTCGTGGCGGTCGTCGTGGCGGTCGTCGTGGCGGGAAGAGTGGCGGGAGTCGTGGCGGGAATCGTGGCGGTCGTCGTGGCGGGAAGAGTGGCGAGAGTCGTGGCGAGAGTCGTGGCGGGAGTCGTGGCGGTCGTCGTGGCGGGAATCGTGGCGGGAGTCGTGGCGGGAGTCGTGGCGTTCGTCGTGGCGGGAGGAGCTACTTTACCACTTCCTTGGTTTTTAGCTTTTGCAGCTTTAATAGCCTTTGCTCTTACATCAACAAAAAACAATATAATTTTTGTCACTGCTACAGTGATATTAATAGCTCTTTCTGCCCAAAATTTAGGATGGCTATCAGCATTAGTTATACCCGTAACCTTAGTTAGCTATTACAGAATCATCGAATATTTTTTCTTCGTTCCTTTCAGTTTTTTCACATCAATTATTAATCGCCTCCGTCCTCAAGCATTGCAATTACTTCAATGCTTACCTCCCTATACCAGTGAACTCCTCCAACTACCTTTACCATTACCTAATCACGAGCAACTTTTCATTTCCGCTTTTCGTAGCAATCCGCAACAAGCTTTAAACATCTTTCAATATACCCAAAATTTTTCCTTACCAGGATTACAAATAACGTTGCAAAATGCCTTACCGCAAATTGTCGCTGACCAACTCCAGCCAATTCAAAATATCCCAAAACTACTTTTTACTGCTGACTCAGATCATCCTATCTTACCCTTCCTGATTTCCCCCTTCTATCACCTTGATTCTGACAGTGATATCTCCACTACAGAAACACCCTCACCAAAAGTAAAACCCGAACTTTCTATCCTACTTCCTCGGTTACAAACTATTATTAGAGATATTCAATCTGCTCTCGAAAATAAAAATATAGCCTTACGAGAAAGAGGATTAGAACGAATCAATAATAATCTTGTTCAGTTACAATTTCAATTACCTTCACTGGGACTGAACAACGAAGCAATTAAATGCTGGAAACCTGTACTAGAACGTTGGCAAATAGTTATTAAAGGGGAACAAAGAAAACAACGCACACTCTCTCAAGGCGAACTAATCAATCCCTTTCAATTCGGTAATCCGGTACGCCTTGAGCAAAGAGATTTATTTAAAGGTCGTCAGCGATTTGCTGATAAAGTTGTCCGTCGAGTTTTAGACCGAGATCGTCCCACTCTTGTGTTACATGGCCCCCGTCGCTGTGGCAAAACTTCATTTTTGTATAACTTACCTCGCCTGCTTCCTAGTGATATCCTCCCCGTGTTTTTGGATATGCAAAGTGCTGCCATCACTACCAAAGAATCAGATTTTTGTTATGGCTTAGTCCGTGCAATTCATAAAGACTGCAAAAGTCAAGGCATTCAATTACCCAATATTCCCAAACGTCCCCAATTTCAAGCTAGTCCCTACACCACCTTAGAAGATTGGTTAGATGAAGCACTTGAGCAAATTGGAGAACGGCGCATCCTTCTCAACCTTGATGAATTTGAAAAAATAGGCACTGCCATTTGCAATGGACAGCTAACTCTACGTTTATTTGACCAACTGCGCCACTTAATTCAACATTATGCACAACTCGGCTTTCTTTTTTCGGGTGTGCAAACTTTAGAAGAACTAGGTCCAAATTGGAGTAGTTATTTTATTAGTGTTGTGCCGATAGAAATGGTCTATCTTGAACCTAATGAAGCTGAGGAATTACTGCTGAATCCAGACCCAGCTTTTAAAATGCGTTACGATACAGGTATTGTAGAAGAACTATTAAAGCTTACCAATTGTCACCCGTACTGCTTGCAATTATTAGGTGCATCAATGGTGAATCAAGCTAACTTTAACCGTACTGATTTAATTACTCCTGAACTCCTGCAAGCTGCTGTTAATGAGGCATTTACTTCTGGTGAACCTTATTTTACAAATATTTGGACAGAATTTACAGGCACAAACCCAGAAGAAATAGCAATTGGTCAAGAATTATTATTACAAGTTGCCAAGAGAGATAATTTAATTTCTATTAATACCCCAATTGCGAAAAAGGTATTAAAACGCCTGGTACGTTATCATATCTTACAAGAAATCAATGGAAAATATGATTTTGAAGTTCCTCTGTTAAAGCAATGGGTGAAAGAGAGGGCATTAAAAAGCTGATTGCTGTAAATTTCTTCCTCTGCTGATTCTGATAATTGGTCATCATAGTATTGCTTGAGGAAACGTTCCACCTGGCGAGTAGTCACTTCGAGGGTATCTGCAACTGGCTGCTTTCTTTGAGACTTAATACTGCGATTGGAATCGGTTTACCTTCTATTTCCGCCGCTTCTAATTAAGTAGCTTTAGCTTTCAGAACTTCTTGCAGTGCTTCGCTTCTTCTTCAGTTAAACCAAATCCTGAGCAATATTTTAAATCAGGAAGAAGTAAGTCGGTGGGAATAAACCTAACTATGTTAAGTAGGGCTTGCTGAGTAATATAAAGTTATTGTGACAGAGTTCGTAGTAAGGACTTCAGTCCTTATTTTAGGACTAAAGTCCTTACTACAAACCTTTAATTATTTACGCCGTTCTACTTGTCAGCAATATAAACTTCATCTTCTTTACTGTAGAAAATATTAATGTGATACGGCTTCATTGCTCATCCTCAAAAGTGAGTGCATATTTTTCGATTAAAATAATGAATTAAAAATTTAAACCGATGCAAACCCAGTAAATTGCCTAACATAAGGTGATCTAAAACCTAAAACAATATCTGATTTCGGCACACCTAAATCTACTAACTGATTAGCAATTCCTTCTTCTGTAAAATCTTTTTGAATCCAAATTTTCCCATCTTTAATACTCATATGAATGGGACAACCGTAAATTCTGTTTTCATCACGCCATCCGGCATACAATAATAAATAAATATCCCGTTCTGTATCAAAAACAATTTCAGTATTTTCTAAATCTTCTGCTGGTTGTTCATTTGCATATTTATAGATGATACTTTTTACTATCTCCCGATAATCTAATGTTTCCATAACACTATTTCCTCCTTCTGAATATCAAAAACTAATAATTTGATATTGTATCTTTCTAAAACAGTTTGAATAAAGATATCAGTAAAAAATTCTTGATATATATCTTTAGATATGGCTAAATATAATACTCTTTCAGAGTCTTGCGTTTCTAAAGCTATCCTATAATTTAAGAATTGACCAATAGCTGTATGAAATTCAGAAATTGCTGAAAGTCCTATAAAACTTTTGACCAAAGAAAAAAGGATACAAGCCCCTAAATTTATTTATGGAGAAGAAAAAAGTGAAATAGCATTAATTCAAGCCCCCGGATTTATCCGTGGGGTATTTAATTTTGAATTTTGAATTGGAGCGAAGCGACTTGACCTCTACAGCTATCTTTTGATTATCTTTTTCAGCACCAATTAACTTTTCTGCTCCTAAATCTATCCTGATTTTAACTAATGCTGTCAGCCGAAAATATAACGGATCATCAGTAATTAACCAACCATCTTTCTCTAAAGCTAAACGAACTGCATTGTGAAAAAAATCTTTTGCTGACATACAAAGTTACAATAACAGCCTTCGTCCTATTATATCCTCTCTCTTCACCTCCGCGCCTCTGCGCCTCTGCGTGAGAAAAAAAAAGGGATAAGCCCGAAAGCCTATCCCCAAAAAAATCAACTAATCAATGTATCAAGTACCAGACTGCCAAGAATTGATATACTCAATTTGCTCAGGAGTCAAACTATCAATGTAAATACCCATAGCTTGCAACTTCAAGCGAGCAATTTCTTGATCAACCTCAACAGGAATAGAGTGCAAACCAGGAGCTAAATTACCCTTATTCTTCACCAGGTATTCACAAGCCAAAGCTTGGTTAGCAAAACTCATATCCATAACTGCGCTTGGGTGTCCTTCCGCAGCAGCTAAGTTAATCAAACGTCCTTGTCCGAGAACGACAACGGATTTACCATTTGTCAACTTATACTCTTCAGTGAAAGGACGGACTTCCTTGATTTCCTTAGCATTAGCAGCCAAGTATTTTAAATCTAGTTCCAAATCAAAGTGACCGGAGTTACAAACGATCGCACCGTCTTTCATGACATCGAAGTGTTCACCCCGAACGACGTGCTTGTTACCAGTCACAGTAATAAAGATATCACCAATAGATGCAGCTTCCGCCATTGGTAGGACGCGGAAACCATCCATAACGGCTTCAATTGCCTTGATGGGGTCGATTTCGGTCACGGTGACATTTGCACCCATTCCACGGGCGCGGAGGGCTGTACCCTTACCACACCAGCCGTAACCAACAACGACTACGTTCTTACCCGCTAGCAAAATATTTGTAGCGCGGATAATCCCATCTAAGGTAGATTGACCAGTACCGTAGCGGTTATCAAAGAAGTGCTTGGTGTCAGCGTCGTTAACGTTGACTGCGGGGAAGGTGAGAACGCCTTCTTTAAACATGGCGCGTAAACGCACAATCCCGGTGGTAGTTTCTTCAGTGCTACCAATTAAATCAGCAATTTGGTGTTGACGGTGTTGAACTAATTCCGCTACCACGTCGCTACCGTCATCAACAATGATGTTGGGGCGATGATCTAATGCTATTTGGACGTGGCGGTTATAGGTGGCTGCATCTTCGCCTTTTTGAGCAAAGACGGGAATTTCGTGGTCTAAGACGAGGCTAGCGGCTACGTCGTCTTGAGTTGATAAAGGATTACTCGCAATTAACAGCGCGTCTGCACCACCAGCTTTGAGCGCGATCGCTAGGTGTGCTGTTTCTGTGGTAATGTGGGCGCAAGCTACCAAGCGCAAACCAGCAAAGGGTTTTTCGATGGCGAAGCGATCGCGGATTTGCCGTAAAACTGGCATTTCCCGTCCAGCCCATTCAATACGCTGTCTTCCCAAGGGAGCGAGGCCGAGGTCTTTAACCTCGTGCTTTAATCGGGGAGATGTTGCGGTCATTAAACAGTTTCCTCAAAAAAAGTAACAAGAGCTACGTAATTTCACACGCGCTCTTCTAGAGTATGCCACGACTCAGGAAATTTGGCTGTAATTACCAAACAGCTAGTCAAAGCTTCTCTGAACTAGACTGAAGGTTGATAAGCTTCATGTCAACTGCATCTTTGGCTTTTTTCTTTTAACTTTATTTTTGGTAAGAGTATTACAAAGATTTCTCTAACTATTACTCACGCTAGATGAAGTCAATTGTCATCTATCTCAAGACAGTTAACTAACAACAAGTTCACCATGCAAAACTACACTGAAAATCAAAAACTCAACTTTTGATAGGTACAATTACTTAATTTAATCGTAGAGGATAGCTAGAGAATTTATCAGCATTAGGAGGTGTTTGAGTGCGCGTTAAATTTTTGGCGATCGCAGGTTCAATGGTTGTTGCCGTTGCTTCTGTACCAAAAGCTACAGCCCAGATTCCTCTTTTACCTCAATTACCAGCTGCTAGCAATACGGGCAATGATGCTAGTAACAGAACTATTTCGGACTGGGTATATTTAGATGGTCGCCGATTGTTCCAGATCGCAGCATCAAAGAGCAATTTCTCTGATCGTTTAGAGAATATCCAGAAGAATTTAGCGGATATAAGTCAAATCTTTTTTCAATCAGATGAGCAACAAATTGAGGTAAGTACCCGAACAGTCAACGGATTACCAATCATTGAAGTCAACGGTAAATACTTGATGACTGTCACTACCACAGATGCCAGACTACAACAGTTAGATCCATCAATCTTGGCAGATCAAATCGCTGAAGATTTAAAGACAGCCTTAGAACGGGCTAAACAAGAACGCCAAACCGAATTTCTCATCGACCAAGGTAAAATCGCTGCTGGGATTGGACTAGCCATAATTGTAGCTAGTTGGGGGGTATATACTTGGCAGCGACGTTCCCAAAAAGATCCAGCGAGTCCCGCCCCGCGAACTACACGCAAGGCTCAGAATATTACAACTCAACTAAATCAACAGCAGCACCAGCATCTGCAAGAAGTCAAGAAACGCTTGTTTCAGTTCACTCAAGCGGGGATTTGGGGCGGTGGAAGTTTTACGATTTTGGGTTTATTTCCCTATACACGCATACTACAAGTGGGGATTGTCGCAGCCGCTCAAATTCCTCTGAAGTTCGGTGTCGTGTTACTAGGAACTTATGTAGTTATCCGTTTGAGTTATGCCCTGATTGACCGGTTTACTTCTACGTTAATTAGTAGTGGTGCTTTACTTAATTCAGAAACCTCTGAACGTATACAACTACGAGTTTCTACATTTTCTGGGGTGACTAAAAGTATTGTCACCATTATCTGGGTAGGAGTTGGCATCTTAATGGGGCTGATTTTGTTTGGAATAGATATTGTTCCCTTGCTAGCCGGTGCTGGTTTAGTGGGTGTGGCGGTGTCGTTAGCTTCCCAAAACTTAATTAAAGATGCGATTAACGGCTTTTTGATTATTATCGAAGACCAATATGCTCTAGGCGATGTGATTGCTGTTGGAGATGTGGGAGGCTTAGTAGAAAATCTCAATTTGCGAATGACTCAACTGCGCGATGCAGAAGGACGCTTGATCACTATTCCCAATAGTGAAGTTAAAATAGTGGCTAATCTTTCTAGCCGTTGGTCAAGAGCCGATTTAACGATTCCCGTGGGCTATAACACCGATATTGAAGAAGCTTTGCAGATAATTAAAAACGTAGCTTTGGAGATGGATCAAGACCTACTATGGAAACGCCAAATTATCGAAACACCCCAAGTATTAGGTATAGATCATTTTGGCGATCGCGGTTTAATGATTCGGGTATGGATTAAAACCCAACCCCTCAAGCAATGGGATGTCGCACGAGAATACCGCCGTCGTCTGAAAATTGCCTTCGATAAAGCCGGAGTGCAGATTCCTGTACCACAACAAGCAATCTGGGTAAATGACTTGCAGTTACTCAACTCTCACGAAAATGGGCAAGTTAGTTAAGCTGACTTTTCCGGTTATGTGGAAAAGATAAAAAAATATCCAAACTGTAGGGTGCGTCAGTGTGATAGAACCTAGCTATACTCAGAAATTATTCATACTGACGCACCCTAACCAGCCATCAATTGCGGATAATTTATTGGATATTTTAGTACAAATGTACTAAAATAAGTACAGCATTCACAAAGCCTAGTACAGCCAAGCGGTTATGTCACGGTCTTCTGGAAGAGGGTCTAGTCAAATGATGAAGCATTACATTCTCAATCTCAACCCCACAGCCAAACACGAATGGGATCGGTGCATCTTAAGAGATCCTCTGACTGCAAAGCGTCCAGATATTGCCAAATTAATTGCTGAAGCAGTTGGTGCTGATACCGGCAGTTATTTGGTCAGCGTAAATATTGAAGTTCAAGTGTTAGAACAAGCCGCCGCACCTCAATGTGAGCAACTTTCACTATCAATATCTGAGGTGAATGTCCCAACTCAACTCAGAGAAGCAGCGTAATTTGGGGATTGGGGACTGGGGAAAACTGGGGAAAACTTCTCCCTTGTCTCCCTTGTCTCCCTTGTCTCTTTCTTGCTTCTAGCCTAAAGTTGTCTCACCACTGGCTGACCATCAATAACTTCGCCAACTAAAACTACATCCGCACAGTTGACAAAAATACCATTTTCTAGAACACCTGGGATGTTATTCAGGACTTTTTCTAGATTAACTGGGTCTTCAATAGAGTCAAATCTCACATCTAAGACAAAATTACCTTGGTCGGTGATGACTGGCCCGGCTTTTTTCACACCCATACGCAGTTCTGGTTTACCGCCGAGTTGCTTAATAGCATTAGTGACAGGGGTAATTGCCATTGGGATAACTTCTACTGGTACAGCAAACACTGAACCTAAACGGTCTACTAACTTTCCACTGTCTACCACAACAATAAATTGACTAGCCAAGTAATCAACCACTTTCTCACGGGTATGGGCTGCGCCACCACCTTTAATTAAGTTTTTTTTGGGGTCAACTTCATCAGCCCCATCAATGGCAATATCAATGTGGTCTACAGCGTCCAGCGTTGTGAGAGGAACGCCGTATTTTTTCGCCAATACCTCAGACTGAAATGAGGTAGGGATACCGACAATATCTGTCAGTTCACCAGACTTGAGGCGATCGCCTAAATATTGAATTGTGTAAGCTGTCGTTGAACCTGTACCCAATCCCACAATTGAACCTGATTTAACCAAAGCAGCCGCAGCTTTGCCGACTTCTTGCTTCATCAAAGTAACGGGGTCTGTTGTTCCTGTCATTCCCAAAACTCCTGAAATTTCGACTAAATATAAGGCTTTATCACGGCCGACTATACTATATTCCTTAACACATGAACTACCCCACCCTACTTCGTTGAGGGTGGGGTTTCTACATCCCCACCAGTAGAGCCAGATTTTTGACGCTTCTTTGCCCCCAGTTTCTTCATGCTTCCCGCAGTTTTGCGGGTACGTGAAGTAGAGCTAGAATCATCTGCGCCTACTAGGTTCGTTCCAAACCCAGGTAGTTGATTTGAGTGCCAAAGTAAAAAGACTTCAGATGATGCGATATCACGCTGTTGAGTGTATCCACAATTGCTGCAAATATGCACTCAATTGCTGCAAATATGCACTCTCTGGTCTAAAGATTTCTTTTCCTGATTCCCACATTTGGGGCAAGTTTGAGATGGTTTTATCTTCTTGGTTGGTGCTTCAATAAAGACACCATCGACATCATCTAACTTAGCTTTGAGGGATTTTTTAATCATCCCCATTCCAACATCAAGAATTGATCTAATACCCAAATTTGGGAACAATTAACTTAGTGGGTGCGAGGAGATAAAGGTGTTAGAAGAACGCGCATATTGGCTAGCTTGGGCGCAAATTTCGGGGATTGGGCCTGTGTTGCTGCGACGACTACAGCAGCATTTTGGGACGTTAGCGACAGCTTGGAATGCTAATAAATTTCAATTGGGGGAAGTTGAGGGTTTTGGTTTACAAACATTAGCAAAAGTGGTAGAACAGCGATCGCGTCTCAATCCACAAAAATTACTCATCCAGCACCAACAAGAAAATACCCATTTCTGGACACCAGCCGATGCTGAGTATCCCCGGTTACTCCTAGAAACCCCTAGCCCACCACCAATTTTGTACTATCGGGGTGAGGTGGAATTATCAGAAAATCTGGGACAAAAACCCCTAGTGGGGATTGTGGGAACTAGACAACCATCAGATTATGGCATTCGTTGGACTCGCCAAATTAGTACAGCTTTAGCAAAAAATGGCTTTACAGTAGTGTCTGGGATGGCGGAGGGAATCGACACGGAAAGTCATAGTGCAGCAATGAAAGCTGGAGGACGGACAATCGCCGTTGTTGGTACTGGTGTAGATGTGATTTATCCTCACAAAAATCGGGACTTATACAAACAGATTTTGAATGCTGGATTAGTTGTCAGTGAATATCCAGCCAAAACGCCACCCGATCGCACTCATTTTCCGCGCCGTAATAGAATTATTGCAGGTTTAAGTCGCGCCATATTAGTTATAGAAGCACCTTTAAAATCTGGTGCTTTAATTACAGCCACCTATGCAAATGATTTCGGTAGAGATGTATATGCACTACCTGGAAGAATAGATGATTACCCATCCCAAGGCTGTTTAAAATTAATCAGTCAAGGAGCATCTTTAATTCTCAAAGAACTAGATGAATTACTCAAAATGCTGGGAGCAATACCACAAATTGATACTGTTGATACATCCCCAGTCCCTGAACAGTTGATTTTGCCCATCCTACCACCAGAACTACAACAAGTAATGGATGCGATTACAGTAGATACGATACCCTTTGATTTACTTGTGCAGAAAACAGGTATGAATATCGGTTCTGTTTCTAGTGCTTTATTACAGTTAGAACTAATGGGTTTAGTTTCACAGTTACCAGGAATGCGTTATCAAAAGGCGTAGGAATGTACAAGGGAGACAAGGTAGAAATTTTACTCCAATCCCCAGTCCCCAATCCCCAGTCCCCAATCCCCAGTCCCCAATCCCCAATCCCCAGTCCCCAATCCCCATTAAGACTTTTCACCATATTCCATACCATTAGCCTCAGCATAACGGTGCATAAAACGCATGAATCGTTCCCAATGATCATCGCGCTCAACTTCAACTTTACACTCTACCCCCCTGAGTTCGTCGCCTTCATCACCCCCAAAAATGAATCGAGTCGAAGACGGGGTAAGACTAATTTCACCTTCTTCATCAGTTAAAAGTAAGGCGTTTAATGATTGTTTTGTAAAACTGTTGAATCCTTCCAATGCTTGCAATTGCTCAAACGTCATCATGACGATGCGTTTACCAGTACGGACTTCACGCCTTAAACTGACGTTACTAAGTTCTTCATAAATGCCTGCAAAAAACTGAATTGAGGGGGTGGTTGAGGACATAATTAATTCAAAATTCAAAATTTAAAATTGCACATGGGGAATGGAAAATTGGTCATGGGAGTCAAAATTTCTATCTTGTCTCCCTTTACCAGGGGGGTCATATAATTCTTTACTTTACCTGTTTACTTTTGCTTGATTGTCATTTAATTCTTTTGTACCATTATCCACCCAAAAATAACCAGCAGCGCACCCAACGCCAAAAACCCCACATCCCAAGCTAATTGATTTGTGAGGCTGACAATAGCTTCTATCTTAATGGAGCAAGAGGACTCCCGGCACAGCGTTAGCTTGCCGGAGAGATGAATTGCGACCAATATAAAACTGAGCGCAGCGAATCAATGTTTTGGTTGTGCTTGGTTCTCAACGTAATTTTTTAATTGTTCAACCGTAACACCACCACAACTAGCGACAAAATACGCACCAGTCCAAAAGTAAGGCTTGTTGTAGAAGTATTTTTTAGCCACCAAGGGAACTCTTTGCGGATTATTGAACTCCAGTAATTTACAATCCCATTTTTTCAGGGTGGCTGTGATGATTTCTTTTAACCTGTTTAGTATTTCTGCATTAATAGCTTTTCGGCGGTATTTCACGACTAAAACAATATGAGCGTTAAGTCTGTAAACAGACCTTAAACCATGATTGGACTTGCTTTGACAAGGGGTAGCGATAAATAGTATATTACCATAAGTTTCTCGAAATTATATTGATGTTAGATGTATTAAAGGTCAGAATTTATCCAAACAAAAAACAAGAAATATCCTTAGCTAAAAGCTTTGGATGTTCCCGCTTTGTTTGGAATTTCTACCTCAATAAAACTAATACTCAATACAAGGAAACGGGTAAAGGTATGACTTACTGCCAGATGGCTAAAGACCTTACCCAATTGAAGAAACTAGCTGATTATGAATGGCTGCTTTTCCCCACTGCTGCTGTTCTACAACAATCACTCAAAAATTTAGAATCTGCGTTTAAAAACTTTTTCTCTAAACGTACTGGATTCCCAAAATTCAAAAGTAAGCATTCTCAGCAGTCAATCCGATTTCCTGAAAGTTGTTCAATTAAGGATGGTGGATTAAAGCTACCTAAGCTTGGCATCGTTAAAGCTAGTCTTTCAAAAAATATTAATAGCAAGATTAAATCTGTAACCGTTTCTAAGACAAGTACAGATAAATATTTTGCTGCGATCTTATTTGAGACTAAAGATTTAATAACAAAGGCGCAAGGTAAGATATCAGGAATTGATTTAGGATTAAACAGTCTAGTAACTGTGTTTGATGGTGAAACCTGTTACAAAGTTGACCCAATCAAACCTACTAGAAAATATGCTCAACGACTACGAATTAGACAGAAAGCTTTATCTCGTAAAGTGAAAGGGTCTAACAATAGGCGTAAAGCAGTTAAAGTAGTTGCCAAAGTTCACGAAAAAATATCCAATACCAGACAAGATTTTCTCCATAAACTCTCACGAAAGTTATGTGATGATAACCAAGTCATAGTAGCTGAAAACCTTTGCGTTAAAGGATTAGCCCGTACCAAGTTAGCCAAGTCAATATATGATGCTGGGTTTGGTATGCTGCTTAATTTTATCGGCTACAAACTAGAGAGAGAGGGAGGTAAATTCATCCAAGTTGACAGATTCTTTCCTAGTACAAAGCTTTGTTCATGCTGCGGTTATAAGAATGATTTCCTGAATTTAAGTATCCGTGAGTGGACTTGTCTAAATTGTCAAACAACTCATGACAGAGATGAAAATGCGTCACGGAACTTGAGGGCAGAAGGGATAAGAATATTGTCAACAAATACTGCGGGACACGCAGAAATCCAAGCTTGTGGAGAAGCAGTAAGACTCGTTGGTACTTGTGCCAAAAAGCGTGTTTCTGAGAAGCAAGAATCTCCCGCTACACCGTGCAAGCGGTTAGCGGGGGAGTGTCAACGTTAGGTGAATACTAGCTTTCAGCCTCAAGTAGATAACTGACGGCTAACATATACAAACCTCACCCCTTGTGGGTGGCTGAATTAATTGCGTAAAGCCTGCGGCATAGCTGCGCTTAGAGCGGAGCGGGACGTTAGTCCATTGCGTTAGCGGAGCAGGACGTTAGTCCATTGCGAATTGCTTTTATACTGGTCGCAATTCATCATCCCGTTACAGTCTTACGACTGTAACGGGATGATGAATTGCGACATTCAAGATAGAAATTGATATATTAATAAAAGAAAAATTTTCAAATGACCATTTACTTTTATAAAGTTTGGCAACCTTTCGGTTGTTTTTCTAACTTTTCTCCTCACGGTATTGAAATTCACGGTATTTACTGGTCAACGGTAGAGCATTACTATCAAGCACAAAAGTTTGTTGGTAGTGTCGATGCAGTCATCATCCCCGTCATTCGTGCAGCCACAACCCCCGAAGAGGCCGCCGCTTTGGGTCGATGTAGTAGCCGCAAACTACGCTCAGATTGGGATTTAGTCAAAACCCAAGTTATGCGAGAAGCAGTGTTCAAAAAGTTTTTCACCCATACGGATATTCGAGAAATTCTTTTGAATACTGGGAATGAAGTTTTAGTAGAAAATTCACCCACTGATTATTTTTGGGGTTGTGGTGCAGATAACACTGGTCAAAATCATCTCGGTAAAGTTCTCATGAGTGTGCGTGAAGACCTCCGCCAGCTACAGCTATTAACCGTATTTTCCGTTGATTGCTTGGGAGAAAAAGGTTAATTTCATGACCGAATTTTGGAGAAGAAATTTATACTTTCTTCTCTTGTCGGAATAGGGTTTGATATTTTGCCTAACAGTAAAGCACGCTCAGGCGTGAAGCTGTTTTGGCAAAAATTAAACAACCTCTATTTTTGGTTTATACATTGGTAAATATAAAAACATTTAAATTGTATTATTTACATATTTTCACGGGATTCATAGCCCAATAAACAAGATAAAATCAGATGAATGATTATTGAAGTTTTTACCTTTATATCAGTAGTCAGTCAGGGTAAAAATATTTTAGTTTCATGTTGGGTAAGATGAGGCAAAAATTTTATCTTGTTTAGGTGTACCAAGTAATGACATTTACGGATAAAGTAAGTAGTTTTTCGCCAAATTTAGAGCAAGAGAATCTATTATATCGGATCACCAACCGAATCAGGCGATCGCTAGAACTGGAAGAAATATTAACCGCTACAGTTGTGGAAATTCGCGAATTTTTAGCTACAGACCGGGTAATGGTGTATCGGTTTGCTCCTGATAGTAGTGGCGAAGTCATTGCTGAATCTATTCATGAACAACGTTTACCATCTCTATTGGGGTTACATTTTCCCGCAGGTGATATCCCCGAAGAAGCGAGACGGATGTTTCTCTTGGCAAAACAACGCTCAATTGTTGATGTAGTTAATGGCACAATTGGGCTATCGTCATTACCATCACAAGACTCAATACCCGCTCAGTTAAATCAAAATATCTACTATCGCCAAGTAGATCAATGCCATTTAGAATACTTACAGGCGATGGGTGTACAGTCTTCCTTCGTCGTGCCAATTCTATTATCTGACCTGCAAAAACCATCCACACAGCCAGAACTATGGGGATTGTTGGTATCACATCACAGTCAACCACGCACGATTTTAAAGCGGGAACTGAAAATAGTTCAGCAAATTACTGATCAAGTAGCGATCGCGATCGCTCAAAGTAACCTATTGGCTGAAACTCGCGCCCAACAACGACGAGAAGCCATTATTAACCATGTCAATACACTTTTACATCAGCAAACCCATATAGAATTGCAGACAGCCCTAGAAGCAACTATCAATATTTTAGGTGGTACAGGTGGCAGGCTTTATATTAATAAAACTCAAAAACTATATATGTGGGGTGAACAGCCCCGTCCCACCTCCGAATCAACCAACAGTTTGATTGAACAACATCCCGTATGGCAATTTTGGATCAATCAATCTCAACCGGGTGATGTGTGGGCTATTCCTGACCTTTACAAGGAAACGCATTTGCAGATTTTAGCTTTTGCGTTTGAGTCTACTCCCATTCGAGGCATATTGGTGATGCCTCTACACTATCGCCAACGTTTGATCGGAGTCATGAGTATTTTCCGTCCTGAATGGGACACACAAATTTTATGGGCTGGACGGTGTGAGCAGAATCAACGCCAACGACTACCAGAGCTTTCCTTTGAGATGTGGTGTGAGCAAAAAAAAAGCCAAGCACCCCAATGGAGTGCAGCAGAAATTTCTCTAGGACAAAGCTTGGCTGCTGATTTTGCTGTTGCTATTCAACAGCAGCACACCAATCAACAGCTACAGACACTTAACATTGACTTAGAATGTCGGGTCAACGAGCAAACCGCCGAATTGGAGAAATCATTCTTAATTACCAAGGTAATTAAACAAGTTACCGAACAAATCCGCCGTAGCTTAGATTTAGATACCACCCTACAAACTATTGTTGAGCAAGTCCGTTCCCTACTCAATTCAGATCGACTATTGATTTATCAAATTTTGAGTGAATCTAAGGGTGAGGTAATTGTTGAAGAAGTAAATGGTAATTGGGATTCAGTTTTAGGATGCAAAATGCCTTTGGGGTGCTTACCTGAAGAATATACCCATCTTTATGGTCGAGGTAGGGTCAGAGCAATGAATAATATTGCCACCGCTTCTTTGAGTGCTTGTCATCAAGAATTTTTGCAGAGCTTGCAAGTACAAGCTAACTTAATTGTTCCCATTAATATGGGTCAAAAACTTTGGGGATTACTTATTGCTCATCAATGTGATGCGCCCAGAGATTGGCAAGAGGCGGAAATAGATTTATTACAACAGTTAGCAGATCAAGCTGCGATCGCTATTTATCAAGCTGAACTTTACGAACAAAGTTGTCTGGCGGAAAATGCAGCTAAAGCCCAAACTGCACAGTTAGAAAAAACTTTGATAGAACTGCAAGAAACCCAAACAAAATTGATTCAAAATGAAAAAATGTCTAGTTTGGGACAATTAGTAGCAGGGGTAGCCCACGAAATTAACAACCCTGTCAACTTTATTCACGGCAACCTCTGCCATGCTCAGGAATACACTCAACAATTATTAGAACTTTTAACACTTTATCAGACATACTATCCTCAACCGCATAGTGAAATTTATCAAGCACTAGAAAGTATAGATTTAGATTTTGTTATAGAAGACTTGCCTAAAATTATCTCTTCGATGAAAGTTGGTGCAGACCGTATCCGATCTATAGTTTTGTCATTACGCAATTTTTCCCGCTTAGATGAATCTGAAAATAAGTTAGTTGATATCCATGAAGGGTTAAATAATACTTTATTAATATTGCAACATCGATTCAAAGCCAATGCTAATTTCTCTGGGATTCAAATCATCAAAGATTATGGCGATTTACCATTAGTAGAATGCTACGCCGGACAGATGAATCAAGTGTTTATGAATATTCTGTCTAATGCCATTGATGCCTTAGAGGAACAAGAGTCAAAAAATAAGTCAATTAAACCAGAAATTTGTATTTCTACTCAAATATCTCCTAATGAATCCCGTCTTTTGATTCGCATTGCAGACAATGGACTAGGTATGACCCAGGAAGTTAAAAATCGTATCTTTGACCCATTTTTTACTACTAAATCAGTAGGTAAGGGTACAGGATTAGGACTAGCCATCAGCTACCAGATTGTTGTTGAAAAGCATGGTGGAACTATAGATTGTGTCTCAGAAGTTGGCAAGGGTACTGAGTTTTGGATTGAGATTCCTATTCAAATTGCCGCATAATAAAGTAGGCGTTTCTAAACTATAGCGGGGGTAGTCGCGATCGCCCTAACAAGGTTATATGTAAGTTATGCTGCAAATTTCTAATAAAATCATCATCTCCGATAGCGAACTCGAAATTAGCGCGATTCGTTCTCAAGGTGCAGGAGGCCAAAACGTCAACAAGGTCTCTACTGCTATTCACTTACGCTTTGACATTGAGGCTTCGTCATTACCCGCTTTCTACAAAGAACAACTTCTGAAGCTAAATGACCGACGCATTACCCAGGAGGGGGTTATTGTCATCAAGGCTCAAGAATACCGCAGTCAGGAGAAAAACCGCGAGGAAGCTTTGCAACGACTCAAACAACTCATACTAGGCGCGGTCACACTCCCTCAAATACGCAAACCCACTAAACCATCTCGCAGTTCTCAACGAAAACGTATCGACAGTAAAACTAAGCGAGGACAGATTAAGTCTATGAGAAGGCAAGCTATTGATTAATTGTCACCAAAATTGAAAAAGCAACGGTGGCTCGTCAGAATTATTCTCTGCAAGAGAAAAAACTACTTACCCCTCCTGTATTGCTGATAAGCGGTCTTATATACCGTTATCAGCATTTTTTTGTCAAGTTGTGTTGACACTTTGTAATATTATTGTTAATATTATTTACATAAGTTAATAAATAAGGAAAAAAACTATGTACACTACTGTTAATGAAGATGGCGTTCTCAACAACTACGCAACTGAACCCCAGGTATATTGTGCCGAGTACCCTGCAATTTGGGAACAACGCAAATACGCGATACAAAGTGTATTCGCTACATTAATTGTCTCTAGTCTAATTTTGGTCGCTTTCAGCGTTAGCTAATATTTTTAGACTTCTATATCGCTATCACTTATCATTTATCGTCATTTCGATTTCTCTTTTTACCTCGGTTAGTTTCGCCGGGGTTTTTTGTTGGGTAGAAAAATGGTCTGTCAGATTAAATCGCGTTTCTACTGAATTATTGAGTAACAAGTATGGGTATTTACTCATTACTCATTACTCATTACTCATTACTCATTTAACTGGATCTCCACCAGTTGGCAAATGCTATCAACCCCAACCCTAATAACAATGGTGTCAACCAATCACCCCAACGCACATATAAAGTTTTGCTCTGTCGTCGGTAGATAGTTGCGGCTTGGGTTTCGTAGGTATTATATCCAGACATCCACAGGGTTTTACCGTGGGGATCAACAAAGGCTGAATATCCGGTGTTGGTCGCTCTGACTGACCATCTATCAGTCTCAATTGCTCGCATGATATCCTGAGCATGGTGCTGGAATGGCATAGCAGCACTGTAATGGGCATCGTTGGAAGCACTGAGGATAAATTCTCCACCTTCTGCTGCTTGACGGCGAAATACTTCGGGAAATGCCGATTCGTAACAAATCCCGACAATTGCCCGACCGAAGGGAGTATCAAAAATTTGGTTGGGTGAACCATGTACTTGATGTTCATCTAGTGGCGATAAACGCTGAATAATTGCACCCAAAATTTCCTCAAAAGGAATGTATTCACCCAAGGGTACTAACTTAGATTTATCGTAGCGGCTGGTAAGTTCACCTTGGCCGTTGACTGTAAATAAACTGTTGGTGTAACTCCGTCCCTTTCTCCCAAAAGCCCCAACCCAAGCAATTACACCTTTGTCTTCTATGGCTGCAACTAGGGGAGTAACTGCTAAATCTTTGTCAAAAAAAGGCATTGCCCCTTCTGGAGTCAGAACAGCATCAACGCCTTGATTAACTAAGGTTAAATATCCCTCGGTGTAACCTCTAATGGCGCGTTGGACTCCTTCGGGAAGCAGTTTAATTTTGTTGGGAATATTTCCCTGAATAATCCCCACCTTCAAGGTGGCGGCTGGAGGTTGGGCGATGGGGCGAGTGTATAATAAAAAACCAATCAGGTGTAGGGTAATTAATAAACCTGTGGCGATCGCTAAATATTTGAAAGGTGTAGGGGTGTAGGGGTGTAGGGGTGTAGGGGTGTAGGGGTGTAGGGGTGTGGGGGTGTAGGGGTGTAGGGGTGTAGGGGTGTAGGGGTGTGGGGGTGTAGGGGTGTAAGGGAATAAATCTTTATTGTGTGATTCATCACGTTTATTGCTAGCTTGCTGGTAATTAATCCATGCTTCAGCAATTAAGCCATTGATGGCGACAATAGCAGCAGTGACAGTATTTGGCCCCGATAGTTGCCCCAGGTGTAAAATTACGAGATTATGCGGACTCTGGGTGTAAGCTAGAGAACTCCACCACAAGGGGCCGGCACTCCACAGGCTTTCTAAGCCGCACCAAATTGCTGTACCAATTAGGATACGTGGTAGCGATTTTTGCAGATTGAAACAGGCGATCGCACCTGCCCAAATTGCTGCAAAAATTCCCCCCCAGAGGCTAATGAATGATAAGCAAAAAAAGGTAATGGCTAAACTCGGCCACCAAGGTACACCCAACCAATCCATCGGATGAATGCCGGTAATCCAGAATAAGGCGACACCGTGATAACCAATACCCCAGAGTAAAGGCACAAGGTAAAAGGAAAAAGGTAAAAGAAATAACTTGTTTCTTCTACCCTCTAAATTTTGACTTTTTTCTACAACCATTACCCAGAGGGGGGCGAGGGCTACCCAAGCCAAGAACCATGCACCCACAGGGGCGACGGTTAACCCCATCAGAACCCCACTGGTAAGAGCAAGTAAAAGGTAGAGTACAAAAGGGAAAATTTCTTTTGCCTTTTGACTTTTGACTTTTGACTTCATTCCACCTCTTCTATGTCGGCTGTGTCGCCTGCGTCGGCTGCATCGCTTGTATCGGCTGTATCAGCTGTATCAGGAGGAACGATCGCTACTCCATTAATTACGTCATCTTCGTCGAGGCGTTGCACTCTCACCCCAGTTGCAGAACGGGATTGGATAGAAATTGCATTCACCGCTTGCCGAATGATGATACCGCGACTTGTTACCATCATGATTTCATTGTCACTGTTGACAATACCTAGAGTGGCTAACTTGTCTTTGGTTTTGCGGTTTTTGAATTTAGTCGCCATCAAGCCTTGTCCAGCCCGATTTTGTAGGCGGAATTGGGCGACTGGAACGCGCTTACCGTATCCTCCCATTGTGATGACTAACACCCAAGGGCCAACGCTGACGTTACCTGTAACTTCAGTGTTTTCGATTTCTTCGGTGGTTTCTACTTCTTCAATGGTTTCGATTTCTTCGGTATCCACTTCCTCTGTATCTAAAGTCTCTAGAATCGCCGCCGGTAGAATATCCATCCCGACGAGTTCATCACCTTTTTTGAGTTTCATGGATTTTACTCCACGAGTTGCTCTACCTAAAGGACGCAGTTGTTCATGGTTACATCTAAAATGAATTGCCATCCCATGACGAGAACCGATGATGACGCTATCTTCGACTCTGGCGCGACGTACCCAGCGCAGTTGATCGCCTTCTTCTAAGGAAATTGCAATCAAACCATTGGCGCGAATATGACTGAAGGCTGCTAATACGGTTTTCTTAATATTGCCGCCTTTGGTCAGCATTACTAGATATTCTTCACTGCTAAACTCATCCACAGGGACAATCGAAGTAATTTTTTCTTCTCTGGGGATGGGTAGCAACTGCACAATGGGTGTACCGCGACTGGTGCGAGAACCCACGGGGATTTGATAGGCTTTGAGACAGTAGACGACACCGCGATCGCTAAAGAATAAAATGCTGTCATGATCACAGCAAGTTAAGAAATGCTCAATGTTGTCATCGTCTTTCACCTTCGCGCCGGCTTTACCTCTGGTAGCACGGCTTTGCGCCTCAAAGGTGTTAACTGGCATCCGTTTGATGTAGCCTTGTTCTGTCACCAGAATTAGAGCTTTTTCATTAGCAATCAAGTCGCGTTCGTCTATTTCCCCTTCGGCGTGGGTAATCACGGTGCGCCGGGGTGTAGCAAAGCTGGTTTTGATTTGGCTGATTTCGGTTTCAATGATTTCTAAAATCCGTTCCCGCCGTGCCAAAATATCCTGTAAGTCGGCAATCCGTGTCTGTAAGTCCTCATGTTCTAGACGGATTTTATCGGCTTCTAGAGCAGTTAACCGCCGTAGCTGCATTTGTAAAATCGCATCGGCTTGCACTTCCGAAAGTCCATAGGTGGTGATTAACTCACCTTTAGCGGTGGGTGCATCGGGCGCGTGACGAATTAAGTTAATAATTGCATCTAATTGGGATAGAGCAATTAATAAACCTTGTAAAAGGTGATCACGTTCTTCCGCTTTTCGCAATTCGTAACGGGTGCGTCTTGTAATTGCGTCTATACGGAAATCTAGGAAGACATGAAAGAACTGCTTCAGGCTGAGAATTTGGGGTTCGCCATTCACCAACGCCAACATATTCGCGCCAAAGTTGGCTTGCAGTGGTGTTTGTTTGTAGAGGTTATTTAAAACCACGCGGGGATAAGCATCACGCTTGAGTTCGATCACGATTCGCATCCCGTCGCGATCGCTTTCATCCCGGATATCTGCAATTCCGTCAATCCGCTTGTCATTCACCAACTCGGCAATTTTTTCAATTAATGCCGCTTTGTTGGTTTGATAGGGTAATTCGGTGATGATGATGGCTTCCCTGTCGGGACGGCCTCTCTGTTCAATGGTTTCAATGTTGGCGACACCGCGCATGGTGATTGAACCGCGGCCTGTGGTGTAAGCCTCTTTAATCGCGGCTGTCCCCAGAATTTGCGCCCCAGTGGGAAAGTCTGGCCCTGGGACAAACTGCATTAACTCCAAATCAGTGATTTCGGGATTATGAATCACTTCCACCAACCCATCAATCAGTTCGCCTAAATTGTGGGGGGGAATGTTGGTAGCCATCCCCACCGCAATCCCCGAAGAACCATTGAGAAGTAATTGGGGAATCCGTGAAGGTAAAACTGTGGGTTCTTGTTGAGAACCGTCAAAGGTATCAATAAAATCAACGGTTTCTGATTCAATATCTTGCAGCAGGGAAGCACTGGTTAAAGCTTGCAAGCGGCATTCAGTGTAACGCATTGCCGCCGGCGGGTCGTTATCTACTGAACCAAAGTTACCATGTCCGTTAATTAATGGCGATCGCATGGAAAAATCCTGCGCCATCCGCACCAACGCATCATATACTGCCGTATCGCCGTGGGGGTGATATTTACCCAACACTTCCCCGACTACACGGGCGCACTTTCTAAATGGGCGATCGTGGGTTAGCCCTAACTCGTGCATAGCAAAGAGGATGCGGCGATGCACAGGTTTGAGACCATCCCTGGCATCTGGTAACGCCCTGCCCACGATCACACTCATGGCGTATTCCAGATAAGACCGGGACATTTCATTCCGCAGATCCGTCGGGATAATCCTCTCCTGTGAGGTTGTCATAAACTAAAAAACTCCAAAAAACTTAGATTTTAGCCTTCGTACTTGACAAAGCGCAAAATTATGCCAAATTTCTCTTGAATAATTGCCATATTTTGGTACAATTCTAACACAATCTTGTGTGCATCTGCCGAGGGTGCTAACCCGTCTTTCGTGCCAAAAATGTTGTTGGGATGAAGTTAATTAGCGGTGTTTAATTTCAATTAAAAATTGAAAGACTTTTTTGTCTGTAAATTTTTAAATTTGAATTTGCCTAAAAGTCTGTTATACCTTGATTCAAGAAGATATTAAGGGAATATTTGGGGTGATAAAAAAACAATTAAATTATCCCAAATAATTGGCGTAAAAGTACAAAAATTAGTCAATTTTGTCGTAACAAAGTTGTACTTATTGGTGTATGTGTTATGAGTCCTCAGACAGTGTTGCCCTAGTAGCATTAAGTTTAAGCTGGTGGGTGTATGTTTGAGGTCATAGTCATGAATAAGGAAACTGTTCCGAGTCAAGCTGAAAAGATGAATCCAGAAGGAGATCCCTCAGAATTAAGCCCAGAAATGCGGGATAAAATCAAGCACCCACCTAAAATGGACGATGTGATTCGTCAGCAATCGCCAGAAGAACGCCGAGGAAACCAAGCTTTAGTACCAGAAATGCTGGATCAACCCATTGATGAGATGATTGGTTTTACCGAAGATTGAGTTATGAGGTATTGGGTATCTCGAAAACCCAAGCCATAAGTAAGGGTAGAATGGCATTCGTAATCCTGCTGCTGTGATGTCTTATGCTACCAGTCATCTACTCCGATGAGTTTCTAGACCACAAAACTGGAAGCTATCATCCAGAAAAACCAGAACGTTTGACGGCGATTGTTAACGCTTTGAAAGATGCTGCAATTTCTACCCAAATTGATTGGCGTGAACCTACACCAGCACTAGAAAATACATCTGTGATGCCATGTTTGGTAAAAGCCCATAGCCCAAATTACATCAATAAAGTCAGGGAAATCGCGTCTACTGGTGGTGGTTATTTAGATGGCGATACTCCCATTTCTCCCCGTAGTTATGATGTGGCTTTGTTGGCGGTGAGTGCTTGGTTGGATGGTGTAGATGCAGTCTTAAGTACAGCAAATCCGGCTTTTGTGTTGGCGCGTCCACCGGGACATCATGCTGAAAGTGATGCGGGGATGGGCTTTTGTTTATTTTCTAATGCAGCGATCGCGGCTTTTTATGCCTTAGAACAACCAGGAATTAACCGTGTAGCCATTCTCGATTGGGATGTACATCATGGCAACGGTACGCAGGCGATCGTCGAAATCAATCCCCAAATTGCCTACTGTTCTCTACATCAGTATCCCTGCTATCCCGGTACTGGGAGAGCTACAGAACGAGGTTTTCATCATAATGTCTTAAATTTACCCGTACCTCCCGGTAGTGATATCGCTGTCTATCAGCCGCTTTGGGAAAATAAGGTAGTACCGTTTTTTACGGAGTTTCAGCCAGATTTACTGATTGTTAGTGCTGGCTATGATGCTCTGGCTGATGATCCTTTAGCTAGCATCAATTTACAACCAAATGATTATGCTCTGTTTACAGATTATTGTTTGGGGCTAACACGTAAAGTTCTCTTTGGCTTGGAAGGTGGTTATGAACTTGATGTCCTAGCTCAATCAGTTATCGCCACAACTGAACGCTGTTTAGTTTAGGGTCTGGCAAAATTGTCGCTTTTAAATTTTTTCACTATTATCTGTAACTAAATCAAGGGTAATTTCATCGAATCTTCAGAAATAAAAAATCTTATTGATCTCATACAAGAGCTAAAGTTTTGTTAAGATGCAAGTGCTAGCAGTTTCTCAACGGAATTTCCAACTCCGCAGGTGGAGAAATAAATACTACTAGCAGCACATAGTTTAAAAGGTGAAGCTATGACCACCTATATTTTCTTCGATGAAGCCCTTCGGATCTTAACCAACGCCTACTTGCTGTCAACGATACTGTTAATTGCAGCTTCTGGTATTGGATTAGCAGTGATTGAAACTATTGAAAAGACAGAACAACGGTAAGTTAATCTGTATTTGGCACTGTATATCTAGCTAGAACCATATTGAGCAAAGCTGTTCACTGTCCAAAAATCCTGGGAACACTAGATGATGAAAGTCTCACAGCGTTGCAGGTTGCAAGAAAGGTTAAAAACTTTAAAGGTAACTGTACGCTAATGAGACACCCATCCAGGAGCAACTATTGATGAATCTACTAGAGACCGTTCTGGACGCGGAAATCCCCACCCCAGAATTACTTAGCCTACCAGAAGCTTTTACCGCGATCGTTTTACTGGCCACAGTGTCAGATAGTTATTTGACTGAGGAACAAGAGCGTTCTCTATTCTCTGCATTGTCACGCTCAAAGCTATTGAGAAATTATTCCCAGGATGCTATCCATAAGGTATTGAACAGAACCCTAGATATTCTCTGGCGGGATGGCTTCAATGCCTTATTTAATTTAGCTAAAGAATCTCTACCCCTAGAATTAAGAGAAGCTGCTTTTGCGCTATCTGCTGATTTAGTCTGGGGTGAAGGTTTAATCACCGATGAAGAAAAAAACTTTTTAAATGATTTTTATCAAGCTTTAGGTATTTCTTTCGATATAGCAACACCTATTTTACAAACAATGTTGATTAAAAATCAGGGATAAACCACCCATTCCAAATCAACAAAACCCTTACTTTGTCTTGATTTTGACGGTTCGTAGTAAGGACTTTAGTCCTGATTTTTCTAAGGACTAAAGTCCTTACTACAAACAAAGCTTATCCCTCAATTCAAATTTGATGACTAGCATATATACTTAATTGTGCCAAAGGAGTTGAGCTTCTTTGGCACTACTTTTGTCAGAAGGTAGGAGGTAGAGGAGACAAAAAATAATTTTTTGACTTTTGACTTTTTTCTGCCTAGTTCCAAGTCCCTCATTTTGAATTTTGAATTTTTATGTCTGCTACTATAACCCAACTAGTTGAAGTTCTTTTAGCCCAACCTGTAAATTTAAGTACGGCTGATTTAGTAAAAGTCAGCAGTGGTATACAAACAGATAGCCGCATTATCAAACCAGGTGAAGTCTTTTTGGCTTTACGTGGGGAGAAATTTGATGGACATGAATTTGTCCCAACGGCGATCGCTCAAGGTGCAATAGCTGCTATTGTCGATTTTGACTACGAAAATCCGGCATTCCCAGTATTACAGGTCAAAAATACCCTAGAGGCATATCAAAAAATTGGGCGATGGTGGCGCGATCGCTTTGATATACCTGTCATTGGGGTGACTGGTTCTGTCGGTAAAACCACTACGAAGGAACTCATAGCCGCAGTTTTGGCTACACAGGGTCAGGTTCACAAAACTTTTGGCAACTTCAATAACGAAATTGGCGTACCAAAAACTCTTTTAGAACTGAATTCTGAACATGACTACGCCGTGATTGAAATGGCGATGCGGGGAAGAGGGCAAATTGCAGAACTCGCACAAGTCGCGCGTCCGACAATTGGCGTGATTACCAATGTCGGGACAGCACATATTGAGTTACTGGGTTCAGAAGAGGCGATCGCTGAAGCAAAATGTGAGTTATTAGCGGAAATGCCCAAGGATAGTATCGCTATTCTTAATTATGACAATCCCCTATTACTAGCAACGGCGGCGAAAGTTTGGCAGGGGGAAGTTTTGACTTATGGTTTGTCTGGGGGAGATATTCAAGGCTTACTAATTGATAACGACACGATAGAAGTAGCAGGAATCCAGCTACCCTTACCTTTACCTGGCCGTCACAACGCGACGAATTTTTTAGCAGCCTTAGCTGTGGCTAAGGTTTTGGGGATCGATTGGTCAAGTCTGAAAAACGGTGTAACTGTAAATATGCCCACAGGCCGATCTCAGCGTTTTCATTTACCCAATGATGTATTAATCTTAGATGAAACCTATAATGCTGCACCAGAAGCTATGTTAGCAGCTTTGCAGTTATTAGCTGATACTCCAGGAAAGCGCAAAATTGCCGTGTTAGGGGCGATGAAAGAATTGGGAGAGCGATCGCCGCAACTTCATCAGCGCGTCGGGGAAGCAGTACGAGACTTACAATTAGACGGTTTATTAGTGTTGGTTGATGGACAAGATGCCGAAACAATAGCCAAAAGTGCCGAGGGTATCGCATTAGAATGCTTTACAACCCACGCCGATTTAGTGGAAAGATTAAAGACATTTATGCAAGCAGGCGATCGCGTATTATTCAAAGCCGCCCATTCTGTAGGACTAGATCGGGTAGTGAATCAATTGCTTCCAGAAAAGGTGTTATAGCGCAAGTCCTCCATGCCTATGTAATCGGTTGATAACTACTCACTATTAACTCATGACTCCAGTAGACATTCTCATTCTTTCCAATGGACCAGGAGAAGTGACAACCTGGGTGCGTCCAGTAGTCAAAGCATTGCGAGAACAGCTAGGGAACAACCGTGAGGAGGTACGTGTTTCCGTAGTTTTGTCACCATGTCCAAATGCTAGTGGAAAAGAAGCCGCGATCGCACTTTCTTATCCAGAAGTAGACCGAGTGCAAGCAGCAGAGCATTTTTGGCAATTTTTGCTGTGGGGTAAAACCTTTGAAAATTGGGATTGGCGCGATCGCGGTGTAATTGTTTTCTTAGGTGGCGACCAATTTTTCCCTGTAGTCATCAGTAAAAAACTCGGATATCGCACAGTAGTTTACGCCGAATGGGAAGCCAGATGGCATAACTTAATTGACCGCTTCGCAGTCATGAACCCAGAATTAACAGCCAAAGTCTCCCCTAAATATATTCACAAATTTACAGTCGTGGGAGACCTAATGCTAGAAGCCCAAAAACAACTCAAAACTCCTAACTCACAACTCAGCACTCCTAACTCAGCACTCAGCACTCCTAACTCAGCACTCAGCACTCCTAACTCAGCACTCAGCACTCCTAACTCAGCACTCAGCACTCCTAACTCAGCACTCAGCACTCCTAACTCAGTACTCAGCACTCACAACTCAGCACTCAGCACTCCTAACTCAGCACTCAGCACTCAGCACGGGCTAAACGCCCCGCTACCGCTAACAGCACTCATTGGTATTTTACCAGGGTCAAAAGCTGCAAAATTAACCCAAGGAGTACCGTTATTTTTAGCGATCGCTGAATATATCCACAGCAAAGCACCCCAAACAAAGTTTGTAATTCCCGTCGCCCCAACTTTGGATTTACCAACTCTAGCCAGTTTTGCCGATTCCCAAAAAAACCCTTTTGTAGAAACTTTTAACTTCTCTGGTGCTTCCTTAGTTGTCCCAGAACAAAGTCATCAAAAACCGATATTGAAAACAGGTAAGGGATTAAATGTAGAGCTACACCAAGAAAATCCTGCCTATGACTTATTATCTGATTGTTCTATCTGCCTAACTACAGTCGGAGCAAATACAGCCGAGTTGGGTGCTTTAGGTGTACCAATGGTTGTGTTATTACCCACACAACAACTCGATGCTATGCGTTCTTGGGATGGTTTACCAGGATTGTTAGCTAATTTGCCAGGTTTGGGTTCTACCTTCGCCAAAATCATTAACTGGTTATTTCTCAGACGCAAAGGGTTATTAGCTTGGCCGAATATCTGGGCTAAAGCAGAAATAGTCCCAGAATTAATAGGTAAACTGCACCCAGAAGAAGTTGGAGAAATGATTTTAGACTTTTTGACTCATCCAGAAAAATTGGCAGATATCCGAAATAAGCTAAAAAGCGTTAGAGGCGAAAGCGGCGCAGCAGATAAAATAGCACAGATTGTGAGTGAGGAATTGAGGACATGGAGTAATTAATCAGACTGTCCATCCCTACGCCCTAACTCATAAATCCCACAACCCATACAGGCAAGTATACCTGTACTAATTGCCCAACTGCCGCCTAAACTGATTTCTACACCCCAATTACATAAAGCACCAGTTACCAAAAATGGCACAATACTAAACAGTGAAGCATAAAAGGCGTTTTGTGATTCCCTGGCTTTGCGCGTTTTTTCAAATTCTGATTGGCTAGTGTAGAGCGATCGCTCGGCAAAATTAAACCAACGGTTGAGTTGTGTCATTACCCATTCACTCAACGGGGAAAAAGCTAGGTATAACGCCAAAGACCACAAACTTGCTCCAGCGATCGCAACTGTATTTATTTCAAAACGGAAAGGTAATATCTCAGTCAGCATGGCTTTGGTGCGTCCTGCAAATGATTCGATTGATGCTTGATATCATCGACAATCGACTTATTCAGCAATTTTAAGCATAAAAGTTAACAATATTTTGCACAATTTACAACTATCTCGTGGATAAGATCAAACACAGTAGCCACGGGTAATGCTTGGTCAGCAGCATCTTTTCCTGTAGAGAATTTTCAAGCCTACACCTCTGCATTTGGCTACCGTCGCTCTGCTACAGGTGGACCCAGAGTTTTATATAGCGATCGCGGCTTTAACTGCTGCTTTAACTGTCAGAACCAGGGAAGCTTTGCCTCAAGATTGGGCAATGACGCAAAATAATCTCGCAAGTGCTTACTGCGATAGAATTGCTGGGAGACAGGGCAGAGAATATCGAAAAGGCGATCGCTGCTTATACTACTGCTTTGACCGTTCTCATACAGAGATTTTAAGTGATCGCTGAGTTTAATGATAGATTTTAGATACATAAACTAGACTGCACACTGAATTGTTCTTTCTCCTATCATAGGATCAATTATTCTGTAGACCTGTCGGTATTCCCCATTTCTCTCATCTCAGTGACTCATTCTGAGATACGATAACGATGGCGACAAAATTGCAAATAAATGTAAAGAATATATATATACAAAACCCGATTTAGTCAATCAGTTTATTCTACGTAGGTAGCTTAATGTCCATGACCACGATCGCCCCTGAGCAGGTTAACAGCATCGTTTGGAATCAGCATCACGATCCTTTTGAAATACTTGGCTCACATTTAGTAGACCAAAACGGCAAAAACATTTGGGCTGTGCGAGCCTACCTACCAAATGCCAGTGCAGCATGGGTAGTCTTGCCTGAACAAAGATTAGAATATCCCATGCAATCGGTACATCATCCGCATTTCTTTGAATGTACTATTGAAACTTCCGAGTTATCTAACTACCAATTAAAAATAAAAGAAGGAGAACACGAGCGAGTTACTTACGACCCCTACTCCTTTCGTTCTCCCCGCTTAACAGACTTTGACTTACATTTGTTTTCCGAAGGTAATCATCATCGCATCTACGAAAAACTAGGAGCGCACCCCACCGAAATCGAGGGTGTCAAAGGAGTCTATTTTGCTGTCTGGTCCCCCAACGCTCGCAATGTCTCTGTCCTAGGGGACTTCAACGAATGGGACGGACGTAAACACCAGATGCGTAAAGGGGTGACAGGGGTTTGGGAATTATTTATTCCCGAAATAGCCATTGGCGCGCATTATAAATACGAAATCAAAAACGCGGAAGGACACATTTACGAAAAGTCTGACCCCTATGGTTTTCAACAAGAACCCCGCCCAAAAACAGCATCTATTGTCACCGATTTAAATTCCTACAAGTGGCAGGATGAAAGCTGGCTAGAAAAACGCCGTCATACAGACCCTCTGACGCAGCCGGTTTCAGTTTATGAAGTACACTTAGGTTCTTGGTTACAAGCTTCTAGTGCAGAGCCAGCTAGATTACCTAATGGAGAAACCGAACCTGTAGTTATTGCTGCGGAATTAAATCCAGGCGCACGTTTTCTGACCTATCGAGAATTAGCTGCTCGCCTAATTCCCTACGTTAAAGATTTAGGATACACCCACATAGAACTGTTACCCATTGCCGAGCATCCCTTTGACGGCTCTTGGGGTTATCAAGTCACTGGTTACTACGCTCCTACATCTCGTTTTGGTAGCCCGGACGACTTCATGTATTTTGTTGACCAATGTCACCAAAACGAAATCGGTGTAATTGTAGATTGGGTTCCTGGTCACTTCCCTAAAGATGGGCATGGTTTAGCGTTCTTTGATGGTACTCACCTGTACGAACACGCCGACCCCCGCAAAGGTGAACATAAAGAGTGGGGAACTCTGGTTTTCAACTACAACCGTAACGAAGTCCGCAATTTCTTAGTAGCCAATGCCTTATTCTGGTTTGACAGATACCACATTGACGGGATTCGGGTGGATGCAGTTGCTTCCATGCTCTACCTTGACTATTGCCGCAAAGATGGCGAATGGCTACCCAACCAATACGGCGGGAGAGAAAACTTAGAAGCAGCAGATTTCTTACGTCAGGTAAACCATCTAATTTTTAGTTACTTCCCAGGAGTTGTTTCCGTTGCGGAAGAATCTACTTCTTGGCCGATGGTGTCTTGGCCTACCTATACAGGTGGTTTGGGCTTCAACCTGAAGTGGAATATGGGCTGGATGCACGATATGCTCGACTACTTCAGCATGGACCCTTGGTTTCGCCAGTTCCATCAAAACAATGTCACCTTTAGTATGTGGTATAACCACAGCGAGAACTTTATGCTGGCTTTGTCTCATGATGAAGTCGTGCATGGTAAGAGCAATATTATTGGTAAAATGCCGGGTGATACATGGCAAAAGTGTGCTAATGTGCGTAGTTTATTTGCCTATATGTTTGCTCACCCAGGCAAGAAAACCATGTTTATGAGCATGGAGTTCGGACAGTGGAGTGAGTGGAATGTCTGGGCTGATTTGGAGTGGAATTTGTTACAGCATGAACCACACGAACAATTAAAAACGTTTTTTAAAGAATTAAATCATCTCTACCGTTCTGAGCCGGCTTTGTACACTCAGGATTTTGCGAAAGAAGGGTTTGAGTGGATTGATTGTAGCGACAACCGCCATAGTGTAGTTTCCTTCATCCGCCGTGACAAAGATACAGAGGATTTTCTGGTAGTGGTTTGTAACTTTACACCACAACCCCATTCTCACTATCGCGTCGGTGTACCAGAGAAAGGATTTTACACTGAGTTATTCAATAGTGATTCCCGTCAGTATGGCGGTAGCAATATGGGTAATTTAGGTGGTAAGTGGACTGATGATTGGTCAATGCACAATCATCCTTATTCTCTGGATTTGTGTCTACCACCTTTGGGTGTGTTGATGCTCAAGTTAGATAGAGAGACAACTGCTAAAGCTCTATATTCGTAATTTGGGAGGGGTGGGTAATTCCCACCCTTTTTTACCGCAGAGGGGCGCAGAGTAAAGTCTTCACACGAAACGCTGTAATAGACCAGTGAATACAGCAGGTAATTCTAAATGGGGTAGGACTCCTGCGTCTGCGATCGCGTAAAATTCTCGAATAGCACTTAAGTTTAAACTCATCAACCGCCGTCCTAGCTTGATGCTGGTGAATTGTGCTTTCTCTCCCCAGAAGAATACTGTGGGAATTTTGAGTTGTTGAATATACAAACTCAGGTCAAAGTACAAGTCACCACGTAAAAATGCTAAAGCCGCAAATTTAGCATTAGGCTGCTGTGCTGAGGTAAGATAAGCTTCCACTATCTCTGGCGTGACGCGTCTTGATTCAACAAAGAGAAAACTTTCCAGAAAATTTCTGACTGCAATTTCATTTTCAGCCCCAAGGGCATAAATGAGATTATCTAATAAGGGTGTATTAATTATCGGTAGTGGTAGTCTGCGTCCTGCACCTTGGCCAAAGTCATCAAACCCAGAAGGACATACCAAACACAGGTTTTTGAATAACTCAGGTTGCTGAATAGCCAAGCGTATAGTCAAAGCCGCAGTGAGGGAAGAAGCTACTACTGTTACGGGTTGGTGACAAGTTTGGGTGATAAATTCAGCAATAGTTGTCAGGTAGTCTTTAATCTGATAATCTCGAACTGGGTGAGCAGATTCTCCCCAACCAATTAAATCTGGCGCAAGGATGCGATGAGTAAAAGCAAAAGCCGGGTAAACTTTTGACCATTCGTAAGCAGATGCACCACCACCAAAATTATGCAGAAATAGTAATGGCGGTAAGTCTTCAGTGTCATTATTAAGCCAAGGTGCAGCAGTTTGAGTATAGTAAACTGTCTTCCCTAGAGATGTATTGATAACTTTATGCCCAAAACCAGGCGGTTGAAACTGAAGCATAGGGTTAGTGCTGAGTAGTGAGTAGTGAGTGCTGTTAGCGGTAGCGCGGCGTTTAGCCGGTGCTGAGTGCTGTTAGCGGTAGCGCGGCGTTTAGCCAGTGCTGAGTAGTAAGTAGTGAGTAGTGAGTGATGAGTGCTGAGTGGAGATGTGATATAGAGTGATCAGTGACTCCAATAGATAAATCTAGTGGATTGAGGTTAAGGATACTTCAAGTGCTGAATTAACTTTTTACCCATTACTCGTTACTCATTACTCATTACTCAGCACTTTTATGCTTTGTCGCTGGTGATTTGGGTGAGTTGATTTAGGCGATCGCCACTGATATGGTATGCTGCTCCAAACCCAATCACAAATCTTCCCTGCGTAGGAGTCAGGCGGAAAATGCGAAAGTCAGCCAAGCCGCGCAAAACTTCGATAATTTCACCAAAACGTTGCTGAAATTGATCAACTACTTGATTCCAGATATCAGATTCTCGCTCAATCAGGGTAGCGGTACAATCAAAACTCAACCGACGACGAGCAAAAATTTGATTAGTCTTTGTCTCATCCTCAATAAATAAAACACATACATGAGGATTGGTATAAATATTTTGAGTGTGCGTTGATAAACCACTTACATATATATATATATTCTTCGCATCATCCATGACAAAGGGTGTATAGCTTCCATTAGGAATACCCTGCTCATTGACTGTACTAATAATCACGCTCTCAAAATCTTGAGTAAAACCTTCATACTCAGCTTGAGCTTTTTCTAGTTGACTCATTGGTAAATTTCTATTTATTTAGCCATACCTAATTAACTATCCTAACGCGCTGTAACAATAAGATGTTGAACTAATCATCTAGTACCGCAAGGCGGAATTCAAAATTCAAAATGACGCTCGCGGACTCGCTAACGCTGCGCTAACAAAATTCAAAATGAATACAGCGTAAGCGTTTCATTGATTTGGAATGGTCTGTTTATTTCCGCCGTTCTGTACTAGTGACTCAAGCTAAGAATAAACAACAGATAACTCAGCACACATAACTCAAGACTCATAACTCAAGACTCATAACTCATAACTCAGCACTCAGCACCGGCTAAACGCCGCGCTACCGCTAACAGCACTCACTACTCAGCACTCATAACTCACCACTCCGTTATCATGTATCAAGAAGAGAATTATGAAGACGCAACTGTGGCTGATAAAAATCGTTCTCAATGGGACTTAGGCAGATTTATTGAAACCTTGACCTACTTCGAGGTATTTCCTTTCCTGAACTGCATACGGCGATTAATCCAAGGTCGTCCTCAGGATAATCAATATCTACCTAATGGAGCAAAAAACGTGGGTGTAATACTAGTAGCAGGTGCAACGGGTGGCGTTGGTAAACGAGTCGTCAAGCGGTTGTTAGAACGAGGCTATAAAGTCCGCGCACTAGTGCGGGATATTGATAAAGCCCGGTCAATTCTTAGTAATGATGTTGACTTAGTAGCTGCGGATATCACTAAACCCGAAACTTTAACTCCTATGGTTATGGCTAATATTCAAGCCGTAATTTGTTGTACAGCAGTCCGTGTACAACCAGTAGAAGGCGACACAGCAGATAGAGCTAAATATTATCAAGGTGTGAAATTTTACCAGCCGGAAATTGTGGGCGACACTCCCGAAACTGTGGAATATCAAGGGGTGAAAAACTTAGTTGATGCGGCTGCAAAATATCTATCCTCAGTCAATGAAAAACTCATATTTGATTTTACAAATCCCTCTACAGAATTAAGAAATATCTGGGGTGCGTTAGATGATGTGGTGATGGGAGGCGTAAGTTCTAGTAATATGCAGTGGTTAGATAATACTGCTGTGTTTACTGGTAATGTTTCCACAGCAAACTCTGGCGGATTTGCATCTGTGAGAACGAAAAATTTTGAGCCACCTTTTAATTTATCTGGTTATACAGGTGTGGAGTTGCGTGTCAAAGGTGATGGACAGCGTTATAAACTCTTCCTACGGACTGATAGCAAATGGGATGGTTTAGGTTATAGCTATTCATTTGATACTGTAGCTAACACTTGGATTAATGTCCGCATTCCCTTTACTGATTTTGTACCTGTATTTCGAGCCAAAATAGTTAAAGATGCTCCAGCAATTGATCAAAGTACAATTAGTTCTTTTCAATTGATGTTGAGCAAGTTTGAATATGACGGTGCATTAAATCCCCATTTTTCAGCAGGTAACTTTGCATTGCAGTTGGAATCGATGAAAGCTTATGGTGGAACAACTACACCACAATTTGTTCACGTTAGTTCCGCAGGTGTAACTCGTCCTGGAAGACCGGGAATTAATTTAGATGAAGAACCGCCAGCAGTGAGGTTAAATGACCAACTAGGAGGTATTTTAACTTGGAAATTGAAAGGGGAAGATAGTTTAAGAGCCAGTGGAATTCCCTACACAATTATTAGACCTTGTGCATTAACAGAAGAAGTAGGAGGTAAAGAGTTAATTTTTGAGCAAGGTGACAATATCAGAGGTAAAATCAGCCGTGAAGATATAGCCGAACTGTGTGTACAAGCTTTAAAAGAACATAATGCTTGTAATTTAACCTTTGAGGTTAAAGAAGGAACAAATATTGCTCAAAATATTAATTGGCAAGATTTATTCTCTAATTTAAAACCTGATCGATGACATATGAGAAAATTGCTAAAATAATGAATGTACATAACTAAGTAGCTAGGCTTAAATAAGTTTGTAGTTATGATTTAAGTCCTAATAATCTGTTTTTATAGGTGATAAAATTGCTAACTACAAACTAGGATTTTTTACAGATTAAATTATGCCTAACTACTTATCTCCCTCTGGAGTTAATAAAATGTTTCGCAGATTGTTCCTTGCTGTGTTGTTAGTAATTATTATCTGGCTGGGATTACTATCAAACCCGGCTGCATCACAGCAAGTTGAATCTCGCCTGAATAATTTACAAGTAGATTTAAATCGTGTTGAGTTGCGGTTAAATCAAATAGAATCAAAACTGAATCAAAATCGACAGTCTCCATCCCCAAGAACACCAATTACAATACCTCCAGGTTCTAGAAGAACGGTATCACAAACAGAACGAGAGCAGATGTTTGATAGGCTAGCAACTTTAGTAGTCGAATTAAAGCAACAAGTTAATAACTTAGAGGCGCGAGTTTCTAAATTAGAATCATAAATCGCGATCGCAGAAAAATTTGATCCTATAACCCTACAGCGTTCGCGTAGCGTCTCGGAGAGTAACCCAACCTACTAAGACTTCCTACTGCCCACTCAATTGACCATAAGCCTCATATACACCCTTGACGTTGTACCAGTTGAGAAAAATTCGGGCAATTTCTAAAGCTAGCTGTGGCTTACCTAAATTAATCAACCATTGTAAAAACGGGGTCATTGTCCGTTCATTTAATGCGCCGTTGAGTGAAAGGATTCCCCACAGCAAACGATGAAACCAAGTCATTTGAATCATCATTTTGACTTCCCATGTGGGGTGTTTTTGATAAAATAAAACGCCCATGCGACCGCGTTGAATTTCTTTATCGATTAAGTTGGGAATTTGATCTAAGTTAAATGCCGGATGCCAGTGATAACCAACGGCGGCTGGACATTTAATGAGTTTTAATCCGAGATTTTTCAGTCTGACACCGAGTTCTAAGTCTTCCCAGCCGTAGAGTTTAAAACCAGTGTCAAACAATCCGGCTTCTTTTAACCAATGCTTAGGGATGGCGACGTTCCCTGTAGCGAAAAACGCGGCGGAGAAATCTGTGATTTTATAGGGTTCGGCGGTGGGATTGTCGAAATTGCAAGTATTAATGACAGCACCGTAGGTAAAAAAGCGATCGCTTGCTAATTTCTCTTGACCCTGCACTAAAGCGTCTGCATGAGCTTGCAGGAAATTTTCCAGGACGACTAAATCACTATCTATAAATATAATGATGTCCCCTTGTGCCTGTTCTACACCCAAATTACGAGCCGCCGCAGGCCCTGCATGGTCTTGCTCAAACCAGCGCACACGGGAAAACTCTTCTTTGTGTGCGGCTAACCAATCTAATGTACCGTCAGTAGAACCATCATCTACTAAGACAACTTCATAATCACCTAAAACAGTTGATGCACTCAGTTGCTGCATCTCCAAGGCACGCAGGCATTTTTCTAAAATTGGCTGGCGATTATAAGTTGGTATTACAACGCTGATAAACACAGTCTCACCCACAACAGAACTACCCATATCCAGAATAGGACACTCCGACACTCAACACAGTTCCTAGTTCGTAGTCAGAACTTTAGTCCTGGGAAAATAAAAACTGAAGTCTTGACTATAAATACTTGCAACAACGCAGTATTTTCTCTCAAAAAATATCTGTTAATAAACTCTAATTAATGAATATATAACCTCAAGTTAACAATTATTGACTAAATTTCAATAGTTGTTGCCAGTGTGAGCAGCATGAACACAGTTAGAAAATATTTAAAAAGTATGTTGTAATACAAAGATTTAATTAGAACCGACACAATAACACCCTATTGGTAGGCTTTGTGAGTCTGTTATTACCATGATTGCTTCAATATGAATCTGGTAAAGCAGTAAGGCTATCTAATTTAATCAAATATTTTCTAAAGTTGTAATTTATGCGGCTCATTCACTATTGAAAAACCAGAAAATTGAATATCTTATGTGATTTTATAGAGCGTTTGTTGAGAATCAATATTGCTCTTTCCTTTCAAGAATGAACTGAACATTAAAGCCGTCAATCCCAAAATGGAGAACAGAGAATGAAAGGACGCTTTCACCCGAAAAACAATGCAACGCTCAACCCATCCAAAAACGAATCAATCCGTGACGTGATTGATCGTGTGAGTGTGAGTCGTCGGCGGTTCATCATGACAGCTGTGGGTACTTCAGTATTAACCGTCCTAGGCGATGTTTCTCTTGGTGGCTTTCTCCACAGTGTGGAAGCAGCACCAATTCCCAAGGGAAAAGGATTTGCTGGTATTGGCTTCAAGAGTATTCCGCCAAATCTACTCAATCCAGCTACAGGAGTCTTAGAAAAGGATCTTGTCAGTGTTCCTGAAGGTTACACAGCCAAAGTATTGCTTGCTTGGGGAGACCCAATCATGCCTGGCGCACCTGACTGGCTACCAGATGCTTCCCAAAATGCGGCAGCGCAAGCAATGCAGGTGGGGATGCACCATGATGGTATGCACTACTTCCCACTATCAAGAGGAAATGTTGTTGGTCGGACAGTAAGTTCACAAGCCAGATCATTAAGAGGATTTTTAAATCAGTCTATTAATAGCGGTTTGTTGTGTGTGAACCATGAGTATACCCAGGAAAATATCCTGCATGGTTCTGAAGGTCTGACTCCAAACGTCACTATTGAGAAAGTACGTAAGTCTCAAGCTGCTCATGGCGTTGCTGTAATCGAAATTTCCAACAACGGTAATGAGTGGACTTACAATCGCAATTCGCCTTATGGTCGCCGCATTACTTCTAACACTGAAATGCGGGTTTCTGGGCCTGCGGCTGGCAATGCGCTGATGAAGTCGAAGGAGTTTAACATTACTCCCACAGGCTTTAGTGAAATTGGCACAAACGACGGTTTCACCGCATACGGTACAGTCAACAACTGCGCCCACGGTTACACACCTTGGGGTACTTATTTAACTTGTGAAGAAAACTGGAACGGTTACTTTGGAAATCTGGGTGAAGCTATAGTCTCTACTTCAGGGATTGAAGATTCAGAAATTCTGGCAGGACAGAATCGTTACGGTCTTTCTGCTAACGGTTTCGGCTATCGTTGGCATGAAGTTGACCCACGCTTCAACAACCGTACCAACCCACTTGAACCCCACTTATTCGGTTGGGTAGTAGAAATTGATCCCTATGATCCTCAAAGCAAGCCAGTGAAGCGGACGGCTCTAGGTCGATTCAAGCATGAAAGCGCACAGGTTGTTGTAGATGACAATAACCGTGTTGCTTTCTATCAAGGTGACGACGAACGCAACGAGTATATCTACAAGTTTGTTTGCGCCCAACCCTATAATCCTGGTAATCGTGCAGCTAACCGCGATTTGCTTGACTCTGGTATTCTGTACGTTGCCAAATTTAATGACAATGGTACTGGTCAGTGGATTCCTCTAGTTTATGGTCAAAACGGTTTGACACCAGAAAACGGTTTCAATAGCCAAGCTGAAGTCCTAATTAAGACACGTCAGGCTGGAGACCGAGTTGGCGCAACTATGATGGATAGACCAGAGTGGGTAGCAGTGCGTCCTCGGATTGGTGGATATAAGGAAATTGAGGTCTACTGCACATTGACCAACAATACCCGTCGTGGCACAGCCAACCCACCCATTGTTAACCAAATAGATGGTTCAACAAATGCAGGTAGTGCGCGTCCTGCCGTAGATGCGGCTAACCCCCGTCCTGATAACCGCTACGGTCATATTATTCGCTGGCGCGAAGATGGACGGAGTGTTGCAGCTACAACTTTCAAATGGGATATTTTCGTTGAAGCTGGCGATAAAACCAGACCTGAAGACAATCTCAAAGGCAATACTAAAGGTGATGACTTCAGTTCACCGGATGGTCTCTGGTTCGATGATTTTGGTCGTCTTTGGATTCAGACAGATCAAGCAGGTGATGGTCTTGGTAGCACAATCAATGGTGTTCCTGAGCTAATAAACATCGGTAGCAACGGTATGTTTTGTGCTGATCCCAACACCAAACAGGTGAGACGCTTCTTAACCAGCCCTACAGATTGTGAGGTGACTGGTGTAATCACTACACCTGACGGTAAAGCGATGTTCATCAATATCCAACACCCTGGTGATAGTGGAACTACCTCGAATCCCACACAAACCAGCAACTGGCCTTACAGTCAAGGTTATGGTTTGCCTGGTCGTCCCCGTTCTGCAACGGTAGTAATTACCCGCAATGATGGTGGCGTTATCGGTGGTTTGTAATTTGAAATTTTCAAATTCATAATCTATGTAGAGACGTTGCACTGCAACGTCTCTATTTTTTTAGCTGCCAACATTAAACCCCACCCCCAACCCCCTCCCCGTTAACGGGGAGACAAAGCGTAGCTGTGGCGGGGTGGGGTTATTCGGGTTTTATCAGTAGTCAAGTGGACATAAGATGAAATCGTCTAGCCTGCTACTGCGGCTTTCTTCTTACGATTTATCCACAGACCCAGAGTAGCAGCGATCGCAGTTCCACCAACAGCAAATGGTTCTGGTACTTTCGCATAGCTGACTGTACCTACTTGCGTTGTATTTACTGATTCGCTAATTGTGTAGAAGATGTTTCCTCCTCTCTCTGGAGTATTAACATCACTACCGATGATAAACTGATCAGCAACAAAATAGCTGAGTCCTTGAAGATTGCCATCGTTAAAGGTAACTATAGGGAAAAGGTCGAAATCAATATCATCTGCCTCTGTATAGGTAGTGCCTAGGTAGTTGAACGCAACTTTTAAACCATTCTCAACCCCTAAAGTTTCCAGACCTAAGCCAGTTAAGAATGAATCATCATATTTCAAAGAGCCGAAATACTGATCAGGACTAGCATCAACAGTAAAATTGTAATTAACTATGGCAGCTTGTGCTGCTTTAGGTGCGATCGCAGCGACAGAGATAGCAGCAAAAGTAGCAATGCTTAAGCTTTGAGCTAATTTCATTAGAGAATACTCCCAGGCTAAATAAGTGAATCGTTCCGCAATTACACTTAATAAACCTTCAATCAATTACTCAAGGTTAAGGAATCTCAAATAAGAGGTTAAGTAGTAATGGCTTGACCGTAAAATTACGGCTATGACTGCGGTTGCTACCGCAAAAACAATTCTCTAATCCCGGTGCTACCAATCTCCACCGCTAAAGCCGCTAAGAGAAAACCTAATAGTTGCGTGACAATCACTGCACCCTCAACACCTATCAAACTATTAATCTGGTTGGCTAAACGCAAAATCAACCAAGAAACAAACATTGCTCCCAAAATACCCAAAACTACAGCCAGATGGGGACTCTGGGATTTAGACATAAATAACATCACGGTTGTTAGCGTACCTGGCCCTGCTAATAAAGGCAAAGCTAAAGGCGTAATTGAGATATCCCGTCCTTGTTCATGAATCGGTGTATCTAATTCTCCCCTGAGCATTTGCAAGGCGATTAACAGCAGCAATAAACCCCCAGCTACCCGCAACGACCCCATGCTAATTTCTAAATAGGTCAAAATATATTGACCAGCAAAGGCAAATATTAGCAGAACTGCGATCGCTACAATAATCGCCTTATCAATGACTTTATTTCTGTCTTCGGGTGTTATACCCTTAGTTAAAGCTAAAACTACTGGTATATTGCCTATAGCATCCGCCAAGACAAACACCGCAATAAAAGTTTGAGTCAGAATAGAAGTATCAACCATCACGCCCAATTTATCAAGATTTGATAATAGTCGTCATTTAGTCAGCAGTTAGCAGTCAGCAGTCAAGAAAAGTTCCTAATTTTGAATTTTGAATTGATTTCCCCTTTGTTGGATATTGAACTAACGGTATATTTGATTATCTATCGCACACAACTACATTGCTTGCTAAGTCTATGAAGTCTTATTTAGCCGCCGCTATTCAAATGACCAGTGTGCCAGATTTACAAAAGAATTTGGTACAAGCTGAAGAATTAATTGATCTGGCTGTGCGCCGAGGTGCAGAGTTGGTGGGGTTGCCAGAAAATTTTTCTTTTATGGGAGAGGAAAAAGATAAACTGGCACAAGCAGAAGCGATCGCCCATGAAAGTGAAATTTTCATCAAAAAAATGGCGCAACGCTACCAAATTACGATCTTAGGCGGTAGCTTTCCTGTGCCTGTCGGAGATACGGGTAAGGTCTATAACACTACGATTTTGCTTGACCCTAGTGGTGAAGAACTCGCCCATTACAATAAAGTTCATCTGTTTGATGTGAATGTTCCTGATGGTAATACCTACCGCGAATCTAGTACAGTGGTAGCCGGTGAGCAACTACCCCCCGTCTATTTCTCGGAAACTTTGGGAAATATCGGTGTGTCTATTTGCTATGATGTCCGCTTCCCTGAACTCTATCGCCATCTGTCAACCAAGGGTGTAGATGTGATTTTTATACCTGCCGCTTTTACTGCGTTTACAGGTAAAGACCACTGGCAAGTATTACTACAAGCTAGAGCAATTGAAAATACAGCCTACGTAATTGCTCCAGCCCAAACAGGCAATAACTACGGTCGTCGTCTCACCCACGGACACGCGGTAATTATTGACCCTTGGGGAACAATTTTAGCTGATGCTGGAGATAAACCGGGAGTGGCGATCGCCGAAATTAATCCCTCACGTTTAGAACAAGTCCGCCGTCAAATGCCTTCTCTGCAACACCGAGTATTTAGTTAGGGAGTGCTGAGTGGGGAGTGCTGAGTGCTGAGTGCTGAGTGGGGAGTGCTGAGTGGGGAGTTGGGAGTGCTGAGTGGGGAGTTGGGAGTGCTGAGTGCTGAGTGCTGAGTGGGGATTTATCCCGCCGGAAAACAAATGAACTAGAATCCCCGTTGATTCATCGCGGGGAGTACGTCAATCCCCAGTAGAGTTTTGAGCGGTAACACTATGCAGTTTAATAAAACTATCAAAGGAATACCAAGCCAACACATACCAAGGAATAATTTCAAACTGCAAGCCTTTAATTATTAACTGTCTTACCGCCAAAATACTCAGTCCCAAGGGAAAAAGAAAGCGGATATCTACAACGCCATCAGTTGCTTGTTTGACTCGTTTATTCAAATCTACAACTGTACTTGCTACAGTCGTGGCAGCTTCGGTATTACCCTCTGTAATCTCTGCGAAAATTATCCCTAAATCTCGTAGTGTTACTAATAACTCTTCCAAGCTGCTATCTGTACCATCATGCTTAATCACAATACTGCCATGATCAATATTAGTCCGCACTTGTTGAATTTTAGGCTTGGCTTCTAGGGTATTAGCAATGTGTTGCATGGTGTCAACTTGACGGTGAGCATGGGCAATTCTCAACCTGAGTCTGCCTGGAGTGTCACTAACAATTTTGGTAGATATAGTAGATATCGGTTGGGATGGCGTATGAAAATTGATGCGCTTTTTGACTGTTTGCATTGCAGTCAGCTTCGTATGGCTATTTGTTAACATCAACTCACCCTCCTAAGTTAATTCGTAATGGGCTAACGCCCCGCTCCGCTAACGTAATTCGTAATTCGTAATTCGTAATTAATAATAAATTCAATTAATATTATTTTACAAATATCATGCTTATTGAATTAACAAGATTATAGAAATGGGTAATATCTATTATCTAAAATCAATCAACAGATGCAAAGCTGGAAAGCCAGACTAAATCTGACTATAGCGTTTCCTAATCACATGAGGTATATCATAGCCCCCTCCTCGCTGGCGGGGAGGGGGTTGGGGGTGGGGTTCTTGTACCTCACTACAGCGAGAACCGATATATATCCCGCAGGAATACAATTAATGGGGGCTTGAACCCTCCACTAATTGTCTTTAATTTTGAATTTTGAATTTTGAATTGGAGCGTAGCGACTTGACTTCTGCGTAGCGGTACTAGATTCCATTATCAGCAGAAGTATCAATTGTATTAGTAGCAGATTCAAAAGCTGGTGTTTCGTTGTCTTCTGCTAGTTCAGCTTTGGCTTCAGCAATGATATCTTCCCAAGTTTCGCCTAGTTCAGCAAAAGCACCTTTGCTTTTTTCATAAGCAACGATTCCACCTTTGATGATTGACTTGGCTATGGGTTTACCAATACCTGCGAAAACAGGGAGAAGTACGGGAGCTAGTAAGACTGCACCGATACCAGCGATGAGTCCAGGTGCGCCAGCGTCTTCAACAAAGTCGGTGATTTTAGGGGACATGATTCATTCCTCCGATAATTTAAATTGAAAAACTTGTATGAAAGCTTTCTAGCCTAATCTTGCTAGATTTGTCATCTCATCTTCCTAATGGCAGAGCTTTTTGAGATGAATGTTTAAGAATTGGGCGTAAGCCGTTGACTCCAGCAACTATGGTTGAGCCGTTGTTAACTACTGTTGCTGTTAGGGGGTTCAAACCAAACAACACAGCGATGATTAATGCTCCCAAGTTAGGTACAGCAACAATACCAGTGTTTTGATGAATTAAGTGCTTGGCTTGACGAGCGATCGCGATCGCTGCTAATAATCCATGTAAGTCATTCTGCATTAACACCAAGTCTGCTGTTTCACGGGCGATTTCTGAACCGTGGGCAAAGGATACAGATACATCGGCGTAGGCTAAAGCTGGGGAGTCGTTGATTCCATCCCCCACAAATGCTACTGTTTTACCTTGTTCGTGCAGTTGACGGACTACTGTTGCTTTTTGTTCTGGAAAAGCTTCTGCGTGAGTATGGCTGGGCGCAATGCCCAATTCAGTTGCTACAGCTTGTGCTGTGCGCTTGTTGTCACCAGTCAGCATATGCACCTCCACACCTTCTATATTCATCAGTTGGGAGATGACTTCCCGACTCTCTGGGCGGAGAACATCACTATACTTTATTCTACCTTGAAGTTGTCCATTACTGGCGACATAAATTACCGATGTGGCTTTTTGTCCGTTGCTGTTAATTACCTCCATATCAATGTTTTGTTGGCGCAAAAATCGTTCGCTACCAACGTACACAGTCTCACCATCAATCTCAGCTTTTACACCTAATCCCAGTTGGTAATCCCACTTGCTGCGGCTGGGAATACGGACTTTTTCGGCTTCGGCATAGCGAATCACGGCCTCGGCGACAGGATGAGTTAAACGTTGTTCGGCGGCGGCGGCTAGTGCTAAGATGCGATCGCTAGATATTTCCGAATTGTAACTCTCAACCGCAATTACCGATACTTCTCCTTGGGTGAGTGTGCCTGTTTTATCAAAGGCGATGGTATCAACTTCTGCTAGTTGTTCTAAGGCTCGACCACTGCGAATGAGTATTCCTTGGCGGGCTGCATAGGAAAGTGCAGCTAGTACGGTTGTGGGTACAGATACTCTAATGCCTGTGGCAAAATCAAGGGTTAAAATACTCGCTGCCCGTGCAGGGTTACGGGTAGCAGCAAATACAACTGCTCCTAAGAAGAGAGTTGGCACAACGGCTTTTTCGGCAAATTTGATGGCGTAGTTTTCCATGCGGGTATCATGGACAGGTGCTTCCTGCATTAATTTGATACTCTGTCCGGCGCGGGTGTCGTTACCTACCCTTTCCACGAGTATGTAAACCCGTCCTTCCCGTACCAAAGTGGACGCAAATACTGGCTGTCCTTTGGTTTTCAAAATAGGTACAGATTCACCAGTTAACTTTTGCTCATCTAGGAGTGCTTTACCTTTAATAATGCTGCCATCTACGGGGACTTGTTCGCCGGGATAAACGATGACTGTATCTCCTGCTTGTACCTGTTGAATGGGGATTTGCACCTTCTCACCATCACGTTCTACCCAAACAAACTGTCCTAGAGAGTTGAGCAAATCTAGGGTTTGCATTTTGGAGGAACGAGCGGTGCGATCGCGGATATTTTCGCCAATCTCAATTAAACTCAACATCAGGGATGGTGTGAGAAACTGACCTTGGACTGTAGTAATGGCGATCGCGATAAAATCCAAGAAGTCGATAGTGAATTTACGTTGGGTTGTAATACCTGCAAACGCTCTTTGAAATACGGGTAATGTGGCTAAAGCAATAGTTCCCGCCGTCAAGATGGGGGGAATTGATACCCCCAAAGGCCCACCCAGAAAGGCTAAACCAGTGGCTAATGCAGAAAGTTGCAATCCTGGCCAGGGTGTTTCTTCTTTGTCTTCCTGTGCAGCTAATGACTGTTTAGTATTGAGGGGGACGATTCCCGGATCGCTAGCAGCCACAATTAGACAGATGAGGCGCGATCGCATTTTTATATCAGTAATCTTACTATTTTTATATATAACAACCACAGATGCGGCAGCTACTTTGATTCTAGTCTGCGTGACGAGGGGATCAGCTTCTAATAAAGCTAATAGACGTTTTGCATAATCTGTATCGTAGCGTAACCGAGGTACACGCCAGCGTAACCTACCTGGAACTGCATGGACAATACTATAGCTAACTTGAGCCATCTGCTGATGAAATTTAACCACCTTACTAGGGGTTTTTTCTAATGTCTGATAGGTAGCTATTTGAGTTATGGATACTTCTTCACTCTGTATCTCTAAAACTTCTAAAGACTTATGAACAGGAGGTGACGCTAGTGAGATGGTTGTTTTTGCCATTGATTAATCGCTGATGCGGTGAATAAACTAACTGTGCAAGGATGTGTGCAGTTATATTGTCCTCACTTTTCAAACTATACCCATCAACGGTTTCGATCTAATAAGTATTTTTTCTGTTTGTTAAGAAAGATCCGGGTCATGGATAGCCTACAAGGGAAGGGGGTTAGAGGGTTAGGTTTCGTGTCTACTTTTACTGTAGAGCGATCGCCATCAGCACTCGAAACTTCAACCGCCGAGAACAATGTTGTTTATTTTTTGAGCGATCGCCTTCCATCGTTCGACAGAACCTAACCCCAACCCCTTCCCTTGTAGGGAAGGGGCTAAAAATATACAACTTAGCACGAGAAAATAAGGGTTTTAAGCCTCTCCCCGCGTCGGGGAGAGGTACTCTAGCGAGAAGCCGCTCCGCGTCTTTGGAGAGGGGTTCTTCCGAATTTAGCGAACTCACGTTGGGTTGATCGCATTCTTACCCAAAATTCCATCCCCCTCATCACTCCTTTTCGCAAACCTGCTTATCACCATCACTTAAATTCGGCGCGTAAGTTAAATAGTTACGCAACCACCCACAACCCCGCGCCAGTAATTTCTCCAAGCCTTCCACCTGCCACAGCCGCGCTGTCTTGTCATCTGAGGCGGTGAGGATGCGCTGCCCATCCGGGCTAAAACTGGCAGTATTGACTAGACCCTCATGCCCCTGGAACTTGGCAATTTCCCTGCCCTGTAAGTCCCACAGCCGCGCTGTGTTGTCAGATGAGGCGGTGAGGATGCGCTGCCCATCCGGGCTAAAACTGGCAGTATTGACTAGACCCTCATGCCCCTGGAACTTGGCAATTTCCCTGCCCTGTAAGTCCCACAGCCGCGCTGTGTTGTCAGATGAGGCGGTGAGGATGCGCTGCCCATCCGGGCTAAAACTGGCAGTTATGACTGTACTCTCATGCCCCTGGAACTTGGCAATTTCCCTGCCCTGTAAGTCCCACAGCCGCGCTGTGTTGTCATCTGAGGCGGTGAGGATGCGCTGCCCATCCGGGCTAAAACTGGCAGTTATGACTGTACTCTCATGCCCCTGGAACTTGGCAATTTCCCTGCCCTGTAAGTCCCACAGCCGCGCTGTGTTGTCATCTGAGGCGGTGAGGATGCGCTGCCCATCCGGGCTAAAACTGGCAGTTATGACTGTACTCTCATGCCCCTGGAACTTGGCAATTTCCCTGCCCTGTAAGTCCCACAGCCGCGCTGTGTTGTCAGATGAGGCGGTGAGGATGCGCTGCCCATCCGGGCTAAAACTGGCAGTTATGACTGTACTCTCATGCCCCTGGAACTTGGCAATTTCCCTGCCCTGTAAGTCCCACAGCCGCGCTGTGTTGTCAGATGAGGCGGTGAGGATGCGCTGCCCATCCGGGCTAAAACTGGCAGTTATGACTGTACTCTCATGCCCCTGGAACTTGGCAATTTCCCTGCCCTGTAAGTCCCACAGCCGCGCTGTCTTGTCAGATGAGGCGGTGAGGATGCGCTGCCCATCCGGGCTAAAACTGGCAGTTATGACTAGACTCTCATGCCCCTGGAACTTGGCAATTTCCCTGCCCTGTAAGTCCCACAGCCGCGCTGTCTTGTCAGATGAGGCGGTGAGGATGCGCTGCCCATCCGGGCTAAAACTGGCAGTTATGACTGTACTCTCATGCCCCTGGAACTTGGCAATTTCCCTGCCCTGTAAGTCCCACAGCCGCGCTGTCTTGTCAGATGAGGCGGTGAGGATGCGCTGCCCATCCGGGCTAAAACTGGCAGTTATGACTAGACTCTCATGCCCCTGGAACTTGGCAATTTCCCTGCCCTGTAAGTCCCACAGCCGCGCTGTGTTGTCAGATGAGGCGGTGAGGATGCGCTGCCCATCCGGGCTAAAACTGGCAGTTATGACTAGACTCTCATGCCCCTGGAACTTGGCAATTTCCCTGCCCTGTAAGTCCCACAGCCGCGCTGTCTTGTCATCTGAGGCGGTGAGGATGCGCTGCCCATCCGGGCTAAAACTGGCAGTTATGACTACACCCTCATGCCCCTGGAACTTGGCAATTTCCCTGCCCTGTAAGTCCCACAGCCGCGCTGTCTTGTCATCTGAGGCGGTGAGGATGCGCTGCCCATCCGGGCTAAAACTGGCAGTTATGACTACACCCTCATGCCCCTGGAACTTGGCAATTTCCCTGCCCTGTAAGTCCCACAGCCGCGCTGTCTTGTCATCTGAGGCGGTGAGGATGCGCTGCCCATCCGGGCTAAAACTGGCAGTTATGACTACACCCTCATGCCCCTGGAACTTGGCAATTTCCCTGCCCTGTAAGTCCCACAGCCGCGCTGTCTTGTCATAAGAGGCGGTGAGGATGCGCTGCCCATCCGGGCTAAAACTGGCAGTATTGACATCACTCTCATGCCCCTGGAACTTGGCAATTTCCCTGCCCTGTAAGTCCCACAGCCGCGCTGTGTTGTCATCTGAGGCGGTGAGGATGCGCTGCCCATCCGGGCTAAAACTGGCAGTATTGACTAGACCCTCATGCCCCTGGAACTTGGCAATTTCCCTGCCCTGTAAGTCCCACAGCCGCGCTGTCTTGTCATAAGAGGCGGTGAGGATGCGCTGCCCATCCGGGCTAAAACTGGCAGTATTGACTATACTCTCATGCCCAGCCATGACTGTCATGCCCCGCACCCTATCTAAAATCGTCTGTAAAGCCAATACAGGACTAGCAGCAGGATAGTCTTTGAGTTTTTTAATTCCCTGCTTGTCTATTAAACTTTTTAGCTCTCGACCATCCCGCATCGCTGCCAGCAAAGCCCCTATTTGATTAAATTCAAAGCGGTTAATATTTGCGACTCCTGACCGTTCCAGCCGTGTACCTGTCAAGGCAACTTGTCGCCCTGCTTCTGTCTTTTTCAGATCATCTTGCGCCAGTTTTTGCTGTGCTTCCGCAGTTTTTAACCCCACCAAAGCCTGTTGCTGTTGTGCTTTCGCTTCTCGCAGGTCGTTTTGTGCCTTGTCTACTTGTCCCCGCGCTTGCTTTTCTTTGTCTTGTGCTTGTGCCAGTTGTCGATTTGTGGCATCTAGTCTTTGCTTGGCAGTTAGCTGTTGCTTTTTTAAATTAGCCTCAGCATCTCTGACCTTTTTCTCTGCATCAGTCACCTTCTGATTAGCATTGACAATTCGCTGCTGTGCCGTTGTTAGTTCTTGCTCTTTTTGTTGTTTCTCACTATCAATTTTATCCCGTTCACTTCTCGCCGTAGCCAATTGTTGATTACTTCTCCCCGCCAAAACTCCCAACCCCACCGTAGCCACCACCGAAACGCACAACAACACCGAGGCAATTTGCACTCTTTGCCTAGCTGTTTTATTCGCTGCGGCTAATATCGCTTGTTCTTTCTTAGCTAGTTCTAAATCTCGCTCAAATTCTTTTCTTGCTAATTCCTGACTAGCATCTAAAAATCGGTCATCAACATCAGTCAAACCTTTACCAATGCGCCAAGCCAAAGCCTCTTGCAAAGCTTGTCCCCGTAACAACCGCGATTCATCTTGATAATCAGCAGCCACCCAAGCATTAAAAGCAACAGAATATGGACGCAACTTAGCTAAAAGATTGTTACACCATTCCTCCTGAAACACCTCTGCATAGATGCGGTTATAAATTCGCAACTTCCCATCCCGCCTGACCACCAACCCAGTCAACCGCAGCGTCATCTGGTCATAACTATCATCAGCAACTATTTCACCCTGCTGCACAATTTGCTGACACAACCCCAAAAGCCGCCCCGTGCGCTGTTCCCCACTCCGCATGATTCTGTCACGAATTGTCTTTAAATGCTCCGGTTCATCTTGTCCTTCCCAATTTTCAATAATTCGGTTTCTGACAACACCTTCCACCAACCCCGCAATTTTAGATTTTAGATTTTGGATTTTGGATTGTTTAACATCCTCTACACCCTCATCATCTTCCCCAATCCCCAGTCCCCAATCCCCAACCAACAAATTACAAACTTTTTGGGTTAAAAACGGCTGTCCACCAGTCCACGCCAACACCGCCGCCATCAATTCTTGGGGATTCCCCAACGCCGCCAAACCCTGCGCCAAAGGTTCAGCCTCATCTAACTCAAAACCTGTTAAATCAATTGCTTTCCCAATATTAAAAGGCGTGCGTCCTTTATCTTGAATCAAATCTGAGGGAGTAGACACCCCAATCAATGCAAAAGTGATGCGATGATATTCAGGATGATCTGCCCGTCGGTTATAACAATCCCGAATCACTGCAAAAAAGTCATCCAGATTAAAAGCCAGACTTAAAACACTATCAATTTCATCAATAAAAATAACAATATTTTCGCTAACTTTTTTTAATAAAACCGTTTCAATAAACTTACTAAAACGCAGCACTGGTGAAATTAAACCGTTCTCATTCCACCAACCATCTAAATCAAAATCACTATATAAATTAAAAGTATCGGCTCAATAAGTAGGGGTAGTAGAAAAAATAAAGTCAGCGAGGGACAAGCAATATCATAAAATATGACACATGACGCAAAAGCTAGATTCGAGTAAAAAATTGGGAGAAGAGATACTGCAAACCATCGAGCCAAAAGGAATTGCAGATGAATCAATGCGTCGGACAGTAGAAATATTACTGAACCTAATAGAGCAATTGCAAGCAGAAGTCAAAGAATTACGAGATGAAAATCAACAGTTAAAAGATGAAAACAACCGCCTGAAAGGAGAAAAAGGTCAACCAGACATCAAAAGCAGCAAGAAAGGATTTGCCAACAATCACTCATCAGAAAAAGAACGACAGACTCTAAAAAAGCACAACAAAGGCAGTAAGAAAGCGACAGTTAAAATAAATAGAGAACAAATATTGGAATATCCCCAGGACAAACTGCCAGCAGACGCAGAGTTTAAAGGCTATCAAGAAGTAATCATCCAAGACATCACCTTGGGAACGGACAACGTATTATTCCGTAAAGAGAAATACTACTCACCTTCAGTGGGAAAAACCTATTTAGCAGAACTGCCTTGCGGTTACGAAGGAGAATTCGGTCCGGGAATAAAAGCTTTGGTGATGAGCCTATACTATGGGGGCAACATGACCCAAGGCAAATTATTAGAGTTTTTAGAAGATATTGGGATATCCATATCAGCCGGATATTTATCGAACCTACTGATTAAAAACCACACTGATTTTGAAAGCGAGAAAGATGAAGTATATGCGTCGGGACTAGAGAGCAGTCCTTGGCAAAACTTCGACCAAACTGGTGCGCGGGTGGGTGGGGTGAACTATACCACTAATGTAGTCTGCAACCCTTTCTATACAATCTACCTGACCACTGCCAAAAAAGACAGATTGAGTGTAGTAAAAGTATTGCAAAATGCCACAGAACTGGAGTTGATTCTCAATCAACTTACAGACAATTTAGTGGAGACTTTCCAAATCCCGACTAAATGGAAAAATGCTCTTAAACTATTACCTCAAGAAACTGTGTTGAGTGAAGCAGAGTTTAATACTCTACTTGATACATATCTACCCAAACTAGGTTCTCAACACCGGACTCGGATTATAGAAGCAGCAGCGATTGCTTTTTATCATCAACAAACTGATTGGCCAGTGGTGCAAACTCTCGTTTGTGATGATGCTCCTCAGTTCAAATTACTGACTGATAATATCGCTTTGTGTTGGGTGCATGAAGGACGACATTACAAAAAGTTGACCCCTTATGTTGCTTGTCACCAAAAAGCTCTTGATAAATTCCTGGATGATTTCTGGGATTACTACCGAGACTTGCTGGCTTACAAAGATGCACCCAGTCAACAGATGGCAGAAAAACTCCGGTCTGAGTTTTGGAAACTTTTCGATACTCAAACCGGTTATCAACAGTTGGATGAGCGAAAACAATTAACGCTGCTGAAAATTTCGGAGTTGCTTTTAGTCTTAGAGCATCCTGAATTACCTTTGCATAATAATCCGGCGGAGTTAGCTGCTAGGACAATGGTGCAACGGCGTAATATTAGTTATGCCACTCAAACTCTAGAAGGTACTCAGGCTTGGGATACTTTTATGTCTCTTGTTGCTACTACTCGTAAGTTGGGAATTAGCTTTTTTGAGTATATCCGTGACCGGATTTCTCAGGTTGGGAATATTCCTTCTTTAGCAACTATTATTCAGGAAAAATCTGCTCTCAATCCTTTTGGTTTTTCATTGATGACTGAAGAACTCCTTACCCCGGAATATTGAGGGGATACAATTAAAATATCCCACCAAAGTATCAATCACCCCGGCATACCATTGTTCCGGCTTAATTTCAGCCGTCCCAATAGCGGTAATATCCACAGATGCACAAGCAAACCTCTCCGCCTGCAATCGCCCCATCACCTGCACCCGCAAGCTAGATTTCCCCATCTGACGCGAGTTGAGAACGTAACAAAATTGCCCAGCTTTCAAACCCGTATATAAGTCATCATCAGCTTGACGTTTAACATAAGTTGGCGCATCTGCGGGAAGGCTACCACCGACTTGATACTGATACTGCATACATTGGGGTGTGGGGGTGTGGGGGTGTAGGGGTGTAGGGGTGTAGGGGTGTAGGGGTGTAGGGGTGTAGGGGTGTAGGGGTGTAGGGGTTTAATCAAGTAAGATTTAGATCCCCGACTTCTTGAAGAAGTCGGGGATCTGGGCAACATAATTTATTTGTTCAAACCTAAGCGATCGCTAAAATATTTACTATACAAATTACACAAAGACATAACTTTATTCCCTTGAAATTTCACTAAGCCCATACTGCGGAGTTTAAACGCTGCTGTTGTTCCCACATCCACGGGATGATCTGCTGTCACCACTTGCTTGAGTGCTGCCAATAATTGCTCATCATCTTGTAAATTCAGTAAATGGCGGCGTAAATGGTCATTATAAGGGCCGGCTTCTGTGGGTGCGATTTGTTCGAGTTGGTCTAAAGTCATCCTCTGGCGCGCAATTTGATAAAGTGCCATTCGCACTAAATAAGGATGTCCACCCACCAACATCATTAACTGTTCCACCTGGGAATTAGACCAAGTTAACCCGTGACGCTGCAATAAATCTTGCATCTGTTTTTGATTGAACTCTGGTAACTCCACAGGTAAACCCACATTAAAGGGCGACTGATTGATATTCAGAGGAATATACACTTCTTTAGAATGTACAATTACCAACCTGAGTTTTTTCCAAGCTGGGTCATTTTTAGCACGTTCATGCCAAGCCCGCAGCAACCCGAAAAAATCTGTCGCAATTTGCGGATGTTTGAAAATTTCGTCTACTTCATCTAAACCCAAGGCGATGGGTGTATCAATTTCAGCTAACAAATATCTCTGGAAGTAATTTGTACACTTGTTCTTACTTCCCAAAACCCCTTTCCAATAGTCGTTTATCTTCTCTGGAAGATTCAGACTATCCGTAATGCTGGCACAAAACCACTGCAAAAATAGATCCAAATTACCTAAAAATTCTGCATCTGCTGACTGGAGGTTCACAGAAGTAGCTTTGCAGCCGTTTTCACTAGCATGGGCAAGAATCCGCGACATTAACGAGCTTTTACCCATTTGTCGGGGTGCTTTAATCCGAATTAAAGCCCCATATTCTAGAATCTGTTGGTAACAGTCTATTTCCACTGGTGGACGTTCCACATAAAAAGCCGATTCCAAAGATACTTGTCCCTCTGGATTTTCTAAGGGTATGATTGGCGTTGTCTGAGTTTCCTGAGCTTGATTTTTACGACTTTTGAGAACTGGTGTAGAAGATTCAGGAATACTTTTGAGGTCAATGGCATTACAACCAAACTTGTAAGCATCCTCATAGGATTTATTAGCACCCAAAGCATCATAAAACCCGATCGCAAATTCTATTGCTGCTACATCCCCAATTTTTTGATTCATCCCCATCACACAGCCGATGTGTTGGTAAATCGCCTCAGCTTGCACTTCGCTATAACAGGCGTTTAATAATACACACTCAATTTTCTCTTTACATAACTCAAATAAATTAGCCAGTGCTTCTGTACTTACCAGCCGCCATTCCCCAGCATCATTTTCTAAAATTAAACCCTCATCACCAGCACCATGTCCCGAAAAATGGACAATTTGCGGCTCATGATCTAACAGCGCACGGCGCAAATCTTCAGGACGCACCGCCCATCTAGAAATAATTTCAAACTCATCTCGGTTTTTACAACGTTCCAATCCTGTCTGAATTTCCCGTAATTCCTTGTCTAAGCGCAGTCTGCTAGTATTCGTAGGATTTGCTGATAAAATCAGGATTTTTTTCACAGTGATCTTAACTAGTTCGTAATTCGTAATTAATAAAATTTAGATACAACTGGAATTTTGTGATAAATCCGGGATTTGTTGCCTAATTTTGGATAATTTGTCTTATATGTAGTTTACTACAGCAAATTTACTGATATCGTTTAAAACTTGATTTTCTTAAGGTAATTAGGCTTTTTGGCGATGATGAATGCCCAAGACTGGCTAAAATACTGAAAATAGTTACCTGTGGTTTTTGACTAGATAGCCAGATATTCTTCATGAAAATTTTACACTAACTTCGTATTTTCCCTGTTTACACAAAGATTTCATCAAAATATCAAGATCCATCTCCGAAATATTACGGTTTTAGTTTAGTAGTTGGGTATATAGCTATAAACCTGAGAAGCTACCCAACGCTATGAAGCGATCGCACTTTGTCAAATTCACGATGATAGTTTTATTCTCCCTCAGCAGTGTTGGCGTTGTCGGCGGGAGTTTCTTTCTAAGAAAAGCGTTTAGTAGTAGCCAAAATCAAGTAATTACTGATACATCTCGTTATCGAGAAATCCGTCATCAACTCTGGTTAAGTCAAGAAGAAGTAAAGCATTTCCCTAGGGAAATACCGCAGGATACCGAGAATTTACGCATTGCTTACTCTCCGGGAGTTTCCCAAGCAAGTGTTTTCTTTCAAGCTAGACTCAAACAATCACCAGCACAGATTCAAAAATTACTGACACAATACAGAAAACTGGCAAAACGTCAATATCGGGGTGGAGACAGTAACGACCACGCCAATTTCCCCAATGGTGTACCAACTACTTTGTTCTACACCAGCGATTCTGGTAGTGAATCCTTTCCCCCTTCCTATGAAATATTAGTCTTAAATGCCCAGGATAAAGGTAGAGCCGGCTTTAAGTGGAATCACGGTAATAGTTACGGTGTAGCTATTGATAGTTCAGCCTCAGAAATTGTCTATTGGGCAGAAGCATGGTAAGACTAATTCTCTGTGCCTCTGTGCCTCTGTGGTTAAAAATAACTTATTCACCACAGAGACACGGAGACACAGAGAAAAATAGGTGTTTTTCTTAATTATTTTCGACTTTTACACCTTTCCAGAAAGCAACATAACCCTCAATATTCTTAGCTTTCTCCTTGGTGCTGGGATAGTACCAAGCCGCGTCTTTGTTGACTTGTCCATCAACGGCGATGCTGTAGTAACTAGCAACACCTTTCCACGGACAAGTAGTGTGAGTGTCACTTTCTTGGAAATACTGCTTGTTAATTGCGTCAGAGGGGAAATAATGGTTTCCTTCCACGACGACGGTTTGGTCGCTTTCAGCTAAAATAGCCCCGTTCCAAATAGCTTTCGGCATAAGTGCGTTTGTAATTAAAGTTTACACTTAACATTCTGACACTTCTACAGCTTTAATTAAAATTATGTTATGGCGGTTATCGCTTGAGGTATAAGAACCCCACCCCCAACCCCCTCCCCGCACGCAAGGAGGGCTATGAGATCGCTGGAAGTAAAGGAAGATGCAGGTAATGGATAGCTGAACTACTATAGTTTTGCAACTATTCATAAAACCTTTCTGTCACTTTCGGCTGATGGCACTAGTAATTGTTTTAATTAAGCTTTTATGTGAAGCCATGTTTTCCTAGTCGTATGCAGATGTAGGGAGAATCATGGATGGTGTGTAAATAAAAGTTTGAAACTCTTAACAACATTAATAACTATCGTACTTATGCTGAGAACCTCCGGCTTCTAGCCGGGGGATGAAAGCTAATTGTCTAATAAATTAGACAACATGATAAAATCAAATAGCGTGAATATAGGATGAAAAACTCCGTAACAAAAACGTATTCACGCATTTCACCTAACATTCAAGTAGCCATACAACTAGATTTAATCTAGTCGAGGTGGGTAGGGCATTTTGACAGTGCCAAAGCTAATTGAGTTATTTAACAATCAATTAGTAAACGTTGCGGAGAGGGTCTTTCAGACCCCGTAGCAACATCAGTTTAGAATCCTCCTGACTTCCAGTCGGAGGAGATGTCAAATTATAAACTTAGTCACACTATGATTATTAGACCTCTTGTATAAATGCTTAAGCTGTCATGTTGAGCGAAGCGAAACATCTCAAAGATTATACATTTCATTCAGAATGACACATCTGATTTTCGGACTTTTGCAAGAGGTCTATTTAATAAATATATACGTATAAAAGAAACTTTTTAGATATTCAAGGGGTCAAGGTTGTTGTGATTAAAGCAATACATACTCAAGTTAAAGGGAGAGCTAGATATAAAATCACAGAACTTTATGGTTCAATGGAATTAAAAGCATATTTAGAGCGATCGCTAGTCCAAAGCTCAGTCATATTACAAGTAAAGGCTAATACATTAACGGGTAATTTGTTGGTAATTTTTACACCGCAATATAATTATCAACAAATTCAAGCTTTAATTGAAAAAAATATATCAAAATTCACAAAAAGTCAAACAACAAAATTAATAAAACCTACTCATAAAATCACAAAAACTGATAGCAGCATCAAAGAACAAAGAACAGATGATTGGCATTTAATCCCCACAGATAAGGTTCTCCAGTCCTTCCAAACTTCACCGGAATCAGGACTATCGAGTCAAGCTGCTGCCATTAATTTAAGTAAATACGGGGCGAATGTCCTTGCAGAAACAGAATTGCGGTCTAATTTGAGCATCATCATTGAACAGTTTCAGTCTTTACCTGTGGCTTTATTGGGTGTAGCGGCAGGGGTATCAATTTTTACTGGTGGATTGGTTGATGCTGCGGTAATTTTAGGCGTAGTAGGTTTGAATGCAGTGATTGGTTATGTTACAGAAAGCCAGTCAGAAAGAATTATTCACTCCCTGAAACATCATCAGCAAACATCTGCTTGGGTAGTCAGAGATGGTCAGTCAATAGAAATACCCATTGAAAATGTAGTTGGGGGAGATATTTTAATTCTCAAACCGGGGAATTATTTAGCTGCTGATGCCCGATTGATTGCAGCAGATAATCTAAGTGTTGATGAGTCGGCTTTGACTGGTGAGAGTATCCCCGTTAATAAAACTACGGCATCTTTGATGGATGGAGATGTGCCATTAGGCGATCGCTTCAACATGGCCTACAAAGGTACTTATATCACAGGCGGTCAAGGATTGGCGGTAGTAGTGGCGACCGGCACATATACAGAAATGGGTAAAATTCAACAGCTAGTAGGCGAAGCCAAAGCCACAGAAACCCCCTTAGCCAAACAACTAGACAAAGTAGGCGGACAACTGGTGTTAATCAGTACGGGTATTTGCGGACTAGTCTTTGGGATGGGAGTATTACGAGGATATGGCTTAGTACAGATGCTGAAATCATCCATATCCCTAGCAGTGGCGGCTGTTCCCGAAGGACTACCCACAATTGCGACTACCACCCTAGCTTTAGGTATCCGCGATATGCGGAAAAATAAAGTTCTCGTGCGGAGTCTGGCCGCAGTCGAAGCTTTAGGTTCTGTGCAGACAATTTGCATGGATAAAACCGGGACAATTACCGAAAATAAAATGTCCGTGGTGGAAATTCACGCTAACACCAGACAAATTCAAGTTTCCGATGGGGAATTTTTGACTGGGGAGGAGAATCTTAACCCCTACACCGACGATGAACTATTAAAGCTGATTCATGTATCGGTGCTATGTAACGAAAGTGAAGTCAGCAAATCGGCAGATGGGGAGTATGCAGTTACAGGTTCAGCTACAGAAAACGCCCTGATTTACATGGCCATTGCGGCGGGAGTAGATGCGATCGCCCTGCGAGAAAAGTATCCTCTACTACAAACTAACCTGCGTTCCGAAAACCGTAATATTATGAGTACAATTCACCAAACTCATAATGAAAATAAATTTGTAGCTGTCAAAGGTAGCCCCGCCGAAGTAGCACAACTATGCCAATGCAGGATCAAAAATGGGCAAATAGTGCCTTTAGATGACGAAGAAAGGCAAACCATAGAAATTGAAAACGATCGCATGGCCGGGAAAGCATTGCGAGTCTTGGGCATAGCCTACAGCCATATAGATGAAGACCACAACTGCAACGGTAACAATCATAACCATGAATCAGACCTGATTTGGTTGGGTTTGGTAGGTATGGCAGACCCCATTAGAAAAGGCGCGAAAGCCTTAATTGCCGACTTCCATCAAGCCGGAATTGACACCGTAATGATTACCGGTGATCAAAGTCCTACCGCCTATGCGATCGCCAAAGAATTAGAATTAAACCGCGACACCCAACTAGAAATTCTCGACTCCACCAACCTCAACAACCTTACCCCAGAAGCCTTAACCGCCCTCAGCGACAAAGTAGATGTATTTGCGCGCATCAGTCCCAGTAACAAACTGCAAATCGTCCAAGCCTTGCAAGGTGCAGGTAAAGTTGTCGCCATGACCGGCGATGGAATTAACGATGCACCCGCCTTAAAAGCTGCCCAAGTTGGTGTTGCAATGGGTAAAGGTGGTACAGATGTCGCCCGTGAGGTTGCAGATATTGTCTTAGAAGATGACCGACTCGAAACCATGATTATCGCCGTCAGTCGGGGAAGAACGATTTATAACAATATTCGTAAATCCGTGCATTTCCTCCTGTCTACAAACCTCAGCGAAATCATGGTCATGACTACCGCTACAGCCGTGGGGATTGGTGAACCCTTGAATGCGATTCAACTATTATGGCTAAATTTAGTCACAGATATTTTTCCTGGTTTATCCCTAGCTTTGGAAGCACCAGAACCGGAAGTCTTAAGCCAACCACCCCGCAATCCAGAAGAACCAATCATCAAAAAATCTGATTTTGGCAGAATTACTTTTGAGTCAGCAGTCATCTCTGCTAGTACCCTCGCCGCCTATGGTTACAGCCTCGTCAGATATGGGATGACTCCCCAAGCTAGCACCATTGCCTTTATGAGTCTGACATCAGCCCAACTGCTACATACAATTAGCAGCCGTTCCGAAACCCACAGCATTTTTAGTAAAGAAAAACTCCCGAATAATTCTTACTTAAATGCTGCCATTATAGGTTCTTTTGGCATTCAAATTTTAGCGATCGCCATTCCCCCACTCAGAAATCTGTTGAAAATTACCCCAATTAATCTTGTGGATGGTGCTGTCATTGGTGCTAGTGCTGTACTGCCTTTGTTGGTAAATGAAGGAACAAAAGGCATAGGTGACAGGTGACAGGTTACAGGTGACAGGTTACAGGTTACAGGTGATAGGTTACAGGTGACAGGTTACAGGTTACAGGTGATAGGTTACACAGGAGATTTTACCCCAGTCCCCAATCCCCAATCCCCAGTCCCCAGTCCCCAGTCCCCAGTCCCCAGTCCCCAGTCCCCAATCCCCAATCCCCAGTACCCAAAAGTAGGTAAATTATGAAAAAAGACTTTATGTTTACATCAGAATCGGTGACAGAGGGACATCCTGATAAACTTTGTGATCAAATTAGTGATGCGATCGTCGATCGTTTTTTACAACAAGACCCCTACGCCAGAGTCATTACAGAATGCGCTGTTGCTACGGGTATTGTTTTTTTGGCTGCCAGATTTGAACCAAATACCAACGTAGATTTTACCAATATAGCCAGACAAGTTATTGATCAGGTTGGTTATAACCACAAACAATTTAATGGTAAAACTTGTAGTGTTTTAACTAGTCTTACAGAATTACCTCCTAATCAATATCACTTATTTGATGAGCAAAAATTATCTGATGAAGAGATAGAAAAAATTACGGTAACTAACCAAGCGACAGTATTTGGTTTTGCTTGCAAGCAAACACCAACGCTCATGCCCTTACCCATATGGTTAGCACATAAACTAGCTAGAAAAATGAGTGAAGTTAGAAATAAAAATATCCTAGATTATCTAACTCCTGATGGTAAAACTCAAGTTGGAATTGAATATAAAAATCGTCGTCCCTATAGAATCCATAGTATTACAATTGTTGCTAGTCAAAATAAACGCAAAAAACCTGAGCTAAAAAAATTGCAGGATGATATTAGAGAAACTGTAATTTTTCCGGTGTTTGAACATGAAGAAATTAAACCGGATGCAGAAACTAGAATATTTATCAATCCTGATGGCCCGTTTATTGTTGGGGGGCCTGCGGTGCATTCTGGTTTAACAGGCAGAAAAAACGCTATAGATACCTATGGCGAATATTCTAAACATAGCGGTTCAGCTTTAAGTGGTAAAGACCCTATTAGAATAGATCGAGTTGGTGCTTATGCTGCTCGTTATGCTGCTAAAAATGTTGTCGCTGCTAACCTAGCAGATGAATGTGAAGTGCAACTCAGTTATTCTATAGGTCTATCTCGTCCTGTGAGTATCCAAGTAGAAACTTTTGGCACAGGTAAAATATCTGATGATGAAATTACAATTTTGTTAGAAAAACATTTTGATTTTCGCCTAGCAGGTATTCTCAAAGAGTTTAATTTAAGACATTTACCTTCATTGATGAAAGGCGGATTTTATAGAAAGCTGGCTGCTTATGGTCATGTCGGTAGAGATGATCTAGATTTGCCGTGGGAGAAAATAGATAAAGTCAGTTTTTTTAAGTAGGGTGTGTGACGCTGCGAAAGTATTTGAACGTAGTCATGAGACTGATAGCGTCACGCACCAACCATCGATTGTGACACTTGCATAAGTCCTGGGTTTAAAGTCAGTGCTTTAGTGCTTATCCCTCAGTATAAGTATGGTATAGTTACCAAAGTGTAAGGGTAATTAACCACCCAAAAAACTGTATTGCTACCTAAAATGTAGACATTGTACCTTCCCTACAGGACGGTAAAGAGTATAGTTTTTATGTTGAGCCAATCTCTGAAAACTTCAGCGATCGCCATACCAAGTGTTCTCTGCAAAGTATTTTGATAATTCCCTGTAATCAAGTACGCTGGTGTTTTCGGCTGCTTCGGTAAAAGTTAGACGATCTCTTTTTTTGGCCAAGGTATTGATGTAATTATCTTATTTGGAGATGGAAATCTTGTGACAAACCAGATATATAGCCAATCCGTTTTGACATTTGACGGACAGTATGATTACATAGATTTGGGTAAAAATGATTTGGGTGGTGTGTTGGCTCAAGGGAGTTCAGCCTTTACCATTTCTGGATGGCTGAATCCTCATCAGCTAACAAATAAAGCTACTACATACGGAACGCGCAATGTTTTTTTGGCTCGTTCGTCAGATCGATATAGTGATAATTTTGAGTTCGGCATCAATGAATCAGGCAACCTAGATGTATATATTGATGACAATTTCCAAAGGGTGATTAAATCCTTTGGTAATGGAGAATTAACTGTTGGACAATGGCACTTCTTTGCCATTGTTTTTAATAAAGGTCAACTGTCTATATATCTGGATGAGCATGAGTTCTTTGACTCTTTTAAAGGCGACTCTTTAAACAAAGCTACTAGTCATTTGACTCTGGGTGCGACTTTACATAACAAAGTATATTTTACAGGCCAATTAGCTCACATTAGCGTCTGGAATTACCCCTGTCCCCCTGAAGAAATCCAACAGCATCGAGATCAGCCTCTAGTTGGGAACGAACCAGGATTAGTAGCTTATTGGAAATTAAACGAAGGAGAAGGAACAAGAGTAAAAGACGAGACTGGAAATGGCCATGATGGAAACTTGCGCGGTAATCCTCATTGGGATGTCGTACAACTTCCATTTGGAATGACACAATCATCGAACGAGAGCGACAGACAAGACCAAACAGCAAGTATTTCCGAAGAAGTAACCCCTGTGGAAACTCTAGTGCTGGAGGAAGAAAGCCAATTGGTTGAAGTAACTGCGATCGGTGAAACTGAGTTGCAGCAAGTTTCTGTTGAGGTTTCTCAAATTGAAGAAACTGACATCCCGGCGCAGGTAAGTCAGCCAGATGCTAAGAGCGATGAGGGAAACCTCAACGAAGGACTGAAAAACCCCCTTCCCGTGGTATCTCTGCCAGAAGAAGAGGTGAAAACTGTGAACCCAAAGGAAAAAAAAGGGACAAAAAGACAGAGCAACAAATCTGCGAACATACAAACTACCCAGCCAAAAGAAGAAAAAGCCGAAACAGCCCAAACTCAGGACGATATCCCACAGCAAACATTAACTCAGGAGCGATCGCCAAACAATATGAATACTCAAGCCAATCCCAAATATAAAATACTTGCCATTGATGGAGGCGGTATTCGAGGTATTATCCCGTCAATGATCCTGGCTGAAATTGAAAAGCGGACACAAAAACAGATTTTTAGTATGTTCGATTTAATCGCAGGGACTTCAAGCGGCGGAATTCTCGCACTAGGATTAACTAAACCGCGATTAGATATGGAGGCATCTGATAGTCCGCCCGTCGCCCAATACAGTGCCGAAGAACTACTGCAAATATATCTAGAGTATGGGGCTGAGATATTTTACGAGCCATTCTGGGAACAAGTATTTGGTCAGATAGAGGATATATTTATCCAACCAAAATATTCTTCAGAGGGGAGAGAAGAAATTATCAGGCAATATTTTGGTGATAGTCCGTTAGAAAATAATCTCAAAGAAGTTTTCGTGACGAGCTATGATATTGAGCAGCGAATTCCAATATTCTTTACTAACAAACTAGAAAAACAACAAATAGAATCGAAAAATTTTCGCAAGTTATGTTCAGGTTTTACTCTTACAGATGCAGCCTTAGCGACTAGCGCAACTCCAACTTATTTTGCTCCCTATCGCGTTGCGAGTTCCCATAACACCAACGGCTTTTATACATTAGTCGATGGCGGATTAGTCGCGAACAATCCGGCTAATTTGGCTATTTTAGAGGCGCAAATGAGTAGACAAGAAAATCAACCAGCCCTTCAGACAGAGGATATCCTATTAGTATCCTTGGGGACGGGTTCTTTAACGAGTGTCTACTCTTATGAAGAAGTTAAAAGGTGGGGACTATTGCAATGGGCAAAACCACTATTAAATATTGTGCTTGACGGTGGAAGTGAAGCAGTAGCTGGAGAATTAGAACGTTTGTTTGAGGCTAGTAACAAAGGTAATAAAAACTCTTATTATCGGTTTCAAACATTCTTAAAAAGTGAACTGGAAGCAATCGATAATGCCAAGCCAGACAATCTGCGGCAGTTACAAACTTTAGGCAATATACTGATTCAAGAAAAAAGTCAAGAAATCGATGAGTTGTGTAGTTTGTTATCAAACTAAATCTGAAGATGGGATACTTCTTACTCTGTGATACTGTAGGAGTTCTCTATCCCAAGGAATTGTTTGAGTTATGGAAAAATGGAGTCTTTAAATAAGCCATACTATAGGATAGTCGCTATACCTGGCGAAGGGATCGGGCCAGAAGTTGTCCAAGCTTCTTTAACCATTCTGCAACAGGTGGCTCAACTGGAAGGATTTACCTTACAAGTAGACTATGGCTGGCTCGGCGCAACTGCGTTTGAGCAATTTGGTAGCTACTTTCCTTCAGCCACCGCCCAACTGTGCGATCGCGCAGATGGGATTATATTTGGTGCGGTTAACCAAGGTGGACTACTAGAACTGCGAAAACACTTTGACTTTTTTTGCAATCTACGCCCGATTCGGATTGTCAACAGTTTGCTGCATAAATCTAGTCTGCGACCTGAGAAAGTTCAAGGACTCGATATGTTGATCGTTCGAGAACTAGTCAGTGGCATTTATTTTGGCCCATCTGGACGCTCTTCTGATGACCAAGGAGCTTACGGCTACCATACCATGCTCTATTACGATCACCAGATGCGGCGGATTGCTCGCAAAGCCTTACAGCAAGCCCAAAAGCGGCGAGGATTACTAACTGTAGCCCACAAAGAAAACGCTTTGCCTCATTTACCCTGGACTCGTTTAGTGCAAGAAGAAGCCACAGAATTTCCTGGTATTGTCGTTGAACCAATGCTGGTGGATAACTTAGCCATGCAAATGGTGTTGAATCCCCAGAGGTTTGATGTGATTTTGGCAGGGAATCTGTTTGGAGATATTCTCAGCGATATTGGCGGTGCATTAGTTGGCTCTATCGGCTTATTAGGATCAGCGAGTATGAACGCTGATGGATTTGGCTTATACGAAGCCATTCATGGTACAGCCCCAGATATTGCAGGTAAAGGTATTGCTAATCCCCTCGGCACTCTGGGAGCGTGTATTTTAATGCTTCAACAGTGGGGGGAAGAGCAGGCCGCTCAACGGATTATGCAAGCACAAGACCGAATTTTAGCCCAGGGATATAGGACAGCAGATTTATCTCCCCAAAAAGAGGAAATTTTGGTCAACACTCAAACCTTAGTTGACCTTTTGTTGGCAGAAATTTCCACCGAGTAACATTCTGAATCAGGAGTGCTTCATGAGTCATATAAATAGCGTTTTGCAACTGGGCGATGATATCAATACCGATGATATTATGCCTGCAAATAGGGCCACAACAGATGATCCTGAACACTTAAAACAGTATGCGTTAGAACATATTATTGGAGCAGGGGAACTACTAAAATACAATGTGATTGAAGCCGGAGAAAATTTTGGGTGTGGTTCGAGTCGAGAAGTTGCCCCCATTGCCCTGCAAGCTGCTGGGATTGAGAAGATTCGCGCGCGATCGTTCGCGGAAATTTTTTATCGCAATAGCATTAATATTGGACTACCCCTAGAAATTTTGGGGGAAAAACAGGAGAATCCAGTAGTTGATGCGATCGCCGCCGCCGGTGGACTGATGTCTTTTAATCAACTGCGTCGTCAGGGTAAAATCACCATTCCGCGCAGCCTGACCCCTAGCCGACCCATGACTTTAGTCGAAAAACTTTTGGCTAAAGCTTCTGGGAATGCCTACGTCCAGCCAGGAGAAGTAGTTTTTGCCTCCGTTGATTTAGCCCTATCCCATGATGCAGTAGCCGGCCCTGTAGCCAAGACCTTTTATCAACACTATGGAGAAGAGGCAAAACTCTGGGACTCCCAACGGGTGGTTTTGGTAGCCGATCACTTTATCCAAGTGAATGACATCCGTGCTGATCACAAAGCTGATGTCATGTATCAACAGATGGTTGAGTTTGCCAACGTCCAAGGATGCCACTTATTTGATGTAGTTTCCCCAGGAGAAGCTGCGGGGATTTGTCACGTTCTCCTGCCAGAAAAAGGATTTGTTCGCCCAGGAATGGTGATTGCAGGTACAGATTCCCATACCTGCACCTATGGGGCATTAGGCGCATTTTCCACCGGGGTCGGCACTACAGATATGGCGAATATTTATGCTACAGGGGATATGTGGATTCGTGTTCCCCAAACCCTAGTATTTGACTTATCTGGAACTCTGCCGCCTCACATCAGTGCCAAAGATATTATCCTATTTATCTTGGGACAAATCGGCTGTGCTGGTGCTACTAGTAAGGTAATGGAGTTTAGAGGGTCAATCCTGACACAACTACCCTTTGATGAACGGTTGACTTTAGCCAATATGGCAGTTGAGTGTGGTGCGCTATGTGGCTTGATTGTTTCTGATGAAGTGACCCGTGAGTATGTGCGAAACCGTAGCACCCAAGAATTTGCAGAGATTATTGGCGATGCAGATGCTGAGTACGAAAAAATTTATCAATTTGATCTCAGTGATTTAGAACCGCAAGTTGCACGTCCCCCAAAACCAGATCAGGTAGTAGCCATTAGTCAATTAGAAGATGTTCCCATTACCAAAGCCTTTATTGGCTCATGTACCGGAGGCAAACTCTACGATTTGGCTCAGGCTGCGGCAGTTCTCAAGGGTCGCCATATAGCCGCAGGTGTGAACTTGTTTATTGTCCCGGCCTCCATTGAAATTCGTGAAAAAGCCCAAGAGTTAGGCTATCTCGATATTTTTGCCCAAGCAGGGGCGCAGATTCTCAAGTCAGGTTGTGGGGCTTGTATCAATTCTGGATTGGGAGTTTTGGCAAAAGAAGAAACAGGGGTTTATGCAACCAATCGCAATTTTAAAGGACGCAGTGGCGATCCAACGGGCAAAAACTATTTGGCATCCCCAAGAACAGTAGCTATTTCAGCCGTCAAAGGAAAAATCAGTCATCATCTTGATTAAAGATTAAGCTATCAAATAAGGATCAAAAAACATAATACCCTGTGATAAGTTTGTAACGACAAGTGTAATGAATTTAGGTAATTACAATGGACGAAATTGCTAAAAAATTGGCCGGTCTCGGTGTTCCTGGTATAATTCTCGTGATTCTAACAGTCTCATCAGGAGGTAGCAATGCTGCTATTGTTGCTGCCCTCACAGCAGTGGGAGGGCCATTGGGTATCGTGGGAGGCATAGGACTTCTGGGTCTGACCACGGTTTTAGGGGATACTGTAGCGAGCTATGGAATAGAAGCTATTCTCAAGGCAGTCTATACAGAACGTGGCAAAACCGAATCTGTGAGATTTCTCCTCAAAGAAATTAACGATTTACCTATTTCTGATGAGCTAAAACTCAAACTAAAAAATCACCTTAGCCCAGAAGCCAACGCTTATACAGAGGCATCTGAGCAACCAAGAACAGTTGAAATTGTCGATGAATAATTTCACTCTTAGTGGGTCTGATTTGAAGTTGGTCAGATAGTAAAAAAAAGCTATCTGAGTCAAGGTGTCAATATCGAATCCAAATGGCGACTAAGAAAAAAATGGCCTCTGAGTCCGATTGCACCGGATTAAACCCTCAAAGGCCATCATTTCTAATGATCATCAAAATATCTAGCTTATTACTAAAGTTTATGAAAGAAATTGTTATTAATTCTCATCAGTCTCTTGATGGTGATGCTGCTTTAACTGACCAGGAAAGACATAAATTATTAGTGGAATGGAATGATACAACGGTAGATTACCCCAAACATTTGTGCATACATGAATTATTTGCAGCACAAGTGGAAAAAACCCCAGACAATATTGCTGTAGTCTTTGATGAGCAGAAACTGACCTATCAAGAGTTGAACCAACAAGCCAACAAAGTAGCTCATTATTTGCAGTCTTTGGGTGTAGGGAAAGAAGTTTTGGTAGGGATTTGTGTTGAGCGTTCGCTAGAAATGATCGTCGGAATGTTAGCTATCCTCAAGGCAGGTGGTGCTTATGTGCCACTAGATCCAAACTATCCCCAAGAGCGTCTATCGTTCATGCTCTCAGATTCACAAGTGCAAGTGCTGTTAACTCAGCAAAAGTTTGTGGAAGAATTTTCTGCAAGCGGCGTGAAGAGGGTTTGTTTAGATACTGATTGGCAATCAATTAATCAGCAAAGCCAAGAAAATCCTACTACCAGTGCGACGGCTGAAAATCTTGCTTATGTGATTTATACATCCGGTTCTACAGGTACACCCAAGGGAGTTGCTGTACCTCATCGCGCGGTCAATCGGCTAGTATGCAACACCAATTACGTGCAGTTTACAGCTAGCGATCGCATTGCTCAAGGCTCAAATGCTTCATTTGACGCAGCTACTTTCGAGATTTGGGGATCTCTGCTGCATGGGGCTACTTTAGTGGGAATTCCTCAGAATATTCTACTGTCACCCCAAAATTTTGCAGCTTACATCCGTGAACAAAGAATAAGTGTATTATTTTTAACTACAGCATTATTTAATCAGTTAGCTAACGTTGTTCCCCAAGCATTTCAAGACTTGGGAAACTTGGTAATTGGCGGCGAAGCATTAAATCCCAAATCGGTCGCAGCAGTTCTGAAGAATGGCGCGCCACAACGATTGGTAAATGGTTATGGGCCGACGGAGAGTACAACATTTGCTTGTTGGTATTTAGTTCAGGATGTCCCAGAGGGCGCAATCAATCTACCAATTGGGCGACCAATCTCTAATACACAAATATATATACTCGACTCCCAACTGCAACCAGTTCCCGTGGGAACTCCTGGTGAATTATATATTGGTGGCGATGGATTGGCACGAGGCTACTTGAACCGTCCAGAGTTAACCGAGGAAAAATTTATTCCTCATCCGTTGGAGGAGGCAGGAGGGAGTAGATTATATAAAACTGGGGATTTGGCGCGTTATTTAGCAGATGGGAACATTGAGTTTCTGGGGCGAGTTGATAATCAAGTGAAGATTCGCGGCTTTCGCATCGAATTAGGCGAAATTGAGGCGGTTTTGAGTCAACACCCAGATGTATATCAAGCTGTGGTCATCGTTCGTGAAGATATCCCTGGTGATCAGCGACTTGTGGCTTATGTTGTTCCTGATCAAAAATCAGCAGTAACCGCCACAATCTTAAAAGGCTTTCTAAAAGAAAAGCTGCCCACTTACATGATGCCAGCAGCATTGATGATTCTCGAATCCTTACCCTTGACCCCCAATGGTAAAATTGATCGTCGTCATCTTCCAGCCTGCGATCGCACACGTCCCGATTTACCAGAAATCTTCGTCGCGCCTCGTAACCCAATTGAGGAGAAGTTAGCTGTTATCTGGACTCAGTTATTGGCACTTGATCTAGTTGGAGTCAATGATAATTTTTTCTGTTTGGGTGGTCATTCCCTCATTGTCACGCAGATGCTTTCTCGCGTAGGCGAAGTTTTCTCCGTTAATTTATCTTTTAATCAGATATTTGCCAATCCCACCATAGCCGTTATAGCTCAACTCATTGCCCAAGGTGGGGAAGAATCACAATGGCAACGTCCTGCTATCAAACGAATTTCCTATGAAGGACTCGTGCCAGTTTCCTTTTCTCAAGAGCGCATATACTTCGTCCACCAATTAGCACCAGACAATAGTGCCTACCAATTCCAGGCAACGATGCGACTTAAAGGACTCCTCCATGTCCAAGTATTAGAACGTTGTCTTGATGAGATTGTGAAGCGTCATGAAATCTTCCGCACGACTTATCAGGAGGTGAATGGTAGGCTATATCAGGTAATTAACCCCCATGAACCGATCAGTTTTGAAGTAGTTGACCTCCGTGCAGTTCCTGAATCTGAGCGGGAAATAGAAGCACAAAAGTTGGTCGATGCAGAAATTCAAACACATCTAGACCTGACTCAACTACCCATAATTAAGTGGGTTGTATTTAAGTTGAGTGACCAAGAACATATATTGACCCATGTTGAGCATCACATGGCTCATGATGGCTGGTCATTTAACATCTTTTTAAGTGAGTTGGTAGAACTTTATCAAGCCTTCTGTGCAGGTAAACCTTCACCATTACCTGAACTAAGCTTTCAGTTTGCCGACTTTGCCTATTGGCAGCGTGAATGGGCTAAAACCGCAGAAGCTCAAGCTCAATTAGCCTATTGGCAACAAAAGTTATCAGGTATTCCGCCTCTGTTGGAATTACCTTATGATCGCCCGCGACCAAAAGAGCAAACTTACAATGGCGATCACGTCAGGATGGAACTGCCCGATGATTTGTGCGAATCCCTGAGAGTTTTCAGTCATCAAGAAGGTGTAACCTTATTTATGACAATGCTCGAAGCTTTTATCATCCTGTTGCACCGATACACTGGACAAGACGATATTTTTATCGGATCTGCTGTTGCCAATCGCCGGATGCACCAAATCGAGAAGATAATCGGCATGATTGTCAATAACTTGGTTTTACGCACCGATGTATCAGGTAATCCCACAATTCGGGAATTACTCCACCGTGTACGCCAAGTAGCAATGGAAGCTTACGCCAACGAAGACGTACCATTCGATAAAGTAGTAGAAGTAATCAGACCCATCCGCAACCTGAGTCACAATCCTCTGTTTCAAGTGATGTTCAGTTTCCATAATTCGGCCAAGCCGTATTTGAATTTACCTGGTTTGGACATCAGCTTGCATGAACCGGCTAGTAACAAATCTGCAAAGTTTGATATTGATTTTCTCGTCATACCACGTTTTGAACAAAGCGTACAGTATGGTGTGAAAACCGGAGCAAAAGGAATTACCCTGGTCTTGGAATATAACAGCGACCTCTTCGATGCTGACACCATCCAAGCCATGCTAGAACAGTATCAAAAGATATTAATTGAGATTGTAGCTAACCCAGAACAGCAGATTGGTAAATTAGCTCTATTAAGTCAATCTCAAGAAAACTTATTAGGGGAATGGAATCAGACTCATAGGGAATATACTCAGACAGAGTGTATCCATAAGTTATTTGAGTCTCAAGTAGAGTTAACGCCTAATGCTGTAGCTGTAGAGCAGAATGGTCAAAAATTAACCTACCGTGAATTGAGCGATCGCGCCAACAAAATCGCCCACTATCTGCAAAGTTTAGGAGTCAAACCAGAAACTCTCGTTGGTATCTGCGTTGAGCGTTCCTTAGAGATGATTGTCGGTTTACTCGGCATTCTCAAAGCTGGTGGTGCTTATGTTCCCATTGACCCGGCTTATCCCCAAGAGCGAATAGCTGAAATTCTTGCAGATACCCAACTAGGCATTTTGCTCACGCAAGATAAATTCCCAAATCAACTGCTAGGGTATACCGGAAAAACAATTTGTTTAGATACAGATTGGCCAGTAATTGCTCAACACAGTACAGATAACCCGATTAGCGACGTTCAACTTAATAACCTGGCCTACATTATTTATACCTCCGGTTCTACGGGTAAACCCAAGGGTGTAATGATTGAACATCGTTCATTGATGAACTTTGTCATCACCGCCATTGATGAATATGGAATCAACGCCAGTGATAAGGTTCTGCAATTTGCCTCAGTTTGTTTTGATACATCCATTGAAGAAATTTTTCCTTGTCTTGCAGTTGGTGCAACCTTAGTATTACGCACCGAAGAAATACTACACTCCAGTGATGAATTTTGGCGGTGTTGCCAACAATGGCAATTAACTGTTTTGGATTTACCTACAGCATATTGGCATCAGTTAGTAGCAGAACTTACCCCTGAAGATTCCCGCATTCCTGAAAGTTTGAGAACTGTGATTATTGGAGGGGAAGAAGTTCAACTAGAAAAAGTGCAGCATTGGCATAGTTGCGTAGCGCATCTTTCCCCGTCACCCCAATTATTTAATAGTTACGGGCCGACGGAAGCAACGGTTGTCACCACTTTAGATCGCTTTACCCCAACAGCCACCTCTATTAGCATTGGACGACCCATCAGCAATGCTCAGGTTTATGTTTTAGATCAATATCTGCAACCTCTACCTATAGGAGTTCCAGGAGAACTGCACATTGGGGGAGCAGGATTAGCCAGAGGATATTGGCAACGTCCAGAACTCACCGCAGAGAAATTTATTGAAATTTCTTCCCCCACACCCCTACTACCTGCAACCCCTACACCCCTACACCCCTATACCCCCACACCCCTACTACCTGCAACCCCTACACCCTCAAAACTATACAAAACTGGAGATTTAGCAAGATTTCGCCCAGATGGCAATCTAGAATATCTCGGTCGAGTGGACGGTCAGGTAAAAATTCGCGGCTTCCGCATCGAGTTGGGAGAAATAGAAACGGTATTGAGACAACATCCCCAAGTATTACAAGCTGTTGCGATCGCCCGTGAAGATATCCCCGGACAAAAGCGACTCGTGGCTTATATCGTACCTCAAGACTCGCCACCAACCACCGATGAATTGCGCCAATTCCTCAAACAGAAACTACCGAATTATATGATTCCGGCGGCATTTATGCTGCTGGAAACCATCCCGATGACTGCCAACCGTAAGGTAGACTACCGCACCCTACCAACACCCGATTTTTCTCGCAGTGGCGAAGATAAATTTATTGAACCGCGCACACTTATAGAACAGAAATTAGTGGCGATTTGGTCGGAAGTTTTAAGAGTAGAACAAGTTGGCATCCATGATAACTACTTTGAACTGGGCGGGGACTCCATTCTTAGCATTCAAATGATTTCCCGTGCTAATCAGGCGGGTATTCAAATTGCCCCCAAACAACTATTTAAGTATCAAACCATTGCTGAGTTAGCAGCTGTAGTGGGTATAACTCGCCAAGTCAACGCTGAACAAGGTTTAGTAACTGGTTCTGTAGCGTTGACACCCATCCAGCAGTGGTTTTTTGAGCAGAACTTGCCCGAACCGGATTACTTTAACCAGTCAGCCATGCTGGAAGTGTCGCCAGACTTGCAACCTCAGCTATTACAGCAAGTAGTACAACAATTGTTAGTACATCACGATGCTTTGCGTCTGCGGTTTGTGCAGGAAGGGGAAAACTGGCAACAAATTAACGCCGACATACAGGAATTTGTGCCATTGAGCATCTTTAATTTGTCGCACCTATCGCCAGCAGAACAGCAAACAGAGATCAAAGCCAAAGATGCTGAACTCCAAGCTGGTCTGGATTTAGCTACAGGAGCAATCGCACAAGTAGCATTATTTCAGTTAGGCCAGGATCGCCCAAGTTGTTTACTATTCATCATCCATCACTTAGCAGTAGATGCCATTTCCTGGCGGATTTTGCTGGAAGACTTAGCTACTGCTTACCAACAAATTAGTCGGGGCGAGACTATTAAATTACCAGCTAAGACAACTTCCTGGCAATATTGGAGCGATCGCCTGATAGAATATGCCCAAACCGAGGCTGTCAAAGAGTTGGATTACTGGTTAAGTCAATCTAGTCTTCAAGTCACAGCTTTACCTGTAGACTATCCATCTAGTCAAGAAAATAACACAGTAGCCTCAACTGCATCTGTGTCACTGGCTTTAAATGCAGAACAGACCCGCGCTCTCTTACAAGATGTACCCTCTGCCTACAATACTCAAATTAATGATGTACTGTTGACTGCCCTAGTACAGAGCTTTACTCGATGGACAGGAGAAAGTTCTTTAGTAATTGATTTAGAAGGACATGGACGGGAAGACTTATTTGAAGATGTAGATTTGTCACGAACTATTGGTTGGTTTACTACATTATTTCCTGTTGGGTTACAACTAGAAGACATTGACCATCCAGGAGACGCTTTAAAGTCAGTCAAAGAACAACTGCGGCGCATTCCCAACCGAGGAATTAGTTATGGAGTATTGCGATATTTGCACGCAAACACCACAATCCGCGAAAAATTCCATTCCCTACCCCCAGCACAAGTTAGTTTTAACTACCTTGGACAATTCGATCAAGTGCTGAGAGCATCTGAAGTTTTGGGTGTGGCGAAAGAATTCAAAGCTGAACAAAGCCTACTCAATCAACGTAGCCACTTATTAGGAATAAGCGGTTTTATTCGTGCGGGAAAACTGGAAATGACTTGGGCTTATAGTGAGACAGTTCACAAGAAAGACACCATTGAAAAGTTAGCTTCAGGATTTATGGAAGCAATCAAAACCCTAATTGCTCACTGTCAATCAAAAGACTCTCAAAGCTATACCCCGTCTGATTTCTCAGCAGCCAAACTCAATCAGCAACAGCTAGATAAATTCCTCGCCAAAATTAACAAAAACAAATAGTCATGACTTATTAGTCATTAGTTTTTCTTCCCAGTCCCCAATCCCCAGTCCCCAATCCCCAGTCCCCAATCCCCAGTCCCCAGTCCCCAATCCCCTATCCCCAAGAGGTAATTCCATGCAAAATATCGAAGACCTTTATGAACTTTCACCCATGCAACAAGGGATGTTGTTTCATACCCTTTATGCACCAGAGTCAGAAGTTTATTTTGAGCAGTTGCTTTGCATCCTCTCTGGGGAATTGAATTTTCCTGCTTTCCAACAAGCTTGGGAACAGGTTGTGGCGAGACACGCAGTTTTACGCAGTTCTTTTTATTGGGAAGAGATAGAAAAGCCATTGCAAATGGTGAGTAAGCAAGTGGATCTCCCTTGGGTGAAACTGGATTGGCAGAATTTAACACCTGATGAACAAGAAAATCATTTAGAGAAGTTTTTGTCAAGCGATCGCCAAAAGGGATTTGATCTGACTCAAGCTCCCCTAATGCGCTTCACCATCATTCAGCTAACAGAGCAGACCTACCAATTTATTTGGACTCATCATCATATCCTCTTTGATGGCTGGTCAATGCAGATTGTCCTCAAAGAAGTTTTAGCGTTGTATGAAGCTAATCAGCGAGGTGAACATTTACTCCTCCAACCTGTTCGCCCCTATCGAGAGTATATTGAGTGGTTACAGCAACAAAATATTGATCAAGCCAAAAACTTTTGGCAAAAAAATCTCCAGGGTTTTGAAACTTTTACTTCTTTAGGAGGAAAGAGAGGATTAGGAACATATAATGAGCAACGTTTTCAATTATCTCAAACGATAACGGAGAAACTGCAATATGCAGCGAAACAGCACCATTTAACTTTGAATAATTTGGTGCAGGGAGCATGGGCATTACTAATTTCCCGCTACAGTGGGGAAAGCGATGTAGTATTTGGTGCAACCGTATCTGGTCGTTCACCAACGCTTGAGCAAGTAGACTCAATGGTGGGGCTATTTATCAACACTCTCCCCATCAGGGTAAAAGTTAATGGAAAAATAGAATTATTACCTTGGCTCAAGCAATTACAAACCCAAGCCTTAGAGCAGGAACAGTATGCTTATTGTTCCCTAGCAGAAATTCAACAAATGAGTGATATTCCCCCCGGATTGCCACTATTTGAAAGTATTTTAGTATTTGAAAATTATCCGCTAGATTCTGCCAAACAAGAAACTAAAAAAACTTTAGAAATTAGTCATGTTAGTTGTTTTGAACGCACAAATTATCCTCTCAGTATAGTGATTAATCCTGGTTCACAATTAGCTGGCAGGATTGTTTATGATACTAGCTGTTTTGATGAACAGACAATTGCCCGCATGATTGGACATTTCCAAACATTGCTCACAGGAATTGCAGCTAATATACAACAATATATTTCCCAATTATCTTTACTTAGTGCAACCGAAGAAGAACAATTAATTCTGCTGGAAAATCATCAAAAAACAGATGCTATTAATTATAAATGTATTCATATTTTATTTGAAGAACAGGTTGAAAAAACCCCCGATGCAGTAGCACTTGTATATAAACAACAAAATTTAACTTATCGAGAATTAAATAACCGCGCCAATCAATTAGCGCATTATTTGCGATCGCTGGGAGTTAAACCAGAGGTACGGGTGGGAATTTGTGTTGAGCGATCGCTAGAAATGGTGATCGGCATACTCGCTATCCTCAAAGCAGGTGGGGCTTACGTTCCCCTAGATCCAGCTTATCCTTCCGAAAGACTAGCTTTCATGTTGGAAGATGTAAAAACACCCATCTTACTAACACAAACTCATTTACAAAATAGACTCCCACTCAATAATCAAACTGTGGTGAATCTTGACTCAGATTGGGAAGTAATTTCCCAATCCAAAGAAGAAAATTTACCCAGTGAAGTTAATATAGAAAATTTAGCTTTTGTAATTTACACCTCTGGTACAACGGGAACACCAAAGGGAACAGAAATCCCCCATCGCAGCATAATTGGTTTGATGTTGGGGGTTGATTACATTCACTTTGATGCGAAACAAATTTTTCTGCAACATTCATCAAATTCCTGGGATATGTTAGCCTGGGAACTTTGGACACCCTTAATTTATGGTGGGCGTTGTATACTTTATCCAGAAAAAATTCCCACACCAGAAGGCTTAAGCCAGATTATTAAAGAACAAGAAGTTAACATCCTATTTCTGACTACAGCATTATTCAATCTCATGATTGATACGATGCCGGAAGGGTTGTCAGAAATTAAACAACTGATGTTTGGAGGAGAGTCCGTTTCTGTACCTCATGTTCGTCGCGCTTTAGAACTATTGCCGGGAACACAAATACTTCATGGCTATGGACCATGCGAATGTACAGTAATTACCTCTTGTTACACGATTCCTAAACAAATCTCTGAAAACATCCCTTCAATTTCTATTGGAAAACCTATTGGCGATAGGACAGTTTACTTATTAGATGAAAACTTACACCGAGTTCCCATTGGTGTTTCTGGTGAACTATATGTGGGTGGTGCGAGTGTTGCTAGAGGTTACTTAAATCAACCAATATTAACCAGGGAAAAATTTATTTCTAATCCTTTTATTGAGGGAGATACCCTTTATAAAACTGGAGATTTAGTTCGCCGCCTTGATGATGGAAATCTTGAATTTATCGGTCGAATTGACACACAAGTAAAAATTCGCGGTTTTCGCATTGAATTAGCAGAGATTGAAGCAATTTTAATTCAACATCCTGACATAAAACAAGTTATAGTTATTGCGCGAGAAGATGAACCTGGAAATAAATTCTTAGTAGCCTATATGGTTATGAAGGATAATTCACCCACTCCTAGCAGCTTACGAAACTTCCTCAAAGAAAAGTTACCAGATTATATGATTCCTGCTGCTTTCGTATTTGTGGAATCATTCCTTCTTACACCTAATGGTAAAATCAATCGCCGTGCTTTGCCTGCTCCTGATATTTTTCAAAGAAATCTAGAGGTTGATTTTGTTGTTCCTCGCACACCAATTGAGCAAGAAATAGCCACAATTTGGACTGAAGTTCTGAAATTAAAACAAGTGGGAATTTATGATAACTTTCTTGAATTGGGAGGACATTCTTTACTAGCTATGCAAGTAATTTCTCGCTTAAGGGAAGTTTTTTCTCTAGATTTTTCTTTGCGTTATTTGTTTGAAAATCCAACTATTGCCGAACTAGCACAAAAAGTGAATGAGCCAGTAGAAAATGATGATTTAGCCAGGATTTTGGCGGAGGTGGATGAGTTATCGGAGGAAGAGGTGAGACAGCAATTAATTTCGTGAGGATTTTTAAACGCAGAGGTACACAAAGTAAGCGCAAAGGTACGCAGAGTTTTTAATTACAAATATTATGAGTGATTTATTAAAACGTCTTGAAAATCTTTCTCCAGAAAAGCGAGAATTAGTTTTACAAAAACTGAAAAAGCAACAGCGATCGCCTCTCCTCATACCTGTATCGCGAAAACAACCTATTTCCCTATCTTTTGCTCAACAAAGACTTTGGTTTATTGACCAACTAGAAGGTGAAAATTGTGGCTATAATGTCCCGTTTTTCTGGCAAATTAGCGGATTTTTGAATATCAGTGCTTTAGAAAAAGCGATCGCAGCAATTGTCCAACGTCATGAGGTCTTACGTACTAGCTTCTGTGTTGTCGATGAGTCGCCTATACAGGTGATTCACGCTCATCCTCCACTGGAAATGCAAGTGTTAGATTGGCGACAATTGAGGGAAGAAGACCAGTTAAGCAAGGCGCAGCATTTAGCGACAGCAGAATTACAACAGCCCTTTGACTTGTCAAATCCTCCTTTGCTGCGGGTAAAGTTATTGCAACTGGCTGATCAATCTCATTTGCTGTTGCTGGTTATCCATCATATTGTTTGTGATGGCTGGTCAATGGACATCTTTCGCCGGGAATTGTTCACCCTTTACACCGCCTTCTCTGGTGGAGAATCGTCTCCTTTACCGGAATTATCGCTACAATATGCCGATTTTGCCCATTGGCAGAGACAATGGTTACAGGGAAAGGTACTCGAAACCCAACTTAATTACTGGCAAAAACAATTAGCTGAAGTCCCGCCTCTGTTAGAATTACCCACAGATCAACCACGTCCATCAGTACAGAGTTTTCAGGGGCGTAGTGAGTTTTTAGAACTCGATCAAGATTTAACCCAGAAGTTGAAGCGTTTCAGTCAGGATTCAGGAACTACCCTGTTTATGACTTTACTGACAGCATTTACGCTGTTATTGTCGCGCTACAGTGGAAAAGAGGATATTGTTGTTGGTTCTGCGATCGCTAATCGTCATCGTCGGAAAACAGAATCATTAATTGGCTTTTTTGTCAATACCCTGGCTTTGCGTACCAACCTGCAAGGAAATCCAACTTTCTTAGAATTACTGGAACGAGTCAAGCAAGTAACCCTCGATGCTTACGACCATCAAGATTTACCCTTTGAGAAACTAGTCGATGAATTGGGCTTAGAGCGATCGCTTTCTTATCATCCCCTATTTCAAGTTGCTTTTGGCTTACAAAGCGGAACTCCAGAAAAACTAGAAATTCCTGGATTAACTCTGACCCGTTTTGAGTGGGAAAATACCACGACCCTGTTTGATTTGTCGCTGATGTTCCGTGAAACTCCCCAAGGGTTAACAGGAGAATGGGAATATGCAACAGATTTGTTTGATGTTAAAACTATCCAAGGGATGGTGCAACATTTTGAAGTTTTACTGAAGGGAATTATTGATCATCCCAACCAACCAATCAATACTCTACCGTTGATGACAGCAGCCGAACTGCTACAACTACAACGCTGGAATCAAACTCAAACAGAATATCCCCAAGATAAAACTTTAGTTGACTTATTTGAACAACAAGTTACTCAAAACCCTAATCATCTAGCTTTAGTTTTTGAATCTAAAAGCCTGACTTATCAACAACTAAATCAACAAGCGAATCAATTAGCTCATTATTTAATTCAAAATTACCAAATTCAGCCCGATACCTTAATTGGTATCTGTGTAGAACGGTCTTTAGAAATGATTATTGGTGTCCTCGGTATCCTCAAAGCAGGTGGTGCTTATGTACCGATTGACCCCAATTATCCCCAAGAACGGATTAAGTTCATGTTAGAAGATGCTGGGACATCGGTGTTACTAACCCAGACTTTCCTCAAAGAAAAATTGCCCTTGACTGAACTAAAAAATCAGGTAATTTATTTAGATGAGGAAGCTTTTTCTGAAGAATTAACTGATAATCCCAGTCCCCAAAATACGCCTGATAATTTAGCTTATGTAATTTATACTTCTGGTTCAACGGGACGACCTAAAGGGGTGATGATTGAGCATCGCGCCATTGTCAATCTAGCTTTAGCCTGGACTGAAATTTTTCAAGTTCAACGCCACAGTCGTTGGATTCAGTTTGGTTCTTTTAGCTTCGATTTGTCGATTGGTGAAATTGCGACTACTCTGTCCGCAGGTGCTTGTTTGTATTTAGCTAGAAAAGAAACTTTGTTACCGAGTCAAGCCTTGGTGGACTTGTTAGCTGAACACAAAATTTCCCATTTCGCCTTACCTCCTTCGGCTTTATCTGTATTACCTCAAGCTGCATTACCTGATTTACAAGCTATTATCGTTGGTGGTGAAGCTTGTGCAGCAGAATTAGTGATACAGTGGGGAAAAACGCGGAGTTTCTTCAACGGCTATGGGCCGACAGAATCGACAGTTATTGCCAGTATATATAGTTGTGAACCAAATGGGAAAAAGCCCTATATTGGTAAACCTATCGCTAATCACAGTATCTACATTTTAGATGCAGACAATCAACCATTACCACCCGGCATTCCTGGAGAATTGTGTATTGCGGGAGTAGGTTTAGCACGGGGTTATCTTAATCGTCCTGAAACTACTGGTGAAAAATTTATTGAAATTGATTTATTCGGTAAAATTGAGCGAATTTACAAAACTGGCGACCTAGCAAGATGGAACTATGATGGAAACCTGGAATACCTGGGGCGTATTGATGCTCAAGTGAAATTACGGGGATTTCGGATTGAACTGGGTGAAATTGAATCGCTATTATTGCAACACACTTTAATTAAAGAAGCTGTTGTAATTTTATCTGAAGCTGATAGTAATCCCAGGTTAATAGCCTATGTCATAGCAGAGAATAAATCTCTCATTTTAGGAATTGAGGTTAAGGAATACCTAAAAAATCGCCTGCCAAATTATATGATTCCTAGCCAGATTATGGTTTTGGATCAGTTGCCTCTTACTCCTAACGGTAAGCTAGATTACAGAGCATTACCTGTACCAGAAACAGATACTTCCACTGACATGGAAATGCCAGTAACCCCTACAGAAGAACTACTGGCTAGTTTATGGCAAGGTTTGTTAAAAGTTAAGTCTGTTAGTCGCTCTGACAACTTCTTTGAACTGGGTGGACATTCCTTATTAGCAACTCAATTAGTTACCCGAATTCGTGATAGTTTCGGGGTGGAATTGCCTGTCCGCAAGGTATTTGAGCAAAGCATTTTGTCTGAGTTGGCGCGGGAAATTGACGGTAGGGGTGCAAGGTCTTGCGCCCCTCCTATCGCACCACAGCCAGAAAATCAACCCAAAACCCTATCCTTTGCCCAATCAAGACTCTGGTTTATTGCTCAACTGGAAGGTAAAGGAACTTCTTCTACCTACAATATGCCGATCGCATTCCAACTTCAAGGCCAACTAAATATAGAGGCTCTGCGGCAGAGTTTAACTTATTTACTACAACGTCATACCAGTTTACGCAGTTATTTTCCTGCCTTGGAGGGAGAACCGCAGGTAGTAGTGAGAAATGTAGAAGATATAGAAGTGCTGACTATCGCTAACTTGCAGGAACTCGATTCCCAGACGCAAGCTCAAACTCTACAAAAGTTAGCCGATACCCATGCTCAAGAACCCTTTGATTTAAATACTGGCCCCCTGTTCAGAGCTAAACTACTACAACTCAGCTCACAGAAAAATGTCCTGCTGATTAATATGCACCACATTATTAGTGATGGCTGGTCAATGGGTGTATTTAAGCGGGAATGGGAACAGGCTTATGCTGCTTATGCAACTGGTTCTGCACCGAATTTGTCACCGATGCCGATTCAGTATAGCGATTATGCAGCTTGGCAGCGCAATTGGTTACAAGGGGAGATTTTAGCCAGTCAAGAGAATTACTGGAAACAACAGCTAGGTGATGCGCCGCGCGTACTGGATTTACCTACTGATTATCCCCGTCCCGCGCAACAAAGTTACCAAGGTGAACATGAAGAATATTGTTTAAGCAAAGAACTGACCCAGCAACTCAAAACAGTGAGTCAAAAACACGGGGTGAGTTTGTTTATGACCCTGTTGACGGCTTTTAATATTTTACTCTCTCGTTACAGCCGCCAAGACAATTTATGTGTTGGTTCTGGCATTGCTAACCGTACCCATAGTTACACAGAAGGGTTAATTGGCTTTTTTGTCAACACCTTGGTATTACGGAGCAAAATCCAGCCAGAACAAAGCTTTAGTGAGTTACTGCAACAAACTCGCCAAACCTGCTTAGATGCTTATGCTCATCAAGACATTCCCTTTGAGTATTTAGTAGAAAAACTGCAACCAGAACGCAGTTTGAGCTATAACCCCCTATGCCAAGTGATGATAGTGTTGCAAAACATGGAAGGTTCAGGGAAGAATGTTAGTTTAACAGGGCTGGAGATTCAACAAGTAGAACAAAATTATCCTTTTGCGAAGTTTGATCTAACACTGTATCTGTCGGAAAGGGAAGACCAGCTACATTGTATGTGGGAATATGCCACAGATTTATTTGCGGCAGATACCATCAAGCGCATGATCGGACACTTTGAAGTCTTGCTGTCAGCAATTACCAAAAATCCCCAACAGCCTGTCAGTAAACTTCCCTTGATGACAATCACAGAAATCGATCAATTGCAAACTTGGAATCAAACTGATACCTATTACCCTCAAGACCAAACATTTGTAACTCTGTTTGAACAACAAGCAGCACAAACCCCGAATAATATTGCGGTAGTTTTTGAAGACTACAACCTGACTTATCAACAGCTAAATCAACAAGCAAATCAACTAGCTCATTACCTAATTCACAATTACCAAATCCAGCCAGACACCTTAATTGGTATCTCTGTTGAACGGTCTTTGTCAATGATTGTTGGGTTACTCGGTATTCTCAAAGCTGGTGGTGCGTATTTACCAATTGACCCGACTTATCCCCCAGAACGCATTCGCTTCATGTTAGAAGATTCTGGGATATCGGTATTATTAACCCAAAGTTTCTTGTTTGATAAATTACCTCTGACTGAATTAAAAAAATCTCCACAAGTAATTTGTTTAGATGCGGAAAATTGGGCTGAGGAATCAATAGAAAATCCACTTTCCCAAAGTAACCCCCATGATTTAGCTTATGTAATCTATACCTCTGGTTCTACCGGCAGACCCAAGGGAGTAATGATTGAGCATCAAGGACTTGTAAATTTAACTTTGGCGGTTGATGAAGCTTTGCAGATTCAACCCCAAAGTCGTTTACTTCAGTTTGCGTCTTTTAGTTTCGACGCTTCAATTTGGGAAATTGCTACTGCTTTGGGTGCAGGTGCTTGTTTATATCTTGCCAAAAAAGAAACTTTGTTACCCAGTCAGGAGTTTGTTAGCTTTTTAAGCGATCGCCAAATTTCTCATATCACTATACCCCCTTCAGTTTTATCTCTCTTACCCCAAGCGAATTTACCTGATTTGCAAGTCTTAGTGACTGCTGGTGAAGCTTGCTCAACAGAATTAGTTACGCGGTGGGCAAAAGGACGGCGTTTTTTAAATGCCTATGGCCCAACAGAATCTACAGTTTGTGCAAGTGTAGCTCCTTGTCAACCTAATGCCAAAAAACCGCACATTGGTAAACCATTATCTAATCTTCGCATTTATGTTTTAGATGCACATAATCAACTATTACCCCCTGGTATTCCTGGTGAGTTGTGCATTGCTGGTGTTGGTTTAGCTAGAGGTTATCTCAATCGCCCTGAATTAACCGCCGAAAAATTTATGACAGTGGAATTATTCGGTAAAACTGAGCGAATTTATAAAACTGGCGATCTAGCCCGTTGGCTACCTGACGGCAATTTAGAATACTTAGGTCGCATCGATCATCAGGTCAAACTGCGTGGTTTTCGGATTGAATTAAGTGAAATTGAAGCCTCATTAGTCAAACATTCCAAAATTCACGAAGCAGCTGTCATTGTTAGGGAAGAAAAGGATCTGGATCAACGTCTGGTAGCTTATATTGTCCCAGCCGCAACCGAAGAAAGCACAAACTCAGATAAATTGGTGGCATTGTGGGAACACCTTTTTAATAATAGCTACTCTGGGCAACAAACCCCAACCGATGACCCGACCCTGAATATAGTTGGTTGGAATGATAGTTACACCGCACAACCCATTCCCCAAGCAGCAATGCAAGAATGGCGCGATACAACTGTTGATAAAATTCTGGAACTTGCACCCAAAAGAGTTTGGGAAATTGGTTGCGGCTCAGGGATGTTATTGTTTAAAATCGCGCCCCATTGTCAGCATTATCTAGGTACAGATTTTTCTCCCGACGCATTGCAGTATATTGCCCAACATTTAGAACAGCAGTCTCTCCAGGGGAAAGTTTCCCTCAAAGCCAGTGCAGCCCACCAGTTTGACGGTATTGAGACAAATGCTTATGACTTGGTGATCATCAATTCGGTAATTCAGTATTTCCCCTCCTTAGATTACTTACTGGAGGTGCTGGAGGGAGCTATGAAAGTTGTGGCGACTCAGGGATCAATCTTTCTTGGAGATGTACGCAATCTCCTGTTGCTGGATGCTTTTCACACCGCAGTCGAATTTCATCGCGCCTCTGATGACTTATCAATTCAGGAGTTGCGTCAACAGATTCAAAAAAGTATTCGCACCGAAGAAGAATTACTAATTGACCCTGATTTCTTTATCGCCCTCAAGCAAAGATTTCCTCGGATTAGTCATGTACAAATTCAATTGAAACCAGGTTACAGTCATACGGAAATGAGCCGTTTTCGTTATGACGTTGTTTTACACTTAGATCGTGCGGATACTCCCCTGACACAACCTGAATGGTTAGATTGGCAAGACCAACAGCTAAATCTGGAAACAATCCAGCAAATTTTAACAACCGAGCAACCAGATTTGCTAGGTATTAAGGGTATTCCCAACGCCCGTCTAACCTCAGAAATGGCGTTATTAGAACAAATTCCACAATTAGATGGTACTATCACAGACTTTAAAGCGGCGATCGCTCAAATCAAATCAGGGATAGAACCCGAAGCTTTGCGAACTTTAGCGCGAGATTTGCCCTATACGCCTTTTATCCAATATAGTTCCACAGGATTTTCTGATTACGACGTTGTTTTTCAACGGCATATTCCAGGACAGGAGACACTCCCCCGATTTGCGACAAAAGCTAATTGGCGAATGAAACCTTGGCAAGATTACGCCAATCAACCGTTGCAATATCGCACCAATCAAGTTGATCCAGCTTTATTAGCAGAATGGCGGGATTTTATAGGCAAAACTCTGCCTGATTACATGATTCCCAGCCATTTCACTGTTTTAGAAAAACTACCCCTGACACCAAATGGTAAAGTTGACCGCAAAGCTTTACCTGCAATAGAGACAGCATTTGCAGCTACAGACATTGAATTACCCGTAACAGAGACAGAAAAATCCTTGGCTGAACTATGGGCAAAGTTGCTGAAATATGAAGTCATAGCCCGGAAAGATAACTTCTTCCACCTGGGGGGACATTCATTATTAGCCACCCAACTGTGCTATCGCATCCGTGATAAATTCAAGGTGGAATTGCCTCTGGCTAAGGTATTTGAATTCCCTAACCTCAGTGAATTAGCAAACTATCTTGATACCTGCATTTGGGTTAATTCCACCGGCGAAAGTATGCAGCCCCTCACCTCAGATGAGGAGGAAATCGAACTTTAAACTACCACACCTGAAAAAACATCTATTTATCTTTTAATGAGAAACTTCAGCCATGATTGCTCTATCTGATTCCGTTTTTCTTACTCCCGAAGCATACCTCCAACTCGAAGAAAAAAGCGACATCAAACACGAATATATTGATGGTCAAGTTTACGCAATGGCGGGAACAACTGACACCCATAACACCATAGGTCTAAATCTCGCTTTATTGATTCGTAACCACTTGCTAGGGTCAGAGTGTCGAGTTTACTTTGCAGATGTTAAAGCCCGGATTGAAAAACGTAACCGCTTTTATTACCCCGACATGATGGTAAGTTGCGACCCTAAAGACCGAGAGACACCCACCTATAAATGCTTTCCTAAACTGATTATTGAAGTTCTATCCAATTCCACTGAAGCCTTTGACCGAGGTGACAAATTCAACGACTATCAAACCCTTGACAGCCTGGAAGAATACGTTTTAGTTAATAGTAAAAATCAACGAGTTGAAACCTTCCGACGTAACGAACAAGGTCTATGGGTGCTGCAAACCTATACTCCCACTAAGGAAAATTTTGACATCAAAAGTATTAACTTAACCGCCTCTTTTGCCGACCTTTACCAAGATGTAGAATTAGAAGCTATTCCTCAGAGGACAGAACTGAGTTAAAAATTTTAAACCCCCTCCAATTACTAATCTTTACTGTTAAAAATTAATTACTTTTATCTAAATAAAATTATGACTAAAAATCAGCCAATAGTTTCTTTAATGCTTCGTTTGCAGAACATGGGCTGCCGAATTTGGGCTGAAGATGATAAGTTACGAATTCGTACTAGCAAAAACGCCCTTACTGCTGAACTCAAGCAGGAAATTCAAAACAACAAAGCAGATATACTAACCTTCTTGAAATCGGCTAAGACGCAAGCTGTGATCACAGAAGAAATTCCGGCTTTAAGTGCTGATTCTCCCAAGGTTCTGTCCTTTGCTCAACAACGCCTCTGGCTACTCGCACAACTCCAAGGGTCATCAGCTACTTACAATATGCCGATCGCTCTACAACTGAACGGCAACCTCAATCTTGATGCCCTCCACTCTAGTTTGGCTTATCTGCTAAATCGACACGAGAGTCTGAGGATGTATTTCCCCACAATCGCCGGACAACCCCAAATTGCCATCCGCAAGTTAGACGAAATCGAAGTTTTAACTGTACAAGATTGCCGAAACTTTGATGAATATCCCGAATCTCCAAGCATCCAGGGTTTAATAGATGCTCATACCCAAGAAACGTTTGATTTAAATACTGGCCCTTTGTTTAAAGCCAAACTGCTGCAATTGCAGGATCACAAATGTGTGTTGGCTATCAATATGCACCACATTATCAGTGATGGCTGGTCAATGGGGGTATTTGTGCGGGAGTTGCGACAAGCCTATACTGCCTTTAGCCAAGGTGAAACCCCAAACCTTGCACCTTTGCCGGTTCAATACAGTGACTATGCAGCTTGGCAAAGAAACTGGTTACAAGGGGAGGTATTGGAAAACCAGATTAATTACTGGAAACATCAACTCCAGGATGCTTCGCCATTACTAGAATTGCCTACCGATTATCCCCGTCCAGCAGAGCAAAGCTACCGAGGCGATCGCTATCTCTACTCTCTCACACCGGAATTAAGTACAGCCGTTAAAGCTTTCAGTCAACAACAAGGCGTAAGTCTATATATGACCTTGTTGGCAACTTTGAATATTCTGCTGTCTCGATACAGTCGCCAAAACGATCTGTGTATTGGTTCTCCCATTGCCAACCGTACCCATAGCCAAACTGAATCACTAATTGGCTTTTTTGTCAATACTTTGGTATTGCGTAACCAAATCAATCCTGAGCAAAGTTTTATCGAGTTGCTGCAACGAACTCGCCAAACTTGTTTAGATGCTTATGCTCATCAAGACATTCCCTTTGAGGTGCTGGTAGAAAAATTGCAACCAGAACGGAGTATGAGTTACAACCCATTATTCCAGGTAATGTTTGCCCTAGAAAATAATGAAAGTCCAGAATTGGGTTTACCAGGGTTAGAGATTCAATGGCTGGGGGTAGAGTGTGCGATCGCTAAGTTTGACTTAAGCTTGATGGTAATGGAAGAGGACAACCAGTTAAATTGTTCTTGGGAATATGCTACCGACCTCTTTGAGAACGTTACTATCCAAAGAATGGCAGAACAGTTTGCAGTTCTGCTGAAGGGAATTATTGATCATCCTCAGCAACCGATTCATACTTTACCGTTGATGACAGCAGCTGAACTGCTACAACTACAACGCTGGAATCAAACTCAAACTGATTATCCCCACGATAAAACTTTAGTTGACTTATTTGAAAAACAAGTTACTAAAAACCCTAATCATCTAGCCTTAGTTTTTGCATCCCAAAGCTTAACTTATCAACAACTGAATCAAAAAGCGAATCAACTAGCTCATTATTTAATTCAAAATCACCAAATTCAACCAGACACCTTAATTGGTATCTGTGTAGAACGGTCTTTAGAAATGATTATTGGTGTACTTGGTATCCTCAAAGCAGGTGGTGCTTATGTACCGATTGACCCCAATTATCCCCAAGAACGGATTCAGTTCATGTTAGAAGATGCTGGGATATCGGTGTTACTAACCCAAAGTTTCCTATTAGATAAATTACCTTTAACTAATTTAGAAAATCCCTGTCAGGTGCTTTTTTTAGACCAAGAAACTTTTAATTCAGCATTAACCGAAAATCCGAGTCCAAAAAGTACGCCTGATAATTTAGCTTATGTTATTTACACCTCTGGTTCGACAGGACAACCCAAAGGGGTAATGATTGAACATCGCGCAATTGTCAATTTAAGTTTGGTCTGGGCGCAAACTTTTCAAGTTCAATATGACAGTCGCTTGCTTCAGTTTGGTTCTTTTAGTTTCGATTTGTCCGTGGCTGAAATTGCTACTAATTTAGTTACAGGTGCTTGCTTGTATTTGAGCGACAAAGAAACTTTGTTACCTAGTCAAAGCTTAGTTGACTTCTTAACTGAACATAAAATTACCCATAGCTTTTTATCTCCTTCGTCCTTATCTGTCTTACCAAGGGTGAGTTTACCTGATTTGCAATGTCTGACTGCTGGTGGTGAGGCTTGTCCGGCTGAATTAGTTAGCCAGTGGGGAATAGAACAAAGTTTATACAATTGCTACGGGCCAACAGAATCTACAGTGAATGCGGCGATCGCACTTTGTCAACCCAATGGCAAAAAACCACCTATCGGTAAACCCTTATCTAATCTCCGCATCTATATTTTAGATGCACACAATCAACCATTACCCCCTGGTATTCCTGGGGAATTGTGTATTGCGGGAGTAGGTTTAGCACGGGGTTATCTCAATCGTCCTGAAACTACTGCTGAAAAATTTATTGACATTGAGTTATTCGGTAAAACTGAGCGAATTTACAAAACTGGCGACTTAGCAAGATGGATGGCTGATGGTAATCTGGAATATTTAGGTCGCATTGACGAGCAAGTTAAATTACGGGGCTTTAGAATTGAACTCGGTGAAATTGAATCACTCTTATTACAACATTCATCAGTTAAAGAAGCCGTTGTAACTTTATATAAAACTGAGAGCAACCAAAAATTAATCGCCTATATAACGGGAATTCCCCATGATTTTTCTACTGAATTGAAAAATTACCTCAAATCCCGTCTACCCGATTACATGATTCCTGCTCAGATCATTGTATTGGATGAGTTGCCTTTAACTCCCAATGGCAAACTTGACCGTAAAGCTTTACCTGCTCCTAATGTTGAGGTTGAAGGCTTATATGTAGCCCCACGTAATGAAGTTGAACAACAACTAGCACAGGTATGGTCTGCTATCCTCGAACATCAAGATATTGGGATTCATGATAACTTTTTCGACCTGGGTGGACATTCTTTATTGGCGGTGAAATTGCTCAATCATCTTCAACAGGAGTTTGAGCAACAACTTTCTTTGAGTAGTTTATTTCAGAACCCTACCATTGCTCAACTAGCCGAACAACTCTCTCATACAGAGGTGCAAAAGTCCCATCCTGATTTACTCTCACTCCAACCTCAAGGAAATGCAACCCCTCTATTTTGTTTACCCGGCGCAAACGGACACGGATTCTATTTTCAAGATTTGGCTATTAATTTAGGCAATGAGCATCCAGTTTATGGATTGGAAACCCCAGGAAGAGACGGACTCAGAGCAATTCCAGACTCAGTAGAACTTCATGCAAGTCAACTGATTGAACTGTTACGCCAAAAGCAACCTCAGAGTCCATACATATTAGCAGGATACTCTTCAGGTTGTGCCGTTGCTTTTGAAATGGCTGTCCAATTGGAACAACAAGGCCAAAAGGTGAGTTTACTGGCTATATTGGACGCTGGACTGGTTACTCATCCTGAGTATCTAACTAATCGGGCAGAAATTGATTGGATTTGGCAATTACTTCAACGGATTGAAGCTTTAAAGGGAATTTCTCTCGGTTTGGAATATGCTGATTTAGCTTCTCAACCGGATGATCAAGGCCGTTGGGATTTGGCAGCAGAGTATTTATACAAATATAACGTCCTACCGGAACACTCCAGCCTTTCTTTACTCAAAACCAATATGCAAGTAATGAAAGTGGTTACGCGCAATTATGCCAATTACCAGCCTACTCATCAAATTTCTGCCCCGATTGTTTTATTCCGCGCTCAAGAAGTTCATGAAATTCTCTTGCAAGAACTCCAAGCTATGTCCCATCATGATTTACCCGATTGGGGATGGCAATCATACACCAAAAACCCTGTCAAAGTGATATCTATTCCTGGAAACCACGGTCGAATGCTTTATGAACCCAATGTAAAAATATTAGCCACTCAATTACTGATGATGATGTCTTAACCTGTCAAGGCGATCGCCTATAGTGGGCGGAACGCCAACGCCCACAATCATTAACCTGATTTTCTTAATTTTGAATTTTAGATTGGTACAACACAATGCAAACCCTTCCGATCAAAATTTTCGATGAAACCCTGCGGGATGGAGAACAACAAGTAGGCATTTTTTTCTCTTATCCAACTAAACAAAAACTTGCCCATCTGATTACTCAAACAGGAGTTGATGGACTTGGCATCATGCCTTGTGTCTGTGAACAAGAAGCAGAGTTAGTTAAATCATTAGTATCAGAGGGATGGGATGGTCTAATTACGGCTGATACGATGATGGGAAAAGAGTACATCGATCATGCGAAGAACTGCGGAGTTAAGCGCATCATTCTGTTCCATGCCGTTTCTGATCGACTGCTGTTTTTGCGAGATCCCCAAATTCGCCTCATGAGCGAATACCAAGGCAAAACCATTGATGACGATATCCCATCCCACATCATCAATAAAATTCGTCAAAATGCTATTGATGTCATTGTAGAAAATCTGCACTATGCGACAAAAGTCGCTGGACTCAGAGTTGATTTTGCGGCAGAGGATGCTTCTAGAGCCGATTTTGACTTTTTAGTAGAATGTATTCGCTCATGCAGTCCTTATATCGAACACTTCCTACTGTGTGATACCGTGGGGGTTCTCACTCCAGAAAAGAGCTATATCTGGGTTAACGACTTGTTGCAATCCACTACAGGGGTAGCATTGGGGTTACATTACCACAACGATCTGGGATTGGCTCTGGAAAATACTCTTCAGTCTCTCATGGCTGGCGCAAGTTTAGTTTCGGGGACATTTTGTGGTTTGGGGGAAAGAGCCGGAAATGTCGCCATTGAGCAGGTGTTAAATGGTTTGCGAGTCCGTTTTGGAATTGAAGTCGAGGGGATTAACTATGATGCGATCGCTAAAGTAACTAATTACATTGAGCAACTAGGGATTCGTCCCGCACCCCCTTACTCTCAAACGGCACAAACCCACGAATCAGGTATCCATGTCAATTCTTTGTTTCGTGACCCCAAGAGCTATGCAGTATTTCCTTATAACAAGATAAATGTTGTATTTGGCAAATGGAGTGGAGTCAGTAATTTTCAATATCTATTTGAAAAGCAACTGCATAATCCTCAACCCAGAAAGCAGTACGAGCAAATGCGTTCCGTAATCAAATCTCTTGCGGCTGAACAAGAACGCTACTTTACAGCTAACGAAGTCTTAGAACTATGGGAAGATGGTATCTTTAAATAATCCATCGTGAAAATTTACAACTCAGAATTCAAAATAGTTAAAGTTAAACACTCAGGGGAACATTTGAGTAATGCTGAATTGCTGATCAATTCTGGATTTCCACTCCTGAGTATTGAATTTTGAAATGTAATCAGGCTCAAGAGACTAAAATAATTTTTCCAAGATGCAAGCTACCACTTTTAGTAATCAATCCTCAAAAAAAGATTCTGCTCCATCTACTAATCAATTTTGGCAGAATGTGAGAGCGATCGCTGGGCCTTATTGGTATCCCACAGAGGCAAACGGAAGAGCATTTTCCGATGTCCTTCGGTCATGGGCAATGCTGATTATCCTGATATTATTAATCGTCGCACTTGTTGGTGTAACTGTTTTTAATAGCTTCGTTACCCGCTATTTACTTGATGTCATTACTGAAGAAAAAGATTTAAAGAAATTTATTGATACATTATTCCTTTACGGTGCTGCCCTGGTTGCAGTCACACTTTTAGTAGGAGTTTCTCAATTTGTCAGAAAACAAATCGCTCTTGATTGGTATCAATGGCTTAATAGCCAGATTTTATCAAAATATTTAAGTAATCGTGCTTATTATAAAATAAACTTTAAATCCGACGTTAATAATCCAGATCAGCAAATATCTCAAGAACTCGAACCTTTAACCAGTAATGCTCTGAGATTTTCAGCGACTTTTCTAGAAAAAGTTCTAGAAATGGCAACTTTTTTAATAATTCTTTGGGCTCTTTCCCAATTCGTGACAATTGTATTGGTGGCTTATACCATAGTCGGCAATTTAATTGCTGTTTACTTGGCTCAACAATTAAATAAGATTAAACAAGAGGAACTCGAATTAGCAGCCGACCATACTTATAGCCTAACTCATGTTCGTAATCATGCTGAATCTATAGCTTTTTTTCAGGGAGAAGACCAAGAATTAAATATAATTCAGCGCAGATTTAATAAAATTATTCAAAATACTAAACGCAAGATTAATTGGGAGAGAAGTCAGGATATTTTTAATCGAGGATATCAGGCTGTTATCCAAATATTTCCATTTATAGTATTCGGCCCGTTACAAATTCAAGGACAGATTGATTTTGGAGAAATTGCCCAAGCTAGTATAGCTTGTAATCTTTTTGCCAATGCTATAGCCGAATTAATCAGAGAATTTGCGAGTTCAGGAAGAGTTTCTAGTTATATTGAGCGTTTAGTTGAACTCTCGGAGGCCTTAGAAGGTGTCACCAAAGTACCAGAAAAAGTCAGTACCATTAAAACAGTAGAAGAAAAACGGTTGGCTTTCGAGAATGTCACTTTACAAACACCCAACTATGAACAGCTGATCGTCGAAAATTTGTCCTTGAGTGTTCAACCTGGAGAGGGGTTATTAATTGTTGGGCCTAGTGGTAGAGGTAAAAGTTCTCTGTTGAGAGCGATCGCTGGTTTGTGGAACGCCGGAACAGGTCGTCTGGTGAGACCGCCCCTAGAAGAAGTCTTATTCTTACCCCAGCGTCCTTACATAATTTTGGGAACTCTGCGCGAACAGTTACTCTATCCCCATAAAGACCGCAAAATGAGCGATCGCCAACTCGAAGCAATTTTACAAGAAGTTAATCTGCAAAACTTACTTAGTCGCATCGATGGCTTTGATAAAGAAGTTCCTTGGGAAAATATCCTCTCGTTGGGAGAACAACAACGTCTTGCATTCGCACGCCTATTAGTAACTCGTCCTAGCTTCACTATCTTAGATGAAGCAACAAGTGCTTTAGATTTGCATAATGAAGAAAATTTATATCAACAGTTACAAGAAACAAAAACAACATTTATCAGTGTTGGACATCGGGAAAGCCTATTTAATTATCATCAATGGGTTTTGGAACTATCACAAGATTCTAGTTGGCAACTTGTGACTGTGCAGGATTATCGGCTGCAAAAAGAACAAGCAATTGTCATTAATTACCCAGAAAATTTAGAAATTAAAATAGATGTTTTACCTAATAATGAATTCCCAAATCCACCAGAAATCGCGATAGAAATAGCGACCATCGTAGGACTTTCTCATAAGGAAATGCAAACATTAACAGACTCTAGTATTAACACTATCAGAAGCAAGGCTAGCCTTGGGAAGTCCGTTACTGCTAAGGATGGCTTTACCTACCGTTATGACAAAGACCCGAAGGTTTTGAAATGGGTAAGGGCTTAACAACTATTCATAGTTTTGAACATCAAGTTTATGCTAACTAAACAGCAAAGACAACTAATTACTTACGAAGCTATTTCAATTTACGAACGAACCTATCAATTACCCGTCCTCAAAAATAATGGTGTAAAAACAGTTCAAAAAAAAATTAGAGAACGTCAAACCCTAATTAAAGAAGGTGTTCGATATCATTATCAGTTTGGCGGGATAATTAAGCGAAAAAAAGCAATTAGTCAGGGAGAAATTTTTGCTGAAATCCAATTATTCATTAAGGACTACAGCCATATTATTGATTTTCTAGAAAATTATAAGGATAGTTACCATCAGTTTTTGTTAACCCTAACTGACGATTTAAAAAACTTATTCAAACAAAAATATTTAGAAATAAAAACTTTAGAAGATGAAAGAAGAAAATTAGAGCTTAAAAATCATGAAAATCTCAAAATTCTTGATGGGCTAAAATGGGAACAACAAGAAAATTTTAAAGCAGTTTTGCTGTTGAGTAATGCTTATTTTTTAATGTTAGAAAAAATCAGCTTGATTGGTGAAGGAATTAAAAAACTTGCAGAAGATACCAAAAATCAAAAAGAAATTGTTCAGAAAATAGTTAAAGATTTAGAAGTATCCCAAGAAATTTATGAATATCAAAAAAAAGCTTATAAAATTCGTCAAGAAATAGCAAAAATTGCCCATACTGCCATCAATTTTGATAATTATTTACAAGAATACTTTAGTCCCTTTCAATCTTTAATAGATGAAGTCGTAAAAGTAGATGAATATTTTTACGCAACTGTCAGTGATATTAAAAACCTAGGGGATAATATTTTAAAGTATCAGTCAAATTTATTTAACCTTGAAGAAACTGAGGATATTTCTGAAACCTTTCTCGATTTCATGGTGACAAGTTATGAAAAAAAATCCAGATTAAAAGATGCTTTTACTCAATCTCAATTATTAGATTGGCAAATCCATAATTTTGATTTGAGCGAAAATGTCATTTTTTTAGACCAAGGTATTGATTTAATATCAAACTATATATCCAAGCAACTCACCGATCAAAGAAAAGTGCTAGACATAGCAGAAGTAAATTTTGTTACAGCACCTATATCTGCTGTTGAAGAAACAGAATTGATGGGATTGACTAATAAAAATGGTACGTTGACAAAAGAATTTCCCAGCAATAAAGATATTGATTATACCCAATTGCGGGATCTTCTCGTGCAGCATCAGTGGAAAGAAGCCGATATTGAAACCACTAAATTAATGCTAAAAATCATGAACAAGAATTATTGGAATGACGTTTATCAGGAAGATATTGAAAACTTTTCTTGTCAAGATATCCATACCATTGATCACCTTTGGGAACACTATAGTTATGGCTATTTCGGCTTCAATATTCAGCAAACTATCTGGAGCGAAATGGGTGGTCAAGTAGATTATGAAACAGAAAAAAGATTGGGCGATCGCCTTGGTTGGCGAAAAGAGGGAAACTGGTTAGACTATGAGCAACTAACTTTTCAATTGTCCCCTATGACACCGATGGGACACCTACCAGCAAAATGGTTACACTATGACCAAGATAGCGTTGACTTATCCCCGAAATCATCTACAGAAAACCTTTCTATGGGAGCTTGGAGGGTAAAGTCTTGGTTAGTTTGGCAAATGCACTTATTCTTTTCTCGTGTAAAAAGTTGTCATTAAATTTAACTTCCTCGTAGTGGTACTAGGTATTAATTGCATATTTGTTAATAATAAGAAAAATTAAAGCTAAAGCTAATTTGAGGATACACATGAGTAATAGTAAACATTCTGATTTAGAAATAGAAATTCTACTTTTGGGAAAATGGCGTTTTGATACGTCTTCGGAAAAAATAAATATTCAATTTAATAATGATATGACCTATGAGCAAACCAGAATCCAAACATTTTTTTTCAATAAACCTAGGGAATTGATAACAGGTAATCAATTTACTGGTATATGGTACGTCAGTGAGGGAAAATTACATTTAAATGTTAGAAAACTGCCAAAATCCCTTTTGAATTTAGAGATACCGCTAATGTTTAAGATTTCTATGGCAGATATTTTTGCTACTTTAAGTTCTATGTTTATCCCAGAAAATTATGAAGTTATTAGCATTAATAGTTCTAAATTTATCATGCAGGATAAAGAGCAATCAATTCTTGGACTAAAAATAAATAATCTTAGCCAATAATAGAGCTTTTAAAATTACGGTGTTATCACTTACAAAATAGATTTTCGTACAAAAATAGTAGGAAATTTTTCTAGTAATAGGTTGAAAGCAGCCGACCATACTCCGTCCCAACCTCAGCGATCGCATTTTCAATTCAGCAACGAAACAGCCCGTCCACTCCTTATTTCATGGAGTAGAAGGGCTTAAATCAACCTATTTTAATGAAACGACTTCGCTTACAGTCTCAACATTAAACATTTGCTCCGGTGGTTTGACCACCTAATCTTTCTTGAATGCGGCTTTTAGCAGCTTTAAACTGTGTAGCTAATTGCTCAGTTTGGTCTGAACTGAGATTGTTACGAATTGCTGCAAACATTGTGCTTTCTTCTTGACGAACGTGATCCATCACGATGTCAGCTAACTGTCTAACTCTATCTTTAAATTCAGAGGTAGAGGGACTCAGAGCCTTGATTTGCTCTAACATCCGCTTCATTTCGGATTGCTCATCATACAGTTCTTGGGTGTCCCTTTCACCGTAGAAAGAACGTACTCTGGGGTACAATACTTCTTCTTCAGCTTCAGCATGAGCAGTTAGATCCTTGTAAATTTGACCAAAATACTCTTGAATCTTTTGAGGATCATTGCTCTGCTGTATTTCAGTGAACAGGATATTGACTTTATTGTGATCTAAACGCAGCACATCTTGGATATTCATATCCCGTTTGTCAGAACCCTGAGTGACAGCACTACCTACCGCACCCGTCAAAGCCGCCATTGCATCTTGGACTCGTCCCCAAATACCTTGATCAACTTCTTGTCCAGTCAATTCGCGCACACCTAAGACTTCCAAAATACCTTTAAGCTGTTCTTGATGAGCGCGATTTTCAAAGTTAACGGTGTTGAGAGGCCCAATTGCAGCCATAACATCAGCACCCACTTTTTGTGCTGCTTTGTGTATCAGCAAACCACTCATGACTTGTTGATGCTTCAACAATTCATGCTGGAATACTTTTTCATAAAAGTTCAATTCAGAGCCTTGCATTAATTGGCGAAGCTTGTCCACCATTTCTCTGACTGTATTGCGTGGTTCTTCTTGGATACCATACTGCACATTTACAGTTTCTAGAATACCCAAATTTTTACGATCATCTTCAAGCATAGTCCGAAAGCGATCGCTGATTTCATTATCAGTGGATTCTCTCACAAATAATTGCTCATTGTCTATGATCAACTGTTGAATTAATTTCACATCTGCCAATTTAGCAGCAATAGCATTACGTTTTGTATCATCTAAAGTTGATACCATTTTGTGTTCTCCTAAAAAAAATACTCGTATTCTTACTAAGATAAATTTGACATATTTACTAGTAATATCCCTCTTTCTTTTGAACGATTAACCTATCAACTCAGGATAGAAAATCAAGGTTTTTATTGGCACAAAATTATACTTCTACTTTTAGATGGATAGTTATTTAGTATTTAGTCTGTCGTCAGATAGATAAAATTTAAAGCTTATTTTTCTAAATTGACTCAAAGATATTTAAAGTTCAGGAGTTTAATTAATAATGCCAGAGGCTTCTGGAATCGGGAACTAGAAGTACAAACAGCTAAACTCACACTGCAAGCAGAAGCCGACGTAGAACAAATTGCCTAGACCTCTTGCATAAATGCTGAAGCTGTCATGTTGAGCGAAGCGAAACATCTCAAAGATTATACATTTCATTCAGAATGACACATCTCATTTTCGGACTTTTGCAAGAGGTCTCCTTTGCTGAAAATTAGGATAAATATTATGGAAACCACAGAAACAACTTCTACAAGTTCCACAGCTTCCACACCATTCCCCAATATTCCCCCAGTGATTGAAAGTGACGATCGCGAATATCGTGATACAGGTGTACCCAGTACAGTAGCGATCGCCGGACATCCTTTACATCCCCTCAGTGTGATTTTTCCCATAGCCTTTTTAGCAGCCGCCTTGGGAAGCGACTTTGGTTACTGGTTAACCCGTGATTTCTTCTGGGCTAGGGCTTCCTTTTGGTTAATTGGATTAGGATTAGCTAGTGGTGCGATCGCTGCAATGATCGGTCTAAGCGACTTTTTGCAAATCGAACGCGTCCGCAAGCGTCAAGCAGGCTGGGCGCACCTGATTCTCAATGTTTCTCTCTTAACCTTGAGTGTAGTTAATTTCCTACTGCGACTAGGCGACGTTGAAGCCAAAATCTTACCTTGGGGACTATTACTGTCGTTAATCGTCGGTACTCTCACCAGCATTTCCGGCTGGTTTGGTGCAGAACTTTCCTACCGCCACAAAATCGGCGTAGTCGGTGCTGGTAGTAGAAGATATCCTTGACAGGAAATAAGAACTAATTACCCAATCCCCAATATATCAAGGCTAAAATCAGGCATAGTTTTTAGCCTTGACAAAATGCTTCATAATCGCACCCAATCAAAATTAATCAACCTATCTCTGCTCATTGTAGTAGCGATGGGATTTTTGTTTAAATATTATCCAGGTTTTGGTCATCAGTGGTTAAATAACTATGGAGCAGCAGTATTTTACGAAATATTTTGGTGTCTGTTTGCCTTTTGGTTTTTCCGAAGTCAAACTGCTATCAAACAAATTCCCATATGGGTTTTTATTATTACCTGTATTATAGAATTTCTTCAACTTTGGCATCCACCACTTTTAAATCAGGTTCGCGCTACATTCATAGGTAAACTCTTGCTTGGTACTACCTTTGCTTGGTGGGATTTTCCTCATTATGCACTGGGTTGTATTTTAGGTTGGTTATGGCTAAAAAAATTACAGTACATAGGTTATGCAAAAAAAAGTGAAAGTTAAACCCAACTCAAAACAGCAAAAAATTGCCGAACAATCTGATGGTAGCCTAACTGTACACTTAAAATCTCCACCTGTAGACGGGAAAGCTAACGAGGAATTAATTAAACTACTAGCCGACAAGTTTGATGTATCAAAATCTCAGATCAGAATTAAGACTGGTTTATCCTCACGGCAAAAACTGATTGAAATTGATACAGATGTTTAATATGAATAGTCATTAGTAATTAGTCAATGGTTATTAGCTTACCCCCTGTCCCCTGTCCCCTGTCCCCTGTCCCCTGTCCCCTGTCCCCTGTCCCCTGTCCCCTGTCCCCTGTCACCTGTCACCTGTCCCCTGTCACCTGTCCCCTGTCACCTATCCCCTGTCACCTGTCCCCTGTCCCCTATCCCCTCTCCCCCAACTACCAATCCAAGCATAATTGAGGCTCATGGGTAATACTGATATATCCTGGTTGGGCTTTGACTCGTTCTAGCCAAGCTTGAATTGCAGGGAATTGTGTTAAATCAAACCCTCCTTCATCAGCAACGTGAGTATAAGCGAACAAAGCAATATCAGCAATTGTGTAACGCTCATCCACAAAAAAGCTATGATAGCGTAAATGATTTTCCATTACTTTGAGGGCTGCGTAACCCGGTTCACGTAATTGTTCTAGGGCGGTATGGTATTCCTTGGCTTTCCCTAAAATAGACATCCAAAATCTTGATTTAGCAATATATGGTTCATGGCTATATTGTTCAAAAAATAACCATTGCATCACCTGTGCTTTTAAATAGCGATCGTAAGGTAAAAATTCTGTATTTTCGCTCAAGTACATCAATATAGCATTCGATTCTGCTAAATATTTTTCTGGTTCAATTTCTAAAACTGGTATTCTACCGTTAGGATTTTTACTCAAAAATTCTATTGTGCGGCTCTCTCCTTTTAAAATATTAACCTCTACTCTCTCAAATGGTATACCCATTTGTATTAATAAAAGACGTATCTTGTAGCCGTTACCTGAAAGTAAAAAATCGTACAAACGTAATGATTCCATGTACAAATTATGATAAAGAATGTGTTGACGATTAAAGGTCTAAAATACACTATCTTACAAAATTATTTTTATCAAACAGGATATTTTGGATAATTTAATATGTTGTTCTAGTAAATATTAATTATCTGGAAAAATAAAAATATTAGTAATATTTAATGCTGCAATTTCAATGTTTTATTTTATGCAATAGGGAAAAAAATCATGTGTGGAAGATTTACTTTAACCCAGACAGCAAAAGCATTAGCTGAAATTTTTCATGTTCAACCCGGGCAAAATTTGGCTGCACAATATAACATTGCACCTACGCAAATGGTGGTGACAGTTTTGCATAATCCTGAAGTTAATCGGCGTGAATTGCAGCAGTTACGCTGGGGTCTAATTCCTTCATGGGCTAAAGATTCCAGCATCGGGTCAAAATTAATTAACGCCAGATCAGAGACCGTAGCCGAAAAACCCTCCTTTCGTTCCGCCTTCAAGCACCGACGCTGTTTAGTGGTGGCTGATGGCTTTTATGAGTGGCAAAAACAACAAGGGACAAAACAGCCATTTTACTTTCGTCTCCGAGACGAACAACCCTTTGGCTTTGCGGGTTTGTGGGAAAAATGGAGTTCCCCCACCCAAGAGGAAATCATTTCTTGTACAATTTTGACAACGACAGCCAACGAATTATTGCAATCAATCCATGATCGGATGCCAGTAATTCTTGACCCCAAAGATTACGATTTATGGCTAGATGCCGAAGTACAGACACCTCAACCACTACAGTCCCTATTATCGCCCTATCCAGCCGCAGCCATGACTGGCTACCCCGTAAGCAAACTGGTCAATAGCCCAAAACACAACATTCCTGAATGTATCATGCCAGTCAACGAGCAGAATACCCACCCAAATCAGTTAAATTAGCTATTGAGTGTACTAAAGCAATGGCGAATGGCGACTAGGAACTAGGTAAAAGGAAAAGAATTACTAATACCCAGTCCCCAGTCCCCAGTCCCCAATCCCCAGTCCCCAATCCCTAAAGAAGAGGCGAATATGCCAAGAACGCAAAAAAACGATAACTTTATTGATAAATCCTTTACAGTTATGGCAGATATCATCCTCAAGATACTGCCAACTAACAAAAAAGCTAAAGAAGCATTCGTTTATTACCGAGATGGGATGTCCGCCCAGGCAGAAGGTGAGTATGCCGAAGCACTAGAATATTATGAAGAAGCCCTAACCCTAGAGGAAGACTCCAACGATCGCGGTTATATTCTCTACAATATGGGTTTAATTTATGCCAGTAACGGCGACCACGACAAAGCTTTAGAACTCTATCACCAAGGCGTTGAACTCAATCCGCGCTTACCCCAAGCCTTAAATAATATCGCTGTAATTTACCACTATCAAGGCGAAAAAGCCAAAGAAGCTGGGGATCACGACGGCGGCGAAGCACTATTTGACCAAGCCGCAGACTACTGGATTAGAGCCATTCGCATGGCCCCCAATAACTACATTGAAGCCCAAAACTGGCTCAAAACCACTGGACGGATGCAAATCGACGTATTCTTTTAGTCATGAGTTCAAAGTCAGTAGTCTACAGTCCAAGGTAAAGATAATTAGCTGTTGACTGTTGACTGTTGACTGTTGACTGTTGACCATTGACCATTGACTATTGACCATTGACTCTTAAATTAACCATGATTGACCGGGAACAAGTTCATAAAGTCGCCCTGCTGGCTCGTTTAGAATTGACTCCAGAAGAAGAGGAGCAATTTACAATTCAGCTAGGCAGTATTTTAGATTATGTGGAGCAGTTGAGTGAGTTGGATGTTACTGATGTACTTCCTACAACACGGGCTATTGATGTTAGCAATGTAACTAGAGATGATGAATTACAACCATATGCTGACAGAGAAGCTATTCTCAACAGTGCGCCTGAACAAGAAGGTGAATTTTTTAAAGTACCAAAAATTATGAATGCTGATTAGTTGTTAGTTTTTAGTTATTAGTCAATAGTCAGCAGTTAAGACTATTGACTATTGACCTTTTTTGAATTTTTAATTGGAGCGAAGCGACTTGACGAAACAAATTACAATTTCTGCGAAAAATGCAGGTTATAGCATTCCTATCAATTTTTTTGCTGTAGTTCCTTGTCAGTTTGGGAATGAACATTTTCAATGTGCTGACTTAAGATTTCTGCCATCTCTACGGCTGTGAGAATTAATTGCTGTTCCATTTTGCCGTAACCTCCCTCATCACTTACTTGGGGGTATATATGAGGGTTAGACAGCATAGCGGCTAAAAGTTGAGATGCGGTTTGTTTCAATTCGCTATTCATAATTAATTCGTTATTGGTAATTTTTAATTGGGGGATGACGGGAAAATCACCTTTCCCCAGTCCCTGGGAATTATTGAATTTTGAATTTTTTTATTCTCTCCAGTCTAAGGGCGGTTCAATTAGGGTTTGACCAGATTTACCAGCACGGACACCTGGTTTATCTACGATTTTGACTGTACTGGCTTGTAGTCCTTCTTCGCCTTCTTCTACAGCACAATGGACACCTGTACCAATTTCTAGGCGTTCAAAGTCGTTATGGAGGACGCTGTTACTGTGGAAGTAAATTTCTTCGCCATCTAGGTTTTTGATAAAGCCATAACCTTGATCTCGGAATAGTTTGATGACTAGTCCTGTGGTTTCTCCTGCGTCTTCCTGGGTTTGGGCGCGATCGCTTTGTTGTTGAATTTGGGTTAGTTTGACTAATTGCTGACGCGCTGCATCAAAAGCATCTCTAATGACGGCATCTAGAGGATCATACTGGATACTTTGACTAGGATTACTATGTGCTACGAGTTCATGTCCTGGTGGTACGGTGAGATCAATTCTGACGCGGTAGGGCGAACCACTACGGGGGCGATCGTGTATCTTTTCAACGGCGATGTGACAGCTATTGATATAACTGCAAATATGCTCTAATTTGGCAACTTTTTCTTTAATTAAGTTATCGATCGCAGCTGTTTTTTCTAAGTTGCGATAGGTAATTTCTAGTGGTACTTGCATAGTAATTAGGGGTATAGGGGTATAGGGGTATAGGGGTATAGGGGAGAGCCTTTTACCCTAATGCTTATTGATTATTGACTGTTAACTAAATTACCGGCTTTTTTGAGCAATTCATGGACTTCAGCATCGGTAGTTTGAGGAAAGTCTTCATACCACATACCCACGCTATAAAATTGGCTGGGTGTGGCGATACAGAACATTTTTTCTACTTTGGGTTGTAATTGTTGATATGTCTCTGGTGCAGCAACGGGGACAGCAATCACAATCTCTTGGGGATTTTTTTGTCTGACAGCAATTACCGCCGCCCACATGGTTGCACCGGTGGCTAAACCATCATCGACTAAGATAACTTTGCGTCCTGTTAATTCGGGAAAAGGTTCATCGCCCCGATACATACTTTCCCGTCTTTCTAGTTCTCGTTGTTCTTGGGCTGCAACTCTAGCAATGACTTCTTCAGAAATGTTGATCTCATTGACAATTTGTTGATTGATGATGCGGACACCACCAGAAGCGATCGCTCCCATAGCTAGTTCTGGATTATTAGGTACACCAAGTTTGCGTACTACTAAGACATCTAAGGGAGCATTTAAAGCTTGAGCAATTTCAAAAGCAACAGGAACACCACCCCTAGGTAGGGCTAAAACCAGCACATCGGGGCAGTTAGCGTAATCTGCTAACTTGCTGGCTAAAACTTGGCCTGCGGCTGTGCGGTCTTTAAATAGCATGGCGTGGGTAACTTCTAATTCGTAATTCGTAATTTGGAATAGCCTGCGGCTAGGCTTGCACTTACTGAATTTGGTATTTTACTGCTGTTGTTCGATTTTAAGAAGTTGAAGATTAAATGTCCTCTGACTAACGAAGCGATATCTTGATTCTATTAGTCTGTCTAATGGATTAGTTGAGGACAGGCTTGATTTTATTTTTAAACGCGGCGGGGCGCGGAGGTTTGAGGTTTTTTTTGTTACAAAATCTGTAACGGCAACATATTTTGGGGTTGAACTCGTTTAAATTGATGAAAAATCTACGGGGAATCCCTGAATAAAGAGTTAATGTTGCTCAAAGATATACGGGATTATCAAATTCTTTTTCTCGGCTTGTTCCTGATTTTGGGTATTGGAACAAGGGATTGGACTCTGCGACCAGAATTAATTGCAGTAGCGATCGCCACCTGTTTAACAACACAGTGCATTTTGTCTTTAGTGCAAGTCAGAAAGCAGGAGGTAGAAGATGCGCCCAATCTTCTGTCCCCAATCCCTAGTACCCTGAATCTCCGCAGTGCTTTGATTACTGCTTTGGGACTCAGTTTACTTTTACGGGCTGATCATTGGACAACGATGGCTTTTGCGGCAGCTAGTGCGATCGCTAGTAAGTTTTTCTTACGAGTTAACCAAAAACATTTCTTTAATCCAGCTAACTTTGGCATCATTGTTGCCTTAGTTTTCACTTCTGATGCTTGGGTTTCTCCAGGACAGTGGGGGGAAGATTGGTGGTATGGGCTGTTATTTGCTGGGGCTGGAGGGATGATTTTGCAACGGGTTGGTCGTTGGGATACTACAGCCGCCTTTTTGGGTGCTTACTCCCTATTAGAAGCCATGCGTAATCTCTGGTTGGGCTGGACTTGGGATGTTTATTTGCATCGGTTAATGAGTGGGTCTTTGTTGCTGTTTGCCTTATTTATGGTGACAGATCCCCGGTCAATTCCTAACGCACGGATGGGGCGTGTGATTTGGGCAGTGGGTATTGCTATTGTTACTTTCCTGCTGCGGAATTATTTCTTTATCCCCACGGCAGTTTTTTGGGCATTGTTCATGTTTGCACCTTTAAGCATCCTATTTGATGTGATCTGTGCAGCCCCCCGTTTTGATTGGTTAGAGGCGGTGAGGAGTAAGGGTGTAGGGGTGTAGGGGTGTAGGGGTGTAGGGGGAGACAAGGTAGACAGTAAGTTAATTTCTTTAGAAGGTATAAATTAATGCGTCATTTTCGATTTATTATTCCATTGTTATCAGTATTCCTTTCTGTATTGTGCTTTGCACCTACGGCTTTGGCATTTTGTGGCTTTTATGTAGCGAAAGCTGATACAAAACTATATAACAAAGCTTCTCAGGTAGTGATTGCTAGAGATGGCGATCGCACTGTTTTGACTATGGCTAATGACTACCAAGGGGAAGTCAAAGATTTTGCAATGGTTGTTCCTGTCCCTACAGTCATTCAAAAAGAGCAGGTGCGTGTTGCTGACCCTAAAGTTATTGAACGATTGGACGCTTTTAGCGCACCGCGTTTAGTAGAGTATTTTGATGAAAACCCCTGCGTCCCATATGCACGCAGAGGAGATGTATTTTTAGCAGTACCCTCAGCCCCAGTTAATGAAGCACAAAGTGCAAGACGCGATCGCAGTTTAGGTGTGACGGTTGAAGCACGTTTTAATGTAGGTGAATACGATATTGTCGTTTTGAGTGCTAAAGAATCTGGTGGTTTAGAAACTTGGCTCAATCGCAATGGTTACAAAATTCCCAGAGGCGCAAGACAGTTACTTAAGCCCTACATTCGCTCCTCAATGAAGTTTTTTGTAGCCAAAATCAACCTCGATAAATTTGAAAAATCTGGTTACGAGTTTCTGCGTCCCCTACAAATCTCTTACCAATCACCCAAGTTTATGTTACCGATTCGCTTGGGGATGATTAACGCCACAACCGAGCAAGATTTAATTGTCTACGTCCTCTCACCCAAGGGACAAGCTGAAATCACCAACTACCGGACTGTGAAAGTTCCCTCTAACGTCAACATTCCTATATTTGTCAAACAGGAATTTGGCGACTTCTACAAATCTACATTTGAAACAGCTTACACCAAGGAAGGTAAGAGAGTCGCCTTTTTAGAATATGCCTGGGATATGAGTAATTGCGACCCCTGTGCGGCTGAACCCTTAACACCCGATGAACTCAAGCAAGCAGGTGTGTTTTGGCTAGATGGTAATTCCCCCAGTGATACATCAATATCCCCTGGCTTTCGTCGCCCCTTTCCCACCAGTAACGTCTTTATCTCTCGTTTGCACGTCCGCTACACCCGCGACAAGTTCCCCGAAGACCTAATGTTCCAAGACACTTCTAACCGGGAATCTTTCCAAGGGCGATATATTTTACAACATCCCTTCACTGGGGAAGTGAAATGTCAAGCGGGTAAAGAATACAGACGCTCTTTACCAAAACGTTTTGAACAAGAAGCCCAAACCCTCGCCAAACTTACCAACTGGAACATCCAAGATATCCGGCGCAAAATGCAGTTGAGCGTTGGTAATCTCACCATTTCGTGGTGGGAAACTTTCTTCTCTTGGCTCGGTATGTAGGCTTCAAGAAATACCCTACGCTTACCAAAATATCTTTAACGGTGAATTTTGCATAGGTTTAAATGATAGCGATAATTATTCTCAGGCAAGAGAAATTATTTGAGGATGACAGCAGGTAGTAATAATATATTCTTGCTGCTCCTTATAAACTCTTGCCTTTTTTGTCCTAGTAATCATGGTTGAATTTGATGAACAGCTACGTAACATAGTTTCCCAAGTCTGTGGACACCCTCCTGGAAGTCCCCAACGTCAGAAGTTGCTCACGCAAATTATTCGCCTCAGTTCCAAGAAACTTTGGCGGGAAAATAGCCCATACTATCAAGATGCACTACAACAAACTTGGTTATACTTCTGCCGGAACATTTGCGAAGGTCTGACAGGGCAAAAATACGATCCTATCTATGGTACTGTTGTTACTTGGTTAAATGCTTACTTAAAACGCAGATTACAAGACTTTTATATCAACCAAAATAAAGAACAAGCAACAACAGTTCCTTTGCGTGTTCGTCAGTCTACATCAGGTGGAAATGGTGATATTATTGACCCTGTAGAAAATTTAGCCGCTATCCCTGAACCACCACCAATTTTAGATGAGTTAGAAACTTGGATCAAAACAGATCCTACTGGAGAATTAGAGACTACTCACGTTAAAGGTCGTCCAGAGGTAAACTGTCAGGTATTAATTCTCAAACGTCTACCACCGGAAGTGAGTTGGAAAGAATTGTCTGAGGAATTTGGGCTACCAATTCCCACCTTAAGCAGCTTTTATCAGCGTCAATGTCTACCACGATTACGTAAATTTGCTGAATCAGAGGGTTTGATCGAATAAGAGGTTACTGAGGTTGAGCGATCGCCATTGAGCTAGCTATTGACTACCTAATTCCCGTAAAATTCTTGAAGCCCTGTCATGGGTTTTTATCTGCTGGTTGCCATAATTATGAATCACTTAGTTAGGATCTTTTGTCGTTATTTCCCAGGTAAAAAGCAGAAAATAAAACTCAGTTTACTTGTATACTTTCTCGTAGCTTTGGTATTGACAATCAATTTACCTGTACTGGCAATCAACTCTGTAAATACAGACAGAGGAGAACTGAAGACGGTAACTGATCAGCCTTTGAATGCGCCGAGATTGGTAAATTCTGAGCGCGGCTTATTAATAGAACAAGGTAAATCTTTATACGATGCTGGGCGTTTTGCGGAAGCGGTGGAAGTATTGCAACAGGCAACGCAGGTATATAAGCAGCAGGATGATAGTCTTAAATTAGCTGCTATTTATAGTAACTTGTCCTTAGCTTACCAACAACTTGGCAACTGGCCAGCAGCAGAGGCAGCCATTAAAACCAGTTTGGAATTAATCCCAGCCCAAAAAAATGAGCAAAACTTGCAAATATTAGCTCAAACACTTGATATTCAAGGTCGTTTGCAATTGGCAATGGGCAAACCAGAAGCAGCCTTAGCTACTTGGCAAAAAACCGCAGAGATTTACCAACAAACCAAGAATCAAGCGGGCGAAGTGCGATCGCAAATTAATCAAGCCCAAGCCTGGCGTAACAAAGGCTTTTATCGGCGGGCGGTACAGACTTTACTAGCAGTCAATCAAAAATTACAAGCACAACCAGATTCTGTAGAAAAAGCCGTGGGATTGCGATCGCTCGGTGATACATTAATGGTAATCGGCGATTTAGCCAAATCTCGCACTGTTTTAGAGCAAAGTCTAGCAATTACCGAACGTCTGCAATTGCCTGCACAGATGGGAGCTAGTTTATTAAGTCTAGGCAATAATGCACGAGCCAATTTATTAAATTTAGGTGACAAAGCACGAGCTAAACAGCAACTAGCACAAGCAATTGACTATTATCAACAAAGTGTAACCAAATCTGCCTCACCTCTCACCAAAATTCAAGCCCAACTCAATCAACTCAGCCTGCTAATTGACACTCAACAATTGTCAGAGGCAAAAAATCTCATCCCCTTAATTCAACCCCAACTTAACCAACTCTCCACTAGTCGGGCTGCCATTTATGCTCAGATTAACTATGCCGAAAGTTTGATGAAATTGGGTAGGACACAGGAGGCAGAAAATTCTACCTTATCCCCCAATGCCCAACAAATTGCTCAACTTTTAGCTAATACCGTCAAACAAGCCCGAAGTTTGGGGGATAAACCAGCCGAAGCTTATGGGTTGTTAAGTTTGGGGCATTTGTACGAGAACAACCAGCAATGGCAAGAAGCGCAAAGTCTTACTCAGCAAGGATTAATTCTGGCACAGAGTAGCAATGCTCCAGATATTATCTATCGGTTGGAGTGGCAGTTAGGGAGATTGCTGTGGGCGCAAAAAAATATATCTAGTGCGATCGCTGCCTATGATGCAGCAGTAGACACACTTAAGTCTCTTAGAGGCGACTTAGTGGCTGTTCATCAAGACGTACAATTTAACTTTCGTGACAGTGTAGAACCTATCTATCGCGAATCGGTCGAGTTATTGTTAAAGTCCCAATCGGGAGAAATAGATCAAAAAACTCTAGATAAAGCTCGCCAAAGGATTGAGGCTTTACAGTTGGCAGAATTAGATAACTTTTTTAGGGAAGCTTGTTTACAAGGTGAGAGTGTACTAATTGATCAAGTAGTAGACAAAGATAACCCCACTACGGCTATCCTTTACCCAATTATTTTGCCGCACAGTTTACAAGTAATTGTCAAAATTCCTAAACAACCCCTCAAGCATTACACTACCAACGTTAATCAACCAGAAGTAGACAAAGTTCTCTCAGAACTAAGAAAAAATCTGGTTAATCCCACAGCTACCAAAGCTATTAAAGACCAATCACAAAAAGTTTATAACTGGTTGCTCAAACCCATTGAGTCAGAATTAGCGGCTAGTGGAGTCAAGACCCTAGTGTTTGTACTAGATGGCGCATTACGTAACTTACCAATGGCGGCTCTTTACGACGGGCAGAAATATTTAATCGAAAAATATGCGATCGCTCTCAGTGTCGGTCTACAACTACTTGACCCCAAACCCCTAGAACGGCAGCAGCTAAGAGCCTTAACTGCTGGACTAACTCAACCACCTGAAGGTTTTCCTAATTATTCACCCTTACCAGCAGTCCAATCAGAAGTAAACCTCATTGCTAGTGCTGGAGTCTCAACCAAGAGCCTCTTAGATCAGCAGTTCACCAGCCAAGCCCTACAAAAAGAGGTCAGTAGTGCTTCATTCAACGTTGTGCATTTAGCTACTCATGGTCAGTTTAGTTCCATTGCCGACGAAACCTATATTTTGGCAAACGACCGTCAAATTTACGTCAAAGAATTTGATGACCTCCTACGCAACCGAGATCAAACCCGACCAGGAGCAATAGAACTATTAGTGTTAAGTGCCTGTCAAACAGCAACCGGAGACAACCGCGCCGCCCTCGGTTTAGCAGGAGCAGCAGTCAGAGCCGGCGCACGTAGCACTGTAGCCTCTCTATGGCAAATTGATGATGAATCAACAGCCTTTTTTGTAGGTGAATTTTATCGGGAACTCAAAAATGGCAAAATGACTAAAGCTGAAGTTCTCCAGCTAGCCCAACTAAAACTACTGCACCATCCCAACTACCAAGCCCCCAGTTTTTGGTCGGCCTATGTGTTAATTGGCAATTGGCTGTAATTGGGGAATTGCGAACAGAGAGTAGTAACCCACAACTTAATCTAATCTGTTATCATGCTTTATCCAGAGTCATAAAACTATAAGTGTCAAGATTTTTGTAATGGGAAAAACCCAGTTCAAGCAAGAGTTTATGTTCAAGTCGCAACCTGTAGCTATTGATTTGTTTGCTGGATGTGGTGGCTTTAGTTTAGGTTTTGAGATGGCAGGGTTTTCTGTTCCTCTATCCATTGATATCGATGCTTGGGCTTGTGATACGCTCCGCTATAACCACCCTGAAATGACAGTTATTCAACATGATATTCGTGATTTTAATTCTGCAAGCAGCGTGAAAGAGATATGTATACTAAAACCCGATATTGTTATGGGTGGACCTCCATGTCAAGGTTTTAGTATTGCCGGACCAGCCGCAAAAGATCCTAAAGATCCTAGAAATACTCTATTCATTAATTTTGCTCAATGGATTGATTTTCTTGAACCCAAAGCATTTGTAATGGAGAATGTAAAAGGCTTACTTTCCCGAAAAAATACAGAAGATAGAAAGGTAATAGATATTATAAAAGAAACCTTTGAAAATCTTGGATATTTTGTAGAAATATGGTTGCTAAATGCTGCTGAATATGGTGTACCACAAAATAGAGAACGTATATTTATTGTTGGAAATAAACAGGGACAAGAACTAGGTGTTCCACCAAAAACTCATTCTCTAAATTTATTAAATATTCGTAGGTATCAATTATCAGTATTTGAAAATAATGCTTTACTTCCTTCTCTTAGTTTGTGGGATGCGATATCAGATTTACCATCACTTAATGCTTGTGAGGGAGAAGAAGAACAACCATATATTTCAGAACCTTATAATAACTATCAGAGATGGATCAGAAATGGAAGTAACATACTTTATAACCATGTTGCAATGGATCATTCTAAGAGACTGGTAGAACGTTTTAAACATATTAAATGGGGTGAATCTAGTTCAGATGCACCAAAAGAACATAGGGCTAAACGACGAGGTGGCAATGGAGAACTATCAGAGATAAATTACGACCAGAACAACCGCCGACTGAATCCTTATAAACCATCACACACAATAGCAGCATCATTTTATGCTAATTTCATTCATCCTTTTCAGCATCGTAATTTGACAGCCCGCGAAGGCGCACGCATTCAATCTTTTCCTGACACTTATCGTTTTCTAGGAAAAAAAACTGTTGTATCTCACAAATTATTACATCGAGAGAAGAGATTTGATGAGAAATTTCTTTGCCAGTATAATCAAATTGGTAATGCTGTCCCACCTGTTCTTGCTAAGTCAATTGCACTGCATATTCAAGAAAAGTTAGAGCTATGTCCACAACTGATAGAAACCCTTTAGTTCATGGATCTAATCTTGAACAGAAGGAGAATCATCGTACAAAATACAGAGATGATAAGAGTAGAGAATATATCAGTGAAATTAGAAGTGAGTATGATAAGTGGCAGGCAGAAAATCTTCAATTGCTTGGACCTACATCACAATCTACAGAGCAAGATAACGCCATTATCGCTGACAGAGTAGCACTTTTTTCTACATACAAAGACTTTATTGACCAACAAAAATATGCTGAGAAATTTGACTCTAGATCAAACCTGCACTCTAGCGTATTAGAAGAATTTCTTTATTACTTATTTAGAGATTTAGTCAGAGACTTTGGAGAACACGCTCTGATTGGCAAATCACACACGTTCAAAGATATTTTCTTTGTCCCACCAAAATACTCTGAGATGCTGAAGCGTCCGTATGCACGTATTGAGAAAAAAGATCATGATTTTGTGATTGGAGCAACCATTCAAGCATCACTAGAAGCAGCGATTCCACCAGAGCGTGATCGAAATTCTGGTGAAATACTGCCACTGTTTAAGGAAGAACCAGAAAAATACTCAGAAGTTACAGTTACAGGGAATACCGAAACACACATTTTCGATATTCCAGTTGTGGTAATTGAATGTAAGACTTATCTGGATAAAACTATGCTGGAAGGCTCATCAAGAGCAGCAGAGGACTTAAAAGCAAGAAATCCTAATAGTCTGTATGTTGTAGTTATGGAGTGGATTAAGCTGAGTAGTGATGTCAATCTTCGGAAGTATAAAGTTGACCAGATTTATTTACTACGTCAGCAGAAAAACACTGACCGAGAATTTAGATATGAAGAAACATATCTCAAAAATCCCATTAATCCCACCGTCATTCAACATCTCTTTCATAAGGTGCGTAAGCATCTCACAATGGACTGGACTGGCGGAATTGAGTACGGCATACAACGGGGATGGTTAATTGACGAGTAGCTATGGTGTGGAGATTTTAGTAATATAGAGAAACTTTCTACTCCCCATGCTGAAATTTTTCTCTAAAATTCATTGTTTTTATGGCATAAATTGAGTGAATTTGGATGATATGTACATAGCAGCATTGATCACTGGGGATTAAAGATATGACTAACAACACATTCAAGCTAGAGGATTTCGCAATTACGCTGCCGATTTCTCAAGCGGCTCGTACAAATGCCCAACGGTTTGCCAACCAACAGCCTACTTCAGCAAAAGCCGAGCAAGTCAGGCTGAATACTTTAGCTGTATGGGTAGTGAATGATTATTTACAAATGATGGATATTCCTACCAATTTGACAGCTAGCGACAGTTGGAATCCAATTATGCAACTCTGCGCGAATGTGGCTGATTTAGAGGTTTCCTCAATAGGTCGTTTGGAATGCCGTCCTGTACTTTCATCCAATCAAGTATGCTCGATTCCCGCAGAAACTTGGGAAGATAGAGTAGGTTATGTCGTTGTGCAAGTGGATGACTCTTGCCAAGAAGCACAATTATTGGGTTTTGTCAAAAAGGTGGCAACAGAAACATTGGCTTTAACTCAAATACAACCTATAGAAACACTAATCGATCGCCTGGCACAATTAAGAACTTCCCCAGTAGATGCCCTGGTCAATCTCAGCCAGTGGTTTGTCGGTCAAGTTGAGGCTGGTTGGCAAACAGTAGAATCCTTATGGAATTTACCAGAATTAAGACCAGGTTATGCCTTTCGTAGTCCTGTGCAAGAGGTAGTACAGGGGCAGTCAGAAACAGTAACTAGAAGAGCAAAACTGATTGACTTGGGCATTCAAATTGACAATCAACCAGTGATGTTGATTGTGGAAATTTCCCCGGAATCTCACGAAAAAACTAGTATTCGGCTGCAACTCCACTCCACAGGTAATCAAATGTATTTACCAACTGGAGTCCAACTAAAAGTGTTAGATAATTCTGGTGCAGTATTTTTAGAAGCTCAAGCCAGAAGGGCAGATAACTACATTCAGTTACAGTTTCGTGGTGAACTCCAAGAGGAGTTTAGCGTTCAGGTAACATTCAATGATATGAGTATTAAAGAAAACTTTGTGATCTAATAACTAGGTCAGTGTAAATAATTATCGTTGGGAATAGGTAGGAAGCAATCAAAATGAAATTTCCCTACTCCCCATTGGGTAAATCGGAGCAAAGCGACGGTCATGGCTAAGTTAGTAGTGCTGAAATTTGGCGACGGTAGTTTTGAGCAAGGGTTTACCGTCACGCTGCAAATTGGCGAAGAAAGCGATCGCCCCTCCACAGAAATCACAGGTAAACTACCGCCATGTCCAGAAATTACGGTTTACTACACCCGTTGGCAGGCTAGCTATTTACAGCTGGGTAACAGTTACCGTTTAGATGCGGATAGAATTCAAGTCACGAATGTATCTGTCACTCAAGATTGCCATGAACTAGCCCATATCTTACGCGCCCGCTTTAATGCCTGGCTACAGGCGGAAGATTTTCGACCCCTGCGGGAAAAATGGCTAGAAAAATTAATGCCCACAGACGAAATCAGAGTCATTCTGCAATCAGAAAATAGCCAATTGCAAAGACTCCCTTGGCACATCTGGGACTTACTAGAACGCTACCCCAAAGCAGAAATTGCCCTGTCCTCACCAAGCTACGATCGCGTTCATAAACCCCCTAACCCCAACGCAACGGTCAATATTTTGGCCATTGTCGGCAACAGTCAGGGGATTGATACCCAGGCAGATCAAGCTGTTTTACAAAAATGCCCCCATGCCGATGTTAGTTTTGTGGTCGAACCACGGCGTAAGGAATTGACCGATCACCTGTGGGGGAAAAACTGGGATATATTATTTTTTGCCGGACACAGTTCTAGTCAGGGAAATGATAGCACTGGCAGAATTTACCTGAATAAAACCGATAGCCTCACCATTAGTGAACTCAAGTATGCCCTCAAACAAGCCATAGAACGGGGGTTACAGCTAGCAATTTTCAATTCATGTGATGGGTTGGGCTTGGCGCGGGAACTAGCTGATTTACACATTCCCCAAATTATCGTCATGCGTGAACCTGTTCCTGACCAGGTAGCGCAAGAGTTTCTCAAATATTTTCTGCAAAGTTTTGCAGGCGGTGAACCTTTATATCAAGCAGTCCGACACGCACGGGAACGGTTACAAGGACTAGAAGATAAATTTCCCTGTGCAACTTGGCTACCAGTAATTTGCCAAAATCCCTCTCAGATTCCCCTAACTTGGGATGAACTGACCGAGATTCCCACCCAACAAATATTTTATACTCGACCAGTTGACAAAAAACGCACCTGCAAAATGTTGGCGTTGTCTAGCTTGGCGGTAACGGCTGTAGTTTCTGGTTTACGGCTGTTGGGAGGATTCCAAGCCTTGGAACTGCAAGCTTTTGATTTGATGATGCGATCGCGTCCTGATGAGGGGACAGATCGGCGTTTGTTGTTAGTTACCATTGACGATGACGATTTAGCCAATCAGCGACGCAACGGCGAAATCTTAAAAGGAACATCCATCTCCGAAAAATCCCTTAACCAATTATTACTCAAACTCAATAAATACCAACCCAAAGCTATAGGTTTAGATATCTACCGCGACTTTCCGGCGGAACAAGCAGATTTAAAATTACAACTGCAACAGACTGATAATCTCATCGGCATCTGTAAAGGGAGTGACTCTACAGCCAACACTAAAGGTATTGCGCCGCCACCAGAAATTCCCAAGGAACGCTTAGGATTTAGCGACTTCATTCATGATAAAGATGGTGTAGTACGTCGCCATCTCCTGTTTATGACTCAGGAAACCGCTTCCTTGTGTTCTACCCCCTACTCCTTCAGTACCCAACTGGCATTTTTATATCTTTCATCTTTAGGAATCCAACCAAAATTTACCCCTGGTACACCTCCTAATTTACAGTTAGATAAAACAGTATTGCACCGCCTATCACCTCACAGTGGCGGTTATCAAGGAATTGATGCCAATGGTGGTCAAATCCTACTTAACTATCGCGCCTCTAAGCAAATCGCGGAACAGGTGACACTCACCCAGCTATTATCTAACCCCATTAATCCCAACGCCATCAAAGACCGCATTGTTCTAATTGGTGTAGTAGCCAAAGGAGATTTTCCCGACTATTGGGCGACTCCCTACGGTCATCTGTTAGATGAACAAATGCCAGGGGTAATAGTACAAGCCCACATGGTTAGTCAAATTATTAGTGCTGTTTTAGATGGTCGTCCATTATTGCGGGTTGTGTCACCTTGGTTGGAAATAATTTGGATTTGGGGTTGGGCTGGATTAGGTGGTTTATTAGCCTGGCAATGGCGTTTATTCCCCAAGTTAGCATTAGCAGTTGGTGTTAGTTCGAGTGTTCTGTATTTACTTTGCTGGAGTCTATTAATTTCGGGCGTTTGGCTTCCCTTTGTACCATCAGCTTTGTCATTAGTAGCAACTGTAACCGTAGTATCAATTCAAAAATCAAAATTTAATAGTCAATAGTCATCAATCATCAGTTTTTCTACCCCTACACCCCTACACCCCCACACCCCTATTTCTTGATAGCAAAACTACTAACTTAATATGAAAATATTGCTCTCACTAGCCATTGGCTACACAAGTTTTTTCGCCGGTCAAACCTTGGTACTGGCTAAACCTGCACCAGTTAGCTCAGATGTCAACCAGATTAAAAAAGTTAGCTTTAACCCACCACCACTACCTACTTCTGAGTCGCCCCCTGGAGGTCGCGTCCGTGGTGGTGCTAAACGGGGTTTGTGTCCCTTAGCAGAACCCCAACTTACAGCTTTAGTACCCTATACACAAGATGTTCCCACTGTCATCAACGTCTGGGGATTAACTACAGAAGCACATCCGACCCTGATGTTTTTTATCCCATACTCTCGAAGTTCTGAGTATCCTACAGAATTTGTATTACAAGATCACAAGTCAGATTCAATTTATCGAAAAGCGATCGCTCTTCCAGAAAACCCAGGAATCATCAGTATTTCTGTCCCGCAAAACATTTCTTTGGCAGTAAATAAACGATATCGCTGGTTTCTCACCGTTAACTGCGACCCACAAAAAGATTCGCCCCCAACTTACGTAGAAGGGGTAATAAAACGAGTCACACTTGACAAAAAAGTTACTGAAAAACTAAAGACAGCTACACCTCTGCAACGTTTGGATATATATCTCCAACATGGGATTTGGCACGAAGCATTAAAAACATTATCGCAATTACACCAAGAAAACCCCAAAGATAAAGCAATTCAAGAAAAGTGGCAGCATTTACTCACTAGCATCCGCTTAGAGGATGTTGCATCTCAACCATTACTGCCAAGTGAACCTTGATTGGGGACTGGGGACTGGGGACTGGGGACTGGGGAAAAGAAAGCAGGGAAAGCAGGGGAAGCAGGGGGAGAAAAATACAATGCCCACTCATTACTCATTACTCATTACTCATTACTCATTACTCTAGGATATTGGGGACGGCAAGGACTACCCCAACAAACTTGTCCTGATGGCATATCAGCCAAAACACTGCTACGTGCGCCAATTACAGCATTAGCACCAATTTGCACTCCTGGTGCTACAAAACAATCTGTAGCTACCCATACGCCGTTACCAATGGTAATAGTTGCGGTTTTCAAGCCAAAGGCAGGGTCTTGAATATCATGGCTACCGGTACATAAATAACTTTTTTGCGAAATGACGCAGTGTTCACCGATATGAATCTCATCTAAACTATATACAACTACATCATCACCAATCCAAGTGTAATCACCAACGGTAACTTTCCAAGGATAAGTAAAACGGGCTGTAGGGCGAATAATTACACCTTTGCCAATACGCGCTCCAAACAGTCGCAGTAGCCAACAACGCAGACCATTAAAAGAATGCAGCGTCAGAGGAAAAGCGATCGCCTGCACGAACCACCATAATAAAATATACCAACCAGGCCGCCCCCGATCAAACCAAGATTGGTCATATTTGCGTAAATCTACAAAAGAGTCATTAGTCAAGTCGCTTCGCTCCAATTCAAAATTCAAAATACCCTATCGGGTTCGCGGTAGCGTCTCATTAGAGAAGCAAGCTACAAAATTCAAAATTAATCATTGGGTAGAAATCTCCCCTATCACCTATCACCTATCACCGTTCGGCTGACGCTCACGGCGGAAGCCTGTCACCTATCACCTGTCACCTATCACCTGTCACCTGTCACCTGTCACCTGTCACCTATCACCTGTCACCTGTCACCTGTCACCTGTCACCTATCACCTGTCACCTGTCACCTGTCACCTGTCACCTGTCACGTGTCCCTTACTTTTTAAACAACAGACCTTGAATGACGGCGTTTAAGTAACCTATCTGTCCATAGCTATAAACAAAGTTATCAAAGCTTTCGGCTGGATCTTTAAAGGCATACTGTAATGCTTTATACAAGCCACGAACAAACCTTTCACCACCTCTACCAAACTGGGCAATTCCGGCTTTACCCGCCAGTTGTTCCCGATAGCATTCGCTAATACCTTGCCACCAACCACGGTTTAAAAACCAGGAACGATTGATGCGTTCTGGAGCGACGTTATGAGCAACTAAAGCGGTGGGAAGATAGGCAACTTGCCAACCCTGTTTAAGTGCCAGTTCCGTCATCAGGAGTTCTTCGTTAGAGAGGAGATTTTTACCAACTCTACCGAGTTGGGGGTCAAAACCACCGATTTTATCGAGAAACTGACGGCGGATAGAGTAATTTAAACCTCTGGGGGTTAAACCTGGTTTATCAATGTAAACCACGCTATCACCTAAGTCATAAGCTCCTAAATTGCCGGCTAAACCAGCAGATAACCATGAAGGTGGTTCAATATTCGCAGGCCATAATAGAGTGACCTTACCACCAGCGATCGCTAGCTGAGAATTATGTTGATAAGCATCATACAATACTTGCAGCCAACCAGCACTAGCAACTGCATCATCATCTAAATACGCTAATATTTCAGACTTCGCCTCTTTTGCGCCCGTGTTGCGAGCCACAGATAAACCAAGAGTAGGTTCAAAAACATACTTTAAGCGGGGATTACTCGCCCTTTCTTCCGTCACTTCACGAGTGCGATCGCTTGACCCATTATCCACCACTATGACCTCAAATTCCCCCGCGAAATCCTGCCCCAACAGGCTATCAATCGCCGCACCTAGATAATTATCCCGATTGTGAGTACATATAACAGCAGAGATTTGCATATTAGTCAACCCCTTCGGGGAATTCAAAATTCAAAATTCAAAATTCAAAATTCAAAATTAATAACCTCTTCCCCAGTCCCCAATCCCCAATCCCCACCCTGTCACCTGTCCCCTGTCCCCTGTCACCTAATTTATACCTGCTGAATATGGCTGTGTAAAACCACCAAAGTTTCTGCTAGTTGACTGAGGCGAGTTTCTAGGTATTGCTTGCGTCCTAGAAGTTGACGTAATTTTTGATAACGTGCGATCGCCATGCTGACTGTCGCTAGCTGATTGGGTGGACAGGGACGTGACCATACTTTACCTGAAGCATCCACACCACAAAGGCGATAACCTGTCCGTAGGTTTTGATGGGGTATTTTATTACCATCAGGTGTACAAATTTCTTCTACATAATCCATCAGGCGTTCTACTTCTCCGTGGCGGAGTGTGGCAGTTCCCCCGTGTTCTGTGTCCCAAGGATTAGATTCTAACCAACCGTTGACAATGGGGCCTTCTAAGTAAATATCCTGGATTCGCTCCACAATAGTATGCAGTTCTTGTTGCCAACCAGCTACGTGTTCGTGAATTTCTTGGAGGATATTCGTAGCTAATGCTGGATTAGCACCGTGACGATGGTTACTGAAGCTGGGAGTTTTAAATTTGGGTAGGTTTGGGGTTTTTCCACCATCGTCCTCTGTAGCAAAGGTTTGTACAGAACTGTGATGAGGAAATAAATTTTGGGTATCAGTAGTTTCCGTGTGGGTGTCAGTGCTTAATTCTTCTATCTGTTCTGGGGTTTGACTGTCTGTACCTTCCTTACCTGCAACACTAATTCTAAACGACACAGGCCGCTTGGTATTTTCGCCCGCGTCTGTGGCAGTAGTATCACGAGTTCCTAAATCATGTAGAGTTGCTTCAATGCGTTTTATCCCTGCTTTCATAACTTTTCCTTAAAAACTACTATTTGGTTTTTAATATTTAACGCGATGTGCAACTTATTTTGGAAACCCCTCTCCAAACCTTTCCCCTACAACTGTAGAGACGTTGCATGCAACGTCTCTACATATTCTCCCTTCACTACAAGGGAAGGGAAGGGGTTGGGGGTTAGGTTTGAAAGAAAGTTGCACACGGCGTTATTTAGAAATGGGTCTAACAAGATTTTTATCTTTCGCCCATTTTGGCATAAAGTCAAAAATTAGTGCTGAGTTTTGAGTAATAAGTGCGTATCCCCACTCATTACTCAGCACTTCTTAGCAGATGCAGGATTCACAAAATCGTGTAAATCTGCATCCCAAACACTAATGTAAATTAAATCGCAATTCTGCCGGATAATCTGACCTTTAACTGAACCGACAGCAAAACTAAAATCTTCTAACTGACGCTGTTGTATTTGTTGTAGTCCCTGCTGAATTTTGGGCGAGGCTTGACCATTTAGCATTCCATTTAAAGTAGTCTGCATCAATTGTGGGTCTACAGACTGGGCAAAGGCTACCTCAGTTTGTTTTAGCACACCTGTATTGCGGTCAAATAAATAACCTAAGTCAACTTGGTTGGGTACTAATTTATAGACAACAGCGCGGGTTTTTCCCCACGCACCTCTTAAATCTCTATTTGGCTTTCCTAGTTTCGCCTCTACGGTGCTTCTGGATGTCCCTGTGGGGAAAGCTGGAACACTTTGTCTAGTAGTATTGCTTTTTTGTTTCTTGGGAGGTGGGTTTGGTGGTAATGGATCTTCTTGTGGTGGGACAACAACAGTCTCATTCTCCATTTCTACTGGTGGTGTTGCTGGAACTTGAGGCGCGGGAGTATCCACTGGAATAGGAGGAGGATCAGAATCTAGGGGGCGATTGTTGGTTGGGGTTTCAGGAGGAGGGGTTTCTGGCTGCGGGGTAGAGTTGGGGGTAACAGGGGGTGGAGAAAATGGCGCAGAAACGGGAGGATTAGATGCTAAAACATCAGGATTCTGAAATTTTGGTGAGGGGATAGAATCACTGACTATTGTTTCAGATGGGGGTTGGCGAGTCAGACTAGATAGTGCTACTCCACCTATCAAACCACCTACGATTAAAACGCCAAATATCCAAACAGGCTGTTGTTTTTTGTTAGGAGAGATTTTTTGGGGAATAGGTATAGCTTGGGTTTGTTGGGTTGCTTGAGGAGGATTAACAACCGACTGTATAGGCGTATTATCACCAGCAGATAGAGCATACAGCATTTTACTGGCAGTGGTGAAGCGATCGCTCGCCTGGGGTTTAATCGCCTGAGTCAGCACCCTAGCAAAATCCGGGGAAATATGCGGCGCGTTTCGTTCCCAAATAATCTCGCCGGTTTGGGGGTGAGTTGGTAATTCTTCAGGATGTTTACCAGTCAACAGATAAATCGCTGTTAAACCTAAACTATAGATATCAGTGGCATAAACTGGTCTACCTACAGCTTGTTCACTAGGCATATATCCCGGTGTACCAATCACCATCGAACGTGTAGGATATCCTGGAGAACCTACCACAGAACGAATCGTTTCTTTAACTGCACCAAAATCAATTAAAACTGGCTTTTGGTCAACAGCACGGAGAATAATATTATCTGGCTTAATATCCCGGTGAATAATCCCTTTACTGTGGACATAATCTAACACCGATAATAGACTCAAGACAATTTGCCGGACAATAGTTTCACTCTGGTATCCTTTAGCTTCCAGCAAACCCCTCAGCGTTTGACCTTGAATCCATTCTTGCACCAGGTAAAACTGTCCATTCTCTAAAAAATAAGCATGGAGTTTGGGGATTTGGTCGCTATGTTCACCCAGATATTCCAAAGTTGCGGCTTCCCTCTCAAACCTTTGTTGAATCATTTGATAGGCTTGGGGGTCATTCGCAATGGGTTTGAGTTGCTTAATCACGCAACGACGGCGAGAAGGCATATGAGTATCTTCCGCCAAAAAGGTTTCCCCAAACCCACCAGCACCGAGTACCTGAATAACTTGATAGCGATTGTTCAGCAAAATAGATGTCATGAACAGTTAAATATGTGCGCTATTTCTCAATGTACATCACGATGTGGGGACCGGGGATTGGGGATTGGAGAATCTGAATCATGTAATAGATACTTTGGCAAGTATACTAATCATCTTAGCCACCATATTCTAACTATTAATTTTTCATAGTAACTATTTGCAGCCATTTGGAAGACTAACTAAAGTAAGAGCGATGATGCTCCACCCCGGCGTAGGCGATCGCTCCACAAAGTTTGCCACAACACCCCAGATATCCGGTAATGTAGTATCTACATCATTACTAGCTACTGAATACCACCTACTGCAACCATGTCAGAGTATCCTACTCTCCCTACAACCAAACCCCAAAATCCTAATTTTTCCTCCGGCCCCTGTGCCAAGCATCCTGGCTGGTCTGTTGCTAATTTGCAAAATGCTTGTTTAGGTCGTTCCCACAGATCGGAAGATGGCAAAGCCAAATTAGCAGCCGTAATTGAACGTTCCAAACAAATTCTCGGTCTTCCTGCTGATTACCGCTTGGGTATTGTTCCCGCTTCCGATACTGGTGCAGTAGAGATGGCGTTATGGTCACTACTGGGACAAAGACCCCTTGATATCCTGGCGTGGGAAAGTTTTGGTCAAGAATGGGTTAAAGATGTCGTAGATGAGTTGAAATTGTCTGATGTCCGCTTGATGAAAGCACCCTATGGCAGCTTACCCAATTTAGAAGAAGTTGATTTTAGCCATGATGTCGTGTTTTTGTGGAATGGCACAACATCCGGCGTGAGAGTTCCCAATGGTGATTGGATTCCCGATGACCGTGAAGGACTAACCATTTGTGATGCCACTTCTGCGGTGTTTGCAATGGATATACCTTGGGAAAAAATCGATGTGCTGACCTATTCTTGGCAAAAAGTCTTAGGTGGGGAAGCACAGCATGGTGTCGTTGTTCTCTCACCCCGCGCTGTAGAAAGACTAGAAACTTATCAGCCAAGTTGGCCTATACCAAAAATTTTCCGTCTATCACAAAAAGGCAAGTTAATTGAAGGCATTTTCAAAGGAGATACGATCAATACACCATCAATGTTGTGTGTAGAAGATGCCCTAGATGCCCTAATTTGGGCAGAAAGTATTGGGGGACTTTCCGGCTTAATTAGACGTAGTGAAGCCAATTTAGCGGCAATTAGCACCTGGGTTGAACAAAGCAGTTGGGCTGGTTTCTTGGCAGACAAACCAGAAACCCGTTCTTGTACTTCTATCTGCTTAAAAATAGTTGACGCAAGTTTTGCTAGTCTCAGTCCAGAAGACCAAGGGAAATTCGCTAAGAAAATGGCGAAACTTTTAGAAAAACAACAAGTAGCTTACGATATTGCCCCTTATCGTTCTGCACCTCCTGGACTTAGAATTTGGGGAGGAGCTACGGTAGAAACTACAGATATTGAAGCTTTACTTCCTTGGTTAGATTGGGCATACGCTACTTTGAAAAGTGAGTTTGCTGCTGTAGCTTGAAATAATTCGTAATTACGAATTATCCCCACACCATCCGCGATGGCTACGCTCGCCGCAGGCATCGCTCCCTTGCTTATCCTTTTATAGTGGAAGCTCAATTATAAACTCAGTACCTTTACCAAGGATAGAATTACAAATCAACTTGCCACCGTGGGTTTCTTCGACAATTTGTCTGGCTATAGCTAAACCTAAACCTGTACCTTTTCCCACAGGTTTAGTAGTATATAAATGGTCAAATATTTTTTGTCTAACTTCTTCACTTATTCCCTTACCATTGTCAGCAATTGAGATTTTTACATAGTTGTCATTTCCTGATGTAGTAATTGTAATGAGGTTGGGATTAGCTCGAATTTCCTCAAAACTGTGTCCTTGATTGGATTCATTTAAAGCATCAATGGCATTGGCTAAGATATTCATAAATACCTGATTTAACTGACCAGGAAAACATTTTAGTTCAGGTAAATTATCATAGTTTCTGATAACTGTAATTTCTGGAAATCGTTCGTTAGCTTTGAGACGATGTTTGAGAATTAAAATAGTGCTATCAATGCCTTCATGGATATTAAAAAATTGCTTGGTGTTGCTATCAGCACGAGAAAAAATACCCAAACTTTTGCTGATAGAGATAATGCGATCTCCTGCATCTTTCATAGCACGAATTAGTTTGGGTAAATCTTCTCGAATGTAATCGAGATCGACGGCTTCCAGTTCATGCTCAATTTCTACATCAGGTTGAGGAAGTTTCCGTCCATAGAGATCGATAATGCCTAACAAGTCATTAATATAATCCTGTAACATATTGACGTTACCGACAATACTGCCGATGGGATTATTGATTTCATGGGCAACCCCGGAGATCAGATTACCGAGAGCAGACATTTTTTCATTTTGAATCAGTTGTAGTTGCGAAGCTTCTAGTTCTGCTACTTTTTCGGCGACTTGTGCTGCGAGGTTTTGGGTGAGGTGAGACAGGTGCAAATGGGTACTGACTCGTGCTAGAACCTCTTTATCATAGAAGGGTTTGACTATATAATCTACAGCACCTAGTTCCAATGCCTTCACTTTGCTGTCACTATCGGAAAGGGCAGTCATAAAAATGATGGGAATATGGCGGGTGCTGTCATTGGCTTTGATCCGTCGGCAGGTTTCAAATCCATCGATTCCAGGCATCATCACATCTAGTAAAATCAAGTCGGGGCGGCAGCGTTCGATTTGTTTGAGAGCGCGATCGCCACTGGTGGCTATAGCTATATCAAAGCCCGCATCACTGAGGGTCTCTGAAATTACCTCTAGGTTGGTAGGCGTATCATCAACAATTAAAACTAAACCTGTAATGGTAGATATTGGCGGTGTGTACGTCATATTGGAACTGTGGAAATCAATAAAAGTGCAGTAGCAGATGCTTATGAGAGATACTGCTGTATGAATTGTTCGAGTTGTTCACTTTGGAACTGTTTTGCCAGTTGGATAATCTTCTGAGTGAAAGGTTGGTATTGATGACTATGTTGCTCCAGTTGTTCTGCGGCTGTTATTAGCTTCTTCAATCGCCCCTCTTGCACGAGTTCTAACCAAGCCTGGAGATCAGTTATGGGGGGTGGAGTTAGTTCTGTTGGTTGCTGATCTACTGATTGATCGGGGATGTCTTCAGTTTTCCAAGTCAGTTCAAGATGTTTTTCCAGCAGTCTGAACAAATCATTGACTTGCACTGGTTTGACAAGGAAATCATCGCCACCAGCATCAATGCTCATTTGTTGATCGATTTGAGCAACCGAGGCAGAAGAGACAATGACTTTGAGCGATCGCAGTTGTTCATTTTCCCGAATCTGTCGCAGCAGCTCAAAACCATCCATGATTGGCATAGCTAAGTCAGTAATGACTAAATCGGGGCGATGTTGCTGAATTTGGTCTAAGCCTGCTTGTCCATCTTCTGCTTCGATGATGATGAACCCTAAAGGCTCTAGCAGATTGAGCAAGATGGAGCGATTCTCCCAGCGATCGTCTATGACTAAAATATGCTGCTGTGAGCCTTCGTAGCCAATAATTTTACCTGCGGATGCGGTCTGCTGTTGACTCCAGTCATTTGCTAAGGGCAGAATGATCTCAAAGAAGAACTCACTACCGATACCCAACTGACTTTTGACTTGGATCTGTCCACCCATTAACCCTACAAACTGTTGGCTAATGGCTAATCCTAGTCCCGTTCCTTCGGCTTTGCGCTTCTGCTCTCCCACTTGTTCAAAGGTTTGGAAGAGTTTGTTGATATCTGCTGGCGCAATACCCACACCAGTATCGGCGATGCTAAAGCGCAATTGGGCGGTGTAATCACTCTTTAGCCCAATTCTTTGAACTCGTAGGGTAACACGGCCGCGATCAGTAAACTTAATGGCGTTACCGAGTAGGTTAATCAATACTTGGCGGAGACGTTTTTCATCTGCACTGATACCCACGGGTAAATCCGCATCAGGTTCGTAGTGAAACTCAATGTTTTGTTGCTCCGCCCGAATGTAGCAAATTTCGACAATACCTTGCAGGAAAGATGGCAAGTGGAAAGCTTGGGGGGCAAGTTCCAGTTTCCGGGCTTCGATTTTGGAGATATCCAGAATATCATTGATTAGCATTAGCAGGTGAGAACCACACTGGTGGATGATACGGATTCCCTGACGTTCTTTGTCGGGCAAGGCTTTGGAGCGTTCCAGAATTTGGGCATAGCCGAGAATCCCATTCAACGGTGTGCGAAGTTCGTGGCTCATGTTGGCGAGAAATTCACTCTTAGCATGGTTGGCACTGTCAGCAATTTCTTTGGCTGCATCCGCTAACGCTTTTGATTGTTTGAGTTGGGCTTGTTCAGTAGATTGGACATAAACTAACACCCCAATCAGTGTTCCCGCCAAGGCTAAGATTGCCAGAGCAATGCTATCTAAGAGTTTTAGCTGAGATTCGATATTTTCACGGGGAATGACGAGTGCTACTGACCAGTTAGCTTCTTTTAGAGGTAGAAACGCAACATATTTTTGAGTTTTATCTATGTTGACTAATTCAATACCCTGTTGCCGATTTACCATCTTTTGAGCGATCGCCGCTAAACCTCGATCTGCGGCATCCACCAATTTGATCCCAGGCTTTTCAATTGTACTCATGAAGTCGGGGTTAGGATAGATGATCGCTTGTCCAATGGAGTTAAGAGTAAAAGCATAGCTATTCTTGCCGTATTTTAGTGTCTCTGTGACATACTGGATGCGATCAACAGCCACGCTTCCATGCACTACACCTATAGGAGAACTCGATGAATTTCCGTCTCTGCGTATGGGAAATGAGATTGGTACTGATGAGACTCCATTCGCTCTGGCAATCATGGGATCGCCAACATGGACATATCCTAAAATCGACCTTTGAAACCAGGGTCTATCGATGACATTTGCCCGTTTACTGTGCAATACTGTACTTTCTCGCCATCCATCTGCTGTGGTTAAACCAAAGAGTGAAAAATCTTCAATTCGTTGGTCTTCCGCTTTTAAATATTTACTGGCGATCGACCAATCCACTGAGCGCACTAAATCTGTGTTTGCCAACATCTCAACTCTAACTTTGAGAACTGCTAACCAGTGATCAATCTGATCTCGGCTCTGTTCCACCTCCGAGAGAACTTGATCCTTGAGATTGGCTAACATGATACTTCGCACCGTCTGATAGCTGAAATAAGTGGCTACAACTACAAATAAAGTAGTACCACCCACAATTACCTTAGCTAACAGGCTGCGCGAAGGTTTACTAAAGTTTGTACTGAGAGATGAGGGCGAATCACCGACAGGTTTTTTAGCTGATCGAGAAGATTGCCAGAACCAGACGACGGACATGGGCATCTATGATAGATTCAAGATTGATAATTTATGATGCCCATTTGTTAAGGAGTATATTAAAGACTACACCCAAAACCTTCAAAACTCTCAGCAAAAGTGACTAATTCTAAGAAGTGTGGATTGGCTAAAAACTGCTTTGCTGCTAATAATCCAGCTACGCTCCAAGTTTGATTGATTCTGGCTTCTTTGCCAATCAGACGACCATTGTTGCCATCGTAGTATTCGGGGAATTTATCCTGGGTTAAACGACTTTCAGCGATCGCGATCGCTTCTTGGGCTAGTTCTACTCTGCCGGTTTTTACTGCCGCAGCTGTAAATAACCACAGTAATACCGGCCAATTACCACCATTATGATAAGACCAAGGGATGTTTTTGGGATCACATCCTGTGACAATTCGCCACTCTAAACCTTCTATAGCCGGATAGCAAATTTTCACAGGCATATAGCCAATTAAGTCTTGCCAGCGATGCACAAATAAATTCATGATGCTTTGAGATTCTTTTTCGCTAGCTAAAGAAGTTAAAATTGCCATCAAATTACCCAAAGCAAAGAAGCGAAAATCCATCCGTCCCGGCCCCAAATTCCCGGCTAAATAACCACTACTTTCGGGTAGCCACTCAATTACCCAATTAGGAATTGATTCTGAGTATATATTGAATTTATTGGCAACTTCTTTACCAAATTCATTTCCTTTGTAACGGTAAATTTCTCTTAACCTTTTCAGGTCTACCCAATAATAATTGCAGATGTGATAGTGCAAAGCACCCAATCTGCCATTAACTTTATCGATATAGCGTCCCCCGTCTCCATCGGGTAAAAGTAACTCACGAGAAGCCCGCATGGCTGCGTAGAATAATACCTGAATTTCTAAAGGGTGTTCGTAAACTCCCATCCGGCGGTCAATCATAAATGCGCCATCGGGAACTAACATTGTGGGGTACATGGCAAACCGATGTACCAGGCAAAGATCCAAAATTAACTTGATGCCGGCTTGAAATTGTGGCTGACGGGCTAATTCTAAGTCCCCTGTGGCTTTTTCATAGGCACGTAGCAGCAGAATCCACCACAAACAAGAATCTATAGGCGGAACGCGTGCGATCGCTTGTTCACCAAAATCAGCAATTAAATATTCCTCGCTGCCATTGGATTCTACTTTAAAACTTGCAGGCATCAATCCCGAACCAGGTTGAAAGCAATCCATCTGCTTTTCATGGCTTTGTAATTTCAGTGTCTCCACTAAAAAGTTACGCACAATTTCTGATTTACCTTCCATGAGGAATACTAAAGCAGAAGGAATAAAATCGCGGAGAAAACACTGATCATAGTTGAGTGCCTCCAATTCAGGATCGTGAGCTGCTACAGTCCCAATGGGTTTTCCCTGGTAATAAATTATGGATTCTTCTAGGAGTCGCCAAGCTTCTGTTTGCTGGAAATTTTTTTGATTGATTGTGGAAGTTTTCATAAGCACTTAGTTCTATTACTACTCTCAAATCCATCTTGGAAAGCACAGCAAATCAACTTTCAAGCTGACCAAAGATGAAAGGAAATCAGATAAAGCTCAAGAAACTGCTGCTATTTCTTCTGAACTACTAATACGCTAAAAAATATGACTTTTAGCAGTTGCCTTATTTACGCGTTAAAGTCTGCGGTGGAATAACCTTAGAGTATGGTTTTGGGAACTACTTAGGGCAATATTTACTCTGATGAGGCATCTTTACTGGCGATCGCCTAACTAATCTCTGAACTTACATCGTAATTTGGATGTGCCTTCTTTGTTACCCTAGCATATATTTCTCTGCACTTGGCTAGCATTAACTCGTTATCAGTTTTAATTATCAGTACAAGAAACTGCTGTCAGTCTTGGGGAATACGACTGTCAAACCTTTAACCAATTCTCTTGCACTGATAACTGTTTACTGATATAACCCAATTGACCCTTTTCTCAACTGAACCCTATTCCTTTATGAATAAATATTGAAAATTGTCATCCTTCTTAATACTATCAAAACTAGCAGAAGGTTGTAATATTAAGGATAAATCATTAAAACTTTGTTTTTTGTCTTGGGACTAGAGTGCTATCTAGATAACATTTTTAATTCCAAGATATATTAATTTAATCTTAAAAAATATAGCAATCACTATCCAAATTTTTAGGAAAAATTAAGTGTTCTTTAGCAAGAGAGATTGTAGTTATGTTTTTTGGACACATTGAAAGAGAAATGTTATCGGCAGAAATATATTCAATCTGCCAAAGTACCCAATTGCCAGGGAATTTACACTTACTAATAAATCAAGAACAAGAAAACCACGATATTTGGGAATGTCAAGGACAAAATACCGTGCTTCCAGGAGAAAATCCAAAATCATTTATGGGTGTGAATTGGAAAAAGGCAAGATTCCAGAAAGGAAGGAATACATAATAGCCAATTTCCCATTCCCAATTAAATGCGATCGCCTGCGGTGTAACACCAATTCCATTCCCAATTTTTACCGAATCAGAGAAGGAATTAGTCTCAATGGCACACCTATTTGAACCATTCAAGCTTCGTGAAGTTACCTTTCGCAACCGCATCGCCATGTCGCCCATGTGTCAATATTCCAGCACCAATGGATTTGCTAACGACTGGCATTTGGTTCATTTAGCATCCCGTGCAGTAGGTGGTGCAGGTTTAATAATTACAGAAGCGGCGGCTGTAGAACCTCGTGGCCGGATTAGTCCCCAAGATTTAGGAATTTGGTCAGATGACCACATAGAATATTTAGCTAAGATTGTGGGATTAATACATAACTTTGGGGCTGTAGCAGGTATTCAACTAGCCCATGCAGGGAGAAAAGCCAGCACAGCTAAACCTAGTCGCGGGGGAAAATTTTTAGATGAATCCCAAGAAGGTTGGCGGCCAGTGGTTTCGAGTAGTGCGATCGCTTTTAGTAAAGATAGTCCAGTACCCGAAGCCCTCAGTTTAGAAGGAATCCAGCAAGTTATTCAAGCCTTTGTCCAAGCTACCCAACGTTCTTTACAAGCTGGTTTCAAAGTCATAGAAATCCATGCAGCCCACGGCTACTTATTACATCAGTTTCTCTCACCTTTAGTCAACCAACGCCAAGATAATTACGGTAGTAGCTTTGAAAACCGTACCCGTTTATTGCGAGAAGTCGTTACCGCCGTCCGAGAAATATGGCCGCAAACATACCCTCTGTTTGTCCGCATTTCTGCCACAGATTGGGTAGATAAGGGTTGGGATATGGAACAAAGTATTACCTTAAGTAAAGAACTTAAATCTCTTGGTGTAGACCTCATTGATTGTTCTTCCGGGGCAATTATACCCGGTATCAACATTCCAGTAAAACCCGGATATCAAACCCAATTTGCTCAACGCATTCGTCAAGAAAGTAATATCGCCACAGGTGCAGTCGGCTTAATCACTTCCCCCGAACAAGCAGACAAAATCATCCGCGATGGCGTAGCCGACATGGTGCTTTTGGGGCGGGAATTACTCCGCAATCCCTACTGGCCTCACTTAGCTGCTAAAGAACTAGGATATGAGAAACATTGGCCGGTTCAATATGATCGAGCCTGGTGATAATTTCCCTTCATCCTAACTGATCAGCAACCTTCTCTCAGTGTGTCAGACTTGTTACATACTGTGTCAAGTGTCAACGTATTCCCGATTACGAATTATTATTTCCTCTAAATTTCTGAACTTAAACCAACCCGGAAAGTAAACCCAGGACTATAAATTCTGTTCACCCGTTCGTATTGTTCACCCAATAAATTTTCTAAATAAAACGTCAGCCCCAAACCTTTACTTAAAGGGATGCGCCCACTCAAATCAAAATTTACGTAGGATGGTACAAAATCTGTATTCTTATCACCTGGATTATTAAACAAAGCCCTTCGCGCACCACTATTGTATGTAGCGTATAAATTAGCTTGCCATCCATTTTGTTGATAGCCAATTCCAGCTTGCAAATTAGAATAAGGAATCAAACCTAATTGCAAACCGCGCTCTGTTCCTGTTTTAATTTGAGCATCGGTGTAAGTGTAGTTAACAAACGTTGACCAATTCCTAGTAAATCGCCAACGTAATGCAGCTTCTAAGCCATTGGTATCAACTAGCCCAATATTTTGCCATTGCCCTTGAATAATTCCCAGACGATTATCTAAACTACTACCAAAGTAAGTAAATTGTCCGGTTAAATCCTGAGTAAAATTAACATCTAGCCCAGCAGTCCATGATGAACCCGTTTCTGGTTTTAAATCTGGATTAGACAGCCAACCATGCACTGTATCATAAAGATATAACTGGTCTAACCCAGGGTTACGTTGTCCACCAGCCCAACTTCCCCGCACAGCCAAATTTGGGGACATTACGTAACGCATACCCACACTGGGATTGAGGTAATTACCAAATTGGGAATCAAAGTTTTGTCTTAAACCTAAATCTACCTGAAAATTGTCGCTCAAATCCCAAGTATTAACCGCAAATAAGGCTGTATTCAATACACTGCGATTTTCTTCTTCATTCAACGCGATTCGATTGGGGCTGTTGCTGTTAGTAATCCCATCTAAATTGGTATTTTTTAAATCTAAACCCCAACGTAGACGATTATTAGCGGTGAGTCGCCATTCATGGTCTACTCTGGCTGTTAAGTTTTGTGTGTCTAACGTGCCAGTGCGGTAAAATGTGTTGCCTTGAAAAACCGTAGGGCCGTAAGTATTAAAGTAGTCTTGGTTATAACCTAGTGTAGTGGTAAGGTTAGAGTCTTTCGCAAGTTGCGATCGCCATGATAAACCAATATTTAATCCATCGTGGTCTAACCTATCTCTTTGCAAAGGGAAGCCAAAATAGATCAAACCCCTACGGCTACTGAGTTTTTTTACATCAAAACTCAAGGTATTTTTGGGATTCAAATCAACAGCAACGTTACCAAAATAGGTGCTAGTAGCTGTATCTGCATTGAATAAATTACCGCTAGCATCGCGGTTAGCTGCACCTTGAGGTACTTTATAACGATTATCAATAAAAAATCGTTCAAAGCTCAAATTATATCTAAAGTTTTTACCACCACTACTCAAACTAGTTTGTTGATTATTTAAATTCAACGAACCAAATTCTGCTGAGGCGTTAAACCTTGGAGTGCTGCTCCCTTGTTTAGTAATAATATTAATTACTCCGCCAAAAGCTGAAGAACCATACAAGGCTGTAGATGCACCGCTAGATACTTCTATTCTCTCAATTGCTTCTACAGGAATACTATTTAAATCTGTCGCACCGTGATAAGTATTCACATCATTATTAATCGGTCTACCATTAATTAAAAAGACAGACTGGTTAATTGAATGTCCGCGATAATATGTACCTGTGTGAATGTCTGCGCCATGTCCAGCATCATTGATAGCAAACCCCGGCATTCTTTTCAAAACATCAGCAACGCTTGTTGCTCCCTGTTTTTGAATTTCTTCTTTTTCAATAACGTAAGTCGGTGTTGATTGGGGTAGTGAGTCTTGTTCTCCTATGGTTTCCAAGCTGATATCTGCATCATCTTCTAATGGCACTTCAGTTTGTGCTAATTTCTCAGCTTGAACTGAGTGTAACTCCGATGGCTGCATCAATAATTTAGCATCGGTATAGTGTTGGGTTAACTCACTTATTTGCAGAATATTTAAATTAATATTTTGCGATTTTTTATTAATATCTAATTCTTCAACTGCAATCTCTGATGCTAATGATGGTGAACCAACGAATGCACCCAATAAACTTAATGGCAGCACCCATAACTCTTGCTTCATTGAGTTCTCCAAAAATTAAAATGATTATTTGTATTTATTAACCAAACAAAACAGTATCGATAAATACGAATATATGTCAAGCACTTTTATCGAATTATTTTACTTTGACAGCCTGTCTTATTTGCTGGGTTCACTTATTTTTAAGTTTGACAGAGTGTCATATATAAATATCTTGACAATTCAAGATAAGATTACTGCTCTTGTTACGATGCAAGCTGTATTTTAATTCGCCAGGAAATAATTTTTTGTATGGATAAAAAATATTTTTTCATCCCTAATATTCAGAAATAAGAAATAATTGTTGCATCAGGTAATTTACCCGCATTTCGCACAAACAGTAGGGGCGGGTTCACAGATATTCTCGAATCATTCACTAATATTTCACTCAACATGACAGCTTCAGCATTTATGCAAGAGGTCTTTTCTTTAGGGAAGGATATAAGTGCAATAATTTATACAATAATAAAAAATAATCTAAAAAATGCAAAAATAGGGGTGTTTTTGCTTCAAAGACAACCATGAGGTTCTTCTTTGCCAACTTCCTCTACGTCCCCTGCTTACTAAGGGATAGGACATTTTTGATTTGGAAGTTCCCTAGCTCCTGCTTCAAGGTGGACATTTACCTAAAATTTAAGCTAAAGTTGTAATGAGTTTGTTTTAGATGAAGGTGTGGTGAAGCAAACATCAGAAAATTATCCCCACAATCACTTCAAACTATAATTTCCGCAGCATTCCCCAGCAGCAGCACAGGTAGAGCAGGTGTAAAGGTAAAATGTGTAGTTCCCTGGTAGATACACAGCAACCATCAACTCAAACTGGGAAAACTCCCCCATAGTTAAGTAGACTTAAATATGCAGAAACAGGCAGTATCCACAAAACCCATTCGTTCTTTAGAAGATGCGCTTGAACGGTGTCAAATATTAGGTATGCGGGTTAGCCGTCAACGTCGCTTTATTTTAGAACTATTATGGCAAGCTAATGAACATCTTTCTGCGAGGGAAATTTACGATCGCCTCAACCATGAAGGTAAAGAAATCGGTCATACATCTGTATATCAGAATTTAGAAGCATTATCAAGTCAAGGGATTATAGAGTGTATCGAACGCTGTGATGGGCGTTTATATGGCAATATTAGCGATGCTCACAGTCATGTTAATTGTTTAGATACTAATCAAATTCTTGACGTTCATATTGAACTACCAGAAGAATTTATCCGTGAGGTTGAACAAAAAACTGGGGTAAAAATTACTGAATACACAATTAATTTCTACGGCTATCGCAGTTCCCAAGACAGTGAATAAAGCTTTTTCGGGTTTGTAGTGAGGGCTTTAGCCCTCTCCTTTGCGTAAAGCGTTTATAAGGAAGTTACGAATTATTAAACTGATCATAAAAAACCGTTTCATCATCACCATCATCATCTAAATTTGAAGGTGAACTAATTTCACCTTCTACATTTTCAATGATACCGATATCATGGGTATTATGATCCCAATGCTTCGTGTTATCCGTACTGTTCTGGATGTTAAAGTATGATTGCTGTGATAACAAAACTTTCAAAGCTTGAAACTGTTCTAAGGAGAATAAAGCACCTTTGAATTTAGCAGTTTCTCGATTAGCTTCACTGATAATAGCATCAGATAAACAAGTATTAGTGAAATTAGCATCATGAAAATTGACACCAGTCAGGTTAGCACCAGTTAAATTTGCATTAGTAAGATTTGTATTAGTAAGATTTGCACCAGTGAGATTTGCATCACTGAGATTTGCATCACTGAGATTTGCATCACTCAGGTTAACTCCAGCAAGATTTGCTCCTATCAATACTGCATTGGTTAAATTTGTCTGCTCAAAATTAGCACCAGCTAATATAATTTGAGATAAAGATGCTCCTGATAGATTAATCCCCGCTAGAGATTCAGAATGAATGCACTTAATAACATGAGTATCCAGTAATCTTGCTTTTGATAACAGCATGAGCATTGCTTCTGGATAAAATTCTGTGCTATTGCTGGGGTTGCCACAAGGACAAAAAGTAACTTGAATTTCTTTGTGAATACCGCCTACCAAGAAAAATATATTAATACCCACATAAGTATTTAGCTGTTCTATATTGACAGGGTTGTGCAGTGAGTGGAAATAAGATAAAGCTGTGTGGGCGATACCTTCATCTAACCAACGTCCTTGACAGTAACCACGCCAAAAAGATTCCAGGCGTTGGATGAGAATTTCCCCAGTAAAATGATTTATTGGCTGATGGTGTAAACTGGCGATCGCTAATTCTGCAATTTCTTGAGTCAAAATACCATAACCCAGTAAATTATACAGGTGCTGGGCAACGCCGTTAGGAGAATCAATCACAAAATTTTGCGTACCGTAAATATCTGCTTGACACTGTGTCAAAATTTGTAATTGACTAGCCACCGCCTCAGCGCAGAGATATGTCCCTAGGTTTGGGTGAGAGAATGCGATGGTTTGGGAATTGGGAATTGGGGTAATCCTGTGCCTCTTTTGAAAATAAAATGGGGGTAGGTTAGCCGTTGGGGTTAATTCCAGGGTGATATGATGGCGATCGCTGTGTAAAATTTGTAGAGATATCGTTTGTATTTGGTCGATGACATCTTGGGGATGATGACCAGCAAGTAAATTTGCGATCGCTTCTTGTGTACGATGAATATGCGCCAATCCTTGACGCTGTAAGCTGGCGCGGATATTGCCAGTTAAGGGATAGCCTAACAACCATTGTTGGAGGCGATGATAAATTTCCCACAACAAAGAGGAATTACTATTTTGTTGGTTATAAGCTAACTGCAATATCCCGTCATCTAGTAACCCATCCCGATGTAAAACACCCAAAAGATACAGCATGAATGGTTGGTGTACCAAAGCTGAGAGTTCTGGTAACTTGGATTTACTTGTAAATAACCCGGCCTGTTTTAAAAACGTAAAAAAGTTTTGAGCAACAGGTAATGATTGAATTAATGTCCACTGTTGAAACCATAGCTTAAGTTCATTTGCTGTCAACTGCTGAATAGTAATGCGCCGCCATTGTGGGGGTATTTCTGGCGCAAATTCTTGCACAGTTGTTGAGCGACTAGTCAACACAATTTTATGCTGATGTTGAGCTTGAAATTGAATTAACTGTTGGATAAAAATTGTCTTTGTTCTTTTACTCTGACTAGCAGGAGGCAATTCATCCAGTCCATCTAGTAGTAATATACATCGAGGATGGTCTTGTCCTAGCCAAGTAGTAAGATGAATCTGTTGATTAAATGCAAAACCAGAATTGAGAGTTTCAATTAAATTCTGTCCATATCTAATATCCCGTAACCGAATCACCACAGGCATCCAAGAAGGGTAAAGTTCCCGTGCTATTTCCGCCGCCCACATCTGGCAGAAACTAGTTTTACCATAGCCCGGTGCTGATTCAATCACAGTTATAGTTTCTAAATCAGTTAACTGTTCCTGCACCCATGTTTTTAAATCAACTGACTGTTCATCATTGGCTGTTTCTGGTATCCCAACTAAGGGAATGTAAATATCTTTCAATGAAAAATATTCCATTAGTAGCGGTGTGCTGAGGTTTTGCAGCAAACTAGCACGGTAATTTTCTCGATGTAAGTCAATTTTATCCGCTACCATCGCCCCCAATTCTGGGCTGTGGATATCACCAGGCGTTCCCACCCGGAAAAATTTTTGCAGTTGAGCCAAAGCTAGGGCATTCTGGGCAATGACTGATAGTAAGTATCCAGGAAGCGAGTGTGTTAACCGTTGAGTTAACAGTTTTGCCTTTAACTCCTCTGTACCATTGGCGACGAACCAAGCAACAGTAGCATGATTCATTTGTTGTACGAGTAATGAGTCTGCCACCAAAGATAAAGCTTGTTCAGCTTGGGTGTCTGTCAATTTGCCTGGAGAGAGGGTTTTTAATAATCCCTGGAGTAGCACATCTTGAAGAATTGGTGTAGGGGAGGGTATCTTGGCACGTTCTAGCCAAGGTCTTTGCAGGATAGTTTCTTGGTGTAAAACTTGTTCTAAAGCTTGCAGATAAGCAATTTGAAAGGCTAGCCATGTACCTTCGTTGCGTTTTAAAGCTTTTTTCTGGCTGAGACTACGTAACAGACTTTCGGTTAATAAAATAATGACAGTAATTTCTTGTTCAACCGCGTCTAAAGGCAGTGCCAAAACCTCAGCTAAAGTACAAATATCTAATGGTATTAGGCTTTTAGCTTCCATATCCTGGACAATACGATAGGCAATACCTGCTAATTGCCCAACGCACAAACTGGAAGTGTAACTGATTGTCAGCTGGCGTTCTGCCAACCAATGCCTAATACTAAGGTTCATTTAATTACATAGTGAACTGCGGCCTATCCCAATTATCATCCATTTATCAGAGGACGAAAACAGGTAACAATAAGGAGATACGATTCTAAGTTGTTAGCAAAAGTGGACAAGATAGTGCTGATGTTATTTGGGTAGACTATGAGCGATCGCCATTTTAAAATTATATTAGTTGATCCAGACCCTATCTTCCGCTTGGGACTACGGGTAGCTTTAGAGGCAATGCCTAACATAGAAGTGGTGTCAGAAGCAGCCACGGATACAGCAGTTTTGCAAACTCTAGCAGAACTAGCTCAACAAGACCCAAACCAAGTGAATTTGGTAATTTTAGAATTAGGTGATAATCGCTCAACAGGCTCTCAACAGCAAGGTTTACAACTAATTCAGCAACTCAAAGCTTTATATCCCACACTGCCGATTTTACTCTTTAGTTCTGTGCAAACACCAGGAATCATCATGGCAGCCAAAGCTTTTGGTGCAGATGGTTACTGTCCTAAAGGTACTCCTATTGCAGAATTGATGACAGCGATGATAGAGGTAGCCAATGGTAATTCCTATTGGTTAGAAACTAGGGCAAATACTGAATTAAATCCTCCCCCTCAGACTCCACCACGACGCTTACCCTTGGCAAAGTGGCGATATAATTTACATTCATCAGGAATTGGTTACATTGACGCTACGTTAAAAGAAATTACAGCCCAATTACAAATCCCTGGTTTACCAATTCTAGATAGAGCAATTTTAGCTGGACAAAGGCGAGAAATTTTAGCAGCTCGTTGGTTAGTCAATCAATTATTATTAGCACCCCAAGAAAAACAACAACAGCAACCAGAAGTCATTCACTCCGTTCAACCACCACTATCTGTATTACCTTCAGTTAGTAGTAATATTGTCCCTTCAGATATACAACAAATATTCAGTACACCTTCTTTATTAAGTCCAAGATCACTGCAATCTACCCTCTTTGCATCTTGCATCAATAAACTACAATTTTCTTTAAATAATGTTTCAAATACTCCCTTAGAAATTGACATCTTTCGTGAAGATAGGAAACGGGAATTACTTTATTTAATTCTCCAGAAATTATCTGAGCAATTAGATGATTTACGTGAAGCTCAAATCACAGTTAATCAATTGATAGAATTGCAGCCTATAATTTTAAAAGATTTGTGGCAAGCTACAGTTACAGAATTTTTTGGTAAATTTTCTCTAATCAAACTAGGAAACCGCAATATAGAAATTGTTAATGTATTATTACAAAACTCAGTAGTGGTTCAAACCGCGATTCTGAATAAAATTCCGTTAGTTAGGGAATTGTTATCTTACCTGTTATTTCAAACTGATTTACAAATAGATAATACATCTTACCCAGCAGGTACTTCAGAAGCCAACTTTCAAGCTGAAATCATGCTAGAGAATTTGTTAATTCAGGTAGCTAACGCTGTAGTACAACCTTTACTCAACTCTTTAGCAGATGTAGAACAAATCAAAAAAGACTTTTACGATCGCAAATTAATATCCACGAGAGAAATTGAAAGGTTTAGAAATGATTTATCTTGGAAATATCGGTTAAATAATTATGTGAAAGAAGCCCAGGCAATTTTTGAAAGCCGTTATGAATTATTTTTATTTGCGCCTCGTGGTATTGCGACAATTTCCGTTTATGCTCCTCGCAATAAAGAATTAGCCCAGCTTGGTGGTATTCCTCTACTAGTGACATTGACCCTAGAATTTCGAGATGCGATCGCACCAAGGTTACAATCAGTATTATCTTTCTTAGGCAGTGGTATTGTCTTCGTACTCACACAAATAATTGGTCGCGGTTTAGGTTTAATTGGTCGCGGTGTCATCCAAGGTATTGGTAGTGTCTCTTTTTCAGAAAAGAACTTTAAGCGCAACAATGAAAAGAGTAAGTAATTCGTAATTCTTATAAATTCCAGTTGCGACGAAAATAAAAGAAACCTTCTAACCACTCTTGCCAAGTTAGATTACTATGCAATTTCTGATTGCTCCATTCGCTGGCTGTTTGTTCTAAAATTTCTGCAAAACTGGGATAAATAGGAGATAAATCTGCTAAATGCTTGACGCGTATTTTTTGAGACATGGCGAAAGCGATTAGATTAATTAATTCTCTGGCTGCTGTTCCTAATATCGTTGCTCCTACAATCTCGCCGTTGCGTAATACAATTAACTTACAAATACCTGTAATTTTACTTTCTACTTGGGCTGCTGCTACTGATTTATAATAGTGTCGTAAAACTAAAATTTCTTTGCGCTCAAATCGGCGTTGTGCTTGCGCTTGTGTTAAACCTACCCGCGCTAAACTTGGCTGAGAAAATATTGCCCAAGGAATATTAGAGTAATTAACTTTCAACCTAGGTAAAAATAAAGCATTTTTTATCGCAATTCTCGCTTCATATTGAGCGATATTAGCGAAATCATAGCCACCAATTACATCCCCACAAGCATAAATTCGGTGGTTAGTAGTTTGCAGCTTTTCATTAATTAATAAACGCTGCTGATGCAATTTCACACCGACATTTGACAAATTTAATGATTCAATATTGGGTTGTTGCCCTGTCGCTACTAAAATTTCATCAACTTCAATGGCTTTATCTCCAACCTGAATCCATTTTTTACCATCAATTCGCCTGACTTGAGTAACTATTTTCCCTGTAAAAATACTTACACCCTCAGCTTCTAACTGCGCTTGTAGCAACTGGGAAATTTCTGGGTCAACAGAGGATATCAGGTAAGGGTGGTTAACTACTAAAGTGACACTGCAACCCAATTTGACAAGAGTTTGGGCAATTTCAATACTTTGGGGAACACCGCCAATAATTACCCAATCTTGGGGCGGTGTAGGTGCTTTAAAAGCCTGCCAAATATTAGCTAGGGTCAAGTAGCCAGTGGTTTGCAATCCCTCAATCTCTGGAATGGCTGGACGAGAACCAGTAGCTAGTAAATAAGTGCGTCCCCGCAATAGGCGTTGATTAACAGCAAATGCCAAATCAGGATCATCTGAAAATTGACCATTACCAAAAATCACATCGACCCCCTCCGCCGCTAATACAGCCGGAGAGGTCTGTTCTTGGATATTAGATACAACACCATAGGCGTACAGCATTGCATCTGGCCAGTTCACAGATATTGGGTATTTTTCGACAGTATCAGCGTTTCTGGAGTTAATACCAAAACTGACCAAATCATCGCCAGGCTGGGCAAGATTAGCAATTTTGCCGATCGCTTGAGAATAAAATAATCCGTAGTCTACTCTAGATTCTACTAAAGCAACTTTAGCTTTGAGTTGAGTAGCAAATAAAGCTGCATAGCGTCCAGCAAGACTACCGCCAATAATTACAATATCGTAGTCAATAGTCAAGTCGCTTCGCTCCAATTCAAAATTCAAATCTGCGCTTTAGTGAGGTACAAGAACCCCACCCCCAACCCCTCCCCGCAAGCAGGGAGGGAGCTATGATAACCTCATTTGGAAACGCTATATTGTCTTCTCACTCAGCACCGGCTAAACACCGCGCTACCGCTAACAGCACTCAGCACTCAGCACTCAGCACTAAGTTTAACCCTGTTAGCAGGCGTTTGTTGTCAGATTCAGAACGTACAGCGACGCGGAAAAAACGATCGCCTAATTCTTTAAAGCTGAGACAATCACGAATTAAAATTTGGTGATGCTGGAGTAACTGTTGCTGTAACTGCACAGTTGATTGTTGTGTTTCCACCAGTAAAAAGTTAGCAGCACTGGGTTGGGGTTGTAATCCGGGGATGGCGGCTAAACCCTCAAACAATTGCTGTCGTGCAGGTGGTAGCCATTGCCAAGTTTGTGCTTGAAACTCTGTATCCTGGAGGGACGCAACCGCCGCAGCTGCTGCCAAGGTGTTTACTGGCCAGGGGTCACGCCATAACTGCCATTTGCGGAGGCGGTCAGGGTGAGCGATCGCATATCCCATTCTCAGTCCAGGTAGACTGTAAAATTTAGTTAGCGATCGCAACACTACCAAGTTGGGATATTCCTGCACCAGCGAAATAAGGCTTTGTTCCTCATCAGGAGGTACAAAATCCATAAAAGCTTCATCCACCACCACCAAAGCAAACTGTTCCACATAAGGCAAAATCGCCTCCCGTGAGAATAGTTTGCCTGTCGGGTTGTGGGGATTGTTAATTAAGAAAGCGCAGTTTTTTGATGGGGTGTAGGGGTGTAGGGGTGTAGGGGTGTAAGGGTGTAGGGGAGAACCTGATTCTGTAATTCCCCCAGTTCCCAGTCCCCAGTCCCCAGTCCCCAATCCCCAGTCCCCAGTCCCCAAAGAAAGGGAAAACTCCAGAACTTTAGCGTTGTACGCCGCCAGGGTGCGGTAGTAGTCGCCAAAAGCTGGAGTAATTAAAAAGGTTGCGGCCAATTCTGCTAATTCCCTACCTGCCAAAGTCAGTAATTCTGCTGAACCGTTGCCCGGCAGAATCCACTCTGGCGGCAGTTGATGGAAGTCACCTAGAGCTAATCTTAGGTCACTGTAATCTGGGTCTGGATAGTGCCTGAGATTACCCATTTGCGAGTGAATAGCAGCGATCGCACTTTTGGGTGGGCCTAAGGGGCTGATACTCGCAGAAAAATCCACAATAGCATCAGCCGGACAGCCAGCTAGTGCTGCTGCCCAAGCTAAATTTCCCCCATGAGCCGGTTGCCGCATCAAATCAAAATTCCTAAAAGTAACGCCTACGCTTTTGGGGGCGCAACTCTTTCTCTAAATAGCTTACCAGCAGAGAAAGCAGGAACTCTAGTAGCGGGAATTTCCATCTTTTCGTTAGTTTTGGGGTTACGACCTTCACGAGCCTTGCGTTCTCGTGATTCAAAAGAGCCAAAACCTACCAGTGTCACCTTATCGCCAGAGGAAACAGCTTCAATAATCGTTTCCAAAGCAGCAGTTAAGACAGCATCAGCTTGCTTCTTAGTCACACTAGCCTTTTCAGATACGGCATCAACCAATTCACCCTTGTTCATTTGGAACTCCTTAATTTTTAGTTGAGATTTTTTCTAGATGTACCATGTAGCATCTTTACTTAAATCTCTGTTTTACAGAACACAAAAATCGACCTTGGGGAGTATTTCTACTCAAAATGTCTGTAAATCCCATCGGCTCGACTTTTCAATGAATCATTCTAAGGTGTTCCAGCCAGAAGTGGATAGATGAAACCATTAATTTATATGGATTTCGGCATTTTTTTTTAATTTTTGGGTGATTGTTGCAGCCAAAACCACCCCAAAAGTAGGAATAAATACTTAGTAAGACCCCTGATTACAATTAAGTCACACTGCAAAAGTAAAGAAATAAAAAGTTAGTTGAGTAGTTTAGTTTAATTTAATTTATTGGACTGCGATCGCATACCATCAAATCAAAATTCCCCTCCTCGCTTGTGGGGAGGGGCTAGGGGTGGGGTGCAACCATCTCAATCCACCGACGAAAGTAAAGCTTAAATTGTAGGGTGCGTTAAAGCAACGCGTAACGCACCGCGTGATTATGGTGCGTTACGGCAATTTATACTGTCGCTCATACTCAAATCATCACACCGCCGTAACACACCCTACTTAATATTTACTTTATAAATAGGCTCTTACAGTGAGTTTTAACAGAAACGGTCTAAGCTAAAAATAGTAGCTTTCAAAACAGGTGGAATATATGGAAAATAACAGTAAACAAGTCTATAACTATACGGTTCTTCTAGAAAAAGAACAAGATGGTGGCTATCACGCTTTTTGTCCTGTTCTCAAGGGCTGCCATTCTCAAGGCGACACTTTTGAAGAAGCTGTTGAGAATATTACAGAAGCTATCGAATTATATCTTGAAAGTTTAATGGCTGATCATCAACCTATCCCTAAAGAAGATTTAATTGTTAAGCCATTAAGTATCTTAATATGAGTAATTTTCCTAGTGTCAAAGCTAAAGATTTTGTTAAAGTAATTGAAAAATTAGGTTTTTATCTTGATCGTCAAAAGGGTAGCCATGCCATTTATAAAAATGTCCAGGGGAGTCGAGTTGTCGTTCCGATTCATTCTGGAAAAGACCTAAAACAAGGTACTCTAATGGGAATGATTCAAGATATTGGCATTGATAAAGAAACTTTTTTCGAGTTGTTACAAGAATAATATGTGAAAGGTAATTTAAGAGAGTGTTTGAAAAGTCGCCTTTTATGTCATGCTGACGAAGGAAGCATCCCAGTATAACGGTGAAAACGCGGATTCTTTCCTTCGGAACGCTTCGCGAACCTTCCGCAAAGCTCCACTCAGAATGACAAAGGATACCTGACAAAACTTTTTAAACAGCCTCTAAGCATAGAACTCATCATCTATAGCGTTTCCTAATCACATGAGGTACATCATAGCCCCCTCCTCGCTTGCGGGGAGGGGGTTGGGGGTGGGGTGCAACCATCTTAATCCACCGAAGAAAGTTTCCCCTTAACCCAAGCACGAAAAGCGCGAGTAGTAGAGACTTCACCATTCTGTTTAGCTGCTAAAACAAACTGGGGAATCTCCCTCACCGGCACAGATGCAAAAGTCATGCTCATTTGCACTTCTGAATATTGCCCACCTACAAGCGTATAAATTCTTAATGTACTGCCGTTATAACGCCAAAACTCAGGAACTCCCATCGCTGCATACAGCTTCAATTTGTCTATTGCAGAGCGAGAATATTCCACCTCTAGCACCAAATCAGGCGGTGGGTCAGTGGCTAGGTCAATATTTTCTTTATTTCTGACTAAAGCTTCATTTTGGATGTAGTAGCTACTATCTGGCTCTGCCCCCCGTTCTAAATCATCCCGCGTTAAAGTCAGAGAGCCAGAACGTTTAATCTCTAAACCAAATTCTTCACACAGGACACCGACAAAGACCTCTATAAGGCGGTTGGAGTTTTCGTGTGCCATGAGTGGGGACATAATCTCTACTATTCCATTTTCGTAAGCTAGTCGGGAATTGCGCTCTGTTCCCATCTCCAGGAGCATAGTTTTAAAAGTTTGCCAGCTGATGTTGTGGAGTAAAGTTCTAGTTTCTGCTGGTTGTTTTATCGCCACCATAGTTGATTTCTCCCCCAGGATATTGGCTTATATCAAGAGTTTGCCATATTTCGCAATAGTTGGTTTGTTAAACCCGGATTTCTCACCAATTATTGCAACGTCCGTAGGGGCGGGTTGAGCGAAATATTCGTGAATGATTCGAGTATATCTGTTAACCCGCCCCTACTGTTTGTGAGAAATGCGGGTCTTCAAGGCTATCCAAAAAAATACCACAAAGCTTAAAAGCTTGTGGTTTATCTAGTAGATTGCATTTTCTTCCTAATACCAATTCGCCAAAATCAGCCAACAGATATCAAACCAAAACTTAGACACATCTGACTTTTTTGAATTACGAATTACGTTAGCGGAGCGGGGCGTTAGCCCATTACGAATTACGAATTATCGCTTAGGTGTACCCAAACCACGACGCTCAAGCATTTGCCGCACCTGTGGGCTAGGGTTGTAATTATAGCCATAAGCAGAGTTTTCCGAATCATCCATAATTTGAGGTGTTAGGAGTACAATCACCTCATTACGCTGATTAGTTCTGTTTGTGCTTCTAAATAGTGAACCAAGAAGGGGAATATCGCCCAAAATGGGAATCTTGCTTACTGAGACTCTATCGGTTTCTTGAATAATGCCACTAAGAATTAATGTTTGACCATCTCGCAGACGAACTAGCCCAGATTTAAGACTGCGTTGGGATATTAAAGTAATCGTACCATCACCAGTTGATGTTGTACCACCAGGTGCTGACACTGTAGGTGCAACGGACAAAGAAACAAAACCATTATCATCAATTCTCTCAACTTTAACTGCCAACGTCAGACCTGCATCCTTAATAATAGGTTTTCTGGTAGAAGATGATTGAGAATTTGTCCCTGTTGATGAACTTTGTTCTGAACTTTCAAAGCCTCCAAATACTTCTGTCGTTAATTTCACTACAGCTTCTTGACCTTCTTGCACAATTAAAGTTGGGTCAGTCAAAATCTTGGCGTTGCCATTTTGTACTTGAGCCTGCAAACTAGCGAGAAGACGTTTAGGATACTGAAATAAAGAAGGTAAAGCAGCTGTTGCTGTGCCAACAGTTCCTGGTGTAACAGTTGTTGTTACTGTGTTTGGCTGTCCTGGGGTAGTAGGTGGATTTACGGTTGTGGTAACAATATTAGGTGTTCCCCTTGTAAAATCTGTAAAACCTGCCTGAAATGGATCTCCTGAAATTCCGGCTTGGCGATTAAAGAAGCTCTCAGAACTTCCAGGTGTCTCACGAATAAATGAGTTGCCATTAACATTATCAGTAAAAACTGTTCTTTCACCTATTCCAGTTCCTGGAATACTGGTAGTGTTATTTAAATCTAAGAAAGTATTACCACCACTATAAGGATTACCACTCACTGTGGGGTTAAGATTATTACGTACATTACTAGCACTGGGTGGATTCAGTCCACCAAAATTCAGTGATGCTGCACCACCGTCACTGGAGAAGAAGTTATTTCCTATTCCAAAAGAAAAGCTAGAGTTGGATTCTTGAAGGCCTAAAAGGTTTACATCAATAATTCTGACATTAACTACCACCTGACGGCGGCGGACATCAAGTTGGGTCAGTTGAGCCATTGCCATTTCTACTTGCCTGGGTGGTCCAATTAAGGTAAGAGAATTGGTACGCTCATCGCCTAATGCTTGTAGACCTCTGAGCAAAGGTCTTGAATCTTGAAATTCAACTCTTTGAGTTTCAAGTTTGGTTTCTGAGGTTGTCTGAGTTTGAGTGACTGCCACATTAGCTGCACCACCAACAGGAACGGCATTTACGCTAGTAACCAGTCTTTCTCTACTAATAGCACTTTCAGCCCCCAAGCCAACCAAAAAGTTTAAAGCAACTCCTACATTTACCTGATTGAGTCGCAGGTTACGCATAATCACGTCACGCGTTGAATTAGGCAGTTTCGGCCCAACAAAAATAGTCCTATTGCTGCGGTTAGCCTCTAAACCACTTAAGCGCAAGACATAATTAAACACATCTTGCACAGGCTCATTTTCTATATCTAGAGAAATGGTTTGCTGAATTTCCTGCCCCTCTTTAGGGGCATCGCCTCCTATATAAGCCAAGTTGAGATTAGCCGCACGAGCCAACAGCGATAAAACCTCACGGACTGGCGCATCCCGCAACACCAAACGAGGCACACGTTCCTGAGTACCTAAATCTATGGTGCTAGGAGACGCATCAGTTGCAGAAATCGCAATATCCCCAACTGGTGGGGCGATCGCTCTGGGTAAGAATGGCGGTGCTTGGCTGACAGGCTGACCTACACCAGCAGGTTGTGCTGGTCTACCATCAATTGTGACTTCCGGGTTAGGTACAAGCACATTTGGAACTGCACCCGGTTGAGCAACCATAGCCCCAGGAGGTGGAGTAGTCGCAGGTGGTGTTGTCGATGTCGGTGGTTTAGGGGTAATTGGTGCTGATGCTGTAGTTCCTGTTGATGGAGTATAGCCGAGGGTAATTCCATCTGATTTTCTAACCACAGGTTGACCACCTGGCGCATCATTATCACCAGTCACTATCACCCGAATACTATTAGCATCAAGTTGCACAACCTCAACAGAAGCAATTCCCGGAACTGGTTTTTCTTGGCGGAAATTATTCCCTTGTCGTAAACGCAGTTGGGTATTAATCACATCTGAAACTAAAGCCTTACCTCGTTTCGTCGTAAAAACTTGTGGACGCGAGCCGGCAGAAGTTTTGAGAGTAACACTAACTCCCCCATCTACGGGAGCTAACTTGACTTCATTAACTTGTGTAATTTGTGCTGATACTGGTTGTGCTGCCAGAAAAGATAAAGCAGCCGTACCTAAAATAAAATTATTACCGTGAAACTGTTTCACAGTTCATTCCTCACTTAATAAGCAATTCAAAATTCAAAAATAGAGTGTAGGTTGGGTTAAGATCCCCCCAACCCCCCTTAAAAAGGGGGGCTTATGAGACTCTTAAAAAGGGGCTTCTAACCCTATTAGAATTAGAAATGGTCTTTTAACCCTCTTTTACCCCCTTTTTAAGGGGGTCGCCGCAGGCGGGGGGATCTTAACCCAAACTAAAAGCCCGTAGCCTCTAACTACTTCTTAGTCGCTGCTTTAGCCGCAGCAGCTGCATCTTCTGAATTAAGGGGCATTAATGCTTGTAATTGGAAAGATGTCGTAATTGGTGCAGCCCCTACCCTCCGCAAAGGCTTACCAGATGTATCTGTAGCTTGTATATTTGCTAATGCTGATTGATAGTCTTTAACTATTAGTAATGGCTGTAAACGCTCTATATTCCGAATAATAGATTGGGTTTGTTCATAAGTACCGATGATTTCGACATTAATGCTACTGCGTTTGAGCTTGCCGTTGACGGCTGCTCCCAGAGAACCATCGGTAACAATTTCTGGTTTATCTGTAGCTGGTACAAATTTTTGCAGTTTGGCTCTCACTGCATTGAGAGGCGTTGGCGAACTACCAGACTCTACTAAACGATTTAAATCCAAAAGTAGAGTATCTAAAGTTTTTTCGTCAGAGAATAAAGCTAAAACCTGTTTTTTTTGCTGTTTTGCTTGGGCTAGCTCTTCTTTAACCTTACCAATTTGTTTGACAGTAGCCTCCTTCTGCTGGATTTGTCCTTGGAGTTCGTTGCTTTGTCCTTGCTTTTGCTGATAGCTGTCCCAAGCTGGCATCACCATATTGAGTAGCATATACATAGCTCCTGCCAGACCTACGACCCCGACCAAAATTCCAATGATTTTTGGTGTAAAGGTAATACCAAAAATAACGGGGTAAGTTGGTTCTGAATCTACATTGCCGGCGTGTTCGGCAAAATTTAAATCTTCACTCAGCGTCATCGTGTAATGACTCCTGTTTGTTGCATACTACGAATTCGGGTTACTAATCCCACTGTGCCTTTTTGCTCTAATTCCCGAATCAATTCCGAAGCTGGAACATCACTGAGACTGGATTGAATGGTATATTTAACTACTTGTGGTGGTTTAATTGTTACACCATTTCTAGCTGTTGCTTGTACTGGTGCATCTACTAAAGTAGCTGTAATAATTCTGCTTGCGGAAGACTTTAAAAAGCGCGACTGTTGCAGACTTAATAAAAAGTCGTTCACATTGTCAAAAGAGCGAGCCAATCCAGTGATTTCTATCCCACCTGCGGGGTTAGGAGAGGGCTGTCCTTCTGTTGCGGCGGTGGGGGGAATTTGCCTGACATTTTCAATTTGCACTGTCGCGGGAATGCGATCGCGCAAATCTTCTAACATGGCTGACCAAGGTCGAATCTGGTCAAATACGGTAACTAAACTTTGGGTTTCCGCTTTGAAGGCGGCTGTCTGTTCTTTAATTTTGTTGATATTGCTGATTTCTGCGTCTAATTTCTTACTTTGGTCTTCTAGTTGTGCGATCGCCTGCTCTAACTCACTAGTTTTAGCTTGCAAAAACCACAAACCAGCCCCTACCAAGACTGGAAAGCCTAAACCCAATGTCACCCCAATATAAACTGGTGTTAAATTCCCCGTCGGTAGCTTAATTCCTGACTTTTTCTCAAGTTTGGGCTGATAGGCTGGACGATCTTTAAGAAAGTTAATATCTAAACTGTACATTTTGTTACACCTCCCGCATTCCTAAACCAAGAACTATTCCTAAACCAGAACGCTGTGTTGCGGGGTAATCGTCTTGATTAACTTCCAAGGACAAAGACCCAATAGGATCTATTTGTGTAGTAGGTATACTTAGTCTTTGTGTAAAAAAATCATCTAAATATTGTAGCCCACCTCCAGGCCCAGCTAAGAAAATCTGTGCTACCTCTAAGTTTTCACTTTGATTTAAGTAAAAATCGACAGAACGGCGTAGCTCATCTGTGAGTTCTCCCAAGATTCGCATCACCCCGGCCATCCCTGGGTCAGCTTCCGTCATCCCAGTTTTATCACCGTCTATGGGAGTTAGGGGAATTTTCATTTCATATAACAGTTCCATATCCCGTGATGTGGGTAAGCTCATAGCTCTAGCCCAGGCCATTTGCATTTGGTAAGTGCCAACGGGTACAGTGCGGGAAAATTGGGGTATACCGTTAACAATGATGGCTATTTCTGTACTGTCGAACTCGATGTCAACTAAAACGGCGGCTTCTTGTGGACTTAATTCGCGCAAATGGCGATCGCGGATTGTCCGAATCAGTGCGAAACTGTTAATCTCTAAAACATTGATTTGCAATCCTGCCTGCTCAAAGGTACGAATATATGTATCTGTCACCTCCTTACGGGTAGCAACTAACAACACCTGTACCTTTTCAATGCCGTCCTCATCTACAAAGTACCCAAGTTTTTGATAATCTACATCAGCTTCCTCACGGGGATAGGGTAAATACAAACCTGCTTCATGGTCTAACACCATATCCCGGAGTTCCCGATCATCCAACTCTGCCGGTACAGGTATGATCCGTACAATCGAATCACGACCTGGTACACCAGTCGCCACACGAGAAGTCTTGATTTTGCTTTGAGCCAAGGCCTGCTGAATCAATTGCGCCATTGCTGGAGGGTCATTGATTTGACCATCACTAACAATTCCTTCTGGAACTGGTACTGATGTTAAAGATTCGATTTTTAAACCTTGGCGTTGCTTGCGTATTTGAACTACATTCACACGTTCCGGTGCTATTTCAACACCTACCCCTTTATGAGATTTACCAAACAGACTACTAAAACTTTTCACCACAACAATGCCCACCAAAATGCAAAATTGAAAATTTAAATGATACTTAAGTAGTCATTGGTCATTAGTCACTTGGGCTATGAACTTTTGACCAAATTTAGAAATATACCAGCTTTGCCCACCCTACATAACTCAGCACCGACTAAACGCCGCGCTACCGCTAACAGCAACTCAACATTCAACACTCATAACCGTTTGTTTTAGACTATAATCTCGACAATTCTGCATAAGCTTTTGACCCTGATCAAGCGTAAAAATACTGGGAAAATGATTCAATTAAAAAAATTTAAACAACTGGTCGCTTTAGCAATATTAGGATTACTGACCAGTTGGGTTGTCAGTTGCAGTACCGGAACAATTAATTCAAATACCCAACAAGCTGCTTCTGGAACAGCCAATATTGAGTTTTGGACTATGCAACTCCAACCTCAATTTACCAACTACTTCCAAAGCTTAATTACTAACTTTGAGTCACAAAATCCAGGTATAAAGGTGAAATGGGTTGATGTTCCTTGGGCAGCTATGGAGAACAAAATCTTAACAGCTGTCTCCGCAAAAACGCCACCTGATGTTGTTAACCTCAATCCCGATTTTGCTTCTCAATTAGCAGGTCGAAATGCCTGGTTAGATTTGGATACAAAAATCCCACAGGAAGCGCGTTCCTCCTACCTACCAAATATTTGGAAAGCCAGCACACTCAATAGCAAAAGTTTTGGGATTCCCTGGTATCTCACCACGAGGTTAACCATTTATAACACCGATTTATTAAAACAGGCAGGTATCAGTAAACCACCCACAACTTACGCAGAATTAGCACAAGCAGCACAACAAATTAAAGATAAGACAGGCAAATACGCCTTTTTTGTAACTTTTGTCCCACAAGATTCCGGTGAAGTGCTGCAATCATTGGTGCAGATGGGAGTCACCCTAGTAGATGCGGAGGGAAAAGCCGCGTTTAACACGCCTCAAGGTAAAGCAGCGTTTCAGTATTGGGTAGAACTTTATAAAAAAGGGTTATTACCAAAAGAATCACTGACGCAAGGACATCGCCACGCCATCGATTTATACCAATCTGGTGAAACAGCATTCTTAGCTTCCGGGCCAGAGTTTCTTAAAACCATCGCCAACAATGCGCCCAAAATCGCCCAGGTTTCAGCAATTTCACCCCAACTTACTGGTGATACAGGTAAGAAAAATGTCGCTGTGATGAATATCGTCATTCCCCGCGATACCAAACAACCAGATGCGGCGGTGAAATTTGGTTTATTCCTCACCAATGATGATAATCAATTAGCCTTTGCTAAAGCTGCTAATGTTCTACCATCTACGAGTAAAGCACTAGCGGATAGTTACTTTAAAGATATTCCCGCGAATGCTTCCACAGTAGAAAAAGCGAGAGTAGTCAGCGCACAACAACTGCAAAAAGCCGAAATATTAACTCCAGCTTTGAAAGACATTAAAAAGTTGCAAAAAGCCATTTATGAGAACCTACAAGCAGCGATGTTAGGAGAAAAAACTGTAGATAAAGCTGTAGAAGATGCAGCAAAAGAATGGAATAATCGGTAGTGATTAGGGATGGTAATACGGTTTGAATAAAATTATTTGTAGGTTGGTTTAAAACTTTCCCGCATTTCTCCCAAACAGTAGGGGCGAGTTCACAGATATGCTCGAATCATTCACGAAGATTTAGCTCAACCCGCCCCTACAGACCCTGGACTCAACAAATGCTTATTACTCAGCACTCAGAGGATGTTTGAAAAGTCTGTTTATCCTTTCTGGAGAGAAAACTCTGTACCCAAATTTGGCATTTTGTGTACCCAATAAAGGTAATATCGTTCACTATCTACCCATGCTCTATCAAAATTCTTTATAGGAATAATCTTTAATTCATTTGCAGTGACATTTAGTTGCTTGTTTAAAATTAGTAAGATTCTCTTAGTGTCTGCTTCACTCTTAAATATAGAATTAATCTGCTCTAATATCTCAGGTTGTTCAACAGGATTACGACCTTGTTTAAATATTGTAAAGCTCCCCATTCTTTGAAGTTCAGGATAATAAAGCTTTCGATTGAGATAACCAGATATTGCAGCCATATTCGCATCTCGGCTAGCAACAATAAATTCATCTTGTAATTCTGATTTTTTAATATAATTAGCAGTTTCACGACTAGCAGAAAATGGTATGATTAAATCTCTTGTAAAACCGTATAATCCTCCAAAAAATTGAGCATAAAGAATTAAAACTAATGCAATATAATGCCATTTTTGTCCTAAGGTAATTACTTTTTCTTTCATAGTAATTTTATTGATCAAAAAACTAGATTCTTTATAATAGCTGCCCAACCATAAAGCAGCTATAAGAATTAAATAAAAATGTCCAAAATGTCTAGGTGCGCCAGCAAATCTCAAATAAGTAAATGCCAGGATTACGCAATTGCCAACAATATATAAAAATATAGAAAATGGTTTTTTAACTAACTTAATTAATGTTAAAGCAAAGATAAACAAGGCGATACCAGCACAAATACTTAAATCCAGCCATTTTTGCTTGGGTACAATCAAAAAATAACTAGCAAACAATCTGCTGATACTTCTCAGTAAATGATGAATATCTAATTTAATTAACCATCCATCATCTAACCCTCCATGAAGATAGCTATCTACGGGAGGGATAATAATATAAATAGATAATAAAAAAGAAAATACAATAATTCCAGCACTTAAAAATAAGTCATGTTTTCGACTTTGGCTAAAATATTGCTGTCGATGTTCCCCATCAAAACAAAATTCGGCTAGCAAAGTCAATGACAAAGAAAAGGATACAAATAAAGCATAAGCACTACTATTAGCCAGTAACCCTAATAAAATTGCTAAATAAAAATAAGTTATCTTTCTGGATGAAAAAACAGCACAGAAAGTAAAAATAAACAACATACTAAAAGCATAATTTCTGGAGATTACTAAATACTCATAAAAAGGAAAGTAGCCAAAAGTAAAAAGAAATTTTTGTTGATAATTAAATGGACTATATAAACAAAAAATAGAAACCGAAAAAATTGTAATAGTCAAATGAAAAATTTGCATTATCAAAGGATTATCAGCAATTTTTCTCAAAAATGCTAGAGAAAAATACCAAAGAACAGGATGACCTTCATAACGTATATTGGCAATTAAATCTCCAAAAGACTCACTATCTCTTACAATTAGCCAAGGGTTGAGTTCATCTCTCCACATAGAATGGTTGATCACACCTATGAACCCAAGAACAGAAAAAATAATTATAATCAACCAAGGAGAATGAAAGGGTAAACTAGAAATTCTATTAATTACTTTTTTAGCTAACATATTTTATACCGATTATTTTTGTGTATTGACACATAAACGGTATTATTATACAGCAAATTGTTACGCTTTAAAATGCCATTTTGTAAATTCTTTTAGATGAGATATAGTTAGAAAATCTATGGTTTTAAAATACTGATCAATTGCTGGTAAGCTACATATCCTAGCACCAATGCTTAAATAAGCTTGGACAATTTTTGGAATTTCTACATGATATGTTTTAGTAAAAATTTGTGGCATATCTAAACAATATTGTGAGTGCGGATAAACTAAGATAGTTTCGTGTATCCAATCATTTTTTCGGAAATAATCATAAGCATATGCAGCTTCCCAAGGGGATTGTGTCAGTAATGAAGCACACCCGAAAAAATACTCATTACCACTCCAAATAAGATAGTTAGCTAGCCCTCTCCAGAGTAATAACAAAGCTTGAATATTGCGATATTCTTTGGCTATACAGGCACGTCCCACTTCTACAGATGCCTGTAATACAGCATGAGGTATTTTCTGAAGATTAAATATATCAGCAGCATCAAAACCTAAATTGTAAGAAGCCATTTTATACGTTTGCATCCTATACGTACCAATGGTTTTCCCAGTAGTTTTACAAATCAACATCAAATGATGACAAACAGCGTCAAACTGATCTTGATCCATTTGTGTCAAGCTAGAACTAGAAAATCCCAAGCCCAATTCTAGATTAAAAACGTCAAAACGCAAGCGAAAAATAGATTCTAACTCTTCATTAGTCGATGCAATTTTGAGGATATATTTGTCTGTTTCTATGATGGGAAAATCTTTGAGGTCAGAAGGAGGACTAAGTGGGTAATTGATGTGTCTATAAGAAATTTCCATCTGTCTTCCAACTTAAATATGTAGAGATAAATATCCTAACTTCTGAAATTTACTGACCATAGAAATAGATTATTTTATTTGTCAACTTATTAAAGCGATATTTAAGAGTGTTTTGAGAACAAAACGCGAAAAGTCAAAGTCAGTAATGTGTTTTATTATGAGCTTAATTTCTTCAAAAATCTGGTAATAGGATACAGAATTTGTCTAATATCAAGTTTGCATAACCATTAACCGCTATGCGGAAGTAAAAAGTCAACAGTTAAAGAGCTTTATACCCATAGAAAGCCCCCGGTAAGATACCTGGGGGCTAAAATGAATTCAATTGCACGAGCGATACCTGTGGCTGGCTGCGCCTACGCTGGTCAAATTGCTCAGTAATTACTAATTTTTTCCTGTATGATGGTGAGGTAGTAGATGAAAAATTACCGTTTTCATCAATTTTTGTGATTACTAGTGTAGTGAACCCTAGTACCTGCCCAGAGCAATTTTTCCCGTAGCGTCTGATAGTAAGAATTGTTCTCCCGCAAAATAATAAACTTAGCCCGACAATCAGCCATGCGTATATCAACACGATGTCCAGGCCAGATTGAAGTTGCTAAGACTCCATCCATCCACAATTTAGTCGTCAACTCATAGTCACCCAAAGGCCAGATACTCACAACAGAACCTGCGGGTAAAACTATAGGGCGACTCGAAAGACTCATGGGACAAATAGGCGTGATGGTAATCGCCTCCATACCATCGTGCATAATTGGACCATTGGCAGAAACAGTATAACCAGTTGAACCTGTGGGAGTAGAAACAATCAGTCCATCCCCCACATATTGATCTACTACTTCACCATCAATTTCCATTTCTAGGATAGAGGTGATCATGCGATCGGCAGAAGCGGGTTTGACACAAAATTCATTCAACCCCAGATAACGTTCAGTAACTGGCTCTAAATTTGTGCGATGACCTTCATATACAGCTGCTTGTAACATCATCCGCCGTTGAATAGCATAGCGGTCTTCAAACAGCCGATCCCAAACTTGTTCTGTATCTTGAAATTCTTCTACTGACTCGGTTAAAAAACCTAGATGACCACCTACATTTACCCCCAGAATGGGGATACCTGCTGGTGCTAAATGCCTGGCACTAGTTAGGACTGTACCATCACCACCGAGGACAATTGCCAGATCGATTGGTTGTCCTGCTGAAGCCAAAAATACCGGATAAGGATTATCCTTTGGCCCGCTAGGCCCCATTAAGACCTGACAATTGCGACTTTCTAGCTGTTTAGCGCAAATTTCCGCCCAGCGTTTGCTCTGGGAGTCTCGCGCTTTATAAGCAATGATTACCTGCTTGAGTTGCACACGCAATTACCACTTCAGGAGATTAAACTGCTCCATATCGACGGTATCACGGTTGCGATAAATGGCAAGCACGATCGCTAAACCTACCGCCGCTTCAGCAGCTGCCACGGTAATCACAAATACTGTGAAAACCTGACCCTTAATTAATGTTGAGTCAAGGAAGTTGGAAAATGCCATTAAATTCAAGTTAACAGCATTGAGCAATAACTCGATTGACATTAATACTCGCACCGCATTACGGCTAGTAATTAAGCCATAAATACCAATACAGAATAAAGCGGCTGCAAGTAGCAAAAAATACTGGAGTTGCATGAGTTCTGGTATTCCTTCTGCGAAATCTGGCTTCTATTTATTCTTTGGTGTCGCTACCAGCACCTATCAGTTCTCTAGGTCGTTCTGGTAAGGTCAACACAGTTTGGGGCAATTCTGGGGTCACGTCTGGCAGATACTCACGGCGTGCCAAAATAATTGCGCCTACCATTGCGATCAGCAATAACACAGAAGCCAATTCAAAAGGTAATAAAAAATCGGTGAAGAAATGTTCACCAATTACAACGATAGAACTTTCTCCTGCTACCGGAATAGTAGAGTTAGCCCAAGGAGTAGCCAATACCATTGTACTTAATAGCCCAAACAATCCTACAGCCACGATCGCAGTCAGGACTTTCCGCACTCCCGTACTGGGGAAGGGGCTAAAATTCTGCTGCTTGTTCACCAACATAATGGCAAACAAAATCAGCACATTTACTGCTCCCACATAAACCAGCACTTGGGCGGCGGCGACAAAATCACCATTTAACAACAGGTACAGACCCGCGATGCTGATAAACACGCCCCCTAACATAAAGGCAGAATAGACAATGCTGGATGCTAGCACTACACCAAGGGCTGCTCCAATCATCATCACGGCCAGTATGCCAAAGGTAACAAGTTGTACTCCTTCCGCTAGATTCACTGTTTTTTGTCCTCAGTCATTAGTCATTGGTCATTAGTCATTGGTCATTAGTCTTTAGTCGTTAGCAAAGGACAAATGACTAATGACACTTAATTTTCTACTGTTTCTACTGTTTCTATTAGGTCTTCTGGACGTGCGCCAGCACGAGGAGCGTTGGCGGGTAGGTCGTGGGGGTCAAGAACACCTTTAGGTAAATAAACTAGTTCACGTAGTGGTGTCACCATTGGGTCATCAGTAACTTTGTAGGGGAGACGACCTAAAGCCACACTATCATAGTTGAGTTCATGGCGATCGTAAGCGGCTAACTCATACTCTTCTGTCATTGACAGACAGTTAGTTGGGCAATATTCCACACAGTTACCGCAGAAAATACAAACCCCGAAATCGATACTGTAGTGTTTGAGCTTTTTCTTTTTGGTCGCTTTGTCAAATTCCCAATCAACTACAGGTAGGTTAATCGGACAAACCCGCACACAAACTTCACAGGCGATACACTTATCAAATTCATAGTGAATCCGACCCCGAAACCGTTCACCAGGAATCAGTTTCTCATAAGGATACTGCACAGTGACAGGACGGCGACGCATATGGTCAAAGGTGACAGATAACCCCTCACCAATGTAACGACTAGCTTGTACTACTTCTTTGGCGTAATCACCAACTTGCTTGAGGAACTTTAGCATTTTGTGTCTCTCTCTTTTTTGTTATTTGTCATTAGTCACTGGTCAAATGACTAATGACTAATGACTAACCGCCAAAGGCGAAAGGAAAAGCCAGTTTCAGAGCTGCGGTTAATAGCAGATTCACTAACCCAACTGGTAACAAAAATTTCCATCCTAAATCTAGCAGTTGGTCAATCCGTACCCGTGGTACTGTCCAGCGTAATAGGATGGCAATAAACACGAGAAAGTAAGCTTTGATTAGGGTCATGGTGATACCCAAAGCAGCATTAACTACCTGGAGTACGGGATTCACATCACTGATTCCCAACCAGCCAGCTATAACATTGAGGGGAATGGGAGAATCCCAACCACCCAAGTACAAAACTGCTACCAACAAAGCGGAAAGCACTAAGTTGACGTAGGAACTGAGATAAAACAGGGCGAATTTCATCCCGGAGTATTCAGTTTGATAGCCTGCAACTAGTTCTTCTTCTGCTTCAGGTAAGTCAAAAGGTAAGCGTTCGCATTCAGCTAAAGCCGCTATCCAAAAGATCAGAAACCCAAGAGGCTGTCGCCAAATGTTCCAACCCAGGATACCGTAGCCAGATTGTTGGTTAACAATATCCACAGTGCTGAGGCTGTTAGACATCATGACGATCGCTAACACACTCAAAGCTAAGGGAATTTCATAACTAATAGATTGCGCTGCTGCCCGCAAGCCTCCCAAGAGGGAGTATTTATTGTTGGAGGCATAACCAGCCATCAATAAGCCAATAGGTTGGATGCTAGATAAAGCAATCCACAAGAATATTCCTGTCCCTACATTGGTAATGATAATATTCTGTCCAAAAGGAACGATTAAATAAGACAGAAACACTGGCAGCACAACGAGGATGGGGCCGATGGTAAATAACCAAGGGTCAGCTTGTGCCGGTACAATATCTTCTTTGAATACTAGCTTCAGTCCATCAGCTACGGGAGCTAGTAACCCCAACGGCCCGATATATTCGGGGCCAATTCGCTGTTGTACGGCGGCGGAAATCTTCCGTTCTAGCCACACACAAACAAGTACGCCCACTGTTGCCCCAATGAGCATTAGGATCATGGGTAGAGGCATCCAAATTGCTTTAGCTGCCCCCTGTGGGAGTCCTAAATCCATCAAGGATTTAATAAAAGTTCCTTGGAGGTCAATTCCTGAATTCATGTTTCTGCTCTTTAAGTCATCAAGTCATGGTGGATTACAATCATTAGTTAAACTAATCCCTGCAACGACACCTGTTTATATCTCTGTTCAGATGACACCTGATTGAATATCTTTTGCCAATACCCATGCCTAGTATATCGCCCGATGGTTTTTGCCTTCTGTAGCTACACAAGAAGTTCTACTTATAGCTAGGATTGGGATTGACTATGGGGAATAGGGAATAGGGAATAGGGAAGGGGGTATTTTCTCATCCTCTGTCCCCCTGCTCCCCTGCTCCCCAGTCTCTTTAAACAAGACAAAACGCCCGTTTCCATTTTGGCAACGGTTCTCCACTGTCTATGAAGTTGCTATTTCCCAACACTGGGAGGCGATGTGAATGACAATGGAACTACCAATTAACGTTGGTCTAGGGGTGTGTAAGGAACTTCGTGATGACCGCTATAAACCTGGGTAGGACGGAAAATCCGGTTTTCAGCCAGTTGTTCTTTCCAGTGAGCTAGCCAACCAGCCACACGAGCGATCGCAAATATTGGTGTAAACAAGTCTGTGGGAATTCCCATCTTTCTGTACACCAAACCAGAATAAAAGTCAACATTGGGATAAATCCCTTTGTGTCCTAGTTTCTCCGCCACTACCCGTTCCATTTCTTGGGCAATGTCGTAGTATTTGTCTGCGCCAAACTTAGCAAACAATTGCTCTGCTAGGTCTTGCAAAATAGTAGCGCGTGGGTCTTTGACTTTGTAGACGCGATGACCAAAGCCCATGAGTTTCTGTTTATTTTGCAGCCTCTCATCGACATAAGCACGGACATTTTCCACAGAGCCAATTTCTTCCAACATCTGAATAACTTCTTCGTTAGCTCCACCATGTAGGGGGCCGCCTAACGTTCCTACAGCACTAGCAACCACCGCGTAAGGGTCAGTTAAAGTTGAAGCTGTCACCCTAGCACTAAAGGTAGAAGCATTCATTGTATGCTCAACATGGAGAATTAAGCAGACATCAAAGATTTTGGCTGCTAATTCATCCGGTTCTTTCTCGTTGAGCATGTAGAGAAAATTGGCAGAATAATCTAAGTCATCGCGAGGCTTAACGGGGTCGTTACCTTTTCGCATTAATTGGAAGGCGGCTACCATTGTCGGAATTGTCGCTATTAGGCGCACTACAGAGTCCCGAATGTAGGCAGGATTATGTAAGTCCCGCAGGGAGTAGAACAAGCCTAAAGCCGCAGCAGAGGCTTGGAGTGCATCCATTGGATGACCGCTTTCGGGAAAACATTTCATCATGTCCCGAATGCGATATTTAATCCGCCGGTGGAGGCGGACTTCTTCCTCAAATACCTGCAATTCTTCCTTCGTTGGCAATTCTCCCCAGATCAGGAGATAAGCAGTTTCCAAAAATGTACTTTTTGCTGCTAATTCCTCAATCCGAATGCCACGATACTCTAGAATTCCCTTTTGCCCATCTACATAACTGATACTCGATTGGGCGGCGGGAATGCCTTCTAAACCAGGCTTGTATTCGCACACCATCATGGCAACACCATTTGCTTAGTGAAATATCCGACACGCTAACTTACCAGAAATTATGGTTGCCATAACAGTAGCCTAACTCACAACAATTCTTTAGAGAAAAGTTGCAAAACTGTTATAACAAGTACCTGGGAGGTGTCAACCAAAACATTTGACTACGACCCACAGGTGAACCTACTTCTGGCACTTTTACTCCGATCATACCTGCTTTTTTGAGGACTAAACCGCCTTTGGCTTCCCCCCATAGAAGAATTTCTGCCCAATTACTCAAACAAGGCTCATGTCCTACCAATGCTAGTTGGGTATTTTGGTCAAAATTTTTAGGTTGCAACCAGTAATCTAGCCAATTGGAAATATGTCCATTGGGAGCTAGATGATTTGATTCTTCTAGCTGAGAACTAAGTCCGGTGGCTAGGAGGATTTCTGCTGTTTGGCGAGCGCGGACTAAAGGACTAGTGACAATCAAATCAAACTGCAAACCCAGTTCTTGTAATCGCTGGGCTACTTTCTCAGTTTTTTGCTTTCCTTCTTTGGTAAGTTTACGCTCCTCATCCTTGATTCCGGTTTGTTGTTCTTCTGCTATGCCATGACGAATAAAATATACTTCCACGATATTTAGTGTTGAGTAAAAAGTTTTAAAAGTTATGGATATTTTAATAAATTTAAACCTTGAATAAACCTGTAATCCCGTTGGTTTTTCGTAATAAATGGGTAATTCCAGACTATTGCTGTGGCTGCAATAAGACTATCAGCAATCAGCAAGCCATGACTTAACCGATAAAACCGCAATAAATCAACTTCTTTGTTTGAAATAGCTTGATCAACTTTAATGATATGAAACTGTTTGAGGAAATTTTCTAAGGTTTTTAGCTCTGCTTTGTTAGCACAACCAACTATCAATTCCATTTGTGTAACTATGCTAATCGTTAAACCAGAGTTTACTTGTAGATTGTGTAAACAGTTTACTGCTTCGATAATGCCATAACCAGCATCGATTAAAATATCGGTATCAATAATGGTTAAGTTAGTCATTTGACTTTGACCACTCATTTTCTCGAACACTACGTACCCAAGCAGTGCTATCAGCTAAATCCTGGCGATCGCGCCACATCCCAATAAAATTATCATTTGCTAAATCATCATCTACTGGTTGTGTTGCGCATTCAACTACTGTATATCTTTGTCGTAAAACAGCTATAAAGTCGATTACTTGATGCTGTGCTTCTAAAGGTAGGGATAAAAATTCATTCAACAACTCTTGCTGTGTCATGAAAACTTCTCCAAATTAAGGCAATAAGGTATCATACTAATTATCTTGCCATACATTACCAGAATGAGCGATCGCACTACAAATGTTTGAACCATTCACACATTTCACATCTCTTCTTTAAGAACTGTAAACTGGGATGGTGCAGTTCATTTTTTGGAATACGTAACTCTTTGCCCTCGATCACTCTATACTCAGTTTTTTGTAAGGTAGGTGAAATATGTACCATCATTGTTTTTGGATTGATGGCAATAAGATTTAAATCAAATAAAGTATGCAAATCAGCACGTAATAACAAACCATTTGAAGGATGATTATTTTCTGTTGCAATATAAGGGATTATATGAGCAGCTTCGAGTGCTTCCTCTGCATCAAAATTAGTAATTGCACACCTAGAAGAATAAGCTTCTAGTAAATTTTGCCGGAACTTTGATTGCCCTTGCCTCCTAGCTATTGATACATAAATTTTCTGGCAAGCTTCACTGTCATTTTGGACAGTGAAGAATTTCTCCTTATCAAGTTCTTCTCTAGCCTTTGATAGTTTATCGTTCCTGTTAGGTAATTTTGGTGGGTTTGTTTCATTTATTTTCTTCAAAATGGATTCACAATTATTTATTTTATTAATTGCTTTGGCATATTTAGAATCAACTTCTAAAGCTAATTTATAAGCATCAATTGCAGCCTGATAATCCTTATTTTGCTGAAAATTCTCACCTTGATCCACAAAAATATCAACAAGTCTACACCCTAGTTTTTTTCTGTGTTGTATTAGGGAATGCTCCTCCCATTTTGAATCTAAAAAAGGAGATGATTTTTCGTTAAATTTACAACCACCTCCTCCAAAGTTAAAATTTACTCCTTGAAACTGAGGTAATTTCTTTAAATATTTTTGGTCTAGAGGAAGATTAAAATCTACTACTGAATCTATTTTAATATAAACATACAAACAGCCATCATAATCATCTGCATATGCAGCACTTAAATCTGAATATTTGCTCTTATCAATAAGCCTTAATTTTTCATTTTCTGGTGCTGCAATAACATAGCCAGCAGCAATAAAACCAAGCGGTTCATTTCTAACATTACCACTTCTCTTAAAATATGCTCTATCTCCAACTTTTATAAATTTAGAGTTTCCACAACTCCATAATGTTTTATAGTAATCCTGCTGTTTTGAAAAATATTCTTTAATTTCTGTAGGCAAATCTTTATTTTGAATCGTTCCTCTTTCCGTATGATATGGTGCTTCACCATTGAAAAGAAAAATTATAGTTTCCATAATAGATGCAATTGGCTAATAATGCTAATTGTTAGCCTAGCTATTTAATATACAAATAGTCAGCAGTATTTTTACTTGAAAATACTCCTCTTCAAAATAATTAGAAGACACTCCTCAGAATTAATTCCGAGGCGTATATGACTTGAGAACTATCTTTAGTTTTGTTGATGCTAGTTCTCAATTATCATTGCTTGAATACAAGCTTTACTCAGACTGAATTGGGTTATCTTTAGGATTCACTAATTTCAGTAGCTTCTGCTTAATTTGCGCGTCAAAAACTTCCCACTTCATTCTTGCATAAGCGGAATTTTCATTACTACCAGATAAAAATCCCATTGGAATTTCAAAGCCACCAGCACCCGTTCTCCCACCACCAAAAAACCGCCCTGTGCTATCTTGACCAAAGGCTTCCTTAATGAATTCATCAGGGTCAAGGGTCAGTTTAGTAGTTCTCAGCGAACCAATGACTACTTCTAGTTCGTCGTCTTCATCGTGAACAATGCCATAAACCACAGCCGTATGCACATTTTCCTCTGTCACTAGAAAATCTGCTGCTTGGGGGATAGCGTCGCGATCGTCGTAACGTAAGTAACCAACACCCGCAATAGAAAAGTTATTCTGGACAATGCGATTTTTTAGCGATCGCTCAATTACATCCATCACCCGTTTAGAACGGTTGGCTTGAAGAATTGCATTCAGCAGTTGAGCATCATAAAATCGGCTCAGATAGGCTGCTGCCATAAAGTCTTCTTCTTGCGCTTGCATCAGGCGATTCGTATCTGAACGCAAGCCGTGCATTAAGGCCGTAGCACATTTGACGTGTTGGCTAATACTACTATCTAAAGCTAGTAAGCCGCATTGAAGATATTGAGTAAAAATCGTTGCTGTGGCTCGCACATAAGGACGAACATCCACAAACTCCGATTTCAGTTCAGATTGCAAACTATGGTGGTCAATTACTGCTACTAATGGTATACCTGCTTGCTGTACAGATGTTAGTAGCTGACTGGTTGTACCTTGGTTATCAATTAAAACCAAGCCTTGATATAATGATAAGTCTTTACCCTTAATAGTTTGAGGTGTCCAGCGTTGGGCAGGTAAACCTGTTAGCTTGACTAAAGCTATATTTTCTTGGTGACTTAATGTCCCAGCATAAATCATTTCACACTTGATATCGTATTGCTGGGCAATTAGCTGGTACGTCCAAGCACAAGAAAGCGCATCAGGGTCAGGAAAGTCTTGTAAAATGATTAACTGACGCTCATGTCGGTGTGACAGTAGGGTCTTTTGCAATTCTTCTGATTTTTGAAATGCTAAGGAATTGCTACGTTGTCCTATATAAATACCTACACCGTCAGGTGTAGATGTTGGTAAGGTAGATTTAGTCAGTGACACTTCCGTTTCTTTATCTATGTCAGGTTCCTCCGAATTTGACTCAGTAGTCAATGCAAAACTATCAGACTGCTTAATAAAAGAAGAATTCAATTGCATAGTAAAATTTGTTCTAAGTGTGAAGCTCTATGAATTTGTTTAGAGACACTACAACCAGCACTTGACTGAATTTAGCCCCACATTCTGATCTTCGCAAAAAGTATGAGGAGATAGGGATACATATCTCGGTATATTTTTTGTCAAGCAGATAGTTTATCCATCTACCCAATTCTACCAGAATGCACATAGAGGCTGAAAACGAAGACTTCTGGTCTTGTAACGCGCATCTCAAATAATGATCAATCTTTGTTATCTTTTGTAGATAAATACCTGCCTAAACTACGGTATGGGTGACACCTATGTACTCTGCCCTTTACCTCTTGTCTTCTACGTTTGTACTAGACTGAAATCTACTATGGCATCTTTGCTACACAACCACAAAATTTTGCTAGCCCAGGTTACGGTTTTGTCCCTATATTTCTGTCTATCCTTATATTTTATCGTTTAGTTGCCCGATATTTGTGGTCAGTAGTTTTAGTCATTTAGTTATAGTTTTCAAGGAATTCACAATTATTTATATCTATAACGAAAATTTACTCTGTATCAACTCATTCGCTTCAGATTTTTTCTTTGTGAAGTTGGATTTTTATGTATCATATTAGACAATAAACTCCTGAAGAATTTTGCGTACTGCCAACCATATCCAAGATATTGACAATAATTTCTTAGCAAGTTTATCTATTTTGATGTTTTATAAGTTATAATGGGTTGTTGCTGAATTATTTAGCTAAAAATTTATCAGATGCTATAGCTATCTGCGACGAAAGTACAGATATTCTAGCAAATCTGAATAAAAATTATGTTTTAGATAATTTCCATGAGGAGTTTGTACCCAGAGCAGCGACAATCCAAGGTACTTAAACTGTACTTTCACCCAATACACACGAATCTAGTACCCGGATTAAGTGACAATCGAGCTACCGGGTACTAATGATTAGCGTGTTGATGTCAAAGTCCTATAACATATTTTTGCCACTCTTGATGCAGTCCACTCTTAAGATGCTTGCTAACCTCAAAATAGAGACTACTATAAGGTTGCCGAGGTGGATGGCGCAGCAACATATGAGCTTCTTGGGGAGTACGACTACCCTTTTTCACATTGCAACGGACACAAGCTGTAACAATGTTTTCCCAACTGTCCCCACCACCACGCGATCGCGGTATTACATGGTCTAATGTCAACTCATCGCCTGTATAGCCACAGTATTGACAACTATGTCCATCACGATGCAATATATTTCGGCGAGTAAGTGGAATTTCCTTGTAAGGGACGCGCACATAATGGCGCAACCTAATCACGGTTGGCAACGGAAAATCTGCATAAAGAAATCTACCGTTGTGTTCAACACGTTCTGCTTTGCCTTTAATTAACAGAACCACAGCACGACGCCAGCTGGTTATATTGAGCGGTTCGTAAGAGGCGTTTAGGACTAAAACCTTACCCATTGATTAAAGCTCAAGGTATTAGTTTTACATATATTAACACGAATCTCCGCTTATTGGGAGATGAGAATAAATTATACTTCCGCAATAATTTCAAAAATTATACAGATAAGAACCTATAGTTGCTGAAATCCTCACGCAATCAAGATTTGTGGCGGGGGACTGATTATAGGAAATAGGATAGTGAGCATCACTTTTTCATGTCCTATTCCCCATGAACTACTTCAGTAGATATTTTTATGGCGTACAGTGAAATATTACTTACACCTAAAGGTAGAGCTAGCTATATTGTAATTATTCCGTAATCAAGGTTAAACTTTCAGATTAACTCTGATATACCTAACAGTATTGAAAATACAAACTAATAACAGAGCAAAGTAATTGAACAGTGGTGTGATAGGAGGGAGGAGAAATGTTAAGTCGCAAACAAGCTGTAAGCATTGCTGCTTATCAACAGTGCGACACTTACGCCTGGTTTTCGCAACGTGCTTGGGTGGAAATTGACCTAAACGCATTGACACATAATGTACAGCAAATCAAGCAATGTTTATCACCAGATACCCAATTGATGGCAGTAGTCAAAGCAGATGCTTATGGTCATGGTGCAGTTTCAGTTGCTCAAATAGTATTACAAGCAGGTGCAAGTTGGTTGGGAGTTGCTACAGTTCCTGAAGGGATTCAACTCAGAGAAAGCGGTATTAAAGCACCAATTTTGATTTTAGGTGCAACCCACACACGAGAACAAATTCATGCGATCGCTCAATGGCAACTCCAGCCCACAATAGGCTCTCCCAAACAAGCTTTAATAGTTTCTAACGTGTTAGAAACTATTCAATACAATTCGCCTCTTCCTGTACATATCAAGCTAGATACAGGAATGTCTAGATTAGGTACTAACTGGCAAGAAGCAGGGGAATTTGTACAGTTAGTAGACCGGCTACCTCATCTTCATATTGCCAGTATTTACTCCCACTTGGCTACAGCCGACAACCCAGATCCAGCAATTATGCAACAACAGCATCAAAGATTTGAGGAAGCGATCGCTCAAATCAAAGCTTTAGGTATCAAAATTCCTAGCTTGCACCTGGCAAACTCAGCCGCCACCCTCGCAGACTCAAAATTACACTACGACCTAGTACGTGTTGGTCTAGCTGTTTATGGACTCTACCCAGCACCACATTTACAAAACACGATCAACCTCAAGCCTGTTCTCCAACTTAACGCACGAGTCACCCACATCAAAACAATTGCTGCGGGTACAGGTGTTAGTTACGGTCATCAATTTATTGCTCCTAATGAAATGCGTCTAGCTGTTGTTGGTATTGGTTACGCTGATGGTGTACCACGGAATCTTACAAACAAATTACAGGTATTAATTCGGGGTCAGAGAGTACCACAAATCGGCACAATCACAATGGATCAGTTAATGATAGATGTCACTACTATTCCAGATGTACAAGAAGGTGAAGTAGTTACGTTACTTGGTGAACAAGGCGATCAAAAAATTACAGCTGATGATTGGGCAGAAGAATTAAAGACCATTTCTTGGGAAATTCTGTGCGGCTTCAAACATCGCCTGCCTCGTGTAGGAGTAATTTAGTTGGCGATATTGGACATTGGTGATTGATTTTGAATTATTCCCTATTTTCTTAAAAAATATGTTATGGTGGTATAACTATGTGATGCGGATGTGGCGGAATTGGCAGACGCGCTAGATTTAGGTTCTAGTTCCGAGAGGAGTGAAGGTTCAAGTCCTTTCATCCGCATATAGTTTTAAACAATAAACAAGAGGGTCTTAGGTCGATTTTTACCTAAGACCCTCTTGTTATTTGCGGCTTTCCGGTAAAAAATTTCATGTCAAAACCCTTGGTTGGCAAGCCTTAGATGCGTGCGATTCGTTAGCTAGAAACTAGACTCCACAAAGATTCTAGGGGATTAGCTGCTAGGTAATAGCCTAGATAACTGATTAACAATGTAGGTGTGAATCCTACCCCTCAAGTGCTGAGGTGAAAGCCCTTTCCCTACGGTAGCGACTAGTCCTCAATCCGTAAAGCGGGAATGAACGACGCTCTTACTGGGAGCCTAAACCTAGGGTGTTGACTTTGGGTATCTTATGATGATATTTCTTCATACAGGATAGACACCTAAAAATATCAAATTGAGGTTGGGTGGTTAATGAATAAATTAAAAAGTTCCTCCAGCCGATTAATTCGTCTGTTTAAACAAAGTAGAGAGAATTGGAAAGAGATAGCCCTTGAGAGACAAAAAAAGCTCAGAGCATTAGAAGTAAAAGTTAGGGATTTATTGCTCTCAAGAGAGAATTGGAAAACACGGGCGATGAAAGCAGAAAAAGAACTACGTATCCTTCATACCAATTTGGTTGATGGACAAAAAAAGGGGAAGAAAATTCCGAAAAAATAGAGATGGTGGCAGCGTTCGGGCATCAATATAGCGTTCAAACAGTACAAAAAGCCATACAACAAAGCATTGATTCTGGAAGTAGCTTACGAGGAGTTGAGAATAACTTGAAGTGGGAAGCATCGGCGGAGGAAGTAAAAACTCCCTGCTTCAGTAGTGTGAGAAGTTGGTTAGGAAGAATTGGTTTATATGAACTACAACGAGCCAAAGAATACCGAAGTGATTGGGTTTTTATTATAGACCTAACAGTAGAATTAGGAAAGCAAAAGTGTTTGGTGGTTTTGGGAGTATCTCAATAATACTTAGAATCGGAAGTTTTCCCATCAAAAAGAGGATTAAAACACCATGATGTTCAAGTATTAGCACTGGAAATCATGGATTCGACCAGAGGAGAATTGATTGAACAAAAGCTTTGTGAACTAACTACTAAAGTGGGCTGCCCAGTACAAATAATAGCAGATCATGGTAGTGACATTGAAAAAGGAATTAAGCTTTACATACAAAAATATCCAGATGTAGTTTATACGTATGATGTAACTCATGCAATGGCTTTATTACTCAAACATGAGCTAGCTAATTCCGAAAAATATCAATCTTTTATTCAAAAATGTAATCAGTGTCGGCATCAACTTCAACAAACCGAATTAGCCTTTATATCTCCACCATCGCAACGCTCTCAATGTCGTTATTTCAATGTAGAGAAGTTGATTAATTGGGCAGAGAAACTGTTGAAATGTCCAATTGAGACTTTATTAAAATTAGCAGAAACTTCTGACCCGGACATTTTCAATCAAAAATTAATTATGAAGTTTGGATGGTTAAAAGATTATCAAGAAGACATCCGGATTTGGAGTCAAATGGTGATGATGACCAGAGCCTTAGAAATTCAACTTAAACAAAACGGTATTAATCAAGAATCTCTAGCTGAATTCCAGTTAAAAAACAATTCAACATTTCTGGATATAACTTTCCCACAAAATATTTGGTTATATATAAAAACTGAAATCGAACAGATTCCCAAGGATAAAACTTTTTTGGCAGCTTCTGATATCATTGAATCTATTTTTGGTAAATACAAACATTTTTCCTCTAGATGCCCTCTCAAACAGATAGGTCAGATGATTTTAAGCATTTGTTTATGTACGATGAATTTGACCACATCTGTGGTTAAACAGGCATTAGAAAATGTTCGCTATATAGACCTTAAGGATTGGTCATCTCAAGTTTTTGGTCAGTCCATGCTCTCGAAAAGAAAAATCGTATTTTCGACCTTAGATAACGACGCAGAATTTGTATGAACTTTTTTTAATGCTTTTCCTACAAAGTCAACACCCTAGCCTAAACCTGGTAATCGCCAAGCAAGATATCCATGAGTAAAGCCCCGGCTTTGCCACCCGCCGGGTTTGGATTCCTAAATCTAACGGTGACAAGCGTCCCCTCGGTATCCCTACAATGCACGACAGAGCGACTCAAGCCCTTGCCAAACTAGCTCTTGAGCCAGAATGGGAAGCTCTCTTTGAGTCTAATAGCTATGGATTCCGACCAGGAAGAAGCACCCATGATGCAATCGAAGCAATATTTAACAGCATCAGTAAAATGTACAAATACGTTCTAGATGCTGATATATCGAAATGCTTCGATAAAATCAACCACAAAGAATTGCTCAACAAAATCAATACATTCCCAACTATGCGGAGACTCATCAAAGCATGGCTAGAATCGGGGGTAATGGATGATGGACAATTCTTTGAGACTAAAGAAGGCACACCCCAAGGCGGTGTAATATCTCCCCTATTAGCAAATATAGCCCTTCATGGACTAGAACAACTAGTAGTAGATTATGCACGTAGCCTCAAAGGTACGAAAAATAGAAATCAAAGTTCCATATCATTAATTAAGATATGCCGATGACTTTGTAATCCTCGCCAACCAAAAATCTCAAGTCATCGAGATGAGAGATTTATTGACACTCCCCACGGCTTTAGCCGTGGGATTCCAGCGTCACTGACGTTCCTTGCTTTTACTGGACTTGCGTCCAATAGAAGTAGAGGGAACATCTCGACTGGCGTTACTTTGGGGTTGCCCACCCCTAGCGGCAGTGCGGTCTTGGGGTCTCCCCAAGACCGCACTGCCTTGCCTTTGCACGACTTAAAATTACTTTGGCAGCATTCACATCACGTTGTTCAATGTGTCCGCAATGTAGACAAGAATGTGTTCTGGTGCTAAGAGATTTCTGGACTTTAGCACCACAATTACTGCATTCCTGGCTAGTGAAATGAGGCGGAACAGCAACTATTTCCCGCCCAAAGTTCTCACCAAAGTATTCGAGCCACTGGCGGAAGTTGTACCAAGAGACATCAGAAATGCTCTTGGCTAACTTGTGGTTTTTCACCAAGCCGGAAACATTTAAATCTTCCAAGACTACCTTAGCGTTAGCTAGGCATAAGTTACGCGCTAATCTCTTAGCGTGTTCATTCCTTTGTCGAGTTACTTTTAAATGCTTACGAGCATAAACACCACGAGCTTTTTTTCTGCCAGATGACCCTTTTTTCTTTTTGTAAATATTTCTTTGAACTCGCTTAATATCTTTCTCGGCTTTACGTAAATATCGCGGGTTTTCTTCATGGTTGCCATTGCTATCAGAGTAGAAATATTCCAAACCTACATCAATGCCGATTTCGGATGTAGTTAATGGTGCTTCCTGCTTGTTATCAACTTTCACGCAGAATTGCACATAATACCCATCGGCACGGCGAACAATCCTCACTCGTTTAATTAAATCAACAGGATATTGATGAATATCCCATTTACCCAATAGTTTAAGTTCGCCAATACCTTTTTTATCGGTAAATGCTATCCGTCGTATGGAAGGGTGTAGTTTCCAAGACTGTTGTTTATATTCAACAGAGCGACTATGCTTTTTAAATTTTGGATAACCTTTCTTACCTGGTTTTTTAGCCTTGCAGTTAGCAAAAAATCTATTAATAGCACGTTCTACATTCTCAACAAATGCTTGGCAAGAATGACTGCTTAAGTTTTTGACAAATTCATATTCTGCTCGTAATTGAGTGTTGTATTGGTACAATTCCTTCTTGCCAATACCACGATTATCCATCCAGTATCTAAGTACCTTGTTTCTGACAAACTGACTTGTGCGGATAGCTTCATCTATGGCTTTGGCTTGTGCCTTTTTGACATAAAAGTAGAAATTTTAGAAATGGAGATAATGCCCGACCATGTACATCTTTTAGTTGAGGTAGACCCCCAGTTTGGAATCCACAAAGTAGTAAAAAGATTCAAAGGTAATAGTTCTAGAAATCTTCGTTTGGAATTTCCCGAATTAAAGACTAAACTTCCTACTTTGTGGACTAATTCTTACTTTGTATCTACAGTTGGAGGCGTACCCCTGGAGACAATAAAAATGTACATTCAAAATCAAAAAGAAACTTGAAGGCGAATAAATTCGCCTGCGGCTAACCCCCATGTCTAAAGCCAGGGGCTAGCCCGCCGCAGTTATATTGGTCTCAAAGTGGTTAGCAAAAATGGGTCTAGAATTAAGTCCTAGTAAAACCAGAATAGGTCACACTCTGCTAAACCCGATAATCCCAGAAGAAGAAACAGACGATTATAAAGACTCTGGCTTCGATTTTCTCGGATTCAATATCAGGCAGTATGAGGTTAATAACAACCATTCAGGAAAACAATGCAACGGCAAATTGCTAGGATTTAAAACTTTCATCACCCCCTTTTGTAGTAATTTAAATAATGATTGGATTTTTGAGTGTGGTATGTCTATAGTATTAACTGATTCTCTTAAAAAGTTGTTGATTGAAACTGCATTTCAATTAAAAGGTTCAGCCAATCGTAAATTTATGGCGCAGACAGTTCAGGGCTTAGGTTTAGGAGGACAAAGACTTGCATCATCAGAATTAGGATGGAATCGAGACACAATTAGGAAAGGGACAAGAGAATTAAAAAGTGGTATTACTTGCGTTGATAACATGAGCGCAAAAGGACGTTGTAAAGCAGAAGAACACCTGCCAAATCTTTTAGAAGACATAAAAAATTTAGTTGACTTCCATAGTCAAACTGATCCGAGCTTTAAAAGTCAAAGACTATATACCAGACTTAGTGCCGTTGAAGTTAGAAAACAATTAATTGAAAAGTATGGTTATAGTGATGAAAATTTACACACATTCCTATTCAATTCGCGTCAAATTAAATAATTTAGGTTACAAGCTCAGAAGGGTAAAGAAAGTTCAGCCTCAAAAAAAATCCCACAAACTGATGCAATCTTTGAGCAATTAGACATAGTAAATAAAGATGCTTCGGAAGATAAGAGTGTTTTACGTCTAAGTATGGACGGAAAAGCCCGCGTTAAGATTGGCTCATTTGATCGAGGGGGTAAAAGCCGGGATGGAGCGAAAGCTGATGACCATGATTATAATCCACAAACAACTGTAACTCCTTATGGTATCTTTCTTCCAGAGCTTGATGAGCTATTTTTGTACTTTACAGAATCGAAAGTTACAAGCGATTTTATTGTTGATATTTTAGAAGATTTTTGGGTAGAACAAAAGCATCGTTTTGGCGATATTCAAACCCTACTTCTCAATCAAGATAATGGTCCACAGAATAGTTCACGACGTACCCAATTCATGAAACGTATAGTAGAGTTTGCTCACAAGCATCAAGTAAATATACGTTTAGCCTACTATCCTCCCTATCATAGTAAGTATAATCCAATAGAAAGAACATGGGCAGTACTAGAAAATCATTGGAACGGCAGTATTTTAGATGAACTAGAAACGGCTTTAAATTTCGCTAATACTATGAAATGAAACGGGAAACATCCAGCAGTTAAGCTAGTACACGAAACTTATGAAAATGGGGTAAAGCTTACAAAAAAAGCTATGGCTCAAATTAAAAAACAGATTCATCGGCTAACCGATTCTACTCATGAATTTTTCCCAAATTTAGGTAACTGGTTTATTGATATTTGTTGTAGTAAAACAAACTTAATTTGATTTTAATAACAGCATTTATTTAGCTACAAAACATCCCTTATTTACACTGTTTAACTTCAAAGCAGACGACAAGTGTATAGATTCTTCATGCCTAAATGAGGGGGAGAAAAGGGGTTGCCGAGGGCAACCCCTTTTCTCCCCCCTTAAAATGATTATTATTCTTGAGAGAACCCGTCTCTTGTTTTTCTTGGAATAATTTATTCTTTGGAAGTCCCTATACGGAAACCTTCAAGCATTGCATCGTCACTGCCACGATAGTAAAACTGCCAACGATAACTCAAAAACCCTCATAGAAGAAGATGAGTTAGCCGCATGGTAGTTAGAGGTACTCATGACAAGAGCCAAGTCAGCGAGGAGCCGTGTGAGGTGAAAGTCTCATGCACGGTTCTGAAGACCAACGGGTCGGGTCTGGTGACAGACTCGTTGAGTTTAATTAAATAAAAAGGCTTCAAGAAAAAAAATTCAAAAAAAGAGTTGACACTGAAAGAGAAGTTAGATATATTGGATAAGTGCCTGAAGGGAAGAGCGCGACGAAGCGCAGTCCGGGGGGCAACCGAACCTTGAAAAAATTATAGTTTGAAAGCCTAAAAAAAGCAACTACCCTGCGTCAAGAAAATAAAGACACCAGGCTGAGGTGGTAAAAGAGCAGCCAAAAGAGCTAAAAGAAAGACTCAACAAAATGGAGAGTTTGATCCTGGCTCAGGATGAACGCTGGCGGTATGCTTAACACATGCAAGTCGAACGGGAATCTTAGGATTCTAGTGGCGGACGGGTGAGTAACGCGTGAGAATCTGCATTCAGGTCGGGGACAACCACTGGAAACGGTGGCTAATACCGGATGTGCCGGAAGGTGAAAGGCTTGCCGCCTGAGAAAGAGCTCGCGTCTGATTAGCTAGTTGGGGGTGTAAGAGACCACCAAGGCGACGATCAGTAGCTGGTCTGAGAGGATGATCAGCCACACTGGGACTGAGACACGGCCCAGACTCCTACGGGAGGCAGCAGTGGGGAATTTTCCGCAATGGGCGAAAGCCTGACGGAGCAATACCGCGTGAGGGAGGAAGGCTCTTGGGTTGTAAACCTCTTTTCTCAGGGAAGAAAAAAATGACGGTACCTGAGGAATAAGCATCGGCTAACTCCGTGCCAGCAGCCGCGGTAATACGGAGGATGCAAGCGTTATCCGGAATGATTGGGCGTAAAGGGTCCGCAGGTGGCACTGTAAGTCTGCTGTCAAAGAGCAAGGCTCAACCTTGTAAAGGCAGTGGAAACTACAGAGCTAGAGTACGTTCGGGGCAGAAGGAATTCCTGGTGTAGCGGTGAAATGCGTAGAGATCAGGAAGAACACCGGTGGCGAAAGCGTTCTGCTAGGCCTGTACTGACACTGAGGGACGAAAGCTAGGGGAGCGAATGGGATTAGATACCCCAGTAGTCCTAGCCGTAAACGATGGATACTAGGCGTGGCTTGTATCGACCCGAGCCGTGCCGGAGCTAACGCGTTAAGTATCCCGCCTGGGGAGTACGCACGCAAGTGTGAAACTCAAAGGAATTGACGGGGGCCCGCACAAGCGGTGGAGTATGTGGTTTAATTCGATGCAACGCGAAGAACCTTACCAAGACTTGACATGTCGCGAATTTCCTTGAAAGGGGAGAGTGCCTTAGGGAGCGCGAACACAGGTGGTGCATGGCTGTCGTCAGCTCGTGTCGTGAGATGTTGGGTTAAGTCCCGCAACGAGCGCAACCCTCGTTTTTAGTTGCCAGCATTAAGTTGGGCACTCTAGAGAGACTGCCGGTGACAAACCGGAGGAAGGTGGGGATGACGTCAAGTCAGCATGCCCCTTACGTCTTGGGCTACACACGTACTACAATGCTACGAACAAAGGGCAGCTACACAGCGATGTGATGCAAATCTCAGAAATCGTAGCTCAGTTCAGATCGAAGGCTGCAACTCGCCTTCGTGAAGGAGGAATCGCTAGTAATTGCAGGTCAGCATACTGCAGTGAATTCGTTCCCGGGCCTTGTACACACCGCCCGTCACACCATGGAAGCTGGTCACGCCCGAAGTCATTACCTCAACTTTTAGGAGAGGGGGATGCCTAAGGTAGGACTGGTGACTGGGGTGAAGTCGTAACAAGGTAGCCGTACCGGAAGGTGTGGCTGGATCACCTCCTTTATAGGGAGACCTAAACCACTCAAGTAACGAAAACAGCGAAAGTTGTGAATAGAGACTGAGAAGGTCTAACCTAGGTCGGTCGCAGAAGTTGAAAAGGCTTTCAAACTAATAATTAGGTTCTTTTGGGCTATTAGCTCAGGTGGTTAGAGCGCACCCCTGATAAGGGTGAGGTCCCTGGTTCGAGTCCAGGATGGCCCACCTGAAAGTAATTAGTAATTGCTAATTCGTAATTCGTAATTAAATACGAATAAAGAATTGCGAATTACGAATTATGATTTGGGGGTTTAGCTCAGTTGGTAGAGCGCCTGCTTTGCAAGCAGGATGTCAGCGGTTCGAGTCCGCTAACCTCCACCTGAAAAAAAAGAAACCGGAAAATTCAGCAACTAACAGTAAAGATATATAAAAGTATGTATCGATAAAGAGTTAGACTGCTGGGTGAAAACCAGCCAGAACCTTGAAAACTGCATAGATAAAGCGAGAAATTAGCAAACACCGAAGAGAGAAAGTGATGAGTGCTGAGAGATGAGTGCTGAGTAAAATCAGTGTGAAGAAATCAGAAATCAGAGCCGGAAGCAAAGTGTTTGCCGGATGAAAACCAATTGTTTGTGGTCAAGCTAATAAGGGCTCATGGTGGATACCTAGGCACACAGAGGCGAAGAAGGACGTGGTTACCGACGAAATACTCCGGGGAGTTGGAAGCAAACGAAGAGCCGGAGATGTCCGAATGGGGCAACCCTAAATACTACCTGTTGAATATATAGACAGGAAAGAGCCAACCCAGCGAACTGAAACATCTTAGTAGCTGGAGGAAGAGAAATCAAAAGAGATTCCCTAAGTAGTGGTGAGCGAAAGGGGAAGAGCCTAAACCAATTGGTTTACCGATTGGGGTAGTGGGACAGCGATAACGAATCTTGGAGACTAGACGAAGCAGCTAAATACTGCACCAGAGGAGGTGAAAGTCCTGTAGTCGAAAGTTGAAGGATAGTAGCTGAATCCCGAGTAGCATGGGGCACGAGGAATCCCA